>DASPVW010000001.1:0-128275 GCA_035622155.1 Candidatus Acidiferrales bacterium
CTCAAGCGGAGGCCAACAATCCTAAACGATAGAAAGCGTCAGCTATGTTGAGTCACCTGAGACTCTTTCTTCTACTTCTGCCGGCAGGCGGTTCCGTCCTAGCTCAGGCTCCCGCTCTCAACGTCCCGAGGCCGGGGGTAAAGGAAGTTCAAATTCCGTTTGCTTCGTTACGGCCTACCGCCACGTTCAAAATCGGCGAAAACGCAGACTGGGTGCTTGTCACGGAAAATGCTGTCTGGGTCGCAGGCACGAAGCCCTACTCAGTGCAGCGAATAGACCCAGGAACTAACAGAATCATCGCAAAAGTCCGTTTGTCAGGGGAGGCATGTTCGGGCCTTGAATTCGGATTCGAAGACATCTGGGTCCCACTCTGCGGGGAGCATCCTGCGCTCGTTCGGGTAAGCAGCCTCACAAACAGAATCACTGCTACATTGCCCATCGCGCCAGCAGGCGCAGAAGGTGGGATTGCTGCCAGCGGCGATAGCGTCTGGATGGTAACGGACAAGAACGGCACACTCAGTCGAATCGACCCAAAAGCCAACAGTGTGCGACAGACGATTTCAGTTCCACCGGGTTCGTTCAACCCGGTCTTTGCGGACGGCATAATCTGGGTCACTGGATTCGAGAGCAGCGTCGTAACTGCCGTTGATGCTTCGAGCGGTGGGGTCCTGGCGTCGATAGTTGTCGGGCCGAAGCCCCGATTCCTGACCTCGGGTGCCGGTTCTATCTGGACTTTGAACCAAGGGGACGGAACCGTCAGCCGAATTGATGAAAAAAGCAGGAAGGTTACGGCCACCATTCAAGCGGGATTACCCGGCACCGGTGGCGACATCTGCTTTGGCGAAGATTCTGTTTGGGCGAGCGTGTTCGACGTACCTCTAACACGTATCGACGCCAGAACCGACAAAGTATCACGCCAATGGATTGGTCGGGGCGGTGATTCACTTCGCATCGGGCACGGCTCGGTCTGGCTCACGGATTACCTTCGCGGGCTGCTCTGGCGAATTCCTGACAGTCAACTTTCGGGGCGCTAGACGGCTCCCGTCCGGCCGCTACGAGGGGCTCGGAGCAGATGGGTCATGTAGGGCACTTGCATCTTTTTACGGGTACCAACGTGAATTTGACGTGCGTAGTCCACAGCCTGAGTAAAACGCGGCGTAAGGGCAAACGCTCCCCGCTCTTCCTTGGTTTCCATGAACTCTATCCTCCCTGCTGCGACCGGCACGGTCACGTACGCAACACAGACTGGCAGCAGCGCGAACAGAAGTTCGCGGTCGGGGAACCACGTGACCGTTCACGCAGCCTCCGAAACGCCCCCGCCGCCCCGATCCCCTCTAAGCAGCCTGCGTTGCGAATTTTGTTGCCACTCGATCATCAAAATGATAGGCAGTACGGTGCATCACAGGGTAGCCAAGGGAAAGAAGGGAAAGGCACCCAAACGACTTAGCGTTTTTTTCTAAGGTTTTCGAGCTTACAGGGCGAATCTCTTATCCCGCTCCAAGTTTTTCTGTCACTCTGTTCCTGCAGCGAGAAACCATTTTCCTTATGGAGAAATAAAAAGCTAGATCGGTCTATGGAAACCCTTATTGTCGCCGTCGGCAGTACGCGCCAGCCAAAGCTGGATGCCGTTCGCGATGCACTCGAGGCGCTGGTTCCGCGCTTCCATGGTGGCGCGCCGTTCGATATTGTCGCTGTTGATGTTCGAAGCGGCGTCCACCACACGCCGCTTTCCCGCGAAGAAACCATGGCAGGAGCACGTCGCCGCGCTGAAGTGCTCGCCGGCATCGCCCGCCAACGGCACGAGCCCTGGAACTACTTCCTGGGACTGGAAGGCGGGGTAGACATTGTGAACGGGCCAAGCACGCGCTGGGCCTTTCTCGAGAACTGGGCCTACGTGGCGGACGTTTCCGGCAGGGGATCGTTCGGCCAATCCGGTGCCGTGCTACTACCGGAGGTGATTGTGCGGAGTGTCGTGGATTGCGGCGTCGAGTTGGCCGACGCCATCGACGCGTTTGCCGAAGGTCACGGCATCCGCGACGCGCAAGGTGCTTGGGGTGTGCTGACGCGAGGTATCATCACGCGCCGTGACGCCGTCCGCATTTCGGTGGTCAGCGCCTTCGCTTCCTTTTTTGCTTCGGCACCGTCACCTGCGTAGCTCGACGCACCCGTGATATCTTGCCGGGTTGTTCACTTAACGAAGAAAAGGCCATACAATAATAGGCGCAGCGATGAACGCCGTACCCACCGTCGCGCTCCTACTTCTGCTTGCGGTAGGAACGGATCAGCAGGGCGTTCTGCAATTCCATTCCGAGCCTTTCAGCGCGCCTACCCTCGGTTCCGCATCACTCGAGCGTACCTCCCAGCAGTCGGGAAACCCAGATGCTTCGTCGCAGGACGCCTCGCCGGCTCAACCACCCCGTTCTTCTGAACCCCTAAAGCCGGAATCGCGGATTCTGCTCATCCGATACGTCGATGGCGAATTCGCGAAACTTGTGCAGTCGCTTCCCGCCGGCAAACAGGGTTTCAAAATTCTGGCAGGCAAGCCACTCAACAAGCAAAAGTTGAGCGATGCCCTCAGACTCTACGGCACAGCCGCAAGCCAGGGAGACACCGTGCAGATTACCGGCCTGGAGTTTCGGTCGCAGGAGGTCATTCTTCAAATCAATGGCGGTGGGAAGAAGCATTTCAATTGGCGCCAGCACGTTCAAGTCGGGGTCGGGAACGTGGGAACCCCTCCGCCAGAGACCTCCGCTCCGGCCCAAGTGGCCGGCGGGACGTTGATTCTCGACTACGGCCGTTCGGTTCCCGACATGAGCGCGGAGGATCTGAAAAGTGATCTTTCCACGTTCCTCGATTTTTCCAAACAACACTCCGCAGCCGTTAACTGGATTGACACGCTTCCGTCGCAATTTCAAGATGCCATTAAGGATCATCGGGCTGTCGTCGGAATGGATCAAGAGATGGTGATCGCGGCGATGGGACGTCCAGAGCACAAGGTCCGCGAGAAAAGCCCGGAAGGCAACGAAACGGAGGACTGGATTTACGGTAGCCCACCGGCGCGCACCACCTTCGTCACCTTTGCGGGCGACACGGTCATCCGAGTCAAGGAATTCAACTAGCACCTGCACGATGGCGCGTTGACTTTTTCCCCCTCGCGCCCTAGCATCGTTCCTTGTAACTTCTGTAGACCCTTTCCGCAGGCCGAATTCCTTTACGATTTTCTGGAGGCTCCATGGCGGTTAAGGTTGGCATCAACGGATTCGGACGGATCGGTCGCAATATCTTTCGCGCAGCCCTCGGCGATCCTTCCATCGAGATCGCGGCGGCCAACGACATCACAGATTCCAAGACGCTCGCGCATCTGCTCAAATACGATTCAATTCTTGGGAATCTACCGAATCAGGTGGCTTACTCCGACAACTCGATTTCCGTCGACGGTAAGAGCTTCCAGGTTTTCCGCGTCAAGGATCCCGCCCAGCTCGACTGGGCTTCGGTGGACGCTTCGATCGTGGTCGAATCCACCGGCCTGTTTACGAAAGCTGAGGACGCACGAAAGCATATTCGCGGCCCCGTCAAGAAGGTTATCATTTCCGCACCGGCGACGGACCCTGACGCCACCTTCGTCATCGGCGTGAACGACAAAACCTACGATCCCGCGAAGCACCACGTCGTCTCCAATGCCTCTTGCACAACGAACTGTCTTGCGCCCGTTGCAAAAGTGGTTCACGACAGCTTCGGCATCCATATCGGGACAATGACGACGATCCACTCCTATACGAATGATCAGCGCCTCCTCGATCTACCGCATAAAGATCTTCGCCGCTCCCGCGCTGCTGCGCTCTCGATGATTCCTACGACGACGGGCGCTGCCAAGGCTCTGCACCTCGTTATTCCCGCGCTGAAAGGCAAGCTCGACGGCTACTCATTGCGGGTGCCGACTCCTAACGTCAGCGTTGTCGATCTGACCGTGATGACCGAAAAGCCCGCTACTGTCGAGAGTGTCAATGCTGCCCTCCAATGTGCCGCCGAGGGGCCGATGAAGGGAATACTCGCTTATACCGAGGAGGAATTGGTCTCGGTCGATTTCCGCGGCAACCCCCACTCCTCGATCGTCGACGCTGGCTACACGCGGGTCGTCGGCAACAACTGCGTCAAGGTCCTCGCCTGGTATGACAATGAATGGGGCTATTCGTGTCGCTGCGTCGACCTAATCAAAATGTTTGCCGCTCGGCTCTAGCTGCGCGCACAGGCCGGAGATCAACGGGCTCGACCACAATGAAGAAGCTCTCGATCCGAGATCTTGACCTTAAAGGCCGCCGCGTCTTCACGCGCGTTGATTTCAATGTCCCTCTTGACGGCGCAAAGGTCACCGAGGACACACGCATCCGTGAGACTCTGCCGACCCTGCGCTTCGCCATCGAGCGCGGTGCGCGCTTAGTCCTGGCTTCCCATCTCGGCCGGCCCAAAGGCAAGGTCGATCCGAAGTTTAGCCTTGCACCGGTCGCTGACCGCCTCCGCGAACTCCTTGGCAGGCCCGTTGAGTTCGCCTCGGACTGCGTCGGAGCCGAGCCGGTCGCGAAAAGCAAGGCTTTAGCCGATGGCGGCGTGCTGCTGCTTGAAAACGTCCGTTACCACCCAGAGGAGGAGGCCAACGATGCCGAATTTTCTAAACAGCTGGCCGCGCTGTCGGACCAACTCTTCGTCTCGGACGCTTTTGGCTCGGCGCATCGCGCCCACGCCTCGGTGGTCGGCATCACGAAGTTCGTTAGACAGTCGGCCACCGGGCTCCTGATGGAAAAGGAGCTCGACTATCTCGGCAAGGCGATATCGAATCCGGATCGTCCATTCGTTGCCGTGCTTGGCGGCGCGAAAGTCTCTGACAAAATCGAAGTCGTGCAAAATCTGATGAAGCTCGCCGACGCCATGCTGGTTGGCGGCGCGATGGCGTACACGTTCCTGAAATCGCAGGGACAGTCGGTCGGGAAGTCGCTCGTCGAAGAGGACAAGCTCCACCTCGCCCGTAAACTTCTCGAGGAGGCCCGCCAGCGAAACTTTCGCCTCCTCCTCCCAATTGACCATGTCCTCGCTGAATCACCCAATTCTCTCTCGACCCGAATCGCAGATATCGCCAACACGCCCGACGGCTGGATGGGGCTCGACATTGGCCCCCAAACTGTCAGTGTCTTTGGTAAGGAGGTTTCCTCGGCCCGCACGATCGTCTGGAACGGCCCGCTCGGCATGTTTGAGCGCCCGGCATTTGCGCAGGGGACCCTTGCGATGGCTCGGGCCATCGCAGCGGCCACAAAGTCGGGTGCCACTTCCATCGTTGGTGGCGGTGATTCTGTCGCAGCAGTGGAGCAGTCCGGGGTTGCTAGGCAGATTTCTCATATCTCTACGGGGGGCGGCGCCTCGCTCGAATTTCTCGCCGGTGAGAAACTGCCCGGTGTGGAAGCCCTCACCAACGTCGCAGCCGGCCCACAGTAGGAGAGGAATCGATTGCGCCGCCCGGTCATCGCCGGCAATTGGAAAATGTATAAGACGGTGCCCGAGGCACGCGCCTTTTTCCAGGTGTTTCGGCCGCTGGTCTCTTCCTGTCAGCATTGTGACATCGTCGTCGCACCTCCGTTTACTGCGCTGGTCGCGGCAGTTGAATGCGCGCGCGATTCTTCCATCGCCATCGCGGCACAGAATCTGTATTGGGAGCGTGACGGCGCCTTTACCGGCGAAATCTCCGCGCGCATGTTGGCCGACGCGGGCTGCCGCAGCGTGATCATTGGTCATTCCGAGCGTCGCCAATGGTTCGGCGAAACTGACCAATCCGTGCACCGTAAGGTCAAAGCCGCCCTGGGGGTGGGACTCACGCCGATTGTGTGCGTCGGCGAATTGCTCGCCGAGCGCGAGAACAATCTCACGCAAGCTGTACTAAGGCGCCAGTTCGAAGGAGGTCTTGCCGCGTTGACCCCCGCCGAGTTCTCGCGTATTCTGGTTGCGTACGAGCCGGTTTGGGCGATTGGTACCGGCCGAACAGCAACTCCGGAAATCGCTGCAGCCGCTCATGGCTATCTTCGGGAGCTGGTTGCCGGGCGGTTCACCCCTGCTCTGGCTTCTGCACTCCGAATCCTCTACGGTGGCAGCGTTAAACCCGAAAATATCCACGGGTTGATGGCGCAGGATGAGATCGACGGTGCTCTGGTCGGGGGAGCGAGCCTCGAGCCGGAATCGTTTGCCGCAATCGTCAATTTCTAGAGTTTTTGAACCAAACCGAGCTTTACCGCTCGCTGCAAACGGCGTTTAACCAAGGATGGGCAAGGTAGGAGCAAGAGATGGAAATGCCTTCGTGGGCCAAATGGGCTGTATCGTTCCTCGCCGCTGGCGGTGTGATCTGGATCGGCTGGCATGTCTCGGCTGTGCTGGTGGCGTTGCACATCCTGGTCTGCTTCGTTCTCGTGGTCGTCATTATGCTGCAAAGCGGTAATGCAGCCGATCTGGCTGGCGCGTTCGGCGGCTCAGGAAGCCAGACGGCATTTGGGCCGCGCGGCGCAGCCACGTTTCTGTCTCGCGCCACCACTTGGTGCGCCATCGTATTTATGGCGACATCCCTGGCGCTTTCGTTCAAACGCGCCACCCCGTCCACTAGCACTGGTTCCATTCTCGAGCAAACCCAGCGTCCGGGCACCCCTGCCGCTCCTGCGCGATCGCCCCTACCTTCTCCGTCGGTGCCAGCGCCACCGGTGCCGCCTCCACAGGGTCCTGCGAAGAAATAGATAGCTAGCTGTCGGGGAATATCCTGGTTCGAGGTATCGTTTTGTAGGCCTTCTGCTACAATCTTGGTGCTACCTGTGATTGCGGTCGTGGCGGAACTGGCAGACGCACCAGCTTGAGGGGCTGGCGGTAGCAATACCGTGGTGGTTCGAATCCACTCGACCGCACCAACGCTTTGACTCGCCTGCGCTTGAATTCTTGGCTGCGTTTTGTTTGTATGATTGCGTGCCGAGCCTACGGTGGCGTTTATCCGATGAAATGATGTGCTGTCAACCTTCCCGCACCCGGAACCGCGCCTGCGGTTCTGCGTTGCCAGCGCTCCTTCTCGCGTTCTTTCTGGTCCTTGTGGTTGCCACCACCGTCTTGATCTTCGCCCTACACCTCTATCCAGCCCCGCCCCCCATCTCGCACGATGCGGTTCTCGTCGATCGTCAGTACGACCTCACTTTGTACGCCACCGGTGTGGCGTTCCTGGTCGCGCAGCTTGGCCTGGCTTACACGGTTGTTCGTTTTTGCGACCGCGGCCAGAACGCGCGCTTCATCGGCGGAAATGTCGTCTTGGAAATCCTCTGGACTTCCCTTACCCTGCTCGTTTTTGTCAGCCTGGGGGTGCTCGGTCAGAGAGCTTGGGCGGACATGCGATTCACCCCTCCCGCCTCGGGGGCCCTGCAAGTCGAAGTGACAACCTATCAGTTTGTCTACGCCTTTCGTTATCCGGGCGCGGACGGAAAGTTCGGCCGGCTCAATCCCAACCTTGTCAACGCGCCCGCCGGCAATCCGCTCGGAATCGATCCAAACGATCCCGCCGGTGGCGACGACATCGTCGTTCCCGAATTGACGATTCCGGTAAACCGGCCGGTCGAGCTGCTGCTGCGTTCGCAGGACGTCGTCCATAATTTTTTCGTCCGCGAATTACGCTTCCAGCAGGACGCTGTACCCGGCATGGTGATTCCCGTGCATTTCACGGCGGATGAGATCGGCACATACGAAATCGTGTGCACGCAGTTGTGCGGCCTCGGGCATTCCAAAATGCACAGCCTGCTCCACGTCGTTTCGCAATCCGAGTTTGAAGCGTTTCTCGGCCGTCGGGCGATCTCCCCGTGAGTTCTGAACCTCACCGAGGGAGTCCCACCGTCTATGCTCGTGCCGGCGAGCCCGAGGGCATTTTTCGTCACTATATCTTCAGTACGAACCATAAGATCATCGGTCTACAATACTTTTTCCTCTCACTCGCTGCCGTCACCATCGGCATGACACTCGCGGTGTTGATGCGGTTTCACCTAGCCTGGCCCGCGGCACACCTTCCGTTTTTGACGGGCGGCATCATGACACCCGAGCAGTACCTGGCTCTCGTGACCATGCACGGCACGATCATGGTTTTTTTCGTGCTCACGACCGCCCCGCAGAGCGCGTTCGGCAACTATCTTCTTCCCCTACAGATCGGCGCGACCGATATGGCCTTTCCGCGTCTCAACATGCTTTCCTTCTGGCTCACCCTGGCCGCATTTCTCCTGGTGCTGTCTGCCTTTGTCGTCCCCGGTGGCGCACCCATCAGCGGCTGGACGGCCTATCCGCCGCTGAGCGGCATGGGTGAAATCACGGGTCCCGGCGAAGGAGTGGGCCAGTCCCTTTGGATCGCCAGCATTCTGATTTTTTGTGTCGGCTCGCTATTGGGCTCGATCAATTTCATCTCAACCGTCATCGATCTGCGCGCCACGGGGATGACGCTGACCCGTCTCCCACTGACCGTCTGGGCTTGGTTCGTCACGGCCATTTTGAGCCTGCTGGCGTTCGCGGTTCTTTTTGCAGCAGGAATCCTGCTCTTGCTTGACCGTGTAGCGGGTACGAGCTTTTTTTTGCCGAGCGGCCTCGTGGTGAGCGGCGAGCTACAAACACGCGCCGGCGGCTCTCCGCTCCTGTGGCAGCACCTGTTCTGGTTCTTCGGCCATCCGGAGGTTTACATCGCGATTTTGCCTGGGATGGGCGTTGTCTCGCACATCCTGGCGAACTTCTCACGCAAGCCCGTCTTCGGCTACCGCGCCATGGTGTTCGCGCTTTGCACCATCGGTTTGCTTGGATTCCTCATCTGGGGCCACCACATGTTTGTGAGCGGCATGAGCCCCTATGCGAGCCTCACCTTTTCGTTGCTGACGCTGTCGATCGGAGTTCCTTCGGCGGTTAAGACATTCAACTGGCTCGGCACGCTTTGGGGCGGAAAAGTTCAGTTTCAGACACCCATGCTTTTTGCCCTTGGCTTCGTTTCCTTCTTTATCACCGGCGGGCTTTCCGGTATTTTTCTGGCCCAGCCAGCCCTGGACACGACGCTCCATGCCACCTATTACGTGGTCGCGCATTTCCACATCGTCATGGGCGTAGCTGCCATCTTCGGAATTTTTGCGGCGACCTACTACTGGTTCCCCAAAATGTTTGGGCGGCAGATGAACAAAGCACTCGGACAAATCCATTTCTGGCTGACTTTCGCGGGTGCTTACGCGATCTTCATGCCTATGCACTTTGTCGGTATCGCGGGGGGAATCAGGCGTTACGCCGATTCGACCGGGGCTCACTATCTTGTGGCGCTCCAGCCTCTGCAGCGTTTCATGACCATCGCCGCCATCCTCACCGTCTCCGCACAGCTCCTTTTTTTCTATAACTTCGTCTGGAGCATGAGAAAAGGAGAGCGAGCCTCGGCCAATCCGTGGAGCGCGACCAGCCTTGAGTGGGCAACCGCCTCGCCGCCTCCCTCGGACAATTTCGCCGGCCTGCCCCCGACCGTGTACCGCGCGCCATACGAATACAGCGTTCCGGGCGCTGCGCAGGATTTCTTGCCGCAACACCTGCCCCCGGGGCACGCTCGACCCTCCCGTCAGGAGCCCGGTCATGCTGGCTAGCGCCGCCGTCGAATCCATCCAGACAAGCGCCGGAGCGAATAAAGGCGCTGGCGGCCGTTCCGGCGGCGGTGGCGAGGGAAGCCACGGCGCTCGAGGCCCGGGGCGCGTACACATCACCGGAATGCTCATCGCACTGGGCGGGATCCTCATGTTCTTTTCGGCACTCATCAGCGCTTGGGTCGTGCGCCGAGAATTGCCGGACGCGGACTGGCAGCCCCTGGCGCTCCCGCATATTCTCTGGCTCAACACGCTGGTTTTGGCCCTCAGCGGCGTCACGCTTGCGTATTCGCGGCGCTGCTTGGCGGCAGGCCGCGAGGCCGATTATCGGTATTGGTGGGGCATTACAACGATTCTCGGCGCAGGCTTTCTGGCCGGACAGCTGGTGGCATGGCGGCGGATGTCTGCCGCAGGCCTGCTTCTGGCGACCAGTCCGAGCAGCAGCTTCTTTTACGTATTCACCGCGGCCCATGCGTTGCACGTTCTCGGGGGAATAGCCGCCCTTCTCGCCATGGCCTTCCGCTCCCCTCGCCAACTAACGCCACCCGTCGCCACTCAGGTTGTCGCGCTGTATTGGCATTTTCTCGCCGCGCTGTGGTTCCTCATTTTCGCCGTGCTTTGGCTGGGAGGATGAAGATGCGCCTCTCGCAGTGCAAATTGGCCGTTCCGTCTTTGCTTCTTGTGGTTTTTATCGTGGCCCGCACGGCCGCGCAGGGCTGCGCCATGTGCTACCAGAACGCCGCTGCCTCCGGCGCCGTGGGCCGCGCCGCCCTCCGCCACGGCGTTTTGATCCTGCTCGTACCGGCGATCGGCCTGTTCTGCGGCATCCTCGCGCTCCTCTATCGTCGGGGGCATCCCGCTCGCCGCCAAACGGCCAGCAGGCTCCCGCACTCAACGACGGGCACGTAGGCTGTTCGATGTATGGTCGACAGGATACCGCCAGACAGGGTTCGTCTTAGACGTGTTCGAGTTGGGTCAGCCGGAACGGGTCGCCGGTCTTCTCGTGCAGCTCGCGCCAGACTCTCTCTGGCTGTGCGAGAAACGTCTGAACAACGCGCGGATCAAATTGCGTCCCGGAGAACCGCTTGATCTCTTCGCGGGCGGCAGAAATCGGAAGCGCCTTGCGATACGGCCGGTCCGAGATCATAGCGTCGAGCGTGTCGGCGACCGCAAATATCCTGGCGCCGAGCGGAATTTGATCGCCCCTCAATCCACGAGGATAACCTGTCCCGTCGTAAAACTCCTGGTGCGAAAGAACAATCTCTGCGGCTTCTTTCAGAAATGGAATTCGCTCCAGAACCGCATATCCGATCTCGCAGTGCTTTCGCATGATGTCGCGTTCCTCCGAAGTGAGCGGCCCGGGTTTGCGCAGAATATGATCGGGAACGCCCATTTTTCCAATATCATGCAAGAAAGCGCCGCGAGCGATGTGGCGCAACATGGCCTTGTCCACACCCATGGCCCGCGCGATGGTGATGGTAAAGGCGGTGACGCGCTGGCAGTGACCCTCGGTTTCGGCGTCCTTGGCGTCCAGCGCTCCACCCAGCGCTTCGAGCGTGTAGTCATAGGACTGCTCCAGGTCCTGCAGCGCGATCGAGAGCTGTTGGGTCCGCTCGGCCACCAGTTGCTCCAGGTCGCTTTGATAAACCCGATTTTCCAGAACCAGCCTGCGATGCTCCAGCGCATGGCTTACGCTTAGATAAAGCTGATCCTTCTCGAACGGCTTCAGCACGTAGTCGTATGCGCCAGTGCGGATGGCCTCGAGCGCAATCGAGATGTCGTGCATGGCGGTGACCATGATCACCGGCACATCGGGATCGTCCAGACGCAGTTCGGCCAGGAGCTTCAGTCCGTCCATTTCCGGCATAACGATGTCGCTGAGGACCAGGTCAAAGGTGTCTTGTCGAAAAGCTTCCAAACCCTTGCGGCCGTTTACACAGGTGGTACAGCGGAACCCCTGGGCACTCAGTAAGGTCGAAATGACCTCACGAATGGCCTCCTCATCATCCACGATCAGTATCTTTTCCGGTTCCACAGAAGCGCCGCCTCAAGCGTCATTATAAAGCACGGCACATAACCAAATCGGCTTCATTGCCCGATTTTCCGGCCGTGTGCTAGGTTTGCAATGGCTTCCCAGTCTCCCCGAAACGTGCTTGGGTTAGTAAGCAGAAACGCTTCAAGCCAGCCTCAATAGGGCGGATGAGCTTCACCTCCAACCCGGGGTTTCTCGCCGTCGCCTTCATGGAAGGATCTGCCGCCTTTATCCTTCTCGTTTTGTATTGGCTGCTGTCGACGAGCTTTTCGGCGCGGTTCTTTCGCTATTGGATGGGGGGTTGGACCGTCTACACGGCCCTGGAAGGACTGCGCATCTACTCGTTTTGGCGTCACGGTTACAGCGAGTCCTCCCTGCTTTCTGCGCTTTCGATCGTGGCAACGGTTCTATTCTTTGGAGCCGTATTGGAAGCCCTGGGGCCGGCACGAACACTCGCACAGCTGTGGCCACTGGGCATCATCGCCGCAGGCGCATTTCTAGCGCTCGGCTCGGTGGCACACCTTCCGGCGGTCGAACAATGGGCGGAGTCGTTGTTTGAAAGCGTGCTGTACGTGTCGGCGGGATGGATTTTCTGGCGCGCGGATTGGCGTCACCGAGGGGCGGGCTGGAAGCTGCTTGCCGGAGCCTTGCTGCTCCGAGGTCTCCACGGACTGGACCGGCCCGACTGGGCGGCACATTCGGTGGAGCTGTTCCGCGTTTCGTTTCAAGGCTTGTTCGGAATCATGATGGGCATCGCGATGACGGTGCTTGTGCTGGAGGTTGGTCGGAGCCGCACCGAAGACCTGGGCGACAAACTGCGGCGGCTCGCCCTGATTACGGCCGAGGCCACACACTCCCTTCGTGTCGACGACGCCCTGCAGGGAGTCCTGAATCACCTTGTGGAGAGCCTCGGCGCCAGCCATGGCGTCGTGCTTCTGTTTGACGATCCCGCGAAGTCGTCCTCCCTGACGGTTCGGGCATCGGTCGGCTTCAGCGAGCGGATTCGGAAGCAAGGCCGGGAAATCTCTGCGGTCGAGCCTTGGGTGGACAAAGTGCTCGGTCAGCCGTCGCCGGTCGTCTTCCCAGCCGACACCGATGAAGCGACCCTGCCTGCGTGGCTCGACGGAGAAAAACTCTCGGTGGTCGTTTTCGTGCGCATACCAGGGAAGGACGCCCCGCTGGGCTTATTGGGAATTGGTTCCTCGGCTGCGCGCTCGTTTGAAGAGCCAGGACAACATTTTCTCGGCAATGTTGCGAACCTCGTGGGCCTCACGGCTCAAAACGTGGCTCTGTTTGAGAGCGCCACGACGGCCCGGCGTCAATGGCTCGACACATTCGATTCGATCGATGACTTGATCCTTGTCCACTCACCCGAAGGCCAAATCTTGAGCGTCAACCGAGCTTTGGCCGCGCGCCTGAATATCGAAGCGACCATGCTCGTGGGCCGCGCGGTACGGGAGGTGCTTCGGCAGGGAGACACTCCCTGGTCGCGTTGCCCTTACTGCGAAGGCGCTGCCGGGAAGGATGAGGCTGTCGATGCCTCGTTTGGCGGCTATTTTCTCGTCACCGATTCAGCTTTTCACGACTCCAACGGCGGCCGCCTCGGCACGATTCATGTTCTCACCGACGTTACCGTCCGGCGGCAGGCTGAAAATAAATACCGAACGCTTTTTGAGAAGGTGCAGGAAGGCGTGTTCATCGCGACGCCCGAAGGGCAGTTTCTAGATTTCAATGACGCCTTCATGCGCATTCTTGGATATGAAAACCACGACGAGCTGCTTCGAGGCGACGTTTACGCGAATTTCTACGTGAATCCGGCCGACCGCGACCGCAGGCAACGCCTGCTGAATGATTATGGCGAAGTCGTGGATTTCGAATTTCAGTTTCGCAGACGAGATGGTGAGATTCGTACGGCGCACGAATCCAGTTTTGCGACGCGGGACGAAACCGGGGGGATCGTTGCTTACCAGGGATTCTTGCTCGATATCACAGAGCAGAAGCAGGCGGAGTGGGACATCCGTCGACGCAACCGCGCGCTTCTGGCGCTCAACGCGATCGGGGAGCTGCTCAGCCAATCCTCGGCGCTCGAGGACGGGCTGACAGCGGCGCTGCTCAAAGTCACCGAGCTCTTCTCGGCAGATGTTGCTTCGGTGTACTTTCTCGAGGAAAGCTCTGTTGCTTTGCGGCAAGCAGCGGCAGTCGGGTACCGCTCGGAGTGGCCCGGACCAACAGAGCTTGTACCGCTTCCGGCGTCTCTGATCGAGCAGATCCGCCAAGCGCATGCGACGGTGCTGGCGGGCGCGCTGCCCGGCTTGCCGGAAGCGATTCGCGCCCTGCACCGGCAGGAAGGAGTGGAAGCCTCTCAGGTCGTCGTACTGTGGGCCAAGGATCGCATCATCGGCGTGCTGCTGGTCGGGTGCCGCGATAAGCGTGTTTTCTCGACGGCTGATTTGAATCTGCTGTTTGCGGTCGGAAATCAAATTGCAACCACCATCGATAAATCTCTGCTGCTGGAAAAAACGCGGGAGGCCTATGATTCGTTGCGGCAGGCTCAGGAGCAGCTCCTGCAGAGTGAAAAGATGGCGGCTGTGGGGCAGCTGATTTCCGGCGTCGCGCATGAGCTGAATAATCCGCTCACTGCCATTTTGGGCTACAGCCAACTGCTGAAATCGGAAGACTGCGTTCAATCGCGCGGTGCGGACTATCTCGAGAAACTCTATAAGCAAGCGCAGCGCACGCATCACATCGTGCAAAACCTTCTGAGCTTTGCACGCCAGCACAAGCCCCAGCGTGCCCTCGTGCAGCTCAACCAGATTGTTGAGGAGACGCTGGCGCTGCGCGAGTATGACATGAAGCTCAACAACATCGTGGTGCATCGCGAATTCGACCCCAGCATGCCCCTAACGCAGGGTGATTTTCATCAGCTCGAGCAGGTTTTCTTGAATATTCTCAACAACGCCGTGGACGCCATGCGCGACAAAGGTGGACCCGGTGAACTGTGGATCCGTACAGAGTTCGTCGGGGATCGACTGAGAGTCGAATTTACCGATAATGGCCCGGGTGTAACGAATTCGCATCGGATTTTCGATCCGTTTTATACAACGAAGCCAGTGGGCAAAGGCACCGGCCTCGGTCTGAGCATCTGCTACGGGATCGTGAAAGAGCATGGGGGCGAGATTCAGGTCCGAAATGCGCCGCCGCTCGGCGCTACCTTCGTGGTTACCCTGCCATGGCTGCCCGTGCCTCGAGCGGCACCGACGAGGCCGGCTCCGTCCCCCGCGCCGTTTTCTGGAACTGTCCTGCTGGTCGAATCCGAAGAAAGCGTGCTTCAGGTTGAGCGTGAAGTGCTAGCTGCTGCGGGCGGAACGATGCGAATCGCGCGCAGCGCCGAGGAAGCGATCGACATTCTCCAGCGGGATGGCATTGACGTGGTCGTAGCGGACCTCGACATGACGCACGGATCAGGCGGGAGGAGTCTCTGCGGTTGGATCGACGTCCATCGACCCGAGCTAGCCGGGCGCATCATTTTCACTACGTCACAGCCAATCGATCAACGTACCGAACGGTTCCTCAAGTCCGGTTCGGCGGTGCTCCGGAAACCGTTCCCGTTGGAGAGACTCTCCGAACTCCTGCGGGCCATCATGGCCATACCGGTTCCCAGCGCGTCGAAGGTCTGAAGCCTCCCTGACGGCACACCGAGAAGGGGACGGCTGGGCGTCGCGCTTGCCGGTAGAGCTGCGTGAAACCTGCTATGCTGTTTTTGTCGATCACGGAGGCAAGAATGAAGCGGGCTCTGGTACTGCTGGTTCTTCTCGTCGGACTGGCCGCTGCGGGACGGGAGCTGAGGTCGGCCCCGATGAAACATGCTCCGCCATGGCAGGTCCGGGGCCAGACCAATCCTGAGTTTTTGAAGGCGGCGGACGAAGTGCTGGGCGAAATGAGCACGATTCTCCATCTTCCGATCAAGGAGCCGCTCAAAAAAAGCTTGCGATCGAAACAGGAGATTCGGGACTACCTGGTGCGCGAGGAGACCGAGGATCGTAGCGACGCACAGCGCTACGCGGATGAGAAATCTCTTGAGGCCTTCGGTCTCATCCCCAAGAATTTTCCGCTGGATCAATTCATGCTCGACGTGCTCACCGAACAGGTCGCGGGCCTGTATGATCCGAAAACAAAGGAATTTTACATTGCCGACTGGATTCCCGTCGACGAACAAAAGGATGTGATGTCGCATGAACTGACCCATGCCCTCGAGGATCAGTCTTTCAATGTTGATCCCTGGATCAAAGCGGCGCGCCCGAACGACGACGCGGAACTGGCCCGCGACGCCGTCAGCGAAGGCACGGCGCTCGCGGCGATGGTCGACTACGCGCTGCGCGATTCGAAAATGAGCGTGCGCGATCTGGCCGATGTTTCCATGGTGATTCGCGCCGGCGCCGTCGCGCAAATGAATGAGGATCCGAAGCTGGCAAAGGCTCCCCTCTACATCCGAGATGGGTTACTGTTTCCTTATTTGGCGGGCACAACGTTTTCACAGCAATTTCTAAAGGCGCACACAGGCTGGTCGGACCTGCACCTGCTTTTCGAGCGGCCTCCCGTTTCAACGCAGCAGATCATGCAGCCGGATTTTTATCTCAAGAATGTGGGCCCTGCCAAGGTCACCTTTCTTGCCTGGAACGGAGTGGTACCCCGCGACTGGAAACTGCTCGAAGAAAATGTGCTGGGTGAATTCGGCCTCCAGGAAGTGCTGAAGCAACTTCTCGATGGCGAGCGGGCCGAGAATCTCGCCTACGCTTGGGACGGTGACCGTTACGCGCTTTTCGAAGATCAGACGTCGAAGAACCTGGGGCTCGTTTTCCTTCTGGCACTGGAAACGCAGGACGATGCGTTTCGCTATTTTGGGCAGTATAGCGAGGCCCTGGAGACGAAATACCCCAACCGAAGTCACCTGTACCGTCGCCCCAATTTTTTTCAATTTCAGACCAGCGGCGGTGGCGTATACCTCTACTGCGTTGGTCAACGATGCCTGACGGTCGAGGGGGCAACGCGTGAGACATTTGACGCGATTAACCACCAATTGGGCTGGCCATCGGCTCCCGCTCCTGCCGATACGGTCCTTCCGTCCCTAGCTCAGATTTCGCTGCGGTCCCATCCGCCTCGGCAGTAAGATTTCCGCGATGGTGCTTTTGGATCTGCCACGGATTCCCGAACCTGAGGCGATGGATGATTCGGCGGAGGTGGAGGCCTATGCATCGGCCGCCGAGCAAACCCATCTCGATGCGATCGACGACACCTTCGTCGAGCACGCCATCGGCCTGCTCGGTGCGAGACCACGCGGGCGCGCGCTCGACATCGGAACCGGACCGGGTCAGATCGTCATCAAGCTAGCGCGTCAGCTGACGCTCTGGAAATTCACCGGCGTGGACCGCTCGCAGGCCATGATCGCGCAGGCCAGCCGAAATCTTGCCGCCGTAGGGGACACGCTTGTCGGACGCGTCGAATTTCAAGCGGCCGACGGAACCTGCCTCCCTTTTCCCAATGGCAGTTTCGACTTTGTCATGTGCAATTCGGTGCTGCACCATCTTGCGGAGCCGCAGAAACTTTTGGGAGCCATGGCGCGCCTCGCCAAGCCGGAAGGAGCGATCCTACTGCGTGACCTGCGCCGGCCGGGACGGCTGGCCTACCCCCTGCACGTTTGGCGGCATGGTCGGCATTACTCCGGCACAATGCGAAAGCTCTTTCGCGACTCGGTGCGATCCGCGTACACGGTGGATGAATTACGGAAGCTTGTGGATGGTTCGCCACTGCGCGGTGTGCGCGTGTTCGCCCACGGTTCGACGCATATCGGAATCGAACGCGGCTGGATGCTTTAGTCGTTGAACGAGGCCGCGGCGGCTGCGGACCGTTGAATCGCCATCAGGGTTTGGTCGTCGGCCTGCCGCGCGCCGGCGCAGTGCTGCTCGACATCGCTCAGGCAGCCCGCGACGAGCTCCTGCGGCGTCCAGCCATACCGTTTGCCGGCGGCAAACGACAACGCGCTAATTCCGTACTCGCTGCCGGAAACGCCGTTCGCTTCCGAAATGCCATCGGTGTACAGTAGGAGGCTCTCGTTCAGATCGAGACGGGCGCGAGAAACCGTGTAGCGGCTCGTCGTGAACAACCCGAGCGGCAGCCCCGTGGCGCCGATCTGCTTTACGCCGTCCTTGGACACGAGCAAGGCGGGGTTGTGGCCGGCGCTGACGATTTCGAGTTCGCCGTCGCGGCCGATGCCGCCGCAGATCAGCGTGGCGTATTGTCCCGCGATGGTGCTTTCGCAGAACAGGCGGTTGGCCATCTCCAGAAGTTTGTCGAGCTCGAGGCCGAGGCTCGCCAGGCTGCGGAACATCGCATGAAGGTGAGTCATCAGCAGGGACGCGGCAACACCCTTCCCGGCTACATCGCCAAGGAGGAAGATGAGTTTGCCGTCTGAAGCCGACGGCACAATGAGATCGCAGTAATCGCCACTCACCACTCCGGCCGGCTTGTAGCGATAGTGAATGCGCCAATCACGGAAGCGTAGATCGGTCTGAGGTAGCAGGCCACGCTGGATCCGAGAAGCCAGTTCGAGGTCGCGTTCAAGGGCACGCTGCTCTTCGACACTGAGGCAGTCCAGGCAAAGTTGCACGAGTGGATCCGCAATGAGCCGCTCCTTCTCCAAGGTCCCCTGGCAGTTCTCGCAAATTCCGTAGGTGCCTTCGTCCATACGCTCCACGGCTTGATCCACCTTGTGCAGTAGATCGACAAAAGACACCGCCGTGGCGGCTCGCTCGTCCGTAGGGGTGAGCGAGAGGGCGGTTTTCAGTTCACGACGACGCTTTTCGAGTTGCTCGCGGAGGTAAGGATCGGTGACTCCAGCCATGGTTTTCTCCTGCCCTGAGTATCTCTCACTGCGTAGTGTCGTGCTATCCGATTCTGACATGTGTGTACCCCTAATTGGATTCGGCTGCAGCCGGTTTCGATTCCATTTCCGTGCCTTCCGACAACAGTGCAGTCCTTTTGTGCGCAAGACGCGCGAGGCGCTTTTGGAAGCGTAAGCGCCAGGTCCGCTGCGCGCTCGGGGCGATTGCGCCAGGGCGGCTGGCCCGGCGCAACTCGGCCAGGGCTTTCCGTGCGAGTGTCGCAGCCCGACCGGGCTCCCGCAAGCGATGCTCGTAGTGAATCGCCAGCTGCTCGTACGCCTCCAGGCCTTCTGGTGAATTGTCGAGCAGCTCCTCCCAGAGTCGGCAGGCCAGATCGTGATCGCCGTCTCGTTTGGCCAGGCGCGCCAGCGCTCGGCGCGCTTGGCGGCCCGTGGCAGCAGGTAAGGCGCTCGCAATCGATCGCTCGTAGAGTTTGCGTGCCCGGGCTGCTTCGCCTCGGCGTTCGCAGATGCGCGAAAGGCCGAAGATTTCCAATGGATCGCGGCTGTGAGCTTCCGGATTGTCCAGCAGGCCGAGAACGCGCGACGCCAGGCCGGCCAAGCCGCGCAGGTCCATCTGATTGTGAAGGAAGACAGGAACCAGTGGTTCGGGCGAACCGCCACGCAGGTACTCGAAATAGATTTGCGGAATCAGCTGGGAGATCACGTCTGCGCCTCGATTCCATCCGAGGATGTGTTTTTCAAGTTCTCGCAGTTGCACCGAGCCAAGGCGCAGCCGCCACAGATGGCGCGCCGGATGTAGAAAATCGATATGGGCGCGCGGCACGGGAGGCTGGATGACGCGCGTCATGCGATAACGCGTCTCCAGAAGCGGCCAATCGAACGATTTCCCATTGAACGAGACAATCACGGGGCGCTCGGCGATGCGCTCAGCCAACGTCACTAGCACTGCATGCTCTTCGCTTTGTTCGCGCATAAAGAACTGCTCGACCTCGAGGCCGCCCGCGTCCCACCAAGCGACGCCGATAAGAAACGGATAGGTTCCGGTGCCGCCCGCGAGGCCGGTCGTTTCCGCGTCGATAAAGAGCCAATTCTCGGCATCGTTCGCGCAGCTGGGCAGGTCGGGCGCGAGAAGGTGCATCAAAGCGGCGTCCAGCGTACGTTCCGGTACACCGTCGACGGATGTCGCTCCGATTGGTTCGGAAAACCATCGACGCAAGGCCAAATGTTCGCCGAAGGAGGTGCGCTTCGGTTGAGCACCAAGAATTTCGCTGAGACGCTGCGCGCCCGCGGGCAAATCGGAAAAGCCGCGAGGCGCGTGCAACTGCCCGAAGGGGGCGGTGATGGGGTGACGAGAGGTGGGTTGGAGCGCTTTGATAGTCGCAAGCGAATCGGCTGTGGTCATGGCTACGATTCCATTCGGTCAGCGCAAAGTTGATCCAGAATGGCGAGCGCGGCATCCTTGGCGCGTTCGCTCCTTCCTTCGGCGGGTCCGACACAGGAGGGGCAGCCATGCGCGCAGGCGCATCCAGCGACCAGTTCGCGCGTGCGGCGCACCAGGAGATCGTGGACATGATAGAGCGGCTCGCTGAACCCGATGCCGCCGGGATAGGCGTCATACAGATACAAGTTCGGCTCGAAGAATTCCCTCCTTGGGGTGGGATCGTCTGTCGTCGTGATGTATTCCCCCCCATCGCTTCCGACACCAGGGCTGGGTGGGCGTTCCCCGACGGCTGTTCCGAGATCGCGTTTGTCGCACATCAGCAGCAAGGTGGCCATCGATTCCAGGGCGTACAGGAGTCCGAAAACGCCGCTCTGACGGTCGGAAAGCGCAAAAGGCAGCGATCGGAGCAGGCTGTGGTGGAGGGTGATCCAAAACGCCGTGGTATGCATTTCGTTTTCGGGCAGCTCGAGTGGGCCGTCGCCCACTGTTTCGTTGGTCGCAAATTTGATTTTCTTGAAACCGACGACCTGTGAACGGACAAGGACGTCGCCGTGAGAGCGGGAGGCATGTGACGCGGGGCCTCGAGTTACCGACTCTTCTCTCGAGATTGCGAGGACGCGCACCTGCGTGTAGCGAATGGCATCGGTGTAGTATTCGACGCTCACCGGCTGGACGTAGGCCTTGCGTTGATCAAAATCGAGTTGCTCCACGTAGTAGGGCTGTCCTTGGTGGAGATAGATGGCTTTCGGGTGTACGGTGGTGAGGGCGGAAGAGAAGTCGACTTCCCCGATGACTTCGGGAGCCCCTTTGATCGCACCGGATGAATTGCCGTCATCTTCCGCACGGGCCTGAACGATAACGAAATTGTCCGAGGTCACTGAACGCAGGCTAATGGTGTCAGCCGGATAGGCCTCCTGTACCCAGTGCCAGCGGCCGCCGCTGCGATGCAAGAAGCCAGCCTCGACCAGGCGGCCGCAAAGCTCCGGAAGATCCACTCGGCCAAATTGCTCCTCGGAAGTGATCGGAAGCTCGAACGCTGCGCACTTCAAATGATTGACGAGGATTTCGAGATTGTCCGGTTGAATGTAGGCGTGCTCGGGAGAGCGTCCGAAGAAGTATTCCGGGTGCTGAACGATGAACTGGTCGAGCGGCGCCGACGATGCCACCATCACGGCACAGGAGGTCCCGCTACGGCGGCCGGCACGGCCGGCGCGCTGCCATGTCGATGCGACCGAGCCCGCGTAGCCTGCCATGACACAGGTATCAAGAGAGCCGATGTCGATGCCCAATTCAAGTGCGCTGGTCGAAACCACTCCACGAACGCGTCCTTCGCGCAATCCCCGTTCAATCTCGCGCCGCTCGTTGGGCAGATAGCCGCCACGGTAGCCACGAATCGTTTCCGACTGACCCGGCTTGGCCGGAAAGGCCTGCTGGAGGCGGGTGAGGAGCACTTCGGTATGCAGTCGGCTATTGGCGAAAACGATCGTCTGCAGATGGCGATGGAGGAGTTCTTTCGCGACACGAGTCGCCTCGTTTAGATAGCTGCGGCGGATGCCGAGATTGCGGTTAATCATGGGTGGGTTGTAGAAAACGAAGAGTTTTTCGCCTGCGGGTGCGCCATTTTCGTCGACGATTTCCATCGAACGCTCGGTGAGCTGGGAGGCGAGTTCGCCGGGATTGGCAATCGTGGCAGAGCAGCAGATAAATTGTGGGCGCGAGCCATAGAACCGCGCGATGCGTGCTAAACGCCGCAACACATTGGCCAGATGACTGCCGAAGACGCCGCGATAGGTGTGGAGCTCATCGAGGATGATGAAGCGCAGATTTTCGAACACGCGCATCCACTTCGTGTGGTGCGGCAGAATGCCCGTGTGCAGCATGTCTGGATTCGAGAGAACGATGTGGCCGCGCTCGCGAATCGTCTTGCGCGCGTCAGAGGGCGTGTCGCCATCGTAGGTGAAGACGCCGAACGAGTCCTCGAGACGCGTGGCGAGGTCTTGAAGCTCGGCGAGCTGGTCCTGCGCCAGGGCCTTGGTGGGAAACAGATAGAGCGCGCGCGTGTCGGTGTTCTCCGTAATGGCGTTGAGGACCGGCAAGTTGTAGCAGAGCGTTTTCCCCGAAGCGGTGGGCGTCACAACCACAAAATCTCTTCCGTCGTGAGCCAGTTGGCAGGCAGCGGCCTGATGAGAATAGAGCCGGTCGATTCCTCGCGCTCGGTAGACAGCGGCGACTTCCTGGTGCACCCAGGCCGGCAGGGGACGGAAATGCGCCTCGCGCGCCGGAAGATGTTTGACGGTGAGCACCGCCTCGGAACGACTGCGCGGGGCCAGCGAGCTCAGGACGTCGTGAAACGTATCGAGCGTGGACGCCGGTCTCGCCGCCAAGCCCGGTTTAAGCGACGCCATTCGAACCCCTCCTCTATCGAGCTTCGGTGTTCGCCTTTTGTTCGCTTAAACTAGCACAGCGGATTTGGTTGCGCAAGTCTTGCCGTATCTTTGGCAGAATCAATACGTTGTGTGGCATCTCTCTTCCGCGGTCGGCTTTTGGTGGGGACACAACCTTCCTCATCGTTTCGGTGAACCCAGCAGGCCGCAGCGACCGGCCTAGCCATCGTTGGCAGCCATGCCGGCGCCCTGCTAGAGGCGCGCGGTGCTAGGATCGTGAAGGCGAAAGTGAGCTACGCGGATGTGCTTAAACTTTTCATTTTCAACCGTGTAGATGCACCAATTCGTGGTGATGTAGATATCGCCGGCTTTCATGCTTCGGCCGGAAAAGTTTGGGTAGTCCTTGAAGAAATGGAATTCGGTGTACATCTCGGCTGCCATCCTATTGCCGTCCTGCAACACAGCCTGGACTTCGAGGGCTTCCCGGCAATGTTGGTGTAGGACAACGTATTGTTCGAGAAAGCCCGCTCGGCCGCGGCGCGTAACCGGCTGCGCCTGCGGATTAGAAAGCATCGTGGGGTATTCGATCACCACATCGGGGTCGTAGAACGCCATTACCTCTTCATAGCGTTTGTGATTGAAGTGATCGATGTACTCGAAAAGCCTTTGCTTGTTCATTCCTCAGCTCCTTGCTCTCGATTTTCTTGTCTTGGTGGGAACGGTACAGGATTAGGCGCACTTTTGCGAGTGTTACAACGTTCCCCCTCAGTGCCGTGACTGCCCTGTCGTGGCTGCCCTTGACACATCCGGTCTGGGTCGCTATAGAGGGTGCATGCCAGAATCGATTTTTGTTTTTGACTTCGGCAGCAACGAAGCAGCGGCCCAACAGGCACGGCACAAGGTGGAGGCCTGGAAGCAGGGTTTCCGTCTCGGTAACAAGATGTTGCTGAAGTTTGAACGTATAGATTCCATTGAGGGAGGGGACAGCGAAAGCGCGGAGGAAGGGGCGCGCGGAAAGTCTGGCAAGAAGAAATCGGCGAAGGAGAAGAACCAAGCGAAAGATTCTGGCAGAGTTCGAGTGCTCGTGCGTCTGAATTTTTCAGACCATGAGAAGCTTTCACACCAGCGGTGGCTCGATCGGATTCCCGTTGAAGAGGTCTTCAAACCGGCGAAGTCGCAGACGGTCCGCAGCGGCGATCCAGAATTTTCCAAGACCGCCGAACTGTTCGACTCACTCGATTAGGCCGAATACCAAGCGGTCACTCACCCGCGTTGGTTGTGTGGAAACAGCTCGATTTGGCTATAATGGGCCGAAGGTTGGGCGTCACGGCGAACTCCCCAGCGGAGGCGGGCAGGGTGGCCTCGCAAACCAAAATCAAAACCCCCATTCTTGATTCCTCGAAATACCACGGGCTTGATCGGGAAGCCCTCCTGCGCATCTACCGCACCATGTTCCTTTCTCGGCGCCTGGACGACCGGGAGATCCAGCTCAAGCGCCAGAACCGGATTTTTTTTCAAATCAGCGGAGCCGGACATGAAGGCGTCTCGGCTGTTGCCGGCCTGGTTTTGAAGCCCAGCCATGACTGGTTTTTCCCTTATTATCGCGACCGCGCTCTCATGCTGATGCTGGGAGTCACGCCGCTCGACATGCTGCTGCAAGCCGTGGGAGCGAGGGACGACCTCTCTTCCGGGGGCCGACAGATGCCCTCGCATTGGGGAAGCAAGAAGCTCAACATCGTCCCAAGTGCTTCCGCAACCGGAATGCAATGGCTTCATGCCGTGGGCGCGGCCGAAGCGTCCCTGTATTACGACCGATTCCCCAAAGCGCTCGAGCAGGCGCGTCAGGCCCCCCTGGGTGACGGTTTGACCCATTACCCCGACGAAGTCGCCTATGTTTCCGGTGGAGATGGCTCGACCAGTGAAGGTGAGTTCTTTGAGGCAATCAACGCGGCCTGTTTACGGAAGGTTCCGGTTCTGTTTCTGGTTCAGGACAACGGCTATGCGATTTCTGTGCCGATCGAGGCCCAAACCGCCGGCGGAAGCATTTCGAAGGTCGTCTCCAATTTTGCAGGGTTGATGGTGGAAGAATGCGACGGGTCGGACCCGCTGGAATGCTATGCCGTGCTGAGCCGGGCGGCCTCTTATTGCCGAAGGCAGCGGCAACCGGCGCTCGTACACGCACACGTGACGCGGCCGTATTCACATTCTTTGTCGGACGACGAAAATCTTTACAAGACTCCGGAAGATCGTGAATCTGAGGCGCACCGCGATCCGATCCCGAGCTTTGGTCTGTTTCTGGTGCGCGAGGGAATCCTCGACGAGCGCCAGATGGAAGAGCTCGAAGCAGAGGTCGAGCGCGACGTTCTGGATGCGACAGACCGCGCGCTCGCGGCGGACGTCGCTTCGCCAGATTCGGTCTATACGGCGGTGTACTCGCCTGACATCGATCCAACCGGTCCGCAATTTGAAGCGGCGCCGGGTTCGGACGCGCCCAGCAAGTCGAAGACGATGGTGGAAATAGTTTCCGCGACGCTGACCGACGAAATGGAACGTGATGAGCGGATCGTTGTCTTTGGCGAAGATGTGGCGGATTGCACGCGCGAACAGAATCTGTCGCGTTTGAAAGGGAAGGGAGGCGTGTTCAAGGCGACAGCGGGCTTGCAGCGGCGGTTCGGCTCCGCGCGGGCGTTCAACACCCCGATCGCGGAGGCGGCTATCGTCGGACGCGCGTTCGGCATGGCGGTGCGCGGCTTAAAGCCGGTGCCAGAGATTCAGTTTTTTGACTACATTTGGCCGGCCATGATGCAGCTTCGTAATGAGCTCTCTAACATCCGGTGGCGCTCGGCGGGGCACTTCAAGGCGCCGGTGGTGCTGCGCGTAGCCATCGGCGGCTACCTCACCGGCGGCGCGATCTACCACAGCCAGTGCGGCGAAGTGATCTTCACACATATTCCCGGGCTCCGCGTGGTGATGCCCTCGACGGCGCTCGATCTGTGCGGCCTGTTGCGCACGGCGCTTCGGTCCGACGATCCCGTCATGATCCTCGAGCACAAGCATCTTTACCGGCAACCGTACAGTCGATCGCCCTATCCGGGACCCGCCTTTACCATCCCTTTCGGGAAGGCTCGGGTGGTGCGCGAGGGGACTGGCGTGAGCATCATCACCTACGGCGCGGTCGTGCATCGAGCCGAAGTCGCCGCAGCCGAGCTGGCACGAGAGGGAATTTCCGTTGAAATCGTCGATCTGCGATCGCTCAACCCGTACGACTGGGAGGCGATTCGGACGACCGTAGGGAAAACCAACCGTGTCATGGTTGCCTATGAGGATATGCGATCCTGGGGCTACGGCGCGGAGATCGCCGCGCGCATCGCCGACGAGCTGTTCGATGAATTGGATGCGCCCGTTCGGCGCGTGGCGGCCACCGATACGTTCTGCGCCTACCAACCCCAGCTGGAACGCGTGATCTTGCCGCAGACCGAGGATATTGTGCGTGCCGTGCGGGAGCTAGCTGCGTACTGAGTTCGGAAGGAAACTTTTCGTGGCCGCCGATCGTATCTAGATGTGAAGCGGAGATGTGTCGGAGCCAGGAGGTTCGGCCCATGCTATGTGGGAACTGCCAGCGGGACATTGCCGACTACTCAAATTTCTGCTATTTCTGCGGCGCGCGGCAGCATTTAGCGCCGAGCGATCCGCCCCGTGCATCACGCAGGCTCATGCGCTCGGTCGTCGACTCGAAGATCGCAGGTGTCTGCGGCGGCATCGCTGAGTACCTGGAAATCGATTCCACGCTCGTGCGGCTGATCTGGTTGCTGCTCATTCTGATGCCAGTGCCCGTTGTGCCGGCGATCGTTGGATATCTTGTGGCGTGGATCGTGATGCCGCTGGCACCTTACCCGGTCCGACAACCCGAGCCGCCAGCAGCGGCCACTCCGCACTCAACGCCTGCGACCTAAATCCGGCACCGCCATGGCTGCTTCCACCGGCCAGGCCACTGGCAAGCTATTTAATCCCTATTTTTGGCCTTCCTAGAGCGTGAAGGACCGAAGAATGCCTGATCGAGCGAAATGAACCCTGCGCCCAGCGTGGCAAGGGCGAATGCACTGGCGGCGAGCACCAGAGGCGATTCGTAGGCGCGCACGGCCATCGGATCGGCGACCAGGTGGCCGACCTTCCAGATTCCGACGGCCAACTCGATCGTCAACAGCAATCCCGCCAGCCGCGTAAACAAGCCGGCGATCAGCATGCACCCGCCGAAGAATTCCACAAGTCCTGAAACATACGCGAGATATCCTGGCAATCCCATGCGAGTGAAACGGTCGATGGTCTCGCCCGTGTGCCCGAAGAGCTTCGGAGAGCCGTGATAGATGAAAACCACGCCCAAAGCAATGCGAAGAAACAGCAGCCCAAGCGGCCTCACCCTTTCAAGGAGCTGCATGAGGAGGATTGTAGCAGAAGGCCGAAGCCCCACACCCTTTGCGACACAGGCATGGATTTTTTGTGAGCGCAGAACCGAGTGGTGCTCCTGGCTTGGGTGTAGAATTTTGGCTTTCACGATGACATCCAGCCCGCGCACAATCGGTGTGATTACAGGGGGTGGGGATTGCCCCGGCTTGAACGCTGCCATTCGTGCCGTGGTGCACGCGGCCAAGAGGCAGCATGGTTGGAAGGTGGTCGGTGTTGGAGATGCCTTTGGCGGCCTGATCTGGCCCGAGCAGTGTCGCGAGCTTACTTTCGAGTCCACGCGCGGAATTCTGCCGCAAGGGGGAACCATACTCGGAACCACGAACGCGAAAGATCCGTTCGCATTTCCGGTGGCGGAGAACGGGCAAATCGTGAAACGCGACTTTTCCGGGCGCTGCTTCGAAGGAATGCACAAGCTTGGAATCGAAGCGTTGATCGTCGTCGGGGGCGACGGAACCCTAACGATTGCCGAGCGCTTCACGCGGCTGGGAATGAAGATCGTGGCGATACCGAAAACGATCGATAACGATCTGCAATGCACCGACGTGACGCTCGGGTTCGATAGCGCGCTCCACATCGCGACCGAAGCCGTGGACCGGCTGCACAGCACGGCGGAAAGCCATCACCGGGTCATGATTGTGGAGACGATGGGACGCGATGCGGGCTGGATTGCGTTGCATGCGGGGGTGGCCGGCGGCGCCGATGTGATCCTTCTCCCAGAGATTCGGTTCACGATTGAAAACGTATGCGAGGCGATTTGCGAGCGCGAGGCGTTGGGCCGAACCTTTTCTGTGATTGCGATTGCGGAGGGCGCCAAACTGCCCGAGCATGACAGAGAGCCCCTGCCGAAGACGCAGCCGGGTGGCGTGGCGAACTCACTTGGGCGGACGATTCGCGAACACATCGATAAGGAAGTTCGCGTGACTGTTCTTGGGCATCTGCAGCGAGGGGGAACCCCGAGTCCTTTCGACCGCACTCTGGCTGCGCGTTTTGGAGCAGGCGCGGTCGGGCTGGTCGAGCGAAACGCCTGGGGACGGATGATTGCGCTGCGTGGGGCGAAAATCAGTTCGGCGCCTCTGGCGGAGGCGATTAATCCGATCCGGCTCGTAAGTCCCCAGGACGAAGTGCTGCTGGCGGCGCGAGCCATGGGAATCCGCTTCGGGGATAGGGCCTGATGCGCAAGATTCTGATTGGATTCATGGTTTTGCTAGTAATCGGTGCGACACTCTATTTTCGGTTTCATCGCCGGTCGAGCCCCCGAGAGGTAGCCTACGCAGGTAATCGCGAAGTGACTTTGTGGAGTACTACCGCGCAGGTTCGTGAACCGGTAGCCACGGCGAAGTACGGAGACCGTCTCGACATTCTGGGGCGGTCGGAGGATCAAGTGCAGGTCGAGACGATAGGCGGCTCGGTGGGCTGGATCAGCGAAGCCGACTTGCTTTCGGCCGATCTGTGGCAGAGGGCGAAGGATCTGGAAGCCGTGGCCGCGAAGTCGCCCGTTCAAGCACGGGGTCATACGCATGCGATCAGTAATTTGCATGTGGAAGCCGGCCGCGAGTCGCCACGCATCCGTCAGCTCAATAAAGCAATCCCCCTGGAGCTGTTCGAGCGCAAGGTTGTCGATGTGCCGGCGCCGCCTTCGGCAGCTGTAACGGACGGGAAAAATGCTCCTAGCGGTTCGTCAGCTCTGACAGCCGCTCCGGCCAAAAAGGAAGATTGGTGGCTCGTGCGGGCTCAATTCCCCGATCACACCTCCGCGGCTGGATGGATTTTGGGGAGGTTTGTCGATCTGGATGTGCCCCCGCCTCTGCCTGACTACGCAAGCGCTGCCGCGATGCATATCGTGGCTTGGTTCGAATTGAATCGCGTCGAGGATCGATCGGCGGGATCAAAGCCTCAATACCTTCTCGTGGGCAATCGAGGTCCTGAAGGGCAGGCCTGCGATTTCACCATGATACGCGTGTTCACCTGGGGCTCACAGAAACAACGATATGAAACGGCTTTTGTCGAAAGCAACGTGTGCGGCAAACTGCCAATGAACCTTCACAAGCCGTCTGCGCCCGGCGGAGACGTTCTTTTCTCGTTTGAAGACTTCCGTAACGGAGCCGCCCAAGAGCGCAAGTATCGGATGGAGCGCACCGTGGTAAGGCGGGTGAGCGAGGGCGGGTCTGAACCCGGGAAACGCAAACATGGTCGTGGATAAAGCAAGCAGGAAATCACCTTCGGTGCCACCCAGGCCGACACTTGGCTGTATGGCGCTCGCCGTCCTGACAGTGACTACTTGGTTTGCTGGATGCTGGCGCGTTCAAACCCAGGCGCAGTCGGAAACGGCTCGGCAAGCGTCGGTCTCCTATATCGGCGCTTGGGGCGCGAAAGGCGACGGCCCGGGACAATTAAGTGGGCCGGTTGATATCGCCACCGATTCTGTGGGCGACGCATACATCGTGAATGCAGAAAGCCACTTCATCGAAAAGTTTGATCGCCGCGGGACACCGCTTTTGGCGTTTGAAGAGGATGGCTTGAGGCACCCGCAAGCAATCACCGTGGATAGCGGCGGTGCGATCTACGTCACCGATTCACAGCGAGGTGGTGCAACCGTCTTTCTACCCAGCGGCGACCGCTACCGCGAGATCCGGGTAAGAACGCACCCAAGCCTGGAAGACGTGCTCGGCATTGCGGTGGAAGACGACGGGACGGTCCATATCCTGGACCCGAACGCTGGGAAAGTCTTTACCTACAGCTCACGCTTCAGTCTGCTCCGCGCCTGGGTGCCGACGGCCGACGGTCCGAGCATCAAGGTCCGACCCAAGGCTGTCGCCAATGGGTTCGATGGGTTTCTCTATGTGGCGGATCCGGAGGCAAACCGCATCTTGCGTTTTACCAGCGATGGGCGTTTCTTCGCGGCGCTAAATGCGGGTGCGGATGGGTCGAACCGGAGGCTGGGCGATCGAATCGCGGTCGGTCGCGGCTACGTTTTCGCGATGGATATCGACGGGCGCATGCTCCACGTGTTCTCAACCGACGGCCGGCCGGTGCTCGATGCCGACCTCGCCTCCGAGCTTGGACAGGCAAAGAGGTTGCCGCCTGCACTGGCGGTCAGTCCCCAGAAAGAGCTACTGGTACTGGATGCCCCTGCGGCGCGAGTTCTTCGTTACCGACTGAACTTCTGATATTTTCTTCTTTCTTCCGAGGAGAACTCCCATGCCGCTGTTGCTTACAGAAGCCGACGTGAAGGCGATTTTGACCATGCCGCTCGCGCTGGAGTTGGTCGAGACATCTTTTCGTCGGCTGGCGGACGGCACGGCGGTCTGCCACCCGCGAGCAAGGCTTCGCATGCCAGGGAAAGGGCTTCTGAATTATATGGCTGCATCGGATGCGGCCGGCGGCTACATGGGATTGAAGATCTATACAGTGTCTCCGAACGGAGTGCGGTTTGTGGTGCCACTGTTCTCAGCGCGCTCGGGTGAGATGTGCGCCCTGATTGAGGCGGACTACCTCGGGCAAATGCGAACCGCCGCGGCCAGCGGCGTCGCAACGCGCGTGATGGCGCGGCCCGATGCATCGCGCGTGGGAATCGTTGGGACGGGACTGCAGGCGCGAACACAATTGCAAGCCGTGGCGCTTGTGAGAAAACTCGAGTCCATCCGGGTCTTTGGCCGCGACCCCACGAGGAGAGAACATTTTGCAAAAGAGATGACGGCACGTTTGGCAATGCCCGTGGCCGCTGCTTCCTCGGCGGAACAGGCTGTGCGGAGCTCGGATATCGTGATTACGGCGACGACCGCTGGCCGGCCCGTGGCCGAGGGCCGGTGGCTCGAGCCCGGCATGCACCTCAACGCCATCGGCTCCAATTTCGCCGACAAGCAAGAGCTGGATGCCCAGGCCGTGGGGCGCGCCGACGTGATCGCTGCGGACTCAGTCGAGCAGTCGAAGATCGAGGCTGGAGACTTAATTCAGGCCTTCGGCACCGACGCGTCGCGATGGGCAAGCGTGCGCGAACTTGCCGACATCGTGGCGGATAAGGTGCCCGGCCGAACCAATCCAAGTCAGATCACGCTTTTCAAGTCGAATGGAATCGCCATTGAGGATGTCGTGGTTGGGGGCCGAATCTACGAAATCGCCCGCGAACGGGGGATGGGGCGCGAAGTTCCAATGTGGAGGGAATTCGCTTCAACTCAGGCTTGAGGTGTGTTGCTGGCACGCGAGCGGCGGAGGCGCTTGACAAGCGCATCGTGCAATCGCTCGCGGGTCGTGGGAGGAAGCGGAGCTGGCTCGGAGTTGCAAAAAATCTCGATCGTTTGTTTGGTCGTGTCCACCACAACGCGACAGTCCTTGCACCGGCCTAAGTGCTCTTCGATCGATGTGCGCAGGCACGGATCAAGCGCTTCGTCCAAATAATCCGCCAATTCCTTTACGATATCTTTGCACTTCACGAATTTGTCCCTCGCCGAAAGTACTGATTCAACTTCTGACGCAACTTCAACCGGGCCCTCAAAAGCCGCGATTTGACGGCCGGTACCGATAGCCCCAGAGCCTCGGCGGTTTCTTCCGTCGATAGTTGTTCGATGTCGCGCAGCTGGAAAACGATTCGAAACGGTGGGTCGAGCTCGCTGATAACCTTGGAGAGAATCCCGGAGAGCTCGGTCTGCTCGTACCGCTCGACCGGTGAAGGGCCCCAGTCCTCTACGTCGCGAGGCATCATGTCTTCGCCGGTATCAATCTCGTCGTCCAGCGACACGACATTGGGACGCCGCCTGCGGAGTTTCATCAACGCCTGGTTGACGGCAATACGTACAAGCCAGGTGTAAAAGCGGGAGTTGCCCTCAAATTCGCCCAGATGCTCGAAGGCCTTCAAAAATGCCTCCTGCATGGCATCTTCGGCATCCTCGCGATTCTGCGTGATGTTTTGGGTCAACCGGAAGATCTTGCGCTCGTAACGGTTGACCAGAGTCTCAAACGCCGAAATATCTCCGGCCTTCGCCCGAGCGACCAGAATCGGCTCATCGGCCTTTACGACCTGCGAAGGTAACGCGTGGGTCTGAACCGGGTCAAGCTTGGGCGAATTCATAAGGGATATTTTCCTGCAGGAAAGGGTAGCACAGCTTTCAAGGCTCTGCTGGCGGGAATGTATTATGATAGCGGACGCACACGACCAGGGCGCGGGCTTCGGGCGTGCGAAGGGGAGCCTTCGAGATCTCTCAGTCCAGCCCTCCCAGCTTGCGCGGTCACCTGCTGGCGACGCAATGAAAACACTGCCAGATTATTTGCGCAAAGGGATGAAGATGATCCTTGTCGGCGCCAATCCGGGCGACCGCTCGGCGCGTGTGGGGCACTACTACGCCGGCCGAAACAACCATTTCTGGCCGATCTTGTACGACGCGGGCGTCATCCCTGAACCGATCGGCTATGAAGACGATCGGCGGATCGTCGAATTCGGCATCGGCATGACCGATCTGGTGAAACGGCCCACGCGTGGTATCGATGAAATCGAGCGACAGGAGTTCGCCGAGGGAAGGGTGCTGCTGGCGCAGAAGCTCGAGGACCTGCGGCCAAGGGTCATTGCGTTCAACGGAAAGATCGTGTTCGAGAAATTTACGGGGCGCCCCTGCAAACTGGGCCTGCAGAAGGAACGGTTATACGGGGCACACGTCTTTGTCCTTCCCTCGACCAGCGCCCAGAACGCAGGGACCAGTTTGAGCGTGAAAAAACGGTATTTCAAGCAACTGGCCGCCTTGTTGAGGAGTCTGAAAGACTAGCTCGTTGGGGGAGGCCACTCGCCTATGGGTGCAACGACTGGAATCGCTGCCGGCCCACTCGTGCTAGAGGAACGTTCCGGTAGGGTGGTCACGTTGCGTTTGAACCGGCCGGAGAAGCTGAACGCACTGAATCCACCGATGGTGCAAGAGTTGGTGCACGCCTTGTTGCGGGCCTCCGACGATCGATCCCTACGCGCCGTCGTCATCACCGGAGCCGGACGCGGCTTCTGCTCGGGCGGGGACATTCACTACATTCACCAAGCAAGGACGAGTAAATCCACGCACGACTTTGAAGTGCTACTCAACCTCGGCAAGGAGCTGATTCTAGCAATCGCGACGATGCCGAAGCCTGTCATCGCGGCGGTGAACGGTCCGGCGGCCGGTGGTGGCATGAGCCTGGCACTTGCATGTGATTTGCGCATTGCGTCCGACCAGGCGATGTTCAAGCAGGCGTTTGCCCAGCTGGGGCTCTATCCCGATCTCGGTGCTACGTTTTTCCTTCCGCGATTCGTGGGACTCTCGCGGGCTTCGGAGTATTTTTATACCTCGGAGCGCCTTTCGGCGGAGGAGGCGCGGCGGATCGGGATGGTGTACGCGATCTATCCTCACGATCAGTTCGACGTGGAAGTCAAGAAGTTCGCCGAGCAGATGGCCGCGGCGCCTCCGCTCGCCTATCGCGACGTGAAGCGCACGATGATCAGCGAGGCCCATCGCGCTTTGGAGGAGGCGATCACAGAGGAAAACCGCCTCCAGGTTCACTGTTTTCTCTCTGAAGACTGTGCGGAGGGTCTCTCGGCATTCCTTGAGAAGCGTCCCCCGAAATTCCGCGGCCACTGAGATCCCAGCTGCCAACGGCTTTCGCCCGTTTTCATCTCGAACACAAACGAAGTGCGAGGCCGCCGACCGAGATTTTCGTTTGTGGTTATGCAGCAGACGTGGGAGCATGATGGAAAGGGGGATCAATCGACCATGCCAGTGACAAAGGCGCGCGCTCGGACCCGACCCCGAAGAAAAGGTAAGGTCATTCAATTCCTGCACAAGCCAAACTGCACGGCCTGTAAAAAGGCGCGCAGGTATTTGGAGAGGCGCGGGTTTCAGCTCTATTTTCGCGACTTGACGAAGCAACGGTTGAGCGCCACAGAGCTTGAGAAGCTGATTGGGAGGCGCGATTACACGGGGTTCTTAAACAGCCGCAGCGAACTGTTCCGCAACAAGCGTATGGCCGTGCGCCCGCCTTCCAGAGAACAGGCGATCCACTTGATGTCGAAGGAGCCGAACCTTATCCGTCGGCCGGTAATCGTGGCAGGAGGACGCGTCGTCGTCGGGTTCGACGAGAACGGAATGGCCAGGCTTTAGACCGTCCTGTCGGCTTCTTTGGGTCAGCTCTCCCTATGGACCTCCGCGAAAAAATCGAAATCCGCCAGGGCGACCTCACCGAGATGGACACCGACGCCATCGTAAACGCTGCAAATAATGATCTACAGCTTGGTGGAGGGGTGGCGGGAGCGATTCGCCAGAAAGGCGGCCCGCAGATTCAGGCCGAATGCGACAAAATTGGCACCATTCCGGTAGGCAGCGCCGCGATCACTTCCGGCGGAAAGCTGAAAGCGCGGTACGTGATCCATGCGGCGAGTATGCCTCTGGGCGGCCGAACTTCCCCGCAATCCCTGCGCACTTCGACAGCTCACGCTCTCCGGATCGCCGCACAGAGGGGGCTGACGTCGGTCGCCTTTCCGGCTGTGGGAACGGGCATCGCTGGTTTCCCTCTTCGCGAGTGCGCGGAAATCATGCTCCGCGAAGCCGCCAGGCACTTCCAGGGCTCAACCTCGCTTGAGAGAGTTCATTTCGTGCTGTTCGATCCAGAAGCACGGCAGGTGTTTGAGCAGGTGTTTGCGGAGATTGTTTCAGGCGAGGTCAGCTAGTTGTTCTCCGTACGCCTCTTCAGCGTGGGTGCCGTGTCATTGGTGGAGTTGCCAGCGGGATTGGGTGCCTGGGCCGGATTGCCACTCGCGGTGGCGGTCGCCGTCGAAGCGGAGCTATCGGGCGAGTATGGCTTCTTCATGTAGCGATTGGCCTCGGCCTGTGCGCCGGCCGTGTCGTCTCGGGTTCGCTGCGCAAGGCTGTATTCGTTCACCGCCCGCTCTCGCTGTCCCAGGATATCGTAAACCTTTCCCATATAAATGTGACTCCAGACGTCGACCCACTTGGGATCGAGATCGCCACCGAGCGCCGCGCGAAATGCATTGGCGGCAGACTGATAGTTCTTCTGATAGAAGTAGGCCTCGCCGGTGCGGAAATGTGCCAGAGAATTCGTGGGCTGGATGTCAAGGGCGTGCTGATATTCCTGAATTGCCTCGTAGTATCGGCCGAGCGTGGCCAGCGCCTCTCCTCGCGCGATCATGGCGCGAATCCGAAGCTTGGGGCTGGACTTCAGTAGGTTGTTGTTGGGATCAATGGTGATGCCGTTGGGTTTGGGACGTCCGAAGGTATCGATGGAAAACGGGGTGGTGGTGCCCGTGACCAGGATTTTCTTAAGTTCCGGATTACCCTCGGTGTCGACCTTGACGTCAACGGGCATGCGAAAGGTGTCGAGGTCCTGATGGACTTTGCCGACCACCTGGAATCCTTTTGGAGTGCGGTAGGTGGTGTACTCCATCGAGAATTCGGGAACCCCCGTGGAATTCAGCCACTGCGCGAAGAAAGAGGTGAGGTTGATTGGCGGCTCACCCTTTTTGGGCGGTCGTACTTTGGTCGCCGCCAGTTTCTCAAAAGAGTCGATCGAAGCTGTCCGCCCGGCGTGCTGTTTATAGAATTCGCGCAGTAGGGAGGCAAAGGCATCGTCTCCCAATTCCGCCCGCAACATGTGAAAAACCATGGCGCCCTTATCGTCCACAATCGAGCGATAGCGATCGGTATACGGCTCGACTCGATCGGCTTCCGCAATCGGAGCGGTCTGCTCGAACATTAGGGCACCGACGGCGAAATCCTCCAAGGCCCGATGGAGGCTCGCCACACCCCCCGACTGCTCGGCGTACATCGCTTCGGCGTAGCGCGAAAGTCCATCGGTGAGCCAAACGTCATTGGCGGTCTGAGGGAGCACACTATAGCCCCACCATTGACCAGCGGCAAGCTGCGTCAGCATGCGGTCGTTTGCCCGGCTGGTCCATTGGCGGGAGCTGATGAGCAGCAGGCCCGGCGCCGAGTATCCGGCCAGCGAGCCATCCGGCATTGCAGCGACGGTCAGCGCCGGCTGGCCTGTGGATAAGGGTCCGAACGTGTCCGCGAGGTAACTCATAATTTGGGCCAGGGCCGTCGCATAGGAGCTGACCGTGGACGCTTGCGACGGTGGGGTGTAAAAGGAAAATTGGTAGCCTTCCGTTGGAGCCGGTGTGAGCTGCAAAGGGCCGGCGACAAATGTTCCAACCGGTCCGGGCTCTGTCGAATGGAACACGTACGAAGTTTGCCCACCCGAGCCGCCGACGCCAGGGCGCGCCGCCGGCGGGTCCGGCCTGCCGGTACCGGCAACGGCAAACGTATTCGGCACGATCAGATTGAAGGTGCCCGTATAGCGATTGGACGGGAAGTCGGTCAGCGGAAACCAGCGCGCCGGCAGCAGAAGATAGGCTCCTGTTTTATCGACAGACGCAAAGCGGAGGCCTCTGCTGGGGCTATCCTCCTCACTTGAAACCGGACCATTGTATTCAAACAAGAGGGTGACGGTTTTTCCCGGCGTTGCGGTGCTGGGAAGCCCGACGGTGAGCAGAAGTGGAGAACTGCCTTCACGGGCAAAGCTCAGATCGTGTCCGTCGGATGATTTCACCGAAGTCACATGCAGATCGGGATGCAATTCGACGACCACGGTCTTCGCCACCTGCTCGGCGGCGAAATCAACCTTGGCCTGTGCCTGGATGGTCTGATCGTCGGGCCGCAGGATCACCTCGACGTTATAATTTGTCGCGCGAAAAGGAAAAGTGCGCGGGGCTTGGGCGGCGGCAACGGTTGCAGCCACCAAGCATATGACCAAAACGAGATACGATCGATACACCTGAGCCAATCGAATCCTCTCACCGATGCTCGACTGCCCGCGTCTTTTTAGGATACCAGATAAGCACGGGCAGTTGCCCGCCGGGCCCCGATCAAAGCATTTGGGCAAAAATGCCCGCCGCGCGCTCGATGGCACCGCCCGAGCCCAGTTTGGCTCGAACCTCCGCGAGCCCTGACCTCATTCGCTCGCGGCCCTCAGCCGACTCCAGGAGATATCGAACCTGTGCGGCGACGGCCGCCGGTGTGAAATCGTCCTGAACGAGCTCGGGAACCACGCGCCGCCCGGCGATGAGATTCACCATGCTGATAAAAGGCGTGTGCATCATACGCCGAGCGATCGCCGCCGTCAGGGCACCGACCCGGTAGATCACCACCATGGGTGTTCCCAGCAAGGCGGCTTCGATGGTCGCGGTCCCGCTCGCGATGATGGCGCAGTCAGCCGACGCGAGCGCGTCGTAGGCTCCTGCTTCGATGCGCTTGATTGGGACGGCCGGGCGTCCGCCCCAGGCGATGAAACGTTCAGGGCTCAGACCGGGGGCGGCAACGTGCACGAACTCAACTCCGCCCAGCGGCTTGAGCTCGCGCGCCAGGAGTTCGCAAGCATCGAGAATCTGCGGATAATGATGCGCGATTTCGCTGTGGCGGCTGCCCGGCAACAGCGCCACGACCAGCCGCTCCGGGTCGAGTCCATGTAGGCGCGCAAATTCATCGCGGCTCATCGTGGGACGAACCACATCGGTGAGAGGATGCCCCACAAAATCAACCGGCACGCCCACCTCGCGATAAATTTTCTCCTCGAAAGGAAAGATCACCACCATCCGATTGACGAGGCGCTTGACAATCCTCACACGACCTCGGCGCCAAGCCCACACCTGTGGACCGATAAAGTAGCCCACCGCGATGCCATGCTGCTTCAGCCGCCGAGCGACACCTAAATGCGTTCCCGGCGAGTCGATCAGAATGGCCAGAGAGGCGCGCCGCCTGACCGCTTCGCGCGCCAAACGTCGCTGCACCTTCACTACGGCCGGAATTTTGTGCAGCACCTCCGTAATGCCAACGACGGCGACATCGTGGTAGTCCGCGATCAACTCGACGCCCGCTTCGGCCATGCGCGGGCCGCCCATGCCGAACAGCGTGGCCCCAGTGCGGGCGCGCAGCGCCGTTGCGAGCCGTCCCGCGTACATATCGCTGGATGCCTCTCCGGCGGAGATCAAGATCTGCGTCATGCTAGCGGTTGCGACTCTGGCAAACCGGATGGTGGCTCGCGCACAGCCGCCGATCAGTCATCGGCCGGCAAAGGCTGAAATCCCGGTGCCGAACCAGGCAGCGGCATGGCGAGCTCCTGCTCCTTGTACTGCAGTTGGTAGAGGCGGTAGTAGATGCCGCGCAGCGCCAGCAATTCCTGGTGTGAGCCTTGTTCGCGCAAACGGCCCTTATGAAATACGAGGATGCGATGCGCGTGCTGGATGGTACTCAACCTGTGCGCGATGACGACGGCTGTACGTCCCATGAGCAGGCGATCGAGAGCTTCGCGAATCATCAACTCTGTCTTGGTGTCAACGCTCGAGGTGGCCTCGTCCAAAATTAGAAACTGCGGATTGTGTGCGAGCGCGCGCGCGAAGCTGACAAGTTGCCGCTGGCCGACCGAAAGGGTGCCGCCCCGCTCGGTAACCGGCGTATCGACTCCCTTGGCCAGCGACTCAAGGAAGGGGCCCAGCCCGACCTCCCGCAAAGCGCTCTCCGTGGCGGCGCGATCGATCCATTCCGTTCCCAGCCGTACGTTGGCTTCGAGCGTACCGGTAAACAGGAACGGATCCTGCAGCACGATTCCGAACAGCCGGCGCAGGTCCTGTAAATCCATTTCGCGAATGTCCACGCCGTCGAGCAGGATCTGGCCCCGCTGGATTTCATAAAAGCGCAACAGAAGCTGAATAATCGTGGTCTTGCCCGCGCCCGTATGGCCCACAATGGCGAGCGTCTGCCCGGGTTCGACCCGGAAAGATACGTCACGCAGGACCCAATCTTCTTCCTTCGGTGCCGCTCCTCCGTGATAAGCGAACCACACGTTGCGAAATTCGATCTCGCCGCGCGGTGGGCGAAGCGTTTGGCGGGTGGAAGCCGAAGCGATGGTGACGGGCTCATCGAGCAACGAGAAGATGCGCTCGGAAGCGGCCATGGCGGCCTGGAGGATGTTGAATTTTTCACTCAAATCCTGGATGGGCCGGAAGAAACGCTGCGCATACTGGATGAAGGAAATCAACATGCCGATTGTGAAGGTTGAGGCAATCACCCGCACCCCACCGGTCCAATACAGCAGCGCAACACCGGACAGGCTCAAAAATTCAACCGACGGGTAGAAATAGGAGAAAGCGTCGATCGCATCCTTGTACGCTTCCATGTGGACGCGATTGAGCTCCGCGAATTGGGTCCGCGCTTTCGGCTCACGGTTGAAGAGCTGCACGACGGCCATGCCGCTGATGTGTTCCTGCAAGAATCCGTTGATCCGCGCAATAGCCGTGCGGATGCGGCGATTGGCGTCGCGCACATGGTTGCGGAAAAAATACGTGACCAGAATCATCAACGGCAACGGCGAAAGGGTTACCAGACCGAGGAACGGGCGCCACTTGATCAGCACGACCGCCAGCCCAAAGATAAACACAAAATCGTTGAGCATCGCGGCCACGCCCGTGGCAAACAGGTCATTCAAGGCATCCACATCCGTCGTGCATCGGGTCACCAGCCGGCCGACGGGGCTTCGGTCGAAGAAACTCATCGGCAGCCCTTGCAAATGTTCAAAGATCTCCTTACGCAGGTCGTACATCGTTTGCTGGCCGACCGACTGCATGATCCGAACTTGAACGTATTGCAGCGCAAAGCTCGCCAGGATGGAGGCGAGGTATGCCAACGCGATCAGTGACAGGCCGACAATCGCGCCGTGGCGTAGTATCTCGCCACGCATGCCGGGAATGACGTAGTGATCCACGCCCCGACCGAACAGGTACGGGCCGAGGATATCCATGCCAGCGACGGCCAGGCTCATGGACACAGCCAAGATCACTTGCCAGCGATACGGCCGCAGATATTTCGTCAGCCGGTGCGTCAGGCGCGTGTCGTAGAGCTTTCCTAACTTCTCTTCCTCGCGAAAATCACTCATTCGCGTGCCAGCTCTTCTTCTAGAAGCTGCTTTTGGTACAAGTCGGCGTAGTATCCGCCTAGTGCCAGCAGCTGTTCGTGCGTTCCGCGCTCGGTGATGCGGCCTCCCCGCAATACGATGATCTGGTCCGCATCCTTTACCGTCGAAATCCGATGGGCAATCAAAATCGTTGTGCGCCCGTGGATGACCTCGCGCAACCCACGCAGAATGTGCTCCTCCGTCTCTGTGTCCACATTCGAGAGGGCGTCATCGAGGATGAGGATGCGGGGTCGTCGGGCAATGGCACGCGCCAGGGACGTACGCTGTTTCTGGCCGCCCGAAAGAGTGATGCCCCGCTCGCCAACCATCGTGGCGTAACGCTGCGGAAAGCCCGCAATGTCACCGGAAAGACAGGCAATATCGGCGGCCTCGGCGATGACCTCTTCCGAAGCCCCCTTCAAACCGAAGGCGATATTCCCGGCCAGCGTCTCGCTAAATAGAAACGTATCCTGCGGCACATAGCCGATAGCCTGGCGGAGCTCCTCGAGCGGATACTCACGGATCGGGCGGCCACCAATCAAAAGCGTTCCCTCGGGAGCCTCCCAGAGCCGGGCGATCAATGCGGCCAGTGTCGACTTGCCGCTACCGGTAGGGCCGATGATCGCCAGCGTCGAGCCAGTCGGAATTTGCAAGTTGATGTCCTGTAGCACGGGTGGCCCGGCACCGTCTCTGGGGCTGGTCGGATAGGCAAACGTGAGGCGTCGAAACTCGATCTCCGGACCGAAGCGGCCTTCCAGTGCCCCGTGGCCCGTGGCCACGGCCGGAGCGTCCGAGATTCTGGGGTCTGCGTTCAAGATGTAGCTCAGCCGACCCATTGAGGCTGCCCCACGCTGAAAAATGTTAGTTACCCATCCGAGCGCGATGATCGGGAAGACCAACATCATGAGAAAGGTGAAGAAGGACCACAGCGTGCCGATCGAGACGCTGCGGTCGATAACCCGCACTCCGCCAGCCCCAAGCAGGATCACAAAGCTCACGCCGATCAGGGCTGTCAGCGCCGGAAAAAACAGACTCCAGGAACTGATCAGTTGGATATTGCGGTCCACGTAGTCACGATTGGCCTGATCGAACAGGGCGATTTCCGATTTCTCCTGCGCGTAGGCGCGAATCACACGGACACCAGTGAGATTTTCCTGAGCGCGAGTCGAAAGCACTCCCAGCGCCGCCTGAATGCGCTCGGAAAGCCGATGAATGATTCTGCCGAAGTAGTACACGGCCAACACCACAAACGGCACTGGCAGCAGCACCCAAAGCGTGAGCCCAGCGGAAAGCTTCAGCATGAAAAACAGCGAGACCACGGCAGTCGCAATTGTCGTGGCGGTGTACATGATGCCAGGACCGAGCACCATCCGAACCGCATTCAGGTCGTTTGTCGCGCGGGACATCAGGTCGCCCGTGCGGTTTCGGGCGTAGAATTCCGAATCGAGCCGCACCAGACGGGCCAGCAAATCATTCCGCAAGTCATATTCGATTTCGCGCGACACGCCGATGAGAATCCACCGCGTCCAGAACGAGAAGATTCCCTTGATGATCATCGCGCCGACGATGGTCAGGCAGTAGATGCCCAGAGCGCGGCGGTTGACCGGAGCGTAGTACTTAAGCAGTGGCCAAAGGATGCGCCGCGCCGTTCCGGCCAGCGTGGTCAGAGGCTGTGGCAGTCCGCTTAGGCAATCCGTGATGATTCCCTGCACCAGCTGTGGCAGGGCGCCGACGATGCCCATCAGGGCATCTAGGACCAGGCCTAGCGTGACCATGCCCTTGTAGCGCGCCACGTAGGGAAGCAGAGGCTTTAGGTTGTCCCAGCCCGAGGGCCTTGGTTCAGCCCGCGCTGCGCTTGTGGCAGCGGGTTGTGCGATGGCACTCATCGGCGAGTATTAGACGCGATGGGCCTTGATCCGGCTACCGGTTTTGTTCCAGCTTCGACAGGCAAGGTTCATTCGGCGTGGCGCCCTCGCACCCATTCGAGATGAAATCCCTGCGATCTTATCGCGTCGCCTGGGCGAGCGAAAGAGGCGTTCTGGCCTAGCGTGCCGCGACGATTTCCTCCAGGCGCGCTTCGAAGTTCTCTTCGCCTTCCGACCACAGCCAGGCGCGCTCGACCGGAACGGCCTTTTCGATTCGCCGGACCCAGTTAAGAAGTTGGCGAATGTTGTCGCGCGTCCTTTTCTGATATTGGTCGAGGTTCTCCGGCCAGGCCATGGTCTGGAGAAAACGAGCCTCCTCCGGGCTCTGCGGCTCGGTATTCGCAGGTTGCTGGACGCCCAACAGGCCGGCGTGTCCGGTGAACAGATGTTCGAACCCCAGCTGCGCTTCCAAATGCCCGCGCTCGCGCCACAGCCCGCCTTCGTAATCCTCGCCCCGGCAAATGATTCCCAGCGGCTGCGGCCCCACCGTCGGTTCGCCGGAGACCGGATCGATCGTGGCGAGATCCCAGAAGCATCCGACCTCATAGGAGCAATCGGTGTGAAGCTGTTCTCGAGCGATCTCGACAACTTCGGTCACGCCCAGCGATGCGAGACGCAGATCCTGTTCCAGCAGGGGCGGTTGTGAATCGTCCACTGCCCGGATAACCAGATGTGTGAGACCAGGTCTTGCAGCGGAGAAGGGAACGGTTTGGAGAAAATCTCGGAAGTGCTCTAGGATCCAGCCCTCGGAAAATTCTTTGCAGCAAACACTCAGATAGGCTTGGTTTGCCATCCAAGCGATTATACCGGCTCGTGCCCAGCAACCAGAAGCCCCTCCTCCTGCAGAATGATGAAGGAGAGCTATTTCTTTTTCGGCGGAACGCCTTCGTCATCCTCGGCACTGAAGTTTGTGGAAATTCCCAGCAGCCGGCTTTTCAGTGTGTCACCCATGCCGGCCAGGACTTCCGCAATCGCCGCGCGCATCCGTTTCTCTGCGGACTTGGCAAGAGTGTCGAGCACGGCCTGCGAATGCTGCCCAAGAGTCGTGGCTGAGGCGAGCAGCCATGAATTGGAGGCGTTTTCCAGGCGAGTCTTGTACTGCTCGATCGACTCATCGGCTGATTTCTTCACTTGTTCGAGCCACTCCCTCTGCTGCTGTTGGTGCTTGGCTTCCCAAGCTTCCACCACGGGCCCGAGCTGCGATTGCAGCAATATTTGGGCCTGCTCAACGCCCTGGGCCACTCGCTCATCCAGTGTTTTCTGAAATTCGGTGAGCGACGTTTCGCGGGTGTATTCGAGGTCCGAACGCGCCTTTTCGAGCGCCTGTTGCGAGGCGTCTTCGAACCGGCGCATTGAGTTTCCCGTCACGCGGTCGACGGCATCAGAGAAGGTGGCTTGCGCCGTTTCGGCAGATTCGGCGATCCGCCCACGCTCGCGTTCGACGATTTCCTTTGCGGCGTCCTCGATCTCCGCCTGACTGTGCTGGACATACGACCGGCGGTAGTGATCCAGCTCCGATGCGACGAGGCTTGAGATTTCAGCGGCGCGTCCGCGCAGCGATGCCGTCGATTGCTCGACCGCCTTTTCGAGTGCCGATTGCATCGTCGTTTGCGCCTTCTTCTGGTACCAGTCGGCGGCTTTGGAAAGCGCTTCGTAGGTGTCGTGCTGCGCTTCGGTGCTCTTTTGTTCCAGCTCGGCTTCCACCCTGGCCAGCGCCGCGCGGCAAGATTGCTCGAACTCGGCCGGCAGCTTTCCCGATTCCTGTCGGAAGCGCTCGAGGGATTCCTCTAAGGCCAGTTGCGAAGCGTGGTGCACCCTCTCGCGTACCGCTGCTTCGGCCTGTGCGGCCTGCTGCGAGACTTTTTCGGCCTGTTCGCGCAGAGTCGTTTCGATCGCAGCCGCCTGATCGAAAGCCCGCTCGACCTGTGTGCGAATTTTTTCTTGGAGCTCGCTGGCCGCGTCGCGAGTACGGTCTAGTTCGGCCGCGGTCTGCCGTGCGGCGTCGAGCCTTGGCGCCAGTGTCTGCTGGAACTCCCCTGAGAAGGCCTCCATCGTCCTTTGCGCCGACTTCTGGAGGGTCGGTTCCAGGTTCTCGATCCGCTGTGTCAGCGCCTGCTCGGCGCGCCGCTCGGCTTCCTCCTGTTGTACAGAAAGCATTTCCACCAGCTTCTGTCGAGCTTGTTCAAGCGTCGAGCGACCGGCCTCCTCGATCTCGATGCGCGTTTTTTCGGTCGCCCTACGCTGCTGCTCAAGGCCGGCACCGAAGGAATCGACCTTTGTCTGCGCCTGTCCAAGCGCCGAATCGAGCGACTCGCGCAGGCTCGCTTGCCGCTGAGCCATATCCTGTTCGGTCTGTGCGAGCGCCGCTTGGGAGGTTTCGGCGAACCTTTCGCGGATGCTTTCCAACGCACCCGTCATGGTGACTTCGAACTGGTCGTGCCAGCGTTGCCGGGCCGCTGTGACGTCGTCCTCGGTCTGTTCCAGACTCCGGCTGCGGATGGTTTGAGCCGTGTCTTCCAGGCTGGCTTTCCAAGTTTCCAGGTGCTGTTTCGCGGCTTCGGGCGAGGAAAGTATGCCGAGCGACGGCATCGCGGCTTCGCGCTGCCCAACGATGCGTTCGACAGCTTCTTCGACAGCCTGTTTCAGGTTTTGCGCCGTCGCTTGCTGTGTGGCCTGCTCGGCCGCTTGCTGTGCCGCCTGTCGAACGGCGCCATCGACTGCTTCTCGGATTTTGACGTCCAGTTGCGCGGCGCTCTCTTCGTTCGTCTTGCGCGCCTGCTCAACAATGGCCGCGGTGCGTTCGGTGGCCTGCTGAATGAGTCTTTTCGAAGCAGATTCGGAGACTCGCTCCATCGAGAGCTTGATGGCGCGTTCGACGGCGTCATGAAGCTGCGCGTCTAGCTGCTGCCGAACGACAGTCATTTCCTCGTTGATCGCTGATTGCGCGCTGCGATGGAGTGTCTTTTCCAGGGCCTCCTTGGCTTCGGCAACGATCTTAGCCGTCTGTCGCGCGGCCGCCAGTTGTGCGTCGGGCGTGGCAGCGGTCGGCACCAGGGAGATTTTGCTTTCCGATGCTGCGGGCTGGCCGGCTGGGATCCCGAGGAACGCTGGCGCGGGTGTTTCCCCTCCCGCCGGTGCGGTCGGCGCGGCCGGTGGCTCGTCGCCAGGGTAGGGAAACCAATCCTCCGGAGGAAACGCAATCCCCCATACGTTTCCCGCGGTGTCGAATTCGAGACCAATCTGAAAAAGCTCGCGCACCGCTCGGGGCCGCTGAACCCAGATCACGCGTCCCTGAACGGTTCGCGGAGGCAGGGAAGGCTCCGGACGCGGAATGTCGAGCGACACGACGTTGTTTTTCGGAACATAATGCTTCGACTGGTACTTGCAGCCATGGCAGTTGACCATGACCGTGGTAGTGCGTTCCTTGAAGGGCTGGCCGAGGGCGTCAACGCCGGAAACCGTGATCGGCATGGCTTGCACGATGCGCGTGCTCCGGCGCTTCTGTGTTCCGGCCTCTTCCGATGGCATGGACCCGCCCAAGGGCTCCTCCAGGGGTAAAAATCAAGGGTAGCACTCGCACTTCGACGGGGTCGAGTACAGCTTTCGCCGGGTACGTATCGGTAACCAAATGCGCGGCTCTAGGCTCGTTCCGAGCCTGCGACGGAGCGTCGATCAGCTTATGCGATGGGCGAATGACGACAAGCTATTGCCCGGGTGATGGGAGTTGGGCCCGCGTCCAGCCACCACCGAGCGCCTCTACCAGCTGCACACTGGCGGTGATTTGCTGCTGCTGGAGGTTCACGAGCGTTTGTTGGTTGCTCAGCAGCGAGGTTTGGGCGCTGATCACGTTGAGGTAGGGGTCGATCCCCAACTTGTATCGGTCCATGGCGATGTTTAAATACCTTTGCGCGGAATTGATCGCAACCACCTGCTGTTCAATCTCCTTGGATAGAATGCGCAGCGCAGCCAGGTTGTCCTCTACCTGCTGAAAAGCGGATAACACCGTCTGTCGATAGTTGGCTACCGTCTCGTCGTATTGAGCGCGATACTGCTCGACGGTCGCTTTGCGTAAACCTGCATCGAAAATCGTTTCTGCTAGGCTCGGACCTACGGACCAGAAACGACTCGGCCAAGTGAACCAATCGATAATCGAAGAGGACTGAAACCCTCCCGAAGCGCTGAGCGTGAGGGTGGGGAAATAGGCTGCCCGCGCGATGCCGATTTGTGCGTTGGCCTGTGCGACCAGACGCTCGGATGCCGCGATATCGGGTCGTCGCTCCAGAAGCTCGGACGGCACGCCAAAGGGAATCGGCGGCGGGGTGGCACTCAAGGCCTTCATGGGAATCGAAAAGGTTGATGCGGGCTGTCCGACCAGCGTGGCGATGGCGTGCTCGTATTGCGATCTCAGAATGCCGACATTGGTGGCTTGCGCCTGTGTGGTCTCGAGCTGCGTTTCCGCCTGCGCCACAGGCTCGTCACTGTCGATGCCGGTTTCGTAGAGCGCTTTCGTCAAATCGAGAGACTGCTGGTACGCCTGAACGGTGGCATCGAGCAACTGCTTCAGTGCGTCTTGGGAGCGAAGCTGAAAATAATCTTCAGCCACTTCGGCCTGCATGCTCAGCTTGGTATTGGCGAGATCGGCGGCGCTGGCCTGCGCTCCCACGGCACTGGAATTGACCGTATTGCGGATTTTTCCCCATAGGTCAGGCACCCAGGTCGCATCGAACGGTAGGGAGTAGTCTGCATACGCACCGGTCGCATTTTTGCCGGTTCCGCCCACACCGCTCTCGTTAAACTCGGTCAGAGTTGACGATTGGCGCTCCCCGGTAATGGAAGGAGTCGTGGTGACGGTCGGATAGAACTGAGATCGTGCCTGTTTCACCATGGCTCGTGCTGCCAGATAGCTGGCCGCCGCCGAAGCGATCGACTGGTTGGAAACGTTCACCTCTCCTTCCAGCGCGCTTAGCTCGGGATCGTTGAAGATTTCCCACCAGTCTCCACGAATGACCTCGTCGCTCGGCTGAGCAGCCTTCCAATTGGCGATATCCTTAGCGCTTTCCGGCGTTACTTCCTTATAGGCGGCGGGAACCTGCGTGGTCGGCGTGTGATACTTCGGCCCGACGTTGCAGCCCCCCACCAGGAAAGCGGCCGCGACAGCAGCCAGAAGAGAGGCTCGGATAGCCAAGGGGTGGGGAACCATTCTCATAGGCTAATCGGTCCCCTCGGGCGCCGCGGTCATCTGCTTCGGGTGCGAACTCTGCCACCATAGGCTGAGACGGTCCATGTAGAGGTATACGACGGGCGTTGTGTAGAGCGTGAGCATCTGACTGAAAATCAACCCGCCGACGATGGTGATTCCGAGCGGCCGTCGCAACTCGGAGCCGACGCCGGTTCCCAGTGCCAGCGGCAAAGCACCGAGCAGGGCGGCCATCGTCGTCATCAAAATGGGACGGAAGCGCAGCAAGCAAGCCTGATAAATGGCGTGCTTCGAACTCTTACCTTCGTTTCGTTCGGCCGCCAGGGCGAAATCGATCATCAGGATGGCGTTCTTTTTCACGATGCCGATCAACAAAACAATGCCGATGAGCGCAATCACGCTGAGGTCTGTGCGAAAGACCATCAAAGCCAGGACGGCACCCACACCGGCCGAAGGCAACGTCGACAGAATGGTGATCGGGTGGATGCAGCTTTCATAGAGGATGCCAAGAACGATGTAGACGGCCAAGAGCGCGGTAACGATCAGCATCGGCTCTGTGGCGAGAGAAGCCTGGTAGGCTTGCAGTGTTCCGGAAAACATGGCGTGAATCGTGTCTGGCATGCCCATGGTCTGTTCCATCCGATTGATCGCTGCCGACGCTTCGCTCAGAGCCACGCCCGGCGCCAGATTGAACGACACGGTGACAGAAGGAAATTGGCCTTGATGATTGACCGCGAGCGCAGCAGTGGTCGGCTGGTAATGTGTGATCGCGCTCAGCGGAACCTCTCCGCCGGTCTCCGGGTGGACATAGATGTCCTTCAGGCTTTTCGGGTCTTGCCAATACTGCGGCGCGACCTCCATGACGACATAATATTGGTTGAGAGGAGTGTACATCGTCGAGACGAGTGCCTGTCCGAACGCTTGGTACAAGGTCTGATCGATCAGCTGGGGCGTAATTCCCATTCGCGCGGCGGTTGGGCGATCGTAGGTGAGGAAGGCTTCCAGACCGCTGTTCTGTTGGTCCGTATCGACGTCTCTGAGTTGCTTGAGTTTCTTCATCTGGGCGAACAGCTTCGGCCCCCATTGGACCAAATCGCTCACGTTGTCGCTTTGAATCGTATATTGATATTGTGCGTTGCTTTGCCGACCCCCGATCCGCAAATCCTGACCGGCCTGCAGAACCACTCGTGCGCCAATCAACGTGTTCAATTTCGGCCGCAGACGATCGATCACCTGGCTCGAGGTCAGCTTCCGCTGGTTCAGCGGCTTCAAGCCGATGAAAACATTTCCTGAATTCGTAGCTCCGCCGACCTGATTCGTCTGCCCGCCGCCGGTAAAGGCCATCACGTTGGCCACGGCCGGATCGGCTCGAATAATGTCGACCACACGCTTAGTGATTTGATCCATCGCCTGATAGGAGATGTCCTGCTCACCGCGAATGCCACCCTGAATGATTCCATTGTCCTGCAGTGGGAAAAATCCCTTGGGCACAATAATCAGCAAATAAACGTTCACCGCGATGGTAATCAGCAGCACCGTCAAAGTTAGCGCGGCGTGGTTTAGTACCCACCCCAGCGTTCGCTCGTACAGGCTCAACACCCAGTCGAAGGCCTTCTCGCTGGCTCGATATAAACGGTTATGTTCCTCGGGCCGCTCGTGAGCCAGTAACCGGGAACACATCATCGGAGTCGTGGTGAGCGAAACGAGCAGCGAAACCAGAATCGCCACGGAAAGCGTGACAGCAAACTCCCGGAACAGCCGCCCGACAATTCCTCCCATCATAAGAATCGGAATGAACACGGCAATGAGCGAAAGGCTGATCGAGAGCACCGTAAACCCGATCTCCTGTGCTCCTTTCAGGGCTGCTGCCATGGGGCTGAGGCCCTGCTCGAGATAACGTGTTACGTTCTCGATGACCACAATCGCGTCATCGACGACAAAACCGGTGGAGATCGTGAGGGCCATCAAGGAAAGATTGTCAATACTGTAGTGACACAAATACATGACCGCGAACGTTCCGATCAGAGAAACCGGCACGGCCACGCTGGGAATCATGGTTGCGCGCGGATTGCGAAGAAAAACAAAAACTACCAAAATCACCAAGGAAATCGAGATGACCAGCGTGCGTTCGACCTCTGCTACCGAGGCCCGAATCGTGGTGGTCCGATCGACTACGGTCGTCATATCGATGCCTGCGGGGATCGAAGCCTTCAGCGAAGGCATCGCTTGTTGAATTCGGCGAACCGTATCGATAATATTCGCGCCCGGCTGCCGCGAAATGATGAGGTTGACACAGGGTTTTCCGTTTACGTATCCCGAATTGCGTATGTTTTGTGTGGAATCCCGCACGTCGGCCACGTCGGATAGCTTGATCGCAGCTCCGTTGTGATAGCCCACGATCAGAGGCTTGTAGAAGTCGGCATGGAGGAGCTGGTCGTTTGCGAGGATGTCGCGGCTCGTCAAACCGTCCGAGAGCTGCCCTTTCGCCAAATTGGAGTTCTGAGCTGCCAACACGTTGGCTACGTCGGCCAGGCCGAGGCCGTAGCTGTTTAGTTGCGTCGGATTCAGCTCGACGCGCACGGCCGGAAGCGAGCTGCCGCCCACCGTCACCTGGCCAACCCCCGGGACCTGCGAAATTCTCTGTAGCATGATCGAGGAAGCCGCGTCGTACAGATGCCCGCGATCGTAGATATCGGACGTCAACCCGATAACCATGATGGGCGAATCGGCGGGGTTGACCTTTCTGTAGGTGGGGTTGGCGGGAAGATTGATCGGTAGATAGCTCCGCGCCGCATTGATCGCGGCCTGAACATCCCGCGCGGCGCCGTCGATGTTGCGTGTCAAATCGAACTGAATCGTGATACTGGTGCTGCCGATCGAGCTGGCCGACGTCATCTCCGTGATGCCGGCAATGCGTCCGAACTGTCGCTCCAGGGGCGTAGCGACCGAGGAAGCCATGATCTCGGGGCTTGCACCCGGCAGACCCGCCGATACTGAAATCGTGGGGAAATCGATTTGGGGAAGCGGCGAAACCGGAAGAAACCGGAAGGCCACGGCCCCCGCCAGAGCGATGCCAATGGTAAGCAAGGTCGTCGCCACGGGCCGGTGGATAAAGGGCGCAGATATATTCATAGCGAATCCGGGGATAGGGCTTCGGCGCCGATCGGCCGGGCGCGACCTGTCGAGAGTCGAGAAGCCAGGCGATCGAAGTAGATGTAAATCACCGGCGTTGTGTAGAGCGTGAGCACTTGGCTCACCAGCAGGCCGCCGACCATGGCAATTCCCAGAGGGCGGCGCAATTCCGAACCGATTCCCGAGCCGAGCGCCAAAGGCAGCCCGCCGAGCAGCGCGGCCATGGTTGTCATCATGATCGGGCGGAAGCGAAGCAGACAGGCTTGGTAGATGGCGTCGGTCGAATTCTTACCCTCCTTCCTTTCGGCTTCCAGTGCGAAGTCAATCATCATGATGCCGTTCTTCTTCACGATTCCAATCAGCAGGATGATCCCGATCAGGGCGACGACACTCAGTTCGGAGCGGCACAGGAGCAGGGCCAAAATCGCACCGACGCCGGCCGATGGCAAGGTCGACAGAATCGTAATCGGATGGATGTAGCTCTCATACAACACGCCGAGCACGATGTACACCGTTACCAGCGCCGCGAGAATCAGCAGAGGCTCACTCGACAGCGAGGCCTGAAACGAAGCCGCCGTTCCCTGAAATGCACCCTGAACGCTCAACGGCATTCCCAGTTCCCTTTGGACCTTCTCGATGGCTTTTGTCGCTTCGCCCAGCGATGCATAAGGCGCCAGATTGAACGAGATGGTGACGACGGGAAATTGGCCCTGGTGATTGATCGCCAGCGGGGCGCTGGTGTTCTCGAAATGAGCGAACGTGCTCAGCGGCACGGCCGCGCCGTTGATGCTCGTCACCACCGGCAGAGTGGAGGAAGTAACGGTCGTGTTGGCAGCGGGCCCCGAAGTGCCGGCGGTCGGTCCGGAAGATAGAACCGATGACGCGTTGGGTGAAGAAGGGGAGGTCGGTGCGGTCGCCGAGCGAACGTAAATGTCGTGCAACTTGTCAGGATTTTGTTGGAATTCGGGTAAGGTTTCTAGAATGACGTGGTACTGATTGAGTTGCGTGTAGATTGTCGAAATTTGGCGTTGCCCGAAGGCGTCGTATAAAGTTTCGTCGATGATTTCTGGTGTGATGCCCATTCGGGAAGCAGTTACCCGATCGATCACCAGCGACGCAGCCAATCCCGATGTTTGCTGGTCGGTGGCGACGTCGGTGAGCTCCGGCAGCCCCTGGAGCTTCTGCACGAACCTGGCCGCCCAAGTGTTCAACTCATTTTGGTCGGGATCTTCCAACGTGTATTGATACTGCGTTCGGCTGACGCGGTCCTCCACGGTCAGATCTTGAACCGGTTGCATGTAGAGCGTGATGCCTTGGACCTGCTCGAGTTTCGGCTGAAGGCGGCGGATGATATCGGAGGCGCTGATTTTGCGCTGTTCGAGCGGTTTCAGGGTAATCAGAATACGGCCGCTGTTGAGCGTCGTGTTTGTGCCATCCACTCCAATGAAGGAGGAAAGGTTCTCGACGGCAGGGTCTTCCAGAATGATTTTGGCCAGGGCTTGCTGCCTCTCGGACATGGCAGTGAACGATATCGTCTGGGGCGCCTGCGAGAAGCCTTGAATGATTCCGGTGTCTTGCACCGGAAAGAAACCTTTGGGCACGATCACGTAGAGCAGAATCGTAAGGACGAGTGTCCCAACCGCTACCAGCAGAGTTGTGGTCTGATATTGCAAGACCCATTGAAGGCTTTTTCCGTAGGCCTCAATCACCTTGTCGAACACGCGCTCGGACGCTCTAAAAAACCTACCCTGTTGATCCCGCGGCGTGCGCTTGAGCAACCGCGCGCTCATCATGGGGGTCAGGGTTAGCGAAACGGCTGCCGATACCAAAATGGTGACCGCGAGCGTGACCGCGAACTCGCGGAACAGCCGCCCCACGATGTCTCCCATGAAAAGCAACGGGATCAACACAGCAATCAGCGAAATCGTCAGCGAAATGATCGTGAATCCGATTTGTTCGGATCCCTTCAACGCTGCCTCGAGAGGCTTGTCTCCCTCTTCGATGAAACGCGCGATGTTTTCGATCATCACGATGGCGTCGTCGACAACAAAGCCGGTCGAAATCGTGAGTGCCATCAAGGTTAGGTTGTTCAGGCTGTACCCCGCTAGATACATCACACCGAACGTGCCGATCAAAGACAGAGGTACGGCGACACTCGGGATAATCGTTGCCGACAGGCTGCGAAGGAATAGAAAGATCACCATCACCACGAGAGCCACCGTCAGCATCAGTTCAAATTCAACATCTTTAACCGATGCCCGAATCGTCGTGGTACGGTCCGTCAGAATGGAAACGTGCACCGAGGCCGGCAGATTCACCCGCAGAATCGGCAAAAGTCTCTGAATGCGGTCCACCACTTGGATGATGTTCGCTCCAGGTTGGCGTTGGATGTTGACGATCACGGCAGGGGTGGTGTTCATCCACGCGGCCTGTCGCACGTTTTCGGCGCTGTCCACCACCGTCGCTACATCCGACAACAGAACCGGCGCACCGTTGCGGTAGGCGACTACGATGGAGCGGAAATCGGCACTGGTCTTCAGCTGGTCATTCGCGTCGATTTGATAGTCCTGGCGTGGACCGTCGAAGTTTCCCTTGGCCAGATCGATGCTGGTCTGTTGCAGCGCGCCGCGCACATCTTCGAGATTAATGCCGTAGGATGACAACAGCGTCGGATTGACCTGCACGCGAACGGCCGGCTTCTGGCCTCCGCTGATGCTTACCAGGCCCACGCCCTGCAGCTGCGAAATTTTTTGGGCCAGCCTCGTGTCTGCCAGATCCTCGACTTGCGAAAGCGGTATCGTGTTGGAGGTCAGCGCCAGCGTCAGGACAGGTGTGTCGGCCGGATTGGTCTTGCTGTAAATGGGCGGCGTGGGCAGATCGGGAGGCAGATACGTCTGGGCCGCATTGATGGCCTCCTGTACCTCTTGTTCGGCGACGTCGATGTTCAGACTGAGTTCGAATTGCAGCACGATGACCGAGCTTCCATCGGAGCTGGTCGAGGTCATCTGGCTCAGTCCCGGGACCTCGCCAAACTGTCGCTCGAGCGGTGCTGTCACGGCCGAAGCCATTACGTCGGGGCTGGCTCCGGGATAAAACGTGACGACCTGAATGGTCGGGTAATCCACTTCCGGGAGGGCTGAAATCGGCAGCTGGGTGTACGCGACAAACCCCACTAGCAGAATCGCTGCCATCAACAAAGAAGTTGCAACAGGCCGGAGAATGAACGTCCGGGACGGACTCATGGGGCCTGGTCTCCGCTTGCGGTGCTCGAGCTCCCTTTCTGGTTCCTTGGTCCGCTGCGTACTTCCACTTTGATGCCATCCTGTAGCTTGTCGAAACCATTGATGGCTACCACGTCGCCCGGCTGGATCCCTTCGACCGCTGTAAAGTTGCCATCGCTCGAACCGGCCGTAATATTTTTCACCGTCGCTGTTTGATCCTTCCCGATGAGATAGACAAACGCCTGTTGTGAATTGCGCTGAATGGCTGGAGTTGGTACGAGCACCACATTTTGCTCCGTCTTGACGAGAAGCTTCGCGTTGACAAACTGACTGGGAAACAGTGCGTTGTCATGGTTATCGAAAATCGCCTTTAGTTTCACCGTGCCCGTTGTGGTATCGACCTGGTTATCGATCGTCAGCAGCGTCCCTGTCGTTATCGTCTTTTCCAATGTGCGATCGAGTGCGTCCACCTTCAGTTTTTGCCCTTGCCTCAGCTGCTGCTCGATTTCTGACAGGTAGTCCTCGGCTACGCTGAAAATCACGGTGATTGGCTGAAGCTGGGTGATGACTACCAACGCCGTGGTGCTGTTGGCTTGAACGATGTTGCCGGGATCGACCAGGCGCAGACCGACCCGTCCATCGATCGGCGAGGTGATGTGGCAATACGCCAGATTCACCTTCGCGTTGTCCAGCGCGCCTTGGTCGTTCTGAACTGTACCCTCATATTGCTTGACCGTTTGTTCCTGATCGTAGACCTGTTGCTGAGCAATCGCATTCCTACTGAGCGCCGTGCGGTACCGGTCGAGATCGATACGAGCTTCATTGAGTAGTGCCGTATCATGCGCCAGTTGCCCTTCCGCTTGGGTGACCGCAGCTTCATATGGCCGCGGGTCGATCTCCAGCAGCGGGTCTCCTTTTCGCACCATCTGTCCTTCGCGGTAGTACACTTCCATGATTTGACCCTGCACACGGCTTGTTACGGTCACCGTGTAGACGGGAGTCACAGTGCCAAGAGCTTCGACGTAAATTCCCATCTCGCCTCGGCTGGCAGCGGCTGCCAGTACGGGTATGGGCCTGGATGCGGTATTGGTTTTGGCCTGCTGATTGCGCTCCGCGGCCTCATGTTGGTAGTAAAGAAACCCCGTGACGGCTAGGAGCAGCAGCACGGCGATTACCCGCACCCAACTGCGTCGCCGAGCGCGCCGCTTCGGCGGTGGAGTATCGGAGGATTGTGGAGTTTGAGTTAACGTTTCGTCAGGAGCCGGCTTGACTGTCCATTCAGGCATCTTACGCTTCACCCATACGATTATTCTCCACTTCCGGTTCGGCTCGTTCACCGCCTACCGCAAAGACCGTGCTCTTCAATCGCAGCGAGGAAGGTGAAACGACGCCTCCATCAGTTCGTCCTGTACGACGTCTTCCGCCTCGCCAGCGTTTCGTAAAGAAGCTAACTGGTAGAAAGAAGGGAACCCCCGCGTACAGTCCGACCAGGGGACTCTGTGTAGTGCAGCAGAGAGGGGAGGGGGTGGAGCCTTCTTCGAGAGCTATATCGTTGGTCGTCTGGCGCTCACGGAATTGGTTCGATGCGGGTGGCTTATCCGCTTTCACCGCCTACTTCGATTTCTCCGATGCCGCCGCAGGTCGGACAGTGACCACTGCCACCGCAAGCCGAACAAGTCGATTCATCTACAAGTTCCGCGACCGTACCGAGCAGTCTCTCTCCGAGAGTCTTGCCTCTTCCGTGGCAAGCCGAACAATCACCGTCGCCAGGAAGGTCACAATCAGGGCAGGTGAGGGTGGTCATCGCAGCACCTCCCAACAGTTTCGGCAATTCTGATCCGGTTTCAGGCCACGGTCAAGCCAGCAAGGGATCGCGGGGAACGGCCCATCTCTAGGGCCAGATGATCATGGATTCCTCGAAAGCTGTGGAGCCCCTGCCGTCCCCGCGCATCGAGCACAGGAAAGCCCCTATGTACTTCCGGGGGTGCAGAGTTGTAATGTCTCAAGCGATCTCCCCATTACGGAGGGCGTTCCATGACCGCTTCTGGGCACGATGCACCAAAATCGTCGTTAACCGCGCGTTTGCAGGAAATAACTGTTCAGCTGCAAGAGTTGGAGCATTCGGTCATCTCGGGCGATCTTGACTCTCGAGTGCTAAGCGAATTTCGCAACGCGGTGGACCACATTCGTAACACCGCTTGGACTGTTCAGAAATGGGTCGATGCGCGGGAGCAGTCCGGAGACCCCTACGCGGTCCTGCCTGCTCTAGCCGCACAACGCGTCCGCCGCGCGACGCAACTTGCAAATGACCTTTGCCTGGACCTTCAAAGTGTGGAAGTAACTGTAGAAACAGAGGGAATGGGCGATCTCTATCGGTCGGTGGACGATCTGCATCGGCGGTTGGAGCTTCTTTTCAAAAGGGAGAAGTAGAAACAGAAAGGGGCACATGGACTCGCAGAGTTAGCTCAGGATTTCGAATCGAAATCAAAAGCCTTCTTAAAAAAGCGATGCTGAATGCGGCCCAGCAGAGTGCGCGGGCCACCGTATAGAAATTCGAGGGCAGCATTTTGGCCGAACTGACCGAGCAAATTGTCAGTGCCCATCCGAAATCCTAAGATGAACCCGTCGTGGCTTGGGATCCAGGTAGTTGCGGCCGTCATTGTCCCAATAAACGGCGAAGCCGTCAGCGCGACTGAGAATGAAATGTCACCGTCCTCCCCATGACGCGCGGCGACCGTCGAGACGGCTGCATGCCAGAGACGTGGGAAAAAACCCACGCACGTGCAGCGATAGTACGCCGTGTCTTCGTGAAACGCCTCGGCCAGTGAGTATTGCACGGTAGCGGTGACGAGCCCGATCCCGAGATTACTCGCTACTCTGTCGCTATACCCACCGTCTCCCTTTCCCCACTGGTGCGGAAAATCGAATCCCTGATCGATGGCAGCCGCAAACGCAGATCCGGCGAAGGCAACCGGCCCCAGAGCGTTCCATGCAAAGGCGTGCAATTTTTGTTCCTCCGTCGGTGGGACGTACGATGCAGAGGAACCCAGCGAAGTATCGGTCAACAGCGGGGACACAACAGCCGAGAGCGGAGAGAGGCTCGACGATTCATCAGAACTGTTGCCAGTGTCCTCTAAAGGAGATTGGGCAACGGCAGGACGAACCACAAACAAGACAAACGCTAGCAAAACGAGACTACTGGGAACTCGCGAAATCACCACACCCCCCGCAGCGTTGCCTCAACGTTCCATCACAGCCAGCCACTCTGTACCATACGATAATCTTGTTCGCGGGACAACGAGATTTCAGCGATTGGGACCAGCTCGCTTGCCTACCCCAATGTTCTGAAAAGCCACTCGACCTTCTATGGCCGACGGCATCCCCAAAAAGATGCCGTAGGATCCAGAAGCTGGACAGAAGGCTGCGGACCAAGTACGGTGTAAGGTCCGATGCTACGGGCCCGTAGCTCAGTTGGTCAGAGCAGGGGACTCATAATCCCAAGGTCCTAGGTTCAAGTCCTAGCGGGCCCACTAGTTGTTTTCGCCTGAGTTCTTTTTCCCCGCGGTCGGGCTGGTGGATCAATTGTGCGCCGAAGACTCCTCAACGGATCGGCAAAGTGAGGGGTTTCAGGCCGCCACGTGGCTAAGGGGCGTTTGGTCCTTCGTGGAAGGGAACGTCAATTCGAGACGGGTGTGCTTGATGAAAAGTCCAACAGGACGTCCACGGTTCCCGTCTCGTTATGGGGTGTCAAACTAACGACGTCGTCGAACGAATCGAAGGCGAGGCTTGCGCCAAGGGCCGCCTTCCCTTGGTCATACAACTGTTTCGCCAGCGTTTGATTGAATGGGCTCCCTGGTCGCATCTCTCCTTTCAAGAGCGCCTTCGTCCTGCCATCCAGGCCGCGGACGTCAAAGGTTCCCACGTGGTATTGATTTCCCTGGTGCACATGCCACGTGCTGGCAATCGAGCTGTTTTTGGGGTCGATCGAGAACTCCGGTGTCGCCGTCATGTCCAAGTACCCATGAGCGAGGTAGAGTTGCCTCATTCCCTCAACTCCCTTCCGAACTTGACGAGCACTGAACAAATCTCCGGTGCGAAGGTGAAACTGTTGTCGCAATTCCTCCTCGGGAATCAACAAGGAGTGCGCTTGTTCGTCGCTCACAATGGAGATGTCCCCCGTTTGATACTGTTCGCCCTCGTCAATGTGAACGATGACAAGCATGCGGCGTTTTTCGGAGTCGAGAGGCTGCCCCCGGAGATCGTCAAGTGCGACCTTAAAGTATCCACGATCCTGGAAATCCGCCTGAATCTTGGCTCCGATTTCGTCCAGCGAACGGCGGTGACGCTCATATTCGTGCCCTTCCAGATTCTTGAGAATTCGCGCCCGCACAGAGTCTACATCGTGAACGTCACCATCAATTCGCAGGTCGTCAACAACAAACTTGGAACTGGCCTGCTCTAATTGCTGCGACTGCGCAGCACGTGGTGCGCCTTCCGCGGAACAGAACACTGAGGCGGACAGAATTGCGGCCAGCGCGAGCCGGCAGCAGATAGCCGTCTGCGAGACGATGGATCCCTTTCCGAACATCGACACTCCTCCAGCTAGCGGGCGATCCCACAGTTCACTGCCGGTTGCGTTCCCAACAAGAAAAAACGACAGGACATATTGAAATTATAGCCGCCGCGCGAGGGCGGGCAAGGCTACCAGCAGGGCTATTTCCTATTGAGCAATCGCACTGACCGATAGGAGTTTAGTCGCGATAAACGCGGACAAGCCAGGCCGGAGTACGCAAAGCTGAGATACGCAGGTAGCTACGCTGTCACCGCCCGAGACGAAGAGTCCGGATGGACATACTTGACGAGCAAGACGTCGTTACCGTGTTCATTGTAGATGAGTTCATCGACGAGCTTTTTTGCCATCATAACGCCGAAGCCGCCCGGCCGAAGACCTTGTTCTTCGCGAACCGCAATGTGGCTAAAGAAATCTCCGGCCGGGTTGTTGATCGCAGCATGGCGAACCTCTTCGAGCGAGAAGCCTTCACCCGGGTCCTTGACGCGGCACGCGACAGCGCGACGGGTGCGGAGGAACGAGATCTCCACATATTGGCTGGGGTCAAATTTGCCGCCGTGCTCCATCGCGTTAAGAAGAATCTCCCTAAAGGCGTAAATAATAGCTTCGCGATCAGCTTCGGGAAGAATAGGTTCTCTCGCCCCTTGAAGAAAATAGACCAAACGATCTGCCGTGACGCTATCGCAGCGGGCCATCAAGGTAACCCAATCAGGCGTCGCAGAGAGGATTTCGATGCCGTCGTCCCAGCAAGGTGAGTCCAGGGCGTGGTGCACGATTTCGATGACAGAGTGGCGCTCGAACGGAGCCGATAAATAGCTAAAGGCACCTTCGCGCATGGCGGCAATGACGTCCCCCGGTGTCCATTGCTCAGTGAGAATGATGAGACGCTGGTGAGGGCGAACGCCCCTGATTTTGCGAAGAACTTCGAGGTCTTCAGGGCCGTGTGTCTTGGCACTGGTGATAATCAAGTCGAACGGATTGACCGCGGCAGCGGAGAGAACGGCTTGATTGTCAGCGACGCGCTTAATGCTCCATCCCTCGCTCGTCAAAACGTCATCGATCAGATGATTGACCTCAGGTCCGGAATCGACAACGAGTGCGGCTCGCTCCAGAGTCGGAAGGGGAATTTGTTGTGTACCACCGGAGGGTGTCACGGTAGCCTCTGAGGTAAGATCAGCCACCTGGAATTCTACCGATTTCCTGTTAAAAAGAAATTCGAAAAAATTTGCCGGGGTGGCCCCCGGGTATGGCACGGAGAACACACGTCTCTGGGCCCGACAACTCAGGTCGTCAGCGATTGCGCTATCTCGTAGCCTGCTCCCGCTCCCAATCACTTTGTCCTCCGTGGTAATCAGAGCGTCTTTCACTGCGCGTCAGTCTTTTTTGAACTCATAATCCCAAGGTTCTCGGTTCAAGTCCTAGCGGGCCCACTTGTTTCTGCGCATTAGCGTTCTTATATCACTTCGCGCCGACCACTTGGGCGTCGTAAATGATTTTTCCTCCGACCAACGTCAGGACGGATTCCGTCTTCGGCAAATCGGAAAAGGGAACGGTGAAGATATCCTGCGAAAGCACGGCCAGGTCGGCCAATTTTCCCGGTTCGAGGCTGCCTTTCTCCTTTTCCTGGAACTCGGCGTAGGCAGACGTCAGCGTGTAGGCAACCACGGCCTGCTCGCGGGTGATGGCCTCGGGCGGGTTGCTGGGATCTAGGCACGCCATCATGATGTTCAGATACGGATTCATCGGTCCTTCCGAGCCCAGCGCCACCGGGATTTCCCCGGCAAGCAGTGATCGGGACCCCTGCGCTTCGTGGAATTTTAGCGGCGTGGGGCCGAATAGCAGCCCTACGTCGAACTGAGTCGGACTTTGGATCACGATGATGCCCATCTCCTTCGCGCGTGGAACCAAATCCGGGAACAAGCCATCCCCATTCTCGAACCGCACGCGCTTGCTGGCCCAGGTCTGCTCACCCCCCGTCGCCTGCATCAGGTCCAGGATCGCCGCGGTGCCCGGATAGCCGCTTATGTGAAACAGCGCCGGGTCGTTATTGGCCAGTGCCTCCCGTAGCATTGCCTCCATTTCCCTTTTCGAAAAAATCAGACGAAGATGCCGAAAGGCATCATCCGGGGACTGCTCCACCGGCATGGACGGTACTTCGCGCGGAGTCAAAGTATTCTCAAGCGGCACCCCATCCACCATCCAACTCCTACCGTTGACAGTAATTAACGAGCTTGGATGCAGTGGTATCCAGAGTCCCTCCTCCGTGTCACGCCCGGCGGGCATCGTCATGGGCATGCTCGTGACGCGAATGCGGATCGGCGTCCGAGCTTCCTCGAAAAGTTTCACGGCGCGGCGTGGCTCGATTCCGTCGGATGTGTCCTGCACAGTCGTGATGCCGAGTTTCGTCGCCTTGGAGAAGAATTCGCGCAACTCGGACAGGGCTTCCGGGTCGCTTGGCATCTGCCCAAGCGTTCGTTCCAATTGCAGCACAGCGTATTCGCGGAGGACTCCCGTGAGCTTTCCATCCGCCGACCGCTCGTACCGTCCCCCCATGGGATCCCGCTGACTTTCAACGATGCCAACCTTCGCCAGAGCAGCGCTGTTCAAAATGGCGGCATGCCTAGTTGTGGTGAAGAGAATCACCGGATGATCGGGAGCGAGCCGGTCGAGGGCATCGCGCGCGATAGATGGATCATGAAAAATAATGGGTCCGATGTTGGCATAGATGAAGATCCCTTTCGGGGATCCGGCGGCAGCCTCCACGATGGCTTGCTTCAACTGGTTCCAGCTTGGGTCCTCGGTGTTCAAGTCCAAAAAGACTGTTCCAGCCGGATGGACTTCGATGTGTTGATCAGCGTTGTTGATACCGGGAATCACCGTCCTTCCGCCGAGATCGATCTGCTTGGTCCGGGGTCCCGCAAGGACCTTGATTGTTGTAGAATCGCCGCGAGCGACAATGCGTTCGCCGCGAATTGCGAGCGCCTGCACGTAAAGATCCGCAGGGTCGCTCGTAAAAATCTTGCCGTCAAAAAGAATGGTATCGGGCGCGACCTCCTGTGCCGACGCAGGGCCTGGGAGCACCATCGCGATGAGTAAGACGAAATACAACCGCTTCATCCACTCCTCCCTGTAGGACACCCCTTCAGAGGGTAGGCTCCAAATCTTGGTGACACTTGCGCACTACGCCGAAGGTCACATATTGCTTCCGATCAACCTACTTCCCTCTATCGAATTCATTGGGAAAGATCAAGAGCGCGATCTCGACCGGCCAATACAGGAATGTTCGGTTCAAAGTCCAAGCGGGCCTCCCCAGGGGTCCTAACTGGAAGACAACGCGTCGATGCCCTCGGGTTATGAGATAGAATGCAAGCTTGGGCGAGGCGCCGCAGTTAAGGCTGTGTTTCGAGACGTCAGGGAGGAAGCAATGCGAGTCCTCTTTGTGCATCCTAGCCCGTTGATGTACTCGGAGATTTATCTGCGTCTCGAGCCCCTGGGGCTCGAGCTTGTGGCAGAATCGGCGCGGCGGGCTGGCCACGACGTCCGGCTTCTTGATCTACAGGTCTTTCGCCACCGCGACTACTATCGCGCGATCGAAGATTTCAGGCCGGAAGCGGTAGGCTTTTCGCTGAATTACCTCGCGAACATACCCGAAGTTATCGATCTTTCGAAAGAAACAAAATTTCGCTGGCCGGCGTGCTTCGTCTTTGCCGGAGGCCATAGCGCGTCGTTCACGGCCCGCGAAATCCTGGAACATGCCAAGGGAGCAATCGACTGTGTTGTGCGAGGCGAAGGAGAGGATGTCACGCCGCGATTGCTCGAACAGACGTCGGACCTGGCACGGCTCAGTCATTTGCCCGGAATCATCACGCTGCAGGGTGAAGGGCCCGCTCCACGGTTGATCGAACGCCTCGACGCGATTCATCCGGCGCGTGACCTGATTGCTCGGCGGAAAAAATACTTCATCGGAGTTCTCGATCCCTGCGCCTCGATCGAGTTCACACGCGGTTGTCCGTGGGACTGCACGTTCTGTAGCGCGTGGACCTTCTATGGTCGCAATTACCGGCGGCTTAGCCCAGAGTTTGCGGCCGAAGACTTGGCAAGCATTCATGAGCCAGGCGTCTTCATCGTAGACGACGTCGCTTTCATCCAGCCGGAGCATGGCTTCGCGCTGGCACACGAAGTCGAGCGCCGCAACATCCACAAACAGTATTACTTGGAAACCCGTGGCGACGTGCTTCTGCGCAACAAAGAAGTGTTTCGTCAATGGAAACGCCTTGGGTTGAAGTACATGTTTCTGGGCATTGAGGCAATCGACGACGAGGGACTAAGAACGCATCGCAAGCGCATTACGATCAAGAAAAACCTTGAGGCGCTCGAGTGTGCTCGCTCGCTAGGCATCCACGCTGCAGTCAACATCATTGCCGACCCGGGTTGGGACGAGCGTCACTTCCAGGCGGTGCGCGAGTGGGCCCTGAGTGTGCCCGAGATCGTTCATCTTACGGTGAACACCCCTTATCCGGGCACCGAAACGTGGATGACCGAGTCACGCAATTTTACAACGAGTGACTATCGTTTGTTTGACGTGCAACATGCGGTCTTACCGACGAAACTGCCTCTCGATCAGTTTTACAAGGAACTGGTACGCACGCAGAGGGTTCTTAGCCAGAAGCACCTGGGGTTTAGCGTTTTTAAGGATACTTTTCTCCTCATGGCGAGCCTGCTCGCTCGCGGCCAGACAAATTTTGTGAAAATGCTTTGGAAGTTTTCAAGCGTCTACAACGCGAATCGACAGATGAGCGATCACCAGAAAGAAGTTAAGTATCCAATCTCGCTGCGATCAGAACAAGCGGCCAAACGCGTGGACACGAAACTGCTCTTCGTCCATGAGTCGGGAGAAGCTGTTTCCCTAGCTCACTCCACGGCCAAATCGGGTGGATCCTGACCGACCGGAAGCCCTTCTCGTCCGATGGGAACAGTCAATCGCGGGGTGGCTCCGGCTCTGCGTCCTCGATAAAGAACACTCCCACACCGTTCGGACCCTTGTTGCCTCGCGTTTCGCAATGCGTGACGGTGGCTCGCAAGGAGACCGTGCCCTGATCGTCGCTACCTTGGATTACGACGCGCAGTTCCGACTGTAATCGCGGCCTTTTACTCAAAAATAGGTAAGCGCCCTGAATGCTGACGTCGCGCACAGTCGCCTTTTCTTCAAACGGCGCCCCGTCCTCTGTACAGCCGCTCACAAATGCTGTAAAGCCTAGGCGTCGTCGCTGCCCGAGGCGACCCTCGGGCAGGACCAGGTTGGCGCCCCTCCCGTTGAGCGTAATGGACATTCCCTCCATCGCGGCCCACGTGGACGCAAATTCCTGCCGGGCCGCCAAAAGAAATCCATCCACGGTGGCGCTGGACGAGTCGGGGTCGTGATGGAACAGCACCAGGTTTTTCACCTTCGATTCCCGGGCGATCTTGACCCCTTCTAGCCAGCAAGAATGTCCCCATCCTTTGCGCGTCGAGGCCAACTGCTCGGGCGAGTACTGCGCATCGTAGATCAGCACGTCGGCTCCCTGCGCCAGTAGCCGCAGGTTGTCATCAAACTCTGGCGCCCCTGGCTCGTTATCGGTTGCATAAACGACCGAGCCCATCGGCGTATCCAATCGATAGCCGAGGCAGCCCTGGGGATGATTCAACCATGCCGTCCGAACGTGCGTTTCGTCAATCTCCCACCGGTCTCCGCCCGCCACCTCGCGGAAGGTTCGCTCCGCAGCCATCATGCTGAGATCAACAGGGAAGTACGGCTTGGCAAGCTGCGCTTCGAGCACCTGCCGTAGGCTGTTGCGGCCAACATACTTCGATTCGTAGCTGTAGAAGTGAAACCGGTTCTGCGCCTCGAAGAATGGATGAAAAAACGGGATGCCTTGGATATGATCCCAATGATAATGCGTGACGAGGACATGGGCCTCCATTCCCGTGTCGCCTCGCCATCTCGTCCCCCGGCCGTTCAGCGCGTGCAGGTAGTTCCCAAGCATGCGCAGGCCGGTTCCGCAATCGAAGATAAAGCGGACGCCCCCGGGAGTCGTAAGCTCCACACAGGACGTGTTGCCGCCATAGCGCCACGAATCGCGTTCGACGGTTGGCGTTGATCCTCGCACACCCCAGAAAACGACTTTGGTGAAATTTTGAGTCATCCCAAGCGAGACAGAGCCTTCCGGGAAACCCACCGACCAAGGTTAGCTTCATGGTAGGTGGCGCAAGCGAACGAAGTCAATCGCGTTTCCCCGCACGGCACCGTGAAACGCACGGCCCTTCCTGCTGGGCGGGCCCTCGCCCGGGACTGTTGCGACATACTCCTCTCCGGTAGAATCCCGAGGATGGGTATTCATGTTCATGGCCGTGCCGATCACCCTCATCCATCCAGCCATGTTCTGGGTGCCATGTTGGGCTTGGCTGTCGTAGCGACGTTTGTTCTCGTGCTCATCGAGCTTTTGGCTGGGTATGCGGCCCATTCGATGGCGCTGGTCAGCGACGCTGTGCACAATCTGACCGATGTGCCGACACTTGTGATCTCCTGGCTCGCCATGCGCTGGGCGTTGCGCCCTCCCACGCATGAAAAAACGTATGGGTATCACCGCTCTGGCATCCTCGCGGCGTTCGTCAATGCCATGCTACTCAGCGTGGCAGCTCTTTTCGTGATCGGCGGATCGATGGCGCGATTGCACAGCCCGGTGGAGGTTCGCGCGTCTCTGATGCTATGGGTGGCGGTTCTCGCTTTGGTGGTCAACGGAGGCATCACGCTTTCTGTTCATCGTGCACGCAGCGATCTGAATGTTCGCACCGTGTGGATTCACAACCTCGGCGATGCCCTGTCGAATATAGGCATCCTCGTTGGAGCCCTCCTCATCCGCTGGACGGGCGCGCAATGGATTGACGCCGCCATCGGAATTGCGATTGGAGGAATGGTCCTTTGGTCGGCGCAGAGAATTCTTCGCGAGAGTGGGCATATTCTCCTCGAAGGCCTACCGCGAGGGATGCGGCTTGAGAATGTCGTTTCCGCCGTTTTGGCCATCGAAGGCGCGCAGGAGGTCCACGACGTTCATATCTGGACCCTCGGCGGCGATCTTCACGCTCTCTCCTGTCACGTGCGGATCCCCGATATGCACATGGAAGAGAGCGAAAAAATTCTTACAAACATTCGGGAAGTTCTCGCGCGCGATTTTCACATCACCCACACGACCATTCAATTCGAGCGCGCGGGTCTGCCCGCCAAGACAGGATTGTACATGCCTGCTCCGGCCGGCCGATCAGCGAAATAGCGCTTTACACTGAGGCCCACGAACGCGCGGGGCTCGCTGACAACGCGGGCAGAAGTGACTGCTCCGGCCGGCGACAACCGTCCGCCGAATGCGGGCACCGCACCGGAAGCATTTCCGGCCTTGGCGCTGGTATACGCGGTGCCGTCGCTGAAATCCTCCCAGATTTCCGTCCGAATCGACATAATCGGCAATCGACGAGCCTCGCAATTCGATGGCTTCGCTGAGAACCGCATGCACGGCGCGGTACAGGCGGCGCAACTCGCTTCGTGTGAGCTTTGCGCCTAGCCGCATCGGATGAATGCGCGCTCTCCATAAACCTTCGTCGGCATAGATGTTCCCGATGCCGCGCAACACGTGCTGATTGAGCAGCAAACCCTTAATCCGGGCGCGCCGGTTCTTGAATAGCTCGATGAATTGGCCCTCGGACGTCTCCAGGGGATCGAGGCCCAGCGTAGCCAGGCTGTTTTCTTGCGCACCATGCGGCAGCAGTCCGATGCGACCAAAGCGACGAACATCGCTGTAGCGCAACTCGCGGCCATTATCCAGCGTGAAGAAAACGTGCGTGTGCGGCGAGATAGGCGCCCGGACATCGCACGTCACAAGACGGCCTGTCATGCCGAGATGAATGAGCAGCGAAAAGCCGCGTGCGCTTGGTTGGTAGGACTCAAGATCGAGCAAAAGAAACTTCCCGTGACGCCTGACCGCCACAAGTCGCGCGCCGGGGATCTGTTGTTCGATTGCGGTCGGATCGTCGATGAAATCCGTCTTGGCAAGGCGTACGCTTACGATGCGCCGCCCGGTCAGAGCAGCCCGAAGCCCCCTGGCAATCGTTTCAACTTCTGGAAGTTCCGGCATGAAAGCTTCGCAGTTCTCGGGCGAGGTTGCGGAAAGGCCCCTCCCGAGGCGCCATTGTACGCGAGTTTCGCCCCGAACCTGCGGGGTTCGAATCTAGGGCAAGGGAATACCAGGGGAGGCGACAATTCCCGCCATGCGGAGTATTTCGGCGTACTCCTCCTCGGTGAGCGGGCAGATGGTGAGCCGCGTGTTCTTGAGAAACTTGATCTTGCGAAGCAGCCGATTCTCGCGCAGTTCAGGAAGCTTTACCTGACGAGGGAGTCGTTCGATCGCGCGCAGGTCCATGACGAGTTTCTTGTCGTCAGGATGATCGGGGTCGGGGTATGGATCGCGCGTGACCTCAGCCAGCGCGTAGAGTGCGTGTTCGGGCCTGCCGTGGTAACAAAGCGCCCGGTCGCCCCTATGAATCTGCTTGAGCTGGCGAGCCGCATCGGGGCGGTTCCCGGTGTGACGCCACATCTCCTTGCCTTTTACGAACAGGGTGTCCCAGTGGTAGACGCGAGGGTCAACGCTTAGCAGCCAGCGCTTTGGTTTGTTCGGAGCCTGCGTCATCCGCTGAAGTGTCGCGCGAACTATACACGGAACGGCAGGCCAAGTGTGCAGAAATTTCCAGGAGGCCCTGAGAGATGCGGTCCATCAACCAGCGACAGCGAAACGACGCTTCTGGGCCAGTTTCAGCCGATATCTACAAAGATTTCATCGCCCCTTACCTCGACCGGATAGCGCTCGACTCCGATTCCGCCGTGCGGACTGACTTGACCCGTCGTGACATCAAATTGCCAGCCGTGCCACGGGCAGGTCACGATCTGGCCGTCCAGCTCGCCTTCGCCCAGCGGGCCTCCCTGGTGTGCGCATATTCCACTGATAGCAAAGAACTTGCCGCCGATGTTCGCCACCGCGACGGGCTTATCGCCGGCTTGCATCTCGCAGATTTTGCCTGACGGAATCTCACTTGTTTTTGCCACTCGGACATAGCCCATGCATCCGCTCCTCGGTCAATAGAATCCGCTGCAATGCTGCTGTTGCTGATGAGAGGTTCTAGCGAGAAGACACAAGCCTTCGAACGGCTATTCTCGGTCGCTGCCGGGCGTTGCGGCGCTCGATTGCGGCTCGACTTTCGCTAGTAGTTCGGCGAATTTCGCCTCACGGTCCTTCTGATCGTGGCCCTGATAAATCTCGGCGATTTGTGTCGCGTTCATCGAGCAAAACTTTGGCCCGCACATGGAGCAGAACTTGGCTTCCTTGTAGAAGTCGTCCGGCAACGTTTCGTCATGCATGGCTCGCGCCGTGTCCGGATCGAGAGCCAGCTGGAATTGCTTGTCCCAGTCAAACAAGAAGCGTGCGTAGCTGAGGGCGTCGTCCCGGTCGCGCGCGCCAGGGCGATGCCGCGCCACATCCGCGGCGTGAGCCGCAATTTTATACGCAATGACACCTTGGCGGACGTCCTCCGCGTTTGGCAGACCGAGGTGCTCTTTTGGCGTAACGTAGCAGAGCATCGACGCGCCATGCCAGCCAATCATCGCCGCTCCAATCGCACTCGTGATGTGGTCGTACCCTGGCGCGATGTCGGTCACCAGGGGCCCGAGCGTGTAGAAGGGCGCGTCATAACACAGCTCGTTTTCCTTCTTCACCTGCAGCTCAATCTGATCCATCGGAATGTGGCCCGGCCCTTCAATCATCACCTGAACATCGTATTCCCAGGCTTTCTTGGTCAGCTCGCCAAGCACGCGCAGTTCTGCGAACTGGGCGGTGTCGCTGGCGTCGGCCAGGCACCCAGGGCGCAAACCGTCCCCCAACGAAAAACTGACATCATGTTTCTGAAAAATCTTGCAGATAGCTTCGAAGTTTTCGTAAAGGAAATTCTGCGCCTTGTGGTAACTCATCCACTGCGCCAGCAGAGCGCCCCCACGGCTCACGATTCCTGTGATCCGGTTTCGCACCAGGGGCAGAAATTCGCGCAGCACACCGGCGTGGATCGTCATGTAATCGACGCCTTGTTCGGCCTGCTCCTCGATCACCTCCAACATCACGTTCAGGGTTAAGTCCTCGGCCCGCCGCACGCGAGAGATCGCTTCGTAAATCGGAACTGTTCCGATCGGCACTGGAGAGGCATCGATGATGGCCCTGCGAATGGCAGGGATGTCGCCGCCCGTGGAAAGGTCCATGACCGTGTCCGAACCGTAATGCACGGCGCGATGTAGCTTTTCAAGCTCTTGGCTGATGTTCGATGCGGTGGCAGAATTCCCGATGTTGGCGTTGATCTTGCAGCAAAAGGCCACACCGATTCCCATCGGTTCGAGGTTGCGGTGATGGATGTTGGCGGGGATGATCGCGCGGCCGCGCGCCACTTCACTACGCACGAATTCTGGAGAGAGTTTTTCCCGCTGGGCGACGTATCCCATCTCTTCGGTGATGACGCCCTGGCGCGCGTAGTGCATCTGGGAAAAATTCCGTGCTCCGCCGTTCACCGCTGCCAACCGATTCTCAATCCATCCGTCTCTGAGAGCCATGATCCCTCGCTACTGGATGCTCCACAGCCCACTTCGCCGCGCTCATTATCGCACCGCTACTCTCATGCGGCAACTCGGCGACCTTCGCCTCTGTTGACAGCACGGCCCAAGCGTGAAAGCCGCAGCGGGAACGACGGCGCCGCTCTGCCTAGGCACGATCCTACCCCACCCAGTCATATCGAGCGGGCTGGGTGGTTTCTAGCCTGTCACTGTTTTTCCTTCATCGCGTCGGTCGAAGGCAGCTTGAATCGTGTTTTGTCGGCGCCGCAAATCCGTGTCACAATGTTTCGATGGAAAAGAACATTGTCGCCCCCTGGTTGATCCTCGCCGCTGCCTTGGTCGCTCAGAATGCGCCGGCCCAGCAAACGCAGGCGCCTGCTGCGGGCGCTCCGTCATCGAAGACGCCAGCGGCGAAGACGACCCCTCAACCGGCAACGAAGAGTTCCACGGCGGCCTCGCCGGCTCTCACTACGGATCGAGAAAAGCAGAGCTATGCCTTGGGCATGAACATTGCCAGGGGCCTTAAGGGACAATTGGTTGATGTTGACCCCGCGGTGCTGACGCGCGCGATCAAGGATGTCCTGAGCGGCGCCAAGCCCCTGCTAACCGACGAAGAAGCTATGGACGAACTGAAGAAACTGCAGGCGGAAGTGCGCGACAAGCAGGAGGTGCAGCGAAAGGAGTTGGGAGACAAGAATCTGAAGGAGGGCCAGGAATTCTTGGCTGCCAATAAGACCAAACCGGGGGTGGTCACATTGCCGAGCGGCCTTCAGTACAAAATTCTGACGCAGGGCACGGGCCCGAAACCTAAAGCCAGCGAAACGGTTGTCTGCCAGTATCGCGGCACTCTGATCGACGGCACCGAATTCGATAGCTCCTACAAGCGCGGCCAGGCAGCGACGTTTCCGGTCAACCGAGTCATCCGAGGTTGGACCGAGGCGCTGGAGCTCATGCCGGTCGGATCGAAATGGCAGCTTTTCATTCCGTCAGATCTGGCCTATGGAGACCGTGGCGCAGGCAACTTGATCGGCCCGAATGCTACGCTGATCTTCGAAGTCGAGCTGATGTCGATCCAGGCTCCCAACTCTGCGCCGCCGCCCCAGAACGGCACCAAAACCAATCCCTAGGCTGCCGCTGCGCGCTTTGGCCAGCTGGCTTGGGCGTGCAGACAACGGTGCCTAAGTTGGAATGTTCAATTCTGTCGTGACAATCGGGGTCCGTTAGCCAACAGGAGATCCGAGCTGAATGAACAAGATCCCGCGCCGAAATGGCCTGCCATATTTCGGGATGGCGGTAGCGATTTCACTGAGTCTGTCGCACGGCCTGGCCTCGAGCGCGATCTCGGGCTTTGAAGCCGCCGCGCCCAAACCCGCTCTGGCGTCTGCGGCCCAGGACGTCCACTTCGAGCTCAGCAAAGACAAAGGCTATCGCTTTGAACGCGACGGGTGGGTCTATGTCCATCTGGAGGGTACGCCCTACGACGTCGGCTATCAGCACGGATACCTTCTCGCAACCGAGATCGCTGACGCCTTCGCCGCGATTCGGTTGGAAATGACGCACGACACGGGCCGCGACTGGAACTTCTTTCGCCGTGCTGCACATACGATGCTCTGGCCCAGGATCGATCCTGAATATCAGTTCGAGCTGAAAGGGATCGTCGACGGGCTGCACGCGAAAGACGCGAAGCTTGATCTCGACGACATTGTCGCCTTCAACGCATTCTCCGAGTTGCCCGATTACTACGTACCGTGGCTCAACACCCAGGCGCATCGGGCGATGCCGTCACCGAATCTGGAAGCCTTCGAGCATTGCAGCGCGTTCGTCGCCACCGGCAGCTGGACGAAGGATCACGGCATCGTGATGGCTCACAGCAACTGGACGACGTACATTGAGGGTGCTCGCTGGCGCATCATCTTCGACATCATTCCGCGAAGCGGCTATCGCATCTTGATGGATGGTTTTCCGGGCGTCATTGCGAGTGACGACGATTTCGGGGTGAACTCCTCGGGCTTGATGATCACCGAGACGACCATCGGGAATTTCCATGGCTGGGATCCGAACGGTAAGGCAGAATTCGTGCGGGCTCGCAAGGCTATGCAATACGCCGACTCGATCGACAGCTACATGAAAATCATGCTTGAGGGCAACAATGGTGGATACGCCAATGACTGGTTGTTAGGTGACCGCAAGACCGGTGAAATTGCTCGGTTCGAGCTCGGCCTTAAGCACACCAAGGTGTGGCGTACGTCAGACGGGTACTTTTCTGGCGCGAACTTTCCGACCGATCCGGACCTCATCAAGGAGGAAACCTCGTTTGATCCCAACGATCCAGCCAGTGGTCCCAATGCACGCCGCATCCGTTGGGACCAGCTGCTGAACGGAAACAAAGGGAAGATTGACAGCGCTTTGGCAGAGGCCTTTCTCGCGGACCACTATGACACGTTCGCCAAGAAGGAAGGCGCAAACCGCCGCACGCTCTGTGGGCACGGGGACATGCAGGCAGAAACATTGCCCGGCTCGTCGAGCCCACCGTTCGACCCGTATGGCGCGGTCCAGGGCAAGGTAATCGACAGTCGGATGGCTGCTTCGATGAGTTTCCTCGCTCGGATCGGTCACCCGTGCGGGATTCGTTTTGACGCCGCGAAGTTCCTGGCCAACCATCCGGAGTTCTCTTGGCAATCACCTGTGCTGCTCGACCTGGTGGCCGGTCCGTGGACCGAATTCCGAATCGGCGAGCATGTCACACTCGAGTGAGCGCTGGTTCGCCTGAATTAACTGTGTTCGACGCGAAGATTGTTGGTGACCGAGAAGACGTTCCGGACCTGGTTGGCTGCCATTGCGGCCAAGTTCCTGTCCATTTCGGATGCCACCACTCCCTCCAATGTGACGTGACCGCTCCTCACGATGATGTGAATCGGCTGCACACTCCGAATGCGGTAAATCTCAAATCCCGGAGCGCCGTAGATGGCGCGAAATTCGGCGCGGCGGATTTGGTCGTCCATCGGCAAGAGCGGAAGGACCTCGATCTGATTGTCGACCGACGTGACGCCCTCGATGCGCTTGACGGCAGCTGCCGCATCAGCCTTCAAGCTGGGCCGAACGACCTGACCCATTAATATGACCTGGTCGCCCCTGACCTGGTATTCCAAACTGTCGAAGAGCGAATAGAAGGGAAGCATAACCAATTGGTGCCGAACTTCATTGCTGAGCCATGCGGGATAGCCGGCCGAGTCGGGCGGCGGCGCCTGCCGGCCTGCGTCGGCTGTTCGAGCCATGGCGAGGAGTGCCAGGGAAAGTAGTAAAAGGCCGGGAACGAAACGTCTTGAGATCCACTGCCACACAAGACCCTCCATGATGAATAGAAGTGCAACGGCATCTGGTTGGATGCAGGATTCGCCCGGCGCGTTCACGGTCGCGGATTCTGCCGTTGCTGCCTGATACGCACCACGTCGCGCACCCCAACTGGCAATTACGGGGGGAAGATGTTACAAAAAAAGAGCTCGTCCCGGGGTGGGTCGTGGCAGATTCTTGCTCCGCAAAGGGATGTAAGGCCGGTGTGCCAACCGTACTCGCTGCGGAGCGGCTATGTGTGCTGCATTACACGCTTTTCATTGAACAGGAATGCGCCGAGATACGGCGGGAGACCGCACTCGGCAACGCCAGCCACGAACGACAGTTGGAATTCATCGAGAAAATAGCTAAACACGGAGACGCGCTGGTCCATGTCGCGACCGGCGGCTTCACAATGTCGGACGAAATCAAGGCACGCATTTTAAGCACGCTCCTGACGCTGATGAACTGCCGGGAAAATATGGACCGGGCGGCGATGCGACAGTCCGCCTTGCGCCGCTTTGTCGGCTAGCCAGCGACAGTTTCCTGATCGATCAGGCCCCGAGGTAACGAGCGTAGAGCGAGCGAGCGACCGCCGGATCCTTCGTGCCTTTGATGATGGCACGGCCGTCGGCAAAGACGGTCATTTCGTAGGGAGGCACGCGGAAGCGCAGAAGGAACTCGTTGTTACGAACGTCTTGGATGGAAGCCGACAGGAGTCGCTGACCCAAGTCGCCAAGGTTCAGCCGCCGGTTCCTTTCGTGAATTTGTACCGAGTCGCGGCCACACAGGGTGATGTGCGGCTGTACTTCCCCGGCAAGGTAGCGGAACTCGTGGTGCCCGCACGCTCGGCAGTCGGGATTGCGCGAAACACGAATGGACTGAAATTTCCCCGTCCACACGTTGCAGGACACAAGGCGCGCGTGGAGCGCTTCCCGTTTTCCAGCGAGGATTTTCAGTGCCTCGGCTGCTTCCAGCGACGCGGCGACACCGGCAGCAGAAGCCAGAACGCCCACGGTGTCGCAGGTGGCCTCGTTGCCGATGGCCGCTCGGTCGGCTTCCAGCAAGCAAGCGAGGCAGGCTGTTTTTCCCGGGAGGATCGTCATCGTCACCCCATAGCTTCCCACGGCTGCGCCGTATATCCAGGGGACCTTGCATGAAATCGCGGTGTCGTTGATGAGGAGCCGTGTTTCGAAATTGTCTGTGCCATCGAGAATCAGCGCGAATCCGCCGAGCAGTTCCTCGGCGTTGGCGGCTGTCAGGTCGGCGACGACGCCTTCGATGCGAACCGCGGAATTGATCGCGCTCAGATGGCGCTCGGCGGCGATAGCCTTGGGCAGAGCCTCGCGAGCGTCGGATTCGTCAAACAGCGTCTGGCGCTGCAGATTCGAATGCTCCACATAGTCGCGGTCAATGATGCGGAGGCGGCCGATTCCTGCACGCGCCATCAGACCCGCAACGACCGTGCCCAGCGCACCGCAGCCCACCAGCACGGCGTTCGCTGCCAGCAGTTCTTCCTGGCCCGTTTCTCCGATCCCAGCGAACAGAACCTGCCGCGAGTATCTTTCGCGATCCTCAGCTTTCATGGCTTCCGGTGGCTGACTCGCAACCATCATAGCGCCATTTCGCGCCGGGCAGGCAACGCGGCTGTGCTAACCTCTCCTCTTAACCTCTGGGGCGAATGAAATTCCCGCGCAAACCGAAAACATCCGCCCACGGCGAGTCACCGTGCCGCCGCGCAGTTCGCATGACCTTCGTGCTGGCCGCTATCCTTCTTCCTGTGTCCGGATCCTGGTGGGCGTCCGCCCAAGAGACTGGGGTGGAAGGCCAACCCGTGACAGAAGTTCGCGTGATCTACGAATCGGGACAAGTGGCCCGTGAGAAAATTCCCCCGCTTCCCCTCCGTGTTGGGAGCCCCTTTCAATTCACGGAGGAACGGGAAAGCCTGCGCGCCCTCTACCGCCTGGGCGACTATTCCGATATTCGTGTCTCGGCCGTGGCCGCTTCCGAAGGTGTGGAAGTCAACTTCATTGTCACACCCAATCTCTACAATAACGTGATTACGGTCGAGGGTTTAAAGCCGCCTCCCACTCCGGCGGCCGCTTTGGCTTCCCTGCACCTTAGTCTGGGATACCCATTTCGCGAGAGCGCCCTGCGGGACGGGATGGAACGCTTAAAGGAGGCTCTGCGCGACGACGGGTTTTATCAAGCCAAGGTTAGCTGGGCCCTGGAGCCTCACACCGATACCAGGCAGATGAACGTGGCTATCACCGTGTCTTCGGGGCCGCGCGCCCGTGCCGGCGACATCACTCTGGTGAACAAGACGCCTTATCCCGATGCGGAGTTGTTGCGTAAGTTGAAGATTTCAGCCAAAACGGAGATCACAACGGTTGGCCTTTCGCGTAACAATGAAAGGCTGAAGAAGTTTCTCGTGAACCAAGGTTATCTGGGCGCAAGCGGAGTGATCACTCGTGGAACTTACGATCCGGAATCGAACCGCGTACCTCTTACCATCGCGGTGACCGCTGAGGCTCGCGTGCGAGTCGAGATCGAGGGTGCGCATCTGAGCAAAAGCCAGCAACGCAAGCTAATCCCGATTTTCGAAGAAGGCGCCGTGGATGACGATCTGCTGCAAGAGGGCCGGCGGAACATCCGCGATTATCTGCAGAGCCAGGGGTATTTCGATGCCGAAGTCCAGGTCCAGTCGCGGCAGGACGACGCGCCAGGCGAGCGCGTTATCACCTACGACATCACGCGCGGAGACCGTTTCCGCCTGGCGGGGATCGCGTTCGACGGAAACAAGTATTTCGGGAGCAGCCTGCTCCTGCCCCGGCTTCAATTGCAGCCGGCATCGTTCGCGTCGCCAGGACGGTTCAGTCAGGCGCTTCTGCGCGGCGATATCGATTCGCTTCGGGGTCTCTATGTAGCGAATGGATTCAGCGACGTGCAGGTGAGTTCGTCAGTTGACGATCGCTACCGAAACAAGAAAGCCAATCTGTTCGTCACGTTTCATATTGTCGAGGGGGATCAAACGCGCGTCGCGAGCCTCAGCATCGATGGGAATCACGCTGTGGCAACGTCGGAGTTGCTCGGCGTCGTCGGTTCGACGCCCGGTCAGCCCTACTCCCCATCCACCGTGGCGCGTGACCGCAACAACATCCTGGCGATTTACTACAACGATGGCTATCCGGCTGCAGCGCTCAAAGAGGACGTGGTACCCGGCGAGGCGCCGAATACGGTCGAGGTCGTCTACCACATCAGCGAGGGCAATCGGGTAGAAGTCTCTGCCGTGTACCTCGCAGGGTACCAGTACACGCGCCGCGATGTCATTGCGCGCCAGGTGGCGATCGAGCCAGACGGCCCGTTGCGTGAGGGCGATGTTGCGAAGACTCAGCGCCAGCTCTACAACCTGGGCGTCTTTGATCGTGTGCAGGTTGCGCCGCAAGATCCCACGGGAACGGATCCGGACAAAGCGGTTGTGGTCGCGGTGAGCGAAGGGGGCCGTTACACGATCGGCTACGGCTTCGGGTTCGAAGTCCAGCGGATTTCCGGGGGCAGCACGAATCCCAACGGAACCACGATTGGCGCGAGCCCGCGCGGGATTTTTGAAATCGCGCGCAACAACATGTTCGGTCGCGCTCAGACGCTTTCCTTCAAGGCGCGAGCCAGCACGCTCGAGTATCGGTTTGCGCTCGGCTATACGGCAGACGATTTTCTCGCGAACAGAAAACTGAGCCTTCAATTGACGGGGTTCGCGGACAAAACGCAGGATGTCGATACATTTTCGTCCACGCGCTTTGAGGTGGGACTGCAGTTGGTGCAGAAGCTGTCTCCTTCAAGCTCCCTCCTCTACCGGTATTTCTATCGCCGTGTCAAGGCTTTCAACATTGCCAATACGATCAGCCCAGAACAAATCCCCCTGTTGAGTCAGCCTACCCTGGTTTCCGGATTCGGCATTACCTATGCTCGGGACCGACGGGACGATCCGGCCGACGCGAAGCATGGAACGTTCAATACCGTGGACCTCAGCGATGCGATTCCCAAGCTCGGGTCCGGCGCAGATTTCTTTCGAGGGTTTTTCCAGAATTCGTCGTTTTATTCCTTTGGCCGCGCTTTTGTTTTTGCGCGCTCGCTGCGTTTCGGCTTGGAGGTGCCTCTGGGTAGTACGGTGGGGGAGAGTACGGAGTTCAACCCAGAGCAGTGCATGGAGGAGACCGAGACGACGGCGACGGGCCAGGCTCCCGAAATTCCACTGCCCGAGCGGTTCTTCGCTGGCGGTGGCACATCGTTGCGCGGTTTCGGACTGAACCAGGCGGGCCCGCGCGACCCTTGCACGGGGTTTCCCATCGGCGGACAGGCCCTGCTTATCTTCAACCAGGAATTGCGGTTTCCCATGAGATTGCCCTTTGTCGGCAACCGCCTGGGAGGGACGGTGTTCTACGATGGAGGCAACGTGTATACGGATCTGAATCATATCTCGTTTGCGTGGAAACCGCCTTCGCTGACCGACTTGAACTATTTTTCGCACACAGTCGGTTTCGGACTTCGCTACCCAACGCCGGTGGGACCGGTGCGTGTGGACTTCGGCTTTCAGCTGAATCCGGCGTCGTACCAGGTATACAACACGGCAACTTCGACGATCCAAGCCTATCAAGTCCCCCATTTCGAGTTTTCATTCAATATCGGACCGATCTTCTAATGAGCCGCACTCTTCTCATGGTTCTCTTGCTTGGAACACTGTTGAACGCGGTGCCAAATGGCCCGCGGGGCCAAACGGGCTCCTCTTCCTCCACGAGCGCGATCTCATCCGCCAACGCGCGGGTGATCGACGGCTTGGCCGCACGAATCGAAGACGACATCATCACGGAAAGTGAAGTGCGAGAGCTCGCCGCGTTCCAGCTACTGGTGGACGGCCGAGCCAAACCGCGCCCGGAGTTGATTCGCGAATTGGCCGATCAATGGATCGCGAGCGGCGAGGCCCGGCTCGCCAACTATCCGTCACCCTCTGAAGAGGACGTCCGTCGTGCCTTCGACCAGCTCGCTGCGAAGTCTCCGTCACCGGAGGAATTTACCAAGCACTTGACTCAGGTGGGTCTTAGCGAGGCCGACGTCCGTCGGCTCCTGGCAAAGCAACTGTATCTTTCCCGCTTCCTCGATTACCGTTTCCGGGCAGCGGCGCAGGTGGATCAGAAACAAATCGAAGCGTATTACAACAGCGAATTGGTCCCCCAACTAGAATCGCAGGGTCAGCCGATACCGCCGCTCGAAGACGTGCAAGATTTAGTCCAAGAGGTGCTTGTTCAGCGAGCGATCAACGATCGCGCCACCGCGTGGCTGAACGAAACACGCACACGGCTTAAGATGGACGTGCTGCCCCAGGGAGCGCAACCGTGAAACCTCGGTGGATGCGCTGGGCCATGAGCGTGCTGGTGCTGCTTGCTTTGGCCGTGCTTGCTGTGTTCGTCGCCTACCAATCGAGTTTCCTCGAGAGATCGATTCGCGGCGTGCTCGTCTCCCGCATCGAACAGGGCACAGGAGCGCGCGTCGAAATCGGTGCTTTTCACCTGCATCTGTGGAGGTTGCATGCGGAGATCGACAATTTAACGCTGCACGGTCTGGAAGCTGCGGGCCAGCCGCCGCTGTTTCACGCCGATCGCGTGGAGGTAGGAATTCGCATCCTTTCATTTTTTCAGCGGAAGATTGCGCTCGACGAACTGGTCATCACGCGCCCGCAACTGGCGCTTCGGACAGACCGAGCCGGACACAGCAATGTGCCCGTGCCCCCGCGGCCGGCTCGGAACCTCCCGTGGCGCGCGACGCTGTTTGAGTTAAGCGTTGGCCGGCTCGCACTGGAGGATGGAAGCGCCTCCTATCATGACGCGCGCATCCCACTCTCGGTCGAAGGACGGAACTTTCAGTTTCTGCTGCACTACGATGCGCCGGCGAGCGGCCCTGATTCCTACGTCGGAAGCCTCGGCTGGCAACAGGTGGAGGTGGCAAGAAAGCGGGATCTGCCGTTTCCCTTCGATCTCGCCGCCAAATTCACGCTCCACCGCGATTCCTTTGCTCTGAACGAACTGGCGCTGACGGTCCTACATTCACACCTCAACGTGGAAGCCGAGCTGCCGAGCTTGGCACAATCGGACTGGGACTTACGATATCGGTTGCGGATTTCGTTAGCTGATGTCCGCAAAATACTGCGCGCGCCTTTAACGCCGGATGGCGATGCGGATTTTTCTGGCCAAGCCCACTACCGCTCAAACGCCTCGCTGCCTGGCGGCGAGTGGAGTGCGCGCGGCTACTTCTCCAGTCGCGACGTCGCCCTGCCGTATCGCTTTTATCACGAAAAAGGAATGGAGACATCCGGTGACTTTCAGGTAGCTCACCAGCAGCTGACGGTCCCCAATCTCAACGTGCGCGCCTTCGGAGCAACGCTGGACGGTCAACTCGAGCTGGATTTCAAGGGACTCCAATTTCGCACCAAAACGCGATTGCGTGGAGGGAGCCTCGCGCGACTGTTCAATGCACTGGACAATGACGAGCTCCCTGTGAACTCGCTTCATTGGGATGCTGTGGTGGACGTGGATTCGGTCAATACGTGGACTGCGGACTTCGAGAACTTTCGATCGACGGGGGAGACGCGCTGGTCGCCGCCGAGCGCGGCGGGCGCCGGAACGATTCCGGTGACGGCCCGACTCGATTACGACTACCGCAACGACCGAGAGATCGTTTCGATTTCCCAGGGCGAGATCGGAACGCCATCGGCTCACATCGCCATGCAAGGTACGCTTGGAGCCATGGATTCGGACATGGAGGTTGCCCTCACCGCCGATAATCTTCTCGAGTGGGATGACTTCATCAGCGCAATTCGCGGCCCCGAAGCTGGTTCCCATCGTGTTGGCGGCAAGCTCCTGTGGCGCGGCCGAATCGTCGGACCGCTTGTCGAGGCATCATTCGTCGGTCACGTCATCGCAACGAACCCGCAGTATGACAACCTCGTGTGGGACCACATGGACGGCGACATGGAGTATTCGCCGGATGGCCTTCTGTTGAAGAACACCGTGCTTCGACGAGCGAACACTTCTTCGAGAGTGAATCTTTGGCTCCAGTTTGCCGGTGATTGGGATTTTCTACCCTCCAGTGTCTGGACACTCGACGCACACGTCGAACGCGCGTCGGGTGATGATCTGCAGGTGCTGCTCGGTATCCCCTATCCGATCCAGGTCGATCTGGCCGGCGACGTTCATGGAAGCGGGACACGCGCCGCCCCCATCGTCGATGCCAACTTCGTTGCCGAGCATATCCTGGTCCGAGGCTTTAGCGCTGATCGTTTCGGCGGACAATTTCACTGGGAGCCCGACCTTCTCAAACTCTCCCATGCCCAACTGCGCGAAAGTTATGGCACTTTCGATGGCAACTTTCTGTATCGACCCGCTGAGCAATATGCGGAATTCACCCTCGCCGGCACGGGCATTGCTCTTGAACGCATTCGGCAGCTGCAGACGGCTTCGCTACCGATTGGAGGTCGCCTTGAATTCTCTGTTCGGGGGAGCGGGCCGCTCCGAGCACCCGTCGGCGAAGGCGATCTCAAGATCACAAATCTGGCCTTGGGAACAGAACCCGAGGGAGACTTTTTGGGCCACATCGAGTCGGATGGGACCGCCGCCCGCCTGAGACTTGGCTCAGAACCGGTGCGCGAGAGGCTTCAAGGGGATCTGAGGGTCCGACTGACGGGCGACGAGTCGATATCCGGCAGACTTTCCGTTCAGCAATTCAATCTCAATCCGCTCATTGCCGCGGGACTGCACCTTTCCCAGTTGACAGGCCAAGGAAGTGCCGATGCGGTGTTCACCCTCTCAGGCTCGCTGCGGCAACCGGACTCGATCGAGGTGAACGCCGATATCGCGCGAATTTCGTTCAACTATGAACTGGTCCAGCTCACGAACGATCAAGATATTCGATTGACGTATCACCGGAACGAAGTTCGCATCGAGCAGGCACGCCTGCATGGGCCGGACACCGATGTGCAGCTGAGTGGGTCGGCGCGCTTTGACCGTGATCGCCGGCTTGATTTCACGCTCTCTGGCGGCATGAACTTGCGCCTGATCACCGGGATCTTGCCGGAGCTGCACGCCAGCGGTCGAGCTGACGTCAATATCTCTGTGCAGGGGACCATGGCGTCTCCACGTGTGACCGGGAAGGCGAGCGTACGAGATGCCTCGGCGAACTACGAAGAGTTTCCCCTGGGACTCAGCCACGTGACCGGAGGCCTCGTGTTTGATAAGAGCCGGCTGCTTTTCGATGGGGTGACGGCGGAGGCAGGCGGCGGACAACTGACGCTGAGCGGCAGCGTCGATTACGGTGAGAGCTCGGTGCGGTACCGGGTGGCGGCGACGACCTCGACCGTTCGCATTCGGTATCCCGCAGGCCTGAGCTGGCTAGCTGGCGGCACCATCGAGCTTTCCGGCGCAAGCACCAGCGCTTTGATCAGTGGGCACGTTCAAGTGCAACGCGTGCTTTTCGGCCAGGGCGTAGACGTGGCTTCGTTCTTTGCTTCAGGGGGCAACGTTGCTCCCAGTGCACCATCGACTTCGCCTTTCCTGCAGAATCTCGCCTTCGATGTCGAGGGCCTGACCGCTCCCGGCGCGCGGATCGAATGGTCTGGGGCACATGTGGAAATCGACGGGAATGTTCGTCTCCGCGGCACTTGGGACCGACCTGTGCTCCTCGGAGATATTCACCTGCTGGGCGGGGAAATGCCGTTCCGCGGCAACACGTTTGAACTCACCCGCGGTGACATCAACTTTGCGAATCCCTTCCGGCTGGATCCCGTACTCAACATTGAGGCTACCTCGACCATCAACCAGTATCAGGTCACGATCGATTTTTCCGGCCCTTCGAGCCATCTCTCTCTGAATTACCGCTCCGATCCGCCGCTTCCCGATACCGACATCGTCGCGCTGTTGGCGCTCGGTAGCCCGGGCGAGGAGTCTGGCCTGCGGTCCGAGCCCGGAGCCGCTCAGAACTACGGCGCCACGGCGTTGCTCTCGGAAGCCATCTCGAGCGGTGTCGGGGGGCGAATCGAGCATCTGTTCGGCATCAGTTCGTTCCGGGTGGACCCGTTTGTGGCCGGCACCGCCACCGAGTCGAACGCCGCGGCGCGCGTCACGATCCAGGAGCAGCTTACGCGGGATATTTCGATTACCTACTCGACCAACGCCTCAACGAACCAGTATCAGTTGATTCAAGTCAACTACGCCCTTAAACCCGGGCTTTCTGTGCAGTTCTTGCGGGATATCAACGGCACGTACGGAATGGACATTAAGTGGGTGAAGCGTTACCAATGATTCGCTTGGCGGGCGCTCACTTGGGCATAACGAAGAGCGATTCGGGCGAAAGCTCGACGTGCCACGGCAGCGGGCGAGCGGAGAACTTTTCCCACTTCTGCTTGAATACCTCGGCTTGCAAGTCGTGGCCGCCCGATTCGTCGGGCGGCTTGTGCAGCCGAAGGTAGAGCGTGATCCGAAAGGGTGTTTCGGACGTGCTCACGAGCCAACAGGGGAAAACGTTTTCCGCCCCAGGGTCACGATCGGAATATTCGGTGAAATCGATGTGATGGGCGCGAATCCCGATGTGCCCAACCGATGGTGGCACCGCTTGGGCTAGGCGCAACCGGCAGCCCCAGTCGACGGCCTCCACACTGCGGTCTGAGACGGCTCGTGCCTGTGAAATGTTCTTGCAGCCTGTGAGCAGCGCGACTTCCACGCTCGGTGGTCGTCGAAAGATCTCTTCCCGAGGCCCCATGGCTGCAATGCGACCGCGCGAAAGCACGAGCAACCGTGCGCTTAGCCGGTAGGCTTCCTCGATGTTGTGTGTCACCAGCAGCGCCGGACCGCGGTAGCTGAGAAAAGTTTCCTGTAGCTGCGCCTCCATTTGGCTGCGCAAGTGCGTGTCGAGAGCGGAAAGGGGTTCATCGAGCAATAGAGCTTCCGGTTCAGAAGCCAGCGCGCGGGCCAAGGCCACGCGCTGCTGTTCGCCGCCGGAAAGCTGACGTGGGTAGCGGGGTTCAAGCTCAGCCGCATGTACCTGGTTCAACATGAAGCGCACCCGCCGATCGCGCTCGGCTCGGGGCAGCTGTCCCAGGCCGAACCCGACGTTCTCAGCCACCGATTGGTGAGGGAAAAGGGCGTAGTGCTGAAAGAGCATTCCGACGCGGCGCCGACGCGCCGGAACTCGCACATCGTGTTCCGTATCGAGCAGCGTGTGGTTGCCGAGGACGATCCGGCCGTGAGTGGGATCTTCCAACCCCGCTATACATCGCAGCAACATCGTTTTTCCGGATCCGGACGGCCCGAGGATTCCGAGCGGGACGTCATCGGCCGCAAAGGAAAGATCCAGCGTAAAGCCGGCCAGCCGTTTCTCGATGTCAACTTGGAGTGCCATCTCAGCGTCGGGCCCACCGCGCAGGCCCGCGCGCGTGCGTCCAGTAATAGAGACCACTCAGCAGTGCGAGCGAAATGACCACATCGGCCGCGCACCATGTGACGGCGCTGCGCATGTCGTCGGCCTCCACCGCAAAATAGATGGCGATCGGAATCGTCGCTGTCCTCCCCGGGATGTTTCCGGCAAGCATCAGGGTGGCCCCGAATTCACCAAGGGCCCGGGCGAAGGAAAGAATCGCCCCGGCCAGCACGCCGGGCCATGCCAGCGGCAAAGCGATTCTTCGGAAAATGCGCCATTCCGAAGCACCCAGCGTGCGCGCCGCCTCAAGAAAACGCGAGTCAATCTGCTCGAGGGCTGCACGCGCAGTGAGATACATGAGCGGGAAGGCTACGACGGCTGCTGCGATCACCGTGGCAGGCCAGGAAAAGATCACCGTAGCCCCTATCTTTAGCAGCAGTCGTCCGAATGGGCCGGTGCGCCCGAAAAGCAGCAGCAGGAAAAACCCCACAACCGTGGGTGGCAGGACCAAAGGGAGAAGGCAAGCGCCGTCGACCAGGGCCACCATGGGCCCCTTGTGCCGTTCGCGCCAAGCGGCCGCAGCAAGCCCGGTCGCGAGAGTGATCAGGGTCGCCGTTACGCTGGTTTTAAGAGATATCCAAAGCGGAGACCAATCACTTGCTTCCAGCGGGGCCATGGGCCCTGGATTATAGCTAGCTCATGATGGTTTCGTTCGCGATTTTCTGGTCCAGTCCACAGCGTCTTACTTCGAAGGTGCACTGGGTGGAGGCTTCGGAGTTGAGCTGGGCGTCGGCGTCGGAGCGGCCGGCGGCACGGCTTTGTTGCCGGGTTCGGGCTGCTCATTTTCCGGAGGGAGGACCTGCTTCAATTCCGGGTATTCCTCGACCATTTCCCGCAGTACCTTCATAGCCGACGCCTGTTCGATTTGCACCCCCGCCATCTGCGACTGTTGTACGACCTCTGGAAGTGCCTTCACCACCCGCTGGCCGAGGGGCGATTCGTAGAACTGAATTAAGCTCTGGATATCTTCCATTGAGAAAGCTTTGGCATAGATTGGTACCATGGCATCGGTTACTGCGCTCGCTGGAGAGGTTGCTGAAAACTTCCGGTTGAATGTTGCCATAAACGCGTCGACCTTCTCAGGCCCAATAGCACGGCCTACCCCATCGTGGACCTGTCCCTTAAGATAGGTCGCGATATTGTCGCCCAGTTTCGAGGTCTCGGTGATGTCCATCAAGTGACGGATCGCGGCGTCCTTTGCAGGATCAACCTTTTCAGGAGTCGACGCGTGGGCAGCGCCTACCGACGGATCAGTCACTCCGGGCTGGTGTTGCACCGGTTTCGGTGGTGCGCCCGCCGTTGGCGCTTGCGTCAGCGCGGGTCGGGCGGAGCAAAGCACTGCGAATATGACCCAAAAGAATCTCATGCAAATCTCCTATAGGCCGGCGTTGCGAGAAACACTCATCATATCGAAGCCGAAGTCCAACGTCACGGCCGTTGCGGGACCTTGCCGCGCTGGAAACCTCATCGAGCGGCCCCGGTGGTCCGGCTCGACAGACCGTGGTAGTTTCGATCGGGAACATGTTCATTCCCACAGTCCATTTCGCAACAACGGCGATGTTTCTAGTTAGGCCCGTTGAGAGCTGGTCGTTCCGTTCCCGAGCCCACTATGAAGCGGCGCGCCGCAACATGGTTGCTCGCCGGTTTCGCACAGGCGGGCGGCCGTGCCTGAAGCGTGCCTGCCGGCTCATCCCGTGGCGTGGCCTGGTCGATACCCAACCCGCCGTTCCTGGCGTCGGCATCGAATGAATCCAGATCTTTCGATCGTGATTCCCGCATACAACGAGGAGCAGCGCCTGGGCAAAGCACTTGAGCATATCTCGGACTACTTCCGAGGCAGGGAAGGGATCGAAATCGTTGTGGTGGATGACGGTTCAACGGACGAAACGGTGCGAGTCGCCAACGAATGGGCGCGGAAGATTCCTTCGATACGTCTTCTTTCGAACGGGCAAAATCGCGGGAAAGGCTATAGCGTGCGCCACGGCATGGCCGAAGCCCGCGGCCGCATCACACTTTTCACCGATGCGGACCTTTCCGCGCCTATTCCGGAATCGGAAAAGCTCTTTGCCGCCCTCGAGGCGGGTCACGATGTTGCCATCGGATCGCGGGCCATCGACCGCTCTCTCATCGCGGTGCACCAGTCAAGATTGCGCGAGATTGCAGGGATTGTTTTCAACGGACTGGTGCGGCTTGCGACTGGTTTGCCGTTCCAGGACACGCAGTGCGGCTTCAAGGCGTTTGTACGCGAGCCCTGCCGAATCGTCTTCGAGCAGCAGCGGATCGAGCGCTTCGGTTTTGATCCCGAAGTGCTGTTCCTCGCTAAGCGCCACGGTCTGCGCATCGCCGAAATACCGGTCCGTTGGGCTCACGATCCGGCTACCAAGGTCGATGTGTTGCGTGACAGCCTGCTGATGATCGCCGAGCTGATCTACATTCGTTGGAACTGGCTACTGGGCCGTTATCCGCTCCGCGGGGCGCAATGAATGAAACTGCCGCTTGGCGCCGGGTGGCAGCAAGCAGCCACCCTCGGTAGGTGTTGCGAATCGTTAGCCAGGTGCACTGTGCACACCGGCCTGCCAGGAGTTCATTGCTGCCATGGAAACTTTGCTATGCAAAGTACTTGACAGCTCTGGATGGTCTGCTATTCTCACTCGGTATGGCCTCTTTCAAGTTTCGCGACCGCGATCACCATCCGGTTGCTATCGACGACCGTGCCCGCGACAACATTCGATTTATTCGCGAAACGATGGAGCGTGCCGGATCGTTTACCGCCGTGCCGGGCTGGGGCGGCATCGCTATGGGAATTACCGCGGTCGGCGCGGCCGTGATTGCTTCGCGGCAAACGTCTCCGTTTACATGGCTGCTGACGTGGGTTTGCGAGGCGGCGGTCGCCGTAGCCGTCGCTGTTTGGACCACCTACGCCAAGGCGCGCGAAGCAGGAACGACGCTGCTTTCTGGCCCTGGTCGTCGATTCGTCTATAGCTTTGCGCCGCCCTTGTTGGTCGGCGTGTTGATGACCTTTCTGCTTGTGCGCATCGGGTCGTTTGCCTCCGTGCCTGGAGTCTGGCTTTTGCTCTACGGAACCGCCGTGGTCACCGGCGGCGCCTTTTCGATTCGCATTGTGCCTCTGATGGGGCTTTGCTTTATGGTCTTGGGTGCGGTCGCTCTTTTCTGCTCGGCCAGCTGGGGCAATGCGTTGCTGGGCGTCGGATTCGGCGGATTGCATCTGATTTTCGGCGCTGTCATTGCGAGGCAGTATGGCGGCTAAGTCAGGAATCGCTCGCGTCTCGCGTGAGGAGCGGGCAAAACGAATGGTATCCGGCGCGGCAGGGATCAACGAGGCAGCGGCCAATCTCGACCGCGTGATTCACGAGCGTACGCGGCTGGCCATCGTGAGCGCGCTTGCCGTGAATGCGTCGTTGACCTTCAACGAACTCAAAGAGCTGCTGCGTGTGACCGACGGCAATCTCAGTGTTCACGCCCGCAAGCTCGAAGATGCTGGGTATATCGGCTGCACGAAATCGTTCTCCGGTCGCCTGCCGAAAACTCAATACCGACTGCTGCTTGCGGGCCGGCGCGCGCTGGAAAAGTATTTGGACCACATGGAAGCCCTCATCCGAGCCACGCGGGAAGGGTAGAGGGCCTTTTCCCCGAGGAAGAACATGGGCAATAGCGCTGCACGAGTCATTCCTGCTCCGAAGATTCACGTGGCAATCCTGATGGACGGTAACGGTCGCTGGGCCGCCTCGCGCGGCCTCCCGCGCTCGGAGGGTCACCGTGCCGGCGTCGCGGCGGTTCGTCGCGTCGTCCGCGCCGCCCCGCAGCTGGGTATCGGCACGCTCACGCTATACGCCTTCTCTTCCGACAATTGGGAGCGCCCGGCGGCCGAGGTGACTTCGTTGCTGACCTTGCTGGAAGACTACCTTCGTGCCGATGCCTCTGAATGCGCGGCCAAAGGTGTCCGTCTGCGCGTCATCGGGCGTCGCGACCGCCTCCCCAGGTGTCTTGTGGAGGCCATTGAGTCGGCCGAACGGCAGACCGCCGCGGGCCGCACCATCGATCTGCGCATCGCGTTGGATTACTCTTCGCGTGACGCCATCCTTCGCGCCTCCTGCTGGATGCTGTCGAGCCTTGAAGTATCAGGCCGGGAATTCGCGCGGCGCCTTGGACAGGTGACAAACGGCGGCGGGGCTGCACCCGATGTCGACCTTTTGATTCGCACCGGTGGCGAACAGAGGCTGAGCGATTTCATGCTCTGGGAGTCAGCCTACGCTGAGCTTCATTTCACGCCGCGCATGTGGCCCGAATTCGACGTTTCTGACCTGGAAATGGCGGTCGAGGACTACTTTGGACGGGAACGTCGCTTTGGGCGTTTGCCCGACGCCGCTGCCGCAAGCTGACCGGCCACGGCACCCTCGCCGGATCTACCTGTCCTGCTCGCGCTGGCGCGCCATCTCAAAGGCTCGCAAAATCACCTGTGCGGTGGCCTCAGCCAGTGAATATCTTCCAAGCTCCTCCGGCAGGGCCCATGCCACCTCGGCGGCATCGCTCCCTGCACAGGCCTCTCCTCGAAGAGCTTCGCAAAGATAATCGAGGACGACAAAGTGGTGTCTGGCTTTTCCGCTGCCGTCCAGACCGATACGCTCAAATACCTCCACCAGTTCGAGCACCCTCACCTCGATGGCCGTTTCCTCAAACAGTTCGCGGCGCACTCCTTCCCGCAACGTTTCTCCTACCTGAAGAAGCCCACCCGGAATCGACCACTGATCTTGGAGCGGCGGGCTGCCGCGTCGTATGAGCAGAACGCGCCCGTCGGAAATTACGATCCCGCCCACTCCGACGAGCGGCCGGTCTGGGAACTCGCGGCGTTCGTTCATCCTGTACGTGAACCTCCACACCAAAGCTTGACACGAGCGTTATATAATACGCCCGTCTGCTGCCAGTTCGCGCTAGGAGGAACGATTGCCGTGACCAGGTGCCCGGAGTGCGACGCCGAAATCGACCTGGACGAAGATGAAGTCGAGGAAGGCGAAATCCTGACCTGCCCGGAGTGCGACACGGAACTCGAAGTGACGCAAACTCACCCCGTTCACCTCATCGCTCTGTCCGATGACGAGGAGGAGGCCGGTGAGGAAGAGGACGATGAGGGGGCCGAGGAGGATGAGGAGGAAGAGGAGTCCGGGTACGGCGAGGACGAGGATGAAAGATGACTTTACCAATGGGCCTTTCGGCCTTTTTCGGTCCTCCCTGCCAGAGTCCCGCTCGCGTAGCCCGTTTTTCTCAAATCATCCTGCTCAGTTCGCTGGCGATCTCACTCGCCGTACCCGCACGCGCGCAGGAGGGCAAAGGCGAAGCCCAGCTTCGCACCGTTCACGGTACGGTGATCGATAAGGACGACAATCCGGTCGCTTCCAGTGTGGTGTATCTTTTGAACGTAAAGACGCAGTCGATCATCACACGCATCACGGACGGCTCCGGAGCGTATCGCTTCAGTGGCCTAGACCCCAATGTGGACTACGAAGTCCACGCCGAGCACAACGACCTAACGTCTTCGACCCGGACGGTCTCAAGCTTTGATACCCGCCGCGACATCGAAGTCGTCTTGAAGCTTTCGCGGAAGAAATCGGGGCAGTAGGGTTGTGGGACAGCCGATGGAGATCACGCGAGGCCGGCGTCTAGGGCAGGGAAAAAACAAACACCGAATTCCCGGCTGCGACCTCGACATACTGTTTTCCGTCCACTGCGTACGTAATCGGATTGGCCCGCACGGAATTCCCAAGCGGCACGTGCCATAGAGGGCTTCCCTTCGTGGCATCGAGCGCGAAGAAATTGCCTTCCGCATCGGCGCAAAAGACGAGATTGCCCGCAGTCACGAGCGTGCCCGTCCAGGAATCTCCTACCATCTTGAACTGCCACCTCACATCTCCCGTGGTTGCTTCGAGAGCACGAACAGCGCTGTAGGCATCATCTCCTCCTACCACCTTTTGCCCGCCGCCTCCACCGATGTCGGCCGGATTGTGGGGATCCATCTGTGGGTGGCCCTTGAAGTAATAGGCGCCTTGCTCGCGCGTGTTGACGTAGAACAGCCCCGTCAAGGGGCTGTAGGAGGAACTGGTCCAGTTGACGCTGCCGGTGATGCTCGGATATAGAAGGGTGCCCTGCGAGGTGGGATCGATATTCGGCAGCTCGATTGGTCGTCCTTGGCCATCGAGTCCTTTGGCCCAAGTCTGTTTCGCATATGCTTTGCCAGCCAAAAACTGCCCGGTTTCGCGGTCCAGCACATAGTAGAACGCATTGCGGTTTGCCTGCGCCACGATTTTCCGCTTCTTACCATCGATCACGGCGTCAAATAGAATCGGCGGTTCCGATGCGTCCCAATCGTGCGTTTCGTGAGGGGAGAACTGGAAATACCACTTCATTTTCCCGGTGTCGGCATCGATGGCGAGCAACGAGCAAGAATACAGATTGTCGCCCTTGCGGGCATCTCCATTCCAATCGGGAGCAGGGTTGCCCGTACCCCAGTAGATCGTGTTCAGTTCCGGATCGTAGGAGCCCGTGTTCCACGTGGTCGCGCCGCCGTACTTCCAGCTCTCGTTCCCCCAGGTTTCGACTCCTGGCTCACCCGCGGTTGGAATCGTATAGAGTCGCCACAGGCGCTTGCCGTCAGCCGCGTCGTAGGCATCAATATAACCGCGCAGCCCGCCCTCGCCGCCACCCATTCCAACGATAATTTTCCCATTGATCGCAAGCGGCGCTTGCGTGATTGCGACGGCATCCTCATTCTTCCCGATCTCGACGCTCCAGCGTTGGGAGCCCGTCTTCCGATCGAGTGCAACCAGGTGGGCGTCGATGGTCGCCACGTAGACCGTATCGCCGAGGATCGCCACGCCGCGGTTGGTGGGGAACAGGCCAATCGTCAACAGGTTCTTCGGCAGGCGCGCTGTCCACCTCCAGATGGGCCGTCCGGTGCGCACGTCAAGGGCCGTCACGGTCGTGGGTGGTTCGGTTACATACATCATTCCGTCCACCACGATCGGCGAGGATTCGAAAATCCCTGACTGCCGCAGTTGGTAGACCCACTGCAGCTTCAGGGTGCTCACGTTTTCGACATGAATCTGCTTGAGTTCAGAAAAACGCCACGAAGCGTAGTTCCCGCCATAGGTGAGCCAGTCGTTTGCGTGGCTCCCCGAGTGCAGAATTTCATCGTAGGTCACACCCTGCGCTGCCAAGCGGCCGCAGGTTTCCCCTAGCAGCGCCAACAGCAGAAAAAATGCGACCAACTTGGTCACTCTCATTGTCCACCCCCGAGACTGGCCAGGTAGGCCACTAAATCGTTCAGCTCGGCGTCGCTAAGCTTTCCTTGGAAGCTCGGCATGAAACTTTTTCCGGGCAGTTCTTCGACCTTCTCGGCGCTCAGTTTTTCGATCGAGTGAATCTCGCCTTTTTGATCGCGCAATTGAATCGAAAAAGAGTCCTCATCCACGCGCATGCCTTCCACCTGTTTGCCATCCTTCAGCGTGACGCGGTACATCTCATAGGCATGATACGCCGCGCGCTCCGACAAGCCGGCGGTGTCGAGGGGCAGATTCGCGCCGGGGTCAAGCACCTCGTCGCGCAGGACCGAGGCGGCCCGTTGCGCTCCAATGGTCGTCAAATCGGGGCCGGAATCGCCGCCCACGCCTGAAATGGTGTGGCACTTTGCGCAACCATTCGCGGCGTATGTTTGCTTGCCCCTTTGCGGGTCACCAACCACCATGCCTTCTCCGTGGTGACCAAGCGAGCTGACATAATCCACGATCTCCCAGAGCGTATCTTCACCTAACGACGCGAAGCTCGGCATCCCGGAGCCTATGACGCCGGCGGCGATCGTCGTGTACAGACGCTCCGGCCCCATGGTCTGAGCCGCGTTTTGAATGTTCGGGCCATTCGCTCCGCTGCCGTCGATGCCATGGCAATTCGCGCACGTCCCCTGAAACAGATCCTTTCCCTTGGCCACGCTTTCCGGCGTCGTCGGCGGGTGCGGCTTGTGGGGTGGTGCCACCGGCGGTCCGAGCTGAGCCATGACCCCGGGCGGCGCCCCGACCAAAAAGCTAACCAGCCCAAGAGCGACAGCCCATAGCAGTCGATCGGAATTCATCGAGTTCCCCCCTCGTTCATGATGCCCTTACGCTTTCACGTCTGGTATTTCGCATGGAGTGCGAACAATCTTATACTCCCATTTTTTAGAGAGGCCCTCACTTCGTTTTTGACGGCAGCTAGGTAACAATGGGCATGACTCTGTGTCAAGATCGGCTGCTCGACGCGAGTTTTCCGATGGAAGGGAAGGCGCACCGCTTGACGTCGCCATCGATCTTCGCAAGAACGTGCTTGCTGCTGGCTGGTCTATCTTTGTTTGCATGGGTTGTACTGAGTCGCTCTGTCGCAGCCGACGATCCGCGCGATTCCGATCTCGAAAACCGAGTTCAAACGCTTCTCTCGAGCATGAGTTTGCAGGAAAAAATCGATCTCCTCGGGGGTGTCGATGGTTATTTCACCCGCGACTTGCCTCGCTTGGGGCTGCCGCGCCTGAAGATGGCGGATGGGCCCATGGGCGTCCGCAACTTCGGTCCTGCGACTGCGATGCCTGGCGGCATCAACCTTGCGGCCACTTGGGACGCACCTCTGGCTCGGCGCGTCGGCGAACAGATTGGGCGCGACGCGAGGGCCAAGGGGGTCTATTTTCTTTTGGGACCAGGCGTCAATATCTATCGGGCACCGATGAATGGCCGAAACTTCGAGTATTTCGGCGAGGACCCGTACTTGGCTTCCCGGATCGCCGTCGCATACATCGAAGGAGTGCAGAGCCAGGGAGTCAGCGCTACCGTGAAACATTTCATGGGCAACAATTCAGAATTTGCCCGGCACGTGATCAATGACCTCATTGACGAGCGCACGATGCGTGAGATCTACCTTCCCGCTTTCGAGGCGGCTGTGAAGGAAGCCCATGTCGGTGCCGTGATGGACTCCTACAACCTCATCAACGGCGCGCACGCGACCCAGAATTCGTTCCTAAACTCCGACGTTTTGAAAAAGGAGTGGGGTTTTCCTGGCGTGCTGATGTCCGATTGGTTCTCTACCTACGATGGAATCGCCGCAGCGAATGCCGGTCTCGATCTGGAAATGCCGATCGGCCTCTTTATGAGCCGCGAACGCCTTGTTCCTGCCGTCGAGGATGGAAGGGTCTCTGCCGCCACGATCGACGATAAGGTTCGCCGCATTCTTCGCCTTGCGATCGAATCACGCTGGCTAGAGCGGGATCAGACCGATCTTGCGATTCCGAGCTACAACGTGCAAGGAGGTCAGGTTGCACGGGAAGCCGCGCGGGAAGGAATGGTTCTGTTGAAAAACGATCACAACCTGCTGCCACTCGATAAGGCGAGTATCAAGTCGATCGCGGTGATGGGACCCGGGGCGTATCCGGCTGTTCCCGTGGGCGGCGGTAGCGCCGGCGTGCGGCCCTTTTCCGCCGTCAGCTTTCTGGAAGGCATGGCAAACGAACTCGGCGCGTCGGTGCCTGTCTACTACGATCCTGGCGTTCCCGAACTCAGCGAACTGGCTCAGAACACTGCCTTCTCAACGATGGAATCCGGCGGCAGCCCTGGACTGCTTGCGGAATATTTTTCGAACGAGAATTTGCAAGGCGAGCCCATCAAACACGAAACCGATCTCCACATCAATTTCGGTGCTGGCGGAAGTGGCGATTTGGGCTACAACCCCTCCATCCTTCCAACGGGATCGGTCCGCTGGACCGGCTACTATCAGCCTTCGGGCGAGGGCGTCTACGATTTCTTCGCTGCCAGCACCGGTGAAGCGGGCGGATACTACCGCGTCTCTGTCGATGACAAAGTCATTCTCGACAACTGGGCTGAGGCGCGAGCACTGGTTGGCCTGGCTGCGATGCCGCTTGCCGCCGGTGCGCACAAAGTTGTCGTCGAGCATCACGGCAGGGCAGGTTTTCTCGGAACCAGATTCCGATTCGGAATCGTGCGCCAAGGCACCTACGTGAATGCGAGAGCCGAAAAAATCGCCTCAGCCGCCGATGCGGTTATTGTAGCAGTCGGCTTCAATCCGGAATCGGAGAGCGAGGGCGCCGACCGCACATTTGGCTTGCCGCCGGGCCAAAACGAACTGATCGAGAAGATAGCCTCGCTCAATCATCACACCATCGTAGTCGTGACTTCCGGAGGAGGCATCGATATGCAAGACTGGATCGATCGCATCCCGGCGCTGCTAGAGACCTGGTATCCGGGCGAGCAAGGGGGCAACGCGCTAGCCGAGATTCTGTTCGGTGATCGAAATCCCTCTGGCCGCTTGCCCGTGACGTTTGAGCGTCGGTGGGAAGACAACCCGGTGCACGGCAACTATTATCCCGCGCCCGGCACCGAGCAAGTCGCGTACCAAGAAGGGGTGTTCGTCGGCTACCGTGGCTATGAACACGGCGGTAGCAAACCGCTGTTTCCTTTCGGCTACGGGCTATCGTATACGACCTTTCGCTACCAGAATCTTTCCGTTCGCTCGGTCGTGAGCCCAAAGGGACTCGCCTATGAGGTGTCGTTTGACGTCACAAACACCGGCCGCCGCGAGGGCGCCGACGTTGCCGAAGTCTATGTCGGCCAAACTCAGCCTCAGGTTCCACGGCCCGAGAAAGAGTTAAAGGGCTTTGCGCGGGTCAATCTGCTGGCGGGCGAAAGCAGAAGGGTTCAAATCCTGCTCGACAGCCGAGCGTTTTCCTATTACGACACGGCCAGCCATCAGTGGCGCGTGGACCCGGGAACCTTCACTATCTTCGTGGGCCGCTCGGTCGACCAGATCGAACTCCAGAGGCGTGTTTCGCTTACGCCTTCCCAGGCTCTGTTAGGCAGTAGCCATTAAACGGGAGGTCGGATCACCCGCGTCGGGAGCCGCTCGTGTCACCCCTGACGGTCGAGGGGAAGGCGGCAGAGGCGTTCTGTGCGCCTCTGCCGGCGCGTGAGGAAGGGGAGGGTAGAGGAGACTGCTTCCGGATTACGGTTTCCCCGATTCACTGAATAGCGAACCTATCAACGCGCCCCGATCGGTATGTCACGGTGGGGTCCCGGATTTGTAAAAACTTTGTCACCGAGCCTTGCAAGGGCGCGGTCAATGCTAGAGTCTGTAGAATGAGCGATCCGGGATCGCGACGACGAGATCCGGCATCTCATGTGCAGGCGGTGACATCGGAGCCAGCGAATCCGAATTCTGGCAATCGCCCTGGAGGGAAGGATGTCCAGCGCAGCAACGGCACGGTTGACCGAAAAAATTCTGGTAATTGAAGACGATCGCGCGATCCAAAGAGCACTGAAGCGCTTGTTTGAATCCGAGGACTATGGCGTGCACCTCAGCGAGGACGGCAATGCCGGCCTGGAAGCGTTTCGAAGTGTCCGGCCGTCGCTGGTGGTGCTCGATCTGAGATTGCCTGGAGTTCCCGGAAGGGACGTTTGCCGCGAGATCAAGGAGGAATCTCCTCAACTGCCAGTCATTGTGCTGAGCGCAAAAACCGACGTGACCGACAAAGTGCTACTGCTTGAGCTGGGCGCAGACGACTACGTCACCAAGCCCTTCAGCCCTCGCGAACTGCTTGCACGCGTGCGCACGGCGATGCGTCGAACAAACGGTTCAGCCGTAGGCACCGCCTTTACCTTTGGCGATGTAACGGTGAATTTCGCGAAAATGGAACTGACTCGATCCGGACAATACGTTGCACTCACGCCGCAGGAATTCAAGGCTTTAAAATTCTTCGTGCAAAACGCAGGGCGGGTCATTGCGCGCGACGAGCTTCTGAACGAGGTCTGGGGTTACCAGAACTACCCATCCACGCGAACCGTCGATAACCATATCTTAAGGCTCCGGCAAAAGCTCGAACGGGATCCAGCGAACCCGACCTATTTCAAGACAGTCCATGGTGCGGGCTACAAGTTCGTCCCCGAAGGTACTCGCTAGATATCGTCCGAGATTGAGCCGTCTGCGTGCGTGGGAGGGGGTCAATGCGCGGTATTCGACTTCGCACGAAGTTTCTGCTCTCTCTCCTCGCCGTCTCTACCACCTTTATATGTGCGACGCTGCTCATTGTGCGCCGCACCGTGCAGGGCCAGGTTCGCAACGAAATCCTCGGTGACCTACGTAACTCGGTCAACACATTTGAGAGTTTTGAGCGGCAGCGCAAAGCGACTCTGGCGCGGTCGGCGGAATTGCTCGCCAATCTTCCAATCCTTAAGGCTGTGATGACCACGCACGACGCCGCGACGATTCAGGATTCCTCCGCCGACCTCTGGAGACTCGCGGGAAGCGACCTTTTTGTGCTGGCTGACCGCTCGGGAAAAATTGTGGCGTATCATTCAAGCGGCGCCGGCCTGTCGCGAGCGGCGGCGCAGGATTGCCTGGAGCGCTCCACGAACTCGGATCGATCCACTGACTGGTGGTTCGGGAGCGGCCACTTGTACGAGGTTTTCATTCAACCTGTTTATTTTGGTGCGGCTGCCCAGGATACGCCGCTGGGCGTGGTCGCCCTAGGGCATGAAATCGATATTCGGGAGGCCAAGGACGTCGCTCGCATCGCCGCGAGCCAAGTCGCTTTTTACTACGGCGATCGGCTCGTGGTGAGCACTCTCGCACCGAGCCAACAAGCGGAGCTGTCTCGGCAGTTACAGCGTTCTCCGGACCGGCCCGCATCCCAAACCGAGGATATCCAGCTCGATGATGAACGCTATCTGATGACGTCCATCGAACTGGCTCCAGAGCCTGCAACGGGCGTCTCTCTCCTGGTTCTTAAGTCATTTGACCAGGCAACACTGTTCCTGAACACGCTGGACCGAAGCCTGTTTGTTCTGGGTTTGGTTGCGGTTCTTGTGGGCACGATCTCGGTCTTTCTCATCTCGGACACATTCACGCGCCCGCTGGCGAACCTGGTTGGCGGTGTTCGCGCCTTGGGGCAGGGCGACTTCACCTATCCTCTGGAGGCCCGCGGGCGCGACGAAGTCGCTGAAGTGACCAGTGCGTTTGACACCATGCGAACCACACTGCGTAAAGCGCAGCAGCAATTGGTTGATTCGGAACGTCTGGCGACGATCGGCCGCATGGCCAGTTCCATTTCTCATGATTTGCGTCATCCGATGACAGCCATTATGGCGAACGCCGAATTTCTGTCCGAGAGTCATTTGGATGCGCGTCAGCGTGAGGAGCTCTACCAGGAAGTTCGGATCGCCGTGGATCAAATGACCGACCTGGTCGATTCCCTTCTGGAGTTCTCCCGCGCCCGCAGCCAGATGCGGTTGCTCTATAGCAGCATTCGGAAGACCGTCCAACGTGCCATCCATACAGTCCGGGCTCGGGCTGAATTCAACTGCGTGAACATTGCGGTTTCTTGTGATGGCCGCGACGAAGCCTGGTTCGATCCGCAAAAATTAGAACGCGTTTTTCGCAACTTGCTGTTGAATGCCTGCGAGGCAATCTCTCCCGCCTCGGGCAACGTCGAGGTGAATATTCGCGGAAACGACGACAATTTGGAGATTCGCGTTTCCGACGACGGACCCGGAATTCCAGAAAAGATTCGCGAGAAGCTCTTTCAGCCGTTCGTGAGCTACGGCAAACAAAATGGCACCGGACTCGGTCTCACCATCGTGCAGAAGATCGTTCAAGACCACGGAGGGGACGTTTGGATCGAGAGCTGTGCAACGGGACGAACCGTGTTTAAGGTCGTTCTGCCCATCCAGGGATCGGTCGACGCCGTTTACGAAAACGAGGTGCACCATCCCTTGTAGCCTCGTCAGGCCCAGGCAGACCCGACGGTTTAGAGCGCGGGCTTGCAGCGCCTAGAAGCCCAGCCCACGGGACCATCATTTTCAAGGAGGCCCTACCATGCGGAAGCTATTCCTATCCGGGCAGGCGATGGTTGTATTGGCTGCGGCGTTTGCGGCCGGCTCGGTCCAAGCGCAAGCGCAGTCCACGGGCGAACCCGAATCGGCTTCCCCAAGCTCGATCAGCGATTCGCTCCGCGACCTTCAGACCCAGGTCACCGAGTTGAAATCCCTGGTCGTCGAAATGCGCGACGAGGTAGCTCGTTCGCGAGCGGAGACAACCGAACTGCGCCGCGAACTCGAGGCCGCTCGCACACCCTCTGCCCCCACCGTCCCACCCACGGACGCCCAGGCCTCTCCCCCCGTCAACGAACCGGCCGTTGAACAGCGTTTGGCCAACCTGGAAGAAGATCAACAACTGCTGAGCGCCAAGGTCGACGATCAGTACCAAACCAAGGTCGAAAGTGCGTCGAAATACCGCGTGCGGTTCTCGGGCATCGTGCTTTTAAATTTGTTCGATAACGTCGGCGCCGTAAACAACCAGGATTTTCCCACGATCGCAGAGGAATCCGGCCCCGCGATTTCCGGAGGCGGCTTTGGCGGAAGCTTGCGTCAGTCGCAGCTGGGCTTCGAGGTATTTGGACCAGAAGTCGGCGGCGCGCGGACGAGCGCCGATATTCAGTTTGATTTTGCCGGTGGCTTTCCGAACGCCCCCAATGGCGTGACGTTTGGACTTGTCCGGTTAAGGACGGGGACGATCCACTTGGACTGGGGGCACACTTCCATCATCGCAGGGCAGGACGCGCTGTTCATCTCGCCGCTCGCCGCGACATCCCTTGCTTCCCTGGCAGAGCCGGTTCTTTCCTACGCGGGCGATTTATGGAACTGGGCTCCACAGCTTCGCGTCGAACACCGCGTGAATTTCTCCGACACGTCCAACGTTTTGCTTCAGGCTGGAATACTGTATTCACTCGCCGGACAGCCGCCGGCCTCCGAATATGAGTCCTTCCCCGGGGCCGGTGAGCCCGCTTACGAATATCAGCTTCTCGCACAGTTCGGCGACTCCCGACAACCTGCCTACGCTTCTCGCATTGCTTGGACACATCCGGCCTTCGGCAAATCCTTTACACTCGGCGGGGGAGGTTACTACGCGCGGCAGAACTGGGGATTTGGTCGCAGCGTCGATGCCTGGGCGAGCACAGCCGATTGGACCTTCGCTTTCGCGCCTAGGTTCGAGCTCTCGGGCGAATTCTATCGCGGACGTGCCGTGGGCGGTTTGGGTGGGGGCATCGGAGGAAGCGTCACGCTTAGCGGTCCGATCGCCGATCCCTCGACCGTCGTCCGCGGGCTGGATTCGCTGGGCGGTTGGGGACAACTGAAGTTCCGTGCGACGGACAAGTTGGAGTTCAATGGCGCATTTGGACAAGACAACCCCTTTGCCAACGAGATCCGGAGCGCTTCGGGGGGCCAACAGAACTACTTCAATCCCTGGCTTGCGCGAAATCAGAGTTGGCTGGTCAATTTCATCTACCACCCGCGCTCCGACCTGCTGTTTTCGGCCGAGTACCACTACCTCCGAACCTTTACGACCGTGAGTGAACCGAATTCGGCCCAGCACATCAACCTGAGCTTGGGGGTACTGTTTTGATGCGCCGCTTCTGTCGCTGCCCGATGGTGCGGCAGCTGTTAACCCTATCGATGGCCGCAATCACGTGTGCACCGGGGTTGTTCGCCCAATCTGACTTCGAAGTGACCGGTCAGGTCGAAGTCCTCAGCGGAGTCGCGAGCCGTCCGCTGCCCGACGCTTCGCAAGTCGTGGTCTGGCTCACGCCGCTGTCTGCCACCATCCCGACAGCGCTGCCTCAACCGCAGAAGCCATTGCGGCTCGTGCAAAGACACAAAAGTTTTGTGCCGCATCTGCTGGTCGTCCAAGCCGGATCGATGGTCGAGTTTCCCAACGAAGATCCGTTCTTTCACAATGTGTTTTCGCTGTTCCAGGGAAAACGCTTCGATTTGGGGTTGTACGAAGCCGGCAGCACTCGTTCGGTGCTTTTCGACAAGGTCGGTATCTGCTATCTGTTCTGCAATATACATCCGGAAATGAGTGCAGTCATCGTGGTTGTCAATACGCCCTACTTTGCCATCTCCGATCGCGCTGGACACATCTTGATACCGGCTGTCTGGGCAGGTCGCTACCAGCTGCGCCTGTGGAGCGAGCATGCCCTGACCGACGATCTGAAAAGCCTTACTCGCGAAGTGAACATTTCCGAGAGTACGCACTCTTTGGGCACGATTTCTTTGCGTGCGTACCTGAACCAGAACGCGAGCCACAAAGACAAATACGGACGTGACTATGACAGTCCCACGCCGCCGGGTTCCCTCTATATGCAGCCCTAAGCGAAAAGCATCATCGGCAGGATTCGGCGCTTCCAACGGCAGGGGCCCGCGGCCGACCACCGTTCTAGGGAAACTTCCGCGAAATGTCGAATCCCACGAACATATCGCTCGGTAGGTCGCTGTCGGGACTTTGCAGAAAGATGGCTCGCGTCGCAATGCGCTGCGGAACCGTTGTCCCCGGTGCCGTGGTCAAGCCAAACGTGAAAGCATGATGATAGATCTTTTTTTGGATGCCTAAGGAAAATGGTACACGGTGAATTCCCAGTTCGGTGCCGTTCACTGCTGTGGGAATGATTTCGCCCACCAGCGCCACGGTCGGACGAATATCGATGGCGGCACCGACGCCGACCGAAAACGTGTTCTCGCACGGATGCACCCCGAACGAAACAGGAACATCGTTGGCGAACAGCTGCCCGCACGGTTGGAAGGCCGGTGGTGCAGTCAACACGGTTTCCGAGGCCAGAACCGGTCGGTTGTGCACCGAGAAGGTTGGCACGGCGTACAGTTGTGCGCGGTGGCCTAGGCTGCGCGAAACGATCAGCTCGAAGTTTTCCGTAAAGTTTCGCGAAAAGTTGTCTTGGCCGTCCACAGAAAATCTCACGGCCGCATTGAAGGGCGAGTGCCGTTCGTCAAGGAAACTGTACCGAACGCCGAGTTCGATCGGCCTCCCAATGTCGGAGGGGGAGCGGTAAGCGCTTACTGATAAAGTATTCGTAATGCCATACTGCAGTCCGAAGGATGAAATGGAGAAGTCATCATAGCCCGCCAAGGTAGCTCCGCGCGCCACGCCTGTGAACGCGGCTTCGTAAGGAAACCGATGCGTGAAGTTGATGGTCCAGGTGTTTTTCTCAATCGCTCGACCTGAAGGAAGAGTGAAAACAAGGTCGTCACCGGGGCGGTAATATTTTCGCGCGGGCGGATTCGATTCACTTCGCGAACCGGTACCGCCCGCCGACGGACTCAGTCCGGCCGGGGGAGCGGCTTTCTGATCGACGGGCTCGTTTTGTGAGGACGGGGGCAGTTCACGTACCTGCTCGGTCGCCAGATCCACTTCGTAGGTCTTCCCGTCGCGTTTCACGATGAGTTGGGAGGTCGAATCATGGATGAACAGGATCCCCAACTGTCCGGCTAGATCGGAGTCACGCGCCGATTGGGGATCGTTGTCGTGGGCGGCGACAACCGGAGTGATCCAGCCTGAGAGTAGGGCTAGAAAGGCAAGGTGAAAGATGACGCCACGCATTGCTACCTCCATCGTCATATCCAGTGACGTTCGTTGTTTCGTCATCGCGCTCTTGTCCTCGGCGGCCTGGGCTCATGGTTCGACTGTAATTTCACCGCGCATCATGCCTTCGTGCGGAGCGCAGGCATATTTGTAAACGCCGGGAACCTTGAATGTGTGCATATAGGATTTGCCGGGGTTGATGCTTCCCGAATCAAACGGCTTGGCACCTTCCGGTATCGACACGTGCTTTGGATCCGCGACTTTTTCAGGATCGGTCGTCACGGTATGCGGAGCTCCACCTTCATCGGCTTCATTGATCCATTTGACCGTTTGGCCCACGCGAATCGTGACTTGATCGGGGACAAATTTCAGTGCGTCGGTCATTCGTATGACCACGACGGCTTCCCTTTGCTGCGACAGGGAATTCAACGGAAAAAGCACCAAAGCGACGATCATGGCTCGCAACCTGTGCTTGCGAAGTTCTGCCCACACGCCTTACCTCCCATCTCCTGAATCGCTTAGCCGATACACGCTATTTCACACACACAACGCGATGAGCGTAGCCTGAAGCCGAGAGCCTGGTGTCATAGCCTGGTCAAAAAACCGCCCAAAATCTTTTACAGAGCCTTGACCCATCCGTGACAACTCACCGGCGGTGTCGATCTAAAACACAAGTCCCAGCTCTCAGAATCTAGTGAGCCCGAAGATGCCGAAAGCAAGAAATAGAGTCCGGCGTGAACCAAGGGCTCGCACGTGACGCAAGATCGCGCGAGCTTTCGCAGGTCCAGCCTTCGGGGTTATTTCCTCAACGGTATCGAATTCTTTCAAGGAGAGTCCATGCAGACACAGACCGTACGTTTGGATCCGCTTCTGTATGAGTTTGATCTGCCACTGCGGGCTGTGTACTACCCGGTTGGTTTTCCGCTGGAAATTGCGACGAACTCCAAGGAAATATTGGCTGCCGCCAAGGAGAGCTGGGGATTTTTCGGCAAGGTGTTTGCTTATCCCCCGCTCGAGCTCCGAATCGGTGTTCTAGAGGGAGGTTCGGCAGAATGCCCGCCAGCGCCTGTTCTTCGACAGCAGCGGAACCTTCGGGCGTCGGTAGCAGACACGGAGAATTTCTCCATTAGCGACTTAAAGCGCGGATTCGCGTTTGCTTGGCTCACCCGCGCAACGGTTGAGAATAGACCCTATCTGCGTTGGCACTTCCTCGAAGCTATATCCTGGAATCTGCTAGCAGCTTATTTGACTCCCGTTCATGCCGCCTGCGTCCGCCTGGAGGATCGGGGCGTCTTGCTGTGTGGAGACTCAGCCGCCGGCAAGTCCTCGCTTGCCTTTGCCTGCGCAAAGAGTGGTTGGTCCTATATGACGGATGATTCCAGCTCGCTCGTGCGCGACAGGAAGGGGCCCAGGGTGGTTGGGAATCCCTATCAGATCCGTTTCCGTGAATCGGCCATTGAGTTGTTCCCGGAACTCAAGCAATGGCCGCTCACGCTACGCGCAACCGGTGAGATGTCGATTGAAGTGCGAACCGCATGGATGCCCGAGATGCGAACGATGACCGAGTGCTTCGTCCATTACATTGTGTTTCTGCGTCGCGGGCACATCGGTCCGCCTCGCCTCCTGCGCTTTCCCAAACAGGAAGCCCTCCAGTGGTTTGAGCAGGTCATCTGTTGCGGTGAAGCAGACGTCGTCGAGGCGCAGAAGGCGTCGCTGCACAACCTGCTTTCGGCCGAGATTCTTGAGCTACGCTACGACGGATTGGCACCAGCGGTCAGCCTCCTGGAAGCGATGATCTACCGTGGCAACTAGCCATTCGAATGGGTGCGCCATAACGAAAGCTCTTCGAGATGTGGGAGGTCTCGACAAGCAGATCGTCATCGGTCGCGCGCCCTGCCGCTTCCGTTTCGGGCTTGCCGATTTCTGGAAGCACCGGCATTTAGTCTATGTTTTTCTCTGGCGAGATTTGAGCGCTCGGTACAAGCAGACCGTCTTGGGTGCCCTGTGGGCGGTCCTGCAACCGCTGTTGACCGTCGTCGTATTCACCTTCGTTTTTCAGAGGCTCGCCAAGATACCCTCCGAAGGGGTTTCGTATCCAGTTTTCCTGTTGTGCGGCCTTCTTCCCTGGCAATTTTTCGCGCAAGCGGTGGCACGTTCCGGAAATAGCCTGGTGTCGGAGCGATATCTGTTAAGTCGAGTCTTCGTCCCACGTGTCATCGTGCCTGTTTCGGCGGTCTTGCAAGGGTTAGTCGACTTCGGCGTGGCTCTCGGTGCGTCGCTCGCCATCATGCTGTTGGATGGCGTGGTGCCGAGCCTAGCCATGCTCATGGCGCTTCCGTTTCTGTTGCTGGCGGTGGGCGCCGCTTTGGCCACGGGTTTGTTCCTATCTCCACTGAACGCGCGCTTTCGCGACGTGAGCTACCTAATTCCTTTTTTCATTCAGCTCTGGTTTTTTGTCACGCCGGTTGCCTATCCGAGCAGTTTGGTGCCTGAAAAGTGGCGATCTTTCTATTTTCTCAATCCCATCTCAGGAATCGTCGAGGGTTTCCGTTGGGCCTTAACCGGCCGTACTCCGATTCATCCGAGCCTGATCCTTGCGTCTGTCACAACCGTCTGTGTTTGCTTGCCCTTGGCGTTTCTCTATTTTCATTGGATGGAGAAAGTCTTCGCCGATGTGGTGTAAGCGATGAGCTGTGCGGCCATTCGCGCTGTCGATCTTGGCAAACAGTACGTTGTTGGGTCGCGGAAAAACCATATGGATCTTCGCGACAGTTTGGCTCCGGTGTTTCGGCGAGGTTCTACCCGCGTTGATTCAGGGGACCGCTGTCACTGGGCGCTGAGACATGTGGACTTTGAGGTGGCACCTAACGACATTGTCGGCATTGTGGGTGACAACGGTTGTGGCAAAACCACTCTGCTGAAAATACTTGCTCGGATCAGTCAGCCCACAGAAGGCTATGCGGAGATTTACGGGCGCGTGGGAGCCTTGCTCGATGGGGGAGCCGGTTTTCATGCAGAGCTAACAGGGCGCGAGAACGTGTTCCTCCTCGCCTCGTTGTTGGGAATGAAAAGGCTGGAAAATCAGCGCACCTTCGACGCCATCGTGGCTTTCGCCGATCTTGAAGCGTCGATGGATACTCCCCTGAAGTACTACTCAAGCGGTATGTGCGTGCGGCTGGCCTTTGCTGTCGCAGCACATTTGGATACAGAGATCCTGCTCGTGGACGAAGTTTTGGCCGTGGCGGATCGGGACTATCAAAGCAAGAGTTTGGAAAAAATGATCGCCCTCAACGAAGGCAGGCGGACGGTGCTGTTTGTGAGCCACGATCTTCCCTATGTCCAGCAGCTCTGCCGGCATGCCATTGTTTTGTCGGAAGGCCAGGTCGCGCACTGCGGGTCAGCATCGGAGGCTGTTGATTTTTACAGATCGAACCGTCCTGGGCGAGAATCGAGCGATCGGCGAAGTCCCGAACCGAACCACCGGATCCCCGTTGCGGCGGCCCCACCCTCGAGCAGGTGATCGCCCGGTCGCAGTCTACCGAAAACGCTCGGGTCTGCCGCCGCGCAGGTGCTTAGTTGCTCGGCACGGCGCGGAGAACGAAACGAATGCCGATGATTCCGACCAACGTCGCTGCCATTATCTCGGCGCTGCAATTTCAGGGCGGGCAGAGGCAAGCCCTCGGTAGACTGACCGACTCCCAGTGGCAGGATCTGTTTTGTTGTTGGGAGATTGCGCGGTTGCTGATCCCGCTGAGGCAACGCTATGGCTCGGAGCTTCCGGAGTGGGTCCGATCGCGAATCGACCGGAATCTAGCTGACAACAGAGAAAGGTTTGAGCGCATCAGACGGGCCTACGCGGATTTTGCCGAGGCCTCACAGGCGAGAGGCGGCGAACACCTGGTCATCAAGGGATTCGCACAATGGCCCGATTTCGTCGAACATCCCCGCTTTCGCTTGCAGTCCGATATCGATGTTTACTGCCCCCCGACTTCGATGCCTCAGGTTCTCGACGCCCTCCACGACCTTGGGTACGAGCCAAGCCAAACGGGGAGCGTAGATCATTTGCCGGCCATGGTTTCGAAAGCGCCATGGACATGGCGCGGGAATGCTTACGACCCGGATATTCCGGTCTCGTTTGAACTTCATTTCTGCTTCTGGAATGAAAGCTTTACAAGGGTCAGACTGAAGGGCCCCGATCAATTTTGGCTGCGACGCGTCGAGCAGCGTCTCGATGACCTGAGTTTTCCGGCTCTCGCTCCGGTCGACAAGGTCGCTTACTCCGCACTTAACATATTGCGAGAAACGCTGTATGCAGCCATGCCACCGCATCTGGTCTATGAGTTGGCCCGTTTCCTAGACCTGAATGCCGGCAATGACCAGTTTTGGAAGACCTGGCAAGAACTGCACGACGACTCGCTCCGCCGTCTCGAAGCAGTTTCCTTTCGACTGGCCGATCACTATTTTGGCTGCCGTCTTCCCGACGAGGTGCGGCAGGAAATGGACCGCCAACCGCCAGCCGTCCGACGATGGTTTCAAGAATTTGCACACTCTCCGCTATCTGCAGCCTTCCGACCGAATAAAGACGCCCTATGGTTGCATATGGGCGTGCTCTCGTCGGCGCGTGACAGACGAGCTATCCTGCTCGAAGGATTGTTTCCCATACAGCTTCCACCGATGGAAGCTCCACACATCCAGAATACTGAAAAGCGCCGTAGAGCGGTTCCCAAACGCCTTCGATACGTGTCCTACATGGCGGGGCGAGCTGCCTATCACGCACGCATTCTGCCGGCAACAATTTGGCACGGCTTTCGCTGGTGGCGGTCCACCACGGCGTTGGGGAAGGACTTCCTGACGTTTCTCGCCGTCTTGTTCTTATTCAATTTCGGAATGTACGTATTCTTTCTTCTTTACAATCTCTATCTTCTCGATCGCGGCTTTAGGGAGAATTTCCTCGGCACAGTGGTTGGCGCCATGACCTTGGGCGGAGTCCTGGGTACACTGCCAGCTGGCGTGCTGGTACAGCGCGTAGGGCTGCGAAAGGCCCTGCTCATTTGCTTGATTCTCGTTTCCGTGCTCTCGGCACTGCGGTCGATGCTCGTTTCCCCCCTTCCTTGTCTCGCACTTGCTTTTCTCACTGGCTTTGCTTCCGTCATTTGGGCGGTAGCACTTTCGCCAACAATTGCCGAGTTAACCACTGAGAACAGCCGCGCCGTCGGATTCACGGCCGTGTTCTTCTTCGGCATTGCTGTCGGAGTCCTGGGGGGCCAGGCCGGTGGCCGGTTGCCCGGCTGGCTCATGCAATTGAGCCCTCTGCTCACTGCTTCTCGCGCCAAGGAAGCCGCTTTGTTGCTCGCCTGCGGCATCATCGCTCTTGCTACGGTACCGGCCTTTCGCCTGGGACTTACATCCAAGCCCATTCGGCAGCAGGAAACCTATTCGTGGAGTCCGTTTTTGGCCCGATTTCTCGTTACCATGGCCGTGTGGAGCCTTGCCATCGGTGGATTTAGCCCCTTCTCGGGAGCTTATTTTTCCCGATTCTGGCAGATGCCCGTGCACGAGATCGGTACGATCGATTCGACGTCACGAGTTTCGCAGTTGCTTGCCATTCTGGCTGCTCCAGTTCTGTTCAGAAAGTTCGGACTGGTTACGGGAATGGTCTACGCTCAGATCGCTACAGCCATCGCCCTGGCTTGTCTGGCATCGGCTTTCGGTCCATCGGCTGCCGCTGCCACGTATGTGGGATATGTGGCGTTTCAATGGATGAGCGAGCCCGCGATCTTCACTCTCCTGATGAATCACCTTAAGCCCAAGGATCGCGCCGGAGCCTCGGCGTTAACCTTTCTGGTGATGAACGCCTCGCAGGCCATTGCCACTGTGGTTGCCGGAGTCTGCTTGGTTCGCTTCGGTTATCCATCGGTTATCGCTGTGACGGCGGTGGTTGCTTTGGCTGCGGCGCTGTCTTTCTGGCTGCTGGCCGACAGAGAAACGGGGGACTCCCAAGCAAGCCTCCGGGCCGTCGACGGGGCAACGCTCGGCGAGTGAAGCACGACTCACTCATGCGAGGCGTCTTCGCTCTCAAGCTCTTTAACCGATGGCTCGGTGTGATCGGTGCCTGATCGCCAGGTCGTCCGCGACATGTTGATGCTCGCTTTCGCTGTATAGGCGTGCTCAAACATGAGGGCGGCGACTCGGGCGCCCTCACCGTTTTCAAGCGCCTGAACGATCGCGTGATGCTGGCGATGCGAAAAACGCAGCGACTCATACATTCCAGGAAGGTCAACCTTATCGAAGGCGATCGCGTGCGCGGCGGCAAAGGGTATCCGATCATTGCGTTCAATGGCTTCGGCAATCACCTTGCTCCCGGCTCCCTGAACAATCAGAGAGTGGAATTGCTTGTTCATCTCGCCGTATCGGGCTTCGTCGGACTCGACAAGGTGTCGCTTGGCGAAAATCTCGTCGCCCTCGCGGAGACACTCGTGGAGGGATTGGATCAATCGTCGCGGTGGCCCTTGTTCGGCGAGCATGCGCGCTGCCAGCCCCTCGAGCACTCCGCGGACATCGATGGCGTCCATGATCTCTTGCGGTGTGAACGCACGCACAATGAAGCCACGAGTATCTAGCTGAGTGAGCACTCCCTCTTGCGCGAGTATAGGCAACGATTCGCGAACGGGGGTTCGAGAGACGCCGAGCTTAGTCGCCAGCTCAACCTCTCGCACACGTTCACCTGGTGCGAGTTCACCGTGCAAGATCATCTCGCGAATTCTCACCATCACGCGCGAGTTCTTACCAGCCATACCGACGAATCACCCTTGGAAGATTTCCGCAAACCCGAGGACTTGCGACTCCCGCCGCCACGAGCCTCGCCCCAGCTGACGCGGATGTTATCAACTCCGTTCGGTGCAAGCAATCTCTGCGAGTCGAGGGGAGACGTCGGTGCGCCATCAGGGCAAGCTCCCCGAGAAGACAGCGTGTAGCATTGCGTCCAAAATGTGATCCAACTCGACCGCTAAAGCAAAAGATGGGGCCATAAAAATGCCGCTCGGGAGTGGGGGGTGGACCTACCCTCGAGCGGCAAGCGGCAGCCCTTTAGAGCTGTTTTAGCGAGGCGCCTGTGCTGAACATGTATACGTATCTTGCATCTGTATGCAACTGTTTTTTTGGGGATGCTCTGATGCCTTGCCGCCCTAAGCCGGCCCACACAAAAATCCCCTGAAGCGCAGTAGCGTCTGTCGATTGTTGAGCAACCCACTCAAACCGGCGCCGACCACATCGGCGGATACGCATACATCCATCCATGTACTGTATGCAAAAGCGACGGTCCTGGGGTTAACGGGCATCCCGGCAACGCAAGCGGGAGAACCCTCGGGCTTGCTAGCCCGAGGGTTCGGTTGCCAAGACTAGAAGTCCATTTTCACGGCAAATTGGATCTGGCGAGGCGTTACGACGGGCGCCTGCGACCCCTGGCTCTGACCAGTACCGGCAAGGCCAAAGGTTGTATCTAAACTCGACGTCGGTCCCGGCGGGGCCGGGTTGAAATGGTTGATGATGTTGAAGAACTCTGCCCGGAACTGCACATTGAAACGCTCTTTGATCAGTGTGTTCTTGAGGATCGAAAAGTCCCAGCCGATCGCGCCCGGGCCGCCCATGTTGTCCCTGATCACATTGCCCAAGTATCCGTCAGTTTGAGGCACATAACAGTCGGGATTAAACCATTGATAAAGCTCGGTTCCCGGCGCGTTGTTAAGCGATTTTTGGACGAGTTGGTTCGGGTTGCACCCTGCTGCGAATGTGTAGTTGGGCCTGGTGCTCCACTGTGTGCCGAGGTCGGTAGGGCCGGTGAAAATGTTATTCGTAACATTTATCGGTACGCCATTGTGGATTCCCAGGATGGTGGCGAGTTGCCAGCCTTGGACGAACTGATTCCCTTTGAACGGCAGAGCGTAGAGACCGTTCAAACTGAAGTTGTTGCGTTGATCGAACAGGCAGTTCCCGTAGTCGTATTTCTGGTTATAGGCATCGACTAGAAGCGACTGGAATTCCTCAAGGCTGGTAGCAAACGAGCCCTCGTCAAAGCAGTGCGAGTAGGTATAGTTCACCGACCCAGCGAAGTTCTTCGCGAAGTGGCGGTTTAGACTCACCTGAAGCGAATTGTAGTTGGAGGGGATGGTGTTGAGCTCCTCGACCAGTGTGCCGTAGTTAGTATTGATCCGTGGTTCAATAACAGCGGTCGTCGCAGCGGGGTTACAGCCCGGCACGACCGTGCCATTGGCCAGTGTGCTAGTCGATGCAAAGCACACGCCACTGTTGGGAGCCTTGATAGAAGGCAACGCCGTGCAGTTCGGATAGGTGAAGCATTCGGGAATGTTGATGTCACGCTGCAGCCAGAGATGGCGGCCCACCGAGCCAACATAGCCGACTGTTAGAACGGTGTCGCGCATGACCTCACGCTGAACGTTGAGGTTATACTGCATCACGTAAGGAGAGCCGTGCGGTACAAGATAGCTTACCCCCGCGAACTCGCCCGGCGCCGGCAAGGTCGCGCCACAATAGCCGGGCACGACCGCAAATGGATTGGGAACGCAGGGGCTGTTGGGAGCCCCGGGGAAGGATCCTATCAACTCGAAGCTCGCAGCCGGCGGAGTGGCGATGTAGCCGGACTCGTAAATTCGCGCGGCCGTTGGGTCGTAGAAGATGCCCCAGCCGCCCCGAATCACGGTCTTGTTATCGGAGGAGGGATTAAAGGCAAATCCGAACCGCGGCCCCCAGTTCGCCGTGTTGGGACTGTTCAGAAACACGTGGTGAACGGGAGTAAACAGGGTCGCGAAATTGCCTGGAACAAAGGTAGGAGGAGTCAGCGCCCCAATGGGCGGATTAAACGACGCCGTGACCGCGGTCAAACTGGTCGTTGTCTGCCCGTTTGGCCCAATATATGGCGTCGACCATCCAACAGGATTGGTCCCGTAGTCGTACCGGAGGCCGAAGTTGAGGGTTAGCTTGGGTGTAACCTTCCAATCGTCCTGAATGTAGGGTGCCACATCGATTTCGCGGAAATACCGGGTCGAACTGATGTACCCCGGCGGGACAGCATAATCCGCATACGGTAACCCCTGGAGGAAATTCTGCAGGCTGAAGACTAAGAAAGCGGCCGGTCCATTCGCATACGCTGATTGAACGTTGTTGGTGTCCACGCGGCTGACCGAGACGCCAAACCTGATTGTATGCGCGCCCTTGATCCATACCACATCGTCGCCTTCGGTATACTTCATCTGAATGAGATTGTCGGGCCGATTCGGGTCTGGCCCGATCGGAGTTATGGTCGCAAGGTAGTCAGGCCCGATCTGAGCGTCCTCCCAACCAGCTGCAGCTCCTCCGTTCGCAGTCCTCACCCAATCGAGCGGGTCCGAAGTAAGACCGGCAGCCGCCAACTGCGCTGAACTAAGGAAGAGCGGCACTGTGGACTGCTCCTTCACGCGCGAGAAACTGAAGCGCGCCTCATTTAGCAACGTCGGCGAGAAAACATGCTTTTCGGCGATGGTAAAAAACTGATTTCGCGTGAAATCAGTCTCTGGGAAAATGCCGGTCAAGTCCCGCGTCCCATCTCCTATGTCGGCGTTATCGAAAACGTAGCGTCCATACATCGTGTCGTTTTGGCCGAGGACGTAGTCTAGGCGCCCCATAACATAATACTCATAGGTGCTCAGATCAGGCGCCGCAGTCCCTGAGTAGTATCCGCCCAGGTCTCCAGAGGTGGCCCTGCAGCCCGTATTACAGAGGCTGTAAAGGCTAGCGATCTGTGACATCCGCGTGAGGTTAGCCGCTGCCAAGGCCCCGCCGGCGGCGACGGGAGCCACTGCTTCGACTGGGTTGGCTCCTGTCCCGACTCCTGACACAGGGCCCCAGGTGCCGCCAGGGACAAGAGCCGCAAGACAAGCAGGAGCGCTGCTGTTGACCAGATTCGGCGCTTCGAAGGGAGCTCCTGGGAAGGGAGGTGCAAACATGGGTGCACCGGGCGCACCGCAAGGCAGTTGTCCGCTGCCGACGTAAGGCTCGGGAAGGGCTATGGGGTATGTTTGATGAAGGTCCTCTCGGAGTCCCTCGAAATTGGCGAAGAAGAAAAGCTTATCCTTCTTGATGGGACCACCAACGGCGGCACCGAACTGATTTCGCTCAAAGGGCGGAGGACCTGACGCTGGATCCAGCACGTCGCGCGCGTCCAAAGCATTATTGCGATAAAACTCGTACGCCCCGCCATGGAAGTTATTGGTACCCGACCGGGTGATTGTGTTGATGACGACGCCGTTGCCGGCAAACTGTGCGGTGTAAGTATTGGTAAGAACCCTGAACTCTCCGATGGCCTCAACACCCAACGACGTGCCAGCGTACCCAGATCCTGTGCCGTGCTCCCAGAAGTCGCGAACGTCCTGACTGTCCATTAACCACGCCTGCCCGGTGGGCCTAGATCCCGAGACCGAGTAGTTGTCCTGCATGCCGTAGAGGCGCCCAGTGACGAGGTTAATCGTCGGCGCGATCGTCGTCACACCCGGCGTCAAAGTAATGAGCTGCTCCCAATTTCGCCCGTTCAGGGGAAGATCACGCATCTGCTCAGGGCTTACTAGCGTGGATACGGTCGAGTCTTGGGTCTCGACCCGCGTGACGTTGGCTTCAACGCTCACCGTCTGACTGACTTGACCTACAGGGAGGGTGAAATCGGAAACGAGAGTGTTGCCAACGGCGAGGATGATACCCTCGTGAATGACGGTCTTAAAGCCCGCCATCGAGGATTGAACGTTGTAGGTGCCCGGCCTAAGTGTGGTGATCACATAGCGGCCGTTGGAATCCGTAATGGACGACTGGGAAAGACTCGTTCCGACGTTCGTCGCCTGAACCGTCGCCCCGACGAGCGCGGCGCCAGATGGATCGGTGACCGTGCCTGCAATCGTGCCTGTACCCTGCTGCCCGTACAATCGCCCCGCGCCCACCGACACAACAACCAGTATCAAAATGAGACGCAGCCACACAGACCCGCTTCGGCTAAAAATCGTGGACATATCCCCGCCCTCCTTCGCGCTCCGCCGTATTTCTGTACCCAAGAATCGCCCGACATTCCCCCAGACGGACACGCGGTGTGTGGGCCTGGTTACTACTAAGCGAACGCTCCTGTCAAGATAATTCTGCATACACTGGGCGAGTTTTAGCATAGGCTGTGCCCATTGGTGCATACCCGACCGAGGTAGCCCAGTCAGAAGGAGCTGGAGTGGAGGTCTCTCCTGCACATTCAATCAGTTAGAAAGAATACAAGGCCTTTGACACGGTCGGTCCCATTGTCTTATCTTCCCTCTCCGCAGGGTGCCGGTACCCCGGGGGGAAGCCGATGGCCACCTTACCGAGATAGTCCTGGTTTGTATACAGCCTGGGCGAGCGTGCTCGGTGCGAAGGCAGAGATAGGCAAGGACTCGCATTGCGTGCGATCCGATCTGGCGAGCCACGCTTGCTTGGAGGCCTTGCTTATTTGAGGAGAGAGCGTGAGCTATAACAACCTCGATGCGTTGCTAGAGTCCGTGGGCAACCCCGTGAAGCTGCTACGTAATTCGCAGACCGGGCCGTACCTGTATCCGGTGGTTCCACCCGAGTTCTCGAATTGGAGAGACGAGCAGCGCGCTTGGCAGCAGACCTGCGTGCTTTTCAACCAGTCATTCCACATGACCGACATGTACGTCGAAGGCCCCGACGCGCTTCGGCTGCTGTCCGATCTTGGTGTGAATAGCTTCAAGGGCTTCGAGCCGGACAGAGCCAAGCAGTTTGTCCCATGCAATTATGACGGCTATGTCATCGGCGACGTGATTCTCTTCTACCTCGAGAAGGATTTATTCAATCTCGTCGGACGCCCCTCGGTCCACAACTGGGTTCAATACCACGGGGAAACTGGTTCCTATCAAGTGAAATTCGAAAGGGACGAGAGATCGGTTGCCAGACCAGGCCCGATCGTTCGCAAAGCGTACCGCTACCAAGTTCAGGGGCCCGCGGCAATGAAAGTCATCGAAAAGGTCACCGGAAAACCCGCTCCCGAGATCAAATTCTTCCACATGACCACCGTTACGATTGCCGGGCGCAAGGTTCGAGCGCTTCGTCACGGCATGGCCGGACAGCCGGGATTGGAGTTATTTGGTCCTTGGCAGGACGGCGAAGCAGTGAAAGCGGCGATCGTTGAAGCCGGCCAGGAATTCGGTCTTCGCCAGGTCGGAGCCAGGGCGTATTCGTCCAACACGCTCGAGTCAGGGTGGATCCCATCTCCGATGCCGGCCATTTATTCGGGCGACAAACTAAAGGCATATCGGCAATGGCTACCGGCCAACGGCTACGAAGCGGTCGCGTCGCTTGGCGGCAGCTTCTATTCTGGTCATATTGAGGATTACTATCTCACTCCCTATGATCTCGGCTACGGGCCGATCGTCAAATTCGACCACGATTTCATTGGAAGAGAGGCCCTCGAGAGAATCGCCCAGATGCCGCACCGCAAGAAAGTCACGCTTGCTTTGAACAGCGACGAGGTGACGAGGGTGGTTAGTACCATGTTTAAGAAAAAGGATCGCGCTAAATATTTCGATTTTCCCTCTGCCGTTTATTCCACCTTGCCTTACGATAAAGTTCTAAGCGGCGGCAGAATGATTGGGATCTCGACATGGTGTGGATACAGCGCCAACGAAGGCAAGATGCTTACGCTCGCCATCGTTGACCAGGAGTACGGCGAGCCCGGCACCGAAGTCACATTTGTCTGGGGCGAAGAAGACGGTGGATCAGCCAAGCCAACCGTTGAGCGTCACGTGCAAACGGAAATTAGCGCAATCGTCAGCCCGGTTCCTTATTCCGAAGTCGCACGCACATCCTACGCCGAGGGCTGGCGTACCGCTCAGAAGTGAACCGAACAGCAGTACCCCTTGCGAGCGCGCGACCGAGGAGGTATTGGGTGTAAAGCGCCCCCCCCCGCAAACTCAACTGCCCCGCCGCGCGATTTCGGCCGCTTCCAGAGATTACTGTGTTGGCTTGGACTTGGGTAGCCGGGGCGGGATTTTCATGTTCTTCAGTTTCAGTTGGTAGTCCGGATACATCGTTTCCGCACCGCCCCGGGTAGCCTCTAGCGGAACCCCGTATCGCATTCCGAACTCGTCGAGAAAGGGATTTGCGCCCGGCAAATGATGCGGCACAACGCCAGCAGGGCGGTCCACTTCATCGACCGATTCGCAGGGCCAAGGCGCCATTTGCTGCTGGGGATTGTAGATAAAATCGGTCGTGCGCATAAACGGCTCGGTCATGTACACCGGGTCGTACATGATCACAGCGACGGTCAAATAATTGCCGTGCCTCATCACGTGAACCCTGGCCTTGGCCATATCGCTGCGCGGAACTCCGTTTAGGCCGAGCCAATTCTCCTTTAAGTGAGTCGTTGTGATGACCAGCGTATCACCGTCCCATTCGCCGGTTGAAAATCCGGACCAGGTGTGCGCTGCGTAGTCCGGCGGGTGCCCTCGCCCATCCATCCAGATCGTCTGCTCAGCTCCGTACGCCGAAAGATGCGTGTGATAAGCGATCACCTTTTGCGTAGCTTGGTCCATCTCCTTCCAGATGTGAAGGGCCGAGGGACCGCGCCAGCCGTAGTCCGATCCGTGCGCGCGGCACTGATTCTCCGGGAGCTCCACCAGCGCGGCTTCCCAGCTATCAGCTCTTAGCCGGGCCGCATCGTTGATGGGCAGCCCAAGGTAGTCTCCAATCTCGGCTCCTGCCAACCGCTCTCGCGTGTCCTCGTCAAATCGCGGCGACCACTCCCCAGAGGGATCTTCTTGGCACAAAACAGAACGGCTTGATAGTCCTGCCCCGAGAAACAGGAGCCATAGAACGGCCGCGAACCGGAATCGATGAGCGACGGTCATGTAGAAAAAGCGCTCCGGGCGGGCAGCTACCGACTGCGGATGATCCACCCGCCGCAAAGCGAAGCAGACGATATCTGATGTTATAAGTTGTTGTCAAAATCGTCGGATCTCCAGGGCGCGCTGGCGGGGTTTGCGACAGACGCAATTGCGGATACAAGGGGAGAGAACGTTGTTGACACAGGCCAACAGACCGTAGTAAGTACCCCCTGCACGACGACCCTGGGTGGGGTTGTCCGCATATTTGCAGTTCGACGTATCGGGCATGCCCCCGCTAGTAAGACAGCTCTCCGAGAGGTGGAAGATGAAAAAGCAGACGCTGTTGCTGTTCGTACTTGCGGGCTTGTTTTTGTTCGGGTGCGTCCCTGCAACATTCGCTCAGGGTGGTGGTCTCGCCAACGCACAATTAAACGGCACGGTGACCGATCCAAGCGGAGGTGCAATTGCTGGCGCCGCCATCAACCTGCAGAATACGGCCACCTCCCTTTCCTACAGCGCCAAGTCAGACGAGCGAGGCTTCTATGCGATCCCGAACTTGCCGCCTGGTACCTACGAGCTGAAGGCAACTTTCACCGGTTTTGCGAACTTCGTCCAAACAGGAATCGTGCTCACTGTGGGTGGAGTGTTCACCGTCAATGTGGGCATGCAAGTGGCATCGGCCGGTGAGAAAGTTGTGGTGACCGGGGAAGCGCCGATGATCGAACCTACCAAGACACAAATTAGTCAGGTAGTCGGGCCATCGCAGATTGAGTCTTTGCCCATCAGCAACCGACTATTCACCGACTTTGCGCTGCTAACCCCCGGCGTGGCGACGAGCCGAACCAGCCTGGGCACCACGTTTACCGAATACGAAGCCACACAGATCTCATTTGGCGGGATGCGTTCTTTCAGCAACGAGATCACAGTGAACGGTGCGGACTTCATTAACACGGCCAGCGGCATTCAGCGATCGACGCCTCCCCAAGACTCCATTCAGGAATTTCTTGTTGTGAACAACAGTTTTGGAACCGAGTATGGAAGGGCGGTCGGAGGCATCGTCAACATCGTCACCAAGGCGGGCACGAACGACCTACACGGTACGGTCTACGAATATTTCCAGAACCAAGCGCTGGATTCGCGCAATCTCCTGCAGAAGCCAGAGCCGCATCTTCAGTCGTCGTACGTGCCGGACGGGCTGCGGCAAAACATTTTCGGTGCCGCGCTGGGCGGCCCGATCAAGCAGAACAAGATGTTTTTCTTCCTGAACTATGAAGGCAAGCGGCGCGGGCAATCTCCTTTGTTTCCGCCCGACTTGGTCAATAACATTCAGGCGATCGACCAGGCCAAAGCTCTCCTGGGTCTCGCTCCAGAAGGTTGCCTCGCGGGCCTAACAGCGTGTCTTCCCAATCTCGCGGGCAACCCGGCCAACATCACGCGTGCCCAGGCGCTCAGTTTCCTCAAACCAGTCTTAACGACGGACAACGATAACTACGGCTTCGGCAGGTTTGATTATCAGATCAATAACAATAACCACCTGACAGCCTTCTACAATTTTGAGGGTACCTCGGATGAGGGTAAGCTGGTCGGCCAAACGCTTGACGGCGGCGGCATCGGGACCCCAAGCGGCGGGCGATACCTCAACATCGCCGACCAAGCCGTGGTGGGCACGCTGGCCACCTCGTTTTCACCCAACCTAGTCAACACGCTTCTGGGTCAGTACGCGCGTCGGCATTACAACTTCCCCGGCATGACGGGTCAGCCCGATCTCAGCCTCGTGAACGACCTCGAGCTGGGTCACAACTTTGGAACCAATGACAGGCTCTACGAGACACGCATGGAGGTCTCCGACGCGCTTTCCTGGGTCAAAGGCAATCACGTAGTGAAAGTCGGGTTTGACGGAAACCTTCTCTGGAGCCTCGAAAACTTCCCCGGATTCATGCCCACTAGGATACAGATGCCAGGTGTGTCCTGCCTGGCCGATTTCTCCACATTCTATGCCGGTGCCTACACGCCGGCTGTGCCGATTCCAGGGCCCGTGAGCGCTGCTGCGGCTTCTTGCCCAGTTCCCCAAAACGACGGTGTTGTTTTCATCTACGCCGGAATTGAGGTTCCGGCGAGCCCAACCTTCCAAAGCGGCCCACCCCTTGTGGGCGTCGGCGGCGCGTATGGGCCGCTGAACACAACGACTTGGGCGAATGCCTTTCCGCCAGCACTGTTTAACACATTCACCAAGCAGATTAACCATGGCTATTGGGCGCTTTTTGCTGGAGACCAGTGGCGAGTCACGCCCAAGCTTACGGTGAATTACGGCCTCAGGTGGGAGTACGAGTCGGGCTTGTCGGAGTACGTCCAGCCCGACTACGCCGGCTTCCAACCTCGCATTGGACTCGCCTATTCGCCCGACAGCAAAACCGTGATTCGCGCCGGATTTGGGATGTTTGATGACCGGTACAACTTGACGTTCTTCTTTGTGCCAAACACCCAGAAGGTGGTGCCGGGCATTCTCTGCAATCCGCCGATTCCGCAGTGCGGATCGATCATTGGCATGCCCGGAACCCCGGTGACTTCGCAGGCGCTCCCCATGGTCAACGCTCAGCAGGCCTATCAGGGCTATCAGATATTTGGATTTCCTGCGGCGGCCGGAGCAGCTCCCTTCGGTGCGAGCATTATTAACTCCGGCGGCTACACTGAGTTCGGACCAACCAGCACCATTACGTTGGTCGGTACGTGCGACACAACGTTCGCGTGCGGCGTGGGTGCGGGCGGGATGGCGCACAATGTCAGCAAGATACCGTATGCCGAACAGGCCAGCCTCCAAATTGCCCGGCAGTTTGGTCGAGGTTTTACAGTCGACGCCGCGTACCTTTTTGTAGGCGCGCACAAGCTGGTTCGCGGAAACAACATCAACGTACCCTGCCCGCTTGGAACTACCGATGCAGCGCAGAAGGCGAATCCAACCGACCCCGGTCCGTGGCCCATCGCGCCCATTTTCCCGGATTGGGTTCCGGGCTTGCTAAACGCCAATGGTACGTTCTCTCAATGCGCTTCCGGCACCCCAGTGCTTGGAACCGGTCCGCTCGCGGGCCTGGGTCCCTGGTTTGCGGGCGCGGGTGCTAACGCCGGATTGCAAACCATGAGCGCAGGGCTTCTTGACTACAACAACGGCGTGGCCAATGCGAATTATAACGGTCTAACGGTGACGGCCATTGAGCGAATCCAGAACTTTCAACTGACCGCCAACTATACCTACTCGCACGGGCTCGACAATGGGAACTTCACTACATTCATCAATCTGCCGCCGAATCAGTTCAATTACAAATCTGAGTACGGCAATTCCAACCAGGATGTGCGTAACCTCTTCGTAGCAAACTTCGCAGCAAACGGACCCCAAGACACGTTCGTCCGCCAGTTCACGCTGAGCAGTATCATCACGCTACAGTCCGGCCGTCCCTTCACAATCTTTGCCGGACAGGACGTCTTAAACGACGTAGCGGGCCTGTCGACAGATCGCGTGGGCGGGGCGCCGGTCGTGGGTTCTTGCCCCTCGACAGCCACGTGCGCAACGATGATCAAGAGAAATACCTATGTTGGGGATCCCCTCTATAGTTGGGATCTTCATATCGGGCGGTACTTCAATCTCACAGAACGGTTGAAGCTTGATCTAAGCGCTGATGCCTTCAACCTGCTGAATCGTTCGAACATCGATGAGGTGACGTCAGTTTACGGCTCACCCGTCTTCTGCGGTGGCGTGATTCCACACAAATACAATGACGCTACCAGCCGCGCCATACAGGCCGGATCAGCTTCTCAAGCCTGCCCGGTGGGTAATGGCCTGGTAATCCCCGGTGTTGGTTCCTTTACCTCCACCCCGATCACCGAACAGGCTGGCTTTGTGAACGAGTCCTGCACGGGGGCAGGGATGAACCCGAACCCACTGGAAAATATTGGGACCCAGTGCCTGTTTATCCCGGTCACGCCGAGCGCGAGTGCAGGCGATAACTTCGGTTTGCCGAGGACGATGTTCAATCCGCGCCAGTTCCAGCTCGTGGCTAGGTTCTCTTTCTGATCATGTGGGTCGGAGGCCGTTGGTTTTGAATCTTGAAAAGACACATCGATGACCACGGCTGCCCCGCATGATCCGCCGTTTCGCGCTGACCATGTGGGCAGTCTGCTTCGCCCCTCGGAGCTGAAGAAGCTCCGCCAAGACCGTGCCGCGGGGCGAATCTCAGACGACGACCTGCAGAAGGCCGAAGACGCAGCCATCCGACACGCTGTCGTCCAACAGGAACAGGTCGGCCTCAAATCCATTACGGACGGGGAGTTTCGTCGGGAGGACTTCTACACTGACTTCTTCGTGCGGGGACTGGGCGGCGTCGAGGTGCGGATGGAGAGCACCGCCGCCTATTTCGTCGATCACGAGGGTCGCAAAATTCCCGTCCCTTGGACGCAGGTGGTTTCGCGGCTTCAGTGGCGAAAGCCGATCTATGCCGACCATTTCCAGTTTCTCCGGTCCCTCACCAAGCGAACCCCCAAAGTAACGGTTCCATCGCCGATCATTCTGCATTTCACCTGCGGAGAGCAGGCAATTCGGAAGGTCTACCCGGATATGGACCTGTTTTGGGCAGACATCGCCGACGCGTACCAAAAGGAGATGCAATCGCTCTACGATGCGGGCTGTCGGTACCTGCAGGTAGATGATCCACCCATGGCAACGCTTTGCGACCCTAGGTTTCAGGCGATGATGAAGTCGCGCGGCGATGACCCCGAACGGGCGATGACGCAGCTGTATCCTGAAATGATCAACCGCGCCTTCGCCGATCGTCCACCCTCTCTCCATTTGGCGATGCACTTGTGCCGCGGGAACAACCAGAGTGGTTGGTTTGGCGAGGGGGGCTACGATCCCATCGCGGACGTTCTATTCAACAAGATCCATGTGGATTCCTATTTCCTCGAATATGAGACGGCGCGCGCAGGCAATTTTGAACCGTTGCGTTTTGTGCCTAAAAACAAGATGGTCGTGCTCGGCCTCGTTTCCAGCAAGCTCCCGCACCTGGAACCGAAGGATTTGCTCAAGCGCCGCATCGAAGAAGCCGCCAAGTACATTGATATTGACCAGCTCGCGTTGAGCCCCCAATGCGGTTTTGCGAGTTCGACCGAAGGGAATCGCCTGACCGAACAGGAGCAGTTCGCAAAGCTCCGTTTGGTCGTCGAAGTTGCAGACCAAGTGTGGGGCCACAATGAATCCCGTCACACCTCGTCGCCCGGCTAGGAGGAAGCTATGAATTATCCCGCCACGGGATATCACCACATCACGGCCTGTGCCGGCGGCGCACAGCAAGACGTCGATTTCTTTACCGGTATCGTGGGCCAGCGTTTGGCAAAGCAAACGGTGCTGATGGACGGCCGCTTTCCCCACTACCACTTGTACTACTCGAATGCAAACATCGAACCCGGCTCGATCATGACCACATTTCCTTACAGCCGCCTCCCGGGTCGGCGCGGCTCGGGTCAGGTGCAGTCGATCGCCTACACGGTGGCCAAAGGTGCGCTGCCATTCTGGCGTGAGCACTTCCGACGCCACCGCGTTGACCACGGCCCCATGGAGGAGCGATTTGGACGACGCTTTGTTCGATTTAGTCACCCCGCGGGCCTAACTTTTGAGGTCGTGGAGGACCCCGATGACGCCAGGATGGGCTGGAGCACGCCGGAAATCGGTCAAGCCGAGTCTGTGCGCGGCTTCTACGGTACGGTGCTATCGGTCCGCGATGTGACGGAGCAGGAGAGATTTCTCATCGAAGCTCTGGGCTTCCGCAAGGCCGGGGTCGATGGTGCCTACCATCGTTTCGAGATTGGCGGTGGCGGCGCCAACAAAACTCTCATTTTGCTGCATGAGCCAGATCGCGCTCCGGGCAGCTGGACGTTCGGTGCCGGCACCGTTCACCATCTGGCCCTCTGGGTCGCCGATGATGAAGCTCTTGTTGCCCAGAAGGCCATTTACGAGGAAATTGGATATACCGATGCATCCGAGATCAAGGACCGCTTTTATTTTCATTCGATGTACGTTCGTTCGCCCGGCGGTATCTTGGTAGAGTGCTGCTGCAACGTCCCCGGAGGGTTTGAAAAGGACGAAGCGGCCGACCGGCTGGGCACGAAACTTCACCTTCCTCCCTGGTTCGAAAATCGCCGCGAAGAGATCCTCGCAACTCTCGAGCCCGTTGTGGCCCCTGAGACGGCCACCTCTCGCGCCTGAGGTCCCGGCGCAGATCGGAAATCCATCGATGAAGCGAAGTGAGAATCGGATCCTTACGACTCACGTCGGGAGCATCGTTCGCCCCCCCCAGCTCCGGGACCTCGCCCAGAACGCCCACGAGTCAGCCCAGAATCGGCAGCGTTACGAAGATTACCTGCGCGAGTCGGTCGCCGAGATCGTCCGGATGCAAGCCAAGGTGGGCATCGACATCGTCAACGACGGCGAATTCGGAAAATCGAGCTGGGCAAACTACATTCTTGAACGAATCACAGGCTTCGAGCACAGAGCGAATCAATTGCGCCCCGTCTATTGGCTCGGGCGGGACCGCGATCGATTTCCCGATGTGATGGCGGCGGAATTTCCCTGGATGGCTTCCGGCGTGCCCACCGAAGCTTGCATCGGACCCATCCAGTATCGCGATCACAACGCCATCGATCGCGACATTCATAACCTGAAAGCGGCGCTGCGTTCGGTGAACGTGGAAGATGCGTTTCTTCCCGTCGTCGCGCCTGCCAGCACAGCCTACGACGGAGTCAACGAATACTATCCGACGGAAAAGGAATATGTGTACGCCATCGCGGATGCATTGCGCGAAGAATACCGCGCCATTCACGACTCTGGACTGCTTCTGCAGGTGGACGACGCGGTTCTTGCCAACATGTATGATTACCTGGTCGAGAAGAGTCCAGAGAACTACCGCCAGTGGGCCGGCTTACGCATAGAAGCCCTCAATCACGCGCTCCAGGGCATTCCCGAGGACCGGATTCGATACCACGTTTGCTTCGGCAGCTGGCACGTCCCGCATTTATCCGATGCACCACTCGAAGAAATTCTCGGATTTATCCTGAGCGTGCGTGCGGGGGCCTACTCGATTGAGGCGGCCAACCCGCGCCATGAACACGAGTGGCGCGTCTGGGAAACAACGAAACTGCCGGAGGGAAAGATCTTAATACCGGGCGTCGTGACACATCACACCATTACGGTCGAACATCCTCGACTGGTGGCCGACCGCATCCTGCGCTTCGCGCGGCTGGTTGGACGCGAAAACGTGATCGCGGGCACCGACTGCGGCTTTGCACAGGCTCAATTCATCCAGCGCGCGGCCCCTTCAGTGATGTGGGCGAAGTTCGATGCTTTGGTCGAAGGCGCGCGGTTGGCTAGTGCCGAGCTTTGGCAGAAGGGGAAGAGCGCCCAACCCCGCGTAGTGCACCCTTGACCTGCTGCCGACGTACCGGGGACAAGCGAAGAAATCCTCAACCTCGCTCCCAGCCATCGGAAGCTTGCCCGACTGGTATTTTTGACAGTTTCCAGCAAGCCAGAAGGAAATTAGAGTGTCCTCACTCCCTAAACCTCGCAGGGGGCCGGCGCGAAATGCCTATCCGAGGCAAGGCTAGGCACACGCCTCAACTAGGTCTTTTCGGTCTCGACCGGCCCCACCGACTCCTCTTATGCCCCCTCCGCTGGCCGAAGCTTGTGCCACCTGGTGGCGACGTGAAACAGCAGGTTCGTGGGCACCATCAGCGACAGGTAGACAATTGGGATCATATGCACGTTCGTGCCCGGAAAGCAGTACCGCGCTATATACAGCACGACCACCACGCTGCGCATGCCCGTGGAGGTTGCCAAAACCCGTCGGGTCTCGCGGTCGGGCCCACCGATCAGCCAGCCGATCAACATGGAGGCAAGCAGCAAGAGAGCCATCGCCAGGATGGCCCCACCTCCTCGGATCGCATTCAAGGCTTGACGCCGCGCCAGGCGCGTCTCCCACATGAGGAAAAGGAACACAACCGTGGCGATAACGCTCAGAGGTAGCACGAGCCTGGGCGCAATGTTGGGGGCGCATCGCGCCGCCCACACACCCACGCCAAGTGGTAGGGCGATATAGAGTGCGATGCTGGCGGTCAGGAGAAGCACCGGTCGCTGGTTGCGTTGAACGATCTCCGGCATGACTTCGATCGCCAGCGGAGTCATAGCAACGCTCACGAGCGAAAGCAGGAAGGTCATGGCAGCCGCGAAGGCTAGTCTCGTTTTGCTCATTCGCGTAAATTGCAAGGCGATGGGAGTCCCCGGGATGGCTGCCAGCAACATGATGCCGATCCTTGCGTCGGCCGACAGCGGGAAGACACGCACCAGCAAGAAGCCGATGGCCGGCACCAGAATGCAATTGGCCGCGAGCGTACGAGCAAATAGGGCGCGATCGCTCAAGATAGCAAGTAGCTCTCCACCGCTAACTCGCAGCCCGATCGACACCATTACAGTTGCGACGAAAAAGTTGAGCAACACGACTGGGGGAATCAACACGGCTTCCCTCTGAGCTGGTTATGAGCCCGGCAGCTCCTTTGGGGTACCTGTCCAGTCCCGCAAGGCCTGTTACTGCCGATCGATGGCGCGGGTGAACATTTCAAGCATGAGCGCCGCCGAGGGGGGCTGGAGGATGTTGTGTTCGGCAAAGTCCTCGGCTTCTGGATATTTCGTGCCCCGGATGCGCTCAGCCGCTTTGCTGAGGTCGTAAGGGGTATGCCGAAGCTGGACGTCGGGTCCGAGCAGAAGCCAATCGGCTCCCGACCGCCCAAAAGGCATTCCGACGCTACCCGCATTGACAACTCTGGTCCTTCCAACCATTCGGTCAAATTGCATGTGAGTGTGGCCGCAAACGATCAGTGACACGCTGAGATTTTCAAATTCTGGCAAGAGATGTTCCTCTGGCGTTAAGTGAGTGAAGATCTCATTCTCGCTTCGCGGTGTTGCATGACAGAACAGGACTTCCCCCACCGGGGCAACCTGCACGCGCAGTGTTTTTGGCCACGTCCGCAACAACCGTTCATGCTCGGGATGAAGCTGCTCGGCCGTCCAACTGATGATGGGACGATACGGTTCGGGGACTGCGGCCGGTTCCTTGCCCGCCATCTGTTCGAGCACAGCAACCTCGCCGTTGCCATAGATGCACTGCACGGTAACACGGAGGCCCAGCAAACACGCGAGCGTCTCAACTGGCATCGGGCCGGGGACGACATCACCCCCGACCACCAAAAGGTCGACGTCCGCCGGATGAATCTCGTCGAGCACAGCCTCCAACGCGGGCAGGTTGCCGTGGATGTCATAGAGTGCAGCGACTCGCATGCCGACCGCCTATATCGTCATCCCCACCAAGAAGTGGTGGCCGGAAGCACCGGAAGCCTGTGGCGTCCAATGGATTGCGGCGGGACACTTGCTGCACAGGTTGTGCGCCTGCCTCGACACACTCGGATGCTTTAGACAGCTACAAAAAGGTCTCTTAGACCTCGCAAGGAGAAGTTTGGCGCCCACTCTGGTGTCTTGCTTGTCAATCGCATCTGCGGAAATTCTCGGACCATTTTCAAAATCGCCACTTGTGCCTCCATCCGAGCAAGTTGATTCCCAATGCAAAAATGCGGACCGGCTCCAAAGGCGAGGTGGGAGTTGTTCAGTCTCGATAGATCTAAGCGACCAGGATCTTTGAATTGCTGCGGATCTCGGTTAGCCGCTCCAAGCATTACCGCAATGAGATCTCCCGGACGCAGCCGGACATCGCAAACTTCCATCTCCTCTTTTGCGATGCGAGCTGTGTTTTGGACGGGGCTTTCATAGCGGAGCAATTCCTCCACTGCGGTCCGAATCATCTCGGGGCGCTCGCGCAAGTTCGATGATTCTTCCGGGTGCTGCAGCAGAGTGAACATTCCGTTGCCAATTAGGTTTCGAGTCGTTTCGTGTCCTCCGAAAAGCAGCATCACGCATTGTGCGTACAGTTCCTCCTCCGTCAGGACATCGCCATCCTCTTCGATTTTCAGAAGAAGACTGATGAGGTCGTTGCCCTTTTGCTGTCGCCGTTTCGCTACTGCGTCGCGGAAATACTCTGTAAGTGCAACCACAGCTTGTTGCGCGGACCGAATCTGCTCCAAAGTTCTATGCGGGCTGCCAAAGAAGGTTGCGATCGCGTTTGACCACCCAACCAGTTGGTCTTGCATGGTGTCTGGAATGCCTAGCATTTCAGCGATGACGCGTACCGGGAGCGGGTGCGCAATTTCATGCATGAGTTCCACTTCGCGACGATGGCGCAGCGGTTCGACCATTCGATCGACGATCGCCTCGATTTGCGGACGCAAGGACTCCAGCGCCGCTGGTGAAAACCCCTTGTTCATCAGTTTGCGAAGGCGGGAGTGTGCGGGCGCGTCGATGAAAAGCATCCATAAGCTGAGCAAGCGCGCAAGCTCCACAAATTCGCGTCGATTTTCTTCAGGAAGCGCCAGCAAGAATGCCCCGGTGCGCTTGGCTGAGAGCCGCGGGTCTTTCAGAATGGCAGTACAGTCGGTGTAACTAAATACGGCCCACAATCCATTTCCCCAGTCGAGGTAATGAATCGGAGCTTCCTCCAGAAGACGCTGGTAAGCAGGATAAGGATTCTGCTGGAAGCCTTCGGTGAAGAGGATCTTTTTGGGGTAGGTCGATTGCACTGACGACATGATGCCTCCGCACGGCAGGTGCGACTCTGACCGGTATCGGTCTCAAGTCCGGTTATATCATCGTGTGGCTTCGTCATCGACACGATTTCTGCAATCCCGTAAGATGTGAGCTTTGAATGAGACCGTTGACGTGCCCCTTTTTGCGGGAGAGTTCAATGAAGAGAGTTTACCCAACTGTGATCGCGGTAACCGCAGCGTTGCTGCTCGTGGACGCCGCACGGGCTCAGGTTACGCTGAACTCGGTGCGAGTCGGCGCACAAGATCCTGCCGCATTGGCGAAGTTCTACGAGGTTGCGTTCGGCATGTGCGAAGTCAATCGGATCAATGCGCCGGGAGGTCCCGAGATCTTCGTGAACTTCGGTGCAACGATCGATGCCGCAAAGGCAAACAAAAGCGAGCCGATCGTGATCGCCCATCGCGATTCTGACGACTTAAAGGATCCGATCGCGCACGTGATCCTGAACGTGACGGACATGGCGACGACAGTTTCCTCCCTCAAGGCGGCTGGCGGCTCGATGGCGGGCGATCCTCGTGCCTTCGGAAACACCGGCATCCTCATAGGCATTGCGATCGATCCCGCCGGTAACCGCCTGGAGCTGATTCAGCGCACGAAGATGTAAGGTTGGACGCGCTTGTGAGCGTGTTCGGCACTCAGGACTGGTCGAAGCGAGAAAACGAGCTGTCAACTCAATATGGATACACTCGAAATGCAGGCTCGAAAAGATCCTTTCGAGCCTGACATGAGCTGGACGCAGCAAGTTCCGCAGAGTAAGCGATTGAACTGCATTGCAGCGGCTGAGGAAGTGTTTGCTCAGGCCGAACAGAAACTGGCACAGGTCGAGAAAACCGGACTCGACCGGGCGGAGATCCGCGTCGCGGCATTTATGCCGCGGCTGCCGGATGTGGTGATCGACCGTGGCTCCCGGCGGTATGCCAGTTACATGGGAAAGCAGTTCCGGCGGCACGGCCTCGATTTTCGCATCGAGGAAGCGCACAGCGCCGATGCCCTAGAGCTACTTCTGATGGGCGCACAAATCTACGACAAGATCTATGGAACATTTATCTTCTTCCCGGCGCCATTCGGCAAGACAGAGGATTATTTTCTGCGGCGAGTGCGGCCAGAAAAAGACATCGAAGGGCTCACCGTGGAGAACACCGGCCGCATGGCCCTGAACATCAAGACGGTCGACGAAGAAGAGAAGTACGAGGGCGTGGTGCCCTGCACGGCAAAGGCGATCCTCACGCTGCTGCACCAGCATGGAGAGATCAAGAAGATGTTTCCGCGCGATCCCCAGCAAAGCGGTCCGACGGTGGCGATTTGCAATAGCTCGCCGCGCATCGGCATTCCTCTGCAAAGTATGCTCATGCGGATCGGGGCCACCGCGCTCATGATCCATCCGCAAACCCGGCCGGAAGATCGCGAAGCATATCTCAAGACCGCTGACATCGTCGTGACCGCATTCCCGGCGCAGTCCGAGGCGGAGTTGGTGCGCGACGTAAAAGACGGTGCCGTGATCATCGACTGTTCCACCGAAGGAAACTTGCATGCAGACGTGCTAGCTAAAGCGGCTTATCTATCGACTCACGACAATCATCTGGGGCAGATCACAACCGCCCTTGCGCTATACAACACCGCCTTGTGTGCGCTTTGGCAGCGCGGGATGAAGGGATAACCGATAGCAGTGAGCCCACCAACTGAACACCGGCAAGTCGGAGGTGATAGCTGTGATGGAGCAAGGCTTGGTGCCTCAGCTCACTGTCACGTGGCCGTGTCACAACAACAGTAAATCAGCATTCTTGATTTATGATATTGAATTTCGTGACACAACGTGCCGATTTGATCTATCAACTGCTTCACCGCCGAATTCGACTCCTCCTTCTACTTTTACTCTTATCAGCTAGTTCCGCTGGTGGCCAAGGAGGTCCGCCATTTTACACAAACGATCCAGGTACTCCAGGCAATCTCGACTGGGAAATTAACATCGCCTACATGCCTTTTCTTTATAGCAACCAGTATGTTTCCCACACACCTGACGTCGATATCAATTTCGGAATCGGCGATCGCCTCCAACTCACCTATGAAAATGCCTGGTTAAATGTGCAAAATCTCGGATCACTAACAAAGTCTGGCCCGGGACAATCCAATCCCGGCTTGAAGTGGCGCTTTTACGATGCGGGAGAAGGCGGGCTGTCCATTTCCATTTTTCCCCAATTGTTCCTCAACAATCCCGGAAGCGCCGTACGCCGTGGGATTACATCCCCGAACGATTCCTTCCTCTTGCCAGTGGAATTCTCCAAGAAGTTCGGTCCCGTTGATGTAGATTCTGAGCTTGGATACCAATTTGTCCACAACGGGCCGGACGGATGGATCACTGGCCTAGTTGTCGGTCACCAATTCACTTCAAGACTCGAATTGGACATGGAACTTTATGCTCTGGGTACGTTTCATCCTTCAGAAAGTGAGTCGATAATCGATTTTGGCGGTCGCTACAAGCTCCATAAACCAATCATTCTGCTGTTCATGGCGGGGCGAAGTCCAGAACCCGCTGGTCCCCATGAGCCCTATTTCGTCGGATACCTTGGTATCCAACTTCTGCTTCCGCCAAAGTCTTACCCGTCAAAATAGCAGGAGGCGAACGCTTTCCTAGGGACTGCAAGGTATGTTGTTGTCCACGACCGTATTGCGCCCAATCCGTGAGAGCATCTGGACGCGTGACGGGATTACCGGAGAATTGAAGCTAAGCTCGAAATGTACGAAGTTGGCGCAAGCCATCTGCGTCATTGTGAATATGGAGTGCGAAGGAGGACCGGCGGATGAAACTTGCAAACCTCATTACCGCATTTGCCGTCTTGACGTTCGTTGAGCTTTTTTCGATGCCGGCGTCCCTAGAAACGGTCGTCGCTCAGAGTTCTAATGTCGACTTCGACATCGCACTCGATCACGTCGCGCTCAGCGTGCCAGACATCGGACAGTCAATCGCGTGGTATCAGAAGATGTTCGGCTTCAAGGAAGTCAGACGCGGCGGGCAACCGAACGGCATGCAGACAGCCCTGATTCAGCGCGGCGAAATCCGCATCGAGTTGTTCCAGGTGCCCGGGGCTGCACCACTGCCGGAGTCGCGCCGGAACCCGTCGGAGGACTTTCGCACCCACGGCCTCAAGCACTTTGCCTTCCGGGTGAAGGACATTCGCGCCGCCCTCGCACTATTGCAGGCCAATGGCGTGAAAGTAGTCTTTGAACTCCACGACTACCCTGGCGTTGCGTTCGCGTTCGTCAGCGACAACGGCGGCAACGCCATCGAGCTTATCCAGTACAAGACACAATGAACCGGTGCGATAAACGCGCTCGGCGATGCGGGAAAATACTGGCGACTTTTGGAGTACTCGCGACATAGCGACAGGGTTATCCGAGCACGGTGAATTCCCCAGCCGGCAACCGGACAACTCTAACAATGTCGGCGCTGTCGAGGTTTTTTGAGCCTGATCTCGAGGGAATTTTCGAGAAGTGGGATGCCACACTGGTTTTTGCCTCGACGGATTCAGGGCAACACGCACCGGACCTGCTCTAGTCTTTAGGCAATAACAAAGAGTTGTCTCAGACGGAGCTAAGATTCAATGTGGCCCAAAATAACGGCGAGAGGGTCTGATGGGGACTAGGCCGATATCGCGCGAGCGCCGATTTGCTGGAGGATGCCCAACTGGTCCGAGCTGCCCCACCGCTCGACCATTTTGCCGTTCCGAAATCGCGCAATTTGAACCCCGCGCGCG
>DASPVW010000002.1:0-29534 GCA_035622155.1 Candidatus Acidiferrales bacterium
TCGCTTCGCCGCGATCCGGCAAGGTCACCAGATGCTGGTATGCACCTGGTTGCGGCTTCGTTTCGCTCGGCTCGCGGATGGAGCCCGCGCTGGGCCGTGAGAAAGTCAATTCGTTGAAGACGCGGTCCACCACAACCCCGCCGGGCCATTCCACCTGGTGCCCGCTGGAGGATTCCGCAGCGAGGTGAATCACCTGTCGAACGTGCCTCGCCGTCAGCCCCAGCCGGCTTCCGGAGATCTCTTGATATAGACGCCGGACCAGGCGTTCGGTTACCGCGCGCAACGGGCTCGGTTCAGTCTGTGGAATGCTGCGTCGGCTCGGGGCCGGCTGGCGAGCGAGGTCCATCGGCAAGAGCAAGTCGCAAAGGGCAATGCTGAGCGTCTCGCCGCGTTTGGTGACGAGCTGGCGAAATCGATCCTCAACCAGCGCCTCCCAGAACGCTTCTTCCTCTCGTGCGAGTTCGGCCAATCCCGCCAGGTGCGTTGTGACATGCGGAGAAAAATCTCGTTCAAGCAGAGGAAGGAGCCGGCTACGCATCCGGGCGCGCAGCCGCCGCATATCCAGATTGGTCGAATCCTCACGCCATGTCTGGCCGAGGACGCGCAGGTATTCGCGAAGGTCTTCGCGCCGCTCGGCAAGCAGCGGCCGGATGATCGAGCCAACCCTCGGATAGATTCCCGCCAGCCCCGTCAGCCCAGTTCCTCGAAGCAGATGCGCGAGAACCGTTTCGGCCTGATCGTCCTTGGTATGTGCCACGGCGATGCGTGTCACGCGGCCTTGTTGGACGAGACGATCAAAAAAAGAGTAGCGAAGACGCCGCGCCGCATCCTCGAGATTCCATTTGTGCTTCTGGGCAGCGGATCGAACCGACCCGTGCTCACAAATAAAATCGAGCCCACGTGCGTGCGCCAGGACTTCGGTAAACTGTCGGTCAGCTTCCGACTCCTCTCCCCGCAACCCATGGTCGAAATGAACCACACGGAGCGTGATGCCAAGTTCACCATGGAGGTTCTCCAGCAGCCGCAGCAACGCCACCGAATCGGCCCCGCCCGAGACGGCGAGCCCCACACGGTCCCCTGCCACGAGCAACCGCGCGCGGCGAATCGTTTCAAGGACGCGCTGTTCCAGTCGAGCTGCAACGGCTCGGTCCCACACCGGATCTCCCCCGTGGTCCCATCCTAGCAGCGGCCGGGGAGCAGGTCGAGCCAACGGAGGCGAGCACGGATGACATTGTTCGCACCAGCAGGAAAGCGGCAAAGTGAGATGGGCCAGAAAGACTCGGGTCGGGTCGGCCAGCTCAATCCAGATACTTTACGAAAACGACCTCGTTATGCTTCTCGTTATAAAGCAACTCGTCTACGCTCGCCCTCACCATCATGAGTCCGAATCCACCCGGTCGCAGCCCCTTCTCGACGCGAATGTCGCCATGTTTCATGGGCTCGCCTCCATAGGCGATGGCCGCGTGATCGAGTTCGGCCAGATCAAATCCAGGACCAGGATCCGCGATGCGATACATCACCATACGCTTGGCTCGGAGATAGGAGATGCGAACCTGGCGTCGTGGGTTCAGTTTGCCGCCCCACTCGACCGCGTTCATCAGTAACTCGTGAAACGCTTGCCCCACGGCGATGCGCACATCCTCGGGCAGCCCGGCCTCCAGATGCGTCATGAACCCTTCCAGGCGTTCGGCCGCTTCGAGCGAGCAAGGAACAGCCAGCTCGACCCAGTCCGGGCGGGCCGAGATCACTTCGATCGTTTGTGGGCGGGCCTTCTTGCCCAGCGTCTGCCTCACCAAAACCATCAGGGCGTCTCGATCGATCGGTTTGGCGATGTACTGGTGAGCGTTTTCGCGGATGGCTGCCAAAACCGTTGCCGGCGAATCGTCCGAAGTGATCACGATGACTTTGGGCGAATGCTTCTTGCCGCGTAGCGCCGCCAAAACATCCAGGCCGCTCATCCGCGGCATTCGGACGTCCAGCAGAACCAGGTCAAATCTTCCGCCGCGCAGCTTCTTCAGGGTCGCAGCTCCATCGGCAGCGGTCGATACACTAAATCGTTCGGCCCGCAAAATGCCGGCGAGCCATTCGCGAACGGTCCGGTCGTCGTCGGCCACGAGAATACGTTTCACTATTTCTCCTCCGCAGTGTCGGCTAGGCGGCATCCTACACCAATTTGGTTCGCAGGGTTGCGCGCTAGAGGCGAAGCAGGAGGCCTGTTGCCATTCTCCGTTCGGCGCGGCACAATGTCGTCCTTCGAGAACCCATGCGAAGCCCTCGGTGAGACGCACTCGATTGATTGTTCTAACGGTGATGTTCGCGCTCCTCAGAGCGCTGCCGAGCTATTCTCAGACAAGGGCTTCGACCCGCGGGAACGCACCGGCAGAACGTTCAGCTTTGTGGAGGTTCGCCGCATCGGGCGACTCACGCAATTGCGGCGATGTGGTGATGCCGGCAGTTGCAGTGGCGGCGAAGAAAAGCGGCGCTGCTTTTTATTGGCATCTGGGAGATTTCCGGAAAATGTCAGATGTCGATGAGGACATCCAGCACGAACCGGAACATCTCGGCAAACCGTTGACGATTCCCGCGTACCGCGCCTTGGCTTGGCAGGACTTTGTCCTGAGCCAGCTGGCATCATTCGGATCCTTCCCTGTCTATCTGGCCCGGGGAAACCACGAAATGATCTCGCTCATCCATCCTGACTCCGACTACCTCGCCACCTTCGCCCCATGGATCGACCGGCCCAATCTCCGCTCCCAGCGCCTGGCCGACAACCCGGCCGATCTCAACCCCCACATCTATTACCACTGGAATGAAAACGGCGTGGACTTCATCAGTTTAGACAACGCGTCATTCGACTTTGATCCTGCTCAGATGGCGTGGTTTGAAAAAACCCTGGCGAAAGACACCGCCGATCCCGCCATTGTGACAATTGTCGCCGGGATGCATGAGGCTCTTCCCGAGAGCATTTCGAGGGGGCACAGTATGAACCAAACCGAGCGCGGAACCGAAAGCGGACGGCGGGCGTACAGCGATCTCTTGAACTTTCAGAATCAGGCCCACAAGCGAGTCTATGTCCTAGCCAGTCATTCTCACTACTTCATGGATGGTATTTTCAATACCACGTACTGGCGAGAGCATGGTGGAGTTCTTCCCGGCTGGATTGTCGGAACGGCCGGTGCCCAGCGATACCCATTGCCACCGGAGAAATCGTCGGCCAAGGCCGCTAAGACCCACGTTTACGGATTTCTTCTCGGCACTGTGAGACCCTCGGGAGAGATCCGCTTTAACTTCAAGCAGCTGGACGAGCGCGACGTGCCGGCCGCGGTGAAAGCGCGATACACCTCGCCATTCGTTCACTGGTGCTTCGCCGAGAACGCACTGTCGATACAAAATTCGGGCGATCCAAACTGACATGGCTAGCAAACCCGCCGCCGCTGAGCCCAACCCCAATTTGGTGTATGAGACGCTCAACGCCTATCAAAACACAGCTGCACTGAAGGCGGCGATTGAACTCGACCTGTTCACAAAGATTGGCCAGGGTTTTGACACCGTGGCCGCCCTGGCCGAGCGTTGCCGGGCGACCGAGCGCGGGGTTCGGATCCTTTGCGACTATCTCACGATTCTCGGCTTTTTATCGAAAACCGGGCCCCACTACGCGCTTAGTTTGGATTCCGCCACGTTTCTCGACCGCCGATCCCCCGCCTATCAGGGCTCCTCGTCAGGCTTCCTCGCTCTGCCCGAGACGGTGAGCGCATTCATGCACCTCGGCGAGACCATTCGCACGGGCCGGCCGCCGATGGGCGCCGGGGAAGGTTCGGTGTCGCACGAAAATCCAATCTGGGTGGATTTCGCGCGCTCGATGGCCCCGTTAACCATTCCCGTCGCGGAGGAGATTGCACGTGCGCTCGATGCCGATCGGGGGCGGAAATGGAAGGTTTTGGATATCGCCGCCGGGCACGGCTTGTTCGGCATCACCATCGCCAAACACAATCCGAACGCCGAGATTTTTGCGCAAGATTGGCCGCACGTTCTCGATGTGGCCGAAGAGAATGCGCGTGCTTACGGTGTGGCGGGTCGCTTCCATCGTCTGCCCGGTAGCGCATTTGAAGTTGACCTTGGTACCGGCTACGACATCGTGCTGGTCACAAATTTCCTCCACCACTTCGATCCGCCGACCAATGAAGAGCTTCTTGGCACGATAGCGGAGTCGATCGCGCCCGACGGCACGGTCGTGACCATGGATTTGGTTCCCAACCCCGATCGCATCTCGCCGCCGCGAGCCGCCAGTTTTAGCATGATGATGCTGGGCATGACGCCGGCGGGCGATGCCTACACGTTTGCCGAATACGAGCAGATGTTCCGCAACGCAGGCTTCCGATCCAACGTTCTCCATGCGGTGACCGTAAGGGGGCACAGCCTGATTTTCTCGCGTCTATGCGCGAGTAATGCGTCAGATTCCGTACGCTAGCGCGAGCAGCGTCTTTTGTTCCATCTCGTGCGCTTTGAAGGATCCCGTCGATGGGCTGGCGCTCTCGGAGCGATTCACCGACAGTACGGCGCGGCCACGCGCCAACCGCTCAAGTTGGGGAACCATGAAGGCGCGCGCGCCCATGTTGCCGGGCTCTTCCTGCACCCAGACGAACTCGCGCGCGCGTGTGTGGCGGTCCATCTCCGCTGCCAATTCCGCTTCCGGAAAGGGGTAGAGCTGATCGACGAAGACGATGGCGGTCGAAATGGCTTGTCGGCGCCTTCGCTCCGCTTCGAGTTCGTTACCAATCTTGCCTGTTGAAAACAGGACGCGCTCGGCAGAGCCATCGCCGCTATCCGGAATGACCGTTCGGAACCGCCCACGCGTGAAATCAGCCAGTTGCGACGATGCGGCTGGGTGCCGCAGCATGCTCTTGGGCGTGAATACGACCAGCGGCTTGCGCCAGATTCGCAGAGCCTGCCTGCGCAGCAGGTGGAAATATTGCGCTGCGTTGGAAGGTTGACAGATCTGCATGTTGTCGCGCGCCGCGAGCTGAAGGAAGCGTTCGATGCGCGCACTGGAATGCTCCGGCCCCTGCCCCTCATAGCCATGAGGTAGCAGCAAAACGATGCCGGAGAGCAGATTCCATTTGTCCTCGCTCGCCGCAATGAACTGGTCGATGATGATCTGGGCGCCGTTGGCGAAATCGCCGAACTGGGCCTCCCAGAGCACCAGGGCCTCCGGAAAATCACGGCTGAAGCCGTACTCGAAGCCCAGCACCGCCGCCTCGGAAAGCGGTGAATTGTAGATTTCGCACCAGGCCTGATCCGGCGCCATGTGCTCGAGGGGCACGAATTCTTCTTCCGTTTCGGTGTCGATCAGCGCGGCATGCCGCTGATTGAAGGTGCCCCGGCGGCTGTCCTGCCCCGAGAGCCTCACCGGCACTCCCTGCAAGACCAGCGAGCCGAATGCCAGCGCTTCGGCCGTCCCAAAATCGATCGCGCGTTTGCCCTGCGCCATTTCCAGGCGCTGTTCGAGCAGTTTTTTCACCTTCGCGTGAATGTGAAATCCATCAGGATAGGTCACCAGAGACTCGCCGATGGCGGCGATTGTTTCCTCCGGAGCTGCTGTATCGACTTCGTAGGACACGTCATAGCGCCCACCTTTGAAACCACCCCAGTAGCGAGGCAACCGCCGCATTACCGGGCGTCCCTCGATTTCCTGCGCTTCCTTCTGTGCCGCGTCGAGTTCTTGCTGCACGCGCTTGACGATGGGGCCAGCATCGGCGCCGATTCTGTCGGCGTAAATTTGCCACATCGGCCGATGGCCTTCGATCTTCCGATAACGCAGCGGCTGCGTGATGGTGGGATCGTCCACTTCGCTGTGCCCATGCCTTCGGTATCCGATCAAATCGATAACCACGGGCGATCCGAAGCGATAGCGATAGTCCAGCGCGATACGGCCCACTCGCACGACCGCATCCGCATCCTCGGCGTTCACGTGAAAGATGGGCACTTCCATTCGTTTGGCCAGGTCCGAGGAAAACCGGGAGGACACACTGTCCCGCGGCACGGTCGTAAATCCGATCAGATTGTTGATGATGATGTGGACCGATCCGCCGACCGTGAAGCCCGCCAAGCCGCACAGATTCAGTGTCTCGGCACAAATGCCCTGCCCCGCAAAGGCCGCATCGCCATGCAGGCTAATAGCAAGGACTTGCTTGCGCCCGTCGGCGGCGCGGCGCATTTGCTTTGCGCGCGTCCGCCCCAACAGGACCGGGTCAACCGCTTCCAAGTGGCTCGGGTTAGAGACCAGATGGATGCTGATGTCTTGGCCGTTGCGAGCGCGAAAGGTGCCGGTCGCGCCGATATGATACTTCACGTCCCCGCTGCCCATCGTGCTTCGCGGGTCCACGTCTTCGAACCGCGCGAACACCTCCGCGGCGGACCGCCCCACAATGTGAACCATGACGTTGAGCCGTCCGCGATGGCTCATGGCCAGCATGCCCTTCGTCGCACCCTGATCGGCTGCTGCACTTAAAATGGAATCCAGCAACGGCAACAGGACCGATTCCCCTTCCAGTGAGTAGCGCTTGGTGCCGAGATAGCGCGTCTGAAGCACTTGTTCGAACACTTCCGCGCGAACCAGTAGATCGAGGATGCGTCGACGATCCGGCTCCGGTGCTTCCGCCTCCATGCGCTCCTGTACCCATAGCCTCCGCTCGCGATCAGCAATGTGCATGAACTCAGCGCCGATGCTTCCACAGTAGACCCGTCGAGCCGCGTCCGCCTCCGGACCGCTCCCTTCCAGTTCCGGCATCGCCACCGGCCGAAGATCGCCAAGTGGATCCAGATTGGCTTGCAGGTATCCCCAACGGCGGAACGAATCCCACACGCGTTCTTGTGCCTCGATCGACGCAACCGATTCGGCCACCGCATGTTCCCGGATCATGGTATGTTCCTCAATTCCCTGCCAGTGACACCTGTGGAGCTATCCTAACCGATGGCTACAGCCGCGGGAGCTCGAACGCAGCTAGGTTTCCGGCCAGCAACCCAAGAGGCGTCGCACCTGCACCAGCTGGCCTAGATGGTAGGCATTGTGATCGGCGATCAGCAAGGCCTCGCGCAAAATCGTCTGGCCCGAACCGGACGGTAGGGGCGCCAACAGATCAACCTTCGGATCATTCACCAGCTGGCGCATTTCTCCCAGATCGTGCTCCAGCGCCTTGACGCTTTTCTGCCACGCGGCTGCGTTGGGTGGCGCCGGCTTCGCCGGCCAGTATCCTGCGGGCCATTGCGGCGAAACGTGCTTCGGATCGCGGCTGAACTCGAGAATGTCCCACGTCGCAAGACGCATGTGTTCGAGCAGTTCCCAGGGCGAATGGGGAGCTCCCCTCGGCCGCCTTCCGAGGTCCTTCGACGGTATGCCCCGGACAGCCGTTTTCCAGTCGACATGGGCTTCCTGCCAGCTTAAGGCGCGACCCAAATACTCTCGCAATATCTTTTCATCCATGTGTGCGCGCCGCTCGGCCCGCTAGCAATCATCTTAGGTCTCGACTTCGGCCCGGGTCAACCCGCGCAACTCGGTCCGAGCCGCCTTTGCTGACTGCACATACAAAAGCCTTTCAGGCTTCGTTCGCTTGCTGAAAGGAAGGGTCCGGGGATTCGCTGAGAGGCGCGAAGGAACAGTTTCCGCGAAGGGCGATTCCTCGCTGCGACGCGACCGAGTGGGAGCCAGCGACTACGCGGTGGTGCTTTGTGCGCCCATCCCGCGCCGTTGCTGAAAGCATTCGCGGCAGTACACCGGGCGTCCCTGCGTTGGCCGGAACGGAACGGTGGTCTCTTTACCGCACTGCGAGCAGACCGTCTTGGTTTCCACACGCTGAGCGCTTCCGGTAGCGCTCGAGCCGTTGGTACCCTGAACGCGATTGGCTTTGCACGCCTTGCACCGCTTTGGTTCGTTCTTGAACCCTTTATCGGCAAAGAACATCTGTTCGCCGGCGGTAAAAACGAATTCGGCCCCACATTCGGCGCACTTCAGGACCTTGTCATGGTATTCCATACGCTGCTCCGGGTGCGTCTTCGCACAGGACAGGCAGCGGCACGGACCCGACCGAACGGTGTGCCGTGTACCCGCCTCGACCCGCCGAGGTCACGGCCCCGCTGGCCCGAAGTTGCCTGGAACGATCCGACTGGTAAGGTTCCCTAGTCTTGCTCACGCCGCTGCTTTTTTCGGAGGCGCTTACGCGAGAGAGCTTCCTTGGCGCGACGCTTTTCGCCGGGCTTCATGTAGTAGCTGTGCTTCTTGATCTCTTTGATGATGTCTTCCGACTGCACCTTCCTCTTGAAGCGGCGAAGAGCGTTTTCCAGGGACTCGCCCTCTTGAATAACCACTTCGGCCACGCGTATTCACCCCCGTCTCTTTCTGGAATTTGGATTGATGGACTGAAATCGTGTAGCCGGCATCCTCTTTCGCCGGCCGTTGTCCACCTCTTCTATCGGAGGCTATCCTGTAAGTCAAGGTTTAAATTATATAAGGGAGAGGCTTCAACTCGTACTTAACCTTTCAGTACACTTCTCCCTGTTTAGCTTGGGCCGGGAACTGCTGGCCTACGCTGGAGGCCATGCTGCTAGAATGTCTGCCGGTAGTTATGACTTCGATGCGCAATGCCATTGGCGTACTACTGGCCGGCGGCCAGGGAGAGCGGCTTTGGCCGCTCACGCGTGACCGGGCCAAGCCTGCGGTTCCGTTCGGCGCTGTCTTTCGCATTGTGGATATGACGCTGTCCAATTGCCTCAACAGCGACCTGCGCCGCGTGTTTGTACTGACCCAATACAAGGCTCTCAGCCTCAATCGTCATGTTCGCCGGGGCTGGTCTTCTCTGATGGGCTTGGGCGATTTCATCGAGGTTCTGCCTCCTCAGATGCGCGTCTCGCAGCACTGGTATCAAGGCACTGCCGATGCCGTTTATCAGAACATTTATTCGATCGGTAGTGAGCAATCGAATTTCGTGTTTATTCTTTCCGGCGATCACATCTACAAGATGAACTACCAGAAGATGCTCGAGCAGCATGTCGATTCCGGCGCCGACGTCACCGTCGCCACCATTGAGATGGACGCTGCTGCTGCGGCCGGAAAGTTCGGCGTTTTGGAAACCGACCCGCATTGGCGCATCGTCGGCTTTGAAGAAAAACCGCTCCATCCCAAAACCTCGCCCGTTCATCGGGGAAAATGCAATGCCTCGATGGGCGTCTATCTGTTCAATACCCAGCTTCTTGTGCCCATTCTGATCGACGATGCTGAAAACACCGCTTCGGCGCACGATTTCGGCAAGGACATCATTCCTCGCATCATCGCCAAGTACCGCGTCTTCGCCTATAACTTCCGCGATGAAAACAAAAAGGAGACTTCCTACTGGCGCGATGTCGGCACCATCGATGCCTACCACGAAGCCAACATGGATCTGGTTGCCGTCACGCCCATTTTCAACCTCTACGACAAGAGCTGGCCGCTGCATAGCTGGCTGCAGCAGTATCCGCCGGCAAAATTTGTTTTCGCCGATCCGCAGCGTATGGGTGTCGCGCTCGATTCCATTGTGGCGGGCGGCTCGATCATTTCGGGGGGACGAGTGTCGAAATCCGTTATCGGCTACGACGTTCGTGTGAACAGCTACGCGGAGGTCGAGGAATCGATCATTTTCAATCACGTGAACATCGGGAGACATTCTCGCATCCGCCGCGCCATTATCGATCGCCACGTGGAACTGCCGGAAGGCACCGTCATCGGCCACGATCTGGAAGCCGATCGCGCCCGCTACTCCATCTCGGACAACGGCATCGTTGTGGTTGTTCGCCCCGAATCGATGATCGAGGAGCCCGAATAGCCTCCGCCGCGGGGCGCCCCGGCCTGTGCCGGGCTTGGTCCGAGGAGGAGATTTCAGAACGGAGGAGCCAAGATGTCGGTGAAAATTGTCGCGGTTCAGGGCCGGCAAATTCTCGATTCACGGGGCAACCCCACGGTCGAAGCCGACGTCCGCCTCGAAGACGGTGCGCTCGGCCGCGCGGCTGTGCCGTCGGGCGCTTCGACGGGCGAGCATGAAGCCATCGAGCTGCGCGACAACGACAAACATCACTATCTGGGCAAGGGAGTCCTCCAAGCCGTCGCGCATATCAACACCGCCATCGCCCAAGCCGTCACGGGGATGGACGCAACCGATCAACGTGCGCTCGATCGCCGGATGATCGAAGTCGACGGCACACCCAACAAATCGAAACTGGGCGCGAATGCAATCCTGGCCGTCTCCATGGCCGCCGCCCGCGCGGCAGCTACCGCAGTCGGCCAACCTCTGTACCGATACCTGGCACCGTACGCCGGTGGCGGCGTGCCCCGCACGCTCCCGGTTCCCATGATGAACATCTTGAATGGTGGCGCGCATGCCGACAACTCTGTCGATGTCCAGGAATTCATGGTGATGCCGATTGGAGCTCGGAGTTTTCACGAAGCTCTCCGGTGGGGCGTCGAAGTTTTCCACCAACTGAAAGCCGTGCTCAAAAAGACGGGCTATGCGACCGCCGTTGGTGATGAAGGAGGCTTCGCTCCCAACCTGAAATCAAACGAAGAGGCACTCGACCGTCTCCTCGAGGCGATTACCGCAGCCGGATACAAACCCGGTGAGCAAATCGCCATTGCGCTGGATCCTGCCTCGAGCGAGTTCTACGACCGCACCCGGAAGAAATATGTCTTCCGGAAATCGGACAAGTCGCAGCGCACCTCCGCGCAGATGGCTGAATTCTGGGCCCACTGGGTTCGTCAGTATCCCATCGTTTCCATCGAGGACGGCTTCGCCGAAGACGATTGGGATGGGTGGAAGCTGTTTACCCAGCAAGTCGGGCGCACCCTTCAACTGGTCGGTGATGATGTCTTTGTCACGAATCCCACAATTTTTGCGCGTGGCATTTCCGAAGGGATCGCGAACGCGATTCTAATTAAGCTCAACCAAATCGGCACGGTCACGGAAACAATCGAGGCCGTCGAAATGGCCCGCAAGGCAAAATACGCCGCGGTGATCTCGCATCGGTCCGGTGAAACCGAAGACGCGTTTATTGCCGACTTCGCCGTGGCCATGGGCACGGGACAGATCAAGACCGGCTCCGCGTCCCGCACCGACCGCATCGCCAAATACAATCAGCTGCTTCGCATCGAGGAAGAGCTCGGGTCGGCCGCGCGCTTTCTGGGCCGCGCTGCCCTGGCGGGCCCTTAGCGCTCGCCCCGGAATTCTTACTTGATCAGAGTGATCTCGAATCCCACCGGGGCATCGCCAATCTCGAATTTCGGAAAGCCGCTCGTTCCGATGAACCGCTCGAAATCCTCTCTTGTGTACGCCCGCTTCAGGAGCATCAGCCGGAACGTCACTTTAATGAACGCCGCATTGAGTTTCCCAACATGCATCTGATCGACGTGCGCATCGATCTCTCGTCTGGATGCGTCTTTGCGAAGGTCGAGGATGACCGCCTTACCGCCCCGCTTGAGCACGCGATACATTTCCCGTAGCGCTCCGACCGGGTCCGTGAAATTCTTGAACGCCGCCCGGCACAGGATCAAATCAAACGAGCAGTCCGCAAACGGCATGCTCGACGCATTCCCGCGCCGAAAATCGATGTCCACGCCCTCTTGCTGCGCATTCTGCCGCGCGACCTCTACGAATGTCGCGCTGATATCGAGTCCCGTGATTCTGTACCCTCCTTGCTTGGCGAGTTCGATCGCGAAGTACCCGGGACCCGGTGCCACTTCGAGCACGCTCGCTCCGTGTGCCAGCCCTTCCGCCATGCGCCTGGCCAGTGCCTGAAACTCGGGTTTGTCGTTATGCGTGACGCGCGCGTACCACCTGGCGAGGGCTCCTTCCATTCCGATACCCTTGTAAGCCTTCGTTTCCATGCGACGTCCCCCTTTGTTCTCCATTGGCCTTCGATCCGTTCTCACCTATCTCTACGGCTCGGGCGTCGTGAAATTACGGCTGTCGTTACCCTTTGGCGAAAGTCCCATTGTTGTTGTCGATGGTTGCAGCCATTTTGGAACCGAGAGGACAGCACACCGATGGTTTCGACGATCAAACCCTTACCGGCCATGGCTGCCGATCCCCAAGGTCACCCGGTCCTGGCCAATCACCGCGCCCGGAGCATCACCCCAATCCAGGGGTGGGGCTCGGCACTTTTCGGAATTCCTTTCATGGCCGCCGGGCTGTTGATGGGCTTATTGGCGCTCGATCGGTTCCCAGCACACAAGCATGCGTCCTGTTGGCTCATCGCTCTGGTGGCAGGAATGTTTTTCTGCGGTGGTGCCCTTTTCGCGGTTCACGGTCTCCGCGACGTGATACGCCAGGCCGCCTACCGCCGCCAAGCCGCGCAACGGCCGAGCGAACCCTGGCTTTACGATTTCCCCTGGCGGCGCGACGGCATCGCCTTTGGCGCCTTCGATGACATGCTCGGGCGCCTGCTCGCCGCAATGGTCTGGACAACGTTCCTGCTCCCGTTCGCATGGGTGGGAATGAAGGTTCGGGGAGCATGGCCCTTTCTAGCAGCTGTGGCCTTGGTCGGATTGTTGGGGCTGATCTTTTGGTTCCGCTGGGCCCAGACACTTTTCGAGGTTCTGCTCTATGGCCACAGCTTCCTCACCTACGAATCGCTTCCCTTTGCTCTCGGCGGAACGCTTCGCGCTCGGCTACGGTCGCCGCACCGCCTCTGCGCGATCGATCAGCTTACGCTCACCTTGCGCTGTGTCCAGGAAAGGGGTGTCAACACGGGCCAAGGGCCGGATCGCTCGACCCGGGTCGTTTGCTACGAGCTTTACAAGGATGTCGCGACCTACGATCGCGATCGCCTCATTGGGCTTGCGAGCAATGACGTTTCCATCGAGTTTCGCTTGCCGCCCGACCAGCCCGCCACCGATCTCGCGGCCGGGCTTCCGACCTACTGGGAAATTGAAGCGAAAGGCAAAGCCCGCGGCGTCGATTACGAAGCGGTTTTCCTCGTCCCCGTATACAAGGTTTCCGGAGCCTGATAGAACAACGGGGGATGGCCACCTCACCTGTTCCGGCTCGGGACGACCTCCTTACGATTATCTTCACCTCGATCGCGGCGTATATTCTCCAGAATATCCTGCATGAGGGTTTGGGCCACGCCGTCTCGGCATGGCTCAGCGGGGCTCATCACCTGACACTCAGTACGGTCGCGCTATCCAGCGACATCGAAACGCGCTGGATTTCCGCAAGCGGCACCCTTGTCAACCTGCTCTTCGCTGCCATCTTCTGGTTGCTCCTAGCAAAACGGAAGCGCTACAAGCCCACGACCCACTACTTTCTGGTGCTGGCGATGGCAGGGAATCTCTTCACGGGCACAGGCTACTTTCTGTTTTCTGGCGTGACCAACTTCGGCGATTGGGCAGCCGTGATTGCCGGACTTCAGCCACATTGGCTGTGGCGGCTCGGGCTTTTGCTTGTCGGGGTGCCTGCCTATGCCGCGTCGTTGATCGTGGTTGCTCGAGCGCTACAGCCGTTCGACCAAGCGGGAGCGCCCCCGCGGAGAATTCGGATCCTCTGTTGGACCCCTTACATCGCCGAAGGTGCCTTCGCGGGACTTGCCGGTCTGCTGAATCCCCTCGGCTGGTTCTACGTGGTCTCCTCGGCGCTGGCATCCACGTTGGGGGCCAATGCAGGCATGTGGAGTCTTCCCGGGATCATTCGGCGGCGCTCTCCTCCCACAGCGGAACAGGTGGCAGCAATCCCGCACAGCTTTCCGTGGATCATTTCGGTAGCGGTCTCAGGCCTGCTTTTCATCGTGTGCCTTGGACCCGGCCTTCGCTGGACTCGCTGACCCGCCTCGGAAGGGCTTCTGCGCAAATACCGGCGCAGCGCGCTAGAATAGCCATCGGTTGCTAAGTTACCCGTGCCGGAAAATTTGAATGAGCGAAACAAATCGGTGATCGCTCCTGCGGGCGATATCCGCTCGGCGTTGAAAGAAGGCATGGCGCGATTGCGAGCGGCACAAATCCCCTCGCACACGCTGGCTGCCGAAGTGCTACTCGAGCACACACTCGGTCGTGATCGAGCCTGGGTTTACACGCACAGCGAGGCTCAGATGGATCCGGCCACGTGGGAAAAGTTTTTCGCACTCGTCGCGCGTCGCGTGGCCGGCGAACCCACTCAATATCTCACCGGCCGGCAGGAATTTTGGGGCCTCACATTCGAAGTGACCCCCGATGTGTTGATCCCACGGCCCGAGACCGAACACGTTGTGGAGGTCGCGCTCGAGCGCCTCGGCTCACGAGGCATCTCGATCGACACAGCCACTGGGACGCCGAGCACGACCTTTCAGGTCGCGGATGTAGGAACCGGTTCTGGATGTCTTGCCGTGGTGCTCGCACGGGAACTTCCGCACTCTGTCGTCTTCGCCTCCGATATTTCCGCGCTGGCTCTTGAAGTCGCCCGTCGCAATGCCGCCCGCCATGGTGTCCTGCATCGCGTCCGTTTCCTTGAAACAGACCTGCTCGAAGGCCTTGTTCGGGAGTTCCGTCCCCCATCGTGTTTGTTTGATCTGATCGTCAGCAATCCCCCTTACATCGCTCGCGACGACGTCAGCTTGCTGGCGCGAGAGGTCCGCGACCACGAGCCGGAAGCAGCGTTGGTGGGAGGCGAGAGGGGCGTCGAGACCTACGCACGTTTGATCGAGCAAGCCGCCCAGTTGCTGGCTCCCGAAGGAATCCTCGTTGTCGAGCTCGGCTACGGTGCGGCAGACAGGGTTCAAGCCATGCTCCAAGCCGAAACCGGCTGGGTCAACATCCGCACCACGGACGATCTGGCCGGCATCCCCCGCGTCCTCGCGGCCGAGCACGTCTGAGCGGCCTTGCCCGCGGTGACGGTGGGCGCGGTTAGCTATGCCGCTCTGCTGAAGCTGATGCCCAAACTGGCGCAATTTCGAGCGAAGCACAACCTGCGGGAGGCGATAGCTGGTGCGACCACTTCGATTCTGCACGTCGACATGGACGCGTTTTTCGTGTCTGTGGAATTGCTTGCGCATCCCGAACTGAGGGGCTTACCGGTCATCGTAGGGGGCCAACGCGACCAGCGGGGCGTTGTGACCTCGGCCAGCTACGAGGCTCGCCGGTACGGCGTCTCCTCGGCCATGCCGCTGCGCACGGCAGCCAAGCTGTGCCCCCCTGCGGTTTTCCTGGACCGTCATCATGCTCGCTACGAGGAATGGAGCGATCGCGTCGCTCGCATCCTTGCAAAATACTCCCCCCTTGTCGAAATGGCCTCGATCGACGAGGCCTATCTTGATCTCTCCGGCACCGAGCGCTTGCACGGTCCGGCGCTGGCCGCCTCCCACGAGCTCCTGGACGAGATCACATCCGCCACCGGGCTGCCCTGCTCCGGTGGGCTCGGCTCGACGCACCTGGTGGCGAAGGTTGCCAGTGATCAGGCTAAGCCACGCGGGCTCCTTTGGGTTCCTTCCGGGAGTGAATCGGCCTTTCTGGCTCCTCTCGCGGTGCGGCGCATTCCGGGAATCGGCAGAGTAACCGAAGCGGCGCTCAAGGCTCTGGGCATCGAAACGATCGCTCAACTGCAGCTGGCATCACGTGAACAGCTGGAAGAATCCTTTGGCCGCTGGGGCACGGCCCTTTACCGCAAGGCCCGAGGCATCGACTCCTACGAGTTCTTCGTCGATGCGGAACCCAAGTCGATCTCGCACAATCAAACATTTGGCGAAGACACCAACGACTTCGGCCAATTGCGCTCTACTGTCAGCCGCCTGTGCCAGAAAGCCGCGAAACGCCTGCGCGATGCCGGCCTTTATGCCCGTACGGTGACTCTCACTGTGCGGTTTGCCGATTTCAAAACCATCACACGAAACCAGACGCTCGCCGAACCGACCGATCTCGACTCCGTTCTTCTGGACAGGATCGGCGAGCTTCTGGATCGCACCTGGAACCGCCGGGCCATGCTGCGGCTGGTGGGCGTCGCGTTGTCATCGTTTTCGGCCGGATCGGGCCAACTGGACCTGCTCGATCCGGGCCGCCGCGAAAAGCTGGAGCGTCTGGCTCGTACGACCGATCGCCTCCGCGACAAGTTTGGCTTCTCTAAGGTGCAGCTGGCCAGCTCACTGGAAACCCACAAGGACTGACCGCGTGCGTTCTGGTCTTCCCAACTCATCATGCCCATGACGTCGGTACCGTCGAGTTCGATGCCCGACACTCCCCGAACACGACGAGGTCGCGTTGGGCTTTTTTGGGCTCGCATCACCGAAGGCCTCGCACTCGAACAGCTCTGGGGCCAGTTCCTATCGGAAGCCAAGGCCAGCTACGGCCTTTATTCGCGGGAAGTCGATTGGAACCAGGTTCACCGCCAGGCGCGTGGCCCGGGAAGAATCTGGCTATCGGTGTGGGCGCTGTTTCAGGCGATGCTGATGAAGCTCACGCCGGCGCGTCGCGTCCTTCTGCTGATCGCCATTGCTTTCCTGATTGTCGAGCCCGATGTAAGGTGGGGAAAACATGAGGTCAGCATCCAGCTGGCTGGCTTCGGCTCCTTGATTCTGTTTCTGCTGCTGGCTCTTGAGCTGGCGGACCGCGTAGCGATGAAGCGCGATCTCGAGATTGCGCGTGAAATCCAGCAGCGGCTGGTTCCTGAGGTCCCGCCCGCGGTCTCTGGCCTGGACATCGCCTTTGCGACGCGTCCGCAAAATACGGTCGCGGGCGATTACTACGACGCTTTTTTGCGGCCGCTTCCCGACCTAAAACCTCTGCTCCTCATCGTGGCCGATGTGGCTGGCAAGAGCGTGCCGGCGGCTCTCCTCATGGCCACCTTCCAAGCCAGCCTGCGCGCCCTTTCGGCGACACCTGCAAACCTAGAAGGCATAGTAACCGGATTAGATCGCTACACGCGCGCCCACAATATGGACGGCCGCCGGTTCACCACAGCCTTCCTTGCGGAGGTCAATCCACAAACGCACGAAATGCGGTACACCAACGCCGGACAAAACGATCCGGTGCTTCGCCACAATTCCGGCGAGATCGAGCGCCTCTCAAGGGGCGGTCCGCCCTTCGGACTGCCGCTATTTACCGACGGCGAGTTGAAATATGAATCTCAGACGCTCGTGCTTCGGCCAGCTGACCTTCTTGTGATTTTCACCGACGGGCTTGTCGAAGCGGTCGACGAGCGGGGCGAGGAATTTGGTGAATCGCGACTATTGGCCTCGATTCGGTCCGTGCCGCAGGAGCGCGCGGCCGCCACGCTGGAGCGCGTGATGAACCAGGTGAATGCATTCGTCGGTCTCGCGCGCCAGCACGATGACATTACCTGCATGGTGGTTCGAGTCGATGGCTAAGAGTCTGGCCGCGTTCGGCCCGACGCTCTCGGCTTTCCCTGCCCGCGTGTTTCGCACATAATCGAGCCGTGGACACCCGCGAACTTGCCGATCGAATCTGCCGTACCCTGCGGGAAGCAGGTCATCAGGCCTACCTGGTCGGTGGATGTGTACGCGACATTCTTCTTGGTCGCGAAGCCGCCGATTACGACGTCGCCACCGACGCCCGTCCGGACCGCGTGCAGGAGCTTTTCCCGCACAGCCTGGCCGTGGGTGCACAATTCGGAGTGATCATCGTCACCGAACAATCGGGCACAGGGAAGTCGGTTGAGGTGGAGGTCGCGACGTTTCGCTCCGATCTCGGCTATTCCGATGGCCGCCATCCAGATGGCGTCGCGTACACGAATTCCCCGCAAGAAGATGCGAAACGACGCGATTTCACCATCAACGCGCTGCTTCTGGATCCAGAAAGCGGCGAAGTTCTCGATCTCGTCGGCGGACGCGACGATCTGCGCGCGGGAATCATCCGCGCCATCGGCCGACCCCTGGACCGCTTCGGCGAAGATAAGCTGCGCATGCTTCGCGCCGTGCGGTTTGCAGCGCGCTTTCGATATGCCATCGAAGCGAGCACCTTCAGCGCCATCCAGAAGCTTGCCTCGGAGATCCATCAGGTTTCCGCCGAGCGCCTACGCGACGAACTCAGCAAAATTCTCACCGACCGAGCGCCACGGCGCGGGTTTGAGCTCCTGGATGAAACGGGGCTGTTGGCCGAGCTGTTGCCGGAGATCGCTCAAATGAAGGGTGTCGAGCAGCCCCCCGAGTTTCATCCCGAGGGTGACGTTTGGACGCACACGCTCATGATGCTCGAGCGGCTGCCCCAGCCCTGTTCGCCGACGCTCGCCTGGGGCGCGCTGCTGCATGATGTCGGCAAGCCCCCAACCTTCACGCCCCCTTCCGGGCCGAACGGTCGGATCCGATTTGACGAGCACGTCGAGGTCGGCACGCGCATGACCGAGGACATTTGTCACCGCTTGCGATTCTCCAAGCACGATACCGAGCAGATTGCCGCCTTGGTGGCCAATCACATGCGCTTTAAGGACGTGCCCGACATGAGACCTTCCACGCTCAAGCGTTTTGTGCGGCTCCAGCACTTCGATGAACATCTGGAATTGCATCGGTTGGATTGCGCCTCAAGCCACGGGAATCTGGACAACTACGACTTCGTCAAGCGATTCATCGCCGAAACGCCCCCCGCCGAGGTCCGTCCGCCCCGTCTGTTAAGCGGGGAGGATTTGATCGACCTCGGATTTGCCCCAGGCCCAGCCTTCCGCAAGATCCTCGAAGCGGTCGAGGAAGCACAGCTGAACGGCACGCTGAGGACAAAGGAAAGCGCCCTGCGGTTCGTTCAGGACCTGATCAGCAGGGGATAGAGCAAACAAAAGGGATGGTTCTAGATAGATCGGAGGCCCAAGGGCGCCTAGACAGACCCATTAGTGCAAGAGACTCATATTGCTTTATATCAGAAGGCGAACATATATGGATCCTTTTCCCTTTCCCTGCATCTAACTGACTGTGCAGCTTGTTGAGCTGCTCTATGGACTTTTGACCATTGGTTTTGGCATTTTACCCAAGGAGGCAGACGTGACTACACCTGCCAGAGTGACTCCGGAGGAGCTGCCCATTCTTCCCGTGCGGGATACTGTGCTTTTTCCCGGAGCCGTGATGCCTTTGCCGGTCGGACGGGAGAGCTCACTCGCGCTGCTGGATTCGCTTGAAGGCGCTGAGAAATTGCTGGGTGTTGTGGCACAGCTGGATCCCCGCGTGGAATTGCCGGCCGGCTCCGATCTTCACAGCGTCGGAACGCTGGCCAAAGTGCACAAGATGGTGCGCATGCCCAACGGTAACGTGGTGGCGTTTCTCGAGGGGTTGCATCGCATCCGCGTGCTCGAAGTCGTTGGACTCAAGCCATTTTTGCGCGCCCGCGTCGAGGAGCAGCCCGACAGCGACGATCAGCCGGGTCCGGAATTGACCGCCCTGGTGAGGAACGTCCAGGAGCTGTTCCGGGAAGTCGTCGCGCGTTCGCCGCAGCTTTCCGATGATTTGCAAACCGAAGTGATGAATGTCGACACAGCCACCCGCCTGGCAGATTTCGTGGCCGCCACCCTGCCTTCCCTCAACACGATGGTTCGCCAGGAACTTCTGGAGACGTTTAGCGTTCGCAAGAGGCTGGAAGCATTGATCAACGAGTTGACGAAGGAAAAAGAGGTGCTGGAGCTTCGCAGCAAAATCCACGACCAAGTGCAGGAACAAGTCAGCCAGAGCCAGCGTGAGTTTCTGTTGCGCGAGCAGATGAAAGCAATTCAGAAAGAACTGGGCGAATCCGACGACGCCCAGAGCGAGGTGGAAGAACTTCGCAAGAGGGTGGAGGAATCGGGGATGTCGGCGGAGGCCAAGAAAGAGTGCGAGCGCGAACTGAAAAGACTCGCGAAAATGACGCCGGCATCGGCCGAGTATATGGTTTCGCGGACCTACCTCGAGTGGATGACGTCGCTTCCATGGAATAAGACCTCCGGCGCCACCGAGCAGCAAATCGACATTGTGAAGGCTCAGCAGATCCTCGACGAGGATCACTATGATCTCGAGAAGGTGAAGGAGCGCATCCTTGACTACTTGGCAGTGAAAAAACTGCAGCCCGGCATGAAAGGTCCGATCCTTTGCTTTGTGGGGCCTCCGGGCGTCGGCAAGACATCGCTCGGAAAATCGATCGCCCGTGCACTCGGTCGCAAGTTCGTGCGCATTTCGCTGGGCGGAATGCACGACGAAGCGGAGATTCGCGGTCACCGCCGAACCTACATTGGCGCTCTGCCCGGCCAGATCATCCAGGGAATCCGCCGTGCCGAAACGATGGACCCCGTGCTGATGCTGGACGAGGTGGACAAGCTCGGCCGCGACTTCCGCGGCGACCCGTCTGCGGCACTGATGGAGGTGCTCGATCCCGAGCAGAATTCAACCTTCCGCGATCACTACCTGGATGTGCCGTTTGACCTTTCCAAGGTGATCTTTGTGATGACCGCCAACTGGCTCGATCCCATTCCTGAGCCGCTGCGCGACCGCATGGAGATTTTGGAAGTTCCGGGTTATACCGAGGAGGAAAAGGTTCACATCGCCAAGCGGTTCCTGCTCCCGCGCCAGACCAAGGAGAACGGCTTGACTCTGGGCGAGCAGATCGAGTTTACCGACGAAGCGCTGCATGACCTCATCCATCACTACACGCGAGAGGCGGGCGTACGAAACCTCGAACGCGAGATTGCCACGCTGGTGCGCAAACAGGCTCGTCGCATCGCCGAAGGCAAGACAGACAAGCTCGTCGTCACCGTCGATGTGATTCGAGAAGCGCTCGGTGTGCCGAAGTTCCGACTGGAAAAGGAAGTCGAGGAACGTGTCCAGCAGCCCGGCGTATCGATCGGTCTGGTGTGGACCCCCGTCGGAGGCGACATCGTCTTCATCGAAGCCAGCAAGGCGCGCGGAGGCAAGGGCTTCACCATGACCGGCCACCTCGGCGAGGTCATGCAGGAGTCCATGCGGGCTGCTCTCAGCTGGGTGCGCTCGAACTCGGACCGTTACGGTATCGACGCAGACTTTTTCCGCAAACTCGACTTGCACATTCACGTTCCATCGGGCGCGATTCCCAAGGACGGTCCATCGGCGGGCATTGCGATGGTCACGGCGCTGGTGAGCTTGCTGAGTGGCCGGGCCGTTCGCCCGCGGGTGGCGATGACCGGAGAGATTTCGCTCTCTGGCGTGGTGCTGCCGATCGGAGGCGTAAAGGAGAAGGTGCTCGGTGCCAAACGCGCCGGCATCCGAGAGGTCATCTTGCCTTCGGAGAACGAGCCGAACGTTCAAGAGGATCTCCCGCCCGAGATGCTGGAAGGCATACAGATCCACTTCGTGCGCCGGGTGGAAGAGGCGCTGGAAATTGCGCTGGGCAAATTCGAGAAGACCGTGCGGCCGCCGGTGGGCGGAGGCCCGCGCGGCGAGGACCGTCCGGCCGTTGGCCCAGTGCACTAAACAGGGCAAACCAGCCAGGCCCGGCGGATTCCCGTCCGGGCCTTTTTCTTTTGCCCAGCAACACCTTGGCCATGGCGGCACTGCGCTGATTCGCGTGGAGCTACTCGTCGATGCCCTACCGACCCCGAGAATTGGTCGTGCGCGCGCGCGAAGCGGCAGCGCAGTTGCTCGCGACGCTCGATCGCGGCGAGATGGTGGCACGGTTTCTCGATCTCTACGCAGCGGAATATCGTCGTCCTGGTCGTGCCGATCAGCCTGCGTTTTATCGCGAGCAGCTCGAGAGAATTCGCCGCGAGTCGGTGTTGGCGGCGGTGATGCGCATCGAAGCGGCGCTGCCGATGAGATTGAAAGTACGCGTCACGGTGCGGGGAGCAAAGCACCCTGCGCGGGGAAAAAAGCGCCGCTCGCGAGCAAAATCACGCCCGGCTACCAAAGCGGCCCTCGAGTTAGCGATTCCCTTCCTGGATCTTTTTCGCGAGGAGTTTTTCGTCGCCCTGGGCCAGGCCATGGAGTGGAGCGACGAAGAGGCCAGGGAATTCTGGCACGACCTGGACATCTATCGAATGCTGAGCGCACACCGTTCCTCGCGCCCGGCCCGACCGGGCGCCGCGTCGGGCCCCTTTGTCGATCGTGTGGCCTTGCTCCTGGATCCTTCTCTGATGGAGCAAGCCCGCCGCGCCGCCGGAAGATTTCAGCTCGAGGTCAACACCGCGGCGGACCGGGTGCTGCGCAAAGTCTTCTCCCGGCGCCGCGAAAACTGAGGGTGCTGTTCTAGCAAGCACACTTGAGTCGAACCGCACTTCACCGGCCCGTTTTGCTATCCTGTTTTTAATGGTGTACCTGTTCTACATCCTGGTGATCGTTCAAATCGCGCTGGGCGCGTACGCCTTTTGGGACGGTTGGGAATGGTTTCGCATGGTGCGACGGCGCCTGGCCTCCCACGCCGGATTTTATGCGCCGGTTGCCGCGGTGATCTGCCCTTGCAAGGGAACCGAGCCCGGGCTGGAAGAAAACCTGAAGGCACTCACACGGTTCGATTACCCCACCTACGAGATCTATTTTCCCCTGGCCACGAGCCTCGACCCTGCGCTCAAGGTAATCGAGCGCGTCAAGGCGGCAACCGATCGGCCCGTGCACGTCGTGATTGCCGGTCCGCCGCAGGACTGTAGCGAAAAGGTGTGGAACCTTCGCCGCACCATCGAATCGCTGCCCGAGAAATTCGAAGTCATTGTGTTCGTCGACTCCGATGTGAGGTTGCCGCCGCGCTGGCTCGGCAAGTTGGCCGCCCCGCTGCAGGACGCGGAGATCGGCGCCACGACAGCGTACCGCTGGGTGATTCCCAGCCGCCGCGTCGGTGAAGGTGGGTTTGCAAGCGCGCTGGCGTCAGCTTGGAATGCAGCGGTGGCCACGCTCCTCAGCCGCCCTCGCGAGAACTTCTGCTGGGGCGGCGGAACGGCGATCCGGCGCAAGACGTTTGACGATGCCAACGTTCTCGAAGCTTGGAGCGGAGCCGCGAGCGACGACTTCGCTCTGACCAATGCCCTTGCAGCCGCCGGCAAAGACATCGTTTTTTGCCCGGAATGCCTGGCCGCAACACTCCATCCCTGGACAGGCTCCTCTCTAATCGAGTTCACCAATCGCCAGATTTTGATCGCGCGAGTCTATTCGCCACGTCGGTGGCTTTGGGGAGCCACTGCCAACCTAAGCTATTCGATCACGCTGGTCTACGCCGCGATCGTCATCCTCGGCGCCATGATCGATGGCGACCCCTGGATTCAACTGGCGCTCATGGCGCTCGTAATGATCTTGCTCGCGACGGCCAAAGGAGCTCTGCGGACGATCGCTGTCAGCGAAATGCTGCCAGAATGGAAAGCCCAGCTCAACCGGTGGGGTTGGGTCTGGACCGCGCTCGCTCCGATCGTGCCGTTTCTCTTCAGTTGGAATTTCATTGCCTCGCTCTTGACCAGACGTATCCGCTGGCGCAACATTCGCTACGAGCTGATCTCTCCGAATGTCACGCGCGTATTGACGCGATAGCTGTGGTCGATCGGTTGTAACTTTGACCATCCCCCGCGCGTAGAAGTTGGAGCCGCTCCTTCATTCCACCCAAAAGGAGACAGTAGATGGGCGACATCGCAGCTCAGGCCCCCGAATCGACCGAGCGCGCCAACTCCCTAAGTAGGATCTTCGGCGTACTCTTGAACCCTCAGGCCACGTTTGAGTCCATCGTGCGCAAGCCAACGTGGTTTGCGCCCATCGCCGTCTTAACCGTGCTTTCGCTGATCGTAATCGGCCTGTTCGCTCATCGTGTGGGGTGGCGTGCTTTCTTCGAAAAGCAGATGCAAGCCAACTCGCGCATCCAGCAGATTTCGCCCGAACAGCAAGAGCAGGCCTTGGAGATGCAGGTGAGGTACGCGCCGCCTTTTGTCTACGCCATCGGCGCAGTCTCGCCTTTCTTGGTCGCTCTGGTCGTGGCCGCGGTGCTCTTGGGGCTGTTTAACGGTTTGGCTGGGACGAGCCTCCGTTTCAAGACGTCGCTTGCCATTGCCTGCTATGCATCATCGCCCGGCATCCTCAGGGGTCTATTGGGAATACTGGTCGTACTTTTCAAGGATCCCTCGACGATCGACTTGCAAAACCTGGTCGCGTCCAACGCCTCGGCTTTTCTGTCCCGCGACTCAGCCGCCTGGTTGGTGGTTCTGCTCCGATTTGTGGATGTGTTTACGGTCTGGCCGCTGGTTCTGATGGCCATCGGATACCACGCGGCGGCACCTAAGAAACTCTCGACCGGTGCGGCCTTCGCCTGGCTGCTCATCGTGTATGCGGTCATCGCACTGGCATCGGCAGGCGTCACGGCGGCCTTCACCTGATACACTCGCCCGATGGGGTTTCGCTTCGAGATTCTCGCAACCGATCCGTCAGGGGCTCGGCTGGGGCGGCTAACCACGCCGCACGGCGTGATCGAGACGCCCGCCTTCATGCCTGTCGGCACGGCTGCCACGGTGAAGGGACAGACCCAGCAGGATCTGGAAAATCTCGATGCCCAGATCATCCTCGCCAACACCCATCATCTCTATCTGCGTCCTGGCCACGCGCTGATTCGCGAACTGGGAGGGCTGCATCGTTTCATGTCTTGGCCCCGGCCGATTCTCACCGACTCGGGGGGCTATCAGGTCTTCAGTCTGAGCGAACGGCGCAAGGTCAGCGACGAAGGTGTGCGTTTCCGCTCTCATCTGGATGGTTCCGAGCATTTCCTGTCGCCGGAAAAGGCGCTTGAAATCGAGATCGCTTTAGGCGGGGACATTATTATGGTGCTCGACGAATGCATCGAAGCCCCCTCCAGCCAGGCCTACACACGCGAAGCGGCGATTCGCACGGCTGGCTGGGCCGCCCGTTCGCGCGCGTACTTCCTGTCGAACGGAGATCCGACCCGTCAGATGCTGTTTGGCATTGTTCAAGGAGGAACTCGTGCCGAGCTGCGTCGCGAAAACGCTGACGCGCTGACCGATTTGGATCTTCCTGGATACGCGATCGGGGGCCTGGCCGTCGGCGAATCGCACGCCGTGACCTGCGAGATGACCGAGGTTGTCTCCACGCGCTTGCCGCGCGAGCGCCCCCGCTATCTGATGGGAGTCGGTAAGCCGGAGCAGATGCTCGACTATGTCGCGCTCGGTGTCGATATGATGGACTGCGTGCTACCCACGCGCAGCGCACGGCATGGTTGTCTGTTCACTTCGAACGGGCCTGTGCTGATCCGCAAGGCGCGCTATGCGACCGACCGAGGGCCGCTCGACCCGGATTGTTCGTGTGGCGTCTGCCAGCGATACTCCCGCGCCTACTTGCGACACCTGTACGGCGCGGGGGAATTTCTCGCGACGATCTTAAACACCCACCACAACCTGTACTTTTACCTTGACATGATGCGAAAAATCCGCGAGGCTATCCGTTTTGGAAAACTGGAACGATTCCGCTCTGACCTCCAGGCACGCCTCACATAGGCAAACCCAAGCGGGCGCTAGGTGTGGCAAAGGGAGGAGCAGCATGTTCGGCCGTGACGGCCGCGGGGGTCGCTCGGCATTGGCAGGCCGGCCCGCTCTGGCGACAAAGGCATAAAAATGGCAGTTTCTGGCATCGGGATTCCACTCGCGATGGCCCTGCAGGCGCCCGCTCCGTCCCCCTTTGGCGGTGTGTTCGGCTTTCTCCCTATCATACTGATTATAGTGATCTTCTATGTGTTAATGATTCTGCCCGCACAGCGCCGGCAGAAAAAGGTCGCCGAAATGCTCAAGAATCTGAAGAACGGCGATAAGGTGATCACCAATGGCGGCATCTACGGCACGATTGTTGGGCTCGAGGACGACGCCGTGCAGCTACGCATTGCCGAGCAGGTGAAAATCAAGATTTCGCGCAACGCCATCGCAGGACTCCAGGCTGAGCCCAAGGAGGGCTAGGCGGCCGGCATGAATGCGCAGCTGAAGTGGAAGTTCGTACTGATCCTAATTGTCCTTCTTCTCTGCATTTTCGGCGTAATCGGACTACCGACCTCGCTTGCGCAACTGAGAGAAAATGTCGCCGATCGCATCCACTTAGGGCTCGACCTGAAGGGTGGCAGCCACTTGGTCTTACAAGTGCAACTTGAGGAAGCCATCGGTCAGCACTGTGATGAAACCGTCGACGAGCTCACGCGGCAGCTCCACGCCAAGAACATCGGCTTTGGCGAAATCCGCCGCGTCGACGACACCCACATTCTTGTGCGTAACATCGAATCCACCTCGACCAGCGCGTTCCGCGATCTCGTCAATAGCCAGTTCCCCGATTGGACCATCTCCCCGGCGGCAGGCGAAAACAACGGCTACGAGCTAACAATGAAGCCTTCCGTGATCGCTGAGATTCGCCAGACCACGATGAATCAGACACTTGAGACAATCACGCGCCGCATCAACGCCCTGGGTCTGACCGAGCCGACAATTGCGTTCACGGGCCGCAGCGACGACGAGATTCTTGTGCAGCTTCCAGGCGTCGGCGACCCGACGGCTGCCAAGGAAGTCATACGGGCCGGCGGGCAACTACAACTGGTTCGAGTGGTCGACGGACCGTTTAGTTCTGAACCTGAGGCGCTCGCGAAATATGGAGGTGTGCTGCCGCCGGGGACGGCGATTCTTCCTGGGCGTAGCGAATCCGCCGGGCCCTCGCAGACGACCGGACCGGTGTACTACGTGCTCGACAAGGCGGCGATCGTGACCGGACAAGACCTGCGCAATGCCGACGCTGGGCCTAGCCCCGACAGTCCCGGGGGATATGAGGTGGACTTCAAGCTTTCCACCGCCGCGGCCGGCCGCTTTGGAACGTTCACCGAGCAACAGGCGGCCATCGGCGGGCGAATGGCCGTGGTGCTCGATCGGCAGGTGTATGAGGCCGCGACGATCAAGAGTCGCATCGAGGACTCCGGCCGCATTACAGGGGGGTTCAGCGAGCAATCCGCGCAGGATTTGGCCTTGGTGCTCCGCGCGGGCGCACTGCCGGCGTCCATCAAGTACCTAGAAGAGCGGACCGTTGGCCCATCTCTAGGTGCGGACTCCATTCGCGAGGGCGTTCGGGCCTCGATCGTCAGCATGATCGTGGTGATGATTTTTCTGGTCATTTACTATCGGCTGAGCGGTGTCAATGCTGTGGTGGCCCTGATTCTGAATTTGATGATTTTGCTGGCGTGCATGGCCTATTTGGGGGCCGTACTCACCTTACCCGGCATCGCCGGGGTGATTTTAACGATCGGCATGGGCGTGGATTCCAACGTGCTTGTGTTTGAGCGCATCCGTGAGGAGCTGCGCAACGGCAAGGTGGCGGCTCCGGCGGTGGACACGGGTTTCGACCGCGCGTTCTTGACGATCATCGACACCCACGTGACCACGGTCGTGTCGGCGATCTTTCTGTTTCTTTTCGGTACCGGCCCCGTACGCGGCTTCGCCGTCACGCTCGTGATTGGGTTGATCGCCAACGTGTTTACGTCCATCTACGTCTCACGGGCAATTTTTGATTATCACTTATCGAAGATGGATCGGCAGGCGCAGTTGAGCATTTGATGGCAGCCATGCATAGGCCAGCAGGTTGGCAGTGTTCGACGGGAACAAATCGGGCGAAGCCGGTGTCCAAGACATAGGGTAGGACTATCGATGGAACTGTTCCGTGGCGTCAACGTGGACTGGATGGGGAAGGCGAAGTACTTCGTCACCCTGTCTCTGCTTCTGCTGGCGATCGGGTGGATTTCGATTTACTACAGGGTCGTCGTCAAGCACGGCACGCTTTACGGCATCGATTTCCGGGGTGGCACGCTCGTTTACGTGCGTTTCGCCGGCCCACCTCCGATGGATAAGCTGCGGAAGGGGTTGGAGCAAGCAGGCCTTAGAAACAGCACGCTTCAGGGAATCAGCGATACGGAGAACCTCGGCTCGAAAAACAAGAACGATGTCGTCATCGGACTGGAGCAGTCCGGCAGTGACGAATCGCTCGACACCGGCAAGCAGAAGATTCTGGGCGTTCTGGAGACGACCTTCGGCAACAGCTCCGCGGGCCTACCAGATTTCAATTCCGTTTCCACGTCCGATCTGGCTGGTGATCTCACTCGGCGGGACCCGCTACTGCTCGGAACCAATGCGGGAGACCGCTACAACCAACTGGCCCAGCATCTGACGGCGGCGCGTGATTCCGACTACGGCGGCATCGTCACAAACTCCGATCAGCTGAGCCACGTGCAAGGCGTCACGCCGGCGGTGATTCAAACCCTCGCCAGAGACTATACCCTGGGTGGTTTCACCATCCGCGACGCCGAGATTGTGGGCCCTCGCGTTGGCTCGCAGTTGCGTCACCAAGCCGTGTGGGCAACTCTCTATGCCCTAGGGGGCATGTTGGTGTATATTGCGTTCCGTTTTGAATGGGTGTACGGGGCCGCAGCCGTCATCGCCGTCTTCCATGACGTGTTGATCACGCTCGGTTTCTTTTCCCTGTTCCATTACGAAATTTCGCTCACGGTGATCGCGGCCTTGCTGACTCTGGTCGGATACTCGATGAATGATACGATCGTGATCTTCGATCGTGTGCGCGAAAACCTTCGACTCATGAAGCGCGAGTCCTTCCCGGAAATTGTGAATCGATCGATCAACCAGACGCTTTCGCGCACGATTTTAACCAGCGGATTGACCTTTCTGACCGTTCTCGTGCTGTATCTCATGGGGGGAGCGGTGCTTCGTGCCTTCTCTTTTGCCATGGTGGTAGGAGTTGTGGTAGGAACGTACTCCAGCTTTGGCATCGCAGCGCCCATCGTCGTAGTTTGGAACAAATATCACGGTGGGCGGCAACAAAGAATGACCGTCCGCGCCGGATCCGCAGCCGAAAAGCGCGTGGTGGCTGCCGCAAGGAGATAGCTCAATGTTTGACCAACTTGTCGTGTCCAGCGCTCATGGAAGTAAGACGAATAAGCCTTGGACCGTGGCGATGTCGGCGATCGTGCAAGCCGTGATCGTAGGCATCTTGATTTTGATCCCGCTCATCTATACGGAGGCCTTGCCAAAGGGTTTCATGAACACGTTTCTTGTGGCTCCGGCCCCGCCGCCACCACCACCACCGCCCGCGGCCCCTGTGCAGCACATTGTGAGGCCGCGGATCGTTACACCGCAGAGAATGGTGGCACCAACGGTGATTCCGAAAACCGTCCAAATGATTAAGGACGAAGCTCCGGATATCGGCGCCGTCGGAGTGGAGGGTGGCGTGGGAGGCGGCGTGCCCGGCGGCGTGCTGGGTGGAATTATCGGAAACACGGCTCCCCCGCCGCCGAAGCCCACGCAGACGCGCATCCGCGTCGGCGGCAATGTGCAGGGCGCCAAGCTGGTCCATCAGGTGCAGCCGATCTATCCCCAAATCGCGAAGACGGCACATGTGTCGGGGACTGTTCTGCTGCACGCCATTATCGCTAAAGATGGCTCGATTCAAGAGCTTCAGTACGTCTCGGGACCTCCATTGCTGATGCGGGCTGCGATGGACGCTGTGCACGAATGGCGCTATCAACCCACGCTGCTCAATGGTGAGCCCGTGGAAGTCGATACCACGATTCAGGTCGTGTTTACACTCGGTGGCTAAGCAGGACCGGACCC
>DASPVW010000003.1:0-18564 GCA_035622155.1 Candidatus Acidiferrales bacterium
AGCCAGCTCCACCGTCAAGTTCGCGTTAAGCGGGATCGAGAATTTCTCCTCCGTAGAAGTAACAAGGAAGACTAAGACCTTACCATCAACCGTGTATATCAGTAAGCCAGTAGGGTTCTCGCCCAAAGAGTGTTTAACCTCGCCCTTGTCGGTAGTGTCGGTTACGGACACCAGTTTCCAAGTGCCGACCAGAGATTCCTTCGTCTGCGCTATCGCGCTGGACGGGAAGGTCATCAAGGTCAGGGCCGCCGAGAGAAGCCACTTTGCCATCGCTGCCTCCTGATCTGCGAAAGGAAAACTGCCCCGGCGTCATTTCTTCAGAAGGGAGGGCCAGTTAATTCTCACTTTCTTCAAGCGATTGAAAACCAACTAGTAAGGTTGGCTCCCCGGGTCCGATTCGAACGGACAACCCTTCGGTTAACAGCCGAATGCTCTACCGTTGAGCTACCGGGGAACCGGAGGTGCCCTTTAATTTACAACAGCGTGCAGACGCGCGCCACTCCCTCAATGAGTTTCCTCGTAACGAGGGAAGTTGTGAAAAACAAGGAGCAAGAATTGACGGCCTGAGCACAAGAAGTTGAGCTCGGCGAAAAGGGAAGGCGAGAGGTCTCACCGATGGGGCGAGAATGCCTTTATCAAGCCGTGCCGGTTGAGTTCTTTTACCTCGGATAAAGAGTCTTCATTTTGCCTTCGACCACGTTTGCCCCCGCTGAGAAACTGCATTACCCTCTTGCCCGAGCGTGTCATTTGGGCCGGTGCGATTTCGTCGCCGGGTTCTGCTCGAGCCCTCGAACTGTTTATCTTGCTTCCAAACCTCAGCCAGCGCCTGTTCGAACGATGAGACCGGATTGTTGGCCCTTCGCAACGCCACTCTGTGCGCAGCGTAGTTTAATCCGGCCTTAACAATTGCCTGCGAGTGGCGAATTACAATCGTGCCGGCCCAGCGATCCCGGGGGGACAATGGAAAACAGATACGTAAGTCATGACGAACTAGCTGAGCTAAAAAAAGTCCTGCTTTCTGAACCGTCCAGTCTCGTTGCCGCCAACCGCTATTGGAACGCTTTGGGTTTGGTCGGAGGATGTGACGTAAGAAGCGGCGGCTTTGTCATCGAGGCATATCGAGCCTGCGCCCTAGCTTCGCACGAAGGGGTCATCGCACTCGCACGCGCTTATAGGCAGTTGCATGACAACAGCGGAGAGGGGCCGCGTCGAGAATTGTTCGATGAAGAACTGTTGCAAGCCTTCGCAACCCGACTTTCCGCCCTATGCAACGATGACCGCCATAATGTGGAATGGATTCTCGAATGCGTTCTCGGCCGGGTTGGTCCGTCTCATCGCCCAACCAGCATGGAGAGCCACGGCAAGATGACGTGTTTGGGAAGCGAGAGCCCTGCAACAGCGGCAGGATGATGGCGAACCTGGACGCAATCGACTTGGGTTGAAAGAACGGCCCAGCCATCCGATCCTCGGGATCCTCGGTGCGGACGCGACGCGGAAAACTTATTGAATTCGCTGCTTGGCCGTGTCGCGGCCGATGAGATTCTCGAAAATGGCTAGGACGTTTCGGCGGTACTTGATGATGCGCTCGAGCATCGAGCGAAGATGAGGTTGGCGCTGGCTCTCCCGGTCCCATTTGGCGAGCACGGCCTCAGGGACGGCGATGTCCCGCCGGAGTTCTTCCGGTTTATGGCCGCGTAAGAAAAGCCCATAAAAAAAAGCGGCTTCGCGCTGCGGAAACTGAAAATCCTGCAGGACTTCTTCGATCGGATTGGGCTGCGTCGCCATCGAAAAGGGCAGTTTACAGATTTCGGCGTTGCCGTCAAGAGTGCGAGCCACATAACCCAATGAAACAGTCATTGCCCTTTTACAACTCTGTCGCAACTTTTTGCAAGCAGCTGGGTTGAACGAAATAGATGGCCGATGGCTGGGCGCGCCGGGACACGCACCGAGCCGCTCGGCTAGTTGTATCTCCCAGACGTACCTCCCCAAGGAGGCTCGGCCCACTCCGGGCCTCCTTCCCTGTTTGTAGCAGGTGAGCGGATGCCTACTCCGGTCCTTCACGTTTTGGCGGCAGCGTAATAATCGGCAACCTGGGACCAGTTGATGGTGTTCCACCACGCCTCGATGTACTCCGGGCGGCGGTTCTGATACTTCAAGTAGTAGGCGTGCTCCCATACATCGAGCCCGAAGAAGGCCCTCCCGCCTTCCATGATCGGATTGTCCTGATTTGCGCTGGACTCGACCACAAGCTTGCCGTCGCGCAAAAGCAGCCACGCCCAGCCTGAGCCGAAGCGCGTGGTGGCCGCCTGATTGAACCTGGTTTTAAAGTCTGCGAAAGTGCCGAAGACACTCCTGATCGCGTTAGCGAGATCGCCAGAAGGTTCGCCGCCACCACCTTTTTTCATGATCTTCCAGAACATAGAGTGGTTCATATGGCCGCCGCCGTTGTTGCGGACAGCGGTGCGGATGTTTTCCGGAACCTTGCTGATTTGCGCCAGGAGCTCCTCGACGGTCAGTCTTTGCAGGTCAGGGTGAGACTCGAGGGCCTTATTCAGATTGGTGACGTAAGCGCCGTGATGTTTGTCGTGATGGATTTCCATGGTTTTGGCGTCGATGTAAGGTTCGAGCGCGTCGAACGGGTACGGGAGATTCGGCAATGTATAGCTCATCTGATGAGCGGCTCCTTGTCCGGATGCTGACATATCCACCTCCAAATTTCAGTTCCTGCAGGCATAATTATACGCGCCTGGCGGAAAACGTCGAATACGTCCAAGTCCGATCACATTCTCGAGCTCCGAGGAGGGACTTCATGCCGGCGGTCGAACACGTAGAAAAGCATTTTACGGCGAGCGAGACGGTGCGCGATATCGTTATTGGGATGTCGGATGGACTGACAGTTCCCTTTGCCTTGGCGGCAGGTCTTACAAGCGCTGCGGCGGTCGTCGGGAGGGGAACGGGAATCATTGTGACAGCTGGCTTCGCCGAAATCGCTGCCGGCTCAATCGCGATGGGCCTAGGCGGCTACCTCGCGGCGCAAACCGACCGGGAGCACTACGCCGCCGAGCTCGACCGCGAATACCGCGAGACGGTGGAATTGCCGGAAATCGAAACCGAGGAAGTGGCCAAGGTGTTTCGCGATTATGGACTGAGCGAAGAACAACTGGCTCCCGTCATCTCGGCGATCACGGGGAATCAGAAGCGCTGGGTCGACTTTATGATGCGCTTTGAGCTGGGCCTCGAGCAGCCGGACCCGGCTCGTGCCGGCCGCAGTGCGGCGACAATTGCAGCGTCCTATATCTTCGGCGGATTGATTCCGCTCGCGCCGTATATCGTGATGCAGAGCATCGCCCCGGCGCTGTGGGTTTCCGTTGGCGTGACGCTGATTGCCTTGTTCGTTTTCGGCACAATCAAGGGGCACTACACGGGATTGAAACCGTGGCGCGGCGGATTGCAAACGGTCCTCGTCGGTGGCCTCGCCGCGGCCGCAGCGTTTTTCATTGCACGGCTGATCAGCTGAACCTTCCTAGTTCTGTTGCTCGGCCGACCCTGGATTGCCGAAGGGCCATAATCCAAAAGCCTGCAGGAAGCCGTCCAGACGCTTATCGACCAACATCTGCGCGGTCTTTGCCGCAGGCCAGGGAGCGGCGAGTCGCTCCGGCCGGTCCGCGATCCAAAATGCCGTGAGCGCCATGACCGCGGCATTCCGATCGAGGACGGCTGCATCGACTTTGTCGAACGTATCGACAGCAGAATGGTGCGTGTAGAGGTAATCGGGAGAATCCTGATTCAGATTGATGCCCGGCAAGCCCGCAAGAATAAAGGGACCGGTGTCGGTTCCGAATTCTGGCTCGTCGTCCACGCTAATGGTTCCGAATGCTTCCAGCGCCTTTGCAAACTCCTGCACCGCGGGAACCAAGTCGTTGTGCCCTCCGAGCTGAAGCCTCACGACCGGCCCTTGTCCAGTGTCTAAAATGACGTCGGCGACGTGATTCTTCATTTCTGCGGCGTGTTCTTTCGTATAGGCGCGCGATCCGTCCAGCCCTTGCTCTTCGCCGGTGAAGAGTACAAAACGAATCGTGCGGCGCGGCTTTTTCCCTGATTTGACAACGGCTTCCGCGGCGCCGAGAGTCGTCGCCGTGCCGCAGCCGTTGTCGGTGGCTCCTGATGCGAGGTCCCATGAGTCGAGGTGCCCACCGACGACGATGATCTGCTCGGGATATTGCAAACCGCGGACTTCGCCGACGACATTGGCCGACTCAACCGGCCCGCTCGTGAATTGGTTCTGAACGTTGATCTTCATCCGCACGGTTTTTCCGGCGTCCAGAAACCGCGCAATCTGATCTTGATCTTCTGGCGCCATACTGACCACGGGCACGTCGAATGCCGCGTCGTAGCCGATGACCCCCGTATGGGTCATGTGCATTCCGGCCGCCTTCACTCCGCTTTGGCCTCCGATCACCGCCGCAGCGCCGGCCGCTTGCGCCGCCCGGATGAAGGTCAGGAATTTGATGGCCCTGTCAAATCGGCCGGGCGCATTGGTTCCCCTGCTGATCGTTAACAGGACCTTACCGCGCCACTCCGAGGAATTCGCCAGCTCCTCATCGATCCGATACAGGTTAACCGGTATGACCTGAGCCTCCACACCGCCGGGCGGTGTCGAACCGACCCATCCCAGCGAATCGATCATCACGCGGCGGCGGATCGGGGAAACGATCTCGGCCTCGGCCGAGATTCGCTTCCATCCACGAAAAAGTTGGAACGATTCCGTGTGCACATTCTCGAGACCGATGGATTTCATCTTCTGAACGCCCCACGCGATAGCCTTCGCGGCTTCCGGCGAACCCGTGACCCGCGCTCCGATGTCGTCGCTCACCTCTTCTAGATATTGGTAGGTGTGGCTCTCCATCATGGCCGCTCCAGCCACGGCACTGAGTGCACCCAACGTGCCGTCCTCGGCGGGCGATGTTGGGTCGCTCGCGGCGTGCGCCGAGATCATTCCGAATGCCGCAGTCAGCGTGACGCTTCCCAAGATCGAGAGGACCTTTGGTTTCATGCAGAAGTGCTCCTTCGCGCCCGTCCTGCAAAACATGAAAGGAACGAGAATAAGGTGTTTCGTTCGCTCCCCCAAGCTTTTCTTTGTTCTACACGGGATGCGCGTTGACATTCCTCGGAACGGTGTCTATCTTGAGGGAACTTGCGCTGCGTGCGGCAGCGTTGGGGGGGATGCGAGACATGAAGCGAAACACAGACTGGTTTCGGGCGGCTGCCCTTCTCGTCGCCGGCTTGTGCTCGGCCGCGACGGCTTCGGCGCAAGTCACCCTGGAGGTAATGAATCCGCGGGGCGAAATCCCCCCGCCAAAGACGCTTGGGATCAGCCCGCGCGGCGGAAATCTCGACGGGAAGAAAATCGTCCTGATCGACAACGGCAAGTTCGGAGCGAGTAATTTCCTCGACGCACTCGCGAACATGCTAAAGCAGAAATATCCGACGGCGACGATCGTCATGTATCCGAAACCGGCGGCCCAAACGATTACCGACCTGCCCAAATGGTATCCCACGGTCAAGCAGCAAGGCGATCTTTTCGTTTTCGGCGTGGGCGATTGAGGGAGCTGCACGTGGTGGGGTTCCCACGACACAATCGAAATTGAAAAGACAGGAATGCCGGGCCTTTATTTCACAACCACAGAATTTCTCGATGATGCAAAATCGGCAGCCAAGGACCGCGGGATGCCGGAAATCCGCACCCTGGCGCTTCCCGCTGACAAATATTACGTCGGGCGCGCCAGTCAGCAACAGCTGCAGCCCATTGCCGATCTGTTCTTCGACAAAATGGTCGACGCGCTAACGCGCCCGCTGACACCAGAGGAGGCGAAACCTTCCCAGGTGCAGGAACTTCACGAAAATGCGCTCATCAAGGTGAGCGGACGGGATTTCCTGGACGCCTCGGAAAGGGTCAACGACCTTTTCCTCTCAAATCACTGGGCGGACGGATTGCCGATTGTCCCGCCGACGCCCGAACTGGTGAAGGCGATGGAGGCCGGGACGACGCGTTCACCCAAGGACGTGCTTGCGCAAGTAGCGCCAAAGAGCGGCACCGCGACGGTCGAGAAGATCGCGATTAACGCAGTGATGGCAGGGGCGAAACCGGAATATTTTCCGGTCATTTTGGCGGCGATGGAAGGCTTCACCAACAAGCACTACGACCTGACGCACGTACAAGCTTCGACGGGTTCGTTCACACCCGTGGTGTTGGTCGATGGGCCCATTGCGCAGGAGCTCGGATTCAACTCGGGCATTGGAATGCTGGGGCATGGCTGGCGGGCCAACAGCACAGTAGGTCGGGCGCTGCGACTGGCTCTGCTCAACATTGGGCAGACGTGGCCGCAGGTGAACGACATGGCCCTTACGGGGCGGCTTGAGGCGTATACGTTCTACACGTTCGCCGAAGACACGGCGAAAAGCCCGTGGGAGCCGTACAACGTAAGCCAGGGCTTTCAGGCCGGCGACAGCACTGTGACGGTCTCGTCGTCGGGAAACCCGGTGATTTTCGGGGGCGGCGCCGTGGCGCCCTGGACAGCGCAGGGCGTAATCGATCAGGTTGTTACGCAGATCCGGACTCGGGGAGTGGTATGGCCGCACGCTCAGAAACACATCCTGGTGCTGCATCCTGATTGCGCGGTCGAACTCGCCAACCACGGCTACACGAGAAAAAGCCTGCAAGAATACCTGTATGAACAGACACGAGTACCCTATGAGAAGCTCGCTAAACAGGTCTCGTTCGGGCAGGGCACCGAGGAGGATTTTATCCGCGCGTCGATCGCCGACGGCCGGATTCGACCGGACCGTGCGCAGATTTTCCTGGATAACCTCAAGCCCGGAGGGCGGGTGCCGGTTGTTCAGGGTCCGGACGACTTTCACGTTGTCGTGGCGGGAGGCTCGCCCGGCTATGATCTGCTGTTTACCTATCCGGGAACGAACTGGGCCCACCAGACGGTGAAAATCACCGGTGCGACGCTGACCAAGGCGGGCGAATAGACAACGGCACCGTCGTCGCTGGCAGGGCGTCGAAGCTGAGCAACCGATCTGTTCGGTCTGGGACTGACACATGTGCCGAGCACAGACCTGTTCGGCCGGCCAAGCAGGTAACCCATCGTGACTTCACCGCGTCTGACGGTTCGTCTGCGCTGGGCTTGGGGGGAGATTTGAGAAAATCTGCAGTCGTTGTTGCAGGGGCGGTTCTAGCCGCTGTGTTTCTGCTCAAAGCCCAGGAAGGTGGCCCTCCGCTGCCCGGACCGGGCGCCCGCAATCCTGCCGAGGGTGCTCATGCGGCGGCGGCCGAACGTGGCCACGCTCTGTTTAGGGAAAATTGCGCCGCGTGCCACGCCGAAGACGCTACCGGCGGTCGCGGTCCCGATCTCATCCGCTCGGCTTTGGTCCGCCGCGATAAGAACGGCGAACTGATCGGCCCGGTCGTCGCGAATGGACGCGTGGAAAAAGGAATGCCTGCATTTCCTTCTCTGACGAGTTTGCAAGTCGCCGACATCGTGGCGTTCCTGCAAGCGCAGATTACGCTGTTCGATCTGCATACGCGCTTCGGTCCCTACCCGAATGACATCCCGGCCGAGCGGCTGGCGACGGGAAGCGTCGAAGCGGGTAAGGCATACTTTAATGGTCCGGGCGCATGCAACAAGTGCCATTCGCCGACGGGCGATCTTGCGGGCATCGCGAAAAAATACAACCCGCCTGACCTCGAGGTCCGCTTCCTCTATCCGAGCGGCGTGGCTTCCACTGCCGTTGTTACTCTGCCTTCTGGCGAAAAAATGGAAGGCACGCTTGTGCTGAACGACGGCTTCTACGTTGCGATTCAGAGCAAGGACGGGTGGTATCACTCCTGGCCGGCGAACTCAGTGAACATTGAGGTCCACGATCCGCTCGCCGCGCATGCCGCACTCCTTGAAAAATACACCGATGCAGACATGCACAACATCTTCACTTACCTGGAGACCTTGAAGTGAAGAGGCTCTCGGTCTTGTTTGTTTTCGCGTGTTTGTCGACAGCGTGCTTGTTTGCACAGGAACTCGATCCCGGAAAACTTCTCCAGCTGCCGACCGACACGTGGCCGACCTACAACGGCGACTACAGCGGTCGCCGCTATAGCCCGCTGAAGCAAATCAATCGTGAAAACGTCGGCTCGCTCACCTTAGCCTGGGCGTTTCAAACGCACGGACGCAGCCTCCAGTCCATGCCCATCGAAGTGAACGGAATTATGTACATCACCGCCGGCAACGAAATTTGGGCCGTGGATGCGCGCAACGGTCACTCGATCTGGCATTTCGCCCGCCCTGGAGGACCCCTCGGCGGAGGCAACAAAGGCGTCGCCATGTGGAGGGACCGCCTCTACATGACCACTCCCGATGCGCAGCTGCTGTGCATCGATGCACGCACCGGAAAATTGATCTGGCAAATTCAGGTCGATGACCCGACCTTGAAGGCCTTCGGCGGCGTCGCACCGCTCGCGATCCGTGATCACATCATCCTGGGAACCTCCGGCGACACGGCCGATCTTCCCGGTTTCCTCGAATCGGTTGATCCGATGAGCGGCCATATTCAGTGGCGGTGGGACACGATGCCAAAGCAAGGCGACCCCGCGTGGCACACGTGGCCGCACGATACCGATGTGTCCACTCGCGGTGGTGGCATGACGTGGATCACCGGTACCTACGATCCCGAGCTCAATCTCCTGTATTGGGGCACGGGCAATCCCCACCCGGTCGAGAACGGCGACGCGCGCGCCGGAGCGAACCTGTACACCTGTGCCATCGTCGCACTCGATCCCAATACCGGAAAACTTGTCTGGTACTTCCAGTCCTCACCGCACGATACCCACGACTGGGACATGGTGATGACGCCGGTCCTTTTCGACGGGACATTTCATGGTAAGCCGCGCAAGATGCTCGCCCAGGCTGGGAAGAATGGACTGTTTTTCGTCCTCGACCGCACCGACGGGACAGCCCTGATTTCCGAAGCGTTTGTCCCGGCGAATTGGGTCGAGGGCTATGACCAGCGCGGCCAGCCGATCCCGCGCCAGGACAAAGAGCCGCGGCCCGACGGCGTTCTTGTCACGGGCGGCGTGGGAACCAATTGGCAGGCACCCAGCTATGATCCCGACACCGGCCTGTTTTACGTCAACTCACGGGAGACCACCGGTGTCTTCTATTTGACGATGCCCGGAAAATACGCCGAAGGTTGGGCGGGCCGCGACTTCTTCCTGTCATCGAAGTCGATGCTCAAAGCCATCGACGTTGAAACGGGCAAAGTTCGCTGGACGGCCGACACTCTGGGCCGCGGGGGCCAGTCCGGGATCCTTTCCACCGCCGGCCATCTGGTTTTCACTGCGGATATGTCCGGCAATCTGGTCGCGCTGGATGCCTCGACCGGCCAAGTTCTCTGGCATATGTATCCCGGTGGATCGTTCGGCACCGGCCCGATGACCTACGAGCTCGACGGTCGCCAGTACGTTGTCTTTCTCGCCGATAGCGTGGCCTACGCTTTTGCTCTGCCTTTGCACTGATTGTCGGCAGTGAAGCGTACGAGCGCTATAATGGCGAGCGTGAGCAGTCCGGCCGTAAGCCACGTCACGGGCCATCCGGTGCACCGGTGCAGTTTTGATCCGGACCGGCAGAGTCTCTACCTTCGCCTTGGCGCCGTTACCGTTTTCGTTCGCGATCAGGAGCGAAGCCTGAGATTTTATTTGGACCAATTAGGGTTCGAACTTGCCAGTGATATGCGCTCTCCCTCGGGCGAGCGTTTGCTTGCCGTGTCTCCTCCGGATGGGACGGCTATACTGGTTCTGGTTTCTCCTGAACCGGGCTCGGAGGAATCAAAGCTCATTGGTCGATCCACGCAGGTCATGTTTTTCACCGAGGACGTTGCAGGCAAATACCAGGAATGGACCGAGCGCGGCGTGATGTTTTCGCAAGGGCCGCAAAGACAATCCCCGGGGGTCACGTGCGCCCATTTCCAAGACCTGGACGGTAACTCGTTTACCCTTATCAGCGACGAATCCGTGGTTCGAGAAGTCGAACAGCAGCGCCGGGCCCATCACGAGAGGTTTGAAACCGAGCGTCGAATTGCCCAAGAATTGGAAAGCGCCCGAGAGGTGCAAGCAAGGCTTTTCCCGCAAACACGACCCGCGCTCACCACGCTTCAGTATGATGGCATCTGCATGCAGGCTCGCTCGGTAGGAGGGGACTACTACGATTTTCTCGACCTCGGGCGGGAGCGCTTCGGCTTGGTGATCGGCGATATTTCGGGTAAGGGAACCGCGGCTGCTCTGCTAATGGCAAACTTACAGGCGCACCTTCGCAACTTGTCTTCGACCTACTCAAGCCGTCCCTTCACGCCCTTCGCCTTGGGGCAGCCGCAGAGACTCCTGCTGTCCGTCAATCGCCTCTTTTGTGAGAACACCGCCGATCGAGCGTTCGCTACCCTGTTCTTTAGCGAGTACGATGACACGGCGCGGCGCTTGCGCTACGCCAATTGCGGTCATCTTCCCGCACTTCTGCTACGGAGCGATAACGCCCTCGAACGCCTTGACTCCACAAGTACCGTCGTCGGCCTTTTCAAGGATTGGGAGTGTTTGGTCGGCGAAAGCCAACTCTTTGCGGGAGACACGGTGGTGTTCTACACAGACGGTGTCACCGAATGTTTCAACGACGCGGGAGAACAATTCGGGGAGCATCGCCTCGTGGCAGCGCTGCGCCAGCATCGGGAACTTGCTTCTGCCGAGCTGCTCCGCTCGCTGGTTGAGGAAGTTCAGCATTTTAGTGCTGGCCGTCAGCACGACGACATCACGCTGATTGTCGCCAAATGCCAATGAGGCGTCTCTGGTCTTCGGGGCGCAGAACCTACCGGGTTGTCGCCCAATACCTGAAACCCGATCCTTGGCCAGGCGTCTAAATCAATGGAAGATCGTTGCTGGATGGTAGAATCTACACCCGACAAATCGTGTGTGCCCCCCCCGGCCGATCAGAATGGAGGGAGGTCCGCTATGTCCGCTGTTAAAGAAACGGGAAAGTGGCTTGCGCTTATCTGCTTGGCAATCCTCGCGTTTATTGGTTCTCCGCGGCGAGCGTCAGCGCAAGATGATCTGGGAGGGTTCGGGGATCCGACCGCCCAGGCTCCACCGCCGCAATTCATCACGCCGGCCGAAATCAAAAAGATGATGGATCAGAAAGACACCGGTTTCGTTCTCGTTGACACGCAGCCTGAGGAAGCTTTCACCGAGGGCCATGTTCCTGGCGCGATCAATTATCCGTGGGTACCCCAGGTGAAGCCTCCCGTTCCGCTTCCGCGTAACAAAATGCTGGTTCTCTATTGTCCCTGTCAGCACGACGAAGACTCGATCGACATGTACAAGAAGCTGGTCGAATTCGGTTATCTCAACACCAAGATTATGGAAGGCGGTTGGTACAAGTGGGTTGCGCTGAAGTATCCTGTCGAAGGAACCGATGCCGCGAACGCGGTGAAGATGGCGGAAGCGGCCGCTGCCAACGTAAGCACGACGAGCAGCGCGAATGCCACCACTTTGAACACGGCAGCGACCCCCTCGGGCCCAATCACTTCGGGGCGCCCGGTCGGCGCCGTCACGCCATCGCTTCGCGTGATCGACGTCACCGGCAAATACAAGGGTGAAGATACCTGCTATGTCTGTGAATACGGTCCCGCGCCGACTGTGATTGGTTTCTTCCAAAAGCCCAGTGATCAGGCGGCGGACCTAATCGTGAAGCTCGACGCGCTGGTGAAGTCGCAGAAGAATCTAAAGGGCTTTGCGGTGATGATCGCCGGTCCGGATACGAAGGATTGGCTTGAAAAACTCGCGGCGGACAAGGGTATCGGGATCCCGCTGGTCTATTTCGCGAAGGGTCCCCAGGATTCCGGCATGCGCGTCTACAAGCTGAATCCCGCGGCGGATAACACGATCCTGGTAAACGATAATCGCCAAGTCATCGCGAATTTCGTCAACGTGAATGACACCTCGTTCCAGCGGGTCGAGGACGCTTCGGTGAAAATGCTGGCGTCGGCCACAGCGGCTGGGAGCACCCAGTGAGGCAGAAAAGGTTCACTTCGCTCCTGTTGGGTGTTTTGGCTTCCACGGCCCTGGGCGCCTGGGCGCAACCCGCAGCTGATGGAGAATTGAAGAGCGTCGACCCGCAGGCCATCAAGGCGTTGATCGCATCCAACAAGGGTAAAGTGGTTTTTCTCAACTTTTTCGCCACTTACTGCGTCCCCTGCCACACGGAATTCCCCGACATCATGAAGCTGCAGACGAAATACAAGGGCTCGCTGCAAGTCGTGGAAGTCTCGATGAATGATCGGACCGATGCCGCCGAGAAAGCGGAAATGCTCAAGTATGTGGAGGAACAGAAGCCGCCCTTCCCGGTCTACATCGCCTCTTCGACCGATGACGAGTTTTATAAACAGATGGACCCGCGTTGGGCTCAGAGCGAGGCCCTCCCCATGACCATGATCTTCGATCGCGACGGCAAGGAGGCGCACTTCTATCAAAAAGCGCTTACTCTGGCCGATATGGAGCACGACGTCGCGCCCTTGCTGGCATCCCACGAATAGCTAACTTCCTTGCGAGCTTCGTCTCCCATTGTTAGGGCGCCCTCGGCCGGTGCGCTCCGGTCCCTTCTCGCCGGGGTTGCCCTGGGGAGTCTCGTCGTTCTCGCTCCTATGGTTCTGGGCCAATCGGAGGTCGATTGGCCGGTTGCCGGACACGATCCTGGTTCACAACGCTTTTCTCCGCTGAAGCAGATCACCCCGCACAACGTGGGGAAGCTCCAGCGAGCGTGGACCTTTCATACAGGGGATCCAAAGGGAGGCGTCAATTCCGAAGGTGCTCCGCTCGTCGTCGATGGCCTGCTGTACTTTGATGCGGGCAAGAACGTGTACGCGCTGGATCCCACGACCGGCCAGCAAATCTGGAAATTCGAGACCCAAGGCACCTCGCGCCGTGGCGTCGCCTATTGGCCCGGTGACGATCGCACCCGCCCACGCCTAATCGTAGGCGTTTCCGGCAAGCAGATGCTGGCGCTCGATGCAAGGACCGGCAAGCTTGTCCCCGAATTTGGCGACGGAGGTTTGGTTTCCGACGAAAGCCCATCATCGTCACCCGTCATCTATCGCGACCTCATCATTACCGGTGATAACGGCGTGCCGATGGTCCGCGCCTACGACGCGCGCACGGGCAAACTCGTCTGGACCTTCCACACCCGAGCGCAGCCCGGTGATCCCGCTCACGACTCCTGGAAGGGCGATAGCTGGCAGGTCCGGGGTGGCGATGACGTCTGGAGCTTCATGACGCTCGACCCGGCACGAGGCATCGTCTATGTCTCGGTTGCCCCTACCGGAGGACCGGACTTTTATGGTGGTGTGCGCCTGGGCAACACGCTCTATGGCGATAGCGTGGTCGCGCTCGACGCGAACAGCGGACGACTGCTTTGGTATCAGCAGCTCGTGCACCACGATCTTTGGGATTGGGACGTGCCCGGCGCCCCCACGCTGTTCGACATCAAGAGTCACGGAAAGAAGATTCCCGCTCTGGCTGAATTCAGCAAACAGGGATTGCTGTACATTCTTGACCGCACCAACGGCACCCCTGTCTTTGGCATGGAGGAACGCCCGGTCCCGCAGTCGACTGTCCCGGGCGAACAAACCTCGGCGACCCAGCCCTTCCCGCTCAAGCCCCCTTCACTTGCTCCCATGAGCATTACGAAGGCCGATCTGGCAGACTTGACCCCGGAGCACGCCGCCTACTGCAAGGATTTATGGGAAGAAAACCACATGTACAACAACGGTCCTTTCACCGTGTACGGCGCCGACCCGAATGCGATGGCGGTGATTTTTCCAGGGCGTGAAGGCGCGGGAAACTGGAGCGGCGTCGCGTTTGATCCCCGGCTCGGCTACCTCTTCGGCACGACGGCGTTCAACGCCGGCCAGATCGGTCGGATCGTAAGGCTCGATCATCCGAATCCTCGTGGCGGTCCGTACGAGAAGGTGTTCCCCAACGGCCCTTCGCCCTATCAGAGCCGCTTCTGGGAATCGAGCAACGGCTGGCCGTGTATCAAGCCTCCGTGGGCTGAAATTTTCGCCGTCAACGCGAAGAACGGCGCTATTGTCTGGCGCGAGCCGTTCGGCACTGTCGACGCTCTGGCCGCGGCGGGCTTTCCCAATACCGGCGCACCCAACACCGGCCCGATGATGGTCACCGCGAGCGGTTTGATCTTCATTGGTGCCACAAACGACGGTCGCTTCCGCGCCTTTGATGCGCGCACGGGGAAGGGCCTGTGGACGGAGAAGATCGACGCCAGCGCTCACACCATCCCGATAACCTACAAGGGCCGCGACGGCAAGCAGTATGTCGTCATCGAAGCCTTCGGCGGCCCTGGCATCGTCGCCCTGAACGGCTACTTCGACGATGCCCCGGGTGACTCCGTCATCGCTTTTGCGCTGCCCTGAGAACTCTTCGCGGCAGCCTGTTTCACTTCCCGTTCTCCCGCTACGACAAGAACTGCTTGAAAATTGCTCGGCCGTCTGCAAGCGTAGATCGGGAGCATGTCGCGACTGAGCCGATAAGATCGACCTGCCCCATCCCGGCAAAGGTTATCTCGATGATGCTAGACGGTGACCGGTCGTTCCTGTTTCACTCTTCATCCTCACGCGTCATCTTCGGGATGGGCAGCCTTACCAAGGCTCCTGAAGAAATCAATCGTCTCCGGGCCAAACGTGTGCTGATTTTGACGACGCCGGGACGCAAAAAACTCGGTGAGGATATGGCGACCGAGCTCGGCGCCAAAGCCGTAGGGGTCTTTGATCGCGCCGTGATGCACGTTCCGGCGGAAATTGCCGAACGCGCACGTGGCGAGGCCGCGCGCCTTGGTGCAGACCTATGCGTGGCGATCGGCGGAGGCTCTGCCATCGGTCTTGCAAAAGCGATCGCAGCGGGCGCCAGCCTGCCAATCCTGGCGATACCGACCACCTATTCGGGATCGGAAATGACATCGACGTGGGGCCTTACCGAACACGGCATCAAGAAGACCCTGCGTGACGCTCGCGTGCAGCCCCAAACCGTCATCTATGATCCGGCGCTGACTCTGAGTTTGCCTGCCAAGCTTTCCGCGACCAGTGGAATGAACGCGATGGCGCACTGCGTCGAGGCACTGTACGCCCAAGACGCCAATCCCATTACTTCGCTCCTTGCCGAAGAGGGGATTCGTTCGCTCACAAAAGGGCTTCCGGCGGTTGTGCGCGATCCCTTGGACCGGGATGCCCGCTCGCTCACGTTGTATGGAGCATGGCTTGGAGGGATGTCTCTAGGCGCGACCACCACCGCGCTGCACCACAAGCTGTGTCACATTCTGGGCGGCGCCTTCGACCTGCCGCACTCCGAAACCCATGCCGTGTTGCTGCCGCACGTAACTGCTTACAACGCCCGGGGCGCGCCCCGAGCGATGGCGCGCATCGCGCAGGCTCTTGCTCCCGAGGGCGTTGCGAAATCCGCTGCCCAACTTCTGCACGACCTCGAGGCTTCGATGAAAACGCCGCTGTCGCTTCGATCACTGGGCATGAACCAGGACGGTGTCGACCACGCGGCGGCGCTGGTGATGGAAAAGCCCTTCTACAATCCGAGCGCCCTGACCAAGGAGGGGATTCGCGTTTTGCTCGAGGACGCTTTCGAGGGGCGGCCACCGCGCATCTGAGCATTTTGCTCTCCGAGCATCGCCGGTGTCACGTCGAGGGACAGGCGCACCCAACGATCTTCATGAGTGAGTTGGGCTTGATTGAGAACAGCGCTTAGGAATGCGACCTGCGGCTTGGTCATCTGGGGACGCGCTTTCGGGTCGGCGAGCGCCATCGAGCCGAGCAGGCGCAAGCTGTCGACGACCGTGGCTAGTTCAAGGGCGCTCGTCATCGAGTCACACTCGGCGTCAAGCGTTAGATGGATCACCTCCCCGTCGGGCTGGCCCGCCAGTACAAGGCCGCGGACGCTGCGTGCCAGGGTCTGAAGTTGCGGTACGCCACGCAAGTTTTCGTAGAGGCTGGCCGGCAGGTTATCGGTCCGTGCCACCGCGAACAGGGGTGCTCCCGCCACGCGATCGATCCGCTCTTCCGTCGGCCCGCCCCGGGACGCGGGGTCCGGTTGCGAGAGCAACCGGACCCCATCGGTTCCACTGGCCAGGGCCATCCGCGTTGGCGAGCGGAATTCAAAGGCGACATCCGGATCGCCTGGGACGATGTAGAACGACCGCTCTCCCAGGGTGATGGTCGTCCCGCTGCGCAACGCATAGGCTTTGATTTTTCCTTCGTCAAAGCGCCCGTCGGCGACGGCGAGCGCGCGATTGTCCGCCCCCTTCGGGGTTGTCTTCAGCGAAAAGGAGGGCCAAAAGGCGACGGCCACATGGTCAAGATCGCGCGTGTAATCGAAGCCCGTGTTACGAACGAAGTTCTCATAGTCGGGGTCTTGGCGGGGATTTTGTCCTGCGAGGCCAACGATCGCCGTGAGCGGGGAGTCTTGCAACCTCCTAAGCGCAGCGACATCTATATAGGCGATGACGGGCGCATCGGCTGGAACGTGGGTGAGAATTTCAGGCGCCGTACCGGCCCTGGCGCCCTTCCAGGGCCGATGCCAGCGATAGAGAAACCATCCGCCTACCGCTGCCGCGATGCACGCAAGTACGGCGGCGACAACGATCGCTCGCTTTCCGGGAAATGTCGGCATAACAAACAGCGTACCCCGTTTTTTGAAGCTTCGTCCAACATTGCATCGGATGCCGAGGACGGCTTTTGATATGAGCGGCCGCGCTCGAATAAGAGCTCTGGGATCGTGGTTTCTATGCCTGGTGTGGCTGGTTTCGGCGTGGGCGCAGACCCCGGCCAAACAGGCTGCCGAGCCAACCACGGCCGACCAAATCCTGGACCGCTTTCTGGAGGCAGAAGGCGGGCGCGCTGCTTTCGAGAAGCTCACGTCTCGCGTGATGACCGGAACAGTTAGTGTTCCGTCGATGTCGCTCACAGGAACGGTCGAGCTTCGCGAAAAAGCGCCGGACCGCTCTCTTGGAATCATCACCATCAATGGAGCATCGTATCGTCAAGGGTTTGATGGAACCTCGGGATGGACAGACGATCCACAAAACGGTCTGCGCGATCTGACCGGTACGGAACTGGCGGAAATCCGCCGCGAGTCGGATTTCTACCACACACTCGATCTGCGCAAGCTCTACGCGAAGTTCACGCTCACGGGCAAGCAAGAGATTGGCGAGCGCGAGACCTATGTGGTTGAAGCGGTAGCCACCGAAGGTGGTCCGCCAGAGAAGATGTACTTCGACGTGGCAAGCGGGCTTCTCGTGCGCAATACCAGCCAACGTCACGGACCTGATGGCGTCAGCGAGTTTCTGCAGGAATACGACGACTATCGCAAAATCGACGGCATCCAGCTACCGCAAACGATCCGTCAGACCAACGAGGGTACACTGGTAGTAATTACCGTGACAGCGTATCATCACAATGTGCCGCTCGATGACGCTGATTTCTCGAAGCCGACGGTGCCCTGAGAGGTTGACCCCGGGCTAAGTGGAAGTCTGGCGTGAGTTTGCGGGGGGCGCGTAACTGTCTTGCAATTTGATTGCCTGTGTGATAGTTTTTTAAGGTTTGCGCAGGGCTGGCGTAGCTCAGCTGGTAGAGCATCTGATTTGTAATCAGAGGGTCGGGGGTTCAATTCCCTCCGCCAGCTGATATTTGAGGGAGCCGGAATTTTTCGGGTTGGTGATACAGACGGATTCCTCGCGAGAGAAGCGAACAGGGTTTGTGTCTTCGGACGCGAACCTTTTCTCCTTTTCGAGACACCCCATAGACCGGTCCGGTTGAGTTCCGGAGGGAACCAGCCGATTTTTGTGCCCGGAGTCTTTGATGGCCGGACGCACTGTTCGCGCCGCGCATGGTTTACTAGGACGGGTGGGTGAGTGGCTAAAACCAGCAGACTGTAAATCTGCCGCTCCTTGCGGGCTACGGAGGTTCGAATCCTCCCCCGTCCACCAGCGTCTGACACCGTGCGTCGTGTCAGTAAGAGGCGCTTGACGCTTTGGATTGGGCCTGGGTAGCTCAGTTGGTAGAGCGCGTCCTTGGTAAGGACGAGGTCACCGGTTCAATCCCGGTCCCAGGCTCCAGGCTCGAGGCGGAGTGAGGATGAGCGGGGGTAACTCAGGGGTAGAGTCTCTGCCTTCCAAGCAGATGGTCGCGGGTTCGAATCCCGTCCCCCGCTCCATCGCAGGGCCGGCGGCTTCCTAGATCGCGAGGCAAGCAACAACACGGGATCGAGAGCGCGGCCAAGATCGCGCAGTTTTGATGCGAGGTTAATTCGAAATGGCGAAGGAGAAATTCGAGCGAAGCAAACCACACGTGAACGTGGGCACGATCGGGCACATCGACCACGGGAAGACGACGCTGACGGCGGCGATCACGAAAGTGCTTTCGAAGAGCAACCCGAAGGTGTCGTTCCGGGCG
>DASPVW010000004.1:0-41659 GCA_035622155.1 Candidatus Acidiferrales bacterium
TTGGCCCGGTCCAGTAGTGCCTTCACCGCTATCCGCAATGGAGGGACCCAAAAAGGGTCGCCCTGATAGAGCGAGTAGGGAAACTCAATAAACTCTTTCAATGCCTGCTTGCTATCTGCCGTTACCACCTCGAGCGCCAATCGAATCCTCCGTTCTCGTCAGCTTTCGGAACATCACGGGCCCGACCGCAATCAGGGCTGCAGCAAGCAGCGCGCCCGCCAACAAGTCAACCGTGTAGTGATATCGGAGGTAAACTGTAGCAAAAATAATACTCGGCGTGTATGCCAAATAAACTCGGGACAGCCACTTCGAGATCTGTCGGCTGTTCCACCAAGCGATGATCGTGAGCTCCACGTGGCCGCTGGGAAAGCAATCGTAATGAGCTGACTCGAGGCGATCAAGCGTCGTCCGCATCGCTTGCACCACCCATCCTCCTGGCAAAGGAGAATGCTGCAAGTGATCGAGCAAGAAGCGGGGCCCGCGCGCAGGCACCAGGATGTATCCGACATAAGACGCCAGAAAGCCCAGGGAGATCAGGAAAGCGCAATAACGAAAGTCCGCGAAGCGGCGTTTCCGCCATAACAGCCAGGGGACCAACAGGACCGCGGGAACAAACAGAGTATAGACAAGCTGCAAAAAGTCCGTGAGCACCGGCGTTTGGACGCGCTCCAGCCAGACGGTCGGATTCGCATGCCAGATTGAAAAGTCGAGATCCGCGAGCCATTGGTCGCTGGCCGCGCCTCGGACCGTTGGGATCAGGATGGCCATCTCCCTATAGCAAAAAGCCACCACCAGAAGCGGATACCAATGGCGGAAGTACCAGGCCGCGCGACCACCGCGGGTCGAGGCCAGCACGATAGCGATGACAGCCCCCACGTGCAGGGCCAGCAATTCCGGGGCTTCGCCAAGCCGATTCCCGTACACCGCGACCAACGCACCGACGCCAGCGAGGTAAGCCAGGATCACTTTGTCAACGGCCCAAAGGCACCCATCTGAGTTCAATACTTCAGCCAACCGGCCTCCTTGTACCAGGTAAGCGTTTGGGCGAGTCCAAGCTCTAAAGGCGTCTGCGCTTCGAAGCCGAGCTCCTGCGCCGCGCGGTGTGTGTTGCAGGTCCAGTGGCGGCATTGGGCTTCCTTCACCTTCTCGCGCGAGATGATCACCGGCTTCCCGGTAAGTCGCGAGCCAACCTCCGCCAATCCGCCTACGGCGTACGCAAGCGACAAAGGAATCCGTAAGACTCGCGTCCTTTTGCGCATGATGCGTGCCGCTAGGGAACTCAGCTCGCTCCAGGAGACTGCCTTCTTGTGGGCAAGAAAGTACGCGCGGCCGCCGGCTTGCGGAGTGCGTGCCGCTGCCAGCAGCCCGTCGGCCAGATTTTTTACATAGATCGCCTGAAACCAGCGTTCGCCGCCCGAGATTTCCAGCACAAAGCCCCTATTAATCGACCTGAGCATTTCCAGCACGTCGGTGTCGCGCGGACCGTAGACCACGGCCGGCCGCACGATCACCGCTTCAGGAACCAGCGCCCTCGCAATCCGCTCCCCTTCCAGCTTGGATTTTCCGTAGTGGCTGATGGGATGCGGTTCGGCGTCATCGGAGACCGGCGTGCCGTCGATGCTGGGTCCCATGGCAGCGAGAGAGCTGACGTACACTAGCCGAATCCCGCGCCCGGCGACTGCCCGCGCGAGATTCTCCGTTGTCCGTGCATTGCCCGAGTAGAACTGGCTCGTCGAAAGCGCCTTCGTCACACCCGCAAGGTGGATCACGGTGCCGACGCCTTCAAGCGCATCCCTCAGGCCCTCACCCGAGACGAGGTCACCGAACACACGCTCAGCTTGGGCAGGCAACGCGAAAGGATGTCGCTTGAAACTGTCGCGGCGGATCAGGCAGCGCAGAGGTTCGCCACGGGCGCAGACGGCCTCCACCACATGGCTTCCGATGAAGCCGGTTCCGCCGGTGATCAGAATCATTACCGCGCTATATTACGGAAAACCAGGTCCGCGAAGGAACTTTCTGCAGTCGAACCGGTGTGCAGGGAATCGATCTAAAGGCTCAGCCCTTTCACGGGGGGGAACGCCCTGGGATAACTCCGGGATCGTGGGCAGCCCGGAAATTATCGTCCCCAATACACAAACGGACCCGGTAGGGGCGATCTTCACAGATCGCCCCCGCACAGAACCGTGGGAGCGTGACTGTCACCTCCGACGGGAATGAACATAAGCGAAATTCGGAATTTTCCGCGTTGGTTACTCCTTTGCAGAGCTGGCGCTCTGAATGGCGTAGGGGTCCTGCAGAACCGTGGAGCCGGTCTCCAACAAGGACTTCAGGTTCGAGAGAATCTTCGGCCAGCCACCGGACACAGCCGCGATCAATTTCGAGGGTTCGCGCTCGATCGTGTGCGTGATGGAGAGCTTGACCGCCGTCGCAATGGGTTCCAGTTCCATCGTACAGAGCGAGTCGCCTTCGGCCTTGAGCTCGGGCTTGTTCTGGTGTTGCCAGCGGATCACCAAGCGCCGTGGCGGTTCGGCCTCGACGATCTCGCCGGCGTCGAGGATCTGACCGTCGCCGGACACCAGCTTCCACGGGGATCCGGCTGTCCACTGGCTTTCGCAGCGCATACCGAACCAGTATTGCTTCATGAACTCCACGTCGGTCAGTGCCGACCACAGCTTCTGCGGCGTGGTACGGATGTAGGTGACGTAGACAAAAGTGCTTTGGACTTTACTCACGATCTTCTCCTTCCAGCCTGTTCTTGAGTTTTGAAAGCGCTTGCAAGCGAGGGTATTCGAACTTGCTGATCCAGCGTTCTGCGATGTCATTGATCGGGAGGGGATTGATGAAATGGAATCTCTCCCTTCCTTCACGTTTCCACGACACGAGATTGGCCTTTTTGAGTAGGGCAAGATGTTTCGCGACCGCTTGGCGAGTCATGCGCAGCCCCTGGCAAAGTTCTCCGAGCGTTTGTCCGTTCCTCCGGTGAAGCTTGTCGAGAAGCTTGCGACGGCTTGCGTCCGCCAACGCTCGAAAAACGATGTCATCGTCCATCTCAAATAGGGAACCTTTAAGTTCCCTGTCCTAGGATAGGGAACCGCATGGTTCCCTGTCAAGCCTTTCGTTTTTCGACTTTGGTGGAGCGCCATTGTGCTTACCGGAAGTTTGCGGCGGCGTGGATGTGTCCGTATGGCCGACTCCCGAACGACCCGTGCGGACTCGTTGTGCGACGACGCTGGTTTGTGTTCTGGACGCTGACCCGAGTACGATCGTTTCCTTATGTGTCGGTTCGCCTAGAGTGGGTTCGGGATGTCTTTGGCCTCCTCCCATGGACCAGCGGGTGTAGCAATTGGTGTCGTCTCCCGCTTCCCACCCACATCGTTTCGACCTCAACTGATTACACGCAGCGGTGAACGCCACTATGGGAGTACAATTTCCGTCCTAAATCTAAATTCATTGGATCGAAGCCCAGCCTTAACTTGAACGCGAGACATCCTTCCCGTCCAGGCCTTTCGCAGAAATTCAGCTGGGTTGTCGTCGTTTTGCTTGCCGTGATTTCTCTAGCCACGTCAGAGGAATGGCGGCCGCGGCACGCGCTGGTCCCACCGACGGGTGTGCTGAATCTGACCGAGCCGGGAGGACCCGCCGATGTCTTGCTCCTGGGGCCAGAACAACCTCGAGCGGCGTCCGCATGGCGCGCCGAAATGAAAGGCTGGCGCGAGGAGCGGCTCAGACAAATGCGTTACGAGGGAACGGAGTATGAACGGCCTGATCTCGCTTGGACGCAAAAGGTATATTCGCAAGTTCAGGTGCTGATCTGGGACCGCACGTTTTTCGATCCAGATAGGAATCGCTATACGGTCGATCGGTTCCTTGCCGATGTCGAGGGACGTCTCGGCCCCATCGACGCCGTCCTGATCTGGCCACTCTATCCCAATCTCGGTGTGGACGACCGCAATCAGTTTGACCTGATTCGAGACATGCCCGGAGGGCTCGTCGGTCTCCGGCGCGTGGTGGACGAATTTCATGCCCGCGGCTTGCGAGTTTTCTTCCCTACGCTCTCCTGGGATACGGGAACGCGCGAGGAGACCGGGCCGAACGCTACGACCCTCGCTCAATTGATGGCGCAAATCGACGCCGATGGCGTCAATTTCGATACACTCGAGGGCGTTCCGGCCACGTTTCACCAGGCGGCCGAGGCGACCCATCATCCTCTGGCGCTCGAGCCTCAGTTTGCCATTCGCGACGAATCGCTCGCCTGGAGCACGATCAGTTGGAACGACTGGGTGACGTGGGAAGACACGCCCTATCCCTTTGTGCCCATGGTGAACCAGGCGAAATGGCTTGAACGGCGGCACACGATCAATGTCACGGATCGTTTCACCCGGGACAAGACGAACAGTCTGCAGCACGCTTTCTTCAACGGCGTCGGCTATGCCTCGCTCGAGAACCTGTGGGGTTTCTGGTACGGGACGACGCCGCACGATACGGAAGCCGTGCTTCGGTTTACGCGCATTGAGAGGGCCTTGGGAGAAATGCTCGAAAGTGCGGAATGGGAGCCCTACGCAGAGACCCTTCAGGCCGGCGTTTTCGCCAGTCAATTCCCCAGCCAGAGCGGAACGCTGTGGACGATGGTGAATCGGAACGAGTATGGCGTCTCAGGCGATGAACTTAGAGTCCCGCACGTAGGCGGGATCCATTACTACGACCTGTGGCATGGCACCGAGTTGACTCCCGATGTCGTCGGGGGAGCAGACAGGCTGCACTTTTCGATCGAAGGTCTTGGCTTTGGTAGCGTGCTCGCGACGCGGGAACACGGACCGAGCGATCTCCTCGCGTTCATGGCTGAGCGCGCGAAAAAACCCCTGAGCGCCTATTCTCGCCGATGGAGCTATCTGCCGCAGACGATGGTCGAGATTCCACGAACGAAGCCGGCCGCTTCACCTCCGCCAGGCATGATTCGAATTCCAGGCGGCGATTTTGATTTCATCGTGCGTGGAATCGAGATCGAAGGGGGAAATGATCCGGGTGTCGATGTGCAATATCCTTGGGAAGACGCACCGCGTCGATTTCACCGCGAGCGGTTGCACATGAAGACTTTCTACATTGATCGGGTCCCGGTGACCAACGCTGAGTTCAAGAAATTTGTCGACGCAGCACATTATCGCCCCATTGACGATCATAACTTCCTGCGTCACTGGTCGAATGGAATGTTTCCCGATGGCGCGGCGAACCAACCGGTGACTTGGATCTCGATTGAAGATGCGCGAGCGTATGCGGCCTGGGCGGGAAAGCGATTGCCGCACGATTGGGAGTGGCAGTACGCTGCCCAGGGCCCCGACGGCCGACTCTATCCCTGGGGCAACGAATGGAACCAACGCGCACTACCTCCGCCCGACCAAGGACGAGTGATGCGCGCACCGACCGACGTGGACGCGTTCCCCGCCGGGGCCAGTCCGTTCGGTGTTCTGGACATGACCGGAAATGTTTCGCAGTGGACGGACGAGTTTCGCGATGAACACACCCGCGGAACGATCCTGCGTGGTGGCGCCTTTTATCAACCACGAGGGTCGATCTGGTATTTTCCGCAGACCTATCGCCTCGACGAACATCAGAAGTTTCTCTTGATGTCGCCCGGTCGCGACCGTGCCGGAACGATCGGTTTTCGCTGCGTGGTCGATGCACCGTGAAGACCGCGTCTTCGCTGCCAGACTGGCAATCGCCCAGCGCCGCAGGTTGCCTGCAGCAGGTTCCCCCGGCACGGCGCACGCTTTACGGTTGTGCCTCTGCAGCGGTGCATCGCAAGTGACTGAATAGAATAGGGATAGATTTCAAATGGGAGTTTTGCCGGTACTTTGGTTATATCTAACGGGAAGGCTTTTTCTGCTATAGTAAGAAACATTGCCGGTGAAAATGGTGTCTAACACTGAGACGGGTACGGCCAGGAGTGCGATGGGACCTATGGCGGAGCTAGCACAAAGCCTGTCGTGGGTACGCGACGAAGCTGAACTGGTCGCCGACCTTCAGGCGGGCTCTGAGCCCGCATTCGATTTCCTCGTTACTTACTATCATTCCAGTGTGTACAACTTAGTTTACGGAATTCTGTCCGATGCTGCCGATGCAGCCGACGTAACGCAAGAGGTCTTTCTGCGCGTTTTTCGCGGTATTCGTGGTTTCCGCCGCAGCAGTTCGCTGAAAACTTGGCTTTACCGCGTTTCGGTGCGCCAGGCCCTGAACCATCGCCGCTGGTGGTGGCGACATCATCGGCAGCAAGTTTCGATCGATGCGGATGGGCCGGAAAGTGGCGCTGCGTGCGAGCTCGAAGACGGTGAGGCAACGCCCTTTGAGCAATGTGCCGCGCGCGAAACGCAGACCCGTGTGCGAGGGGCGCTCGCCGAGATCCCTCCTGTTTTCCGCAGCGCGGTCATTCTCCGCGATCTCGAGGGGCTGTCCTATGAGGAAGTCGCCGAAGTTCTCGAAGTATCGGTGGGGACGGTGAAATCACGCATCCTACGTGGGAGGAGGATACTCAAGGAAATCCTCGATCCGCTCTTGCAGGCCCCTGATGTTCACTCTGACGATACGCCGAATAACGCCGCGAGGGCTGCACGGCGTCCGCATGAGAGGATTCGTTTTGTGGCGTCCGCCGATATTGTGGGCGTCACTCGCTCGGCCATGGCAGAACCAAAAGAAGTGCAGGGAAACGAACGATGAACTGCCGCGAAGCCCAACACTATCTACCCGGTTACCTGGATGGCGCCGTTTTGGCGCGGGATCGCGCACGCTTGCGTCGGCATCTGGATTCTTGCGGAAGTTGCCGGCGCGAGCTCGAACGCTATCGTCTCCTCGCTGGTCACCTGGCGAAGGTTGAGGCCGTGATGGCGCCCGCCGATCTGGCGATGCGGATTCGAGTGGAGGCCTCGCGCAAACGCGCCTGGTGGGCGGGGGCGATCGACTTTTGGGCCCGCACACGGCTCATATCGCAGAACATTCTCAAGCCTCTGGCATTTCCGGCAACGGGTGGTGTGCTGACGGCCGTCGCCGTTTTCCTGTTCGTGACGCAAGGTATGCTCGTAGGCCTGCCTTTCCGCGCCGACGCGGATGATCTACCTCTGAATCTGGTCCAACCGGCCGAGCTCGAAAGCCTCGCTCCTTTCCCCATCACAGACATCGGCGAGACCGACGGCCACGCGAGCGGGGGTGCTCTGCTTCTTGAGGCCACCCTGGACGCTCAAGGACAAGTCGTCTATTACAAGATTCTCTCCGGCCCCACCAGCGCCGCGGTCCAACGCCAGATCGATCAGGTCCTTCTGTTCTCTCGTTTCCGTCCGCAGTCGGAGTTCGGGCGCCCCATGGGCGGTGGCCGGGTCCTACTGCACTTCAGCGAAGTCCGCGTGCGTGGCTGACGGGTTCTGACTTCGATGCGCTTCCCACAATCCTTGACTCCGCTCGGCCCGCTCGTTAGAGTTTGGGTGTAATTGGGGGGATTGCTCAGGCACCGCATGTCCTCAGGAACGTGCCCCGCTCAGTCCATGGAGCTTAGATCAGGACCCATGCCTTGACAATCGAGTCCAGCCGAACGTTCGGGCCAGCCTGGCGCGTTACCGCGCTCTCTTTAATCCTTGTAGCCACCGGTGCGGTGTCGCTGAAGGCGCAGTCAGACACATTTGGCATCTTGGTTGAGGCAGACCCACAACTATTCGCCACGATGTGTGCGCTTGACGCCGCCGGGTTCGGCGCCGACGAAAGCACGCTTTCCGAGATGCCCGTGCGGCTTGCCCTTCGAGCCGATCTCCTCAAAATGCAAGGCCCTGCCACCGAGGGGGTGCGCCAGTTTTACCACGAGCATGCCCTGGCCAACCCAGCTGATACGCTTTCCCGTTACATCAGCTTTGCGCTCGCGACAGGGCCGCCCCCGACCTTTGAATTCGATAGCGATCGCGAATTCCTTCCGCCGGACGTGCTTTCGATTGATGGATTTCAGAGCGTCCTCGCGCCGTTTTACAAAGAGGCGCATCTTGACGTGCGTTGGGCAAAGATCCAGCCGGAGTACGAGCCTCTCATTGAGCGCTACCGTCCCGCGGTCCGCCGCACAGTGAACGTCACGAATGCATACTTGCGCGAGGTCGAACGGCCTTCGACCGGGCGCAGTTTTTCCGTTTATGTGGAGCCACTGGTGGGAGCGCGCACAAACTTTCGCAACTTTGGCGACAAGTACGCAATCGTTGTTGGCAACGATCCCGACGCACACCTGAATGCCATCCAGCACGCCTTCTTGCATTTTAAGCTTGACCCGCTGGTTCTGCGTTACCGCCCTGCCGTCGACATGCGGCGCGACCTTCTGAACGTAGCCGCCCGCGCTCCGCGCCTGCCCGAAGAATACCGCAGCGATTTTATTGCGTTCGCCGACGAATGTTTGATTAGGGCAGTTGAACTGAGACTTCAACATCTTTCTCCGGACCGCCTGGAAGCAGCGATGAAGGAGGCAGATGAGTCAGGTTTCATCCTCGTCCGTCCCTTCATCACGCAGTTACAGAAGTTCGAAAAGGATGTACCGGCCATGTCGTATTACTTTCCCGATCTGATCGCCGGCATTAGCGTCGACGCCGAGCAGAAGCGCCTGAAGGACTTTGTTTTCGCTCCCGCCGATTCCGCATCCTCTTCGGACGAGCACGCCACCGTCGTTCCCCAGCCTTCGGAGCTGGATCGCTTGCTTCAAGAAGGCAATCGCGAAATCGCGAGCAAGAACCCTTCGGCAGCGACCGCGACATTTCAGGCCGTGCTGGCCAAATATCCAGACGAGCCCCGCGGTCTCTACGGCCTGGCAATTGCGGCGGTCCTGTCCGGCAAGGCCGACCAAGCCCGCGGCCTTTTTGAACGCATCGTGTCGCTCGAGAATTCACCGGCGCATCCCCCTCAGGGATCGGCGCAGGCCATCGATCCTGGAATCGTCGCGTGGTCGCATGTCTATCTGGGCCGCATTCATGACCTCGAAGATGAACGTGAGCTGGCGGTGAATGAATATCGCGCAGCTCTCGGTGTCGATGGTGCGCCCGAAGCGGCGCGCGCGGCAGCGCAAACCGGTGTCGAGACCGCTTACGAAGCGCCGGAACGACCTGGCGAGAACCGGCCAACGCAACCATGAACCAGCCATTTTTCCAGGACTGGTCAGCGCACGCGGCGAGAGAGGGGGCAGCCGCTTGAGATCGCGGTCGCAGCGGTACCCGCTTCGAGCCCTTTTCGCACTCCTGCTTGTTTGGGTCACCCCGCGCGCGCTGGCCCAGATGGCCCCGACCACGGGCCAGCAGGCTACGCCCGTCAGCAGCGGTCCGGATTCCTTGCAAACCCAACTTCACATGCTCACCGACGTGCAGGCGCAGGGCCAGGGAATCGACAAGCAGGAGTTTGTCGACTATAAGAAGTTTTATAAGGAAAATGAGGAACCCGCCAAGAAAATCCAGCTTGGCAAGGCGTTCCTTCAAAAGTATCCGAAGAGCACGCTTGACGAAGCTGTGGAGGCAGAGCTGGTGAACGCCTACATTGCCCGGCAGGATTGGCCTGATGTTTACGCCACCGCCGACCAGGCACTTAGTTTAAAGCCCGATGACGTCGATGTCCTTGCCACGGTCGGATGGGTTATTCCGCACGTCTATCATCCTGATGATCCCGACGCCGATGCACTGCTGAGCAAAGCAGAGACCTATGAAAAGCACGCCATGGAAGTCCTGGCGACCATGCCCAAACCACCCACTCTCAGCGAGACGCAATTCACTGCGCTTAAGGCGCAAAAATCGCTGCAGGCCCACAGCGCCCTGGGCCTCGTTTACTTTCGTCGTGACAACTACGATAATTCCGCCAAGGAACTTCAGCGGGCGGTGCAGAACAACCCTAATCCGGATCCCGCAGATCTGTATGTCCTGGGTATCGATCTGCAGAATTTGCAGCGCTTGAACGAAGCAGCACAGGTCTTCGACCGCTGCGCCACGATACAGAGCAGCTTACAGGATCGCTGCAAGCAAAGTGGGGATGCCATGAAAAAGGCCGCCAGCCGGTAGGCTCGGGGAGGTGTGGCCTCTCAAAGGAAAGGAAACCATGAGACGTTCATTGAAGGTGGGTCGAATTATGGCGCTCGCTGTGATTTGCGCGGCCCCTGTTGGGTCTCGAACAATCGCCCGCGCCCAAGGTACGGATCCAAATCTGGTGCCGGAGCTCGAAAAAAAGCAGGAGACAAACCAACAACTGGAGCAGCGGACGTTGAATCAGACCCCTCCCAAGCTGGATCCGCAGGAAGAGGCTGCTTATAAAGCGTTTTACGACTCGAATCCGAAGGATGCCGATACGCGAATCAAGCTCGGCGAAGCCTTCCTCCAGAAATATCCGATGAGTCGCTACGCTGAATCCGTGTATGCCGGGCTCACGCATGCCTATTATGCGAAACAGGACTGGAAAAACTTCTACGTCAGCGGAGACAAAGCTCTGGCCCTGAACCCGGACGATCCATCCGTCCTGGTGATTATTGGCTGGGTCATTCCCCACTCGTTGAATCCGAACGATCCCAACGCCGCAAGTGAACTGGACAAGGCCGAGAAATACGAGAAGCACGCCATCGAGGTGGTCGGCGCGATGGTCAAGCCGGCCAATATGACCGACGACCAGTTTAGCCAAACGAAAGCCCTGCTTTTGACCCAGGCGCACAGTGGTTTGGGGCTGGTCTATTTTCGCCGTCAGCAGTCCGAAGAGTCTATCAAAGAACTGCAGCAAGCCACGCAGGGCTCTGCAAGTCCCGATCCCACTGACCTTTTCGTTTTGGGTCTCGACCTGCAAAGCTTGAATCGGTACGGAGAGGCTGCCGAGGCGTTCAACCGTTGCGGTCAAATTCCGGGCGCCCTGCAGGATCGTTGCAAGCAAAGCGCGGACGCGGCCAAGAAGCAGGCCAGGTAACGCGGCGGGGCAGCTGGGCATGACCGAACAGGAGCGGAGGGAAATCGAGGCGGTCCTCGGCTATCGCTTTGAACATCCGGATCGACTGGAACGTGCGCTCACGCATCGGTCACACCGGCAGGGAGCCGAGGGAATCGACAACGAGCGGCTCGAATTCCTGGGAGACCGCGTTTTGGGTTTGGTCGCAAGCGACCAGCTGGTCGAGTCATTTCCCAGCTGGGACGCAGGGAAGCTCTCGAAGGCTCTGGCGAAGCTGGTCAGCGCTTCTGCCATCTACTTTGCGGCGCGGCATTTGAGGCTGGGCCGGCATTTGCGACTCGGTCCAGGGGAGGAGAAGACGGGCGGGCGCGAGAAGCTGAGATTGCTTGCCGATGCGTACGAAGCAGTTGTAGGAGCCATCTATCTCGATGGGGGGTTGCCTGCCGCGGCCGCTTTTCTACGCCGCAGTCTCCTGATGCCCGCGCTGGAAAGTGGCTTCGAAGGACTGGAGCGGCCTGATCACAAGTCCGCTCTGCAAGAATGGCTTCAACGCCGTGGCCTCGGCACGGTAGAGTATCGAATCGGGAGTGAGTCTGGGCCTCAGCACCAAAAGGTGTTTGAGGTTGAAGTCTGGCACTCGGGCCGAAGACTTTCGTCGTCACACGGCCCTAGCAAGAAGCAAGCTGAACAATCTGCGGCGCGCTCGGCGCTTGAGGTTCTAGCGTCGAACGGGACAATGGGCTAGGACGAATCGATGGCAACAGATACTTCGGTTCCGCAACGCGTTGAGACCCCAGCGGTGGTCGCCGAGCCGCGGGTCGCCAGCCAGGCGCGCCGGAATACGCTCGTCGATTTCCTCGAGTCTCTTCTCGTAACCATCCTTCTCGTTCTTTTCGGAACGACGTTTGTCGTCCAAGCCTTCAAGATTCCATCGCAATCGATGGAACCAACTCTGTTGGTCGGTGATCATCTGTTGGTAAACAAGTTCATCTTCGAGGGGAATGGCGCCTGGTACGAAAAACTCCTGCCCTACCGAACGGTGCATCGCGGCGACATCATCGTTTTCCGTTTCCCGTACGACGATCATGCGCACTACGTCAAACGCGTGATTGGCTTGCCGGGTGAGCGCCTCCGCATCATCGGCCAGCAGCTCTACATCAACGGATCTCCCGTTGCTGAGCCGTACGCCTACCGCGATCTCACAGCGTACGATTCCATGAGTGAGAATTTTCCTCCTGCCGACCGTTTCGCCGCCCGGGGGTTGCGCCCTGAATGGGCCGGTCAAATCGGGAACTATCTTCACGATGGCGAGCTCGTCATGCCGCCCGATCACTACTTTGTTATGGGCGACAATCGGAACAGCAGTCTCGATAGTCGCTACTGGGGTTTTGTGGACCGCCGTGCCATCATAGGCCGCCCCATCCTTGTTTATTGGTCGGTGCGAGCGACAGCGGACGACTACGCCGATCGCAGCCTTTTAGGTTCGCTCCGGGGTATCACGAGAACTTTGCTTCATCTTCCCAGCGAGACGCGCTGGCACCGAATGTTGCGTGCGGTGCACTAGATTTCACGGCGCGGCTTTTCGCCGCGATTCGGCATGTCTGAATTCTATCTCGAACCAATGCCAAGCACCGAAGCGCTCGAACCGGATCGTTCGCGCCCGCGCGCGTGGCGCCGCTGGCCGAAGCGAATTCTTGTTTTCCTGATCCTGCTTTGGATTGCCGCCGAAGGCATTTCTCTGGCTATTCAGCGCACGCGCCTGCGCAGTATCCTCACGGCACAATTCGAAGCCACCATGGGACGTCCGGTTGAGGTTGGCAGCTACCATTTCAGTTTCTGGGGTGGTCCCGTCGTCCAGGCGCGCTCTGTGATTGTCGGCGAGGACCCGCGATTCGGCGCCGAATACTTCCTGCGTACCGATTCGATGGCCGCGCACCTGCGCTGGCGGAGTTTACTGCACGGCCGCGTGGAATTCAGTACGATTGCGCTGACTCACCCCAGCCTGAATCTCGTCCGCAGCTCCACGGGAGACTGGAATCTCGCCGAGTGGCTTCCGAGGCCGAGCGCGTTACCTGCGCCGCGCGGCTTTGCCGGTCCTATCGCGCCTCCCTTGCCGACGCGGTTCCACCGCATCGAAATCGATGGTGGGCGCATCAATTTCAAACTTGCCGATGAGAAGCTTCCTTTTGCGTTTGTCAACGTCACAGGCGCGGTTGAGATAAACGGCCCCGGCCGCTGGCGCTTGAACCTTCAAGCCACCCCTTGGCGAGCGGCCGTGGCGCTTCAGCGAGCGGGCACGATCCAGGTATCGGGCAATGTCGGAGGGACCTCATCGCGCCTGCGCCCCGCCACAATCGACGTAACCTGGACCGGGGCGTCTCTGCCCGATGTGCTTCGCCTGGGGCGGGACAACGATTTTGGCCTACGCGGCGACCTGTTCCTAGCGATCGACGCGCGCACCGATGACACCAGCGATGGATGGACGGTGAATTCACGCGCCGCATTGCAGCGGCTGCATCGCTGGGATCTGGCCCTCCGTCCAGACAATCCTTCGCTCAACCTGGCTGCGCAAATGGTCTGGCGGCCTTCCAAACCCTATCTCGCCTTGACCCGAGCAACAATCGAAGCGCCGCATTCGAACCTGCAAGCCAGTGGGAGCCTCTATGGCGACGACCAAGCATGGGCAGGCAGGCGCGATCCTCCGACCCCACAAGTTGTCGTTTCCTCGGCCCAGATTGAGGCAAGCGATCTACTGGCGTGGGCTCGGGCGTTCCATTCCGGCATTGCGGACAATTTGTCCGTGCACGGGCTATCCCTGGTCGATGCAACGGTCTCGGGCTGGCCACCGCGCCTTGTGCACGCAAAGCTTTCAACCAACGGATTGGATGTCTCCGGTGCGGCCCTGCAAGAGCCTGCTCGAGTCGGACGCTTCGAGCTTTTCTACGACCGGCCCGACACCGAGGGGAGCAACAGCGGCGTCGCTTCGTTCGGCCCGGTCAGTATCTCGTGGGGTTCCTTGCTGGGCCGGCCGGACGGATTGTTCCGTTTGGAGAAGGTGGCTAGACCAGCGAACCGAGCCGTCTGGCGTTTGTACGGCTCCACAAATCAAATCCGTGATCTGGTCTCCGGAGCGACCGCCTTTGGTTGGGGAGTCGCAAGCGGCTGGGACGTCGCTGGGCCCTTTGCCTGTGATCTACGCTGGCAGCCTGCGCGCGGCGTCCGTTTCCTCGAAGCGCTGCGCCAGCCCTTTGGATGGATGGACCTTGGGCTGCCCGCCAGCCCGTCCGACGGCGCCGTGCTGCGCGCCCCGTTCCTGAATCTCCCGATTGAGCAGATCAAAGTGCGAGTCGATCTAAAGCCTGGCGTCCGCCTGGCCAGACTGATTTCCGCGGGGGCGTTCGGAGCCCATTGGAGGGGCACCTTCGAGCGTCAGAACCTCTTGGAGCCGTGGCAGTTCGATCTCGCGGCGGACCACCTCTCCAGCGTGGACCTCGACCGCTGGCTGAATCCCCGCTGGCGCCAGAGCTTTCTCGACCGCATGCTGCCTTTCCTGAATTTGCGCTCGGCAATGAGCCTGGCCCCGGACAAGCTGCAAGCGGTCGGACGTCTCAGCGTTGGCCGTTTCGTCCTCGATCCACTCTTTGTTTCTGACCTGCAAGCGGAAGTCGAGCTCCATGGCCGCCACATCAGCCTGACGAATGCTGCCGCACAGTTTTACGGCGGCCAGGTTAAGGGCTCCTTCCAAGCAAAGTTTGAGCCAACCCCTTCCTACCACGCTGATCTTGACTTTTCTCAGGTCGATGCCTCGGCGCTGATTGGCACGACGCCCTCTCTGGCTGGTTTTGCGGCCGAGTCCGCCGCCGGGCAAATCTCCTTCGACGCCGTCGGATCGACCCGGGCGGATCTCCTCGATTCTCTGGTCTGCCAGGGCAATGCGCGCGTCGAGGGCCCGGAACTGCAAAATATCCACTTCTCGGGGTCCGCGAACGCAGCCCCTGCGTCGGGCAACGTGTTGCGCTTCTCCAGCGGCATTGCAAAATTCTCATGCGGCCAACGCAAGATTCAGTTTCAGCAAATCGCGCTCCAGGCGTTGGACAGCGAGACCGATGGCTCGGGCACGGTCGATTTCAACCGCGAGGTGGACCTACGCTTCGAGACGATCCGGCCGACGCCTGCTTCGGGCAGTCCCTTCGCGCTGACCCTGCGCCTTGCCGGTACGCTTCCAGGGCTTCAGGCCGAGCAAATCTCAACTGCGGCCCCGCGCCGCGCCCGCTGAATCGATGGGTGGCCTGGCCTGCCCTGCGACCCTGGATTTGCCCCATTTGCCTGATTCTCGATCCCTGTGCTAGCGTTTGTTCAGTGTCGAGAAATTTCGTCGTCAAGACACCGTCGGTGCGGGTTCCTTGCTGGATTACCGTATTTTTGTTCGCTTCCTCGCTGGCTGTCTCTGCTGGCGCCGACAAACGCACGCGGCTGAGTCTCAGATATGCCCCGGGCGAAACCCTGCGCTACCGCTTTGAATCTCACACTACAACGTCCGGCAAAATCACGACGCCCATCGTGAATCCCGAAGGCGCCATGCAATCCACACTCGCCATCGGTCTGCTGGTTCGCTTCGACGTGCTCGATGCGCCTGCTGCCAGCGCTCCAGGCACAACCCGATTCCGTGCCACCTACGAACAGTCCCGCGTCGACTCTCAAAGTGACGCCTTTGATCCCGCGCAGGCTTCTCCCTACGGTGTGTACGCTCGCCTCGAGGGGCGCTCGCTCGAATTCACCGTCGAGCCCAACGGGGATCTTGCCAACCTTGTTGGCCTGGAGGATATTTTTCCAGACCGTGCTGCAGCACAATCCGCACTTTCCTGGTTCGGTCCGCTGTTCTCTGGCAGCGGATTGCCGTTCGGGGGCATTGAGATAGGTGGAAAATGGAGGACCGAACACCGAATCGACGGCGCCCCTGTTTCCGACTTGATCTGGCGCGCCGAATCAAGCTATCTGCGCAACGAACCGTGCCCGTCGGGTGACGCAGCAACGGAACCCGCTCCTGTCGCAGGAAAGGACTGCGCTGTGATCCTAACGCGCTTCACGATCTCGCGCCGGGGCTCGGCCCATTCCGACGCGACGCCGGATGACTACCTTCGCCACGGACTCCGCGTCTCGGGTGCATGGACCGGTTCGGGAGAACGCCTGGATGCTATCTCTCTCTCGCCCGGCCTTCTCATCCGCTCCACCGAAACCAGCGATCAGCAGATCGACTATCAAATCACGAGCGCTGCAAACGGCTCCCGGATTCACAATCAGAGCCACATTCGGTCCCAGTCGCAAACCACCCTGATTCCCGCTGCGTCCTCCTCGGCGAGTCCGCCGGGCTAAAGTCCCAAGGCATCCACGCAATCACCCAGCCCCATGCCGACGCGGGCACACTCCTGCGTTTCCGAACTCTGCGAAAACGTTCGCGATTTTCCTCTGGTCCGTCCAAAGCCCCCCGACGTGACTGCGCTATAATGGCAGGTTTGACGCTGCGCCTTTGGTGCGCTGACGTCCACTTCGATGAATTTCAAGCTTGCGAGCGACTACGAGCCCTGCGGGGATCAGCCAGACGCGATTGCGCAGCTCCTGCACGCCGTGCGCGACGGTGAACGCCATCAGGTGCTGCTCGGCGTGACTGGCTCAGGAAAAACGTTCACCATGGCGAAGGTGATCGAGCAAGCCAACCGGCCTGCGATTGTCCTCGCGCACAATAAGACCCTCGCCGCGCAGCTCTTCCACGAATTCAAGTCCTTCTTTCCGCAGAACGCCGTCGAATATTTCGTGAGCTACTATGATTATTACCAGCCCGAGGCCTACCTTCCATCGAGCGACACGTTTATTGAGAAGGAGGCTACGATCAATGACGAACTCGACAAGCTGCGCATGAGCGCGACGCGCTCGCTGTTTGAGCGCCGCGACGTCATCGTCGTTGCGTCGGTCTCCTGCATTTACGGTATCGGTTCGCCCGAGGCGTACTACGGCATGATGCTCATGCTCGAGAAAGGGCAGTCGATCGCCCGCGAGTCCATTTTGCGCAGGCTCGTGGAGATCCAGTACGACCGCGCCGAAGACCTCCGCCGCGGCACATTTCGTGCGCGTGGTGACATGATCGAAATTTATCCGCCTTACGAGGATTTCGCCGTGCGCGTCGAACTTTGGGGAAGTCAGATCGAAGTCCTTCGCAAAATCGATCCACTCACGGGTGAAATCCGCTCACGCGAAGGCGAAATTACGCGCTTACCGGTCTATCCGAAATCACACTACGTGTTGCCCGCCGAGCAGCGCGAGCGGGCGATCCAGACCATCTACGAAGAACTCGACTGGTGGAAGTCCGAGCTCGAGCGCCAGGGAAAGATCGTCGAATCGCAGCGCGTCGTGCAGCGCACTCACTTCGATATTGAAATGATGCGCACGATTGGCTACTGCCATGGAATCGAGAACTACTCGCGCCACCTGTCCGGGCGCCTTCCAGGCGAAGCGCCGCCAACGCTGCTCGACTACGTGCCCTCGGACTATCTGCTGTTCGTTGATGAATCGCACCAAACGATTCCGCAGCTTCGTGGCATGTATGCTGGCGATCGATCGCGCAAGCAGACCCTGGTCGACTATGGCTTTCGCTTGCCATCGGCGCTCGACAATCGACCGCTCAATTTCGAGGAGTTCGAGCACCGCACCAATCAGGTCATCTATGTCTCCGCCACTCCTGGCCCATACGAGTTGACGAAGTCCGGTGGCGTTTTTGTGGAGCAGGTCATTCGTCCCACGGGCCTGGTCGATCCCGAAGTCGAAGTCCGTCCCGTGAAGGGACAAGTGGATGATCTGCTGGAGGAAATCCGGGTGCGCGCTACGCGCAGCGAGCGCGTACTCGTTACCACACTCACAAAGCGCATGGCCGAAGATCTCGCCGAATATTTCGGAGAAGTCGGTGTGCGTTGCCGCTATCTCCACTCCGAGGTCGAGACGTTGGAGCGGGTGCGTATCTTGCGGGATTTGCGCCGGGGCGAATTTGACGCGCTCATTGGCATCAACCTCTTGCGCGAGGGCCTCGATCTGCCAGAGGTCTCTCTTGTCGCCATTCTGGACGCCGACAAAGAAGGTTACCTGCGCAGCGCCACTTCACTGATTCAGACCATGGGCCGCTGCGCTCGTCACATCGAGGGCCGAGCGATCCTCTACGCCGATCAGATGACCGACTCGATGCGCCAGGCCATCGGCGAAACGAGTCGTCGACGCGCGAAGCAGGAGGCTTATAACCGCGAACACAACATCACACCGCAGTCGATCGTGAAATCGGTCGATATGCAGCTGGCCCGGATCGTCGACGCCGACTATATCAACATACCGTCGGACGACGCCGCGGTTGGCGACATTACGACCGAGGAGCAATTGCTCGCTGTGATCACACAGCTCGAAGCGCAGATGCGGCAAGCGGCGAAAAACTTCGAATTTGAGCACGCCGCCGCGCTACGCGACCGCATCCGCGGCCTTAAACAGCGAGACCTTGGCCTCATCGCCTCGACCGAGGCATCGACGATGGTGTCGCCACCGTCCACCGTTTCTCACGCGATCTCGGTCTCCAACCCCGATGATGCCCTCGCTCGGCCTCGGGCGAACGTTCGAGGCGCTGCTCGCTCCCGTCCGCGCCGTCCCTCCTAACTCCATGAAGCTGAAGGTCTCGATTGTCGGTGCCGGCCGCGTAGGAAGGACCCTCGGCAAGCACCTCCGCAGGCATGGGTGGAGAATCGGAGCCGTCGTCACGCGCTCCCCTGTAAGTTCTCGCGCTGCCGTTCGCACCATCGGCGCCGGCCAGCCAAGCGCCGGCCCCGCGGTAGGTGTCCTCGCTGCTGATGTGATATTGCTCGGGGTGCCGGACGATGCTCTCGCTGCAGTTGCCGCCGCGCTCGCCAAAATCGGCGGTTCAGCCTGGCGCGGGAAGGTCGCCTTGCACACCAGTGGGGCGCTCGACTCCAACGTCCTCGCTCCTCTCGCTTGTCTAGGTGCAGCCACCGGATCGATTCATCCTATGCAAACCTTTGGCGGCAAGATCGTCCCCGACCTCCAAGGCGTCACCATCGCGATCGAGGGCGCCCCCAAAGCCTTACGCATGGCGCGCACCATCGCAAAAACTCTCGGCGGAGCGCCCGTTGTGATCGCTTGTCAGAACAAGCCCGTATATCACGCAACGGCCTTGCTGGCGGCGGGCAGCGGGTTTCCCTTGATCGAGATATCGGTACAGATGCTGGTGGGCATCGGATTTTCGCGGCGCCGGGCTCTGCAGACCCTCTTACCTTTGAGCCGGCAAATGCTCGATAATATTGAAAGGATTGGCTCCCGCTCGGCGTGGACCGGGCCGCTTTCGCGGGGCGATTATGCGACCATCGCCAAGCACGTTCGGGCACTTCGACGTTATCCGCGCGAGGTGCGGCAATCCTACGCGGCGCTTGCGCTGTTGGCCGGCCGCGTCCTGTCAGCGGATCCCGACGCTGCGCTGAAGCAGATCAGGCGCGCGCTGCGCAAGACGGAGGAGGAATGACTTGAGTATGTCGCCAAGAAAGCTCCAAATCCCTGTCGAACACGCAACCTTCGCCAATGGTTTGCGCGTGGTCGCATCGCCAGATCGTTCCGCGCCCTTTGTGACGGTCGGTGTTTATTACCAGATCGGTTTTCGTCTCGAGCCCCGGGGGCGCAGCGGTTTTGCGCACCTATTCGAGCACATGATGTTTCAGGGGTCGGAAAACGCAGGCAAAATGGAGCACATCCGCTTGGTTAACTCCTCGGGCGGCCTGTTGAATGGCACCACAAATTATGACATCACAAACTATTTTGAGTCCGTTCCATCCAACGCCCTGGAACGTGTCCTGTGGCTTGAGGCGGATCGCATGCGCGCGCTCAAAGTGGATGAAGAAAATCTCCGCAACCAGCGCGACGTGGTCAAAGAAGAAGTCCGCGTCAACGTGCTGAATCAACCCTACGGCGGTTTTCCATGGCTCGATCTGCCGCCCGTCGCGTTTCGCAACTGGCCTAATGCCCACAATTTCTACGGCGATTTCGCCGACCTTGATGCTGCGACACTTGCCGACGTGCAACAGTTCTTCCGCACTTATTACGCGCCCAATAACGCCGTGCTCCTCATGCTGGGCGATCTCGAGCCTGCCGAGGCCCTCGCGTTTGCGCGGAGATATTTTGAAGACATTCCCCGGCAGCCTTCGCCTCCGCGGGCCGACGTCAGCGAACCGCCACAGACCGACGAGCGCCGCGGCGAAGTAGCGGAGAAGCTGGGCCCATTGCCCGCCCTGGCTATTGGTTACACGATGCCGGAGCGGGAGACTTCGGATTGGTACGCCGCTGCCATCCTCGATCGCGTGCTGCACGGCGGCCGAGCCGGGCGAGTCTACCGCAAGCTCGTCCTCGACGAGCAGATGGCGGTCGATGTCGACGGCAACGCGGATCTGCTCGAGACGAACGGTCCCACGCAAATGGTCACACGCATTTTTCACAAGCCCGAGTTCACATCCGAAGGTACGGTCGCGGTTTTCGACGAAGTGATCGAAGAGTTGCAACACAGGGGAACGGCGCACGATGAACTCGAGGACGTAAAGGTGAAATTTCGTTCCGATTACTATTCCATGCTCGAAGGAGGTATGGGTTCCTACATGCCGCGGTTCGGATTGATGCATTACCTCGCGTGCTTCACACTGTTTGACGGCGACCCCCAGCGCATCAATACAATCCTGGACGGCTTTCTTAGTGTCACGCCGGACCGAATTCAGTCGGTCGCGAAAAAGTATCTAGTTCCAGGCAATCGCGCCGTCCTCCTGCGCCGTCCGGTAAATCGGGGAGGCGCGTCATGACGTCCCCGAGCGCTCCGGCGACCTCTGTCTCCCGCCACTCCTCTCCTCCCGTCCTCACTCCCGAACGCCCTCTGGCATGGCCGAAACGGACGACAAAGACGCTTGCGAATGGTTTAGAGGTTGTGCTGGCGGAATCGCGCACGTTTCCGAAGATCTCGGCACAGCTCTATTTTCGCAGCGGCAATGCGGGCGTCGCCTACAGCGCACCGGGTCTGGCCGAAATGACGGCCACGGTGGTCCGTACGGGCACCCGTTCTCGGTCGAGCCGCCAGATCGAAGAGGATCTGCGCCGAATGGGAGCGAGCCTCGGCACCAGCGCCGGGGCCGATGCGAGCGCCATTTCGGTATCGGGCCTGGCGGAGTTTTCCTCTCCCCTGCTGGAACTGCTCGCCGATCTCGCGCGCAACGCCTCATTCCCTGAAGGTGAATTCGAGCGGGAGCGCCGCCAGCGCTACGAGGAACTGAAAGTAGACCGCACGACTCCGAGCTTTCTGGCGAACGAGCGTCTGCGCCGCGTTCTTTTCGGGGCGCACCCTTACGCTGTCGTCGCGCCGACCGAGGAGCAGGTTGCAGCATTCCGCCGTGAGCAATTGGTTGAATTCTATCGTGACCATTACGTTCCGGTGGGTTCGCTCCTGCTCGTAGTCGGTGACTTTTCGACCGATTTTATGTTCGACCAAGTCCAGAAGGTCTTCGCCAGTTGGGGCGGGCCCAAACCCGAGCAGCCGACCTCACCGGCACCGCCTCGGCAATCGGGTCGGCGCGTTCATCTGGTCCGCATGCCGGGCACGGTACAAACGCATGTGCTGGTCGGCAATGTTGCCATCACGCGTCGCGATCCCGACTGGTATCGTTTGACGCTGGCGAATTCGATTTATGGCGGCGCGTTTCATTCGCGCCTCGTATTAAACATCCGCGAGCAAAAGGGTTACACCTACAGTCCCGGTAGCAGCGTCCATGCACTCAGCCAACAAGGCTATTTCACCGTGCGCGCCGCTGTCCGCAATGATGTGGTCGGCGCCACGCTTGCTGAGATTTTTTACGAGATGGATCGCATGCGCGCTCTCCGTGTAACGCCGGGTGAGCTTGAGAGCGCTCGCCAATACTTGACGGGCGTGTTCTCGCTTGGTGTTGCAACGCAGAACGGGTTGCTTGGTCAGCTCTCGGTTGTCTATCTTGACGTTTTGTCGGAGGACTATCTTGAAACCTACCGAGAAAGAATCAATGCCCTCACGGCCGACGATGTGGTCACCGCTGCCCGCCACCATTTCGATTCAGCCAATGCCCAGATCGTTGTCGTGGGAGACCCTGTGCAGATCGGCGATCAGGCCGCCCTTTTTGGGCCTGTCACTCAATACGATTCGCGCGGAGCTGTCAGCGTCAACTAAGTCGTTGCCAGAGGAGAACGGCGATGGTATTCGAGCGGTTTTCGTCACGCAGGAAGTTTGTAGGGTTCATCGCTGCTCTGGAGATCGTGGCAGCAAGTGCCTTCTCGCCTCCGGCTGAAAAAGCCTCGGCGTTCCCTGCCTCGGCAGCAGGCGGCTCCGGTTATCATCTGCTGAAAACGATCAAAGTAGGCGGGGATGGCTTCTGGGATTACCTCGCTTTCGATTCACCAACGCGTCGACTCTTCATATCGCGCGGCACTCGAGTGATGGTTCTTAACGTCGACTCGGAAAAACTCGTGGGTGAGATTCCGGATACGCCGGGGGTGCATGGCATCGCGCTGGCCCAAGACCAAGGCAATGGCTTCACATCCAATGGCATGGCCGGCACGATTTCCATCTTCGATCTTAGGTCGCTGCAAGTGATTGGCCACGCGCAAGCAGAGATGAACCCAGACGCCATCGCGTACGATCCGGCGACGAAGCGGGTGTTCGCCATGAATGGCCGCAGCGGCAGCGCAACGGTACTCGATGCGATCACGGGAGGGGTTCTCGGGACGATTCCCATCGGCGGCAAGCTCGAATTTGCGGTTGCCGACGGTGCCGGGCACATCTACGTCAACATCGAAAACAAAAGTGAGGAAGTCGAGCTCGATTCTAAGAACATGACCGTCATGGCGCACTGGCCGCTCGATCCGTGCAAGGACCCGACCGGCCTGGCGATGGATGCCAAGCACCGCCGTCTCTTCGCGGGCTGCGCCAACCGAATGATGGCCGTGATCGACGCCGATTCCGGCAAGGTGATTGCAACGCCGCCCATTGGCGCTGGCGTGGACTCCAATCAGTTCGATCCCGAAACTGGATTTGCCTTCGCATCGAATGGTAGCGGCACACTGACCGTCATTCACGAAGACTCGCCAGATCGATTCAGTGTCGTCGAGGAGGTGCCGACGCAGCAAGGCGCGCGAACGATGGCCTTGGACCTGAAGACGCACGAAGTGTATCTCGTGACCGCGCAGTTTGCGCCGCCGGCCGCACCGACACCGGACAATCCGCATCCGCGTCCCAGTCTTGTGCCTGATTCGTTTGTCGTCTTGGTTTTCGGCCGCTAGATGTCGCGGCGCCAAGCGGGGAAGGGCCCCCACGGTAATGCGCTCGGGCTCTAGAATACCTGGTGAGTCTGGTTTGCTGGTTTAATCGAGAGAGGAACCTGATCGGCAATTTCGAGGCCGTAGCCTGTGAGCGCCACGACCTTACGCGGAAGATTGGTCAATACACGGATTCTCCGCAAACCTAGGTCCTTCAAAATTTGCGCGCCGATCCCGCTTTCGTGCTGGATCACGCGCTGCGCGCTGGGATCGCGCTCCATGTGCTCGCGGTGGTGATAAACAATGCGAGGCAGCGCTGCGCCTTCTTCAGTCCGCGAATCGATTCGAAACCCGCGGCCGGTGTGGTGCAAGTAGACGAACACGCCGCGGTTCTCGGCCGCGATGGCTTCAAGCGACCGTTCCACCATCTCGCGGCAATCACACGCGGTCGAATCCAGTACGTCACCCGTCAGGCAATGCGAGTGCACGCGCACGAGCGGCGGATTGTCTTCCGTCACAAACCCAATGGGGCGATCGGAAATGTCGCCGCGCACCAAGGCAACGTGCAGCTCGTGATCGACATCGCTCGAAAACGCAATCATGCGAAAGTCGCCGTATTTCGTCGCGAGGGTGGATTCGGCAATCCGCCGGACATTCCGCTCGTGCTGCATCCGGTAGCGAATCAGGTCAGCGACCGTGACCAGCTTCATGGCGTGGATGTGGCAGAATTCAACGAGCTGCGGCGTGCGCGCCATGGTCCCGTCGTCGTTCATAATTTCGCAAATCACCCCCGACGCTTCGAGCCCGGCAATCCGTGCCAGGTCGACGGAGGCCTCGGTCTGCCCGGCGCGCACCAGGACACCTCCATTACGCGCCTTGAGCGTATACACGTGCCCGGGCCGTGCCAGATCGTCAGCCGTCGTGTGTGGGTCAGTTGCTGCCAGGATGGTCGTCGCGCGGTCCCAGGCGCTGGTACCCGTGGTCGTTCCGCGTCGCGCGTCGATCGGCTCGCAAAATGGCGTGCCGAAGGCGGACGTGTTCCGCGGCGAAATCGGCTTCAGATCCAGCTCCTCGCAGCGCCGCTCGGTCAGCGAAAGGCAGATCAGCCCACGGCCGTACTTGGTCATGAAGTTGATGGCTTCGGGGGTGATTTTTTCTGCGGCGATCGTCAGGTCCCCTTCGTTCTCGCGGTCCTCGTCGTCCACCAGCACGATCATCCGCCCTTGCCGAATCTCTTCGATTGCCTCTTCGATGGTCGCGAATGGGGCTCGATTCTCAGCCATGTCAGGGTTTCCGCCTTGCCTCGAATATACCGAATGCCGTGTCGGATTGCGACCGGTTCGTGCGGCGCAATAACGGGGACTGAAGAACCCTGCACGTGTGGGAGAACTTTCCCTACTGGCTAAGAACCACACCGGATTTCCAATGTGTCATCGAGAAAAGGGTTCTCCCCTTGGCCGGTCACGCAGAGGCTTTGATGAGGGCCTGGCTGGACACGGTTATGGGAACCGTTGCTCGCACCTGCGTACCGGCCTCTGTCGAAGTCAGCTCCAGCGCCCCCCCCAGCTGGCGGACGCGATGATTCATGCTTCTCAAGCCCACTCCGGGCATGCCGATCCAATCGCGGGCCGATTCCTGTAGTACCTCGGCCGGCACTCCCTTTCCTTGATCGGTGACTTCTAGAATCACTGCCTCGGCCGTGCGCAGTACGCGGACGTTCGCGGTGGCGCTCCCCGAATGTCTGTGCACGTTCGTCAAGCTCTCCTGGAGAACCCGAAAGACGATCAGCTCCGTATCGCGCGGAAGGCGGTCGAAATCTTTGGAAATTTCAAAAGTCGTACGGACCCCGCTGCGCTTCGAAAACCCATCCAGGTAGAACGGTATCGCCGATTTCAAGCCGAGTTCTTCAAGCATGGGAGGGTACAGCAGATAGGAAATGGTCCGCACTTCCTTCACGCATTGCTCGACCAGCGCGGCGCACTCCTCAACATCCTGTTTTGTTGCGGCCAGCCGGCCCGTTTGAGAGTCGTAGCGGATTGAATCCAGTTTCATCTTCAGTACGGAGAGGTACTGTCCCAGGCTGTCGTGCATCTCTCTGCCGATTTGTCTGCGCTCCTCATCCTGCATACTTAACAATTGCAGTGACAGTTCGCGTAGCGATTTTTCCGAGGCTTGCAATTTCTCTTGGGATTCCTGTAGAGACCGTTCTGCTAGCATCCGCTCGGTGAAATCGCGCGTGATCTTCGTAAATCCCACGAGCTTGCGAGAGTCGTCCCGAAGGGCCGTGACAACGGTGTTGGCCCAGAGTCTCGATCCGTCCTTGCGCACGCGCCAACCTTCGTCCTCAAACCTTCCTTCCCTTGCAGCCACTTCCAGTGCGCACCGTGGCTTTCCGGCCTGACGATCTTCTTCAGAATAGAAGCAGGAGAAGGGTTTGCCGAGAATCTCCGAGGCCTTATATCCCTTGATGCGTTCCGCTCCTGCGTTCCATGTGACGACGCGTCCTTCCGTATCCAACCGGTAGATCGCGTAATCTTGGACCGTTTCTACCAGCATCCGGAACCGCTCTTCGCTTTCGCGCAAGACCGCTTGTGCTTTCTGGCGAGCCGCTATGTCGGAGCGAAGCGCGAACCCCGAAACGCCGACGAGGACAAACGCCGCAAAACTGCCCGCGATAATCAGCAGGTTGATCGAGCGATCGGATCGCTGCGAGGCTTGCTGCCGCTGGCGCAGCAGCTCGAGCTCTACCCCCCGCATGTCTGCGGTCGCCGTGCGCACGTCGCCAATCGATCTGCGAATCGAAGATTCCATTTGTGCAAGTCCCTCCGCCTGCAGTTGGCCCGATTTGCGGAGGTCGATCTCTTGCTGAATCGCACGAAGACTGACGCCGGTCGAAGCTTCCACGTTGGCAAGTCTGTGCTGTTGGGGCTCGTTGTCGGCGACCAACGTGCGTAGGTTTTGAAGATGCCTGCCAATCTTTTCGCTCGCCTGCTGGCAGGAGGCCAACCCAGCTTCGTCGCCGGAGATAACAAAGCTTTGGGCGCAACCGTCGGCATCATTCAGTTGCTTTTCGGTGGCTTCGAGCTCTCGGAGTACATCCTGCGTATGCGAAACCCATCGGTTATCTTCAACCACCCTGCGCGCAGCGTGGTACTGCATGGCGCCTAAAACGATGATGCTCAGTAGGCCCGCACCCAGCGCGATCACAAGCTTCGTTTCCGGGGAAACCTTCATTTTGGGCCTGCCACTTGAGGAGTGCTCCTCCGTCAGACCTCCCGGTGTCGGAGGTGCACCAATGACGGCGTCAGAAGAAGCTGCCGCGGGTGGGGTCTCGGCGCTCATTTCCGATTTCTGGTCTCGCGGAACTGATCGGCGAGAGCAAGGGCCTTATCTGATCAGCTAAGAACTATAGCACGCCCTGCATGGCCAGGCAGTTTGCGAGCAGCGACATGGCGCAAGCCAGGCGGGTGACATCGGTTGGCCGCGCGCGGTATTCTTTCGCGTGCACCTTCACGATATCAATCATCCCATCTTTTTGTTTTTCGCCGCGCTCCTGGGTGGCACTGTCAATTCGGTTGCCGGCGGTGGCAGCTTCATATCGTTTCCTGCGCTGCTGTTTACAGGCATACCGCCCATAGCGGCCAATGCGACCAACACCGTGGCACTGTGGCCGGGCACGACGGCTAGCGCCGTCGCGTACCGCAACGCGTTGACCCGAGAAACCCGCCCTCTGCTTCCACCCCTTCTTGGCACCTGCATTGTCGGGGGCGTCCTGGGCGCCGTCATCCTGCTCAAGACGCCGCCCGCCATATTCCTGCGCCTGGTCCCCTGGCTTCTGTTGGTCGCCACGATGCTGTTTGTTTTGAGCGGCCGTATCACCACATGGATTCGCAGCCGCGCAGGTCATGCGCCAGGAGACACAAAGCTCCCGCGGGGCCTGTTTTTCACGGGCCTCTTCGTCCAGCTTGTGATTGCCATGTATGTCGGATATTTCGGCGCCGGCACGGGCATTTTGGTGCTTGCCCTGTTGGCGCTGCTCGGCATGGAGAACATTCATGCGATGAACGGTGTCAAGACTTTGCTGGTCAGTATCGCCAACGGCGTTGCGATTGTGACCTTTGTTTGGGCGCGAGTGATCGTTTGGCCGCAAGCTCTGCTGATGGTTGCGGGCGCCGTCGTGGGCGGTTATGGTGGCGCGTATGTAGCGCAGAAGATGAATCCGCAACACGTGCGCAGGCTGGTGATTGCCATCGGCTTCGCTATTTCGGCCTATTTCTTCTGGCGTTATTGATTTGCCTTGTCGAGGCCAAGCGGAGCGCAGTCGGGCCCCACTCCGCGATTTCAGCCTCCCTACGGAGTGTTCTGCGGAGTGATTACGAGGGCTAAGTATTGGTTATCGTCGGTCGGTTGGTACTGAACGATGGCCATCGATCCGGCGCTGACTCGACCGGTGACCTGCGTGTTTTGATTCACAATAAACTGCATCGTCTGCTTGTCATCGCCGTTGTTGACTTCCAGCACGATCGATTTCTTGTCGCTGGCAATCGATGCCACCTTGCCTGAAACAGACTTCGTCTGCTCGGCTTGCGGTTCCGACGGGCCTTGCTGCGGCGCCGCGAAACCATGCGCCGGTACTAGTAGCAGCAACCCGGCCCCGAAGAGGGAAAGCCATAATCCTGATTTCCAACTCATCTTCTTCTCTCCTAAAAAAGCGGCCGGGACGGAGCCCTTGGCAGGGCATGTTTGCTGCCACGCGTGACTTTTTCTTAGCGGTTGCCCAAGTGCACCGGGGTGAGCACGCTACGCCGCCGACCGCATCGAACGTCTCTCCACCGGGGGAGTTATTCCGGGATATTTTTTCCCTAGGACAAGTGTATTTTTCCCTTCCGGGTGAAGACCGTCTGTTTTCTTACGCTTCGGCCGCCTCGCTCGCGGCAGCGATGTGAAACACCCTTTCGGCGTTGCCGTGGTAGAGTTTCTCTTTCTGCGCCTCCGATACCGGAGCTGAATCCATGAAGGCCACGGCTGGGGCTGTAGGCTGGTACGGGTAATCGATCGCCCACAGCACGTTGTCGATTCCCAGGGCCTTGATTGAAAAATCCAGCGCCAGGTGTGATTCCTGGCCGCTCGTTGTGATCACGAAATGGCGCTGGAAATATTCGCTGGGCGTCAACTTCGTCTTCGGCGCCGCGCCACGGTTTTGCGCGTTCTTGTTCATGTAGTCCAGGCGCCACAGCCAAAAGTGCACGGCCTCTCCCATATGCCCGATACAGATTTTCAGTTTCGGAAAACGGTCGAAGACTCCCGACACCATCATGCGCACCGCGTGCGTCGAGACTTCGATGCCGTAGCCCCATTGTGCGCTGTCGAGCCCGTATTCGCGGAAGGGCTCTGCCATCCCGTCCGAGGGCGCACGTGGATGGATATAGATGCAACCGTCCAGCGCCTCGGCGGCTTCAAGGATCGGAAAGTATTTGGGATTGTCCAGATACTCATTGTGGGTGTGCGAATTTAAGATGAAGCCGTTCAGTTTGAGTGTTTTGATCGCGCGCTCCATCTCTTTGGCGGCGCGCTTGGGCGATTGGGGAGCGAAGGTCGCGAGGCCTGCGAAGCGTGTGGGGTGTTTGCGAATGACCTCTGCGAGCCGGTCATTGGCGAGTGCGGCGAGGTCTGTAGCCGTGTCGGCATCAAACATTTGGACGCCCGGCGCCGTCAGCGATAGCAAATGCATGGATACCCCGTTCTGATCCATATCGCGCAGGCGCTCCTGTTCGAGATCGAGCAAGCGTGGAAGCAGCCGCGCCTGCACGTCGTCCTGCTTGGCGTCGTAGATTCGCGTCACAAGCGTCAGGTCGAGGCTATGGCCGGGAGCGCGCGCAATGTCGCGCAGTCCCGCAGCGACCTCGGGAATTGAGAAAGCCTCCTCGGTCGCGATGCGACGGCTTTTCTTCGAATGGGTGGTCATTGCGGTTCCTTTCCCAACGGCTTTGTCGGCGAATTTGCGGGTGCTCAGCTTGGCGCTTCGCCTCCTAAAATGCAAGCGCACAATCATGCGTCGTAACGCTGCGTTCGCGCTATCATCCCTCGTCCTTCCGCTTCGGTGCCAGAATGACGCAGTCAACCCCAACATCGGCGCAAGACACGCGCGAGCTCGGTAGCGGCCCGGCAGGTTGGCGGGCCTGGTGGCCTCTGACCATGATGCTGGCGTGCTCCTTTCTGAGCTATCTGGACCGCCAAGTCCTCGCTGTACTGTCGCCGATGATTCTTTCTGACCTCCGACTCAATGCCCAACAGTACGGCGAAATCGTCAGCTCGTTCAGCCTGGCGTACATGCTCGGCAATCCGTTATGGGGCGCGGCCCTGGACCGGGTCGGTTTGCGTCGGGGCATGACGATTGCCGTCACCATCTGGACGATCGCCTCGGGCGTGCACGCGGTCTTGTCTGGATTTGTTGGCTTTGCCGTCGCGCGCGCCGTGCTCGGTTTCGGCGAAGGTGCCACGTTTCCCGCTGGCCTGCGGACCGCCAGCGATTGGCTGCCGGCCAGACAACAGTCCCGAGGCCTGGCCGTGGCCTATAGCGGGGGCTCGCTCGGCGCGATCCTCACACCTTTGATCGTGACGCCTGTCGCAGTTGCTTACGGTTGGCGCGCCGCGTTTATTGTGACGGGCATCGCTGGTCTTGGATGGGTGCTCATCTGGCGTGGCAGCATCGATTTTTGCGCGGCCCGCGGGGTGAGGCAAACCGATCGCATCATCCTGCCCAATCCTTTGGAACGTCGATTCTGGAGCCTCGTTGCAGCCTATGCGCTCGGCGCTTTACCCATTGGCCTGATCCTCTATCTCGCTCCTCTCTACCTTGCGCAGGTTCTTGGCTTCACCCAGGCTCGGCTGGGCCGGGTGCTTTGGATTCCTCCGCTTGGCTGGGAAGTCGGCTATTTCGCCTGGGGCTGGTTCACGGACCGATTCGTAGACGCCAACCCGCGCCCGTCGTGGCTGGTTTTCACACTCGCAGTCCTAGGGCTACCGCTTCTCGCAGTGCCGACCTCCAATCATTCGGTGTTCGTGCTAGCCGTGATGTTTTGGTCGATGTTTGTGGCCGCTGGTTTCGTCGTCATCGCGTTGCGGACGAGCACTCTGGCCTACCCTCGCGAGCAAACAGGTCTTGTCGCGGGCATCGGTGCCGGCTCATGGTCGGCCATCGTCGCTGCCGTTTTGCCAAGTCTCGGCCACATGTTCGACGTGAAGCACTACGCCAATGCGTTCCTGTTTTGCGGCCTGATGCCGGTCATCGGTGCGTTTTGTTGGTGGTCCCTGACGCTCCCAGCCGAGCTGCCCAGGCCGATGGCAGAAAGTGGCAAAGGCGACGAGCGGCACGAGCCCTGACACGCGGAGGCAAACGGTGAAGATTGGCCTGCTTTGCGCATACTTCCTGCTGGCTCTAGCCACCGCTGCGGCACAAAGCAGTCTCAACGGAACTTGGAAGCTTGATCTCGATACACTCCCGACCACCAGGGGGCCTTTCGTGTGGCTGATTGAAGATGGAATCTATCACTGCAACTCGTGCATCCCGCCGATTCGCGTTCAAGCCAACGGTCGCGATCAAAAGGTCTCCGGGCAACCGTACGATACCATCAGCGTCTCGCTCATTGACGACAGGACCGTCAGAGAAGTCGAGAAGAAAAACGGCCAGACCGTCAGCGATGAGAAATTCACAGTTTCCCCCGACGGCCGCACAGCTACAGATGAGTTCGCTAACTGGAAGGTAAGTATGCGCCGAATCGAGAAGGGTCCATCCGGGTCGCATGCCCTCTCCGGCTCCTGGCAGCCCTTCAAGCAAGAGAGTGTTTCCTCACAAGGCCTTGTGATCACGTTCCGGTGGGAAGGCAAGGTGTTGCTCATGAGTCGCCCAACCGGCCAATCGTACCGGGCCCGGCTTGATGGAGGGGACGCTCCCTACCATGGCGACCCCCATGTTAGCAGCGTCTCGCTGAAACGCATCGATGCGAACACAGTGGAAGAAACCGATAAACTCAACGGGAAAGCCGTCACCGTTGCTCGCATCACGGTCCGTGCCGACGGCAAGTCTTTGACCATTGCCGCAAGAAATCCCGAGGTTGGCACCACCAGCTACTTCACTGCAACAAAGCAATAGCGCCGAAATCTGATCCGAGTCGGCCGAGCTGTTAATCCGAGTAATACCCGTCGCGCGCCTGGACGGTCAGGTCCGCCTGCTTCGTGGTGAGGTGAATTTTGTGATAACCGGTGCCTTGATTGGTGCGGTCCGGCGTGTAACCCAGCGTGTACTGGTTCCTCAGCTCCTCCTGCACTTGGGCGTATACGTCGCTGATCGACAGCTTCTTTGAGATTTCAAAGAAGCGTCCACCTGTTTCCGTTGAAATCCGCTCGAGCACTTTTTTCCCATCGGCGTGGTCTTCTCGAGAAGTTTGCTGTCCCCTTCCGCCGCCCCCAGGGTACCCGCCTCCGGGGTATCCGCCGCCCGGATATCCGCCGCCCGGTCTTCCCATGCCGGGGCCGCCCGGCCCCCACCCTCCGTGGTGGGCGTAGTTCTGGCCTTCCTCGCCCGCGAAAAGAATCGAATACACCGAAGTATCGGCGCGTTGCGCCGCCTCGATAGCATCCTCCAGTGACTCCTTGCTGCCTCGATCGACTCCATCGGAGAGAATGAAGAGTGCTTTGCGCCCCTGTTGTTTTCTCATCAGTTCATTCGACGCGAGATAGACCGCGTCATAGAGCAGAGTTCCGGCGTGGCGATGACCCTGTCCCTGGTTGTCTCCGTCATCATCGCTGGTGCGCTGGTAGCTGGCGACCTGCACGAGTTGGAGAGCGGATTTCAGTTTCGCGCGGTCCGCGGTCAAGTCCTGCAGTAACTCCACCTCGTGGTCAAAATGAAGTATGAAAGCCTTGTCCTTGTCCACCCGCAACATTTGATCGAGGAACGTATAGCTTGCGTTGCGCTCGCTGTCGATGGAGTGGCGTTGGCTCATACTGGTATCGACCAGCAGCCCAAGAGTCAGCGGCAGATCGCTTTCGCGTATGAAATTTGTGATGGTTTGCGGGCGTCCGTCTTCATCCAGAATGAAATCTTCCTTGTTTAGGGTCGGCACGATTTTCCCTTTTTTGTCCCGCACGACGGCATTGACGTAGACGAGCTTGGATTCGACCTTAAGTTTCGGTTGGGCTTGGCTTTGGCCAGATGGAGCCGGTGGAGCTTGTTGAGCCTCGGAGCTGAGGCTGGCAGAACCTGTCAGCGCAAGCAAGCTGATTGAGACGAATCGGAACACGCGGCCGGCGAGGCTCGTCCAGCCAGGTGGGCGACTCATCGGAGGCTTTGACCTTGTCCCCGCATCAGTTCTCTCAACAGATTCTCGGGAACGCCCCAAGGTTGCCCGCAGGGGCGACACATCTGGCAACGATGTCGCTATCAAAAACAAGGGCGGCCCGATGCATGGCATCGGACCGCCCGTGAAGTGTAGAGCTTGGACGCAGACTTAGTACATGCCGCCCATGCCGCCGCCTCCCGGAGGTGCACCGGCTGCCTTCTTCTCCTCTTCCTTGATGTCCGCCACCAATGCTTCGGTGGTGAGCATCAGGCCAGCGATGGAAGCTGCGTTCTGTAGGGCGAGGCGCGTGACCTTGGCCGGATCGATGACACCGGCTTTGACCAGGTCGCCGAACTCATCGGTTTCAGCATTGAAGCCGAAGTTATCGTCCTTGGACTCGCGGATGCGGCCGACGATCACAGCACCCTCCTGTCCCGCATTGAGGGCGATCTGACGCAGCGGTTCCTCGAGCGCACGCTTCACGATGTTGATGCCAATGGCCTCGTCGTCCTGAAGTTTCAGTTTTTCGAGAGCATTGATGCAGCGAATCAACGCCACACCCCCGCCAGGAACGATACCTTCCTCCACGGCAGCGCGTGTTGCGTGCATGGCGTCCTCGACGCGAGCCTTCTTTTCCTTGAGCTCCGTCTCGGTTGCCGCACCGACCTTAATGACTGCGACCCCGCCCACGAGCTTCGCCAGGCGCTCCTGGAGCTTCTCCTTGTCGTAGTCGCTGGTGGTGATGTCGATCTGCTGACGGATCTGCTTCACACGACCCTCGATCTCACTGGCCTTGCCCGCACCCTCGACAATCGTGGTGTTGTCCTTATCGATGGTCACCTTCTTGGCGCGGCCGAGATCTTCGAGCTTCACGTTCTCCAGCTTGATACCGAGGTCTTCCGTGATGGCCTTTCCGCCCGTAAGGATGGCGATATCTTCCAGCATGGCCTTACGGCGGTCGCCGAAGCCGGGAGCTTTTACCGCAGCAACCTGCAAAGTGCCCCGAAGCTTGTTCACGACCAGCGTGGCCAGAGCTTCGCCCTCCACGTCCTCGGCGATGATCAGCAGCGGCTTGCCGCTCTTGGCGAGCTGCTCGAGCAGGGGAAGCAGGTCCTTCATCGAGCTGATCTTCTTTTCATGAATGAGAATGCGCACGTCCTCGAGCACGCACTCCATTCGCTCCGCGTCGGTAACGAAGTAGGCCGACAGGTAGCCGCGGTCGAATTGCATGCCTTCCACGACTTCCAGCGTAGTGTCCATCGTCTTCGATTCCTCGACAGTGATGACACCATCCTTGCCGACTTTCTTCATTGCTTCCGCGATGATGTTGCCGATCTGTTTATCATTGTTGGCGCTGATCGTGCCGACCTGGGCGATCATCTCGCCCTTGACGTCCTTGTGCAGCTTCTGAATTTCATCAACGGCCACTTCCACGGCCTTTTCGATGCCGCGCTTCAGAGCCGTGGGGCTGGCACCTGCTGCGACGGTTTTGACACCCTCACGGAAGATGGCCTGCGCAAGAACCGTGGCGGTGGTGGTGCCGTCGCCTGCAACATCCGACGTCTTGGAGGCAACTTCCCGCACCATCTGCGCGCCCATGTTTTCGAGCGAATCGGGCAGCTCGATTTCCTTCGCTACGGTAACGCCGTCCTTGGTGATGACCGGCGCACCAAACTTCTTCTCGATAACCGCGTTGCGCCCCTTGGGGCCCAGCGTAATCTTGACCGCGTCCGCCAGTGCATTGACGCCGCGCAAGATTGACTGGCGCGAATTCTCACCAGTCACGATTTGCTTTGCCATTTCGATTTTCTCCTGTGTTCAAAGTACTTGAAATTAGGTTGTCGGTGCGGCGCTGGGCCGCCCGGAGTTGTTACTTCTTCGAGCCGGCCGCCTTGGCGGCACCGCCGATCTTGGCGAGGATCTCGTCTTCTTTCAGAATCATGTATTCCTCGTCGTCGATCTTGATGTCATTGCCGCTATATTTGCCGAAGAGAATGCGATCGCCAGGCTTCACGTCTAAAGCGATGCGTTCGCCTTTGTCGTTCAGCTTGCCGGCGCCTACAGCGATGACTTCTCCCTCTTGCGGTTTCTCCTTGGCCGTGTCGGGGATGATGATCCCTCCCTTGACGGTCTCCTTTTCCTCGAGCCGCCGCACGAGCACGCGGTCGTGGAGCGGCGTAATGTTGACAGCCATTTTTGCGATTCCTCCGAAGGTTTGCTTAAGGTGATTTCAAAGGAGTCTGATTAGCACTCCTCACAAGCGAGTGCTAATATAGCAAATTGTGATCGGCTGTCAAGGGAAAATCTATCGATCCGGATACCCCGGGAAGGGCCACCGTGTTTGGGCTAAGTTAATCTGCATCAGTAGGATAGTGCTGTCCGATTTTCCCGACACTTGATTGTTGAGTTGGCAAGACGCCGGGGCTAAAATTCGCTGTCTGGAGGAATTGCTTCGGTGGCCTATCTATTCTACGCGCAGTTGATCGGGTTGACCGCTGGGACGCTGGTCTACCTGTTTTTGATCGCGCTGATCCTCGGTCATCGAAGACCGCGCTCGTTCGAGCGGCTGCTTTTCTTTCTAGTGCTGGCGCTGTTTCTGGTTTACGCGGCTGGGCTGCTCGAAGTCAATGCACGGATTCAGTATGCCTCTCCACCCGCCGCCACCCGGCTGCTCTATACGAGCCTTTTCCTGATCGGCTCATTGTTTTTACCCGGGCTTACGATCCACGCCGGCCTGGAATACCTTCGGCTGCAGCGGCCTGTTAAGGTTCGGATCTGGCACTGGGTGGTTGTGGGGGCCTTTTACAGTTGCCCCTTGGCAGCGTTTCTTTCACCGATCCTTTTGGGGCGCGAATCCGGTTGGCAGTCGTTGGTCGCTTCCCAACGCGCCAGCGCAGGGAGTCTTTTTGCTTTGAGCGCTTTGCTCGGCGCTGGTGAAAGCTTCATCCTGGCCAGGTATGCGACCGGTCCTCAGCGCAGGTTCGTCGAAAGCATCTCGGCCGTGCTTTTGCTGATGGCTGCTCCGCTGCTGATGCAAGGTGCTTCGATCCATCTTTCCTCTGGCCTGCGCGAAGGCACGGCCGTCGCGGCCTTATGGCTGGGAATTCTGCCCGGCTGTTTCCTCATCTACTATGCTTTGCGACACAATCTTCTCGAATATGGTGCGCAGCGCAATCTGGTGTATGCCCTTTCGGCTACGTTTCTGGCGCTGCTCTATCTGGCGCTCGTGCATCGGGTGAGCGGATGGCTCGCACCGGTTTTTCCACCGGAGGCGACGGCGAGCGTATTGCTGTTTGTGTTGGTTTTTCTTTTTGAGCCTCTCGAACGGGTCATTGGCCCGGTGTTGCATCGCAGGCTGCGCGAACGGATGGATCGCACGCAGAGACTCAGCGTCGAGTTGCAGAAGGAAGCGCGGCACGGGGACCTTGCCAGGCTGATCGCGCGCGCCGAGGAGCTGATCCAGGCGGAATTCGGGCTGGCGGCGGTGCGGCTGTCCATCCCGCCTGATCCAGCGCAGAAGCCACTGGAAGCACCCGGAGGTCTGGGCCACGCGGTGCAAATACCGCTTGTGAAGGAGGGAGCCGAGATCGGCCTGCTCGAAGCCGCCACAACGGGTGCGTTCTTGACCGGCGAGACGACCGCGGCGCTGGAGTTTCTGGGGGAGCAGCTTCCGGCGATGGCGGATCTTTCCGGGCTCATCGGAGAGAAAATCCGGCTGGAGCGGGAGCTGGCGGAGCGCGAACGGCTGGCCATGCTCGGCCAGCTGGCAGCGAGCATTTCGCACAACCTGCGCAATCCACTGAGCTCGATGAAGACCGTTTTGCAGGTGCAGCTTGAAAAGCGCGACTTGCCTGGGGATGTCCGGCACGATTGCGCGCTGGTGCTGGAAGAAATCAATCGTATGAACGCCAAGCTGAGCCAGTTGCTGAAATTTTCTAAGCCCACGGCCTCGGACGATCGCGCCGCGGCCGTTGCGGTGACACATCAGATGGTCGCGCTGTTCCGGCGTGACGCGGAGCGCCGAAACGTGGTCGTTCAATTCGACGCGCCCGACAAAGAGGCCATCGTCTCGGCTTCCGAAGAGGCGCTCGGTGAGGTGCTGTCAAATCTCATCGTCAATGCGATGGAGGCGCAGCCAGAGGGAGGGCTTGTTCGCGTGGGTTTGGCCCGGCGAGGCGAGCGGCTGGAAATCTCGGTCGAAGACAGCGGTCCGGGCATTTCGGCAGAGATCCGCTCCAGGATCTTTCAGCCGTTCTTCACTTCCAAGGCGACGGGCACCGGATTGGGTTTGTCGATTGTAGCGCGACGCGTGGATGAAATCGGCGGAACGATTGCGTGCGAGAGCCCGATCGCAAGCGGGAAAGGCAGCCGGTTTCGTGTGACGGTGCCGATAGCCGTAACCGAGATGGAAGAAGCGAGACTGGGCCGTCAGGCGTTGTCTGCCGAACAGCGAACACCATGATGCGGACGGTATTGATTGTCGATGACGAGGCGGCGGCGCGGTACGGGATGAGGCGGGCACTGGAAGGGAATTTCCGGATCGTCGAGGCTGGATCGGCGCGGGAGGCGCGCGAGGCCACCGGACGCGAGGTGCCCGCACTGATCCTTCTCGACTTGATCATGCCGGATGAGGATGGACTGAGTTTCCTCGAGCGACTGCGCGGCAGCGGTGATGAGACCCCGGTGCTGATTGTTTCGGCCCTCGATACGGCGCGCACCGCCGTTGAGGCGCTGCAAAATGGTGCCAACGACTACATCGTGAAAGGCTTCGACATTGAGGAACTGCGCAAGCGCGTCGCGAATTTGGTTCAGCTGGCCGATCTAGGCATCGAAAACCAGAGGCTACGGCGCGAGCTTGTGGCCGATGGTCAATTCGGGCGCATGCTAGGTCAATCGGCGGCGATGCGGGGCGTATTCGAGATTGCCGAACGTGTGGCGCCGACCGACGCGACGGTGTTGATTCTAGGAGAAAGCGGAACGGGTAAGGACCTGCTGGCGCAGGAAATACACAGTCGGTCGCCGCGGGCAGGAAAGGCTTTTGTGCCGGTGAACTGCGCCGCACTGCCAGAGAATTTGATCGAGTCGGAATTGTTTGGTTACGAGCGGGGCGCGTTCACCGGAGCGGCGCAGCAGCGCAAAGGCAAATTTGAGCTGGCCTCCGGCGGGACCCTGTTTCTCGATGAAATTGGCGATATGAATCCGGTGACACAGGCCAAGGTGTTGCGTGCACTTGAAAATCGGAACATCGAACGGCTCGGGGGATCGCAGTCGATTGAGGTCGATGTGCGCGTAATCAGCGCCACCCATCGGAACCTGGAAGCCGAGATTTCGGCAGCGCGATTTCGACAGGATTTGTATTATCGCCTGCGGGTCGTAACGATTGAAATTCCCTCTCTACGCACGCACAAGCAGGATCTGCCGCTCCTGGTCGAGGCATTTCTCGAGCAGCTTGGGGCGCGTCACCGCCCAGCGCGGCTGGGCCCGAGGGTCGGGCTAAGCTGCGAGGCAATGGAGGTGTTGCGGCGCTACGACTGGCCGGGGAATGTGCGCGAGCTGCGCAACGCGCTCGAGCGCGCGCTGGTGCTTTGCCGTGGCGAGGAAATCGGCACGGCGGATTTGCCGGAAGAAATCCTGCAGAATAAGGCGACGGGGGCGTTTGAGAGGGATTCGCTCTTGACTGAGGCTGACTTTCGGGAGGCGAGGCGAAAATTCGAGGTGGCGTACCTGAAGCGGAAGCTCGAAGAGCATAAATGGAACGTTTCACAAACTGCCCTAGAAATTGGCCTGCAGCGGCAGAGCTTGCAGGAGAAGTTGCGCGAATTGGGGATTCAGAGGCCGGGGAAGTAGGAAGCCAGTCGAAGGCGCGACATGCGGGACCACCACGGGTACATTCTGGCGGGGGGTGAGAGCTCGCGGATGGGGAGCGCCAAGGGTTTGCTGGAAATTGGCGGCGAGCCCATGGTGGTACGCACAGCACGGCTGGTCGAATCGATCACGGGAACGGCGACGGTGATCGGCCGCACGAGCAGGTATGAAACTCTTGGGCTTCAGGTGATCGATGATGACTGGCCCGGAGCCGGGCCCCTCGGTGCGATTGCGACGGCGCTGCACGCCTCGGATGCGACTTGGAACCTCATCTTGGCGTGCGACTTGCCGTATTTGACGCGCGACTGGTTGGAATTTCTCGTTCGGCGTGCGGTTCAGTCACAGGCCGACGCCGTCCTGCCGATGAATGCGCTGGGCGCCGAGCCGCTCTGCGCCATGTATCACAAACGGAGCGAGGCGGTGGTTCTAGGGGCGGTAGAACGCGGCGTGCGGAAGGTGACCGAGGGCCTCGAGCGATTATGCGTTGAGAAGATCGAGCCATCAGAATGGAAAGCTTTTGATTCGGAAGGTTTTCTGTTCAAGAATATGAACTCGCCTGAGGATTACGAGGAAGCGAAAACGCGACTGGACCGACGCGCTCGACCGCGCAAAAAATGAGCGACCATTACATCGAATTTCAGCATGTCTCGATCTCATTCGATGACCACGCTGTTCTGAAGGACGTCAGTTTTCACATCGACCGCGGCGAAACGGGTGTGATTATGGGGCGCAGCGGCGTGGGGAAATCGGTCTCGCTCAAGCTACTGATGGGTTTTCTCACGGCAGACGCCGGAAGGATTTTGGTCGAAGGCCAGGACGTGACGCACTGGACGGAGAAGCAATTTGAGGAGCTTCGTCGGCGAGTGACGATGGTGTTTCAGTCCGGCGCGCTTTTCGATTCGCTGACGGTTGCGGAGAACGTTGCGTTTCCGATGGTGAGCCGCGGTATGCAGCAGGACCCGGAAGAAATCGACCGTCGGGTGCATGAACTGCTCGAGATGCTCGAGGTTGCCCAATTTGCCGATCGCTTGCCCTCGGATCTGAGCACGGGCACAAAACGCGCCGTCGCCATCGCACGGGCGCTCGCCGAGGAACCAGACGTTGTCTTCTACGATGAGCCGACGACCATGGTGGATCCGCTGATGGCCGCGCACGTCAGCGACCTGATCGTAAAGCTGAAGCAGACGCTGCACAAGACCTCGATTGTTGTGACGCACGACACGCACCTCGGGAAAAAGCTGGCCGATCGCGTCATCTTTCTCCAGGAAGGCCATGTGGGCTTCTTTGGCACGTGGTCCGAGCTTGAGGTTGCCGACGATCCGTTCATACGTAATTTCTTGCTCCAGGATGAGTTAATCCCGGCACTGGATTCGACGTTGTGAGCGAATCGGCCCGATCGGATCCCAAGAAGCAGCTGCGCCGCGTGATGGGCTTCTGGGACGTCCTTCTTTTCAATGTCGCCGCCGTGCTAGGGCCTCGCTGGATTGCTGCGGCAGCGCACAACGGCACTTCGTCGATGAGTCTGTGGGTGCTGGCTGCGACGCTGTTTTTTCTGCCGAGCGCGTTCGTGATCGTCGAGCTGTCAACAAGATTTCCGAGCGAGGGGGGGCTGTACATCTGGGCCAAGGAAGCGTTCGGCGAATTTCACGGCTTCGTCGCGGGCTGGACGTACTGGGTCTACACATTTTTTTATTTCCCGGGGCTGCTGATGGCAAGCGCAGCGATGGGCGCCTACGTTGGCGGAGCAAGCGCCGCGCATTGGGCCCAGAGCCGCAGCTTCCTACTGGTGGGCTCATTTATCATGCTGTTTGCGGCTGTGTTTCTCAATCTTATCGGGTTGAACATAGGCAAGTGGCTGCAGAACGCGGGCGGCGTCGGAACCTACGTTCCGCTGCTGATGCTGATCGCCCTGGGGGGGTATCTCTGGCACGTGCACGGCTCGGCGACCCACTTTACCTGGTCGAACATGATGCCGGTATGGAATTGGGGCACCGTGAATTTCTGGCCTCAGATCGCGTTTGCGTTCACAGCGCTGGAACTGTGCTCGACGATGAGCGAAGAGGTGCGCGAGCCACACAAGACCTTTCCGCGAGCTGTGCTGGGCTCGGGCGTCGCCATTGCCGCGGCCTATATTCTGGGTACGTTCGCGCTGCTCGCGATTTTGCCGGCCGAGACGGTGGACCCCAAGAGTGGGGCATTTCAAGCGATGACCACCGGGTCGGCCACATTGGGGATCGCCTACTTCGGGATCCTGGCGGCTGTTTTCATGCTGTTCGGCAATGCGGGCGGGGTGGGCACGACGGTTGCAGGGGTGTCGCGAATTCCTTTTGTCGTTGGCATTGATCGCTACATGCCCGCAGCATTTGGCCGTATCCATTCGAAATGGAGGACCCCTTGGGTGGCCATTCTGGTGCAGGCCGGGATTTCCTGCCTCATCCTATTGCTGATTCAGATCAACGAAACGGCGAACAGCGCTTATCAAATTTTTGTGGATGCTGGAACAATCCTTTACTTCATTCCGTTTCTCTACATGTACGCGGCGGTGATCAAGCTTGCCTATCGCGCCGACCGGGCCACCAATCCTGATGCGGCGCTGATTCCCGGTGGAAAGGTGGGCGTGTGGCTGGCAGGACTGCTTGGGTTCGCCGTCGTGATTGGCGGAATTGTGCTATCGCTGATTCCTCCGGCTGAGGCGCCGAGTCGAGTGCTGTTTGAAGTCAAACTCGTCGTTGGCACCCTGGGCGCCTTCCTGCTGGGACTTGTACTCTATACGCGCGGCGCGCGGGCAAAATCGCGCCACGTCGCGCATGTGGCGGCGAATTAAAATGGCGGGAGCGCCGAATTGGCGGTGCATCGAATGACTGCAAAAGAGCTTTTGCGCGACGCCTTCCGCACCGGCATCACCATAAAGGGGCTTGACGGCCTGCTAGAAATGACCGGTGGCGTCCTCTTGTGGTTCGTCAACCCGCCGGCCATGGGCCGAGCCTTGCGCGCCCTGAGCCTGCACGAACTTTCGCGCGATCCGCATGACTTCGTCGCGATCCACCTGCTGCCCATTTCCGACAAACTTGCGCACAGCAGTCCCTTGTTTGCTTCCCTCTTTCTGTTCTCACACGGCCTCGCCAAAGTGGGACTGGCCGTCGCGCTCTGGCTCAATGAACTCTGGGCTTACCCGCTGGCGATGG
>DASPVW010000005.1:0-3084 GCA_035622155.1 Candidatus Acidiferrales bacterium
GTTTCGGCAGTAGCCAGCGTACCTTCGTACGACGATCCGTCCTGCGCAAAGACGACGAACAGCTGACTGCTCTCGAGATGTTTCACCTTCAACCAATCCACTGAAACCGTCCCATCGACGTAATCGATACCGATCGAGAGAACTCCCTGGTCAACACCCTTGATCTCACAAGTGATGTGGTCGCCGTTGTTCAGGACAAGCACGTCAGTTTTTGGCCGAGCGAAGAGAGCGGTAGCGGTCAGAAGTGTGAATACGAAAAAAAGGACTCGGGTTTTCATAACGCAGCCTGTCTTTCCTGTTCGTCTATTTCCACCGATGCCAACAAACACAGATTCTCAAAGGCGAGGCGTGCCGGGCAACGCAGATCAGAACTCGATCCGGCGTGGGCGCTGCGACTGCCACCTGTAACTACTGACAGTGGTCTCGCGCCTTCGTTCCTGTAATGTAACTCTTTAAACAATCAACCACCCCATGCGGGATTGCGGGACAGACATCGCGCAATTTCCGTCGAAGCCGTCTTCGCGCTCATGGGGGCTTAGTGCTTCGCTCTCACCATCAAGCTCTCCGGAGCCACCGAGATGAGTAGTGGTAGTAACGTTCAGATCGCGAACGACAACGGCCGCCGGCGATTCCTGGCACGCATCGCGCCTGGCCTAGAGAACCTCTTGGATTACCGGCGGGCCGATTTTCGCCATGACCTCGTCGCAGGACTGTCGGTGGCAGCCGTCGCGCTGCCGGTGGGTGTCGCCTACGCGCAGCTTGCTGGATTCAATCCAGCGGTCGGACTGTACTCTAGCATCCTGCCCCTGGCCGCCTATGCAATCTTTGGCACCTCCCGCCAGCTGATTCTAGGTCCTGACGCGGCGACTTGCGCCTTGGTGGCTGCGGCGGTCGCGCCGCTCGCGGGGGGCGACGATCACTTGTACCTGTCGCTCTCGGTCGCCCTCGCGTTCCTTGCCGGCCTGTTCTGCATCGGTGCAAGCTTTCTGCGATTGGGCGCACTGGCAGACTTTCTGTCGAAGCCCATCCTGGTAGGATTCCTCAACGGTATCGCCCTGAGCATCATGCTCGGACAAATCGGCAAGATTTTCGGCTTCCCGATCACCTCGGGCGGGATCGTGCCGCGGCTGGTCGAATTCCTGTCCAAACTGGGTCTCACGCACGGGCCGACACTCGCCGTCGGCCTGGGCACATTCGCCGTAATCGCGCTCTCCTCGCGACTGTTACCACGCACGCCAGCCGCGTTGGTGGCCATGATCATCGCTGCGGTTGTCGTGAAGCTATTCGGTTTAGAAGCGCACGGCGTCCAAGCAGTTGGCGAGGTGCCCGCGGGACTGCCCGTCCTGAAGATCCCCACTTTTCCCGTCGACCTCCTGCCCAAACTCTTCGAGGAGGCGGCGGGACTAGCCCTGGTCAGTTTCACGAGCATGATGCTCACCTCGCGCAGTTTTGCCTCCAAGAACCGCTATGAAGTGGATGCGGATCGTGAATTTGCGGCGCTCGGTGCCGCCAACATCGTGTCCGCCCTATCGCAAGGCTTCGCCGTGAGCGGTGCAGATTCGCGTACGGCGATGAGCGACGCCACCGGAGGGCGCACACAAGTGACGGGCTTAGTCGCCGCCGCGACCGTAGCCGCGGTGCTGATATTTTTCACCGGACCGTTGCGGTACGTGCCGATTGCCGCCCTGGGAGCGGTGCTGGTCAAGGCGGCTTTATCTCTGGTCGATCTGGGGGCGCTCCGCCAGCTCTACCAAATGGACCGTCGAGAATTTGCTCTCTCCATTCTGGCTACCCTAGGGGTGGTGGCGGTCGGTGCCATTCAAGGAATCCTGGTTGTGGTAGCTCTTGCTTTGGTGCAGTTTGTGCGCCTGGTTTCGCGGCCTAGAGCCGAAGTCCTGGGCGAGCCAAAGAATATCCCGGGATTTCACGCGCTCGATCGCCATCCCGACGCCACGACCATCCCGGGCTTAGTTTTATTCCGTTTCAACGCTCCGATAACCTTCTTTAATGCTGCTTACTTCAAACGGGAAGTGATGGCAGCTGCCGATCGAGCCGGGCCTGAACTGAAGTGGTTTGTTATCGATATGATTACCGTCACCATGATCGATGCGACTGGGATTTTTGTGATCGATGACCTGGTGGCGACTTTCGCTGAGCGCGGCATTCTACTCGCGGCGGCGGGGCGGCAGACGGAGTGGCGTCAGTGGGCGGAAAAGCGGCACTTCAAGTTGAGCGCCTCGGGAGCCCGCATCTTTCCCACCTTGCGCGCTGCCGTCAAAACCTATCGCCGCGAGTCGACGAAGGTGGGAGAGGCAGCCTGAATGCTCGGAGTCTCGGTCAAAACGTGAAACTAAGGGCGAGAACCACGGTCGGATCCGTCCAGCCTGCATTCAATCCTTAGGCAGTGAAGTCTAACTTCTTGTGCTACGAAAATCCCACGGAAAAACCGCCGCGATGAACATCCAGCGGAGTGTGGTATGCCATTGCCCTTTGCGCAACCAGGCCGGCGTGGAACCAGTCTGTGGGCGAATCTATCAACGCGTTCCAACTGTAGAGAAAGCTATTCTTGCGGGCACTTGACGGTCTTCTCTGACTGTTGCGGCCCGTGTGCGGTTGGGGTGAGCTGCTCCTTCTGACCGACGATGGCTTCTTGTTCAATCTCCTCGCTAGATTGTTGGTCTCGCTGTTGGCCTCGCGGGAGCTCACGAGCCGCCTGCCGCCGCAATATCAGTACCTCTCGGTAACGAAGCGCCTCTCTTTCAGCGTGACCTGGTCGTCATAACTTCCTTTGTTCGATCGCGGCGGCAATTTCACTTTTGGCTTAGGCACCTTCTTGTAAGGAATTCTACTCAGAAGATCGGAAATGCAGTTGAGCCGGGCGCTCCTTTTGCTGTCGGAGCGGACGATCGTCCAGGGTGCATGTTTGCTGTCGGTCGCCTTGAGCATCATGTCCCGGGCGCGGGAAAAGTCGTACCAGCGGCGAAAGGACTCGAGATCCATTGGGCTGAGCTTCCATTGTCGCAGGGGGTCTTTAATACGCGCCTCAAACCGCCGCTCCTGCTCCTGTTTTCCCACCTCGAGCCA
>DASPVW010000006.1:0-42185 GCA_035622155.1 Candidatus Acidiferrales bacterium
CCCGGGCGGGCCGTGATCGCAGCCACCAAGAACGGAACGGAGAAAAATGCCACCGTCTTCGCCCGTTATTGGGTCGAGGCGCTGCGCGATCCTACCGCCGATGTAAATAAGAACGACACGATCAGCGCGCTCGAGGCATTCCAGTATGCATCGGCCAAGACAGCCTCCTTCTACGAATCGCAAAAGCGACTGGCCACCGAACACGCCGTATTCGAAGATGCGGGCAAGAATGACGCGGTTCGTGTGCCGTCGACTGACAGCGGCGAGGGTCTCTTCCTTGCCAGCTTCCCACTCGTTCGTTTTGGCGATGCACAGAAAGAGTTTTCCAATCCGGCCAAGCGTGATTTGCTCGCCAAAAAGGAGGAGTTGGAACAGAAGATCGACGCTCTGAAATACCAGAAGGCGGCCATGACGCCTGATGATTACAAAGAACAACTGACGGCCGCACTGGTGGAATTGGCACGAGTGCAAGAGGAGCTCGACAAGTGAAGCGAGGAACTCTGATTTCGATTCTCTGTCTGCTGCTGGCGGCTGCTTCTGCTAGCAGCAGAGCCAGCACTGTGACCGAGTGCCAAAATCTTACCCAACACGGGCGCAACGGGGAAGCCTACGCCTGCTATGAGGCCTTGACGCGGGCCGGAGATGCCTATTTTCGGGCCGAGGGATTTTGGGGATTGAAGAGGTATCAGGAGGCCAACAACGAATTTCGTCTCGCCGTCTCCCAATCCGATGGCAACGCGGTGTACCGCGTGCGCTGGGGCCGATTACTGCACGAGCGCTTCAACAATACCGATGCCGAGGATTTGTTCCGGGAGGCGCTCGCCAGAGACCCCCACAACGCACCCGCTTATCTCGGTTTGGCGCTGGTCAGTGCCGACGGTTTTGATAGCAAAGCAATCCAATGGGACGCCAAAGCGCTCGAACTCGATCCGAGACTTGTGGAAGCACACGAACTGATGGCCAGCCTGGCGCTGGAGGACTCCTTGACGGCGGAAGCGCTGAAGGAGGCCGATGAGGCCATTCATCTGTCCTCCGACGCGGTCGATGCACTGGCAATCCATGCCGCTGTGGAAATCCTAGCGGACCGGTCCGCGGATGCCTGGTTTGCCAAAATTCACGACATCAACCCCTCCTACGGCGGGGGCTACGCTCTGGTCGCCCATCACCTGGTACTGAACCGGCGCTACCAAGAAGGCATAGCGTATTACCGTAAAGCCCTTGAGGTTGACCCGCAGCTTTGGTCTGCGCGTTCCCAACTTGGTATCAATCTCATGCGAGTCGGTCAAGAGGAGGAACCGCGACGACAACTTCAGATGTGCTACGAAAACGGCTACCGAGACGCCGCGACCGTCAACAGTCTGCGATTGCTCGATAGCTACAAAAATTTCGTCATCTTCAAAGAGGAAAACCTGATCCTCAAGCTTCCGAAAAAGGAAGCGGATCTGCTGGCGCCGTATTTTGAACAACAGATCCGGCGCGCGCTTGCGACGTACGAGAAGAAATACCAAATGAAGCTTCCCGGTCCCGTGCAGGTGGAGGTCTATGCAGATCACGAAGATTTCGCGGTCCGCACGATGGGCATGCCAGGTCTCGGTGCCCTAGGCGTGACGTTTGGAGAAGTACTGGCCATGGACAGCCCCTCGGGTCGAAAGCCGGGCGACTTCAATTGGGCCAGCACGCTTTGGCATGAGATGAGCCACGTTTTCATCCTCACCGCGACGAACCATCGGGTGCCTCGATGGTTCACTGAGGGGCTTGCCGTCCACGAGGAAACCCAAGCCTCGCCGGAATGGGGAGATCGGATCACACCGGAGATTCTGCTCGCGATCCGCGACAAGAAATTGCTTCCCGTGAGCGAACTCGATCGCGGGTTTGTTCGCCCTGAATACGAGGCACAGGTGGTCGTCTCTTATTACGAAGCAGGTCAAATGTGCGACTACATTCAGAACCGTTGGGGTGCGGATAAACTGGTCGCAATGGTGCACTCGTTCGCAAAGCTGGAGAGCACACCCGATGTCATCCGGCACGATCTCGGGGTGTCGCCCGAGGATTTTGACCGACAGTTTCTCGCATGGCTCGACAAGGCGGTTGGGAAGCAAGCCACCGGCTTTGACCAGTGGCGGCAGGGTCTGAAGGACACAGCGGAGCTGGCAAAAAATCGAAAATACGACGAGGTTCTTACCAAGGGCGAGGAATGTCGGCGTCTTTATCCGGACTATGTATATGATGCAAACGTCTACGAATTTTTGGCGGAGGCGTATCTAGCCAAGGGAGACAAACAGGCGGCGGCGACCGTGCTCATCGCCTATGAGAAACTCGGGGGACGCAACCCGGCGACGCTCAAAGAGCTTGCCTCTCTCGAGCAAGAACTGGGAAACGGCAAAGAGGCTGCGGAAACATTGGATCGGATCAACGATATTTATCCGAGCGATGAGGCTCTGCATCGACTTCTGGGAGATTTGTGGTTTGAGCAGGGAAACTATCCCGGTACGATTCGCGAATACGCAGCCGTGGTCGCCATGCAGCCCGCCGACAAAGCTTCCGCACAGTTCAACCTGGCCCGAGCCTATTTCGCAGCTGGCCAGACGGAGAAGGCGCAAGAAAACGTCCTGCAAGCGCTCGAAGCAGCGCCGGATTACCGTCCGGCTCAGAAACTGCTCTTGCAGTTACAGGCCAACACGAAAGGGAAATGAGCGATGGCTACCCCGACGGAAGTCAAATTAGAGTCTGAGGAACTACAGAGGCGCGTCTCGCGCTTCCAGGCAGTTCGCGACGCCATCCTCTCCCAAGTTCACCAGGTCATCGTTGGCCAGGATGAAGTTCTGGATCAGATCCTGATAGGGCTCTTTGTGGGCGGCCACTGCTTGATCACAGGGCTCCCGGGCACTGCCAAGACCCTGATGGTGCGCACCATCTCGCAGACGCTGGGACTGGTCTTTCGCAGAATTCAGTTTACACCGGACCTGATGCCCTCCGACATAACCGGCACTGACATCATCGAAGAGGATCCCGAAACGGGGCGGCGCCTCTGGACGTTCGTGCCGGGCCCCATTTTCGGCAATGTTTTGCTGGCCGACGAAATCAACCGCACGCCTCCCAAGACACAGTCTGCGTTGCTGGAAGCGATGCAGGAGTGGTCCTGCACGGTTCGCGGCAATCACTACAAGCTGCCTATGCCATTTTTCGTTCTGGCCACACAGAATCCCATCGAACTGGAAGGAACGTACCCACTGCCCGAGGCGCAACTGGATCGGTTTCTGTTCAACGCGGTTCTCGACTACCTGAGTGCACAAGAGGAAGCAAGAGTAGTGGACCTTACCACGACGACTCATGCGGCAAACATTGAGGCGGTAACAAACGCGGAAGAGATTCTCGATTTCCAGAGATTGATCCGCATGGTGCCGATCGCCGAGTCGCTGGCTCGCTACACGGTGAACCTGGTTCGCGCCACGCGGCCTAAGAATGTGGAGGCACCCGAGTTCGTGAAGAAGTATGTGAACTATGGGGCCAGCGTAAGGGCGGCACAGTTCATCGTTCTTTCCGCAAAGGCTCGTGCCTTGTCGCGTCGGCGCTACCACGTTGCTTACGAAGACATTACGGCGATGGCCATTCCTGTTCTTCGTCACCGGATCCTATTGAACTTCCACGCCGAGTCCGACCGCACCGACTCGGACGAGATTCTGCAACGCCTTCTTCAGCACATGCCTCCTCCGAAAGGGGCCTGATCGTGCAGCGCTTCCTCGATCCGATTGTCCTAGCCGAGATTTCCAGCCTGGACCTTATCGCCAGGACTGTCGTGGATGGATTTGTCGCCGGCCTGCACAGGTCTCCGGACTTTGGTTTCAGCCAGGAATTCGCCGAGTATCGCGCCTATTCGCCTGGCGACGATCTTCGCCATGTCGACTGGAATGTTTTCGCGCGCACCGAGCGCGCCTATCTCAAGAGGTATCGCGGCGAGACCAACAGCTTGCTCACAGTCCTTCTCGATGCAAGCAATTCGATGAACTACACATCGGGCAAGGTGAGCAAGATCGACTACGCTCGTTTTGCGGCCGCCTGTTTGTTTTATCTCGCCATCCACAATCAACGCGATGCTGCGGGCTTAATCGTGTTCGACGACGAAGTCCGAAATTACATTCGCCCATCCACGCGGCAGGGACAAATCAACCGGCTTCTCCATGGACTGGAGCTTGCCGAGCCCCGCGCTCGAACCGACTTTGCCAAGCCGCTCAATCACTTCCAGCAATTCCTGCGGCGACGCGGGTTGGTTCTGATCATTTCCGATTTCTATGAGTCACCGGAGAAAATCATCCGCACCATCGAGCCGCTCCGATTTCACGGCAATGAAGTGGTCCTGTTCCATGTACTCGATCCCAAGGAACTTCGGCCCGATCTGCCCGGGCCAGCGATCCTGTTTGACCTCGAGACAGACCATCACATGGAAGTCACGCCCGAGTATGCGAGCGAGGAATACCCGAGGAAAATTCAGGCGCATATCACGGCTCTGGGCGATCGTGCGCGCGAGGCACGGATGGATTACTGCCTGTTGGTAACGGATCGTCCGCTCGACGCTGCGCTGAGGCAGTACCTCACGATTCGACAAGGGAGGAACTGAATGGGGTTCCTCTCTCCCTGGTTTTTGATTGGCGCGGCCGCGGCGGCCCTGCCGATCTACCTCCATCTTCTGCGGCGCCATACGACGACGCCGCATCCCTTCAGTTCTTTGATGTTTTTCGAGCAGCGAACCCAAAGCTCGATTCGCCATCGCAGGCTCCGCTACCTGCTGCTGTTGTCATTTCGGCTCGCCGTGCTGGTACTTTTGGCGCTGGCCTTTGCCAATCCCTACGTCAAGCGCACGGTGGCCAGTTCGGGCGATCGCCAAATGCTTCTGGTCATCGACAACTCTTTCAGCATGCGCGCCGGGTCTCGTTTACCAGACGCCAAGCGCGAGGCCATCTCGGTATTGGACTCGCGGAACCCAGGGGAGAACGCCCAAATCGCGACACTGGGCTCGGAATTGCATGTTATGACTCAACCCATTCAGGATTCCACGTCACTGCGGGCTGTCGTGGAGGGTATTGAGCCTGGAGATTCACGCGCCAGCTTCGGTGAGCTCGCCCGGGCGGTTGGCTCGATCGAAGAGACGACACGTGTACCGATCGACCTGCACTTCTTCAGCGACATGCAGAAAAGCGACATGCCCGCGAGCTTTCAGGAAATGGCCCTTCCAACCCCTGTTTCCCTCATCCTCCATGCGGTGGCGAAGGACACGCAGCCGAACTGGACCGTTGAGAGTGTCCACGCTCCCGGCCAGGTCTGGGATCCCCAAAAGGCGCATGTGCAAGCTGTCATCGCCGGCTATCACACCTCGGCGGCGGCGAGAACGGCTTCGCTTATCGTAAACGGAAAAATCGTCGACAGCCGCAAAGTAGAGGTGCCGGCGGGGGGGCGTGCGACCGTAGAATTTCCGTCACTGAATGTGCCGTATGGTTGGAGCCGCTGCGAAATCCGGATCGATTCGGCCGACTCTCTGGCGGCCGACGATGACTACGTGTTTGCCGTCCAGCGTTCCGATCCGCAGCCTGTCCTCTTCGTTCATCAATCAACCGATTCACGTTCCCCGCTCTTTTTCGGAGAAGCGCTGGCTTCGGCCGCCGAGGCATCCTTCACCTTGGACAGTGTGGCTGTCGACCGCGTGTCCGAGACGACGGTTTCAAAATATGCCTTTGTCGTACTTTCCGATGTGATTTCCTTACCGCCGCAATTTGAAAACGACCTATCGCGATATGTTCGAAGCGGCGGGAGCGTGTTAATTGCCATGGGAACGTCTGCGGCCCATCGGGGCCGTATTCCTGTCGTGGACGACAAGGTTGTCGAAGCGCGGGACTATGCACGGGAAGGGGAACGATTCACCACGGTCGGCGAAGTCGACACGTCGCATCCTTCGATGCAGAGCAGTGAAGGCTGGGCGGGCGTGAAATTCTACTACGCCGTCCTAGTGGACTCCTCCAGTTCGCGTGTCATCGCCAGGCTCGCCGACCAAACGCCTGTTCTACTGGACAAGAGAATGGGAGAGGGGCATTCCTTGCTTTTTGCCTCGGGTCTGGATGATCTCACAAACGACTTTCCTGTCCAGCCGGTGTTTGTACCCTTTGTCAGACAAGTGGCTCGATACCTCTCGGGATCAGAGGACCAAAATGGCTCTCGATTGGTCGACTCGTCCCTGGAACTACGCACAACCAAAGACGAGGCGGTCAGCGTGGAAGTGATCGATCCTTCAGGGCACCGTCCCCTATCTCTCGAGGAAGCAGCCTCTAAGCAGTCCTATCAATTAACCAGCGCCGGTTTTTACAGCGTTCGGCTGGCAAATGGCAAGGAAAGTCTGGTCGGCGTGAACGCCGATCGACGGGAGTCGGACCTGGAACCGATTCCGGAGGACGTTCTGGCACTCTGGAGCGGACAAGCCGGCACAAATCCGCCCGCCCAAGCGAACCTGAGAAAACATCAGGAACCGAAGAGACCGCAGAGCCTTTGGTGGTACGCTATGGTGTTGGTGCTTGTGGCAGCCCTGGGCGAGTCGCTGCTAGCCGCCCGGTACCTGGTCGCGCAGGCCGAGAAGCCATGACCGCGCGCAAGCAGCTCGATGCTTATATCGACGAATTGAAGCGTCGGTTGCGGCTGCATGCGCTCCTGATCGGCTGCGCGATCGTCGCAGCGTCCGCTCTGCTAACCACCTTCGTCCTGGTCCTGATCACGAAGGCCCTTGCGTTTTCCAGCGCGAGTCTCGCGGGTGCGAGGGTCGTGCTTTCGCTCATCGTTGCCTGCGCCGTTGCGCTGTGTTGCGTTCTTCCCCTGCTTCGTTTGAATCGCCGTCGCGCCGCATCGGAGACCGAAGCGGCCTTTCCTGAGTTCCAGCAGCGTCTCGTCACTCTGGCAGAGCGCAGCTCCGATGATCGCGAGGCGTTCGCCGAGCTGTTGGCCGCCGACACCTTAACCTTGGCTCGCAAAGCCCAGCCTGCGATCGTGGTCCCCAATAAGAAACTGCTGGTTTCACTCGGCGCCGCTCTCGGGGCCGCGGCAGTTCTAATCTGGATGATCGTGGCGGGGCCTGGTTACCTCGGCTACGGAGCGGCACTTTTGTGGATGGGCGATGCCGGGGCCGCTCCCCTGTACGACATTCACGTCAGTCCCGGCGACGCTACGGTGCGCCGCAATGCGGATCAGCTTGTCACGGTCCAGCCCCGCGGCATCCAGGTGACCGGTGCGCGCATCTACGCGCGCTACGAAAGCACCACCAAATGGGAACAGCTTTCCATGCAGCCGCAGCCGGGCGCCTCGGGCTTCCAGTTTCTTTTTGCGGGAATCCCCGAGGGCGTCGAGTATTACGTGGAGGCCGGCCCCCTGCGTTCGCGCCACTTCAAGATCCGAGTGACCGATATGCCGTCGGTGAAGCAGATTCGCGTCACCTACCGCTACCCCCCGTGGACGGGTATGGGACCTGTCGTCGAAGAGCGTGGGGGCGACTTGCGCGCGATCGAGGGCACGGAGGCCAACCTCGAGATCACGATGGACCGTGCCCTAGGCAGGGGTGTTCTCATCCTCGACGATGATCGTCAAATTTCGCTCTCTCACGCCACCGGAAATGTCTACCAAGCCACGATCCGGATCGCTAAGGACGGTTCCTACCACCTCGCAGCGCTTGACCGTGACCAGTCCGTCCGAATATCGGAAGACTACTTTATTGAGGCAAGCAAGGCGGACCCACCGGACCTGGTCATCTCGAAGCCGGCCGGGGATTACCGCGCAAGTCCCATCGAGGAAGTCACCGTCTCGGTAAGAGCCGATGATGCGTTTGGGCTGAACGACTTGGGGCTGCACTACTCGGTCAATGGAGGTCCCGAGCGAACCGTGGACTTGCTCAAACGCAAAGGAGACAAAACCGCCGACGCCTCGACGACGATTTCTCTGGAAGATTTTAAAGTCGTACCGGGCGACGTCATTAGCGTATACGCCACGGCCAAAGACGCTCACGCGGAATCTAGAACCGACCTATTCTTCATTCAGGCCGAGCCGTTCGAGCGCGAGTACTCCCAGTCCCAGCAAATGGGTGGCGGCGCAGGAGGAGGAGTTGGCAACGCGCCCGATGAGATTTCGCAGCGTCAGAAAGAAATCATCGGTGCAACCTGGAAGCAGCTCGGCGACAAGCAAAGTGCTGCCGAGCGGGCCGCCGAGAACGCGAAATTCTTGTCGGGTGTTCAATCGAAGCTGCGCGAGCAAGCGATCTCGTTGGCGGGTCGTCTTGAAATGCGCGGCCTGATTGCCGAGAACGATGAGTTCACTGGTTTCCAGAAAGACATGAACGCTGCTGCCGAAGCCATGGGCCCAGCGTCGCAAAAATTACAGCAGCAGAAATGGAAAGAAGCGCTACCGGACGAACAAAAGGCACTGGAATATCTCCTGCGTGCCGAGGCCACGTTTCGTCAGATCCAGGTGGCTTTCGGCAATGCCGGCGCGGGCGCTGCGGGTGGCTCGGGAAGCGCTGGGCGCGACCTTGCCAGCCTGTTTGACCTGGAGCTTGACACGCAAAAAAATCAGTACGAGACAGCTCAGACCGCGAATTCGCAGGCTCAACGTGACCAGCAGATCGATGAAGCGCTACGCAAGCTGGATGAACTGGCGCGCCGCCAAGATGAACTAGCGTCACAGAACAAAGCCCAGACTCCGCAACAGCGCTGGCAGCAAGAGATGCTGCGCCGCGAGGCCGAGCAATTGCAGCGCCAGATCGAAGAGCTCTCCCGAAATAACCAGATGAGCGCTGCCCAAGGCGGCCCATCTTCAGGTCCATCGCAATCTGGGGAAAGCGGAAGTGCTTCGGACCCGCGTGTCCAACGCGCGCTCAATCAACTTCGCCAAGCAGGTGAAGACATGCGGCGCGCCTCTTCCCAGCCGCAGAGCCAGGCCGATGCTCGCCGTGCCGCGGAGCGACTTCGCGAGGCTACGAATTTGCTTGGGAGCGCTCAACGTCAGCACCAATCAGGGCGTCTGGACACGCTTGCCGGCGAGGCAGAACGCCTCGCAAGCGAGCAGCGCAAACAATCGGATCGAATACACGCCATGGCGAACGGGCAGAGGGATGCGGCCAGTGAGAGCCCGGAAAGCTTGGCCGACGATCGTCAGCGCTTGGCCGACGATCTCTCGAGCGTCGAAAAACAGTTGCGCGACGCGGTGCGCGATCTTTCTTCGAATGATCGAGCCGCCGCCTCGAAGCTGCGCGATGCCCTACGAGAATTGGATCAATCAGATCTGGACACGCGAATCCAGCGCAGTGCGGACTGGCTTCGCCGCGGCATCAATCCAGATCGCAACGGTAGCGAATCAGAGATCGGCTCCGGCTTGCAGAAACTCAGCCAGCAGGTCCGGGAGGCGCAGCAGGCTGCTGGCAACGGCGATCGCGACGGCTCGAAAAGCGCGCTCGATCAAGTCGAAAACCTTCGGATGCGGCTGGAGGCTCTGAGCCGCGACGGCGGCAATGCCTCGGGTGCCAGGCAGTCAGAGCGCGCGGGAAGCCCGACGGGCGCCGGCGCCACGGGCAATGTCGGAGATTTCGTTCACGACCTCGGCGGAGCGTATGGAGGCCCGGTGTACGGGGCGATGAACACGGGCAACAACCGCTATTATGGTCAGCTGCCCTCGCCCCCTTCTGCTGATACGGCGCCCATCCCTCCCGAGCGCGCCTACCGCGAGAGTGTGGCGGAGCTTGATCGCCTTCGCCAAACCGTCAAGGATGACCCCGAATCACTTCGCCAGGTGCAGGAACTGATCCGCGAGATGCAAGGCTTGGACCCGAGCCGGTTCCCGGGCAATCCGGCGATTGTCGAGCGGCTCCGCAGTCAGGTTTTGAGCGATGTCGACAAGCTTGAACTGCAGTTGCGGCGCGATTCCGAGGGTAAGCAGGCGGGAGAGGTTCGCAACAGCGAATCGCTCCCGATCCCAGCCGGATACGAGGAAGCTGTCGCCGCGTATTATCGTCGTCTCAGCAACAGACCGGAGTGATTCTGTGCTCCGAGTCGAACGGGCCGTCGTCTGCTCCAGAGGCTCCGACATCATCGAAACCGGTAGCCTGGCTTCAGTTCGCAACGGTAACTCTTGGATTGGTCCTTTCCCACTCGAACGTTGCACGCCGCCCAGCTGAGGATCGGGGATGGACCCAACGGGAAAACGATCTTAGTTCCATCGAGCTCGGCCTCAAGAGTCGGTCCTTCCGCCGCACCAGGCAGGCTGAAGTTCAGCGCTCGGCCGAAAATCACCGGGTAGGATTCTCGGACAATGTCGTTAATCTCTTGGCGGAACACCTCGGCTTGAAAAAGAAACGTTGTCGTATCGGACCATCCCAGGACGGAAACTTGGATGGTACGCCCTCCTTGTGAAAAATTATCAGATACGATCTTGACGAAGGGACAAGGCCCAGCAATGCATGAAACCCGCGCATTTTCGAAGATATTTCCCTGTCCGGCGTCCAGAGAGGCCGAACCAATAGCCGCCTTCCATCGATCGTCGGGTGAACAGGGCTTATGTTGATGGCACGGCACGTTCCCTGTGTTCACAACTTGAAAGGTCGTGACTCCGGCACCGACATTTACCTCGGCAGTTGATTCGATGGAATACCTGACAAAGACGTTCGCGACAATCGTCTCAGGTCCGTCGGATTCCATTTCGATATCCGGATGGAGCGGTTCCATGGATACGATATACAACTCGTCGCTCACAACCTCCGGGAGATCGACGGGCTGGAAATCAGGATGGCGGAATTGGAGAGTGATCTTCTGGCCACGCTTGACACCGCGACGCAAGCCGAGCCGGAAGTATCCCGAAAAGTCGGACTTGATGCTCGAGGCCGAGAGATTATCCGCTGCGCTGATTTCCACATTCGTAATCGGGGATTGCTTTCTGGGGTCTGGGTCCTTTTGTATGACGGCCCCTTTAAGGTATATCGGCTTTCGGAGGTAGTGCGTGACGACGGCGGCCAACGCGACGAGCAGAACCACTCCCAAACTCGCAACAATGGAAACAATCCAAGTCTTGGCTCCGCCACGAGTGCTGATGGATCTCATGGAATAATTTTAGCAAAGTGCCGAGAGCGATACTCTCGCGCCGCTAGACTTCGCGTCTATAATCAGTGTTGTGCACGCTCGACCTGTGAGCCCGAGAAGAATTTCGCGTCGGGAACTGCTCAAGGAGGTCAGGGATGCAAGCGCCCTTTGGCCGCTGGCTCAGCCGGGCGTCCTGCTTGCAGCCTGGCCATCGTCTGCCCAACAATCTCAGCCACCGGCCGCCGCGGGCAACGTACCTCTTTTTCAAGTCGACGAAGCCTTTTTAGAGGCGGTCGAGAGCGCCTGCTTTCGCTTTTTCTGGGAACAGGCCAACCCGTATACAGGAATCGTGCGTGACCGCTGTAACGCGATCTCGCCGGACAAGAGCTCGCTTGGGAGCATCGCGGCTACCGGTTTCGGACTTACCGCCCTGTCGATCGGCGACCAGCGTGGCTACGTAGCACGCGGGGAAGCACGGGGGCGTGTACTCAACACGTTGCGTTTTCTTTGGAAAAAGCTGCCGAACCATCGTGGTTTTTTCTATCACTGGGCCGACGTGAATACAGGTGAAAGGCTCTGGGATTCAGAGGTTTCTTCGATCGACACAGCGATCCTTCTGTGCGGAGTCCTCACGTGCCGTACACACTTCCAATACTCCGAGATCAGCGAGCTGGCTTCGGAAATTTTCAATCGTGTCGACTGGACCTGGCTCTCAGAGGACACTCCCATTCTCCCGCACGGCTGGACTCCCGAAACGGGATTTCTGCAATACCGCTGGGACAACTACAGCGAAATGATGATGATGTATCTATTGGGGTTGGGTTCTTCCACCTACCCGCTGGCGCCGGCCACCTGGACGGCCTGGAAACGAATGCCTTTTGAATACGATGGGATTCGATACATCGGTTCCTTCGCACCGTTATTCATCCATCAGTATTCACAAGCTTGGTTCGATTTTCGCGACAAGCGCGACCAGTACGCCGATTATTTTGAAAATTCAGCCACAGCCACCATCGTTCACCGCCGCTTCTGCATGGACCTTCATTCCGAGTTTCCCAGTTACACGGACAAGCTCTGGGGTATCACCGCTTCGGATTCGGTGAAGGGGTACGTGGTGTGGGGAGGTCCCCCGGCCACCGGGCCGATTGATGGAACCGTCGTTCCGTGCGCCGCAGGAGGATCCTTGCCGTTTCTCCCACAGGAAACCCTTACGGTGTTGGAGACGATTAAGAATCGTTACGGAGACCGGGCTTGGAGCCGATACGGATTCGTCGATGCATTCAATCCGTTGACCGGGTGGTACGACACCGACGTCATCGGAATCGACACGGGAATCACCATGCTGATGGCGGAGAACGTGCGTACAGGATTTGTGTGGAATACCTTCATGAAGAATCCCGAGGCCACGCGCGGCATGGAACGGGCGGGTTTGAAGTTGTATCGCCGACCGACGGGCCCTGCGGGCTCCTAGCGTGTAAGCTCTACCGTTCCTGCAGTTCGATCAAGGCCAGGCCTTGCGGCGGGAGTCGCAGCGTAAGCTCTCCTCCCGACACGGTCGCCGTCTCCGGCGGCGGGAGCTCAGCTGCATTTCGGAGCTCGGCGATTTGCTGTGAGGTCGGATAGGTGGGTTTCCCCAGACTGTCATAGGCGGCCAGCAACGAGCCGTGCGTCGAGTCCAGACGATGGACGAGCGCCCGATACCGCCCCGCTTGCCCCTTCACCACGATCCTGACGTTCTTGGGCTCCCCCGGCTCTTCGGGCAAAAACAGGTTCCAAACGGCGATGAGCAGCGTGTGATCGCTTCGGGTCACGAGCGCGGAGGTGGAATCATTGGCGAGCCTCTCTGTGCCGAGCTGATGCAAAAGCTTGAACGCATTAAACGATGGTTTCGGCAGACCGTCCTCCGCAATGAGCCCGTACCCACCATAAAAGGGCCGCTTGACAACACCTTGCTCCTCGAAGACGTCGGAAAACGTCCAGTACGACATGCTGTCGACCAAACCGTCGCATTGGCGGATCGTGTCGGCAAGCCAAGGCCCCATGAAGAGCGAGTCTGTAACGTCCGGCTCATTTTTGTAGCTGGCGTTGAACTCACTCCAAACAAGTGGTAGGCGAGGTCGTGGAGATTGTTGTATCTGGTCATGGACTTTCTGGACTGCGCGGCAGACCATCTGCGAGCGAGGGATGGATTCGTCGGTGCCAAATACGTCTTTTGCTGAATCGTTACCATAAACGTGCGTTGAGACGAAATCGAAGGGAATATGATTTTGCGCGCAATGCCGAATGAATCGATCCACCCACGCGGCTTGTGCCGTCGCAGGACCTCCGACGCGCAACTGCGGACTGATGCCCTTTAGCGCCCTGGCGGTCGCGTCGTAGAGCTCGTAGTAGGACTCCTCCTTGGGCTGTCCCGCCCAAAAGTCGAGATTTGGTTCATTCCACACCTCGAAATACCACTGGGACACTTCCCCGATTCCGTAGCGGTCGATTAGGTGTCTCGCGAAATGCGAAACGAGATCTTTCCAACCCTCCCACGATTTGGGAGGAGAAACGATCGGCCGGTACCAGAAGGCATGGACGATCTGCTCAGCCGCTAGCTTGCGAGGCATAAAGCTTAGCTCGACGAACGGGCGCACTCCATTGGCAAGCAAGCCGTCGTAGATCTGATCCACGTAGGAGTAGTTATACGCAGGGTGACCCTGCGCGTCTTCGTCGTACACTCCGACCTCGTCGTCGAAAATGGCATGGAAGCGGATGTACTTGACATCGGTAGCGGCTTTCAGCTGACGCAAATCGGCTCGATAGCTGCTTCGCAAGCTCAAAATCGCCCGGCCCGAACCGAACATTTGTTCCCAATAGTGCGGAAACGGGTGGGCGGCGGCCGATGGATCGACGAAGATCGATTCCACAACGTCTGCGCGGGACTTGGGCGAGACAGAGTCCGTTTGCGTTCTGGCGTGCGGCGCAAAGCAAGCCAGAGCAAGGCACAAGCTCAAGACGCAGGTGCGGCCAGGTGCGTCCACCGGGATCAGGCTCACAGTGCCTTGGATGTCACGACGCGAAATCCCGAATGTCGCTTGGTTTGGCCCGGGGCGGTTTCCAGACGTTTGGGCGCGGTTGCTGGAATTTCGCCTGCCTTTTCTTCGATCGGCAGTACGCGCGGAGGGCGTTCGTGAAGCAGGCGCTCGTGGGCTGCCACACACGGCTCAGCGTGGAAGCGGCGCAGCATCACGGAATCGCAAAGGGCGTTAGCTGCAGCAAGAAGAATCATGCCCTGATGGTGGGCCATCCAGTTGCAGACGATCTCGTGATCCTTCCCTCCGCCGATTCGTCGCGGCGTGAAATCCACCGCTTCGTAGAATCCGTAAACCGAAAGCCAGCCAAGCTCCCTCATCCTTCTGAGATTTCTCACAGCGCTTGGCGCCTCAAAGGGAAGAACCAGAAACGTGGCGTAGGGCGTGATGACGATATCACCTGAGCAGTCGTCACGATTGATCGCTAGGTCGGGCACACCGAACGCGTGGTAACGATAATGACCGTCAGGATTTCGCTCGTGGCAGGCCGATTCGGAGATTCCCCATGGGATTCCGAGGCCGTCCACAAACCGCTGCTGGGCCCGAATCGCACCGCGGGCGGTGCACTCCAATAGTGTATTCGGATAAGTCCGAATCCAGAGGAACGGCATCAAGTATTCAAAAGCTGTACCCGTCCATGAGCGGAGCACGGCTCCACCCTTGTAGTTCGCCGACGATCTTCCAAGCTCGAACCAACTCTCCTGCGGAACGTCGCCCTTGGCAATGGCGGCAAAAACAGCGGTGCGTGCCTCCGATGCCAACAGATCATAGTGATATTTGCTCACGCACCCTCGGCCTGCGTCGTAGCCAATGGAAAGCAGTTTTTTCTTGGGGTCGTACAGGAAACCGAAATCCATTTCATCTGTCATCGATCGAATCGACTCGGCCAGAGCGCCAAGCCGATTCCTCATGCTTTGAGCCACATCGAGGGACCTCTCTAAAGCCTCGCATAATAAGTCCACATCGGTGTTTTCGCGACCGCACGTAACCTTGCGCATTTTCGCGCGCAGCTCCTCGTAAACCATCGATGCCGATTCGAGCGTGAGGCTTCCCAGCAATCGCCAGTTCTTCATGCTCTGCACCTGATCGATCCTGGAAAACCGAACCAGCAGCCAGGGCGCCATTTCCTCGACGAGATGCGTCAGCCCTGCCACCCGCAGCGACAACTCGTGGGCCCACCAGGCCATTTCAGCACTCGCTCCGTGCTTGGAGATCTTGTCTAAGAAGATCGCAACATCGATGTCCAGAGCGGTCAGGGCGTCGAAACGGTTCATGTCAGGACCCGACAGCTCCCGCACCCGCTGGCTCAGGTCATTCGTGGCAGAAATCAGCTCAGCGTTCCCGGAAGAAGTGGCCAGTTCGACGAGCACGTCGACGAGATCGTGGATCCCCCGCCACAGAGCTGCGCGAAATAAGGGTTGTTTCGTGGCGCCCAGGCAACCGTGTTTCAAAGTCCAGAGGCTCGCGACAAGATTGCCGTTATCGACTGTCGACACAAAGAATGGTTCGACAGGCTCGAGTGTATCTGTCGTGTACCAATTGTAGAGCTGACCCCTAAACTTTGGCATTCGTTCCACGGTCCCGAGCGTCCTGCTGGTGTCCTCAATGAATTCCCGGAGCGTCAAGAATCCGAAGTCCAGCGCTGCGAGCCGCGCATTCAGCAGAAGCCCCAAATTCGTGGTGGAAACACGGTGCGCAACCAGCGGGGGCGTCTGTTGCACAATGTCCGGAACCAACCAATTTTCCTCCGGAGTGCTGAACTCGCGGAAGAACCGCCAGGTTCTGAGCGCGACGTTTCGAATAAAGGCGCGGTCCTTGGGGTCGATGCGCGATTCCCCAGCCCGTTGCGGTTGATTGAGCCATTTCGAGATGCTGTTGGATAAAGCCCAGAGGATCAGCACCGGCAGTGCAGCCTTGAGAGAATCTGGGCGAGCCACAAAGATCAGAGTGGCAATGGCCAGTGATACCATAGGACTCCATTTCAGGTATACATCGACGAGGCTGTCGACCTTTCCCACCTCCGCGTCAGCAGCTGTCTCCCACTGTAGAAGCCTCTTATGTGTAAATTTCATGCGAATAAGGGTTCGGACGACGGCATCGATGCTCACAAGGGCCTGGTGGCAAAGAAATGTCAATCGGAAGAAAACCCGGAAGTGCTCAATGATTAGGTCGGCGCATAGATTTTTCCAAAACTGCATCTTGCCGAGAGCGCTTCGGGCAGTCAACAACGTAAGCATGCACTGGAAGTAGGTCGGAAATAGCATCAAGGCCAGCGGCGCGAGCGTCCAGTAGGCCGGCGCACCGGGAAACCAGAACCAGCCAGACAGGAACAGGAGAAAGATTGCACCATCCATTAGGCTGCGTCGCAGATTGTCAAGGATCTTCCAACGCGATATATGGCTCAGTGGATTTCGGACCAGTTCCCCGAAATAATTCCGTACGCGCGGAAAGAGCCCAAAAATGATCTGCCAGTCACCACGAACCCATCGATGCTTGCGCCTGCTATACGCGCTGAAATGAGATGGATAGTCGTCTACAACCTCGATATCCGATACCAGCCCGCTGCGAGCGTAGACCCCCTCGATCAAATCGTGGCTCAGGACCGCATTGCACGGGAACCGGTGCTCCAGAACCTTGTGAAAGGTCTCGACTTCGTAGATCCCTTTGCCCGTGAAAATGCCCTCGCCAAACAAGTCCTGATAAACGTCGGAAACGGCGCGCGTGTAGAAATCGACACCGGTATCGCCGGAAAGAAGAGCTGCAAACCGAGAACGACTTGCCGACCGAATACAGATATCCACCCGCGGCTGGAGAATCCCATAGCCCTCCACGACCGTGTTGCTGGTGGAGTCAATGATCGCACGATGCAGGGGGTGCGCGAGGGTTCCCACGAGTCGACGCGCTGCGTCTGCTGGCAACTGCGTGTCGAAATCCAGTGTGATCACGTACCGAACATGGGAGAGCAAAGACAAAGGCCCCGTCTTCACCGGGAATGGATCGCTCTGGTGAAGAAGCAAACGGTTGAAATCCAGCAGTTTGCCGCGCTTCCTCTCCCACCCCATCCATAGGCCTTCCGATGGGTTGTAGGTGCGATGGCGATGAAAGTGAAAAAAGGAGCCTTTTTCGTCGCGTCCGTACTTCTGGTTGAGCTGGTCAATCAGGCGTGAGCACACGCTGGCCAGCTGGTCCTTGTCATCGAATTCATGGATTGAATCGGGCGGATCGGTAAGCAGAGCGAAATGGAGGTTGGCATCCCGATTTGCTAGGAAGCGAATTTCGAGGCCATGAACGGCGGCGCGCACTTGGGCCTCACTGGTCAACAGAGTTGGGACGGCCACGACGGTTACACAGTCAGGCGGTATACCCTTTGCGAAATCCAATCTCGGGAGGCGCTGCGGCGAAAAGAGCCTCGTCGCTAGCAAATTCATCGTCGTGACGGCACATTCGATTGCCGGCAGCACAAAAAGAGCCACAGCCCAGATGGAAGGCTTGACATGTGAAAAACCGACCAGCAGCACAATCGCGGCCAGGGTGGCCAGCTCGATTCCGATCAGGTAGAAGAAATCGGACGACCCCAGGACGGCGTCTCGAATCCGTCGAAGGACGGGTGCGCGGTAACCGATCGCACCCTTGAGGACCGCTCGCCCTGCGCCGATCAAGTAGTAGCCAACGTGTGCTTTGCGTTGCCTGACTCTCACACTTGCATGGCGGGTCTGCTGGGCCGCGCGCGCCAGATCGATCGCAGCCTTCGCAACGTCTTGCTCGGTCGCATCCGAGTGTGCAGCGAACTCTCGGATGATCGCCCGATACGCTTCGCGACTCTGGAAATCCATCCTCTGGTACGAGCCCTCGGGATCGCCCCGTAGAACGCGCTCGGCCGTGGCCGTTCGCTCGAAGAACGCTTTCCATTCCACTTCGGACAGCTGCTGAAGGCTTTGGACGACAACGCTTGGGCGATGGCCTGCCGTTGGGGGTGCGGGAGCCTCCGCACGGCTGGGGGCTCCGATCGCAAGGTCTCTCCAACAGACCTCTGCCAGCTGTGCGAGGAGAACAAGATTGAGAAATGACTTCAGACTCCACACCTCGGACATCTGCAGGGAGATCCGGTCTTGCACGGTCGCGAGAAAATCGGCGAAATCACCTGCCTCGAAGGTGTAACAGGCATATTCAAGATAGGCCGTTGCCACCGCAAGAGCGCGCGGCATCGCTGGGTCGCGCTTCGTGCTTTGAACGCAGGGAAGCTGGTTTGCGGCTGCAATCCCCGCGTGGGATTCAAGCAGCGCGGCACGGATAAGCGTCAAACTATCCGAAACGATGCGCGCCTCTCCCTCGAGTACGTTCCCAGCGGCGATCGCCTGCCGCATCCGTTCGGCGATCTCTGCAATTCGTTTCGAGGCAGCTTTCCACGTGGCCTCTAGGGTGTCGACTGGGTTTCCACGCACCACGATTTGCCAGCCCGGCGTCTGCCGCAGCAAGAGGGGCTCAAATCTCCGCCGTCGTACCGCTTCGTCGACGCGGTTCGCCTCATCGCTTGCTGCCTCTCGTCGGGGGGGGACGATCTCGGGCTTGGGCGTAGGCAAGACAAGCGGAAAATCCAGGGGCGATTGCTGCGTGATAGCCATTTCCGAGTTCATTCACACCTTCTATCGATAACCGGCGGCCTGTAGCTCGAACATTTCAGCGTAATGGCCGCCATTTCTCACGAGTTCATCGTGCGAACCTTGTTCTGCGATCGTGCCGTCTTTTAGAACGAGAATGCGGTCCGCCATGCGAACCGTCGCGAATCGGTGGGAGATCAACAGTGTCATCTTGCCCCGTGCAAGTTCCGTGAAACGGTTGAAGACCTCGTGTTCGGAACGTGCGTCGAGGGCTGCTGTCGGCTCGTCGAGAACCAGCAGCTGTGCCTCACGCAAGTGTGCGCGCGCGAGCGCAATCTTTTGCCATTCTCCTCCGGAGAGTTCGATCCCTCCTTCGAAGCGACAGCCCAACAATTGATCGTAGCCGTTAGGCAGTTTCCGAATCAGATTCTCGGCATAGCTCTTCATCGCGGCGGCTCGAATTTGAAATCGATTGTTGGCAGACTCGACGCGTCCCATTGCGATGTTTTCCTGTGCCGTCATGTCATACCGCATGAAATCCTGAAAAATGACGCCTACCTCTTTCCACAGGTCTTCCAGGTCGTATTCGCGAAGATCCATGCCGTCGAGCAAAATCTGCCCCCGGGTGGGATCGTACAAACGTGTCAGGAGCTTGGCGATCGTGGTTTTTCCTTGCCCGTTTTCTCCCACCAGCGCGACGCACTCCTGCGGGGCGATGTGGAGGCTAATGCCGCACAGAACCGGATTCGGATGAGAGGGATAGGCAAACCAGACGTCCTTAAACTCGATTCCCTGTCGGATCATTCGCGGCGCGGCAATGGCGCCGGGTTTGGTGACAATGCGAGGCTCGACGGCAAGGAAATCCAGCAAGTCGGTCAAGAACAAAGCTTGGTCCGCAATGCCGGAGAAGGTGGAGAACAGCGCTTGAATGTTTGTACTGGCGCCAGCGATCGCTCCTGCCAGGAAGGTCAATTGGCCAAGACTCCAAGCGCCGATCACGGCCTGGTAGATGACATAGGCGTAGGTACCGTAATAACCCAGCGTGCCTAACAGCGTGAGAAGGGAGCCGAAGATGAGCTTGCGTTTTGCAAGGCCGACTGTCTGGCGATGAAGCTCGTCCGAGATATTCCTGTACTTGCGGACCAGGAAAGGACCCAGGCCGAAAAGCTTTAACTCCTTGGCGCTTTCTTTACTGCCACCAAGAACGCGCAGGTACTCCAGTAACCTCCGTTGAGTGGTTTGTTGAAAATTCAGCGAATAACCGAGAAAGGCGAAATGCGTCTCCCCGACAAAGGCAGGCACCACGCAAATGAACAGGAAAAACAACAGCCAGGGCGAGAAGAAAAAGATTCCGGCCGCTAAGCTCACCGTGGTGATCGCTTGTTGCACCAAGCGCCCGGCCATCTGAATCATCATCACGCGGTCGGTGCCCTGGACTCGCGCACGCTCCATCTTGTCGCAGAAGGCTGGATCCTCGTAAAGCGTCAGGTCGAGCCGCGAGGCATGCTCCATGATCTGCGTGCTGATGTGGCGGGTGAACTTATCGGCAAGCACGCTGTCGCAGAAATCAATGAGCCTCCCAAGAATCGTCGCCGCCGATGCCAAGCCGAATTCGAGTGCGACCAGCCACCAGAAATAGGTCGGAAGCGGCTGATGATATGACCGGAAAGCGTAAATCGAGTCGATAATGAACCGCGTTACTGCCAGCAGTGCGACGGGGGTCAGCGCGAGCAAGAGCCGAAAGAACACTCCTGCCCCTACCGCTTGGGGAGCCGACTCCCAAACAATACGAAGAACAGGCGGAATGTTACGCAGGGCTTGGATCCGTTCGCGCCACTTCGAGCGGAGGAGATGGACAGCTGGACTAGACATCTGGCTCATGGGGACCTGTAGCTCCTCGGACTCGAACCCCTGGGCAACGGCCGGGGCGGCTGGGTCAACCCCGTCGATTTCGGTCTAGATTGCATTTCCGATAGCACAAGTGGGAGCGGATCAGAGGGGCTCCACCGAACCGGCAAGTCAACCGGGAACCTGGAACTCCGTCAGCGGCGCCCAAACCGCCATATTTTGTCATGCAAGTCGGTTTCCAAAAATCCGGTGCCGTAAACTTCTCGAATCACGGTGCTTGCTTCGCAGAACTCGCCCAGGAACATGCCCGAATTTACTACCAACGGAAGGATTTACCTGGAGGCTAGCGCGTGGCAGTGCTTCTGCTTCGCTCAGACCCCGGCCTTGGGTGCGCCCAAGCGTTTGGCTAGCTCGTCACGGAGCTCGGCAACGATCTTCACGCCGCTGCTGGTGCCGAGCCTGTCGGCACCGGCCTCAATCATCTTACGAGCGTCGGCGGCGGTCCGAATCCCACCCGAGGCTTTCACTCCGATCCGAACCGCCCCGCGCATCAGTGTCACATCCTCAACGGTGGCGACTCCCCCCAAAAATCCTGTCGACGTCTTCACAAAATCGGCGCCCGCCCCTTCGCTGATCTCGCAGGCCAGCAATTTCTCATCAGTTGTCAGCAGTCCTGTTTCTAGAATCACCTTAAGGAGTGCACCGGCAGGGTGTACGACCTCAGCCACGGCCCGAATATCGGACCGAACATCTTCCTTCTCGCCGGCTTTCAGCCAACCGATGTTCATCACCATATCGATCTCGCGCGCACCCAGCTTCAGGGCCTCTTGGCTTTCAAGCACCTTCACGATCGTAAGCGTTGCGCCAAGCGGAAAACCGACCACGGCGCCCACCTTGACTTGACCACCGCGCAACTGATCGCCAGCAAGAGCCACATAGCAGGGGTTGATCATGACAGCGCCGAAACCGAACTCGCGGGCTTCTGCGCAGAGGCGCACGATTTGGTCGGGCGTCGCCTCCGGACGCAAATTCGTGTGGTCGATCAGGCTCGCAACGCTCTGCCAGCTTTCTGCCAGTCGCTTGCGATCGGCAGCTGAGTTTCGGCTCGACATAGACATCAAATCTTACTACGCTAGCTTGAGATTCCGGCAGCGAAGGATGATGCGTTCACACTCTCGGAGCGACCTGCGCGATCGCCTACTCGGAGCAGCGCGCACGGCCATGGAAAATGCCTACGCGCCGTACTCGAAATTCCGCGTGGGCGCAGCGCTGCTGACCACAACTGGCGTCTTGGTCACCGGCTGCAACGTGGAAAACGCCTCGTACGGAGTCACCAACTGCGCCGAGCGGACAGCGATTTTTTCCGCTGTTGCCCGGCTGGGACCGCGAATGAAGGTGGAGGCGATCGCGGTCGTCAATGACCACAATGCTCCTTGTTCTCCCTGCGGCGCATGCCGACAAGTGATTTACGAATTTGGCCCGACCGCAATGGTTTTGTTCCGCGGCGTGAAGGGCTGGAAAACCATTCCCATCGAAAAACTCCTACCGGAGGGCTTCCGCCTCAAGTGAGCGCGCTCGAACAGTCCTCCGCCCTAGGCGCTGTTCGCACGATCGATGTGATTCGCCGAAAGCGCGACGGCCACGAGCTTTCTCCGGCCGAAATCGCCTATCTTGTCCGAGGCTATACGCGCGGTGAGATTCCTGATTATCAGATTTCCGCCTGGCTGATGGCGGCGCTGATTCGCGGACTCACACGCGCGGAAACCGCCGCGCTGACCGATTCCATGCTGCACTCGGGCAAGATCCTCGATCTTTCCGAGTTCAAGGTCGCCAAAGTCGACAAGCATTCGACCGGCGGTGTCGGGGACAAAACTTCGCTCGTACTCGCACCCCTCGTCGCTGCCGGTGGGCTCGTCGTACCCATGATCAGCGGACGCGCCCTAGGGCACACGGGGGGCACACTGGACAAACTGGAATCGATACCCGGTTTTCGAGTTGATCTTTCGCTGGTGCGTTTCCGCGAAGTGCTGCGCGCCTGTGGCTGCTCCATGATCGGACAGACAGCAGAAATCGCCCCAGCGGACCGCAAATTGTATTCCTTGCGTGACGTCACCGGCACGGTCGAGAGCCCCTACCTGATTTGCGCTTCCATCATGAGCAAGAAAATGGCGGAGGGTATCGAGGCACTGGTACTCGACGTGAAAACCGGCTCTGGCTCGTTCATGAAAACAGAGAGAGACGCGGTGTTTCTGGCCGAACTGATGGTCGAAACCAGCCAACGCATGGGCAAGAAAACCGTCGCGCTCATCACCGATATGGAACAGCCCCTCGGCCGCCGAATCGGTAACTCGCTGGAAGTCCAGGAGTGCTCTGAGGTCTTGCACGGCCGGGGCCCTGCGGATTTGCGCGATCTTTCGCTCGAACTGGCTGCGTGGATGTTTCATCTCGGCGGTCGTGTGCAAGCGATCGCCGAGGGCAAAGCTCTCGCGGAGAGGATCATCCGCTCCGGCCAGGCGCTGGAGACATTTTGCAAGATGGTCGCTCTCCAGGGGGGCGATTCTCGAGCCATTGAGGATCCCACCCGGCTTCCGCGCGCCAAGCATGCGAGCGACCTGACGAGCGACAAAAGCGGCTACATTCGAGCGATTCAATGCGAGGATGTCGGCAAGGCCTGTGTCGTTTTAGGCGGCGGCCGCGAGAAGAAAGAAGACTGCGTCGATCCCGCGGTGGGAATTGTATTGCACAAAAAGGTCGGCGATCGCGTTTCGGTCGGCGAGCCGTTTTGCACGCTGCATTACAACTCAGAATCACGGGCGGCGCATGCCACTAAACTCATCGAGCAAAGCGTGGAGATCGCCGACGCACCTCCCGCGCCCCGCCCACTTGTTCACCGCGTCATCGGCGACCGAAACGCCAAGTAAAGTAGTCTGGTTCTTTCGCATACCTTGCTTTCCTCTGCCGAAGCGCCTAAAATCAGAATCGATTCATGAAGTTGCTCTCGACAAGGGACGTTTCTGAAGCCCGGCGCGCCGCGCTGGGCTTTTGCGTTTAACAGGGAGAGGAACGGATGGCTAGAGAAGCGCTTTTTGTGGCCATGAAGGAAGAGAGCGCTGGTGAACGACTCACCGACCGCCTGATCCCGGAAGGGCTGACATTTGATGATGTGCTCTTGTTGCCCGGTAGATCGTCGGTTCTTCCGACGCAAGCCGACACGCGCACCCTTCTTTCGCGGCAGATCGCTCTGAACATCCCCATCGTTGCCGCCGCGATGGATACCGTCACCGATTCGCGTCTCGCCATTGCCATTGCGCGGCAGGGCGGGCTCGGATTCATCCACCGCAACATGACTATCGAGCGTCAGGCTGAGGAAGTCGATCGCGTGAAGCGATCAGAAAGCGGAATGATCGTCGATCCCGTCACCATCTCGCCGGAGATCTCCGTGCGTCAGGCCCTAGAGATTCTGAACAAATATAAGGTTTCAGGCCTCCCGGTGACGCGCGGTCACCGCCTGGTCGGCATCCTGACCAACCGCGATCTGCGTTTTGAGCGCAATCTCGATCAGCCCGTCAGCAACGTGATGACGAAGGAAAATCTCATCACCGTCTCAGTCGGTACGACGCTCGATGAGGCGGAACGTATCCTGCAGAAGCACCGCATCGAAAAGCTTCTCGTCGTTGACAACGATTTCAATCTCAAAGGCCTCATTACTGTCAAAGATATTCAGAAAAAACTTGAGTTTCCGAACGCCACCAAGGATGAGCAGGGCCGCCTTCGCGTTGGGGCGGCCATCGGCGCGACCGGAGATTTCCTCGAGCGCGCCGTTGAGATGGCCCGCGAGAAGGTGGATGTGCTCGCCATCGACACCGCGCACGGTCACACCACGCGCGTCATGGATGCGATCGGCGCCGTCAAGCATCGCTTGCCGGACATGCAGCTGATAGCGGGCAATGTCGCCACGGCCGAAGCAACGCGGGAGCTGATCAATCTGGGCGTCGACGGCCTGAAAGTCGGCATCGGCCCAGGCTCGATTTGTACCACACGCGTCGTCACGGGGGCGGGCGTACCGCAGATCACAGCCATCGCCGAGTCGGCACGTGCGGCAGAAGGATCGGGCGTTCCCTTAATCGCCGATGGCGGAATCAAATTCTCGGGCGACATCACCAAGGCCATCGCGGCCGGGGCTTCGGCGGTGATGATCGGCAGCCTTTTCGCCGGCACGGAGGAGTCGCCGGGTGAAACCATCCTCTATCAGGGTCGCACCTTCAAGTCCTACCGCGGCATGGGATCGCTGGGTGCGATGGAGGCTGGCTCGGCTGACCGTTACGCGCAAGAAGATAGCGAGCGAGGCAAGACGGTGCCCGAAGGGATTGAAGGCCAAGTGCCGTACAAGGGCCCGCTAGCAGGTTTGGTCGAACAGCTCGTTGGCGGACTGCGTAGCGGCATGGGCTACTGCGGCGCCGCGAATTTGAAGGACTTACAGGAGCGGGCGAAGTTCATCCGAATCTCTCAGGCGGGTTTGCGCGAGAGCCATGTCCACGATGTGATCATCACCCGCGAAGCACCGAACTACCGGTTGGAGTAGAGTGCACTGGCTCACGCGTTGGTGGCCCGCGCTGGCCTGGGCCGCGGTCATTTCCGCATTTTCAACAAGCGCGTTCGGCGCGGAAAATACCGGCCGGATCATTATTCCGATTCTGCACTGGGTGTTCCCCCAGCTTACTCGGGATACGCTGCTTGTGATTCATCACGTCCTCCGCAAATGTGCCCACTTTATAGAGTATTTTATTTTCGGCTTTCTGATCCTGCGCGGAATTCGCGGCATCAGGCGAGAGATGCACCTACGCTGGGCGCTCCTCGCGATCTTCCTTGTCGCAGGCTACGCGTCGATCGACGAGCTACACCAGGCTTTCGTGCCAGGTCGCACACCGGCTGTTAGAGACGTCATGCTCGATACCATGGGCGGGGTCGCCGCGCAGATTGTGGCGGCGCTATTTGCGCGATACAGACCCGTACGAAATCAACAGCCAAAGTCGGTTGAGACGAGTGCTTAGAAAAACAAACCCGCTCAGGCGGCTGCCGGGGCGGGCCGTGGTCGATCGCTACGGCTAGCGTTGGGAGGCGGCGGCCTCCTTTTCCTTCTCTTCGGGAGCCTGTTCCGCAGCGGCTTTCTTGGGCTTCTTCTCCTTCTTCTTCAACTCAGAGCCGATGAACTCCAGAACGGCAAGTTCGGCACCGTCGCCGATGCGCCACCCGGTGCGGACGATTCTCGTGTAGCCGCCGGCGCGATCGGAGAAGCGCGGTGCGAGATCGGTGAAAAGCTTCCTGGTCGCCGCCGCCGTCATAAGGAAGCCGGCCGCCTGCCGGCGCGCGTGGAGCGAATCCCGCTTGCCGAGCGTGATCATTCGTTCGGCGAGAGGCCGCGCGGCCTTGGCGCGCCGAAGCGTCGTCTGGATGCGCTCCCTCTCTATTAGGTTTGTCACCAGATTGCGGAGGGTCGCGCGCCGGTGCGCGGGTTGGCGTCCCAGTTTCGATCCTGCCTTGAGGTGTCTCATGTTCTCGTCCTCGGCCCGCAAAACTCGTTACAGGGCCGTGGTTTCCTCCGATGGCAGAGGCGCCGTCTGGCTGGGAAGCGGCGGCCAGATGATGCGCCCGTGATCGTCAAACTTCATTCCGAGGCTCAAGCCCATCTTCTGCAGGATGTCTTTGATCTCATTGAGAGACTTCCGGCCGAAATTCTTGGTCTTCAGCATTTCCGACTCAGTCTTCTGCACGAGCTCGCGCAGATTCTGAATGTTTGCGTTCTTCAGGCAGTTATAGGAACGTACGGAGAGCTCGAGTTCCTCGACCGAGCGGTCGAGGTATTCCAGACGCGGGTCAGCGTAATTCTCGACCGCCTCTTCGGGAAGCTCGGGTTGCTCCTCAAAATTGATGAAGATGCTCATGTGGTCCTTGATGAGCTTTGCGGCAAGTCCGATGGCATCCTGCGGCGTGATCGCCGCGTTCGTCCAGGCCTCGATGGTCAACTTCTCGTAGTCGGTCATCTGACCCAGGCGAGCCGCTTCGACCGAGTAATTGACCTTTCGCACCGGCGAATGGACCGAGTCAATGGGAATGTAGCCAATCGGGAGATCTTCGTCGAAGTTGCGATCCGCGGCGACGTAGCCGCGACCGTTCTTCACCCGCAGCTCGAGCTCAAGCTTGCCGCCTTCGCTCACCGTGGCGATGTAGACGTTCTTGTCAAGCACGGCGATGTCGGCATCCTCCTCGATTTTACCGGAAGTGACCGGGCCGGGTGTTTCGACGCGCAGTGTGATCGTTTTGGGCTGGTCGTTGTTGAGCTTCAGCGGAATCTGCTTGAGGTTGAGAATAATATCGGTCGCGTCTTCGACCACGCCCGGGATCGGCGAAAACTCGTGCAAGACGCCCTCGATTTTAACCGCGGTAATGGCTGCGCCTTCGATAGAGCTGAGCAGCGCGCGCCGCAGGGCGTTTCCAACCGTGGTTCCCCAGCCGCGCTCAAACGGCTGCGCGGAAAACTTTCCGTACTTATCGGTGAGCGACTCTGGTTCTGCCGCCAACCGCTTAGGCTTCTGAAATCCCTTCCACATTGTTGCCCTTCCTCCTGGCTCGCTCGCAGCGGGCCTACCAACCGTTGAAAAATTGTTGTTACTTGGAGTACAGCTCTACGATCAGTTGCTCGTTCATTGGCGGCGTCTGCACATCCTCGCGGCGAGGCAAAGCCACGACGCGCGCCTTGAAGTTTTCGCGATCGATATCGAGCCACGGCGCGAGGCCTTGGCTTTGCGCGAGATTGCGTGCCTCGAGCACCATGGCATTTTCGTGCATATTGTTCTTGAGCGCGATCTCGTCGCCGACCGCAACCAAATAGCTTGGAATATTCACCTTCGCTCCGTTCACGCGAATGTGGCCGTGCAGCACCAGTTGGCGAGCCTGCGCACGCGACCCAGCCAGACCGGCCCGATAGACGGCGTTGTCCAGGCGGCGCTCCAACATCACTACGAGGTTCGACCCCGTTGGACCCTTGGCGCGCACAGCTTTCTCGAAGTAGGACCGGAACTGACGCTCCAGCAGCCCGTAGGTGCGCTTCATCTTCTGCTTTTCGCGCAACTGCACGCCATAACCGACCATCTTCGCACGGCGTGCCTGACCGTGCTGACCGGGAACGAAGTTGCGCTTTTCGATCGCGCATTTTTCAGTGAAGCAACGGAGGCCTTTCAAAAAGAGCTTCTGGCCTTCCCGACGGCACAACCTGCATACGGCTTCGCGATGTCTTGCCAACTGCTCCTCTCCTTTTCCTCAGACGCGGCGGCGCTTCGGAGGACGACAGCCGTTGTGGGGTACCGGCGTCACGTCCTTGATGGCATTGATGTGCAACCCGGAGGATGCCAAGGCGCGGACGGCGGATTCGCGCCCAGCTCCAGGCCCCTTCACGCGCACTTCGACCGACTTCATTCCGTACTGGTCGCGCGCCACGCCCGCAGCCATCATGGCAGCCTGTTGGGCGGCGTAGGGCGTCCCCTTGCGTGAGCCTTTGAATCCGACCGAGCCGGCCGAGGCCCAGCTGACGGCGCGGCCGTCGGGATCCGACAACGTCACGATGGTATTGTTAAAGGTCGCCTGAATGCACACGACGCCGTGTGGCACAACACGTTTTTCCTTCTTCTTGCGAAATTCCTTCTTCCGTTTCGCCGGTTTCGTTCCGGCGGCCGTAGCAGCGGCTGCATCCTGAGGTTCTTTGGCCACGCTGGTTCCTCTTTTCTGGGTGTCTAGCCCTACTTGCGCGCCATCACTTTCTTCTTGGCCGCAACGGCGCCCTTACGCGGCCCCTTGCGCGTACGCGCATTGGTGTGTGTCCGCTGGCCGCGCACCGGAAGATTGCGGCGGTGGCGCAGCCCGCGATAACACTGAATTTCGATCAGCCGCCGGATGTTCATTTGGACTTCCTTGCGAAGATCACCTTCGACGCGCCCCTCGGCTTCGATAGCGGCACGCAAGCGCGTCACGTCGTCTTCGGTGAGGTCCTTGACCTTTTTGTTCGAGTCGACCTTGGCGGTCGCGGCTAGCGAGCGAGCGCGCGCTTGCCCAATGCCATAAATCGCCGTCAGTCCGATCCACAGCCGTTTGTTCGGCGGCAAGTCCACGCCTGCAATCCGTGCCATCTGTTTTCTCCTAGCCCTGTCTCTGGCGGTGCTTGGGATTGCTGCAAATAACCCGCACGACACCGCGTCGATGAACGATCTTGCACTTCATACAAATTTTCTTGACTGATGCACGAACCTTCATTCCTCAGCTCCGTTCTGCTTCTACTTGTAGCGATAAACGATTCGACCGCGCGTCAGGTCATAGGGCGACAGCTCTACAGCAACGCGGTCGCCGGCCAGAATGCGAATGAAATTCTTCCGCATTTTTCCGGAAATGTGTGCGAGCACCTGATGCTTGTTTTCGAGCTCGACACGAAACATAGCGTTGGGAAGCGGCTCGATCACCGTGGCCATCACTTCAATGGCGTCTTCCTTTCCGCTTCCCTCGCCCGGCTTCTTCTTTTCCGGCAACGGTTTTTTGGCCATGCGCTCCCTTTTCACGCCTCAGAAAACGCGACTACCAACAGGGCCCAGTGGCTTGCTTCGGCCGCGTCAGAATCCACGGTCCGTTGCTCGTAACGGCCACAGTGTGCTCGAAGTGTGCCGAGTCGCTCCCGTCGAGAGTCACGGCCGTCCAGTCGTCGTCCAGAATGCGCACCGCAGGGCCGCCTGAGTTCACCATCGGCTCGATAGCAAGTACGAGACCTTCCTGCAAGCGCGGCCCCACGCCCGGTGAACCGTAATTGGGAACCTGCGGTTCCTCATGCATCTTGGTCCCAATGCCGTGGCCCACAAACTCTCGCACGACCGAAAAGCCATTCTCCTCCACGACCTTCTGAACCGCGGCCGAAACATCCCCGACCCGGTTGCCAACCCGGACCCTCTCGATGGCTCGTTCCAGCGACTCTCGCGTAACGCGTAAGAGCTTCTCCCGCCCGGGCGTGATCTTGCCCACGCCAACGGTCAGCGCCGCGTCGGCGAAGAAGCCGTTCAGCTCAACGCCGAAGTCCATCGAGAGAATGTCGCCCTCCCGCAACCTCCGAGATTCGGATGGAATCCCGTGGACGACCTCCTGATTGATCGAGGTACACACCGAACCTGGATATCCCCGATAGCCCTTAAATGCCGGATGAGCGCGATTTTCGGCCGCATACGCCTCGGCGAATTCGTCGAGCTCTTTCGTTGACAGACCTGGGCGGACCATCTCGCGCATCTTGTCCAGCGCGCCCCAAACGATGAGTCCGGCCCGATGCATCCTCTCCAGTTCGGCCGGCGATTTGCAAACAACCATCTCAGCTTCTTTTGGCCCCGTTCAAAACTTCGCGGAGAGCGCGATTGACTTCCTCCACCCCCGCTCCACCGTCGACCGTTTCGAGCACGCCCTGACGACGGTAGTAATCGGTAACAGGCTTGGTCTGGCGCTCATACGCCACAAGCCGCTCTTTCACGACCTCCGGCTGATCATCGGCACGCTGAACGAGCTTGCCACCATCGACATCACAAATTCCGGGCCGCTTCGGTGGCGCAAGGTAGATATTGTAAATCTCACCACCCACGCTGCACGTCCATCGGCCCGAAAGGCGGCGCAGCAGCTTCTGTTCGCTTACGTCAAAGTCGATCACCAGCGGCTTACCGAACCCGCGGCTCTCGAGGATGCGATCGAGCTGGCGGGCCTGCTCGAGCGTGCGGGGAAAGCCGTCGAACACAAAACCTCGGTCACAATCGGGCCGCGACAGCCTTTCCTCTACAAGCTTCATCACCAGATCATCGGGGACCAGCTCGCCGCGCTCCATGATCGGCTTGGCCAGCTTGCCGAGCTCGCTGCCCTGGCTGACGGCGTCCCGGAACATGTCTCCGGTCGAAAGGTGAGGCACGCTGCAGCTTTGCGCAATTTGCTTCGCCTGAGTGCCCTTGCCCGCTCCGGGAGGTCCCAGGAAGATCAGCGCTCGCTTCATAACGTCTTCGCCTGGTCCCTTCGATCAAACGCGACGACCCCGCACTCGACCTTTCCGCACAAATCCTTCGTAATTGCGCATCACCAGTTGCGCCTCGAGTTGCTGCACCGTGTCCATGGCCACGCCAACCACAATCAGCAGCGAGGTGCCGCCGAAATAAAACTGCACGTTCAGTCCATCCAGCACAAACCGCCACATGTGTGTATCAAACCAGTTGCCACCCAGCCAGGCGGGCAAGTGCTGCAAATGTATGCCTGAAATCATCCATTCCGGTATCAGGCAGACGAGCGCGAGATAGGCACCGCCCACGAGCGTGAGGCGCGAAAGAATCTTGTTGATGTACTCGGAGGTGTTCCGCCCGGGCCGAATGCCGGGGATGAAGCCCCCGTATTTGCGCATGTTGTCAGCCAGCTCGGTAGGATTAAAAATAATTCCAACGTAAAAAAAAGCGAAGAAAATGATCAGCGCCACGTAGATCAGCGTGTACAGCGGCTCACCCCACTGGATTGTCTTGCCGAATCGCTCGAAAAACGACGACCTGCTCTGGAACAGCAAGGCCAGCGTCTGTGGGAACGTGAGCAGCGAGCTGGCAAAAATGGGTGGAATCACGCCGCCGGAATTGACACGCAGCGGCAGATACGTCATCTGGCCGCCCATCACCTTGCGACCCATCACGCGTTTGGCGTATTGCACGGGGATGCGACGCTGCCCCCCCTCGACGAAGACAATAAAGGCAACGACGGCGGCCATCAGAGCCAGCAGCGCGATCAGTGCAATGCCGGTGAAGCTGCCCCATTGGCCATTAACGGCCTTGTCCCAGAGATCCTTTACGGCGCGCGGCAGCCCGACAACGATTCCCGCAAATATGATAAGTGACATGCCGTTGCCGATGCCGCGGTCGCTGATCTGTTCACCGAGCCACATGATAAAAGCCGATCCTGTCGTGAGCGTCAGCATGGTCATGAGTGTGAACCGCAAGCCGGGATGGTAGACCAGCGAGCCGCCGCCCAGAGGTTGTGCTTGGAGTGTTCGGGCGATGGCGAACGACTGAAAGGCACTGAGGATAATCGTTAGGTACCGCGTGTACTGCGTGATTTTGCGTCGCCCGAGTTCGCCCTCCTTCTGCAAGCGCTCCAGGTAAGGCCAGACCACCACAAGCAATTGCAAAATAATGGAGGAGGTGATGTACGGCATGATTCCCAGCGCGAAAATCGTCAGACGCCGGAAGTTCCCCCCACTAAACAGGTCAATGATGCCCAGCACGGATCCGCGATTCTGCTCAAAGATGCGCTGCAGCGCGTCGGTGTTGATTCCCGGAGTGGGGATGAAAGCGCCGAGGCGATACACGGCGAGCAAGCCCAGCGCAAACAGCACTCGCTTGCGGAGGTCCGGCGTTGCGAAAATATTCCGAAAGGCCTCGACCAGTTTTCTCATGACAGAACTTCAGCCTTTCCTCCGGCGCGTGCAATTTTTTCTGCCGCGGACTTGCTGAAGGCATGCGCGCGTACCGTCAGGGCAACCTTCAATTCGCCGTCGCCTAGGATCTTCACGCCATCGGCCAGAACGCGCACGATGCCGCGCTCGGCGAGCAGCTCCGGCGTGACCGTCTGGCCCGCAGCGAATTCGTTCAGCGTCGTAACGTTGACGACCGCGAAGGCCTTGGGGAAGGGCGCCGAAAAGCCACGCTTGGGCAAGCGTCGGTGCAGGGGCATTTGGCCGCCCTCAAATCCAGGACGACGCGAGTAGCCCCGACGGGACTGCTGGCCCTTGTTGCCAGCGCCGGCCGTCTTGCCCATCTTGGAGCCCATGCCGCGCCCCACGCGCACCTTGCGGTGGCGCGCGCCTCGTGGCGGCTTCAAATTCGACAGTGTCGGTGTGGTCATTTCCCGCTAGTCCTCGACTTTGACCAGATGATGTACCTTCGCGATCATACCGCGGGTTTCCGCGGTGTCGGGCCGTTCGATCAGTTGGTGCATGCGCCGGAAGCCGAGCCCGCGAATAGTCTGCCGCATGCTGCGCGGGCAGCCGATGAAGCTGCGAACCCAGCGAATCTTCAAAGTACCGGATTTCTTCTTCGTCACCATGGCGTTTGCACAAGCGGCTAGGGCGCCGCCGCTTCCTCCGCGGCCACCTTGCCGCGGGTTTCCGCGACCTTCGAGGCGTCCTTCAGGTGCAAAAGGGCGTCGAAAGTGGCCTTGACCACGTTATGGGGATTCGACGTACCGAGGGACTTCGTCAGCACGTTTTGGATGCCCGCGACTTCCATCACTGCGCGCACCGGACCGCCTGCGATCACACCCGTACCCTCCGGAGCCGGCTTGAGCAGGACCTGACCCGAGCCGTACGACCCGATCACCTGGTGCGGAATCGTCGAACCCTTAAGATTAAGCTTCACCATGTTTTTCTTCGCCTGCTCGATCGCCTTGCGAATGGCCATAGGAACTTCGCGAGCCTTGCCCATTCCGAAGCCGGCGTGGCCACCTTGATCTCCTACGACGACAAGCGCCGAGAAACTGAGGTTCTTTCCGCCCTTGACGACCTTGGTGACTCGGTTGATTGAAACGACTTGGTCTTTTAAATTGGCTTGGTTAGCCGAAAGGGGCCGCCGAACCGCAAGCGTATCTTTGAGTTCTTGTTTCGGCATCGTCGTTAGAACTTCAGGCCCGCCTCGCGGGCCGCCTCAGCAAGCGCCTGGACGCGGCCGTGATATTGATAGCCGCCACGATCGAACACGACATTCTCGATTCCCTTGGCCTTCGCACGGTCAGCAATCACCTTACCGACCACCTTGGAGGCCGCGATGTTGCCACCCCCACGAAGGGCCGCACGAACTTCCTTGTCGAGCGAACTCGCGGAAGCGAGCGTGCGGCCGATGGTGTCGTCCACCACCTGCGCGCGGATATGACGACTCGAGCGGTGCACACAAAGCCGCGGACGCTCAGGCGTGCCTGTGACGCGCTTGCGCATGCGAAGGTGGATCCGCTCACGATGTGCTTCCCGCGATAGTCTCCGAACCGATACGGCCACTCTGGTTCTCCTTGGCCGCCCCTTTTAGGCGGCTGTCGTCTTGGCCCCGGCTTTGCCCGCTTTCTTCTTGAGCCGCTCGCCAGTGATGCGAACACCCTTTTGCTTATAGGGATCCGGTGGCCGCAGCCCGCGCAGATTTGCCGCGACCTGGCCGACCTGACCTTTGTCTGCTCCCGATACGATCAGGTGCGTCTGCTTGTCGACCGCGATCTGAATCCCTTCGGGAATTGGAAACTCGACCGGATGCGAGAAGCCGAGTGCGATCACGAGATTCCGTCCCTTGAGCTCGGCTCGATAGCCAACACCGACAACGTCGAGCTCCTTCTTAAACCCCGCGGTGACGCCTGTTACCGCGTTGGCGACCAGCGCACGCGCCAGGCCATGCACGGCACGGTGCTCTTCCGCTTCGCGCTGAGCGATGAGCTTGCCATCCTTCTGCTCGAAATGGACTCCCCTGGGTACCGGGATTTTCATCTTGCCTTTCGGACCTTGGACGTCGACGACGCCGTCCTTGATCTCGACCTTCACGCCCGTGGGCACGGGAACCGGCTTGTTTCCGATTCGCGACATAGTTCTCTCTCGACCCCCTTACCAGACTTCGCAAAGCAGTTCGCCGCCCACGCCCTCTTTACGCGCGGTCTGTCCGGTCATCAGCCCGCGCGGCGTGGAAAGAATGACGATGCCCATCCCCCCCACGACAGGACGAATTCCTGCCTTGCCGATGTAACGGCGCGATCCGGGGCGCGAAACACGGCGCAGGTCGGTGATCACGCTCCGGCGATCGGGCGTGTAGCGCAAAAAAACGCGCAGCGTGCGCTTACCTTTCTCGTCGGCTACTTTGAAATTCGCGATGTATCCCTCTTCCTTCAAGATGCGCGCGATTTCGACCTTGAGCTTGGACGAGGGCACGTCCACCCGTGGATGCCGGGCGCGGCTACCGTTGCGGATGCGTGTCAAGAGATCGGCAATGGGATCGGTGATCATCTTCGGACCCTCACCAACTCGCCTTCACCACGCCGGGGATTTCTCCCTTGAGCGCGAGACCGCGGAAACAGATGCGACACATGTGAAACTTACGCAGAAAACCGCGGGAGCGCCCGCAGATGCGGCAGCGGTTCCGCTGGCGAATTTTGTACTTCAGCTTCCGCCGCATCTTTGCGAACTGACTGGTTCGAGCCATTCGTTCAGGTCTCCTTAAGCACCTTGCGCACGGAACGGTACGCCGAGAAGCTTGAGCAGCTCGCGTCCCTCTTCATCGCTGCGCGCCGTCGTGGTAATCGTGATGTTCAAGCCTTTAATTTTGTCGACACGCGTGTAGTCGATTTCCGGAAACACCAGCTGATCCCGGAGTCCGAGCGTGTAGTTCCCGCGTCCGTCGAACGAATTGGGCGGCAGACCCTTAAAATCGCGCACCCGAGGAAAAACGACGGTCGAAAGCCGGTCAAGGAATTCGTACATTCGCTCGCCGCGAAGCGTGACCATGCAACCGATGGGCATGCCCTTGCGGATCTTGAAATTCGCAATCGATTTCTTGGCGCGAGTAATAATTGCTTTCTGCCCAGCGATCTGGCCGAGCTCAGCTGCCGCTGTGTCCAAGAGCTTCACATTCTGGCTCGCTTCGCCCAGGCCGATGTTCAACGTGACTTTCGCGACGCGCGGCACCGCCATGGTGTTTTTGTAGTCGAAGCGCTTCCTCAGCGCGGGAACGGCTTCTTTGCGATACCGATCATGAAGACGACTAAGCATCTTGGTTGCCTCTGTTTAGTGCTCGAACGTCGCGTTGCACCGGCGGCAGGTACGCACCTTGGTGCCATCGGGCAGCGTCGTGTGACCCACGCGCGCATGCTTGCCGCAGCTGGGACAGACAAGCATCACGTTCGAGATATCAATCGGGCCTTCCTTGTCGACAATGCCGCCACGAATGTTCTTTGACGGATTCGGTCGTGTATGCTTCTTAATGATGCTAGCGTGTTCGACCGTCACCCGTCTGCTGCCCGGATCAACCGCCAGCACTTTGCCTGTCATACCCTTGGAACGGCCCGCCATCACTTTCACGATGTCTCCGCGGCGGATGCCGACCGATCGATTTGTGTTTGCCATCCCTACCACACCTCCGGAGCGAGAGAGACGATTTTGGTGAAATTCTTGTCACGCAATTCGCGGGCTACCGGCCCGAATACGCGCGTTCCGATCGGCTCGTTCGCTTCGTTGATGAGCACGGCGGCGTTGTCGTCGAACCTGATATAGGTTCCGTCTTTACGCCGCTGCTCTTTGCGGGTGCGCACAACCACCGCTCGCACCACCTTCCCCTTTTTGACCTGGCCTTCCGGCGCAGCCTCCTTCACCGCCGCCGTGATGACGTCGCCAAGGCCGGCCGTGAGCCCCGCGTCTCCTCCCAGCGGGAGGATGCAGGTGATTTGACGGGCGCCGGAGTTGTCGGCTACCGTTAGCCACGTCCGCATCTGAACCATCGTTGTCCCCTATCGTTTGCTCGCAGCTCAGGTCACGCGGGTCGAGCGTGCCAAGACTTCCTTGAGCCGCCACCGCTTCAATTTCGAAAGTGGGCGCGTCGAAACGATGCGCACGGTATCGCCCACACGTGCTTCCCCGGACTCGTCGTGGGCATAGTATTTCTTACCCGAGCGGACGACCCGCCGGTACAGAGGGTGCTGCGTGGTGCGTGTGACTTTCACGACGATGGTTTTCTGCATCTTCGCGCTCGTCACCACCCCCACCAGTTCCTGACGGGCGCCGCGTTCGCGGACGTCTGCCGAAGTCGCCGTGGCCGGTGCTGTCGCTTCGTTCGCCATTACGCCTTCCTCAATTCGGCCTCGCGGAGCAGCGTCTTGACTCGCGCGAGATCTTTTCTTGCTTCCCGCAATTTCTTCAAACCCTCGGCCTGGCCGGTTGAAACCTGAAAGCGAAGACGAAAAATCTGCTCGGCCAGCTCGCGCTCGTGTGTTTCGAGCTCGGTGGCACTCATTTCACGGTACTTCTCCACGCGCCGCGCCATCAGAGTTCCTCCCCGCGCGTGATGAACTTCGTGGCGATCGGTAACTTGTTCGCGGCAAGCTCCATGGCGGCGGTTGCCGAGGCAAGATCGACCCCCGCCATCTCGAACATCACGCGTCCCGGTTTCACCACGGCGACCCAGCGCTCCGGTGGTCCCTTGCCCTTGCCCATGCGGGTTTCAGCCGGCTTCTTCGTGAAGGGTTTATCGGGAAACACCCGGATCCATAGCTTTCCACCACGTTTGATGAAACGAGTGATGGCCACACGCGCCGCTTCGATTTGGCGGTCGGTAATCCAGGCGGGCTCAAGCGCCTTCAATCCGTACTCGCCAAAGGCGAGCGACCCGCCCCGCCAGGATTTTCCCGTGCGGCGACCGCGCTGTTGTTTGCGGTACTTCACTTTCTTCGGCATCAACATAGGCGTTGCCCGCTTTTCTAATTTTCCGCGCTTGCCGCGGCGGTCTTGCTGCGCGGGGGCACTTTTTCACCTTGATAGATCCAGCATTTCACCCCGATGACCCCGTAGGTCGTCTGCGCCTCGGCTGTGCCGAAGTCGATGTCCGCCCGCAGCGTTTGCAGTGGCAGCCGCCCCTGCAGATACCATTCCTTGCGAGCGATCTCCGCGCCATTCAGCCGCCCGGCCACGCGCACCTTAATTCCCTTGCAACCGAAGCGCAGAGCCGAATCCACGGCCTTGCGCATCGCCCGACGGAACGCCACACGCTTCTCAAGTTGCAAGGCGATCGATTCGGCTACCAGCGTGGCGTCGAGTTCGGGCCGGTGAACTTCCTGGATGTCGATGTGCACCTCTCGCTTGGTGCGCTTCTGTACTTCTGCCTTCAGCTTATCGATCTCCGAGCCCTTACGGCCGATGATAATTCCCGGACGGGCCGTATAAATGCGCACAACGAGCTTGTTGGCGGCGCGCTCGATGTCGATGGCATCGACGCCCGCCGACTTCAGGCGGTCCTTGAGCTGCTTCCGCAGGACCACATCTTCGTGCAAGAGGTCTGCGTATTCCTTCTTTGCAAACCACCGCGAACGCCAGCCCTTGTTGTAGCCGAGCCGAAAGCCGTATGGATGCGTTTTTTGACCCAAGCTCGCCTCCTACTTCTTCTTCTGCGCTTCCTTCGCGCGCTTCTCGATCGCTTTGCGGGCTCGCCGGATGGCGCCCTTGACGCCCTTCGCCGCTTCCGCTTCGGCCGCAGCCGTCGCCACGCGATGGGCCACGGCGCGCTGGTGTTCAGCCACCTCAACCACGATATGGCTTGTGCGCTTTTGGTAGCGGAAGCCGCGACCCATCGGTGCCGGACGCATGCGCTTCCAGCGCGGTCCCTCATTTACAAAGCAGGTGGTGACGTAAAGCTGATCGACGTCGATCGAGGCCCCCGTGTCGTCCGCCTTGCGTTCGGCATTGGCGATTGCGCTACGCAGGGTCTTCTCAATCTCCTTCGCCACACGCTTCTTGGTAAAGCGCAAGGTCTCGAGTGCATCTTCGGCGCGCAGGCCACGAATGAGATCGATGACCAGACGCGCCTTTTGCGGTGAGACCCGAATAAATCGCGCATTCGCCGTACCTTGGATCTGGCCTTGTGTTGCCGTTGCCATCGTCATGCCTCTGTTAAGACTTCGCGGGAGCGGGAGCCGCCGCTGCTCCTGCGGGAGGCGCGCCGGCGGCAGCCGCCGCCTTTTCCAGCGCGGCCTTGACCCCGTGCCCCTTGAAGCTCCGTGTGGGGGCAAACTCGCCAAGTTTGTGACCCACCATCTGCTCGGTGATGTACACCGGGATAAACTTCTTCCCGTTGTGAACCGCGATGGTGTGACCTACCATCTCGGGAAGGATGGTCGAGCGGCGCGACCATGTCTTCACCACTTTTTTTTCGTTGCGGGAGTTCATCCCTTCCACTCTTTCCTGCAAGTGGGTGTCAACGAAGGGACCTTTTTTGAGCGAGCGCGCCATCGCTTCTATTCCTCCACCCGGCGCAGCTTGACCCATTGCGCCCGACGCATTTTTCGGAACCCTCGTACCGGGCCCGGTACACGGTGAGAAAGCGGACAGAAGGGACATACGAAGCGAGTCCCTTGCGCGTTCGGTATTTTGTCAACGATCACGGCCCAGCCCGGCTTGCACAGACGGAACTGCACCTGCGGCGCCGGCGCGAATTTCGACGCCAATTTTCCCGCCGGCTTGGAGCCCGATTTGGGAACTCGTCGCGCAACCGCTTTCCGCGCACCGGAGGTCCGCCGCGTGGAGGCATGTCGGGATATTCTAGTGGCTGTCATAGGGGTACCCTCGATCCCCCGCCGCGCCGGGTTCATTTTTATCTCTCCAGTTTCCTTCTATTCATTCCCCTTCGAGTTCGACTTGCGAACCGAAAGGTCGTGCCATTGCTTACGACTTTCGCCGCTCCACAATCATCCGGTCGCTCGGACGTTTTTTGCGAGTCTTGGCGCCCAGAGTCGGGAATCCCCAAGGAGTTTGCGGGTGGTTGCCTTTCACGCGGCCCTCGCCACCGCCATGCGGGTGATCAACCGGGTTCATGGCGACGCCGCGAACCGTGGGACGCCGCCCGTGCCATCGTGTGCGCCCCGCTTTTCCGTAGGTGACATTCTCATGGTCCAGATTTCCGAGCTGGCCGACGGTGGCCATGCAATCCACACTGAACTTCCGTACTTCTCCGGAGGGCAGCTTCACCAAGGCCACCTCGCCTTCTTTGCTCAGAAGCTGTGCGGCGCCGCCCGCCGCGCGCACGATCTGCGCCCCTTTCCCGGGAAAGAGCTCGAGATTGTGAACCATGGTCCCCGGGGGAATGTGCCGGATTGCGAGAGCGTTGCCGGGCAAAATGTCCGCGCCCTCCCCGCTTTGCACCGTCATGCCGACTTCGAGACCGACGGGCTGCAGGATGTAGCGCTTCTCGCCGTCGGCGTAGTGAAGCAACGCGATCCGGGACGAACGATTGGGGTCGTATTCGATGGCGGCGACTTTCGCCGGGATGCCCGCCTTATCACGGCGGAAATCGATCGTACGATACTTGCGCGCGTGGCCCCCGCCACGGTGCCAGACTGTCACCTCGCCATGCGAGTTGCGGCCGCCGGTTCGCTGCTTGGCTTCGGTCAGCGATTTTTCCGGCTTTTCCTTACTAATTTCGCTGGTGTCGAGCACGGTAAGGAATCGCCGCGCCGGAGTGTATGGTTTGAACGTTTTTAGCGCCATGGTTGCCTCGTACCTTTACGCATCCCACTCGATCTGCTACAGATTCTCTGCATACTCGATCATCTTTTCGCCCGAAGCCAACCTCACGTAAGCCTTCTTCCAGTCACTTCGAAAGCCCTCGAGGCGACCGCGGCGGCGCAGCTTGCCGTGGTAGATCGCAGTCCGCACATGATCCACTTTGACTTTAAAGATCCGCTCGACGGCTTCCTTGATTTCGGTCTTTGTGGCATCCGGCGCGACTTCGAAGACAACAGTGTGCTGCAGCTCTTTCACGCCGAGGCCTTTCTCGGTGATGATGGGGCGTCGAATCACTTGATAGAGTCGGCTCGCCATCGACTAGTCCTTTGCCTTGGGCTTAGGCTTGTCTTTCTTCACTGTCGGCTTCTTCGCTGCCGACTTGGACACGGCCTTGGCCGCTTTGGCGGGCTTTTCCGACTCTTGTGCCGGAGCAGCTTGCGAGGCCTGTTCACCCGTCTTGCCGAGAGAAAGCCCGCGGCTCAGTCTCAAGGCCGCCTCACGCGACAGCATCAGACGATCATGGCGCATCAAGTCATACGCTTTGAGCGCGGTGGGTGCCACAAGCGTGACGCCCTCAAGATTGCGACTGGCTCGCTCAAGATTCACGTTGTCGCCGCTTTCCACGAGCAAAGTCGTCTTCAATTCGCTGCCCAGTTTCAACAGCATCTGGCGAAACGCCTTCGTCTTGTGCGATTCGAGCGCCCAGTTATCGACAACGATTAATTTCGCCTCAGCCAATTTCACGGTAAGCGCCGAGCGCAGCGCGCCGAGAATCATCTTCTTCGGTAACGCGTATCGGTAGCTGCGCGGCACCGGGCCATGTACGGTGCCGCCATGGCGCCACAGCGGCGAGCGCACCGAGCCGATACGCGCGCGACCGGTGCCTTTCTGCCTCCAGAGCTTGCGGCCAGACCCGCTCACTTCGCTCTTGTCCTTCGTCTTGTGGGTTCCTGCGCGTTCGCTTGCCAGCTGATGGCGCACGGCTTCGTGCAACAAGTTCTGGTTCACCTTGGCCGAGAACACATCGTCGGCCAGCTCGAGGGTGCCGATCTTTTTGCCCTCCAGATTTCTGACGTCCACCACCGGCATTTTGTCCTCTTCTCGATTCCTTCTAGCGATGCCTTGCCTTCGCCTTGCGAATCACGATGTAGGCGCCGGCCGGGCCTGGCACTGCGCCGCGCACCAGCAGCAGGTTCTCTTCCGTGTCGATCTTCACCACGCGCAGATTCTTCGACGTTTGGCGCTCATGTCCCATGTGTCCCGGAAAATGCTGGCCGGGCCAGACGCGCGAGGGAAACGAGCTGGCGCCGATTCCACCAGGCGCCCGATGGAACATCGAGCCATGGGTCGCGTCGCCTCCCCGATAGTGCCAGCGCTTCACGCCACCCTGAAATCCCTTGCCTTTGCTGACGCCGCTCACATCGACGTATTCCCCGACTTGGAAGCCGTCCACCAAAACGCGATCGCCCGCCTTCGTTTCATCGTTTGAGTCCGCGATCCGCACTTCGCCCAAGCACCGCATGGGTGCAACGCCAGCCTTTTGGAAGTGCCCCGTGAGCGGCTTCGTAAGCCGCTGCGGCTTAATGAACTCAACAAGACCGAGTTGCACGGCATCGTAGCCGTCCTTATCCTTCGTGCGACGCTGCACGACGACGCACGGACCGGCCTGCAGCACGGTGCAGGGCACCGCGGTACCGTCGTCTTGGAAGACTTGTGTCATTCCCAGCTTGATTCCGAGTATGCCGTCGACGCCCACCGTTTGCTCTCCCTACTTCGACGCGTGCTCGCGCCCGAAGGCCTTGATCTCGACGTCCACGCCGGGAGGCAAGTCCAGCTTCATCAGCGCATCAACCGTATCCGGCGTGGGTTCGAGAATGTCAATCAGCCGCTTATGGGTCCGCATCTCAAACTGCTCCCGCGATTTCTTATCAACGTGCGGCGACCGCAGGACGGTCCAACGATTGATGACCGTCGGCAAAGGAATCGGGCCGGCCACGTCCGCGCCGGTGCGCTTGGCCGTATCCACAATTTCCTTTGTGGACTGATCCAAGATGCGATGGTCGTAGGCCTTCAGACGAATCCGAATTTTCTCTCCGTTGGACATAACCTACTCGATGATCTCCGAGACGGCTCCGGCGCCCACCGTGTGCCCGCCTTCGCGAATGGCAAAGCGCAGCCCCTTCTCGAGCGCCACCGGTGTGATCAAACTGATCTCCGCCGATACGTTGTCGCCCGGCATCACCATCTC
>DASPVW010000007.1:0-2471 GCA_035622155.1 Candidatus Acidiferrales bacterium
TTTTCGTTTGAGGCGCCTCTGCGAGATTGCCTGCTGATGTTGCATCAAACGATGCCAGCGTTCCTCCTTGACCGCGTCGGGTACGGGTATGCCGAGATCGTTTGCAGCGGCGCCGGCAACCGGCTCGTAGCGGAAGCAACCAACGCGATCGAGCTGGGCCTGCGACAGCCATTCGAGCAGGGTCGAGAAATCATCGTCGGTCTCGCCCGGAAAACCGACAATGAACGTCGAACGGATGGTGAGGCGCGGACAAATCTCTCTCCATTGGGCGATGCGCTGAAGGGTTTTTTCCTGCGCCGCAGGACGGCGCATGTTTTTGAGCACCGATGGACTTGCGTGCTGAAATGGCACGTCGAGATAAGGCAACACCTGACCGTCGGCCATCAGCGGAATGACTTCGTCCACATGAGGGTAGGGATAGACGTAGTGCAGCCGCACCCAGACGCCGAATTTGCCGAGTTCACGGGCGAGATCGGCGAATTTGGCGCAAACATCGCGACCGTTCCAAACGCTGGAAGCGTATTTTAGATCGACCCCGTAGGCGGACGTATCCTGTGAAATAACCAGCAGCTCCTTGACCCCGGCGGTGACGAGTCTTTCGGCTTCGCGGAGCACGTCGGCGGCCGAACGCGAAACCAGATCCCCGCGCAGTCTGGGAATGATGCAGAAGGAGCAGCGATTGTTACACCCTTCTGAAATTTTCAGATAGGCATAGTGGCGCGGCGTGAGTTTGATGCCTTCCGGCGGGATCAAGTCGGTGTACGGATCGTGGGCCGGCGGCACCGCACGGTGCACCGCATCGAGCACGCTCTCATATTGCTGCGGTCCGGTGACTGCCAGCACGTCCGGATAGGACTGCGTGATTTTTTCCGGCTCTGCGCCCATACAGCCGGTGACGATCACCTTGCCGTTTTCCGCCATGGCGGCGCCGATAGCCGCGAGCGACTCCGCCCGGGCGGTGTCCAGAAAGCCACAGGTATTGACGACGGCGAGGTCGGCGCCGGAACGTTCGCGCGCCAGCTCATATCCTTCCGCACGCAGCCGGGTGATGATGCGCTCGGAGTCGACCAATGCTTTCGGACAGCCGAGCGAGACAAAGGAGATTCGGGGCGGGCGGTTCACCACCGAGGGTATAGCACGGGTTATGCGGATCTGAGTCGAGTGCGGATAAAGCCCACAGCCGCGGTTCCGCCACCAAAATGCCGGGCGCACACCCTCTTTTCACCGTCCATAACAGGCATCATCACGCGTATTCGGGGGAAATCGCGTATTCGGGGGAAATCGCGTATTCGGGGGAAATCGCGTATTCGGGGGAAATTAAGAATTTCGCGGTCTTCTCTAGGCGCGACGGACTTATGGGGCTGTCTTTTCCGAACGCCTTTCGCAGCCAGCGGGGCCTGGCGCCCGTCAGGATCGGTATGCCGTTCCGTCCCGTCGGCAAGGCGCAGCCCCGGAAGCGCATGATGTATCGTTCTCATGTGATCGTTTTTATCATTGCCGCCTGCCTTGGCGGCTGCGGCGGTTATACCGGCTACGCCGCCTTCGATACGGACAGCACCTCGGCTTTGCCTCCCACAACCGTATCCGCTGGCGGTCAGGGCGGTGGGTCGAAGCTTGCCTCGCCAAGTCAAGGCGATGGAGTGAGGCTGGACAGGCTGTTTACCGAAGCTGCCCAGGGTTCATCCAATAGTGCGACCACAACGCAGCTCGTCAAGCCGGTCTCGGTCGCCAGCGCCGGCGATAACGGGAGTCTTCTCTCGCCGCCACCGGCGAAGGAAACTCTGCAACCGCACGGCCGTGCCTATTTGTTCCGGGGGGTGGCTGGTCTGCTCTATTCGCGCGGCATGGATAGCTTGGCGGAGCGGGTAGAACATATCGGCATCCCCGCAAGCGTGCACACTTATCTTCTGTGGCGGCCAACCGTCGAAGAAGCGATCCGCGATTATCGGCGCGACCCGCAGCCCGTCACCATCATCGGCCACTCCATGGGCGGCGATTCCGCGCTGGCTTTCGCCGAGAGGCTCAACGCAGAAAATATCCCGGTCAGCCTGCTTGTGACCTACGATCCCACCAGGATTGCCGACGACGTCCCTCCGAATGTCGAGCGTTACATCAACATCTACCAGTCGTCGAACATCATGGGCGGCGGCAACGTGGTGCAGGGCTCGCGCTTCCACGGCCACTATGCAAGCTTCAACCTCAAGGACCACAACGAGATCGTCCACATCAATATCGAGAAGTCGGAGCAAATCCAGGACCAGCTGGTAACTAAGATCGCACAGCTTTCCAATATTCCCGCTGCCAGTGAAGGGGAGGCGGTTCCCATCCATCTTGAAGTCCCCGGTGACGCTGCGATTGAACTCTGGGATTCAGGCTTACCCATCAAAGCGCATGCCGGCGACACTCTGAAATCGCTCGCAGCGACCTACAGCGTGCCCTTGTGGGCGCTCGCAGAGGTAAATTCGGTGTCC
>DASPVW010000008.1:0-90856 GCA_035622155.1 Candidatus Acidiferrales bacterium
AAGGAATTCTCCGGGATTTGCCCGGCGCCCGATCTGGGTCATGTCGACTATGTTGTGCTTTTCACGCACGATTCCGATTCCTACACCTTTGCCATGCCGACACCGGTTCATGTCGATCACAACGGGTTCTCCGATTTCAGTCCTCTGACCACGGTGGACACCGCGCTTGTCACGGCGTCGGAGGTGGAGAGGGCACGTTACGAATTCGTGTGGGTTTTCCGAGTGACGCGAGGGGCGTTTGATCCAGCGAAATTCTCGGCGCGACGCAAGCCTCAGTTCACGACGTACGCGAAGGGTTCGCGCGCGTCGTCGCGCGCGATCGAAGACGCTTTTAACTTCGTCGAGACGCAGGGTGCGGACCGGTGACGGGCTGAGCACCGATTTGCGGCGCAGGATCGAAGACGTGTCCGCCGTAAGGCCCGGCACCGTACAGGCGCCCCCTCTTTGTCCATCCAAGGTAGGCGTGCAGAAACGACAAGGCCCATAGTTGTAGCGCGCCGCCTCTCGGTCAGGCCAAGGTCAACACCAAGGAAGTCATCAAGGGTCTCCGGTGGGCACGATCCCGTAGTTTTCGACCATCAGCATCACTGTTCGACGCGGCGCTCGCGTCCGATGAAGTACCCCCTTGGATACCACGAAACCCTGTCGCGGCAGGAGCTCAACCGTTCGCCCCTCCAGATCAATCAGCAACTTGCCGTCGATGACGTAAAAGAACTCATCGTCGTGATCGTGTTTGTGCCAGTGGTATTCGCCTTCGACGACGCCAAGCCGCACGACTGAGGTATTGACCTGACATAGCGTCTGGTTGTACCACGGGCGGGGAGCGCTGTCCGACAGTAGCTTTTCGTCAATCAATTGCAGGTGGTCATACAGTATGGTGAGGCGTGTGTCGTAGGGGTATTGGTCAGCGGATTTCATTTGCTGGTCTCCTGTGTGGTTTCGGCAAACGAGCAGGAATGGACCTCACCTGACGCAGATGGGTTTAATGCCCGTTGAACTCGGCACAATACCCGCTCGCGCTTTCGGTCTGAGTCTTTGTCTGAGGCGGTGCCGGCAACTTGCTCGGCTTATTCTCAGGCGGAACGTCCGAGGTTGTGTAGGTCTCGCTGAACCTCAGAGTCGACCGTCGGATTTGCAACGCGTAGACGGTGCGCGTGTTATTCAGGCTCCGGACAAAACTATCATAAGAAACCTCGGCGTCACTGGCCGCGGCGTGCGTGCTGTTTTGATCGTCTTTGGCAGAAAAGCTCGCGTCATTCAGAAGTTTCGTTTTCCTCCAAAGGCCAGTCAGAATCTTGGCGTCCTCCTGAACCCCGTTTTTGAAACGGGCGTAGGAAAAAATCCCAGTGGATTGCAGGTTGTTGGGAGAGGCCGGAGATCGCGAGGTGTATTCACCAGGGTATGGTTCAATCAACGACGCGATGAAAAAGACATCTTCGTCGGGCTTGAAACAGGCGAACACGTGACTGCCATTGATCAGGCCGAATAGATCCTTATCGCCCTTCGTGATCATCTCGTTGTAAGACGGACAGCCCGCCGACACATATGGCAGTTTCGTGCAATCGTACACGTATGCGGTATCCGGCCGTGGCGGTGGCGACTCCTGCTGTGCGATGGCGCTTGTCGGTGCACAGCAAGCCGCAACAATAAGCGCACAAAGGACGGCGTACTTCATACCGTGAATGTAGCTGCTTCGATAACGTACCGCAAGACCTGGTAATCGATCAGCAGCAGGTCCGTGAGTGTTTCTGCGTATCCTGAGGCTCCCTTTTCGGAGCGGCGCAGCGACCCCCTGGACCAAACACTCCCGCGCAGTCACAGCGAGCGGATGCCGTCGTCGAGTACCGTGCCCCATTTAATAGCAGCGAGACCCAATTTCTCACCTTGCGTGGTTAGGGAGAACCGGCGGCAGGGGAGCGAAAAACAAAGCCGATGATGACGTCGGACTCGATTGCTTTGCCCTGAAATGTGGCTGAATTAAAACTCCAGGCGTTCACAGCGGCGCGGGCCTGCGAAGTCAGCGAAGGGATGGCTCGAATCGTCGACACTTTTCGAATCTGATCGGAGTCGCCGACCACGACGTTCAGAACCACGGCGCCGGTGGCGACACTATTCGGCGGATAGTTGGCATAGAATGCCGCGGAAATCTCAGGGGGCAGGTATCCTTGCGGATGGGGGGGCGGCGCGGGTTGAACCGAAGGCAGAGCCAATCGGCGAGTTTGAAGCACGGCGGGATTGAAAACGACACTCACATTGAGACTAGAGGGGACCGGGTTATCGTCGAGCTTGCCCGGGGCGAATGTCCACTGTTTGATAGCCGCCACCGTCGGACTTGTGAGAGAGGGTATGTCGCGCAAGACTTGCACACTCTGCAACTGCCCTGCCGCGTCCAAGTTCACCGTCACCGAGACAATCCCAGAGGCAATGCTTGCGACTGGATAGGGAATATCGCCCGCTGTCAGCAGAACGGGGGAAACAAATTTCGGGCTTCGAGCGGATATCGAGGTGCTGGATAAGACCGTCAGGACGAGCAACAGTACCGAATATCGCCTCGTCCCGCCGACTTTTTCTGTGACGTGCATGGGTGCTATCTATTTCGGTCCGCGCTCCGTACGGCTCGGGCGGGAAACGACCAGGCCCAGTCCTAGCACATCATCCCCATTGTGAATACTGCCAAAACTGACAGCTCCGGCACCTCACACTAAGCAAGATTCGTTTCGCGTCAGGCTGGCGCCGTTCGGCACGACACCTGTACCGCAGCCACGGTGTCGCTTGTTCAGGTTCGCGCGCGACCGCGCGGCTTTCGAGCGGAGGCCATTCGGGGTCGCGGAGGACTTTCGGGATCACCCGTAGCTGCTTTTTCTACATTTCCACCCTCGTCTCGCGCAATCTGGGCAAGCAAGCGCCTACTGATGATCGAACGAGGTTCCTCCGCCTCGATGTCTCTGGCCGACGCATACTGGTCCCGATGCTTGATCAACAGCCACGATCTTCCGTCACCTCGGCCGCCATAGCCCCGTGTCCGGACCAGGACCCAGGAACCGCGCAGTTTTTTGCCGTGGAGCGTGAACTTCAAGTCACCTTTTTCAAGTGCCCTTTCGACGTCCGCAACTTCTGGAACCCAATCGCCCCGATCCCAGATCATCACAGTGCCTGCGCCGTATTCGCCCTCAGGGATGACACCTTCGAAGTCGCCGTATTCAATTGGGTGATCCTCTACGTGCATGGCCAGACGCTTTACGGAAGAATCAAGTGACGGGCCCTTCGGAACTGCCCAGGATAGCAGCACCCCTTTAAATTCCAGCCGAAAATCGTAGTGCAGCTGCGTCGCCCGGTGTTTTTGAACGACAAACAGCAGCGCGCGTTTCTGAGCTTTGTGTTCGGCTCCGTGCGGCTCTGGCGAAACGCGAAAGTCCCGTTTCTGGCGATATCGATCGAGAGACATGCTGGTCCCACCCGCGTCATAACGTGCCCGATCGTCGCGGCTAGATCGCTTTTAGCCGTGATTGGGCATTGCGCAACGTCTGGCGGCTTCGAAAAAACTCAGCCCACGGATCCTTTCTACTCAAGCGAGCCTGAAAATTGCCGAGATTGAAGCGCGCCGGATCGAGCGAAGGTCTCACCTCTGACCAAGCCAACGGTGTAGATACGGGCGCATGCGGCTTACGGCGAACAGAATACGGACTGGCCACAGTCTGCACCGAGCCATTGCGGAAAACGTCCAGATAAACACGGTCACCGCGGGCAGCAATTGCGGTTTCTACCGTCAACTGCTTCGGATAGGACGCCGCCAGCCGGCGCGCCAAGTCTCTGGCAAAGTCCAGCACTTCGTCCGCGGTTGGTCCCAAGCGAATGGGGATAAAAACATGCATGCCGCGGCTCCCGGAAGTCTTCGGAAAAGAAACCAGTTCTAAGGCGTCGAGCACCTGCTTCAGCAGCAAACAGGCGTTGGCGGCATCAGCAAACCGTCCCGACTCCGGATCCAGGTCGAAGCATACCCAGTCAGGCCTGGGAAATGTTCGGGCGCGGCTCCCGCACACATGCACAGGGATGCAGCCAAGATTGGCCAGCGCCAGCTGGGTTGCAAGCGCGCCGCCCACAACATAGTGGATGTCCCTTCCGGCACTTTCGCTGGAAATGGTCTTGGTGGGCGTGTGCGGCGGCATACCTGCCGGCTTCTCCTTTTGATAGAAACAGGTGCCGAGCATGCCGTTCGGGCAACGTTCGAGCGTTAGGATGCGGTCGTTGACGTAAGGTCGGAGCGCTGGGAAAACGTCGCGGTAGAAGTTCACAAGATCAAGCTTCGTATAGTGCTCCTGTGGCCAAAACACTTTGTCAGGGTTGGAGACTCGGACCAGGTCAGCCTTTGAGTTTGTCCGCATTTAGGTGTCCCGCCAGATGACTTCTCGGGGGTTCTTATCGTCTCGGAGTCCCAGATAAACCGGATGACGGAGCTTTCGGTCTTCGGTCCACTCGCCGTACGAGATTTGCGCAACCAGTTTGGGCGCCACAAAGGTCACGCCTCGCTCAACGACCTTTGATGAAAAGGGAGATCGAGTTTGAATGAGTTCTCGAAGCTTTCGCGACAGCGAGCCGAGTGTCTTTTCGTCGAAGCCCGTCCCGACCTTTCCCACATAGCACAAACGTTGGCCATCACCATAGACGCCCAATAGCAACGCTCCGAAATGCTGCCTTGTGCCACTGGGTTGGGTGTAGCCTCCGATCACGAACTCATCCTCCTGGTGGACCTTCACCTTGACCCATTGCGAGGACCGGCCCTCCACGTAACGGGAGGAGAGATCCTTTCCAATGATTCCCTCCAGGCCTCGTCGTGCTGCAGCGCGAAACGCCTTCCATCCATCTGTGGCCAGTCGCCTCCCCCACAGCAATGAATCGCACGGCTTCACCGATCGCTCCAGCGCCGTGCGCCGTACCGACAGTGGCTTACTTCGAAGGTCCTCGCCATTCCGATACAAACAGTCGAAAACAACATACTGAGGACGGCCTCGACTCTGCTGCAAGAGTTGGAAGCGAGAAACCCCTCTGGAGTCAAACACAACGATCTCGCCGTCAAGCGCCAGCGTTTCTGCCATCAACCTTCTGATGGCAGCCGCAATTTCGGGATACTGCGATGTCCGGTCGAGCGCATTCCTCGAGATAAGTACAACGTTGGAGCCTTCCTTGTAGGCGAGGATACGCACGCCGTCATACTTTTCTTCAAATACCCAATGATCCCTCGTAAAGGGTGCGTCGACGAGGCTTGCCAGCATGGGTGAAACTCGGAATGGCACCTTGGGCACGGCGTCTTGTCTGCGATGAACCGTCATCGCTTCGGCCTCCACGCAGTTGCCTTCTGCCGTGCCGTGTTCCAGTCCGGAAGCAACGGTCCACATTCTCTCAAAACGTGACCTAAGAGCTGCAGCTTCCCCGCAAAGGGCCCGATCGGAACCGCCGAAACCACGTCGAACCAAACCATATTACAGGAAATGCTGTATTGCCGAATTTTCAGCGGTATATGACTAATAGAGTTCAGACTCGGCAGCGAAGGCTTCGACCGATGTTATCGCCTAACGACCGCGTTCGCTCCTCCCAGAGAGTCTGTCCATCTTGCAAAAGTCGCCATCTCTCACGGTCCCACCGGCGTGGGTTGATCGAGCGCTACTTCTTGACTGCCCTGCGCCTCCGACCCTATCGCTGCGATGTCTGCGATAGGCGATTTTATCGTCGCGTGCATTCCACCGACGATTCTGCCGAGTCGCTCGCTGCCGAAGCACTACGCTAACCAACTTAGGGGTAGGGGTAAGCGTCTCACGACGAAATCAGCTCGAGAGGGCGAAGTCTTTCTTGACCGGGCGAATTGGGGGCAGGCCCGCGGTTGATGATCGCCGTTGCACAGGCGGGTGGGCTAGCCTGCCGCTCGCCGCCCCTCACGGGAAGCAACGCGCCGCCTTTTCGGACCAGGGGCACGTTCCTGTTTTCGATGCAGGCTCTGCCTGAGTGCATCCATCATGTCGATGACTTTGGCTTTTTCAGGCGCGCTCTTTTCCGTAACGATCCTGCCTTTTTCTTTGGCTTCTACCAGAGTGCGCAATCTCTGTTGAAACGTGTCGTGATACTTTTCCGGTCTGAACGCCTCCGACAGGCTCTCGATCAGTTGGTGCGCCAGTCTTACTTCCTGCGGCTTCACTTGCAGATTTCCGGGCGTTTCTCCGTAGCCGGGAAGCTGCCGAATCTCGTTCGCAAAGTACATGGTGTGCATGGTTAAGCCGTGATCCCGGGCTCGCACGAAGACGGTGTAATCCCGTTGGTGCATCGTAAAATGTGCGATTCCCATCTCGTTGGTCTCTTCCAAGGCCCTTCGCAAGACTTCATAGGCCTTTTCGCCGTCTCGGTCCGGCAGAGCAAAATAGGAAGTGTCCATGTAGATAGGATCAACCTGATCTCTCTTCACGAACGCCAAAATCTCCATAGTGCCCGCTGGTTCGGGCGTGATTTTCTTAAGATCCTCCTCGCCTACCACCGCGTAACGTCCTTTTTCGTACTCGAAGCCCTTAATCACTTCCCGGCGGTCAACGATGCGATGGCACGTGGGGCAGAACAGCGGCTGCCTCAATCGGGTGTGACATTTGGCGTGAAGCAGATGAAGGGCGGTGCGTTCGTGCCGAGCAGCGGAGTACAACCGAATGGGGATGGAAAGCAACCCAAATGTCAGCGAGCCTTTCCAGGCGGCTGTCGCCATCACCTGCCTCCGGCGTGATTATACGTTATATGCCCCGGGGTAGCGTCTTAGGTTCCCTAGCGCCACCCGAGGGCCTGCTACGCTGCTCCGGGTCGATCGGTGCGCCGCAGCAGACAACCAGGTCCGCTCGGGTGATAGGTGGCTGAGTTAGCTCTGAAAGACCCTGGCCGCGACAACGCTTACGTCATCAGCCGGGGAGGAGAAAAGTCCGGGAGCCGTGTCGGCTCCGTTCGTTCGCGGTAGACTGTTTTTGAATGCTGCCAAGTTGTACCAGCAGCTTCCGCAGCTTGGCGCGCTCTTCAATATCAATTTCCACAACCTCAAAGGCCCGCGCCTGCGTATTTGCGTCGCGCACAATCGTGTGAGCCTTGATCGTCTTCTGTGCCGCATTCAGCCGTAATTCGACGACATTGCCCGGATAAAGTCGCTGCTCGCACACCGCGACGCCGCCGCCCAGGCCCATCTCCGCGATGTCCACGTGGCAGTTGTCCTTTAGGTTGATCGTCATCGCCGGCACCGGGTGTTCCAGCCGCAACCGGGGATATCGCCGCTGGCGCAAGGCTGACGAATTTGGATCGCTGTCGAGAAGCTCGATCGAGAATTCGGCAATATTCAGCCCGCTCCGTGGCACGAAGTCGCGCATCCACTCCGGATCAATCTTTTCAAGTGCCTGCGCAGCAACGACGCGCAGCTCGGAGGGATTCGCCCAACGGAATGTTTTTCGCGCCTCCGCAACCCTTCGTAGGATAGCCTCCGCCCCCGCGGTGCGCAGCCGACCCAGCGCCTCAATCGCTTTCAGGCGTATGTAGTCGGTCGATCCCCTCGGCAAGTCCCCCTCGGCGATGCGCAGCAAACGCATGTCGGCGGTCTTCTCGCCGCTCATCCCAATCTCATCGACCGCCAGCGGGCGTATCAGGCTGTCGAGGATGTCGAACAATTGCAACAAAAGGCGCCCGCGTTCCGGCGCTCCGCTGGCAGCCAGCTGCCGGACGATTCGGTCGTGCGCTGCGCGTTTCCACTCTCGCATGCGATCCGGCAGCACGCGCTCAAGCGCCTTAAGATCTACGCGAGCCAAGATTCCCACCGTGTCGATGGCCTCGCTCGGGCCCGCGTGCTGAAGTTGCTTTTGCAGATGTTCCAACCCTTCGGGGCCGAGTTGCTGCAGCATCGAGATCAGAATCTCGCAGTCTTCGCGGAATCCGACGCGGCTGAACTTCCCGGCAATCTGTTCGGCTGCCGGCTGGGGCATCCGCGACATCAGCTCGGTCAATCCCGACGGCACGCTCCCGGCCTTCAGAGCCTCGTCGATGAATTCCGGCAGCCTGTTTTCAACGTTGATCCTCGGACGCAAGGTCTTGCCCGCACCTGGCCGCTCGGTTTCCAGCTGATCCAGCAGTTCGACGGACTTGTGTAGCCCGGCATACGAGCGAATTTTGGCAGCCTCTTGGGAGAGGCGGACAAACGCAGCACCCAGCAGACTCTGCAGTTGCGAATCCTTTTCCTGGGCCAGCTGTGCGCCCACCTGGCCAATCGTATCGGTGAAAAGCTTTTCCTCGCGCTTGGCGTAGAATCCGGCTAGCTCCGCCAGACCCAGCGCGGTCTGCCGCCGTGCCTCCGGTTCTTGGGACTGAATGCAGCTGGCATAGTTCGTCAAGACCTTCTCAACGGCCTCGCTGTCTCCGCGCGAAATCAAAGCATCCAAATATTCCCGCAGCCTCATCGGTGGAACGCACCATGCCTCGGCGGATTCAAGCACCGCTTTCTTTTTTTCCTCGCCCACCTGCCCCCAGAATTCCTGCGCAAGCATCTCCACAGGCGATTGCACTTGAATCCCCGCCCGTGAGAGTTTTTCTTCGTAGACTCCCAGGACTTTGCGAAGGCCGTCGAGTTCCGCGTTCATGTCGTTCAGCACTTGCCGGACGGCGCTCACCTCGACATCGCCACGCTCGTAGCTTTCCAGAGCGAAGCGAATGGCAATGTGCTCTGCCAGCTTGAGTAAAGTGGGCTTGTCGGACGCGTTGGCGGGCGCTTGCGCCGCCAACGCGGAAAGTGCCTGGCTCACCGTAAACCGCGCGCGCCGGGGAAGCGTCGAGAGTCGCGACTGAAAGGCACTCGGATCGAGCTTTTCTTTTCCTGCCTCGTTGGTTCGAGCGATTTGCGCCAGCACTTGCATGATTCCTTGAAGCTCGTCTTCCTGAAGCGTCATCAGGCCCGTCTCGACAGCCATCGACCCCGAACTGCTGCGTGCCGCTCGCCCAGTCCGAATGCCCGCCGAGGCGTTCGTCCAGCGCGATACCGATCCGCCGCCTGAGTCGACACGGCTTGGAAACCGAGCTTCGGATCCGGTGCTGCCGAAAGCGCCAGGGCCGTCACCGGCACTTCCCGTTCCGTCGGCAGCCCCACCCCCCGTTCCCCCTCCTGTAACGGCTTGCAAGCCGGTCCCCTCTTTCGAGAACCAGAATCCGCCCACACCGGGGTCGAGAGGCGCTCCGTTGCCGCTCCCGCCTACGATGTTCCACACGTTCGATCCTGATGCGGCCGAGACGGGACCTTCGGCGGCCCCGCTTCCGGTTGCGCTGGAAGAAGCTTTCCCGTCATTTGCGTCCTTCCCAAGCCAGAAGCCGCCGGCGTTCGGATCGATCGGCGTGCCGCCGGTCCCGCCGACGATATTCCAAGGGCTGGAGCCGGACGCCCCTTGGATCGAACCCACCGGTCCTTCCACCGTCGGGCCTGAGCCCGAGTATCCTCCACCGGAATAGCCCGATGGACCGGTGATCGAGCCGCCTCCCGGGACCAGTCCGGAAACAAGGCCTTCTCCTGAATAAGTGCCTGTGCCGCTTGGCCCACTCGCGGCCATGCCGCCTGCCGACCCAGGTCCGGGGCCCAGTCCGGGACCGAGTCCGGGGCCTCTGCCTGGCCCGTCTCCAGGACCGCGGCCCGGTCCAGCGCCGCTCTTCGCTCCGTCTGCAGCGACAAGCAGCTGGAGCAATTTCTCAGGATCGTTTAGCAGCTGATCGGTCTGCTCGGAGTTCATTCCGAGCGTTCGCGCCGCGATTTGCGCTGCCACGGTGGTTTTGGCCACGGCGGAATCTGCCGGCACAAAGCACACTTCGTTGACGTGAATGTGCGGATCGCCTTCTAAGGCAGCCTTCAACTGCTCAGCGAGCTGCGCGGGTTTGGATCCGGAACCTGTTGGAAAACCGCGAACGAAGCGCGCCAGGCTGTGCTGCGTGATTTTGGGTGAAAAGTGGATGCTGGCAATGCCAGCGGCCGAAAGCATTCGAGCAAAACTCTTCTCCGCTGCGGCCGATTCAAGGGGCGTGCCGTCCAGCAAGAGATTATCGCCGGAAACAGCGAGCAGAAGACCGGCCTCATCATCCGATCCCAGCGCGGTCCTAAGCTCGGTCCAGGCCGTCTCATATTGCCTGGCCGTCCGCGGATGGCCGAAATCGTACATCCGTGCGAACTTGAGAAGAATATTGAGGCTGCGGACAAAACCGCGTGCCGCGGCGGCCCTCGTGTTGGCGTTGTCTGGCATATCGGCCTAGACGGCTATGGCCGTCATTTCCAGGCAATATAAGGGTTTGCGTCACAATCCGGCAATGGTACTGGTGTCCTGTTTGCCACTAACGGAAGGAGTTAGGTTCGCCGTGGTACGAACGTTCCGACCGCCAACCGGCTGAGCCATGCCTCCAATTGGCGCACATTGTCCAGCACGGCTAGGGCTCCGAACCGCGCGAGCTGCTCGCCACGAGTTCTGCGGGCTTCACTGTTCCGAGGCAGTACCGCCAGGAAGGAAATCCTAGCAGCCTGCGCTGCAACGGCGTCATCGATGTTGTCCCCAAGGTAGATGGCGTTGGAAGGATCGCGACCTGCGAGAACCTGGAGTAGGCCCTGTGGGTCTGGCTTGGGGCGCGCGACATCTTCCACCGTCACGATGCGCCGAAAGTATTGGCGCACGCGGCAGCGGTCAAGTGTGTAGTCCATCTCCTGTCTGACCCGGCCGGTAAAAACAGCCAGTTCTGCCTGCGCAGCCAGCCGTCGCAAACTCGCTCGAGGCAAGAGCCACTTTTCGCCCGCCACGTTGCCGTGTTTGCCGTTCTTGCCCCAATAAAGCTCGACAAACTTGTTCTTTACCTCGTCGTAGCTTTGCCTGCCCCCGAGCGCATGTACCCACGCCGTCGAGAGCTTCCAATCGTCGTTGAATCCCGGCTGACTTTTCCAGCGTTGGAGTTCCCGGCGCGCGACGCGCTTACCTGTAAAGAACCGAACGGTCTCGAGCACGGTCTTATGAAAAGATCCGCGGACATCGACAAGGACACCGTCGACGTCGAAGATGACAATTTCGGGCTGCCCTTTCAACGGAGTCACGGCTCGGGCTCGGGTTCATTTGCCCGTCCGCTTGGCTCTGCCGCCTGTTCGCCTTTCTGATCCACGGCGCTTCGCGGAACCGTTTCCGAAGCCTCCCCGGGTGCCGAGACCGAAGATCCGACCTTTTCCGTGGCCGACCCCGAGGATAGCTCGGCCGTTACCGGCGCGGCTTCTCGCAGGGCATCGAGCCGCTCCTTCAAAACTACAGCCAGCAATTCGACGATCAGCCTCGCTCCTGACCCATCGGCGTCCTTGGCAGGGTTGTATGCTGCTAGGTTGATTGCGGCCAGGTGCTTCTGCTTGGCGAAAACGGTGAATGCCTCTCGCACCTCGTCGAGCGACAGCCCCCCCGCGCCCGGATTGTCGGTGGATTGAAAGTCGGCGATAACGTCTACGTCGAAATGCAAAACGAACTCGTGCCCCCCGGCGTGGATCCCATCGATGGCGGCCTCTGCTGCGGCTGCCGCGCCCCTGCCGTGGATCTCTGCTGCCAAATACCGCCGTAGGGGCGTTCGGTTGAGCACTTCCTCCTCAGCCGGATCCAGCCGTGCGATGCCAAACAGAGCCAAATCCGGCTCGCGAACCAGCGGGGGCTCACTCCAAAACCGCACGAGCTCCGCGGCCCCGCGCCCGACCACGTGAGAAATTACCATGCTATCCACGCAACCTGACGAAGTAGTTGCCGGCGTGTTCAAATCTGCATCGCGGTCAAAGTAAATCAGACCGACGTGGCGGAAATAACGTCGGACGGCAGCGATCGTTGCCAGAGTAATCGAACAGTCTCCACTCAGAACCACGGGAAGCGCGCCGGATTTGACAGCTTGCTCGACACGCGGCTTCAATGCTTCGAGCGCCAGAATCACGCGAGGGACATTGCGGGCGCGCGGGCTTTCCTCATCGGCTTGGTAAGCCTGCGGAGGATCATCGCCCAGATCGGTGACCGAATAGCCGATCGAAGTGAGACGGTCGATCAGTCCGGCCGCTCGCAGCGCGGCGGGGGCGCCTTCGTGGCCGAGAAACATGGCGGCCGCACTGGTGGGTGAGCCCAACAGGGCAATCTTGTTCGGCTGGCGGACAATTTTGACCGCCACGGGTGATCTCCTTGCAGTTGTTTTGGTGCCCCTGGCCGGGTCGGCAAAGCGCTAATTTGCGGCCCGACCCAACCGGGCGGCAAGCTCCGCGGGAAGGGTAAACCGTACGTCTTCGCGAATGAGCTCCAGATCGCGATGATTCGTGAATCCGAAGGCTGACAGGCGCTGGCTGACCTGTTCTACCAGCACTTCGGGAGCCGACGCGCCCGCGGTAAGGCCGATCGACTTCACGCCCTCAAGCGACGCTTGATCAATGTCGTTGGCATCCTCAATCAGCCGCGCCGCAACCCCCACGCGCTGTGCCACCTCGACCAGACGATTCGAATTCGAGCTGTTCGCCGAGCCAACCACAAGAATGAGTTCAACTTCGCGCGCCAGCGCTTCGACCGCCTCCTGGCGGTTCTGCGTCGCATAACAGATATCGTCCGAGGCGGGCCCAGCAATCGACGGGAAACGCTCGCGCAGGCGCGCCACAATTTCCTGGGTGTCGTAGAGCGACAAAGTCGTCTGCGTTAGGAACGCCAGCCGCTCCGGATTCGGCACTTGCAGTTGATCGACTTCTTCGAGGCTGCCAACAACGACGGTCTGATCCGGCGCTTCGCCCGACGTGCCCACAATCTCCTGATGGTCGCGATGACCGATGAGGATCAGCGTCCGGCCCTCCCGCGCGAATTTTAGCGCCTCGAGATGAACCTTCGTGACCAGCGGGCACGTTGCGTCGATCACTCGTAACTGACGCTCTTTCGCTTCAGTGCGAACGCGCGGCGGCACGCCATGGGCGCTGAAGACCAGCACGGCGCCGACTGGTATCTCCTCGAGTGTCTCGACAAAGATTGCGCCGCGACGGCGCAGCTGATCGACGACATAGCGGTTGTGCACAATTTCATGGTGCACATAAACCGGGCTTCCATAGGCTTCCAGCGCAAGTTCGACGATGTCCACGGCGCGGACAACTCCCGCACAAAAGCCCCGTGGACGAACGCGAACCAGCGTCTTAAATCCGTTCGTGGTTCCCTGAATATTTGTCTGAGTCAATCGGATCTCCGCGCCTGTTTCATATTACCTTAACCTCTGTCTGGCCGCTAGATTCTTCGGCCCTGTCGTGTGCCTTTTCTGCCTCGGCAAACCCGACGATCGCGAGCTTCCCGGAGAAAAGCGCTGCGAGCCCACCGCGGCCCATTACGGTGCGGCGGCGCAGGGGAAGGTTCCGGCGATTGCTAGCACATCCAGGTAGCTTCGTCAGGTCTCTCGCGTGCCAAGGTGCGTGGCGAAACGCGCAGGCGACCAACAGCGTTGCGAAAAGAAAGAAAAACCTTGGCGCAGTCCGGCACTCATGCTCCGAGGTAAGCCTTCACCCTACAAGCTTGAACGGCCGATTTCCAGGGCATGTTTCGGCTGGGTGATAGTTCGGTCAAAATCCCTATATCCTGGCGGCTTTACATCGGTTCGCTTTTCGCTCTAACGTGTCTGGGTGGCTACGAGAGTCTTGGGAGAAAGCCTGTGTCCGATATCAAACTTTCGATGACCATCGAGGCTCCGCCTGAGCGCGTTTATCCATTGATCTCCACAGGCAGGGGCTTCGCCCAATGGTGGGCCGCCGATGTGATGGAGACGGCCTCGACCGACACAGTCGAGTTGGGATTTTTCAATCGCACGACCGTCTACCGTCTCACGCGCACGCGGGTCTTGCCACCCCGTGAGGCCGAATGGTTGTGCTCGACTGGCCAGGAATGGACCGGCACAAGGTTGTGGTTCCAATTGACACCGAGTCGGAGCGGCACGCTGGTGCGTTTCACGCACGCGGATTGGAAGGACGAAACCGATTACTTCGTCTCCTGCACCACAGTCTGGGGAGAGCTCATGTTTCGGCTCAAGTCCGCGGCCGAGGGGCGGCCCCGCGGACCGCTGTTTACGGCAAACGGACAGGCTTACTAGTCTACCGAGCCTGGGACCGCGGTGTACAATGGCGCCAACATGGGAGGTGCACGCATGAATCGGCGAACACTGTTGACGCTTCTCGGCGCTTCTCCGACACTGCTGGCCGGTCTTCCCGCCGAAGCGCACCAGGCTACCAAGACACAACCCCTGAAGACATCAACCCTGCAGCCAAAGGTCGAAGGACTGAATCCCAAAGGCACCCCGCCTCCGATCCAACTCCTTCCGATGGCCCCCCGCCTTGACAGTCTCGATGGAAAAACAGTGTGGCTGGTCGATACAGGATTTCCGGGCGGCGGCATGCTTCTCGAGCAAATGCGGCTTTGGTTCAACCGAAACATGCCAACGGTAAACGTCGTCTTTCGCCGGAAAGCAGGGCCCTACATGGAAGACGACCCCGCGTTGTGGAAAGAGATCAAGGAAAAAGGCAACGCGGCCATCATGGCCGTCGGACATTGAAGCACGTGCACACCAGCGACCGTCGGTCACTGCATAACGATGGAAAAGATGGGCGTGCCGACCACGCCAATCGTCACGCGAGCTTTTCAAGAGCTCGCGATCCTCAACGTGGCGAAACGGGGGATGCCGCGCTTGCGCATCACGTTCACCCCTCACCCTGTCGCCGCCAAATCTCCGGAGGAACTTCGCGTCTATGTCGAAGGGAACGATCCGGTCAGCGGCAAGCCGATGATGAAGGAGATCGTCGATGCTCTAACGGTGCCACTGAGCGCCGATGAGAAAAAGACGGGGCTCGTGCACGTCTCCATCGGGGCGGAAAAGTACGGACCGGATACGCCGAGGAACCTGCAGCAGTTCTACCACGACAACGGAATGACGGACTTTCTGCCGATCCTGATTCCGACCGAAGATGAAGTCGCCGAGATGTTGAATGGCACCAGCCACCATCCGGATGAGGAGGTCGGCAAGATGGCGGGAGGGGCCTACCCGCCCTGGTCGTATACGGTCAAACAGGTGGCGATCAACGCAGTGATGGCGGGATGCAAGCCGGAATACTTTCCTGTGATTCTGGCGATCGCATCTTCGGGCACGCCGTCGCTGATGAGTTCGACAAATTCGTTCGCCTACGCTGCAGTAATTAACGGGCCGATCCGCGACAAATTGAACATGAACTACGGCATCGGCGCCCTCGGGCCGTTTGCCCAGGCGAACGCCGCGATCGGACGGGCGTGGACGCTGCTGTCGAGGAATCTCGGCAACGGCGGCATCCCGGGCGACACCTATATGGGATCGCAGGGAAACAATCTGAACTACAACAATTTAGTGATCGCGGAAAATGAGGCGGCAAGCCCCTGGCTTCCGCTGCACGTCCAGAAAGGCTTCCGGGCAGAGGAAAATGTCGTCAGCCTATTCCGCGGGCTCGGCATTGTGCCTGGCCAAGGAGCCAAAGGAACCAGTACGGACACGCCGAAATACGAGGAACAGTTCAGCGATCTGTTTAGCGTGTTCACCGGGTTCTTTGGTGGGCTGGTGGTCGCAGATCCGCTGATCGCCGTGAATTTGAAGCAACGCTACGACACGAAGGATCAGTTGATCGACTGGCTGTATAAGAACACGACACAGACGGTAAAGGACTACAAAAGCCGCGACTTCGCCTACGGGTTCGATTATCCGCGGGCTCTCAAGGGCCTTGAGCCATACGCGACGTGGTACAAGATGCCAGATGACGCCGTGATTCCCCGATGGCCGCACCGTGACGACATCAACGTGGTCGTCGTCGGTGGGCAAACCAACGCGTTTTTCCAGGGAGGAAGCCTGAGTTACACCGTCAGTGTGTCGATCGACAAGTGGGCGTAATCATCCTCAGCACAGCCTCGGTTCGTTGATGGCGTCCGGCGGTCGCCGTCCGCAGAGCACCTCGGCGATGTTGTGTGCCGCGCGCAATTCGATCGCCAGACGTGCCTTGGCAACGGCAGAACCCAGATGCGGCGTGAAGAGCGTCCTGTCAGCCTGCGCCAGCAGCGCGGGGTGAATCTGTCTCGGCCTATCGGGAAGCGCCCAGTCTTCCATGGCAAAAACGTCGGCTGCGTAGCCAGCCAAGCGGCCCGATCGCAATGCGTCGGCAACCGCCGGCTCATCCACGACCGACCCCCGGCCGACGTTGATGAGATAGCTGCCTGGTCTGATCGAGTCGAGCGATCGTGGGCCTATCAGGTGCGTCGTTTCAGAGGACAACGGCAGAAGCAAAAAAATGAAATCGCTGCTTGCGAGAAGATCTCGCAGATCCAGGCGCGCCGCTCCCAGCTCCTTCTCGAGCGCCTCGGGAAGCGGTGCCGAATCGGTGTACAAGATCTTCATCTGGCATGCCGCGAGGCGCTGCGCGAGCGCGCGACCCAACGTCCCCATGCCCACGATCCCAGCGGTGAGGCCACACAGGCTCACCCCATACAGCACCGGACGCCAGCCCGCGAATCGACCGGATCGAATCAAGCGATCGCCTTCCAGCACCTTACGCGAAAGGCCCAAAGCCAGCGCCATCGCCAGTTCGGCGGTCGGCACAGCTAACAACTCGGGCACAACTGTGAACCATATACCGTGCGCCGTGCACGCAGCCACATCGAAATTGTCATAGCCCCTCAGGGCTGCACCGACGACCCGAAGTTTTCGACATCGGTCGAGCGCAGCGCCATCGAGCCAGTCGTTCATGAACACCATGAGCGCCGTGGACCGTGACGCCTGCTCGAGAAAACGGTCACGCGGAAACGGCTCCGTGTTCCGATTGGCAACGACACGGCCGAACTTCTCGAGAAACGAGATCACCTCGGGGAAAACGCGATTGGTCACGAAAATCGTGGGTCGTTCACCGGCCTGGGTTTCCGATGGGCTCACTCGATCGCTTCCCAAGACACGCGGTAGCGCTTCCTGAGTTTGGTGCTCAGAAAATCGAGCGTGCCGATCATCAGGCAAGTTATAAGCAGGTAGGCGAACATTTGCCGATAAAAAAACATCTCCTGAGAATCGAACAGTGCTTCGCCGATTCCTCCCGCGCCGATCAGACCCAGCACCGTCGCAGCGCGAACATTCCATTCGAATCGAAACAGAGCGTGAACGATGATCGGGCCGAATCCCAACGGGTAGTTGCCGAAAGCGGCCACGGCCATGCGCGACGCCCCAGTGGCCTCCAGAGCTCGGATCGGATCTACAGGCACATTTTCAAGGCTTTCGGCAAAAAGCTTTCCCAGTACGCCGAACGAATGCAACCCTAACGCTAGAACTCCCGCCCACGGACCACCGACGACAAACGTGACGAAGAGCAAGCCCCAAACGATCTCGGGAGTCGCCCGCGCAAAGTCAAACAGCCGCCTTACCCATACGACAACGAATCGTGGCGCAATGCCACGCGCGGCGGCGGGCGAAACGAGCACCGCCAGAACCGCAGCGCAAAGCGTGCCCCCGGCGGCAATGCCCAGTGTTTCGACCACCAGTGCCGGAACCCGGTGGAGCTCCCGCGCCGTGAGGTACGGCGGCAGCATGGTGGCAAACGTCGTCAGCGCGTGCCTGAATGCGAAAATCTGTGGCCAGCAGAACACCACGGAAACGACGCCTGCCGGAGGCAGCACAGCCAGAGCCGCGGGATGGCGGCGCGCCAGCCAGCAAAAGCGGTCCACCAAGACGATCAAAGCAACAAGCACCAGGATCAGCGTCGTGATGCGGCGATAGTGGAAGTCGTTGAGCGATCCCACGAGCTCGGCGCCGATGCCCCCCGCGCCCACGGCTCCGACAATCACCGAAGCCCGCATCGCGCTCTCCAGCTCGTAGATCCCATAAGTAACCGCGTCGCTAAGCTTCACCGGAATCAGGCCAAATGCGGCCAGCGAGATCCGCGACGCTCCGGTAGCGCGTAGCGCTTCAAGCGGCCGAGGATCAGCAGCCAGAAAAATCTCGCCGAAAACCTTCGCCATCGCTGCGGAGTAGTAAACGATCAGCGCCACAAGCCCCGCGCCTCGGCCGAGCCCAACGACAATCACGCAAAAGATCGCCATCGTCAAATCCGGGATCGACCGCACCCCCGCCAAAGCGGCATACAGCAGACGCGAACCCGGCATGCGCGTGCCGATAACGAGGCTTAAGGGAATCGCCACCAGCACCGCGAGGAAGATCGATCCCACAGCCATGGCCAGAGTCTCGGCAATCGGCGTGCCGAGGTAGGACAGGTAGTGGTAGGAAAGGTCGGGTGGAAAGAACTGCCCGATAAAATGGAAGAACGCGCCGATACGTCGGAGATCTAGCACGGGACGGCGGCTGATCGGCGCTCGCCTGCAACAGTTTTTCTCGCCGGACGCAGGCCTCCCGCCTCCAGACGAAGCACGCGGTCGAAATACCGGCGCACGAGCTCCGGATGGTGGAGCGAGCAAAGCAGCGTAATGCCTCGGCTCTTGGCCAGATCGCAGAGCAGTGCAAGGACTTGGCAAGCCGTGTCTGGATCGAGCGATGCGACGGGCTCATCGGCCAGGATGATCAGCGGGTGCTGCACCAGCGCGCGCGCGATGGCGACGCGCTGCTGCTCGCCACCGGAGAGTTCCGTGGTGCGGGATCGCAGCTTATGCGCCAAGCCCACCGAGTCCAGCGCGTCGCGCGCCTCGTCAAGCTCGACCCCTTTGGGCCAGAACAGAAAACGGAGCGCCCGGGCTGTGGACCAGCGTCCCAGCGCGCCCGCCATCACGTTGTGATAAACTCGGAGGCGATCGACGAGGTCGTGTTTCTGCGCGATGAAAGCGATGCGACTGCGAATTCGCCGAAGGGCCGCCCCTCGCGTCGCCGAAACTTCTACCTCGTTCACCCACACCCGTCCCGATTCGATTGCCACCGAGGCGTTAATCGAACGCAACAAAGTCGTCTTGCCACACCCGCTGGGACCTACCAGGGCCACGCGCTCGCCGCGCCTTGCCTCCAACATCAGGTGGTCTAAGACAGCTGGTCCGTGCCGCGTGTAGCGGACCGTCAGATCTTCGATTTGAAGCATCGCCTTCTCCGCATAACGTCCATCATGCGGCTATTGAAGCATTCCCAACTGCTTGGCTACCGACCGCAAAGTCTCATACTCAGAGTCGTTGGCTCGAACGAACCGGTTGCCACGGAGAATGTCGAGAATCTGCGCGTCCTTCGGCTGCTGGAGATCAAGAAAGGCCTCTGCCATTTTTGCGGCAAGCGCTGGGCTCACGTCCTTCCGTGCCACCCAGACGTAGTCAACAAATGGAGGTGTGGTAAAAAAGACGCGGACCTTGCTGCCGTCGATATCCTGGCTCGCGACCATCTGGCGAAAAACGGTCTCGTCCAGCGCCCCCGCGTTTACGGCGCCAGCTTCTACCGCTTTGGCCGTCGCGGCGTGGCTCCCACTGTAACGGAACGTCAGGTCCGCATCGGGGTTGATTCCCCCGTTTTTCAACGCGAGGTATGGCATTAGATGCCCGCTGGTTGAGTTGATATCCCCAAATGCGAAACTCTTGCCTTTCAGATCGGCCAGGCCCTGTATCGACGAGCCAGCCTGCGTGATAAACAGCGAGTGAAATTCCAAGTCCGTCGTGCGCTGTACCAGAGGCACCACACCATACTGCTGATGAGCCTTCAGGTAGGTCAGTCCGCCGAGATAGGCGAAATCGAGCGAGCCATTTCCGAGCGCCTCTACCGTGGCATTGTAGTTTGTGGGAATGATCAAATCGACTGGCTGGCCTAGTGCGCTTTGCAGGTACTCCCTGAGGGGCTTCTTCTGATCGATTGCGACCTGCGTTGCTCCCGCGTCGGGAATCATCCCGACTCGGACTGCTTTGTCTGCCGCCCGCCCGGGGCGGTCTATCAATGCTAACGATGAGATGGCAACCAGCGCAGCCAGAACAACCTTCTGTTCGACCACCCGCATGCTGTCCTCCTTCGGTGTTGCGTGATCGATGCCATGGGTGCGACGGCATTGTAGGATGTTTCTCTACGATTGTCTTGCAGCAATCGCCGCCAGATGGCCCGTTTCTGCCTCGGCGATAGCTGTCGGCGCCGGTTGACTTCGCACCGGGATTGGGTTAATAAAGCCGTCCGTGGGGGCAGCAACGACGCGAGTCAAAGACCTCCATGTAAGCGATGATCACCCGTACAAGTCCTTTGGATTCACTCAGATGTTTTAGTCAGGGGGTCTATTGGAGTGCTCGGTGGTGCGCCGAAGGCGCCTGAGCTCGATCGCGGATTGTTACCGCACCGTTAAGGCTCGAGCGCACGCTCAACCCGGCCCTACTCGGAATTCCGGAAAAGGAAGTTGGCCATCGTAACCAATCTGGTTGTGCCCAAGACAGGGGGAATGAACACAACCAAGGTGAATGTCGTCCGGTGGCTCAAGAGCGAGGGCGATGCGCTCAAGCAAGGCGAACCGGTGGTCGAGCTGGAAACAGAGAAGGTCAGCTACGAATTGGACGCCCCGGTCGACGGTGTGCTGCTGAAGATTGAGGCGAGAGAGCCTGCCGAGGTGGAAGTCGGCGGCATCCTCGGATACATCGGTCAGGCAGGCGAACAGGCACCCACCCGCTAAACCCGACCTCGAAATCGGAGGAAACCATGTTACCGGCAAGTCAGCTTCCGCGGGATCGATTGATCTGGATGTACACACAGATGCAGCGCATCCGTGAGTTTGAGGAGCGCGTGAAGCGAACGTTCGTCGAGCATCCGGGCGTGATTCGGGGTCATGCGCATCTGGGCGACGGCGCCGAAGCAAGCATCGTCGGCGCTCTGGCCACGCGGGGGGAAAGCGACCCGGTGATGCCCAGCTACCGCTGCCACGGATATCCGCTGGTGCTCGGCACACCTGCGCGGGGTCTCATGGCGGAGATTTACCAGCGTCGCGATGGCGTTTGCAAGGGCTTCGGCGGATCGATGCATCTATCCGACCCGACCCATCACTTCCCGACTGCTTCCGGGATCATCGGACAAGGTATCGCGCATGCCGCGGGTGTCGCCTATGCCGCGCAGGTGAAAAAGACAGGCCAGGTCGTCTATTCCTTTTTTGGTGACGGCTCATCAAAGCAGGGAGCGTTCCACGAGACATTGAATCTTGCGGCGGTGTGGAAGCTGCCGGTTGTTTTCGTCCTAGAAAACAACATGTATCAGGCCTATACGCACTACAAACTGGAAGACGCCAACGCCGTCGCAGGCGATCCGCTGTCCCAAAAGGCCAAGGCATATAGCATCCCGGGTGCCACGGTCGACGGCACCGACGTGCTGAAGGTGTACGACGAAGTTGGCAAAGCCGCCGAGCGAGCCCGTTCGGGCCAGGGTCCGTCGCTCGTTGAATCACGTTTCTATCGCCTGAGCCCGCATGGCAACGCGATCACCGTGCCACCGGTCCCCACGCAGTTTCAGGAGCACGAAGCGATCGAGGTGTACGGCAACAAAGCGGAATTTGAAGAAGCCAGGAAAAATGATCCGATTCTGAAATTCCGCGCCTACCTGATCGGCAACCGCACACTCACCGAACTTGAGGTCAACAAGATCGAACATTCCGTTCGCAGCGAGATGGATGACGTCGTGAAGTTCGCGCTCGAAAGCCCGCTGCCGGCGCCGGAAGACGCTGTGAAATACGTCTACGCCTAGGGCATTGGGGAAAAAGGAGGGCCGACATGCCGCGCGAAATGATGTTTGCCGAGGCCATTGCCGTCGCTATCACCGAGGAAATGCAACGTGACCCGACCGTCGTTTTCTACGGCCAAAACATGGCGATGACGGACCGCGATCCATTTGTGCGCAAGTTTGGCAGGGACCGCGTGCGCATCACGCCGATTTCGGAGACCGCCGAGCTCGGCATCGCCGTCGGCGCGGCGATGAGCGGTTTGCGGCCCATTGTGGAGCTCTACATGGCGGAGTTCATGCTGGTGGCCTTCGATGAGGTGATCAACGAGGCGCCCCGGCTGCGCTACATGTCCGGGGGACAAGTGAAAGTGCCGTGCGTATTCAAGGCGGGGTTTGGATTCGCGGCCGGTTGGGCCGGGCAGCATTCCAACTGTACCTACCACGCCATGATGGGAATCCCCGGGCTGAAAATTGCCGTTCCGTCAACCTCGGCCGACGCCATGGGCCTGATGCGCGCGGCGATTCGTGATGACAATCCCGTCGTTTATCTCCACCACTATATGCTGACGATTGACAAGAGCCCGGTGCCAGACGGCGAGCACATCGTGCCCCTCGGCGTCGCCGATATTAAGCGGTCCGGCACGGACGTAACCATCGTTGCAACGGCGTGGATGGTCAAAAAATCGCTCGCCGCCGCGGATATGCTGGCCAAAGAGGGCATCAGCGCGGAGGTCGTCGATCCGCGAACGCTCGCACCGCTCGATGTGAAGACGATCGTAGACTCGGTGAAAAGAACCGGGAGGGTGGTTTTGGTCGACCAAGCTCCGCGACACGCGTCGGCGTCGATCGTGATTGCGGGAGAGATCGCCGAGCAGGGATTCAAGTATCTGAAAGCGCCTGTCAAGATGGTGACCGCGCTCGATACCTCGGTACCGTACAGCGAGACGCTCGAAAGCTACGTTCTGCCGAGCGAGCAGAAGATTGTCGACGCCGTGAAGTCGGTCCTGATGATGCAGGCAGCCGTGGTCTAGGTCGTTACCCGCTGCGCTTTGGGCCCTGCCTTACTCTTCTTTTTCCGCGCCTGTGCCGCGGCGGGTTTCCGAAGTTCTTCGCGCCCTGCGTGTTCGGGAAACTGCGCGATCGTCGATCTGAAAGCCTTTTGAGCGACCTCGCTCAGCGGCTTTTTCCTCCATTCGGCATTCAAGACTTCAATTCCCCACGGCCCATCGTAGCCCGCCTTCAGCATCGCGTTGACAAATCCCTTGACGTCGAATTCGCCATCGCCACAAAACAGGCGGTGATTGATCGTGTCTTCGTGCAAACTCCACCGACAGTCGTACGTCCCGTCGTTGATTTCGATCGAAACAACGTATTGCTTCGGCGTGCGCGCGATTCTTTCAAACGGAATCCTCAGCTTTGCGATATGCCATAGATCGAAACAGATTCCGCCATTGTTGGCCCCCGCTCCCTCTACCAACTCGACCGCCTTTTCCACCGAATCGATCGTCGAGAAGGGCATCATCTCGTAGCAGACTCGGGTGCCGTGATTCTCTGCGTCCTTGCAGAGGGCCGCGAAAGCGTCGGTCATGCGAGGCAGGGGGCACTCGCTGCGGATAAACTCCCCCACTTTCAGGTGTCGCGCGCCGAGGGCCTCGGCCGCCTGTAATAGCATTTTCTTTGTACCATCGGACTGTTTTTTTCTTTCGCCGTCCAGGAACCAATCGGTAAGAAATTCCAACTCGAGGTGCTTGATCCCGTTGTCATCTAGGATCTTTCTGATCTCCTTGAGACTGTACTTCTGAAGGATATGAGCGAGGTCCGCATGCCAAAGGCCCAAACCCCGGAAACCGGCGCGCGACGTGGCAGCGACGCGCTGCTTAAAATCCAGCGTGCTGAATTCATGGTCGGTGTGCGGCTCGGCTCCGCTTGCCAGAGTCCAATACGATCCCAACAACTCGATTTTCTTAGCCATCGAAGGTCCTCTTTATGGCGATCAAAAGACAGCAGCGTGCCGCATGCTATGCCCGGCCTGGCCGCGAGTCAATCGGCCGAGGCCGCGCTGGCCGGATGGGTACCCTCGCGGATCTAGCAGTGGTATTCTCTGGCGTTTCGTCGAGACCATGCTCCTTCACGGACAAGTCGCCATCGTAACGGGAGGGGGCAGGGGCATCGGCCGGGCGATCGCCCGCAGGCTTGCGTCGGCGGGCGCGGCGGTTGTCGTCACGGCGCGCACCGAAGTTGAAATCCAGCAGGTGGCACACGAGATTGAGGGCTCCGGCGGCCGCGCTTCGGCCGTGACTGCAGATCTTGCGTCGGAGGCCGACTGCGAGAAGATCGTCGCGGCCGCCCACGGAACCTTCGGCGCCGTCCACATCCTGGTCAATAACGCGGCGACTTACGGCCCGGTGCAACCGATCGAAAAGTGGTCAACCAAAGAGTGGGATCGGGTGATGACGATCAACCTACGCGCTCCCATGCTGCTCTCGCGGCTGATCCTTCCCGAAATGTATGAGCGCAACGCGGGCTCGATTCTGAATATCTCGACTGTGGGCGCGAAAGTCGCCCTCGGTTTGAGTGCAGCCTACACCGCATCGAAAGCTGGGCTCATCGGACTCACGCGCGTGCTCGCGGCAGAAAGCGGGCGCAAAGGTGTGCGGGTCAACGCTCTTTGTCCCGGTCCAGTGACGGAAACGCGCATGTCGCAGGACCTTAGGCGCGAGTTCGCGGCCTATTTCCGATCCGGGGCGGATGAAACGCTACAGCGAATGGTTGAGGGAATTCTGCAAGGACGGCCCCAGACAACTGAAGACATTGCCTCTGCGGCCTTGTTTCTCGTGTCCGACCAGGCCCGCGCAATTACCGGGCAGACTCTGAATGTGGATGGCGGAATGGTCTTTTACTGAATTCTTCTAGTGTGCCGTAGCTACGCCGCGTGAGGGTTGCAGCGGCGCGGGCACCCATTTCGGCCCAGTTCAGCCCGTTTTCCCACACGGTTCCGATCAGGTAGCAGATACTCACGATCAAGAATACGACGGCAAACATCGCTCCAAACAACAGTTCGGCGGCGATCAGCTCGCGCACGAAGTACAACTGCAGGACCAAGAGTATGGTGATCGTCCAGGCGATTCGCTTTCGCGTCTGCGGCCGAATCGATCTGATCACCTCACCGAGCCTTGCCCAAGATTTCGCCATGGATGTGAACCCCAGCCTCCGCCGATTTAGATGCACGGGCACTGCCAAAAGAATCGGGAGCTAAGCCTTTGGAGTGGAACGAGTTGTCTTAGCTTGAAAACTGGGAAGGAAAACACTTTCCGTTCGGAGAAGAAGGCGAGGGTCTGTTGCAGGAAACGATGGCGGACGGCGGTTCGGGAACGGTCTTCGATCTTGTTTCGGCGAATAAATTGTCTAGCGACCTTCGAATGGATAGCGCTCCTGCGCAAGGACGGCATCGGCAATCCGCCGTCTGAGTGCCACCGTATCGACCGGCGCGTGTTTGGCGAAGCGGCGCAGCGCCGCGAGGTGCGTTAAGAGCATGTCTCCTTCCGAGATCGCGGCGAGAGCCGTGCGCGCCTCCTTCTCTATGCGGTCCATCCCGTCGTAGGTCAAGGCCCGTGTCGCGTCGGCCATCAGGTTCGCAGCCGGCCCACGCTCTGCCGCTTTCTGTGCGCGTCTGAGCGAGGATTCGATCGCGTAGATTTCAATCACGATATTCGAAAGCGAGGAAACAATCTCTTGGCGATCGGCCAGCTGGTCCCGGAACCTTTCCACTGCTGCGCCAGCGGCCAGCAAGAAAATCTTCTTCGCGTGGGTAAGCGAACGCTCCTCCTCGCCGAAATCGCCTGCGTTGACATCTTCGACGGACGGGCCGGCGAGCAGCTCGTCGGCAAGCTTCTTCGCGGCAGCGATCAACGGCAGAACACCCGCCATCGCCCGTTTCAGAAGCATCTGGATGATGACCATGCGATTGATCTCGTTCGTTCCCTCGAAGATGCGGTTGATGCGGCTGTCGCGGTAGGCGCGCGCCATGGGATAGTCTTCGTGAAATCCGTAACCGCCGAAGATTTGCAGGCCCTCATCTACGCAGTAATCCAGCGTTTCGCTGCCTGCGACTTTGCTGATCGAGCTCTCGATGGCATACTCCTCCAGTGCCTGCATGGCTTGCATGACTTTGTCGCTTCCAGCCGCTGATGCGGCTACCTCGATGGTCCCAGCGGTCCGATAGATCATCGACTCCAGCGCGTAGATGCGGATGGCCATCTCGCCAAGCTTTGCTTGGATCAGTCCGAAGCTGGCGATGGGTTTGCCAAACGCAACTCGCTCCTTCGCGTACTTCGATGCTTCCTCCAGTGCTTTTTTCGACCCCCCCAGGCATGAAACGCCCAGCGTATGTCTGCCCGCGTTCAACGTATTGAATGCGACGATATGTCCGCGGCCAATTTCATGGAGCAGGTTTTCCTTAGGCACGCGCGCGTTCTCAAGAAAAAGCGGCACCGTCGAGCTGCCGCGAATGCCCATCTTGTTTTCCTCCGCACCAACACTGAAGCCCGGCGTGCCTCGCTCGACGATAAACGCCGAGAACTTTTCGCCGTCCACCTTGGCAAAGACGATGTAGACATCGGCAAAGCCGCCGTTCGTGATCCACATCTTCTGCCCGTTAAGAATCCAGTGCGTGCCGTCCGGCGAAAGCTGGGCGCGTGTGCGAGTCGCGAGTGCGTCGGAACCGGCCTGAGGCTCCGAAAGGCAGTAGGCACTCAACCACTCCCCTGTGGCGATCTTCGGCAAGTACCGCTTCTTCTGCTCTTCGGTTCCAAAATAGACGATCGGAATTGTGCCGATGCCCGTGGTTCCGCCGAACGCGACGGCAAACGAGGCGTACACGCTGATTTTTTCGCTCAAGATCGTCGCGGCAATTTTGTCCAGCTCTGACCCCCCGTACGCTTCTGGAATTCCGGCGCCCAGCAGCCCGATTTCCCCGGCCTTCTTCAACACCTGCGGCATCACTCCTGATTTGTGCTGCTCCAGGTCGGGAATCATGGGAATGACCTCTTTGGCGACAAACTCAGCGGCGGTCTGCCCGATCAGCCGCTGATCGTCAGAGACGTCGGCGGGCGTAAACACGTCGCTAGGCCTCGTCGCCCCGACAAGAAATGCACCGCCCCGGTAGAGTGACTGCGATAGGGTTGTCGTCGCCATGGTCATCCTCTCCTAGCCTTCCGGCCCGCAAACTCAACAAAACCCAAGGGATGAGCGGCCGCCCTACAGGCGGCGACCACACTAGTTTCTTGCAAACGCGTCAGGCCGCGCGCTCGAAAATACCCGCGGCACCCATTCCTCCGCCGATGCACATTGTCACCATGCCGTAACGCGATCGGCGTCGCTCCATTTCCCGCAGGATGGAGGCTGTGAGTTTCGCCCCCGTGCAGCCGAGCGGGTGCCCCAGCGCGATCGCTCCTCCGTTTACATTTACGCGCGACGGGTCGAGCCCGGCCAGTTTGATCACCGAAAGAGACTGGGCCGCAAAGGCCTCATTCAGCTCAATCACTTCGATCTGGTCCAGCTGGAGCCCAGCCGTTTTGAGGGCCTTCGGGATCGCGTAAACCGGACCAATGCCCATTTCCTCGGGAGGACAACCGGCTGTCGCAAACGACAGGAAACGCGCCATCGGCTTCAGCCCCAGCACCTGCGCGCGCTCGGCACTCATCAGGACGGCTGCCGCTGCGGCGTCGCTCATCTGCGAGCTGTTACCCGCGGTAACTACGCCGCGCGCGTGAAACGCGGGCTTGAGTCTTCCGAGCGCCTCCATCGAGGTGTCGGCGCGCGGCCCCTCGTCGGTGGCGAAGGTAACTTTGCGCGTCTTCGGTTTTGTCGCAAGACAGGATCCATTCTCGTTGCTTTCGACATACGTGTAGGTGACTTCCACAGGGGCAATCTCGTCCTTGAATTTCCCCGCTGCTATGGCGGCCAGGGCCTTCTGATGGCTTGCCAGCGAGAATTCGTCTGCATCCTCGCGAGTGAACCCATATTTGCGCGCGAGGTTTTCGGCCGTTAGGCCCATGCTCAAATAGCTGTCGGGGTAATGGTCGATGAGCCAGGGATTGGGCGAGATCTTGTGTCCACCCATGGGCACCATGCTCATGGACTCGGCGCCGCCTGCGACCACCACTTCGCTCTGCCCAGATAGGATCTGTTGTGCCGCAATTGCGATGGCCTGCAAACCCGACGAGCAGAACCGGTTGATCGTCATGGCGGAAACATTAACCGGCAATCCGGCCCGCAGCGACGCGATTCGCGCCAGGTTCATTCCCTGTTCAGCCTCCGGAGTCGCGCAACCGATAATGACATCGTCGATCTCAGCGGGGTCAAGACCCGGTGCCCGCGCAATAGCCTCCCGAACCACCATCGCGGCAAGATCGTCCGGTCGGCTCGTCCGCAGTACGCCTCTGGGCGCTTTCCCAACGGCGGTGCGCACCGAACTCACGATCAAAGCTTCTCGCATCACTCACCTCGAGGAACACCACCAACTGCTCCATTGGATGACAGCGCGCAGAAAAAAGCAACAGGAGGGCGGGTCGCTGGGTCGAAGAAGGGGTGCAAAGGGAGTGGAACCTAGTCGCGGTGGAACTTGATTGTCACTGTCATCTGAACCGGTACAGGCTCGCCATCTAGCTTTGACGCTTCGTACTTCCATTGGCGCAGCGCATCGAGAGCCGGCTGACGTAACATCACAGGGCCGGAGACAACCTTCATCGCAGTGACCTTGCCAGTTTTGTCGATCGTCGTGTCGATGACGACTTCACCTTGAACCCCGGCATCACGGGCCATGGGTGGGTAGGCGGGCAAAACCGAAGACAGCAGCCGCGGAGGCTTTATCTCGCCTCCGACGCGAATTCGAACGGGAACTTCTTGTTCGGCGGAAGGAGGTGCAAGGACCGAAGAGGCAGTAATCGAAGAAAGCTCGGTATCGCTGGTATCGGCTGCCGGTGCGTCCACTGTGGGAGCGGTCTCAGCTTGCCCGGAGTCTGCCGAATACGCACGTGAAGTCGGGTGCGCGTTGAGCGCACCGAACATGTCCGGCACCTTGGGCGACGAGTTCTCGGTAGCGGACGCGTTGGCCGCGGCAGATCCTGGTGCCGCCGCGGGCGCAGACTTGCTGGACCTCGCCGGCGCTGCTGCAGCACTCACTCTCGAGGGGAGCTCCCCCGCAACCGGTGCACTCGTGGTCACCGGATTGGCCGGTGCCGCGGGGCTGGGCGACGCACTCCCAGGCTGCTGAGCGAGGTCCGATGGCGCCGTGACGGCAGAGGGTACCGAGATCGTTGCCCCCGGCTTTGCGGCAGATTTGGGTCCGAACGGAGGCATATGGAAGTAGTACGCAGCTCCGGCGGCTACTGCAATAAGCGCGAACGCGCCGATGGTGACGACCGTCCCGTGGCTGCCTTTACTCTGACTGGCTTCGGACGCGCGTCCAAGTGTGCTCGAGCCAAGGCCGCTCCCAAATGGCTCCCTCGCGCCGGTATGCCCGCCACCGAAAACTGCTGCTCCTGCTAAGTGCCCTAAAGACGCGGAGTGCTCCGACGGCTGCGGGTCGTGAGTGAGGGGCACTTCGGCCACCTCTCCCGGCACCCCGGCTCCCGCGAACGAAACCGCGGACTCCGACTCAACGTCTCCCTGCAGCTCGCCGATGGAAATCGACGCCGCCGGAGAAGCAGATGCAGGCGCAACGGAATCGAAGGTGGGGCCTTTCACGGCCACTTCCAGGCCTACGTGCTTGGCTGCAAACTCGTCGATCAAGCTCGGCTTCACTCTCGAAGACGTTGCCGATGCAGCAGGCTGCACCTGCTCCTGCGAGCCGATCGGCGCAAACACAGAACCTGACCGATCCGCCGGCTTCGCAGGCGGAGCTTTAGGGGGAGTAGAAACTTTCTCGACTCTCGTTTCCACCGAGTGCTGGGCGGGTGGCGTTGCGAGTATGGGAGCAACCTGGTTGGCCATTTCGGGCCCATCGGACGGAAAGTAAACGCCCCAGTAGCCGGGCTGCCGGTGCGTGAACTCGACTTCCACGTAGCTCTGTCCCTGACCGTATGCACGAACCTTTACCACACGGCAAATCGAGTCGTGCCCCGACTTTAAGTTCGTGACCACCATCATCTGGCCCGCCGTCACAGGTGTGGCCATCTTCAGCACACCCCCCTGTGGAAAGACGATCATGCTGGAGGTTTGTTCCTCGAAGGGTTCGCTTTTCGAAGTCACACCGGGAGCGCCATCATTCACTCGCGACCCGTGGACCTTTACCGGCACGTCGAGGGACACAGCATCGGATCGCATGCGGGCTGCATCCTGCTTCACGCGGCTGTTTGCTTGCGAAACAGCTTCGTCACCGGTTGTCGCTTGGAGTGTCTCCTTGGTTGGCGCCATAGTACGAACGGCTAAAAACCGCCCCTTGTAAGGACCTGAATCCCCATGAAATGTTGATTTTGGTCGTGCGGTCAAAAGGGCGGCAATAGTACCTTCGTACTCCCAATGCACGTTTCGGCAAACAGCGGCCCAGGCTTAGTTTCGGAGGGGTTTGCCGGTCTTTAAAGTGTGCGCGATGCGCTCCTGCGTTCTACGCTCGCCACAAAGACTGACAAACGCTTCGCGTTCAAGATCGAGTACATATTGCTCGGAAACAGTCTGCGCCGCCGTTAGGCTGCCTCCCGCGAGAATGGAGGCAAGCTTGCGCGCGACGACACCGTCAAACTCCGTGGCGTATTCGGCACGGATCATCATGTGAATCGCCAGCTTCATCGCCGCGAAAAGCTCTTCGCCCAAGACCCTAATTTCCGCTGGAGCCGGCGGATGATAGCCGGCGCGCACCATGGCCAGCGCCGTCTGTTTGGCGTCAGCGATCTGGCGGTCGCGATTCATGGCGATCAAGTCAGAGGGCCGCAAGTAGCCAAGAGACCGTGCCTCCTCGCCGCTCGTCGAAACTTTCGCCATCGCGATGTTTTCGAATATGGGCCGGAGTGCATGCATGAGATCGAGGTTATCGGCGCCGGCGGCATGCTCGTTGGCACGAATGAGCATTTCCTTGGTTCCACCGCCTGCGGGAATCAGTCCCACACCCGTTTCGACCAAACCCAGGTAGGTCTCTGCGGCTGCGTGAATGCGGGCCGCGTGCAAGGGAATCTCGCAGCCTCCTCCCAGAGACATCGCGTGCGGTGCTGCGACGACGGGCCGGGGCGCGTATTTAATCGCCATATTGGCGCGCTGAAACTGGCGAATTGCGAGATGAATGTCATCCCACTCGCCCTCCTGGGCCATCATGAGAAGCAACATCAGGTTCGCGCCGACGGAAAAATTCGACTCCTGATTGGCAATGACCATGGCTTCGAATTCCGTTTCGAGGCGCGCGACCCCCGCCTGCAGAATCGCGATCGTGTCCCCGCCAATGGCGTTCATCTTGGCATGGAATTCGCAGCACAGCACGCCGTCGCCCAGATCGATCAGGCTCGCTGCAGAATTTTCTTGCACCGTTGCCGTGCGCTCCTTGATCGCCTTCAGAAGGATGCAGCCGGGATCTTGTTCGAGCCGGCGCAAGCCGCCCGTTGGAACCTGAAAATATTCGCTGTGGCCTTTTTCCGTCACGTAGAACGATTTGCTTGGAGACGCAACTACGTTCGCAACCACGGCCGGTACCTGCTTCTGCTGCCGTTCCAGTGCCTGGGCCATCGGCTCCACGCCGATGGCGTCCCACACCTCAAAAGGCCCCAATTCCCAGCCGAATCCCCAGCGCATGGCGCGGTCCACCTCCACGATGCGGTCAGCGATGGCCGGCACGCGCCTTGCAGCATACAGACAGGTCGCGCTCAGGCAGGACCACAAGAACTGGCTGGCCTTGTCGGCCGCCTTGCCATGGAGCGCTGGACCGACGAGCGCCCGCAATCGCTCGCGCGTGCCTTCGACCGTCGCAGCGGCCTCGAGCGAGCTGAAGTGGGCCTTCCGGCGCGGCCGATACTCCATCTTCTGCCAGTCAAGCGTCAGGATTTCTGAGTCGCCCGAACGCTTCACTCGCTTGTAGAATCCGCCCCCAGTCTTCTCGCCGAGCCAGCCGCGCCCGATCATCTCTTCCATCAAAGGCGGCACACGATAGAGCTCGCGAGACTCGTCATCGATGGCATTGTCATAGAGATTTCGAATCACGTGTACGAGCACATCGAGCCCGACCATGTCGAGTGTGCGAAACGTTGCCGAATTGGGCCAACCGATAACTGGGCCGGTACAGGCATCGACCTCCTCTACGGTCATTTCGAGCTCGCGCATCTGCTGAAGCGCGTTGACTACGGAAAAGGTGCCGATGCGATTGGCGATGAAATTTGGCGTGTCCTTCGCCGTGACCACCCCCTTGCCCAGCCGCACATCGCACACCTCCGCCAGGGTCGCTAGTACATCGGGTAGGGTCTTGGGTCCGGGAATCAGCTCGACCAGCTTCATGTAACGTGGCGGGTTGAAGAAATGCGTGCCCGCCCAGTGTTGCTGAAAATCCTCCGACCGTCCTTCGGCGATCAGACGAATGGGCAGTCCGGAGGTATTTGTCGTGACGATGGTTCCCGGCTTGCGGATGCTCTCGACGCGAGCCAAGAGTGCGCGCTTGATCTCAAGATTTTCGGCCACGGCCTCGATAATCCAGTCCGCTTGGCCCAACCAAGCCAGATGGTCGTCGAAGTTTCCGGTGGTGATGAGCCGCGCCGATTCCGCAGTGAACAGGGCTGCAGGACGTGACTGCTTGGCCGCGTCGAGTCCGGCCTGCGCGAGGCGATTGCGCACAGCGGGACTTTCCAGCGTCAACCCTTTGCGTTTCTCCGCAGCGGTCAGGTCCGGCGGGACCATGTCGAGCAGGTAACAAGGAATGCCGGCGTTTGCTAGGTGTGCGGCGATTCGTGCGCCCATCGTTCCGGCTCCCAGTACCACCGTCTTTTCGATCGGGCGCTTCATCGGCCACCTCGAGCAACGCACATCGTTGCAAAACCGCCAAATCGGGTCAACCGGAAACGCTTGCCCCCCGTGAATTTTGGTAAATTGGATGTTGGGTGAGAAAGGGCGAGGTGCCACATGAGTTCGGCAACAAAATGGCTCTCGCGGGCCGTCCATGGCCTGCGCTCGTTTGCCTATGCCGGACAGGGTGAGCGGCCGAAAATCGGCCTAGCTCTCGGTGGCGGGTTCGCGCGCGGCATCGCTCACGTCGGCGTCCTTCGGGTTCTCGAGTCGAATGAAATTCCCGTCGACTTCATCGCGGGCACAAGTGTCGGCGCGCTCGTCGCGGCGGCGTATGCCGGCGGAACTTCACTGGAAGAGATGGAACGCCGCGGCGCTGAGACGCATTTTCGCGACTTCGGCCGTTGGACTCTCTCGCGCATGGGCATGGCGTCGAACGAGCGCCTCGACGAGTTTCTCGAGAAATTCACAACGGCGAAGCGCTTTGATCAACTCAAACTTCCCCTCACGATTGTGGCCACCGATCTGATGGCAGGGGAATCGGTCTACTTTACGAGCGGTGAAATCGGTCCGGCGCTGCGCGCTTCCTGCGCGTATCCGGGACTGTTCCTGCCGGTGCGCCACAAGGACCGCATCCTCGTTGACGGATTCCTCACCGAAACCGTGCCCGCCGTTGCAGCGCGCAAAATGGGGGCGGAAATCATCATCGGCGTGCACCTAGAGCCGGGACTTCTCGCAAGTGGGCCGCGCAATACGATCGAGGTCATCAGCCGTTCGTTTTCCATTCTCCAAATGGCCGCTACCCAGCCCTGGCGCGGTCAGACCGACGTGTTGATCGAGCCAAACGTCCATCACTTTCTATGGGATGAATTTGCGAAAACGCCACAGCTGGTCGAGGCGGGAGAAGCTGCCGCTCGTGCCGCTCTGCCCGCGATTAGAGGCGCGCTCGCCAGCTGGCAGGCTAAGAGTGCGCGGACACAATGGCTCACGCACGCTCGTGGATGAGTGGGAGATCTTTTGCTAACGATCGCCTCTCTGTCGCGTCGAACCAAGAGTAGGGTGCCGAACCTCTCCCGCCATGTCGCTGCAACGCCCCAAACGTGAGCGGGAATGGTTCGGCCCTTTTCTTAGCTGTCGCCTTTTCGCTTGCGCTCGTGTGCGGGCTACTGCGGCTCCCAAGGCCGCTTGTTGTCGACCCGAATCTCCACCATCACCGCCGCTCCATCCCCCTTGCCGCGCTTGGTGAACCACTCGCTCATGGCGGCCGCGAGCCGTTGCGGATCGACGCGGAGCCCCGCTTCCAATCGTCCGTCAGTCGTCGGAAGCGTATCGTCGAACTCAACCGCACCCGTAAAATTCCGCATGCAAAAGCTGTCGAGCCATGCCAGCGGTACCAGCTTCCGCTCGTCTTTGATGATCATCTCCGCTCGCAGTTTTCGCGCGTACACTGCGAGCGAGTATAACACCCAACCTTTTCAGACCCACCCTCAGCTCGCTCTGCTTGCATTTCCCTCGAGCGTACTCTAAGCTTTCACTCATCAGCGAAGATTGATTTCTTTTTTTCCGCAGTGACGCGCCACTTTAGCGGCTTACACGTGCGTCCCAGCGCAATCACGGGGAGGTTGGGTGTCCACACCACTGGAAGGCTGGGTTGACGAATCAGCCAAATTAACCAGGCCATCCAAAATCGTTTGGTGCGACGGTTCGGAGCCCGAGAACGACTCCCTCACCCAGCGGATGCTCAGCGAAGGCACCTATATCGAGTTGAACCGCGATACCTATCCCCGTTGTTACCTCCACCGCAGTAACCCCAGCGACGTTGCCCGAACCGAAAGCCTCACGTTCATCTGCACACCGAGGAAAGAGGATGTCGGCCCAACCAACAATTGGATGGATCCGGCTCAGGCCAAGGAAAGAGTCAGGCCACTGTTCGAAGGGGCGATGAAGGGCCGCACGATGTACGTGATTCCCTACATCATGGGCCCTACCAATTCTGCTTACAGCAAAATTGGCGTCGAACTCACCGATAGCCCGTACGTCGCAGCGAGCATGCGCATCATGTCGCGCATGGGAAAGGTTGCGCTCGATCGCCTGGGTTCGTCCGATGATTTCGTTCCGGGCCTTCATTCCCTTGCCGACCTCAATCCCGACCGTCGCTTCATTCTTCACTTCCCACAGGAAAAATTGATCTGGAGCGTCGGATCGGGATACGGCGGAAACGCCCTGCTCGGCAAGAAATGTTTCGCCCTCCGCATTGCGAGCTGGATGGCCCGCGAACAAGGATGGATGGCCGAACACATGCTCATCCTCGGTCTGGAAGACCCCTCCGGCAAAGTGACCTACATGGCCGGGGCGTTTCCGAGCGCCTGCGGAAAGACCAACCTCGCGATGATGGTTTCCGCTCTCGAATCGGAGGGTTATCGCGTCTGGACCGTTGGCGACGACATCGCCTGGATGTATGTTGCGTCCGATGGCACGCTGAGGGCGATCAATCCGGAAGCTGGATTTTTCGGCGTAGCACCCGGCACAAACGGCAAAACCAACCCCAACGTGATGGCCGCCATTCATCACGATACTGTTTTTACCAACGTCGCACTCACCCAATCGCGCGAACCTTGGTGGGAGGGCATGGATGCTGCGCCCCCCTCCGGCCTCACCGACTGGCACGGCAACAAATGGTCTTCGGGCAAGAGTCCGGCCGCGCATCCCAATTCCCGTTACACGGTGCCGGCGTCGCAGTCGCCCTCAATTTCGCCCCGCTGGCAGGATCCCGAGGGTCTACCGATTTCGGCTCTGATTTTCGGGGGACGCCGCGCGCGACTTGCGCCGCTTGTCTACGAATCTCACAATTGGCAGCACGGTGTCTTCGTCGGTGCCACGATGGCTTCCGAGACGACCGCTGCCGCGACGGGAGCCGTCGGCGTCACCCGCCGCGATCCGATGGCCATGCTTCCCTTCTGCGGCTACAACATGGGTGACTATTTCGGCCACTGGCTCGCGATGGGATCGCAACTGAAGAATCCTCCCAAGATTTACCACGTGAACTGGTTTCGTCGTGACGTGGACGGCCACTTTCTGTGGCCGGGGTACGGGGAGAATGTCCGCGTGCTGCGGTGGATCCTGGAGCGCATCGAGGGCCGCGCTGGCGCGTCGGAGACGCCGATAGGCTGCGTCCCCACGCCATCCTCGCTTACGCTCGACGGCCTCGCGATCTCGCAGGACACCCTGCATGAGTTGCTGGCTGTAGATTCGCATGCCTGGGCCGAAGAGGAACAGGCCATCGAACGATTCTTTGCAAGACTCGGGGCTCATCTCCCCGAGGCCATGCGCGACGAGCAAAAAGCCCTGGCCGCCCGTCTGCTGGCGCTCAGTTCGCGATAAATCCTTCACGACGGCGCTTTCGCAACGCGACACCTCCCAAGGACTACGCGCTTGCGCTCGAGCTTTTCTGCTCTAAGATGGGCGCGTGGGGATCTTTGCTCTCTCTGGGAGGACGGAAGGCAGGTTGGGGGCCTTCCCTTTTCTGCTTACCCTTTTTCTCGCGCTCGTTGGCTCGGCCGCTTCGGCTCAATCCGCCCCTGGCTCAAAGCCCAAGCCTGCCTCGACGAAAAGCGCGTCGACATCGGCGAAGCTAGTTGTCGCACCCGATCTTGAGCAGCGCGTAGCGAAATTCAAGCCCATTCACATTCCCTTCGATTCCAGCAGCCTCACCGATCGCGAAAGGAAAATGGTTGATAAGCTTGTCGACGCAGCCGGCCTGCTCGATTCGATCTACTGGCGGCAGAGCGATCCCGAGGGCCTGAAACTTTATCTTTCGCTCGCCACGAGCAAGGACGCGCGGGACCAGATGCTGCGCGAGTATCTGAAAATCAATGGCAGCCGCTTCGATCTGATCGACGACAACAAACCCTTTGTGGGCACCGAGCCGATGCCTCCGGGGCGCGGCTTCTTCCCCACCGGCCTCACTCGCTCGGAATTTGACACCTATGTCGCGGCTCACCCTGATCAAAGGGCTGCCCTGTACGGCCCGCAAACGATTGTCCGGCGCGATGGCAACGCACTCGAGGCGGTACCCTACCATACTGCCTACCGCGAATTCCTCGTTCCCATGGCGCGCGATTTGCGCGAAGCCTCGGAACTCACCGACGACCCCGCCTTTGCGAAGTTTCTCCAATTGCGCGCCCACGCCCTGCTCACCGACGACTATTTCCCGAGCGACCTCGCTTGGCTCGATCTGAAGAATCCAAAATTCGACATCGTCTTCGCGCCCTATGAGACCTACCTCGACGGCCTGCTCGGGGTGAAAACGTCGTACGGCGCGTCGGTGATGATCCGCAACGACCCCGAAAGCAAGAAGCTCGCCATTTTTCAGCAATACGTGCCTCAGCTGCAGGAATCGCTCCCGCTTGCCCGGGCAGACCTACCTTCCAAGCACGGCAAGCAATCGCCCATGGAGGTTGTCGACGCAATCTACCGCGCGGGCGATCTCTTGCACGGTTATCAGGCCGTCGCCGACAATCTTCCGAACGATCCGCGTATCCACGAGCAAAAAGGCTCGAAGAAAATCTTCTGGAAGAACTTTATGGATGCGCGCGTCAACTACATCATTTTGCCCGTCGCGCAACGCCTGATGCGTCCCGATCAGGCCCAGCTCGTAACCGGCGACGGTCTGCTCCGCTTCGTGACCCTGCACGAGATTTCTCACGGCCTCGGGCCCGCCTACGCCCGTACCGGGGGGCGTCAAGCCGACATTCGCGAGGCGATCGGCCCGCAGTATTCGGCTCTGGAAGAAGCGAAAGCCGACATCACCGGCATGCTGTGTGTGAAATGGCTCGTCGATCACGGCGTGATTCCGAGAGACGAGCTCAACGGCATTTACGCCTCCTTTCTCGGTGAGACCTTCCGCACCATTCGCTTTGGCATCGCCGAAGCGCATGGCCAGGGCGCGATGATGGAGTTCAACTACCTCGCCGGGCAGGGCGCGATTCGTCGCGATCCCTCGACCGGACTCTACGAGGTGAACTTCGAAAAAATGCCTGGCGCCATCGCCCTGCTTGCCAAGGAACTCCTCGAACAAGAAGCCACCGGCGATGGTGCGCGGACCGAGGAGTGGTTCAAGAAGTATGCCGTCATGCCGCCCGAACTCGCTGCGGCGCTCCAGCGGGCCTCCGACATTCCCGTCGACGTCGATCCTACATTTGATTTTCAACCCCCCTTGCGGTAGCAATAGAGTCCCGCCCGAAAGACCTCGCCCGGTTGTCGGCAAGAGTGGTCTTTCCGGAGCAGGGTAGAGATTCTGATCAGGAGGAGTCGTTATGACGAAGCCAATTCCGGAAGGCTACCATTCGGTCACACCCTATCTTACAGTCCGCGACGCGGCCCGAGCGCTCGATTTCTATCAACGGGTATTCGGTGCCAAGGAAATTCTGCGCATGAACAACCCGCAAGGCCAGGTCGGTCACGCGGAAATCAAAATCGGAGACTCGATGATCATGCTCGCCGAAGAAACACCCCACAGTGGCGTTTGTTCGCCACAGTCGCTCAACGGTTCCACCGTTAGCCTTTTTGTTTACCTCGAAGATGTTGATGCGGTCTTCAGTAAAGCCGTCTCGGCGGGGGCAAAGGAAGTGCAGCCTCCAGCCGATATGTTTTGGGGCGATCGCTACGGCCGGTTGACCGATCCATTTGGCCATTCCTGGTCGCTTGCCACTCACATCGAGGACGTGACGCCCGAGGAAATCGGCAGACGGGCCCAGCAAGCGGCGAAGGCAGCCGAGCGGGCGCGGGGTGCAGCTCAGGGCGGAACCCGGTAGTTTCCGAATTCAGAGAATCGTCTGAATGTCAGCGTCGATCGAAACGTGCGTCTGCGGGAAACCGTTGATTTGAAACGTCTCGCCGGAATCGTTTCGCATATGGAAGAACCGGCTGATGTGATAGTCCTCGTCAAAAAGGCTGAAGCTTCGTTCGGTCTCGTCGTGCGATGGACCCAGTGCCGCAAGGGCCACCGACTTGCCGTAGCCGCCAGCCGCCACCAAGTACCGGTCGATCGCCTCGCGTAGGGTCACTGCCCCTCCTAACCGGACCCTATCGTATCAGAAGGGCCTCGAAGTGGCGCTCGGGCGGCTCCGGAAGGCCCCGAACCGCCCTTGCGTTCCCCTAGGCCGGGATACTATACTGGATGCGGTTCCGGATAGGTCGAAACAACCAGTGGGCGTAAGCCCACTTTTTTGTTGGCCGAGCCGAGTGGGGTAGTTCGGCGCAGGCCCTGCGAGCGGGCTGACGCCTGCCGTCGAAAAGAATGGACCTGGGAAAGATTCGTGAGGCGGCCGAAAGGGTCGCCCGTTCCGAAGGGCTGGAAGTCTTCGACGTCGAGTGGAAGGTCGGCAAGCAGCGCCTGCTTCGAGTTTATATTGACCGACCGCCGGACCCCACATCGGGGATCAGCCACAAGGACTGTGAGCGCGTCAGCGAGCAGTTGAGCGTAATTCTGGATGTGGAAGAGCTGGTGCCGGGTGGGGCGAGTTATATCCTGGAAGTCAGCTCGCCCGGGCTGGATCGCAAGCTGATCAAGCCCTCCGACTACCAACGCTTCGCAGGGCGGCTTGCCAAGATTTGGCTGAACGAACCGATTGAGCATCAGAGCTATATGGAGGGCCGTCTGGGGGGCTACACCGACGGCTTCGTCAAGGTGAGCATCAAAGACCGTGAAGTCGCCGTTCCGTTTGCGGCGATTCGCAAGGCGAATCTGATGGTGGAGCTGTAGGGGTTGGGGGTCAGGAGAAGCAGGGATGGCGAGTCTGCTGTATCAGACAATCGAGCAGATCAGCCGGGAGAAGCACATCGAACCGGAGATCATCGTCGCGGCCATCGAGGACGCGATGGTCGTGGCGGCTCGGAAATACTACCGCACCGAGGAGGATCTCCGTTCGAAGTTCAATCCGGAAACCGGCCAAGTGGACGTCTACTCGGTGCATACGGTGGTGGACGAAGTCGCAGACCCGCTGCGCGAAATCTCGCTGAGCGAGGCGCGCAAGCACAACCCGTCGATCGAAGTGGGCGGCGAGATAGTACAGGCAAAGCCCACAGACGTGCTCGGCAGAATCGCGGCCCAGACCGCCAAGCAGGTCATCCTGCAAAAGGTGCGGGAAGCTGAGCGCGACACGATCTATAACGAATTTCACACCCGCGTCGGCGAGCTGGTCAACAGCATTGTGAAGCGCATGGAAGGCCCCGACATCATTGTAGACATCGGCCGGACCGAGGCGCGCATCCCGAAGCGAGAGCAGTCGCGGCTGGAGACGTACAATGTGGGAGACCGGCTGCGCGTAACGATTCGTGCCGTTGAGCGTGCGGCCAAAGGGCCGCAGGTGGTAGTGTCGCGCGCCGACGCAGCTTTGGTACAGCGCCTATTTGAAATGGAAGTGCCCGAAATTTACGACGGCACTGTGCAGATTCGCGCCGTCGCGCGCGAGGCCGGCGAGCGTACCAAGATCGCCGTCGAGAGCCGCGATAAGGACGTTGACCCGGTCGGCGCGTGCGTGGGTATGAAAGGCATGCGCGTGCAGTCGATCATCCGCGAGCTGCGCGGCGAGAAGATCGATATCATTCCCTACAGCGAAGAAACCATCGCGTTCGCGCAGAAAGCTCTCAGCCCTGCGAAGGTGACGCGCGTGCAGATCATCGATCCAGAGGAAAAGCGGCTGGAAGTGATCGTCGAAGATACACAGCTATCTCTCGCCATCGGCAAGAAGGGCCAGAACGTCCGCCTGGCGAGCAAGCTGATCGGCTGGAACATCGACATCAAGAGTGAAGAAGAGAAGCGCCGGGAGATCGAGGCGCAAATGGCCGCGCTTACCGCGCCGGGCACGCCACTGACAGAACTGAAGGGTGTGGGTCCCAAGACGGTTGAAAAGCTCGAAGCGGCCGGAATTACATCCATCGAGAAGCTCGCCGACATGACTCCCGAACAGTTGGTCGAAATTCCCGGTATCGGTGAGAAAATGGTGGAAAAGATTCACCAGGCGGTGGCGGCGCACTTCGAGGCGCTCGAATTGCAATCCAGCGAAACGGCCGGCGCCGAAACGGCGGAAGAATCAGCTGAAGGACCTCCGGTGGAGGAAACGGCTGCGGCGGCTGATGAAGACGCCGCCGATGAACCAGCCGCAGAGTTCACAGAGGCTTTCCAAAGAAACGAAGGGGTCGGAGAGTCTTCACCAGCCCCGCTGGCGACCGATAAATCCGCCACCGAGCGGCTTGAGGAAGAGACTCCAGCAAACGAGCCGGCCGAGGAGCAAACGTAATCGAACCGCGCATGTCAGACGCAAACCAAATCCGAATCAACGAACTGGCGCGAGAACTCGAGATCAAGGCCAAACTTCTGATCGATTATCTGCCTGAGATCGGCGTCACCGAGAAGAAGACACACTCTAGCTCGCTCGATCTTGAGCACGCCGAGCTTGTGCGCCGCCATTTCCGCCAGTTGGCGGAGCAGGAGGCCGCAGCGGAGGCAGCCAAGGTCGCCAAGGCCAAGCCTGCCCGTCCCCCGACAGCGGCAGCGGCTCCACCTGCGATGGTCAGGCCGACCGCGTCGGCTCCCCCAGCGGCGCCCAGCGCGCCGCCAAGACCTACCGCGCCGAGCGTAAGGCCCCCGACCGGCTCAACCACGGCTCCCGGGACTTCAGTACCAGCCAGTGCACCGGTGCGCCCTGTCGCGCCGGCGACCACGTCAGGCGCTGGTCCCCAAGCAAAGCCGGGAGTCGCTGTAGTACCACCGCGACCGGCCGCACCCATTCGTCCTCCGGCTCCCGGAGCCGTTTCTGCGCCGGCGGCCACTCCCGCACCCGCACGACCAGCTCCACCCAGCGCCTCGGTGCCGACTCGTCCCGTTCCGTCTGGCGCACCCGCGGCAGTGCGTCCGGCGGCTGCCGCACCGCCAGCTCCGCCTGCGCCCAGTACGCAGCGACCTGCGCCTGCTGCCCCAGGACAAAGACCGGCGCGGCCACTACAGCCGAGTCAGGGTCGTCCTGCTGCCCCACAGGGCCTACGTCCCCCCGCCGGCCAAACTCATCCGACCGGGGCACCGCGGCCAGGTGGCGCGCCGCCTTCCAGAATTCCGCAGAGACCGGTAGGAGGGCGGCCCGCCCCTGCCGGCGCCGCCAGGCCGGGCTCTCTCGGAGCGATTCCCAAGGCTGAACCCGGCAAGCCGCTCTACGCACGCAAGCCCCCCGCCCCTCGCGTTCGGCCGACCATTGAGAAGAGATTTGCCGAGGGCGAGCGCCGGCTGCATCCGGTCCGCGCGCGTGCTGGTGCGGGCGCGGGCCGTGCGGCTCACCCAGAGCCAGCCGTGCCGGTGCAGCGCGAGCCTCGAGAGGTGACGGTCACCGAAGGCATCACGGTCCGCGAGTTGGCCGAAAAACTCGACATTCGCGCCAAGGATTTACTGAAAACGCTGCTCGATCGAGGAGTGTTCGCGAGCATCAATCAGCCGCTCGACGTTCCGACGGCCACCAGCCTCGCGGAATCCTTTAACGGAATCGTGCAGGTCGTGACCTTTGAGGAACAGCTCGTTCAAGAGGAAAAGGTCAGAGAGGAGCGGACCGGAAATCTGCAGCCACGTGCGCCGGTGGTCACCGTGATGGGCCACGTGGATCACGGCAAGACCAGTCTGCTCGACGCCATTCGCGAAACCGAAGTCGCGGCGAGCGAAGCGGGCGGCATCACGCAGCATATTGGCGCCTACGAAGCCCATACCGACGGCCGAAGGATCGTTTTTATCGACACCCCAGGCCACGAAGCATTCACTCGCATGCGCGCGCGCGGCGCCAAAGTCACCGACGTCGTCGTACTCGTTGTCAGCGCCGACGACGGCGTCATGCCGCAAACCGAGGAAGCCATCGCGCACGCGCGCGCGGCGAACGTTCCGATTGTCGTGGCAATCAACAAAATTGATAAGCCCGAAGCTCAACCTGAGCGCGTCAAACGTCAGCTGTCGGACCGCGGCTTGATGCCGGAAGAATGGGGCGGCGAAACGGTCATGGTGGAAGTTTCCGCCAAGACGAAGCAAAATCTTCCGCGCCTGCTCGAAATGATTCTGCTCGTCAGCGACCTGCGCGAGCTGAAGGCTGATCCTGACGCTCCGGCCAGCGGCGTCGTACTGGAGTCGCGCATGGACCGTGGTCGCGGGCCGGTGGCCACCGTGCTGGTGCAGAATGGCACACTGCACGTTGGCGACGTCTTCATCGTGGGCGCCGTGTACGGCAAAGACCGCGCCATGTTTAACGATCGCGGACAACCCATCAAAGAAGCAGGGCCGTCCACGCCCGTCGAAGTCCTCGGTTTGCAAGGAGTCCCGGAGGCAGGTGACCAGTTCCAGGTGGCCGACGAGGCCAAAGCACGCCACATCGTCGAATATCGGCAGGCGAAACAACGCGAGGCGTCGCTGGCGAAAACCACGTCGGGCCGACTCACGCTCGATCAATTGCATGAGCAACTCCGCGCCGGCGAGGTGAAGGAACTGCCGGTGGTCATCAAGGCGGACGTGCAAGGCTCGGTCGAGGTGCTAAGCGAGATGCTGCCCAAGATTTCCAACGATCAGGTGAAAGTCGAAGTCATTCAGGCCAGCGTCGGCGCCGTCACCGAATCGGACGTGATTCTAGCATCGGCCTCAAACGCAATCATTGTCGCGTTCAACGTGCGACCGGAACGCAAAGCCACAGAGCTCGCCCAGCGCGAAGGTGTCGATGTTCGGCCGCACACCATCATCTATGAACTCCTCGATGAGCTAAAGAAGGCCGTTTCCGGCCTGCTCGCACCGGTCATCAAGGAGACCTATCTCGGTCGAGCTGAAGTGCGCGATACGTTCCGCATCAAGGGTGCGGGGATGATCGCCGGATGCTTCGTACAGGATGGATTGCTAAAGCGCGACGCCGACGTGCGCGTTCTGCGTGACAACGTCGTTGTGTACACGGGACGGTTGATTTCGTTGCGCCGCTTCAAAGAGGACGTCAACGAAGTGCGCATGGGCTACGAGTGTGGCGCCGGAATCTCCAATTTCAACGACGTGAAAGTCGGCGACGTGCTCGAATGTTTCAAGATGGAAAAGTCGGCGCCGCTGGAGACGGTGACTGCGGGAGATCGCGGCGGCGCTCGGGACACCGCCGAGGCGCGGCGCGGCTAACCACCAGCTTCTCCAACGGTAGAGAATTCACCCGAGGCGGGAAATGCCGATCGGCCTCCTAACCCTGGAAATCCACATTCCGGACGCGCGCTCCCTGAAGGACAAGCGACAGGTGTTGCGTAGTTTGAAGGATCGCCTGCGCGCCAATTTCAACGTGGCCGTGGCCGAGCTCGAGCATCAGGAGCTTTGGCAGCGCTCCCGCGTGGGCGTGGTCAGCATATCGGGCGACGGAAGACACCTGGAAGATTCGCTGCAGGCCATTGCCCAGGAAACCGAGCGCGTTCTGGGCCGCGACCTCGTCTCGCAGCAAATCGATTATTTTGAGGATGGCGCATGACACTGGGAGGGCATCGCTCGGAGCGGGTCGCCGAGGAGATTCGCAACGAAGTCAGCCTGCTGCTCGCGGGGGAATTGAAAGATCCCCGCCTGGCTTTGCCGCTCAATGTGACCGAAGTCCGTGTGGCACCCGGCATGCGCCAAGTGCGCGTCTACGTTCGGCTGGAAGGAAGCGAGGAAGAGCGCGCGGCTGCACTGGACGCGCTGCACGCTGCAGCCGGCTTTATTCGCCACGAACTGGTGGAGCGGCTGCAACTGCGGCGGGCACCCGAAATTCTGTTTGTCGTGGACCAATCGGAAGAATACGGAAAGCGCATCGACGCGCTCTTAGATAAAGTGAAGCAGCCGGAGAAATCGTAGCGGGGCGCTCGGCCCTCGGAAATGGCCGGTTGCAATCCGGCGCTGCGAAGCGACATGCGACGCACACCACAGCCTCCTCGACTCGACGGTATTCTTGTCGTCGATAAGCCGCGCGGGAAAACCTCCCACGATGTCGTCGAAACCGTCCGCCGCCTGGTGGGTTTCCGTCAGATCGGGCACTTGGGCACGCTCGATCCGCTGGCGACGGGCGTTCTCGTCCTCGCTCTCGGCCGCGCCACACGACTCGCCCGTTTTTACGCCGGCAGGCGTAAGCGCTACAGCTGCGCGGTGCGCTTTGGCTTCCCAACAGACACCTACGACGCCGATGGCGAGCCGCTTTCGGAAGACTCCGCGCCCGTGCTCGACCCCGCACAGTTGCAAGCGCTGGCCGAAAAATTCATCGGCAAGATAAGACAAACTCCGCCCTCATTTTCTGCCAAGAAAATCCACGGCCGCCCGGCCCACGAGTTGGCACGCAAGCACAAGCCAGTCGCCCTCGCCCCGGTCGATGTGGAGGTCTACGAATTCCGATTGACGGACGTCGAACGCTGCCTGGCGCGCTTTGTCGTGGAATGCGGGCCGGGTACCTACATCCGTTCGCTCGCAGATGACCTCGGAAAACTGCACGGGGCCGGTGCCCATTTGGCGGAAATTGTCCGCACGGCCGTGGGCGAGTTCACCCTCGATCAGGCCGTCGCAGTCGAGGAATTGGTCGAAGATGCAAAAATGGGCAAGCTCGCCCGTCGTGTGATCCACCTTGAAAATCTGCTGCCTGAACTTCCCCGCGCCACCGTCCTGCCGGTCGTCGAGAAGCGGGTCCGGCACGGAGCGAAGTTCCATCTACCTGTTTCCCAGATTCAGCCCGGACATGTGACGGCTGGCGAGGGCGCTCCCGCTGAGCTCGACTCCGGAGACCGGCGTCGATCGTGGCTGCGCGTCTTCAGTCAGCGGGGAAGCTTGGTGGCTATCGCTGAAGCGGTCGTTTTGCGCACCTACCAGCCGCTGGTGGTTCTTGAAACCGCGACGTAGCTCCTGTTCGCTATTAGTCAGGACGCCGCGCTGGCTGCTGCGGTGGCGGTTCCCCTTCCGGTGGCTGGGGAGGCGCCTGTAGTTCAGGTGGCGACGGCGGAGGTTGCGGCGGCCCCGGTTGCGGCAGGGTCTGCGGTGGCGGCTGTGGCCCGGGCGTCGGCTGCGGCGATGGCGCCGGTGCCACATTCCCTGGGCTTGCGGCCGTCCCTGGGCCCTCGAGAGCGCCCTGTCCGGCATAAATCGTGTGATTCTCCCGAGGCGCCAGTCTCACCATGCGAGGCGTTACAAGAATCACCAACTCGGTGTCCTGTCGCTGGTTGTTCTGGACCGAATCGAGCCATCCAATTCCCGGAATCTCCGCGATTCCCGGATTGCCGTTCAGAGCATTTGTCAGTTGCGATTGCAAGAATCCGGCCGCCACAGCCGTTTCGTCCTGTTTCACCCGCACCGTCTGATCGACGTTTTCTGTGGCGATCACGGGGATGGAATTGAAGCTCTGGCTGGTCACGCTGCTCAGCTCGAAACTCAGCTGGAGCGTTACTTCGTTGTTCAGGTGGACGCGGGGCGTTACCTTCACTTTCAGACCGACGTCGAGATACTGAACGCCGGGGAATGGCGTGCCGGCCGAGCTGGTCGTCGTCGTTCCCGTGGTGAAAAAATTGGTATTCAGGATCACTGTGGCCTGCGCCGAGCCGCTATCCGCGGTGGCCGCATCGGGCAGGCCACTGCCATTAAAGTCAGCTGTGACGATGGAAACAGGAGCTGTGCCGACGGGAAGCTCGGCAGGCGCTGCCGTGAAGGATTCACTGCCGGTATTGAGCAGGAGCGTCACAGCATTGTCCGTTTGATCCGCGATGGCCAAATCGGAGTAGCCACTTTGGCTAAATTCGGCAATGGCAATCGATGTCGGTCCATTCCCCGCCAAAAAGTCTCGGGGCGTGCCGGCGACAAAGCTACCCGTTGGAACGTTCGTTGTGCTGATCTGGTTGTAGTAAATCGTGACAGAGTTTCCGCTATTGTTGGTGGTTGGTGCACCGTGGTTAGCTACCGCCATGTCGAGAGCGCCCTGGTTATTGAAATCGCCCAGCGCCACGTAGACCGGCGCGTTTCCCGTGGGGTAGCTGGTGGGTGTCTGAAAGGTTCCGTTGCCATTCCCAAAGAAAACCGACACGGAGTTTGTGCCTTGGTTGGCAGAAATAAGATCAACGTTGCCATCTCCATTCACGTCGGCCGCCGCCAGGCCCGTGGGTAGGGAGCCTACGGGAAGCAAAATCGGCGCCGGGGCGGGCGTCTGGAAAGTGCCATTGCCGTTACCCAGGAAGATCGAGATGGAGTTGCTGCCCTGATTGGCGATCGCCACATCCTCGAAACCGTCGTTGGTGAAGTCGCTCACGACCACGAAAACGGGATTGTTGCCCACCGCAATCGGCGACTGGCTCGTTTGGGTGAAAGTGCCGTTTCCGTTTCCAAGCAAAACCAGAAAGCTCCCGGCGTTACTGCCCGCGACGTTGCCCGTCACCACGAGGTCCGTGTGGCCACTGCTTGTGAAGTTCGCCGTGGCCAAGGAGGTGGGTTTGAAGCCGGCCGGCAGTGTAATCACGGTCTGCGGATTGAAGGTTCCGTCTCCATTTCCCTCGAGGATGGAAATCGTGCCGTCCGCTTGGTTTGCGACCGCCAGATCGATCGCGCCGCTCGTCAGGTCATAGAAATCAGCCTCGACAATCGAAACGGGATCATTTCCCACGGCATAGCTCGTGATGGGATTCGTGACGGGACTCTCCGTGGCGCCGGCCGCCGAAAAACTCGGCGAATAGGTGGCTAGCGAAACCGGAATCCGGTCACCCACGAAAAACGTAGCTGGCTCACCGTCCTTTGCCCGCAGCAACACCCGGCGGCCCGAGCGTACGCGCGAAAGCATGTCAGCGAAATCCGCCGACGCACCGGGAAGGGTGGCGAGAAATGTGGTCTTGCCCCCGCCGAAGGCAATCACCGGCGGAATCAACGCTCCCCCACCCCCGAAGATCTGATTGATCACGTTGACCAAACCGCTTGCCGACTGCTCCGCTTCCTGAATCTGAGAGGAGGAAAGCGCGTAAACCGTCGCCGTTTGCGGCGGAGTAATACCAAGCTGCGTCGCGTAAGCTCGGTCCAGTTCGAGAACTTCCGTCTCCAAAATCAACTCGCCCCGCCTCTGCTCGAGGCCAGCGATCAAGTCGGTTGCGACTTGTACGGCTTCGGGTGAAGAGCGCAGCGTAATGGTGCGGCTACGGACGTCGAGGTCCGATCGTGTGATGCCAGTGATCTCTCGGACGGTCCGGAAAACCTCTGTCATCTGATCCGGCGTCTCGGAAGCCGGCAGCAGGATCGTACGCACGACCGATGCGTCGTAGTCCTTTCGTTTCTGCGGTGTGTTCTCGGCGACGAAAAAAAGGTGACCCGTCAGCGGTCGCCAGAACGTGCCGGTCATCTCGCCCAGCAGCCGGGCCGCCGTCGGGAAGTCCACATCCTCGTCGATGTGGAAGTAAACGTTGCGCGAGCGAAGATCTTGATCGAACGCTACCTCGACGCCAAAGCGCCGCGCCAACTCGTCGTAGGCCCCGGCCGTATCGCCCCGGTAATCGAACCTCTGCTTCCCGGCCCGATATTCGAGGCTGATCTCACCGCTGATATCGCGCGATTCAACCTGGTCGCTCGACGGTTGCCAAGCAGCGACCAACTCCGCCAAACGTTCGCTCACCATAGGGTTTGCCGGATCCAGCCTCCGGGCGCTCACCAGCTCTCGCTCTGCCTCCTCGAAACGGCCCGCCACGGCATCCCTCTCGGCCGAATCCACTTTGTCCTGCACCAGCTCGCTACGTGCCATCTCCCGATGGAGCGCGTAGTCGTGATTGGTTGGGGCCGACTCGACCGCATCGGAATAGGCTGCATAGGCCGCCGACCAATCCTGGCGCTTCTCAGCCTTCATGCCGAGTTGAAAAGCGGCTCTGGCCTTTTTCCGGTCCGTGTCATCGGCCGAATCAGCTGGCGACTGTGCCTTTGCGGGAAGCCACAAGCTGACCGCCACAGCCATCATGACCGCGCAGAACAACACCGGCCCTGCGCGCCAACTCACGGTGCGAGGTTCGTAACTCATCAGCGTTGAGATGCATTATTTTACAGGCATAGTGGCATCGACGGCGAATCTGGGAAACAGCTTGCTTCCACTCGTGTGATGGATATAAAGTGGTCCTACCAGTTGAAACTCGTTGTCAACTGGTTGACCCATGATCTCGGCTCTTCTGGTAGCCCTGCGCGAAGGTGTGGAAGCCGCGTTGGTTGTCGGCATCGTCGTTGTCTACCTCAACCGTAGCGGTCGGCGCGCCTTGAACCGTTATGTATGGACAGGTGTGATAGCGGCGGCCGCCGCGAGCATTGCTGCCGCGCTCGAGCTCGAACGCCTCGCGATCAGTGAGGACGGTTTTGAAGGTGTGCTCATGCTGGTTGCGGCTGCGCTCGTGGTTACGATGATCGTGTGGATGAACCGGGCAGCGCGAACCCTGCGCAGGCACATCGAGCAACGTGTCGAAGGTTACGCACAACGAACCACGGTCGCGGCGGGAGTGGGCATCGGCGCATTCGTGTTTCTGATGGTCGCGCGCGAAGGCGCGGAACTCGTGCTGATCTTGCGCGCCGTTGAACTCTCGAGCACGGGCGTGCAACTGTGGATCGGCACGCTATTGGGTATCGCCATTGCCATTGCTGTGGGCGTGTTCTTCTTCGAAGGAACGCTCCGCATTCCCCTCAACCGCTTCTTTGCCGCCACCAGCATCATCCTGATGATCGTAGCATTGCAGCTCGCCCTTACCGGTTTGCACGAGCTCAGCGAAGCTGAGTGGATTGGGTCGAGCAAGACGGAAATGGCGATCATCGGGCCCATCGTACGCAACGAGGTTTTCTTTTTTGCTGTCATTCTGGGTGTGGCTGCCCTGGTCGTCATGCGCGAGTGGTTCGCTGCGCGGCGCCCGGCCGAGGACCTAGCCCTCAATCCCGCCGAGCGCCGCATGCTTCAGTGGGAGTTTCGCCGCCAACGGCGATGGAGCTTTTCCGCTGCAATTCTTTGCGTGCTCGTGGTCGTTTCGCTGGCGGCCGAGTTTGCCTACTCGCGCGCCATGGCCGCCCCCGCGCCGGCTCGACTACTGACCGCTGCCAATAACCAGGTTCGCATCCCTTTGTCTGAGTTGACCGATGCCAGCCTGCATTTCTATACCGTGGATACGGGCGCCACGGCGCTGCGGTTTCTCGTGGTTCATCAGACCAGCGGCAACTACGTTGTGGCGCTCGATGCCTGCCAGATCTGTGGTTGGTCCGGCTACCGACAGCAAGGCTTAAATGTGATCTGTCGCAATTGCGGCGCAACGATCTACATTCCGTCGATCGGCCAGCACGGTGGCTGTAATCCCGTCCCCGTGAAGTCGACTGTCCAAGGGGGAGAAGTGATCGTCGATCTCTCCGCTTTCAGCGCTTCGGCTCGGACGATTCACAAATCCTGACATGTTTCTACGCCTGGTCGGCGAATCCTTCCTGCGCAACCCGCGACGCAAGCTACTGACGGCTGCGGCGCTGGCCATTAGCATGGCCGTTGTTACCGCGACGCTTAGCGTAGCGCTCGAAGTCAGCGACCGCATGGCGCGCGAATTCCGCAGCCTCGGCGCCAACTTGCTGGTTACTCCAGAATCGGACACGCTACCGCTCGAAGTAGGAGGTGTCGACTATCGCCCCGTCGATGAAGGCGCCTATCTGCACGAAGCCGACCTTGGTAGGCTTAAAACGATCTTCTGGCGCCACAATATTCTCGGCTTTGCTCCGTTCCTGGATGTGCCCGCCTATTCGGCCAGCGCCGGCCCTTCGCAGACGGGAACCAACGTGACCTTGATTGGAACCTGGTACCAGCACGACGTCGCCGTGCCCGATGGCACGATGTTCCAGACTGGCCTGCATGCCACCCAACCATCCTGGCAAATTCGGGGGCGTTGGTTCGGCGAGGGCGCAAACGAAGCGGTGGTTGGTCGAGCGCTGGCGGGGAAGTTTCCCGGCGCATTCGCCATAGGCACGACGATCGAGGTAGCCCCCGACGCCCAGGCAAGCGCTCACGCCCGGCTTACCCTCACCGGCATCGTAACCACCGGCGATGCGGAAGACAACGCTCTTCTGGTACCGCTTTCGGTCGCTCAAGAGATCTCCCACCATCCCGGGCAGTTTCGGCAACTCTATGTCAGCGCGCTGACCAAGCCATCTGACTGGTTGGCTGAGCGGGATCCGAAAACACTGACGCCGACCGAGTACGACCGCTGGTTTTGTTCGCCGTACATTTCCTCCATCAGTTATCAGATCGAGCAGGTATTGCCGGGAACCGACGTGCGTGCGATTCGCCGCGTCGCCGACTCCGAAGGGCGCATTCTTTCACACGTCAGCTCGTTGCTGTGGATTGTGAGCCTGGCGGCGCTGGCGGCTGCAGCCCTCGCTGTGGCGGCCACATCGGCGACATCGGTGCTCGAACGCCGCGCGGAAATCGGCATCATGAAAGCGATCGGCGCGACCAACGCCCTGGTCACGGGACTCTTCCTGGCCGAGCAATTGATGCTGGCGGCTGTAGGAGGTGTGATCGGCTTCCTGCTTGGCGCGGTGATGGCGCGTGCGCTGGGCGCGAGCGTCTTCGGCGCGACGACTTCTCCCCACATCTTGCTGTTGCCGATGGTCATTGCCATCGCGGCGGCTGTCGCCGTCCTGGGCAGCTTGCTTCCCTTGCGGCGCGCGGCGCATTTCCATCCCGCGCCGATCCTGCGGGGCCAGTAATGTTCGCGCGACTTCTCTGGAGGTCGATGCGGGGCAATCGTGGGCGGATGGCCGTGGCGCTGCTGGCCGTGGTGAGCGGCGCGACCGTTATTTCGGCGCTCCTGGATCTTCAGTTCGACATCGAGCACCAACTCACCCAACAATTTCGCCTCCTGGGCGCCAACGTGGTCATCTCGCGCCCACGCTTGACACAAACACCCACACTCGACTCGCCGCAACCGCCATCGGAAATTCTGGACGCACCGGCGCTTATGGATCAGCCGCTCGTGCTTAGGCAAGTGGAAAAGTTGCCCATGGCCGATGTCGCCGCTGCCGCGCCGTTTTTCTACATCGTCGCGCACGCGGCCAACACACCGGTTGTCGTCGCCGGCACCTGGCTCGACCAAATACCAGGCCTCGAACCGACCTGGAGAATCGACGGGCGTTGGGTCACCGCCCGTGACGACGAAGCCGACTGTTTGATCGGCCGCAGAGTGGCTCGCCAGTTCGCCCTTGTGCCGGGCAGCTCGCTCGATGTGCAGTATCTCGACCGCAGAGCGCAGGTCCGAGTCGCCGGTGTCATCGATGCAGGCGGCACCGAAGACAGTCAAATCTTCGTGAGTCTGCCCATTGCGCAGAAACTGGCAGGACAAAGCGGCGGCGCTCAGATCGAACTGGTGCAAATCAGCGTCCGCGGCACCAGCGCCACCATCGATCGTTACACCGCACAGCTGGCCGCCGCACTTCCCGGTTACGAGGTGCGGCCCATCCAAGCGGTATCCCGGGCCGAGGGCAATTTGCTCGATCGGACCCGGCTGCTGATCGCGTTGATGGTTGCGTTGATCCTCGTGCTGACCGCTCTGTGTGTCCTGGCGACGATGGCGGCCCTAGCCATGGAGCGACGCAAGGATGTGGGGCTTATGAAGGCGCTGGGCGGCTCGATTTCACGCATTGTGTCGTTGTTCCTCGCCGAAGTTGGCTCGTTGGGCGCGGCGGGAGGCTTGATCGGCTCCGTTCTCGGAGTGGCGCTTGCGCGATGGATGGGGCAGCGGGTTTTTGGCGCGTTGATCCACCCGCGCTGGGACATCTTTCCTTTGACGATTGCGCTGATGGTGGGCGTGGCCCTGGCCGGGGCGCTGCCGCTGCGATTGCTGGGCAAGGTAAAGCCAGCCGTGATTCTACGAGGCGAATAGTTGGCTCCGCTGGTAGAGATCGAGAACCTGCGCAAAGAATTCGGCAACGTACGAGCGCTCGATGGCGTGTCGTTCGAAGTCCAGGCCGGCGAGTGGATTGCGATTATGGGCCCGTCCGGCTCGGGCAAGACGACGCTCATCAACATTCTGGGCGGGCTGGATACGCCAACTTCCGGCCGTGCCGTGGTGGACGGAACTGACCTCGCGCGACTGGATGAAGCTGGATTGACACGCTTTCGCGCTGAAAAGATCGGATTCGTGTTTCAGCAGTTTTACCTGGTGCCGTACCTTACCGCGCTTGAAAACGTCATGCTGGCGCAGTATTTTCACAGCACAACGGACGAACGGGAGGCGCGGGGGGAACTAGAGCGCGTCGGACTTGGTGACCGCCTGCATCACCTCCCTGGGGAACTTTCCGGCGGTGAGCAGCAGCGCGTGGCTGTGGCTCGCGCACTAATCAATCAGCCGAAATTGATTCTCGCCGATGAGCCGACAGGCAACCTCGACGAGGCCAACGAACAAACCGTGCTCGAGCTGCTTCGTGAGCTGCACAAGGAAGGTCACACGATCCTGATCGTCACGCACGCTCCCGAAATCGGTCTACTGGTCGACCGCCGTGTCGAACTTGCCCACGGCCGCCTGGCCCGCTCCCCCACCGCGTTTCGATAGGTTCCTTGTCCGGGACTTCGCTTTCGAGCTGGCAGACGATGCTGGTTGACCGACCCGTCGGCCACATGCGAGGTCGTCAAAAATCAGGAAATCAGAAATTTGTACTGTGCGGCGGTAAGGGGAACGACCGAGAGCCGGCCCTGACGCACCAGAGGCGAGCCCGCAAAGAGCCTGTTGGCCTTAATTTCGGCAAGCGTGATGGGCTTCGACAGCGGCTTGCCAGCTTTGATTTTCACGTCGGGCTTTTTCGGGTTCGAGGCGTCTACCGAAACAACACTCGCCGTACCGACGACGCTTTTGCGATCGCCCGTTTCGTAAATCACAAGTCGAGCGCCCGGCGTCATCTCCCGAAGATTCCTTAAGGCGACCGGATTCGAAACCCCATCCCACGTTGTTGCCCCGTCTCGTCTGAGATCGTCGAACGAGTATTCGGAGGGTTCGGTCTTGAGCAAATAATCGGCCGCCACGAAAACCTCCTCTGTCAGGGGTGTCCACCTACCACTTGCCTGCGCCCAAGCGCATGGCAATAGCCAAAACGGCGGTCATCGCGAGAACACCCAGCAGCGCTAGACATTCATAAAACACTTCTTCCGACGACAGCCCCTTCCGTTTCGCGGGCTTCATTCCACATCCTCCCGACGGCGCATACAGTATCCGTCGCGCGCCCGGCAGCCGCAAGCAGAACGAGCTCGTTTTTCCGCCGAGCCGTATCCGAGTCGAGCCATGGCCGACTGAGGACGCACCTTTGCGAGCCAATCCCCGCCAATCCGGGTCGCTTCACGCGATGTATAATGTGTGCCACCTGCAGAGGCTCGATGATCTGTCGATGCGGAGTCAGGCCACCGGGACGGGCTGCCACAGGACATGGCCGCAGCCAGAACGACTGATGCCCCTACCAATGGATGCGCGAAAAACGCCCACGGAGCTGAAGGTGTACGTTACCAGCGGTGAAGGTGTCGAGATCACCTGGTCGGACGGGCACAGGAGTCGTTATGATTTTCCTTATCTCCGCGATCACTGTCCTTGCGCCACGTGCAACGACGAACGCCAGCGAAAGGCGACTGAGACGGTGGTGCTGCCCATGTATAAGGAGCGGGTGAAGGCCAGGACCGCCAAAGCCGTGGGAAATTATGCGATTCAAATCGAGTTTTCCGACGCACATAAGACCGGCATCTACTCGTTCGATTGCCTTCGGGAAATCTGCCCCTGCCAGGACTGTGCCCGGGAATTTCGCGGCGACGTCAAGCAGACGACGGCCTAGCCCGATCTAACCATCCCCATTCAGCTACGATTCTGCTGGCCTGTAAGCTGCGATGTGCAATGGGGGCAGCGTGTGGCCTGAACCGAAATCGTCGAGCAGCAGTACGGGCATTCTTTCGTCGTTGCCGGGGGAGACGGGGCGGGCCGGTTCCAGCGGTTGATCTGGCGGACCAGCAAAAACAGAACGAATGCCACAATCAGGAAATCTACTACGGTGTTTAGGAAGATCCCGTAGTTGATCGTCGCCGCGCCTGCGGCCTTGGCAGCTGCCAGCGTATCGTACGGCCTCCCGGATAGGTTCAGGAACAGTCCGGAAAAGTCCACCTTTCCAAGGACAAGACCAATCGGCGGCAGGATGATGTCGGTTACAAGGGATGTAATGATTCGACCGAAAGCGGCCCCGATGATGATACCGATAGCCATATCGATTGCGTTGCCGCGTGTGGCGAATTCTTTGAACTCCTTCAGCATCATTCCCTCCTCATTCAAAAAATCCGCATGGTCCATCCATCACGCCCGACGCATCCAGAGCACGCTGCCGAGTACGCCGCGCAACACCAGCACCGCGCCTGCAATTTCCAACAGCGGATTGGCGTCCCGCACCGGAAGAAACAAAATCGCAATGACCAGCACCCCAACTACCACGAGCGACGTCGCACGAATCTGCGCCTGCAGCCGGCCACCCTCCGGCTCCGCGCGCAGCAGTGCACGGGCGCCCCAGTAAATCAACACTACACCCAGAAGCGCAAGTGCAATCGGGCGTCCGGGCAGACCCACACGGCCGGAAACGGCCAGCACGATCAGTAACGCCCCTAGCAACAGGACGACGAACTCGTTGAGAAATCGAAAGACGGTCGCCAGTTTCATACTGGGTCCAACCAGGTCGGCGGCGATTATGCCGCTTGCAGGCTGGGCAAGCAATCGCCGCAACCCCCCAAGTCGAACCAGTCATGACAGCCCCACTCCGTGACTGCTATACTATTTTGGTTCGAGCTGAAGCGCCGCGCTGTCCGTGGGAATCCAATCATTTCAAATCACGTGGGAGAGCGATTGGTGCACAGGGTGATCATCATCGGCAGCGGGTGTGCGGGGCTGACGGCCGCCGTTTACGCCGCGCGCGCGGACTTAAAGCCTATCGTTTTAGACGGTTACGAGCCGGGCGGGCAACTTGGGCTCACGACCGAGGTCGAGAACTTCCCGGGCTTCACCGACGGCATCCTGGGCCCGGAACTCATTGAACGTACGCGCAAGCAGGCGCAGCGCTTCGGCGCCGAGTTTCGCTCGGGCGCCGTTACCTCTGCCGATCTTAGCAAGCGCCCCTTCAAGGTGGTCGCGGGCAAGGACACCTACGAAACCGAAACGCTGATCATCGCATCGGGCGCGTCGGCCCGGATGCTGAATCTCGAGTCCGAGCGTCTGCTGCTCGGCCACGGCGTCTCCACCTGTGCGACGTGCGATGGAGCGTTCTTCCGCAATCGGGACATCGCGGTCGTGGGCGGGGGCGACACGGCCATGGAGGAAGCGACCTTTCTCACGCGGTTCGCTCGCAAAGTCACCCTGATCCATCGCCGCAGGGAATTCCGCGCCTCGAAAATCATGCTCGATCGCGCCCGCGCCAATCCGAAGATCGAATTCTTGACACCCTATGTCGTTGACGACGTTCACGACGTTCTGAAGAAGTCGGTTGAGGTTGCCACCGTGCGTAATGTGGAGACAGGTGAGACTCGGAAGATCGAGATCGAAGGCCTGTTCGTGGCAATCGGCCACGATCCCAACAGCCAGATTTTCAAGGGTCAGATCGATATGGACGAAAACGGCTATATCCTGACGCACGAGGGTCCCAAGACGAATCTTGCCGGTGTGTTCGCTGCCGGCGACGTCCAAGACCACCACTACCGACAGGCCGTTACCGCGGCAGGTTCGGGCTGCATGGCCGCCATCGAAGCTGAACGCTTCCTGGCTCAGAAATAGTTATCCCATCCTCTGCTCGGACCGGGGCGGAGCCACCGCGCTTGTGCGCCCCTTGTTTTGATGGTATAAATTTTTTTTTCGGGCACCGAGGCTCCGGGGGCAGCCCTAACAGGAGAACGATAGAATGGCTTACGTCATTGCCGAGCCTTGCATCGGAACGAAAGACACTGCTTGCGTGGACGTCTGCCCGGTCGATTGTATCCATCCGCGCAAGGACGAGGCGGAGTTCGACGGCGCCAAGCAACTTTTCATCAACCCCGATGAGTGCATTGATTGCGGGGCCTGCGTTCCCGTCTGTCCTGTAACCGCGATTTTCGCCATGGAAGATCTGCCTGAGAAATGGGCTGAGTACGCAAAGACCAATGCGGACTACTTTAAGAAGGTCTAGCAAGTCGCGCCGGAGGTTGGTTCCTCCCGGCGTACGCGACGCCTTGGTCTGAAGCTCGTTCGTTTCGCAGTTTCTGCTGCTTACCTGATCCGATGGATCGGGGGCAACGGTTGCCATGCGGTCTTGTCACCCCCTAGGGCGTCGATCCACGCCTGCACCTCGCTGGCCAGTCTCACGACATCCATTCCGCGATGCCCGCCCGGATACCTGCTGATTTTTTCGACCCCGGCAGCCGCCAGCGACTTCGCTCCAGGCAGGTTCCCTAGCCCGTAATGGTGAAAGGCGGCCGCAATTTGAATGATCCCCTGCAGGAAGGCCTTTTCCGTCGCTGGTGCGCGCAACCAGAGCTGCTCCCAAACTTCATGCGCCTCGAAGAATTGGCGCGCGTTGAAGCGCAAGACCCCATCCTCGAACCGCTCGTTTTCGTCTGCCGTGAGCAACCCGAAATTCGCCCCATCGCGAGAGATATGTGATCATAGCAGCCCTCGATCGAAGCGAGCACCCATGGAAATCCGCGTTCGGCTACCCGGCGTAAAGCGGGGCCTGCTCGAGGCCAAAGGCGTGCGCCCTCGACCGCCCCTTCGGCCTCGGTGGAGTCGGCTCTCGCCCGGCACGGCGAACCCCTTTTTGCGCGTAGGCGGGGGGCGCTCGTCACGTGTTCGGCAATCTGCTGATCACAAACACGCAAATCGGCAGGTGTGAACTTCGAGCGATTCAGTTATTCTGTTTGGCAGGCCCCGAGGCTTCCGGTGCCCCAATTTGAGCTCGTCCTTCTGATTCACGCTCACCAGCCGGTCGGAAATTTCGACGAAGTGCTCGAACGCGCGTACCGAAAATCCTACCGCCCGTTCATCGATGTTTTGGCGCGCCATCCTTCGATCCGGGCAGGGCTGCATTACTCGGGCCCCTTGCTGGAATGGCTCGAAACGAGACACCCCGATTACTTCGGCCAGCTGCGCGAGCTGGTTGCACGCCAGCAGGTCGAAATGGTCGGAGGCGGATTTTATGAACCGATCCTGGTAACGATTCCGCCCGAAGATCGCCATGAACAGATCACGCGCCTGTCCGATTACGTGGAAAAACACTTTGGCGCACGTCCTCGCGGAGCCTGGATTGCTGAGCGCGTTTGGGAGCCTCAGATTCCTTCCTGCCTCGCACCAGCGGGCGTTCAATACACGCTGGTCGACGACAATCACTTTCTCAGCGCCGGCTTCAACCTCGACGATCTCTACGGCTATCGCCTTACCGAGGATCTTGGCCACACCGTCAAGGTGCTAGCCGGACTGAAAATCCTGCGCTACCTGATTCCCTTTCACGACGTCACCGAAACGATCGACTTTCTCCGCAAGGCGGCCGCCGAGCGTCCCCGTGGATTCGCCACGATGGGAGACGACCTTGAAAAGTTCGGCATCTGGCCTGGAACGAACGACCTTTGCTATCGCGAGGGCTGGCTCGAGCACTTCTTCTCGGCGATCGAGCAAAGCGCGAGCTGGCTCGGCACCTCGACGCCCAGCGACGCCATCGCCACCCACGACCCGCTCGGCCGTGCCGACCTGCCGAGCGCTTCCTATACCGAAATGATGGAGTGGTCCCTGCCGTCGTCGGCGCGCGATCGCTACCACAAGCTCATCGAAGAGTTCTCCTCGCGGCCTGACGTCCTCCCTTTCCTCCGCGGCGGGGCTTGGCGCAGCTTTCTCACGAAGTATTCCGAGTCCAACCTGATGCACAAGAAGATGCTGCACGTCTCCGACAAGGTGCAACGTCTTTCGCACCACCCACGCCGGGATAAATATTTTCGACAGGCTCACGACGAAGCCACCACGCTTCTCCTGCGCGGTCAGTGCAACGACTCTTACTGGCACGGCATCTTCGGCGGCCTCTACGCGCCGCATTTGCGCACGGCCGTGTGGACTGCTCTGGCGCGCGCCGAATCGATCGCCGACAGCCTCGCGCACCGCAAGAAACAATTCGCCCAGGAAACCAGGCTCGATTTCGATGCCGACGGCCGCGAGGAGTTCTATTTCACTTCCGATCGCTATGCTGCTCTTGTGGTGCCTGATGACGGTGCAACCATTTGCGCCCTCGACTTTCGCCCAGCCAACGTCACGCTCGTCAACTCCCTCATGCGGCGCCTGGAAAGCTACCATGCCAAACTGCGACACCTGTCCGAAGATCGCTCCGCAGCTGTGCATTCCATCCACGAACAGGCGCGCGCCAAAGAAGAAGGCCTCCAACGCTGGCTGGTTTACGACCGCTGGCCGAGAAACGCCTTCCGCCTGCTTCTGTTCGGGATGGGCAAGACACAACAGGATTACATGTCCTGCCAGCTGGGAGAAGATGCGGCGCTCGCAGGCGGGCACTATCGCGTGGCGAACTCATCGGCTACGCAGGTGTCCCTGGTCTGCGACCATAGCCGCGATTGGCCCCTCGAAAAGATTTTCTCTTTCGCCCCGACCTCCGCTGGCTTCGATATCGCCTGTCAGCTCACCTTGCGGCGAGACGCGCCCGGAACCGCATCGGTTCACCTCGGGCTTGAAATTGTGCTGAATCTTCTCGCTCCTTCGTCCCCGGACCGCTACTTCGAATCCGACGGCAAGCGATTTCCCCTGCGATGGTCGGCGGCCGTTCCGGGCCAACAGTTGCGTGTGATCGACCAATGGCAGCGCGTCAGCGTGGCTCTGGAGGCTCCCGCCGCGCGCTGCTTCTGGATCGCGCCGATTGAAACCATTTCTGAATCCGAGGACGGCTTCGAGAGAATCTACCAGGGATCGCAGATCCTGGCGGTCTGGCCCGTCGAACTGTCACAAGGAGGCGAATGGAGGGGCCAACTCACCCTGCATGCCGGGGCACTCCGCCCGGACCATGTGTGAGTCGAAAGCGCCGTCGTGCGGGCGGAAATCCGACGCCCGCATCGAGGGGGTGGCTTGCTGATTGCCTCACGGACCGACGCCCTGCTAATCTACGGTGCAAGAAGGAGGACTGGCATGGCCGTCGCGAAGGAACTGCTCGATATTCTGGTTTGCCCGCTCTGCAAGACGCCGGTGAAGTCCACGCCGGACCAACAGGGCCTGAAATGCTCGACCTGTCATCGTGTCTATCCGATTCGCGACGACATTCCCATCATGCTGATCGACGAAGCGCGCATCGAGCCCGAATAGCCCTCTAATCGAGCGGAAAACCGATCGACTGATCGTTGTATTCAACACGCAGCTTCACTTCCTTCGTCTTTGCCTGCTCTAGCACATCGTCCTTTGCCGGGAACGGGGAATAGGGGCTTACCTCGACCATCACGTCGACGCAAGCACAACCTGTCGGATGGTCCGTGTCCTTCACGTTGAAACTCTTGACTGGGCCGTAGTACCCGTTCGACCCCCAATCCTCGAGAAAGCGATCGAACGTATAGGACGGCACCGGCTTCCAGATTTGGTAGGCTCGCTGCATGTCGCCGGCCTCGACGGCGCTCAAGAAGTGGTAGACGGTGACCTTCTCGGTGTGATACCGCAGCAACCACCACAGTCCCACGATACCCAGCACGATGAAAACCGCCGTCATGATCAGGCGGCGCTTCAGTTTTGACGGAGGACGTTCCTCGGTTGCGTCCAATAACCCCACAGCCCTCACTCACAGTTGGCGCTTAAACAACGCTACGCTGCCCGCAACCATGATAGCCGAGAAGCCGCTCAGAATGAGAATGTCCATGTAGATGCCGCCGAGGCCGGTGTCCTTCAGCGTCAAATTGCGCAGAGCATGCACCGTGTAGGTGAAAGGGTCGATGATGGAGATCCACCGCAGCCAGGAAGGAAACGCTTCGATCGGATACACCGCTCCCGAGGGGAAAAACAGCAGCATGTTCAGAACACCAAAGATGGCGCGAGGCACCAGCGGATCGTCTACGCGAACCATCACCAGAAACATCAGGCTGATCATGGCCAGCGAGGCGACCACGATGACCACCGAAAGATAAACCAGCCGCGCCGGGTCCCAAATTCGCGGAATCCCCGCAATCAGGCCTCCGATGATAATCAGCGACATTCCGGCCATGAACGCCTTGATTGTACCCGCCCCGATCAGTCCGCCGATCAGCTCGGTTTTCTTGATGGGCGTAAGCAGATACCCTTCGTGCAGCCCGCGCATCTTGTCGTCGATGTAGGTAATGCCGCCGCCGATCATCGCCGTGATGAAGATCGCCATCGCGGTCGATCCGGAGAGCAGGTATTTGATGTACTCAATGTACGGGTAGATTTCGACGATATTCAGCTGTACCTGGGCCTCCAGGCGCGGTTGCACGTCGGCGGCGTTCAGTTCATCCGTCATTTGCTGCACACGCTCGAGCAGCGCGCTGGAAATGAATTGATCGCTATTGTCCTCGGTGAAGACGACCCGGGGGCGGTCGTGCTGATAGTAACGGCGCGAAAAGTCGTAGGGGATATGGACGACACCGCGGACAAATCCGGTGCGCAGATCGTCGATCGCCTGGGACAGTGAATCGTATTGAATCACCCGGAACGTCTGCGGGCCGGTGGAGATTCCGTTGAACATTTCCTCGACGCGCCGCGACGCAACCGAGTGATCGTCGTCGACCACGGCAATCGTGGCACCTTTGATTTTTCCGCCGAACGCATACCCGAGGACCACCAGTTGCACCAGGGGAAAAATCAGCGAACTCAGCATGAGCGCGGGGCTGCGGAAAAATTTCCGCATGTCCCGCTCAATCAGCGCCAGGATGCGATATAGCTTCATAGCCCCTCATTCCAAGGTGACCCATGACTTGCCCTTCTCCGACAAACGATTGCGCACCTAGCGGGAGAAGGGGCTCGGTTGATAAGTAGCCTTCTGGAGCGCGTCGCGCAATGCACTTCCCGTGTAATGCAGAAACACGTCGTCGAGTGTCGTGCTCTGAACGGAAACTCTCCTCACCGTAACCTTGCTGTCGCGGGCCCGATCCATCAGCGCGGCCACCGTCGCGGGTCCGTCGTTCGACGTAAGGTGAAACACCCCGTCGTGCTCTGCGACCCCGGTGACGTGGTCAAGCGCCCGAAGCTGGTCAATCCAGTCCGCGGGCGCACTTTCAAATTCCGCCTCCACGATTTCCGTGCCAGGGACGCTGTCCTTCAACCGGACCGGAGAATCGAGCGCGACGAGTTTGCCGTGATCGACGATCGCGATGCGGTCACAAAGCCGATCGGCTTCCTCCATGTAATGGGTGGTGAGGAGAATCGTCAGATCGGATTTGTCGCGCAGCGCCCGGATCATCTCCCAAACGTGCGCCCGCGATACCGGGTCGAGACCCGTGGTGGGTTCGTCCAAGAACATGATCTTCGGGGCATGCACGAGCCCGCGGGCGATTTCAAGGCGTCGCCGCATGCCGCCCGAAAATGTCTTCACCAGAGCATCGCGGAAGTTGACGAGCTCGACCGATGCGAGCAGCCGATCGATCAGGTTGTCCCGTTCACCGGCCGAGACGCCGTAGAGCTTGGCGTGAATCATCATGTTTTCCTTAGCCGTCAATTCGGGATCCGATGTGAAGGCTTGCGGAATCACGCCGAGCGTGCGACGCACACCGTCGGCGTCGCTGCGTATATCGTGCCCCCCCACGCGCGCGGTGCCGGAGGTCGGAGGAGTCAGCGTTGTCAAAATGCGGATCAATGTCGTCTTCCCCGCCCCGTTGGGCCCCAGAAGGCCGAAAATCTCCTGTTGCGCGACGTCGAAGCTTACCTCGTTGACCGCCACGAGCTCCCCGAACTTCTTCGTCAGATGATCCACTTCAATGGCATTCATGCGAGACGATCCTAGGACTATAGCCTTGCAAACCAACTCCTCTTCTCCGGTGGGGGCAGAAGCACAGTAGCCGTCATGCCTGTGAACAGCCTTCGGTCTTGGTTCGGCACGGACACTTTGATGGCGAAAGTTTTCACATCGCGCTTCGTGCGGCTCACGTCGCGCTGCGTCGCAAAGTCGTTCTCCACTCCCTTGAAAAACACCTGCCCCTGCAAGATGTCTCCCGACGGAAGCTTCACGTGCAGGGTCTGCCCAAACCGCACCGAATCGATGTAGCTTTCTTCTACGTCCGCGCGTACCCAGAGGTGGTCCACATCGACAACCACGACGATCGGCGAGCCCTGTGTGACGACTTCACCCTGCTTGGCCACCCGCACCGAGACAATGCCATCAATCGGCGCATAGATCTCCGTATAGCCTAGCTGCGTTTCCATCGCGGCGGCGGAGGCACGCGCCTGCTCGAGCTGCGCCAGTGTGGTCGCGATTTCTGCGCCCCGCACGTCCACCTGCTTGCGGTTCGCATGCGCCAGCGCCAGGGCCGCCTCCTGCGCGCCCACCGAATCCTCGAGCGATTTGACATTGGCCTCGGAAGCCTTGCGTGCCGCCTCGGCGTGGTCGCGCTCCTGCGCCGACGCCACGCCGCCATCAAACAGTTTCTGCATGCGCTCGAAATCGGTCTCGTCGCGCCACAAATTGGCGCGGGCCTGCTCGAGCTGTGCCCGGGTGGAGGTCAAAGTCGCCTCGGCCTGCTTCAGCGAGGCACCGGTCGAATCGTCCGTCAGCGCGTAATTGTGATTGGCCTCGTTGACCTGCGCCTCGAGGCTCGCGACGTTGGCCCTGGAGGCCGCGAGGCTGGCCTCGAGCTCCTTCCGGTCCAGTTCGGCGAGCAGGTCCCCTTTTCGCACCTCCGAGCCTTCATCGACGTTGAGTTTGACAATTCGGCCGGTGATCTGCGAGCTAACGATGACCTCGTTGCCGTCGACAATGCCCGTCAGGGGGATCTCTCGCCCGTGCGGTGTGGTGAGAATGTAAAACACGAGCGCGACGAGAAACACCAGTCCGATAATTGCAAACGATCTCTGGCTTCCCTTCATCGCGTGTTCGCTCCGTGGCGCGCAACGGCATGGCGCAGAAAATCGAGCAGGGCCCGTTTGCGCGCCGCCACCGCCTCTGGCGCCAGCAGATCGCGACCCACCACGCGGCTCTGGATCGCGGCGGCGGCAAAGTAGGACGTCGTCATTTGTAGCGTTATTAAGGCGGTCTGATCGGGATCGACGCTGCGAAATTCACCTTGGGCGACAGCCTCTTCCACCGTCCGGGCGAACTCACGATGCAGCGGGCGAAAGAATTCCGTCACCATCCACTCGAAGCCGCGCCCCGGCTCCATCACCTGCCGCTGCACGAGCCGCGGATAGTTCGGATGCGTCGCGAGAAAATCGAAATAGCCACTCACGCCGGCGAAAAACCTTTCCCCTGGCGATAGGCTCTTTTGCAGCACCGAGAAGACGGCCGCGCGCAACTGGCGCAGAAGATTTTCGAGCACGGCGCGATGCAGCCGGCGCTTATTGCCGAAATAGTAGTAGAGCATCGCCTTGTTGGCGTGCGCCGCCATAGCGATCTCTTCCGTGCGAGCTCCCGCAAGACCCTGCGCGGCAAAATGCTGCTCCGCCGCGGCCAGAATGCGCCGCGCCGTCGCTGGGTCCTCTACTCTTCTACGTCCACGTGCCATGGTTGTTTCAGACTCCGAGACGATTCATATATTCTTCCGGGTATCGTGCACCGACAGCGACGCCGCGTGGAAACGCCTGATCGAGCCGACCTAGATCAGTCGGCGTGAGTGTGACGTCCAGAGCATCCAGATTCTGATCGAGGTAGGCTCGGCGCTTAGTCCCCGGAATCGGGACGATGTCCTCGCCTTGTGCCAGCACCCAGCCGAGCGCCAGTTGCGCTGCCGTGCAATGCTTCTCCGCGGCAAGCTCCTCGACCCTTCTAACCAGTTCCAAGTTCTTCTGGAAATTGTCGCCCTGGAAGCGCGGAGCCACTCGACGGAAATCCTTGGGGCCAAAATCCGCTTTTTTGAGCTGGCCGGTCAGCATGCCGCGCCCCAAAGGACTATAGGGAACCAAGCCGATACCCAGCTCGCGGCAGGTCGAGAAAATTTCGCCCTCCGGGTCGCGTGTCCACAGCGAGTACTCACTCTGCAGCGCTGCGATCGGGTAGGTGCGATGCGCGCGCCGAATCGTTTCGGCCCCCGCCTCCGACAGGCCCAGGTAACGCACCTTCCCTTGTTCGATCAATCGCGCCATCGCGCCGACGGTGTCTTCGATAGGCACCGTTGTGTCCACACGGTGGAGATAGAAAAGATCGATGGTGGAAATCTTCAGCCGCTTCAAACTGGCCTCGCACGCCTGCTGTACATACTCGGGCCGTCCGTTCGCTCCGAGAAAACGGCCGTCCGGATTGCGCATGTTGCCAAACTTCGTGGCCAGCACAACCTCGTTTCGCCGCCGGGCCAGCACCGGCGCGAGCAGCTCCTCGTTCGTCCCTCCTCCGTACATGTCGGCCGTGTCGAGCAGCGTGATGCCACGGTCGATGGCATGGTTGAGCGTTGCCAACGATTCTGGATCGTCCGGCGTGCCATAGGATTGGGACATTCCCATGCATCCGAGGCCCAGTGCGGAGACAACCAGCGAGCTTTTCCCCAGACGGCGATAGTACATAGGAGCCCTCCCCCGGAACGGTTATTTTTCAACTAACTAGTTAGTTTAATAAGCGGAGGAGCCTCTGTCAAGGCGCCCCCGGCGAACTAGGTTTCCAGGGCACCCTTGCTGCCGGCAGGAAGGTCAATCGAATATTTCGTTCGGGCCTTTTCACGGTGCCGCTCGAACGCCAACTCGATCAGTCGATCGATCAGTTTGGGATACGCAAGCCCGGAGGCTTCCCACATTTTCGGGTACATACTGATGGACGTGAAGCCAGGGATCGTGTTGAGTTCGTTGACAAAGATCTTAGCGGTTTTCTTTTCGAGAAAAAAATCGCAGCGCGCCATGCCCTCTCCGTCGATCGCCTGAAAAGCGCGCAGGGCGAAATTCTGAAACGTGGCGACCTGCTTTTGGCTCAGCCTGGCGGGAATCACCAGGCGGGTTCCCTGCTCCAGATATTTTGCCGTGTAATCGTAGAACTCCCGATGCGGCAAAATCTCGCCGGGCACAGACGCGCGCGGTGTGTCATTTCCGAGAACGGAGACTTCGATCTCACGGGCCGTGACCGCGCGCTCAACCAGGATCTTCCGCGCATATTGGGCCGCGAGATCGAGTGCCGCGGGAAGTTCGCGCGCCGACTTCACCCGCGTCATTCCAACCGAGGAACCCAGTGTCGCCGGCTTGACAAAGACGGGAAAACGGAGCTTGCCCTGGATGCGGCGCATCACTTTGGCTCGATCATTCTCCCAGTCAGAACGCCGCACGGGGACAAAGGGAACGATCGGCAGGCCCGCTTCCACAAAAAGCCGCTTCTGCACATGCTTGTCCATTCCCACCGAAGAGGCGAGCACGCCCGCTCCGACGTAGGGCAGACCCGCGAGTTCCAGCAACCCCTGCACGGTGCCGTCTTCGCCAAACGTTCCGTGTAGGACGGGAAACACAACGTCGACCGTGATGGTGGGACGTTCCTCCGAAGGCACCAGTCGAACCAGTGCGGCCGAACAGGGGTCGGGCGGAAGCACGACGCGTTCCCCTGATTGCAGGACCTCTGGCAACATTTTCTGCGCTCCCGTGCCCACCCGCCACCGGCCCTCTTTGGAGATGCCGATCAGCACAGCCTCGTATTTCTCCGGATCGAGCGCACCGATCACCGACGCGGCGGAGGCTAGAGAAACCTCGTGCTCACCGGAACGGCCGCCAAAAATTACCGCCACACGAAGACGCTTGTTAGCGCTCATCTGGAAACATCACCTGCTTCCGAAGGCCGCCGCTTGACGAGCTCGCCTCACAGAATCTTTTTCCCCAGACCCGAGAGAATCAACTCGACGCCAAGCGTTGCCGTCGTATTGTGCACATCGATCACGGGGTTGATTTCCACCAGCTCGAAGGAAATCATCGCGCGGCTATCGGCAATCATTTCAAGCGCCAAATGCGCCTCGCGGTAAGTAACGCCTCCCCGCACCGGGGTGCCGACGCCGGGTGCATCCGACGGGTCGATGAAATCCATGTCGAGGCTTACCGCAGCGCCGGCCGTGTCGTCGCTTGCAAAGCGCAGTGCCTCGGTCATGACCTCCCTCATGCCACGCTCGTCGATATCACGCATCGTGAAGACGTGAACGCCCGATTCCTTCGCCAAGCGACGCTCCTTGGCATCGAGATCGCGGGTCCCGACGAGCGACACGTGACGCGGCTCGACCATCGGTCGGAAGCCCGCCAGATCGATCAGCTCGGTAGGACCGCTGCCCGTAATCGCAGCCAGCGGCATGCCGTGAACATTGCCCGAGGGCGATGACTCCGGTGTATTCATATCGGCGTGCGCGTCCAGCCAGATGACCCCAATCCGTTTGCCTTGTTGGTGGAAGTGCGAGGCCGCCCCAGCTACCGTTCCCACGGCAATCGAGTGATCGCCGCCGAGCACGACCGGGAGCATTCCCTCGTCGAGCGCCTTGCCGACCATGGCCGCGAGGTTTTTGCAGATCTGCGAGATTTCTTCCAGATAGCGCGCGCGTTTTTCACCATAGGGCTGCTCTTCGGCTTGAGGCACCAAGACGTTGCCCACGTCTTCGACCTGGCGGCCGAGCTGCTTCAGGCGCGACTGTAATCCCGCCACACGAAGAGCCGATGGCCCCATGTCGACGCCGCGGCGGCTCGCGCCGAGATCCATCGGTACTCCGATGATGCGGATTTTGTCGGGCATCTTGTGTGTGGTTGCCGTCGCCCCGCAACGGCGAAACAGGTGCCCTCGGGTTCCAATACCCCTGAAGGCGGCATGCCAGAACGCCATTCGTCAGGGCGTTCTGGAGCAACCCGCTCAAGGATAGACGCGATAGAGCATGCGTGGAAAGGGGATGACCTCACGGATGTGCTCGGTTCCGCAAATCCACGCCACGGTGCGTTCCAGCCCCAAACCGAATCCGGCGTGCGGAACGCTGCCGTATCGCCTGAGATCGAGATACCACTGAAAGGCTTCTTCCGGCAGGTGTTGCTCGCGAATGCGACGGACGAGGGTGTCGTAGTTCGATTGGCGTTCGCCGCCCCCGATGATTTCACCGCCGCCTTCCGGCGCGATCATGTCAAAGCTGAGGGCACGGTCCGGTTGGTTGGGATCGGTGGCCATGTAAAACGCCTTCATCGCCGCCGGAAAGCGGTGGATGATGACCGGTCTCTCAAAACCTCGTGAGATGAGCGTCTCTTCGTCGCCGCCAAAATCATCGCCCCATTTCGTGGGATTGCCAGCCTTCCGCAAAATCTCTACCGCTTCGTCGTAGCTGAGGCGCGGGAATGGTGGGACGATTTTCGCCAGTTTGTCCACAGCGCGGCCGAGCGTTTCGAGTTCGCGCGCGCGACGCTCGACGACGCCCTGCACCATCGCACTCACCAGCCGTTCACCGAGTTCCACCACATCCTCTAGATGAGCGTAGGCCGCCTCAGGCTCAAGCATCCAGAACTCGGTGAGATGGCGGCGCGTCTTCGATTTCTCGGCGCGAAACGTGGGGCCGAAAGTATAGACCTTGCCGAGCGCAGCCGCCGTGGCCTCTACATAGAGCTGGCCCGACTGCGTGAGGTAGGCTTTCTGGTCGTCAATATAATTGACCTCGAACAGCGTGGTCGTGCCTTCGCAGGCTGCCGGCGTGAAGACGGGCGCATCGGTGAGCGTATAGCCCTGGGAATCCATGAAATTGCGGGCGGCGTGAATGGCCTCCGCACGAATGTGCAGAATCGCAGCCTGACGTGGCGTGCGAATCCAAAGATGGCGATGATTGAGCAGAAAATCAACGCCGTGTTCCTTCAGCTGAATTGGATAGGGATCGGAGTCGGGCACACGCTGCACGACCTCGGCGGCGCGAATGTGGATCTCATAACCCCCGGGAGCACGAGGCTCGGCCTGAATTTGGCCGGAAACAACCACACTGGATTCCTGGGTAAGGCCTTTCAGCGCTGCGAACGCTTCCCGATACTCTTTCTCGGAGACGACACCCTGGATCACGCCGGTGCCGTCGCGAAAAATCGGGAAAAGGAGCTTTCCCGATTCACGCAGGTTATAGAGCCATCCGCGAACGATGACGGTGCGGCCTGCATAGTCGCCGGCGCGCTCAATCGTAACGACGGGTAGGGCCGCCTGCGATTCCCGGGTCATGGATTCATCCGATGGATTCACCCAACGCAGGCGTCACGTGTGAGCGGCGCTCACGCCTTTTTCGTCCCAATGCTTTTCGAGCTTGTCGAAGGCGGTGCGAATCTGCTCAAGCGAAGGGACTCCTGGCGATCGCTCCTTGAGCTCGAGAACCACAGCGGGAGGTTCGCGCACGGCTGTGATTGCGCCCAACGCGGCACCCCAATCGATCGTACCGTCAAAGGGCAGCAAATGCTCGTCGGTTTCGCCGTGATTATCGTGGACGTGCACGGTGACCGTGCGGTCGCGCAGCAATTCAAAGCCGGCCGCAACCCCTTCTGCGATATGCGCGTGTCCGAGATCGAAGCAGAACCGCAGGTCGTTCAGGCGAGTCTGCTTGACAAACTGTGCCAGCGACTCAGGAGAGCCGAATTCGTTGGGCGTGTTTTCAATTGCGATCACGACGCCTCGCTGCTTGGCGAAGAGCACGAGATGTTCGAGCGAACTAAACGCCGCGTCGAGAGTCCTGGGATCGACAGGTTGGTGGCTGGTTGCCATGTGCTGAATGAGATAGCGAAACGGGATCGTCTCAGCCACTTCCAAAGCGCGCTTGACCTCGTCCATGGCATCGACGCGACGAATGCGCTCGGGGTCGGAGATGGAAATCGGTGCTCCGCCACTTCGCCCCCCGCCCGAGCTACGTTCGGTAGGCGCGTGGAGCGACTGCAACTTGATCCCGTACTCGTCAAGGCGGGCAACGAATTCGCGCACGGTCTGCGGGGAGGAGTAGCCGAAATGCCCCGAACTGCAAAAGACCTCGATAGCCTGAATGCCCGCCGAAGCGATCGAGGCCAACAACTCGGAAAGCAGCGGCTGATTCACATACCTATACGTGGACAGAATCCGTTGCATCCACTCCTCGTTTACCTGCGTGTCGAATACCTATGGTCGGTGGAAACCCGTTTGGCGTCAATAGCGCGCAAGGGCAGATCGAACCAACCCAAGCGGGCCGTTTAGGCGGCTTCGGAAAGGAATTCGAGTCGGAAGGACGATGGGACGAGGCCAATCGCTGCGCCGCGGGCGAACAATTCACGAACGGCCCGCCGACCTTTTTCACCATAATCCAAAGTCCAGTGGTTGACGTACATGCCGATGAATTTGTCGGCGAGCTCCGGGTCCATATCGCGCGCGAACTGCATCGCGTACTGGACAGCTGCGTCCCGATGCTCAAGTGCGTAGTTGATGCTCTCGCGAAGGATGCGCGCAACCTGCAGACCCATTTCAGCTCCCAGGCTCCGCAGAACCGCGTTGGCTCCCAAAGGAAGGGGCAGACCGGTCGCTTCCTGCCACCAATGCCCGAGATCCACGACGCGGCGCAGGCCCATTCCTGAAAAAAGCAGCTGGCCTTCGTGAATCAGAACACCGGCTTCGACCTCCTTGGCTTGGACTGCGCCAAGAATCTTGTCAAAAGGCATCGTGACGGTTTCGACGTTGGGCTCGAAAAGCTTCAACGCCAGGTAGGCGGAGGTGAGCGCGCCGGGGATGGCAATTTTACGACCGGCTAGATCGTGTTTCTTGATCGGATGCGAGGAAACTACAATGGGGCCATACCCATCGCCAAAACTTGCGCCGCAATCGAGCAGCACGTATTGGTCCGCAACGAAAGCGTACCCATAGAAGCTCACAGCGGTCACTTCGTACTTGGATTCGCGCGCCGCGTGATTGAGCGATTCGATATCGGACAGAACATGCTCGAACTTTACGCCCGGCAGGCGAACCTTGCCCGTGGCCAGCGCGTAGAACATAAAGGCATCGTCACTGTCCGGCGAATGGGCCAGGCGAAAGACGACTGTCTTCGGTGTCGCGGCTGGGGTTGACATGTCGATCACGTCCTACCCGCGGAAGCCCGCTCCACCGCCAGCCGGGACACTTCGCAGCGAATGGTAGACGCTGCGATGTCTTCCAGGCCATCGGTGTGCCGCACTTCCTGCGTGAGAGCCCATCGAAAACGGCTAAGGATACCATACCGAGTTCCGAAGCGTACAGGGCAAGGCCGTAGAGCGGTCAAAGGTGGTGAATCGATCGCCGTTTGCATCGAACAGGGGACGGCTGGCTGGCGAGCTACCGTGCGAGCTTTGAGCGGTTCCAGAGCTCTTCCTTGGCCCCTCGCGGGAGGTCGGTAAAGCGGTGGCCTGTGCGCGCAGCCTGGCACTCCATCCACTGAAAGCGTTTCCTGAATTTGGCATTCGCCCTCTTCAGTGCGATTTCCGGGTCGATGCTGAGGAAGCGTGCGATATTGACGCAAACGAACAGCAAGTCTCCCATCTCCTCTTCCAGCTGCTGCCTCCCTTGCAAGTTCCTGGGAGCTTGCTCGAGATTGGTGCCTGCGGCCCGCGGCGACAGCGCCGACTCCACCTCTCTTCTTTCCTCCTCGAGTTTATCGAAGAGGCCCACCAAGTTCTCCCAATCGAATCCGGCACCGGAAGCTCGCCGCGTCAGCTGGTAGGCCTCCAGAACGGCCGGTAGCGACCGCGGCACCCCCCCGACCAAAGAATCTTCCGATCCTTGCTCGGCACGTTCTTGCCGCTTGATGTCCTCCCAATTCTTCAAAACGGCAGCCGACGTCTTGGCCGCCACATCGCCGAACACGTGCGGATGCCGCCGGATCATCTTCGTATGGACGGAGGCGATCACGTCAGAAATCGTGAATTGGCCCGCCTCTTCGGCCAGGATTGCGTGGAATATCACCTGCAGAATCAAGTCTCCGAGTTCGGACGCAAACTTCTTTGCGTCACCCGACTCCATCGCATCCAGTACTTCGTACGCTTCCTCGATCAGGAATTGGCGCAGCGATTGGCGGGTCTGCTCACGATCCCACGGACATCCTTGCCGTCCTCGCAGCCGCCGCTGCAGCGCGACCAGGCGAGCGAACCATCGACCGGCGGCTCGATCGCGCCGCGTGACAGCTATCTTCGCCCTTCGGCGGATAGCCCGCTTGGGCTTCGACCTTTTCGTGGATTTCAGCGCCAAATTTGCTTTCCCACAAAATGCCAATGTACCGTGGCGAACGGCGGGCAACAAGCGCAGAGTCGACGACAACGGGTCACCCTTCCGCCATCGCCGCATACCCGCGCGCCTTACCGCCCGTTCTGGTGGCGGCAGCCTTGTCGCGAACCCATGTGAATGCTAAACTTATTTTTAGTACCGTAGGACGCATAGGAATTCCCGCAAGGAAGAAAGGCCGTTTGCACGGCCAACGAAACGCAAGGACTTCTGGCGTGGCTGACCCCAAACACGACGAAAGCTTCAAGGTAGTCGACCGCCGGCTCTTTACCGAAGAAGGCGAACTGCGCAAGGAAGCCGTCGAGCAAGAGCGCCGCGACGAGGAAGCAGCAGCCCGCAAGAGCTCGACGGCCAAGAGCAGCGCTCAGGAAAAGCGCCCCACATCTGTGCCCACCGATGGCAGGCTGCCTCAGTCGGCTGAGCCTGCCGAAACCATTGCGCCCTCACGTAATTTTCAGATGCTCGTGGACTTCCTGACCCGCAATGCCGCCGCGATGATGGGCGGAATGGCAGATCCGCGAACAGGCCAGGCCTTCCTCGATCTGGAGGGCGCCCGCGAAATGATCGATATGCTGGATGAGTTGCGCGATAAAACCCGCGGCAATCTCGCCAAAGCGGATGATGATTTGCTGGTTGAAGTGCTCGGCAGCCTGAAGCTGACATTCATGGAAGTTTCCAAGGCCGCTACGGACGCGATGGCAAAAAAGGCAACCCAAAAGAAGTAGGCACTTAATCCACCCCGTCGGATTCATGTCCTCCCTTCAACTGACAGTCCTCGGATCAGGCACTTCGATGGGGGTACCAACGCTCGCTTGCCATTGCTCGGTGTGCGAATCAACCGACCCGCACGATCAGCGCATGCGGCCTTCGGTGCTGCTGTCCTACGGCGGACGCAATGTCGTGATCGACACGACCCCGGACTTCCGCTGCCAGGCCATACGTGCGCGCATCGATCGCCTCGACGCTGTCCTGTTTACCCATGGCCACGCGGACCACATCCTAGGCCTCGATGACATCCGCCCGTTCAACCTGAAACAGAGGTCGGTTGTGCCTGTCTACGCATCGCGCGATACACTCGACACCCTGCGCCGTCAGTTCTTCTATATTTTTGAACAGGCGCTGCCGGGCAGCACGCTGCCCCTGATCGAGCTGCGTGAAATCGACGGGCCGTTCGATTTGTTTGGCACGCGAATCGTCCCGGTCCCCGCGATGCATGGAACGCAGCCGGTGCTCGGCTTCCGCTTCGGCAACTCCGCTTACCTGACCGACTTCAGCACCGTGCCGGAACCTTCCAAGGCGCTGCTCTGCCATCTCGACGACTTCATCCTCGATGCGCTGCGCTACACCCCTCACCCAACGCACTCCAATGTCGAGCAATCCCTAGCGCTTGTCGAAGAGCTGCAACCGAAACGGGCGTGGTTTACGCACATCTGCCACGATTTAGGGCACGCGCAAACCAATGCTCGCTTACCCGCCAATGTTCGTCTTGCCTATGACGGCCTGCAGCTCGAGGTCGGCGTCTAATGCCTTTCGCCATCGTTGATTCCGCAGATCAATGGATTGCGCATTTCGGCGATCAAAGGAAGCATTCGGCTGTGACCATCGGCAATTTCGACGGTGTGCATCTTGGCCACCAGCAAATCCTTCGCAGACTTCATGATCGCGCGCGACGTGAGAATCTGACGAGCGCCGTTCTTACCTTCTACCCGCATCCTGCGCGGCTGCTACGCCCCTCCGAGGCCCCTGCCCTGCTCGAGACACTTGAGCAACGGCTAGCCGCGATCCGTGTCCTCGGTATCGAGACGGTGCTCGTGGCACCTTTTGATGCCGCACTGGCAAACCTCAGTCCTCAGGAATTCGTCGCGCAGTATCTTGTGGAGGCCATGCGCGCTCAGGCGGTACTGATCGGCGGTAACTTTCGCTTTGGTCACCGCCAGGCGGGCGACGCACAGCTGCTCACCGATCTCGGACGCAAACTCGGCTTCGAGGTCGAAATCGTTCCGCCGCTGACAGCCGACGGCGTCGCCGTCTCCAGTACGGCGATCCGCAACGCCCTGCGCGAAGGCAAGGTGGACGAGGCACGCCGCATGCTGGGTCGACCCTTCAGCCTGGCGGGGGAAATCAAACCGGGAACCGGCCAGGGCCGAAAGCTCGTTGTCCCCACTCTGAATCTGGTGACGGAACAAGAACTGCTGCCCAAGGCTGGCGTGTACGCCACCGAAGCGGTCCTCGAAGGGAGGACGTACCGCGCGGCCACGAATATCGGCGTCCGGCCCACTTTCGACGGCGCACACACGACCATCGAGTCCCACCTGGTCGGATTTGATCAGACGATCACAGCCGGTCCACTGGAACTGAGCTTTTGGGCACGCCTCCGCGACGAACGAAAGTTTTCAAGCCCGGGCGAGCTTCGCCAGCAGATCCTTCGTGATATCGAAATAGCAACGCGATATTTTGAAGCTCGACAGGACAATGGCCTCTTGCCCCGTCCGTGACCAACTGAGGGATGACCGATTCACGCCTTCGCGCGACAATTCTCGCAAAGTCCGCCGATCTCGGTGCGTGCCACCGTGATCTCGATGCCACAGTCCCGCGAAATCTGCTGCTTCAGTTCCTCATAGAGCGGGCTTTCGACTTCGCGCACTTTACCGCAGCCAACGCACGCCACATGAATGTGATCGCGCGGGCCGTGGCTCTCGTAGTAGTGGCGGTGGCCGCGAAGATGCAGTAAGTCGAGTTCGTCGATGAGTCCGTGACGTTTCAGCAGGTCCAGAGTGCGATACACGGTGACACGCGTAATTTCCGGGTCGATCTGTTGCGCCCGTTCCAGGATCTCGTTGGCGTCCATGTGGCGTGGGGCTGATTCCATCACCTTGAGAACCACGCGACGCTGGCGCGTCAGACGGATGCGGCGAGCGCCGAGTTCGCGCTGAAGGTGGCCTGCCTCCTCCACATTGATGCGTTCGCCCGTCGATACGCGATGTGCGGGTGTTGAGGCCATGCCGAGGACCTGACCGGCATTATACCAGAAGGCCTAGTGGTGAGCCTGGATCACTCGGAGGATGTCGTTGTACATGACGAAGGCAAAGAACGCCAGGAGGAAAACAAGCCCGACCTGAACCAATCGCTCCTTGAAGGCGATGCTTAATTCCCGCCGCAGCGTCCCCTCGATCGCCAACATAAGGATGTGCCCTCCGTCGAGAATCGGTATCGGAAGCAGATTCAGCAGCCCCAGATTCAAACTGATGATGGCAGTGAGCTCGAGCAACCTCATCGGGCCCCGCTGCGCGGCCTGCCCTGCTTCCCGGGCGATACCGACAACCGTCTGCAAGTCCCGTACCGACACCTTGCCATCGAACAGCCCGCCCAGAACCTGCCCGATCTGACGGATGCCGGAAAGCGTCGCCGAACCGGCATCCTCGAACGACTGTACAAATCCCTGGCGCTCGTACACATCTTGTGCCTTTTCCTGGATTCCGACCTGCCAGATCATTTCGCCGCCCGCGTCCATCGAGCGCACGGGCGTGATGTCCATAGGTATTTCGGCCGTGCCGCGCCGCACCACGAAGTGGATCGTACGGCCCTCGGAATTGCGCACTTGATCGAGCAGCTGCATCCAGCTTGTGACCGGCTGCCCATTGATCTGCTCGATTCGGTCGTCTGCCTTCATCCCGGCCCGTTCCGCCGGGAGCCCAATCGCGACCTCATCGATCACGGCAGGCATGTTCGGATACCCCACGACGGAATCGGTGGAGCTAGCGTGCTCAGGGACTTTGGCCTCGAGAGTCTTCTGCGATCCTTCGCGCCGCACCGTGATCGCCAGCGTCGCGCCAGGCTTGGTTTTGTCCACTTGCGTGAACACACGCTCCCAGGTCGGAGTGCTGACCCCGTTGATCGCCAGAATTCGGTCCCCGGGCAAAACGTTGGAAGGCAAGACCGCGACGTCCTGGGGGATCGCGGCAACATCTGCCGGCCGGTTCAAGTAGACCTCAACCGGACTGCCCGCAAACCAGTAAATTCCCCAGAAAATCAGGAACGTAAGCAGAACGTTCATGGTGGGCCCGGCAAGAGCGATTAAGCAGCGCTGCCAGCGCGGCCGGGATAGGAACTCGTAGGGTGCCCCGGTGCGTTCTTCGACCGGATTGTCCCCCGCCATGCGAACGTAGCCCCCCAGCGGCAGCGCGCTCACGCGATAATCTGTATCGCCGCGCTTCAGGCCCCAAATGCGCGGCCCGAAGCCAATGGAAAAGACGTCGACCCGAACGCCGCACCATTTCGCTACGATGAAATGTCCCCATTCGTGTAGCAGCACGAGGACACCGAGCACAACGCCCCCAGCCAGTATCATTCGAAGTGTATCGGTCATCGGTTCTTCCAGTTCATTCCTCGCGAGTTGTTTATTATGTCAGAAAAACGATTCTGCTTATATCGCGTGTTGAGAGCACGCCGCGGATCGCCAAACATCGCGTGCCCACGCCTGGCGGTCGCCTGCCCGGGGTCAGCGTCGCCCGGGCTTAGCTGTCAGCGCCCGATCGACTTCCACGCGCGCCAGCCGCCGCGCCTCTGCGTCTGCGGCAAGCACGTCGTCAATGCCGCCTAGCACCGTCTGAGGCATGCGCTCGAGCACTCCCTCGATTACGGTCGGAATTGCCGTAAAGGGCAGCCGTCGTTCCAGAAAAGCCGCCACGGCAACCTCATCGGCGGCGTTCAGCGCGCAGGGCAACGGTCCCCCTTGTCCCAACGCCTCCTTGGCTAATTCCAAGCATCGAAACTTCCGTTGAGGTACAGCGGCGAAGTCCAGCCGGCGCATCGTCTCCCAGTCGAGCGCACAATGATTAGATGCGATCCGATCCGGATACGTTAGCGCGTACTGAATCGGCATACGCATATCGGTAGGCCCGAGTTGCGCCAAGATCGATCCGTCGACAAATTCGACCATCGAGTGAATGGTCGACTGCGGGTGGATCAGGACGTGAATTTTCTCAAGCTCCATGCCAAACAGCCACCGTGCTTCGATCACTTCAAAACCCTTGTTCATTAACGTGGCGGAATCGATTGTGATCCTCCGCCCCATCCTCCAGTTGGGGTGCGCCAGCGCCTGTTTCGGTGTTACCTGGGCGAGCCGCGAAACTGGCGTTCTACGAAAGGGGCCTCCCGAAGCGGTGAGCACCAGGCGCTTCACCTCACCTGGCACACCGCTGCGCAGGCACTGATGAATGGCGTTGTGTTCGCTATCGACAGGTAGCAGCGACACGCCGCAGCGCGCCACCGCCGCCATCACGACCTCTCCTGCAGCAACGAGCACTTCTTTGTTCGCTAGCGCGATGTTCTTCCCGTGCTCGATTGCTTGAAACGTCGCGCGCAGTCCCACGACGCCAACTGTCGCCGAGAGCACCGTATCGGCGTCGGGATGAGTGGCGACGCGTTCAAGGCCCTCGGCGCCAAACAAGACTTCTGGCGGCGCCTCTCGTTTCGCACTCCGCGGCTTGTTTTCCCCGAGCAGTTTCAAAGCTTCGCACAACTCGGCAGCCGCTTTCTCCGTCGCTAGGGACACAACCTTCGGTCGGTGTCTCCTGGTCTGCTCGGCGGCCAGACGTACGTTGGAACCCGCCGCCAGCCCTACAACTTCAAAACGTCCCGGCAACGAATCAATCACGCTCAGACACTGTCGTCCGATCGAGCCTGTTGAACCTAGAATGACGATGCGCTTCATGGGCAGCTCATCTTACCGACTTTCGAGGAGTTTCGGGAAACTGGCCGACAGCCGCTCGGTTCGCGTTTCCATCCAGACGGCTTCTAGCGATGGACGGCCTAGTTCGGTCGGTCGTCCCAGCTGAAAAAGGCTCAACCATGCGGGCTGTGATACGATACTCCGCGAAGTGCTGGGATAGAAAGCCACTTGAGTACACCTTCGTTGTGGGCCATCCCCCTGGGCGGGCTAGGCGAGTTTGGCATGAACATGCTCGCGCTGCGCTCAGGCGACGACATGATCGTCATCGACGCGGGCCTCATGTTTCCCGAGCAGGAGTTGCTTGGCGTCGATATCGTCATCCCGGACATCACCTACTTAAAGCAGAACAAGCACATGCTCCGCGCGATCGTGCTCACGCATGGTCACGAAGACCACATTGGCGCGATGCCTTACATCCTCGCGGATCTCAATGTGCCCGTCTATGGCACCGAGTTCACTCTGGCTCTTGTGCGGCGACGACTCGAGGAGCACGCCCTGCTCGACATCGCGCGCCTGCACCAGGTCGCACCGGGCGAAACGAGTGAAATCGGTCCGTTCAAGATCGAATATCTGCATGTTACACACAGCACCATCGATTGCGTGGCTCTGGCGATTCGTACCCCCGTCGGCACGATTATTCACACCGGCGATTACAAAATCGATCCGACTCCCGTCGATGGAAAGCCCTTCGACCTCCACGCCTTCGCCCGCTACGGCCAACAGGGAGTCCTCGCGCTGTTCAGTGACAGCACCAACGTCGAACGCCCCGGCTTCACGCCCTCGGAACGCGCCGTCGTCGTGCGCCTGGAAGAGCTGTTTCGCGCCGCACCGGCCAAAATCGTCGTCTCGTGTTTTTCCAGTTCGATTCACCGCATCCAGCAGGTGATCGATATCGCGCGCTCGGTCGGCCGCAAGGTCGCTTTCGTCGGCCGCAGCATGGTGGACAACATCGAAATCGCTCACGACCTCGGCAAACTGCACGTTCCCGATGGCAGCGTCGTCCGTCCTCAGGACATCCGCACCTTCGATCCGCGGAAACTCGTCATTCTCGCGAGCGGAACGCAGGCCGAACCGATGTCTGCTCTCTCTCGCATCGCGGTGGATAACCACAGGCTGCTCAGCCTGACTGAAAACGACACTGTGATCTTGTCGGCGCGGATCATCCCTGGCAACGAAAAGGCCATTTTCCGAATGATCGACCACCTTTTCCGCCGGCGCGTGCTGGTTTATTACGAAAGCGGGCGCAATGCTCCGATTCACGTTTCCGGCCACGCCAGTCAGGAAGAGATGAAAATTCTTTTGCAACTCGTGCGTCCGAAATATTTCGTGCCCCTCCATGGGGAGTATCGTCAACTGTTTCAGCATGCCGCGCTCGCCGGACAGCTCGGCGCCGTATCCGGCCAGGTGCTTCTGCTCGAGACTGGCCGCCCGGTCGAGTTCACCCCCGATGGCCGGGCATACCTGCGGGAACCGGTGCCCGCTGGCCGCGTGATGGTCGACTCAGGCTCGCTCGAAGAGGTCGAAGAAGTCGTGATTCGCGACCGCAAGCACCTGTCCGAGGATGGGGTGGTCGTGCCCATCATCGTTATCGACAAACATACGGGGGATATCGAGCTTGCACCCGAGATTGTCACCCGCGGATTCCTTCCGGCCGAAGACGGGCAGGAAACGCTGGCAAAAGCCCGTGAAGTGATTCTGAAAACTGTCGAGCTCTCGAGCAACGAAGAGAAAATGGACTGGGGCGTCATCAAGGAAAAGATTCGTGTCGATCTGAAGCGGTACTTGAACAAGCATACGGCCAAGCGGCCCCTCATCCTCCCCGTCATCCTGGAAGTCTAGTACCCCAGCCTGCGAGTCGTGCGCAAGACGACCTCCCTTCGTGCCCTGGCCGCCCACTCCTGAATTTTGCCTTCCGCATTGCTGCCCGCACCGCTACTCTCAATCGGTCTCCGATGAAACTCGCCCTTCGCGCCTACGCGCCCTCTGACTTCGAGGCGCTCTATGAAATCGACCAGGCCTGCTACGAGCCTGCCGTTGCCTATTCGCGCCGCGAACTTCGCAACTACCTGCGCTTCCCCGGCTCGGATTGCATCGTGGCAGAAACCAGCGGCAAGCCCATCGGCTTCATTCTTACCGCGCACCAGGACGAATGGGGCTACGTCATCACCATCGATGTCCTCGAGCGCTACCGTCGCCACAGCGTGGGATCACTCTTATTGACCCAGGCCGAGCGGCGCCTGGCGGCCGGCGGCGTCCGCGAAATCGCGCTGGAAACAGCCGTCGACAATGCCTCCGCCATTGCGTTCTGGCGCAAGCACGGCTATCGTACTCGCGGGCTTAAGAAGCGCTACTATCCCGGCGGCCGCGACGCCTATTCCATGGCCAAGCTCCTTGCCTGACGCGGCGGTCTCAGCAAATTTTCTTCTTCGGCGTTCGTGCATCGGAATGGGCCGCGAGCGCGGGGAGGCGCATTGATGTCACTGCTGCACGTGATCATACTCGCCGTTGTGCAAGGCTTGGCCGAACTACTTCCGATTTCGAGCTCCGCCCACGTCATCGTCGCAGAAAAACTGATGGGCATGGATCCGGCTGCTCCCGAAACCACTCTGCTACTGGTTATGCTGCACACCGGGACGATGTTTGCGGTGATTGTTTATTTTTGGCGCCGCTGGCGTCGGGCCTTCTTTCAGAACAGGCTCGACCGCAAGAACTTCGCGATCGCGCTGATCTTGGCCGTGATCCTGACGGCCACCGTCGGTGGCGTGGTCACCGAAGGTATCGAAAAGGTTCTCCTACGCCATCAGCCTCATGCCTGGGTCGAACAGCTGTTCGACCGCCTCGACCTGATCGCATCGGCTTTGGCGACTGTCGGCGTTCTGATTCTGACGGCGGGGCTGCTGACACAGCGCACCGAGCCACCTCCCCCCGGCGCCGAAATGACGCCCGGGCAGGCCATGTGGATTGGTGCCGTACAGGGATTGTCGCTCCCTTTTCGCGGGTTTTCTCGCTCCGGGGCAACGATATCCACCGCCATGCTCGCCGGCGTGGCCAAGATGCGTGCCGAGGATTTCAGCTTCGCGCTGGCGGTGGTCCTTACGCCGGCTGCCATCGCGCGGGAGGGATGGAGAGTGCTGGAGTCGCAGCGCGGTCACCTGGGTCCGCTGATGCCGAGCGTCACATCCAGCCTCTACGGCGCCCTGTTTGCCTTTCTGGCTGGTTTGTTGGCGCTGAAATGGTTGAGCCGTTGGCTTGAGGAAGGTCGCTGGTATTGGTTTGGCGTCTATTGCCTCATCTTCGCCCTCGCCGTCGCGTTCTTGTATCGGTCCGGCTACTGATCGGTTTCCTGGGAAAATCACACTGCCCGCTCCAACATGGCGTACCCGGCAAGCTTTCGGTAAGCCTCTCGTTTTTCCGGAGAGCTCCATACCCCACGAATCGTGAGAAGAACTCTCAGAATCGGAGGTAATTGAATGGGCCTGTTAAACCGCTCCGCCTCCTCGACCAGGTAGCGAATTTCTTTCGAGCACCATCCGTGCCTCCGAAAGAATCCGAGCCAGTCTGCCGTTTCAAATTTGAAAGGAGCGTTCTGCAAGCTCCGACGCATGAGCCCGCGGTTTCGATATTTTACGATCTCCGGCGCAAGATATTCGGCGATCCAATACCGGACATGGTCCATCGTCCTCAGATCCGCCGCCAGCGAACCAACCTCCGCCTCGCTTAAATACGGGACCACTCCCTCGGTAAGGACTACGATCTTCGTCCCACGCGCATCGATCCCCGCCAACATCGGCCGACGCTCGACGGCATCCGACAGGTCCAGCTTCATGCGCTCTAGCCGACAACGCGGCGTTTCTCCTGCTAACCGCTCTGCTTTGTACTCGATCAGGCGCGGATAGTCGGCCTCGAACCAGACCAGCGATGGCGGTAGATCCATCCGGTAGGGACGGGTGTCCAGGCCCGCTCCGAGGTTCAAGACTGTGTCCACACCCTCGGCAATTGCCGATCGAATAAAGTCGTCGATGATGCAGGTTCGCATCACGACGCTCCACGAGGTCCAGAAACTCATCGGCATCGCCCGCGCAATCTTCTCGCCACGGTCTCCCGCCAAAACGCCAGCCAGAGGGTCACGGAAAAGCGCGTCGCGCCGTTTCGTTTCAATAGCTCGATAGTGCGCTATCCAAAACGCTGTGTCGGAAACACTTTCGATCAAAGTGTCGGCCATCGATCCTCCTTCGCTTGCCTATGCCGCCTATCCCTTTCCGACCGCGTAGCCCAGAGGAAACCGAGCAAAGTTCGCTGTTTACTCCCTCGCCCTGTTTGCTATAGTCGAGTCCGCTCCTCCGAACCGATCGCGCGACAGCGCCCGCGCGACTTGCAGCAGGGCCGGCATCCCCTCCCCCTGTTGAGTCAACCCGATCGACCGGTAGGTGTCCTCGGGTTATACGGAGATTTATCGTGCGCGTTCTTACGCCAACTGAAAATAAACGCCTTAACGAATTAGTCGGCTTCGTCGGCCTCAGTGTCGCGATTTTGTTAGCGCTCAGCTTGCTTTCTTATTCTCCCCAAGACGCTTCGTTCAACGTTTCAGCCGCACCGCCCGGAACAGGTCCAGCGCGCAACTGGATCGGCCCGTTCGGCGCCTATTTGGCCGATGTCTGCTTTCAGCTTGCGGGCTATGCAGCCTTTCTCTTCCCAATCGGAATGTTCCTGCTAGCGATGCGTTGGTTCCGCAGTCAAGTGGTTGAGGCTCCCCTGGCCAAAGTCATCGGGGGCGTGCTCCTGCTCGCATCCTCGGCTGCCGAACTAACTCTCATCCATATGTCTGAGGTTCGCGGCGCGCTTCCGCCCGGCGGGATGCTCGGCAAGGCCCTGGCGCAGGGCTTGCGTGCCGGATTTAACCCTATCGGAGCAAACCTGGTCTCCCTTGCGTCACTCCTGACTGCACTGTTCCTCACTACGAGCTTCTCTTTCCGCGCCGCCGCGGAGTGGGCCAAGAGGCCGATGGCAGCCGACGGCGTCATCGGGAGCTGGATCGAGCGTCTCCGGCAGTGGCGCGAAGCACGCGAAGCCACCCGTCTCCGGAAACAAGTGGAGGAGATCAAGATTGCCGGCCGTCGACCCGTCCCGCAGCAACGTATTTCCGCCAAGGAACAACAAGAAGACGAAGAAGAGAACTCATCGGCGGAATCGATGAGCGCCGCTTCTTCTGAGCACACTCCGCTCGTCGTTGAATTCCACGAGGTCGCTTTGGCTCCCGATTTGAAAAGGAGCGCTTCCGATCCGAAAATCGCACGCAGCAAAATGAGTTTCCGCCTCCCTTCCACAACGCTGCTGCGCAGCGCCGAGCGCAGCGAAAGAATGGACGAGTCGGAGCTGAAAGACTACGCTCGCGCCATCGAGCAGAAGTGCGGCGAATTCGAAGTCGGAGGCCACGTCACGCAAATCAATCCCGGCCCAGTCGTGACCACATTCGAGTTCAAGCCCGAAGCGGGCATCAAGTACAGTCGGATCACCGGGCTTGGCGACGACCTCTGCTTGGCTCTTCGCGCTGAATCGATTCTGATTGAGCGTATTCCCGGCAAATCCACCGTAGGAATCGAAGTACCGAATGCGCGCCGCGAGACGATTGCTCTTCGCGACGTGACCGAGTCTCCCGAATTTTCGCACTCCTCCTCCAAACTGACACTGCCCCTTGGAAAGGACTTGATCGGCCGGATTCGCACCACCGACCTCACGCAGATGCCGCACCTGCTCATTGCGGGCTCGACGGGCACGGGCAAGAGCGTCTTCATCAATTCCCTGCTGATGGGCATGCTCTATAAGGCTACACCCGAAGAGATGAAGCTGGTGCTCGTGGACCCGAAACGCCTAGAGTTGGGCCTCTACGCCGATATCCCGCACTTGTTCACGCCGGTGGTCACCGATCCGAAAGTCGCCGCCAACGTTCTCCGCAACGCCACACGCGAAATGGAGCGCCGTCTCAAGCTGCTGGCGCAGCGCGGCGTGCGCAACATCGAGCAGTACAACCGCACATTCGAAAAAGGCCAGTCGCTTTCCCTGTTCGAGAACACGGAGAAGGAGGAGCACCGACCGCTTCCCTATCTGGTTATCGTCATCGACGAGCTGGCCGACCTCATGATGGTTGACACCAATGGCGTCGAGGAATCGATTACGCGTCTGGCGCAAATGGCGCGCGCCGTCGGCATTCATCTGATTCTCGCTACGCAACGCCCTTCGGTTGATGTCATCACCGGCCTCATCAAAGCCAATTTTCCTGCGCGCATCTCTTTCCGTGTGGCGAGCAAAGTCGATTCGCGCACCATCCTCGATTCCAACGGCTCGGAATCCTTACTCGGCAAGGGCGACATGCTCTTCCTACCGGCTGGATCATCGCGTCTACATCGCATTCATGGCCCTTTCGTTCACGAAAACGAGGTGGTCGCCGTTTGCGATTTTTGGCGGGAGCAAGCAAAAGCGATTTACAACGAAGAGCTGCTCAGGCCCCCCAAGGATGCAATCGCCTCCAGCGCGGCGGGCGCAGCGGTGGACACGGAAGGCGGAGACGATGATGTCGACGACGAACTCTACCAGGACGCGGTGCGCGTCTGTTGCGAAATGGGGCGGGCCTCGACCTCCACACTCCAACGTCGCCTGCGAATTGGCTATGGCCGTGCTGCGCGCCTGATCGACCTAATGGAGAAAGATGGAATCGTTGGGCCCGCCGACGGTTCCAAGCCCCGTGAAGTCCTCAAAAAGAAGGATTGGATGCGCGAATTCGACCAGTCCGCGCGCTGATTTCACTGTCGAGCAATCCAAGTCTCAATTTTTGCCGATGAGCGGATCCTGCCCCTGCTGTACAGACATCTTGCTACACAGTTGATGTGATACCCTCCCAGCACCTGGCAGGCCAGGTGATGAGGCACGCGATTTCCCTTATTTCGCATCGAAAGCAGCGAGTCACATTTCTCGCCATCCTTGTGGCTAGCTTCGCGGAGATCTCCTGGGGTCAAGTCGCCGCCACCCCCCAACCACAAGCTGCCGCATCACTGGCCGATTCGCTGAAGCGCGCAGAGGCAGGACAGTCCCAGCTCCATATCTTTTACGTGCACGGTATCGGAATTAATACATCCAAACGCAACGCCGGAACGCAGAACTTCGAAGTCTCCGAACCTTTCAGAAAGAGCTTTTGCAAGCGGATCAGCTGCACCAGCAACGAGCTCGAGGGAAGGATCTACGCCAATGAACGGGATTTTGCCCCCGATGCAGCGCCTCCTTCACTCTCGTATTTCGACGAGGAGGTTTGGAAACGCGATAGCAACGATTGGCGCGCCGCCACGCCATTCGTCGATCGCTACAAGCTTATCAGCAGGAACGGCACAGCTATCTACGTGGACGAAATCAATTGGTGGCCGCTGGTTTTTTCCGCAAAATGCCGCCAGATTATCGCCAAGGAGGCAGCACTGATCGGCCTCGACAAGAAACATTTTGAAACCTGCGCCGCGAAGACGGTTGAAGACTCCACCCCCAACAGGTTTAAATCGTATGCGTGGATCACTCAGAACGATATCCAGGAGCGCCAGCAGCCTTGGCCAAAGCCAGCCGCGCTCAATAGCTCGCTAAAACGAGATATCCTCGACTGGAGTTTTGCGGACGCACTCCTGGCCGTTGGGCCGATGGAAGATTACATTCTCGAAGGCATTCGGGAAGTCGTGCTGGCCTCGGTTACGTTGGCAGAGCATCAGGAGTTCGTAATTGTCTCGCATAGCCTCGGAAGCTACCTTATATTCTCTGCACTCGATCTAGAAAGCAGCCAGCAGGGTGTGACCTCTTCAGATTGGCAAAATAGATTCGACAAAATTCTCACCCAAACTTCCCATGTCTATTTCTTCGCCAATCAGATTAGGCTGCTAGAACTGGCGGACTTGGAAAATACAAAGAACGTAGCCTTGACCACGCACCTGGGGCGCTGGGCTCGTCTTCGCGCCCAAGCCCATCAAGATCCGCCGCGACTCATCGCTTGGAGCGACCCGGATGACTTACTTACGTGGCTGGCTCCTGACCCGGCCCAAGCTAAGGTACCGAGGCACGATTTGGATGTGCAGAATCAGCCCGCAGAGAACGCGACGCGCTGGTTCTGGCTCGTAGCCAGTCCAGGAAAAGCGCACGTCAACTACGAGCAGAACAAACACGTGATTGGCACAATCGTTCCGAAACCGAACGCCCACCAGACGAAACAGGCAAGTGGGACGAACACGGCGGAATCAAGCACGCCTCCTCAGTCGAAGTAGGTGGATCGGCGGCATGCGATGGGTGCGTAGGATCGCGTTTGCGCTGGCAACCATCATCGCTCTGCTGTTCACTGTGTGGGCGGCCGCAGCACTGCACTTTGACCTACCCGTCCGACTATTACGGACGCCGGCATCGGTGTTGTACCTCTTGGTGATAGGGGGAGCCCTGTTGTTCCTCCGCCGTGGGGGGCTGGTGGTTGCATTCGTTGGATTCGCGATTGCCGCCCTGTGGTGGTTTTCGCTGAAGCCGTCGAACAATCGCGCCTGGCGGCTTGACAACGCGAGAACCTCGTATGCTGAAATCCATGGCGAACAGGTTATCATCCGCGACCTGCGCAACTGCACCTACCGCACCGAGGACAGTTACACCTGTGATTGGGAGGCCCGTTTCTACAACTTGGCGGAACTCCGCGGCCTCGACATCTTTATCACCTGGTGGGGATCTCCCTGGATCGCGCACCCCATTGTCAGCTTCGATTTCGGTGATGAGAACCATGTCGCCATGTCGATTGAGACGCGAAACGTCGTGGGCCAGGGCTATTCCGCCATCGGCGGCTTCTTTCGCCAGTACACCCTCGCTTATATTGTCAGCGACGAGCGCGACGTCATTCGATTGCGTACCAATTACCGCAAGAGCGAAGAGGTGTACCTGTTTCGCACAAGGGCGAAGCCGCCGTTGGCGCGCGCCATCTTCCTGGACTACCTGGAACGAGCCAATCGCTTGCATGCGCGTCCCGAGTGGTATAACGCGTTGACCAACAACTGCACCACCAACATCGCGGTTTCCGTGGCTGAGGTCCGCGACATGCGTGTGCGATTCGACTGGCGCATCCTGCTCAACGGCAAGATGGACGTGATGATGTACGAGGATGGTGAATTAGTCACCGGCGGGTTATCGTTTCCCGAATTGAAGGACCAAGCGCACATTAACAGCGTAGCCAGATCCGCCGACGATAGTTTCGACTTCTCCGAACTTATTCGCGAAGGACGGATCGGCTTCACCGGAAAAACCGTCACGGGCAAGGGTCCTGCCCGGTTGATATGGGGAAACCGCGACCATCAGGTAGTGGGCGGGCGAACTGGTACAGTTCAAGCGGATCGCTGAGGTTCGAAGGTGGCAGCGCCTTGCCGAGTGACGGTAACCGCAACGCGACCGCCTCGTTCGCTTTTCTCCAGTCCGCTTTTCGCTTTGCGGCCCACCCAGTTTTCCGTAGAATCCTTGGTTGTGCCGATGCCGAGGTAGCTCACCGGTAGAGCGCGGCCCTGAAAAGGCCGGCGTAGGCAGTTCAACTCTGCCCCTCGGCACCATTCCTTTCAGCTACTTGCCGCACTTGCGTCAATTTAGGCCGTGCCCTCTTGCATCAAAAGTGCATCAATTTTAGGCGGGCTTCTTGGCTGCTGCTCGTTCCAGTGCTGAGCGCACGTCCGTCGTGGTCACAATGTTGTAGCGGTCGAACGTGCTGCGTGTCTTGTGGCCGCTGATCATCATCGCCACTTTTTCGTCCGTTCCAGTGAGCCGGAGGTTTCGAATGGCGGACCGACGCAGATCATGAATCGTGAGCCCGCTGTATCGAAACCCGTGGCGATGATCGCCCTCGCGCTGGCCGAGCCCCGGTCGCGTGCAGGCCGCCTGGAATTGTTTCGCAGGTCGCGCACATCGAACACCGGGCCCACGCCACGCGTTCGTCGAGCTGAATCGAGAACGCCGTCACCATCGGCTTCCCGTCGCCGTCGTACGTGAGCGGGTAGACCAGGCTGTGCATCCGCTTTCCGAACTTCAGCAGCTCGTCGTCTGTCATCGCCTGGAGGCGCGTGCGCAGGGCGTCGCGGGCCCGTTCTAACCCGTTCCCCAGATTTCACCCAACACCCGCTGGAAATTTGCACCCAGCACTTTTTCGATCACGGAGGATCGCTGACCGCGACGCGCAAGTTCCGTCGCTATGATTTGCATGTGATCCGGTCCATTCAGATCAGGCACAAAGGGATACCGATCCTCGCCAGGCGCGCCAATACCGAGCTTTTTGCGGCGTGCTATGTCGGCGTCGAATTCGGCCCTCTGTGCGGAGGTGAGAACGATCGCCTGAATCGAGCCATCGGAGCCGATTCCGACATGATCGGCGCCGCAGACATCAATCGCGTGCACCAAGTGACTGAGCACGTGCTGTCGAGTCGGCACCGTGGGAGAGGCAACCAGGTAGGGCATGAGATACACACCAAAATAGCCGCCGCGATCCGCCAAAGACTTGAGGACCTCGTCGGGTTTGTTGCGGGGATGCGGATAGACCGCCGCACAGCCTGAATGTGAGATCAGGACCGGCCCCGAAGAGGCGGAGATCGCTTCGCTCGTAGTGCGATACCCGCTGTGGCTCAAGTCGACAGCAACTCCAATTTCGTTCATCTTCTCAACTGCCGCAATCCCTGCATTGCTCAACCCGGCATTGCCCGGCTCCAGGCAGCCGTCGCCAAAAGCATTGCGGGTGTTGTAGGTGATCTGCATAATGCGCACATCAAGGCCGCGGAACATCTCGTTGCGATCGGGGTTCTCTTCCAGAAACAGCGTCTGTTGGAACCCCACAATGATGCCCACCTTATCCTCGCGCTTGGCGCGAGCAATATCCGAGTATTTGCGAATGATGGTCAAAGCGTCAGAACGCTTCTCGGCCAGCGTTTCAAGCGAAGCAAGGCTCTTGACTGCCCCCTCGAAGTCCGAACCCTCGGCCGTGCAATTGACCGCGGTAATCCCCGACTGCCGAACCGTTGCCACGAGCTCAATGCTCGGCGACGACTCCAAATCGACAAACGGGCTACACAGCGAGTCCATAACGATACTGCTCTTGTAGAGCTCGGCGATTTCGAAAGGGGTCTCTGCCTCCTGATTGGCTAGCGCGCGCTGAGCAAGGAGCCCTGCAACAGAGAGTTTCCAAATCGAGGCATGAAATTCTCGGCGATTCATGGATGCAGCAATTCGAGGGCAGATTATACAGCGCTAGGCTCCAGAGGTCCGTACTGTGAAGTTGAATGGGCACTTGGATGGGCGGAGCGCCCGTAATTCGCTAAGGCGCTACCCGGGTGGCATGCTGGCGCCGCTTCCGCTAAAATCCCCCTCGCCGGAGGATCGGGGGGGAGACTGGTGATCGCGGCCCGACCCCGCCAAGACACCACGAGCCTGTCCGTGTTCTTTTCACCCAACAGGTCGCTCAGTGTCGACGATGACGATCTGCCACCTAGGCACGACCGCGTCACCGAAGTCGCCGTCAACTGGGTTGTGGCGTGAAGTCTCCACGATTTCTCAGCGAAGACGAGGTCCGCGCTCGACTGCGCATGGCCGATCTGATCGAGGCCATGGAGCAGGCGTTGGTCGAATTTTCAGCGGGAAGAGTGCGGCAGCCGGTGCGCACAGTGTTCGCCTTTGGCGCGGAGCATTCCCTGTTTGGGCTGATGCCGTGCTACGTGGCGTCGCTGCCGGCGCTCGGCGCCAAACTAGTGACTGTATGTGCCAGGAACACCGAGCGTGGCCTCGAGACCCACCAGGCCACGATTGTGATGCTCGACCCACTAACGGGGGTCGTGGAGGCGATCCTCGACGGACGCTATATCACCGAGGTTCGCACCGCCGCCGTTTCGGCGGTGTCAGCGCGGTGCTTGGCGCGCAAGGACGCGAAGGTGCTGGGCATTCTGGGCACCGGAGTGCAGGCTCGTAGCCACCTCGAAGCCCTAAGGCTCGTGCGGGACTTTCGCGAGGTGCGAGTATGGAGCCCGACTCCGGATCATTTGCGGAGATTCGCCGCTGAAACTGGGGCGCGAGCCATGGAAATCGCCGAAGCGGTGGTGCGTGGGGCCGATGTGGTGGTGGCAGTGACGCCATCGCCGACGCCAGTAATCCGGAGCGAATGGGTCGATGATGGCACCCATGTCATTGCAGTAGGGTCAGCTTTGCCGACGCACCGGGAGCTCGATCCGGCGCTGGTTGCGCGCGCCCGGTTGGTTGTGGACTCTCGGGCAGCCGCGCTTCAGGAAGCGGGCGACGTGGTAATGGGAATCGCAGAAGGGCGGTGGACGAAGGAGCACATCGCCGCCGAGCTTGGTGAACTGCCTGTTCGGCGCGGTGATCGGGAGATCACGGTGTTCAAGTCGTTGGGTCTCGCCGTCGAAGATCTTTTCGCAGCGCACTTAGTTTTATCCCACGGCGGCCACATATAAAGTCTGAGCCACGCGAGGATATCGCGGAGAGGGTGGGATTCTAACCATTGAATGCAGAGCCTTGTATGGCCTTGCCGCTGAAAAAGCTGTCGCGCCGCTCCGTTGGTTCAATTTGTTGTGCCCTCGCATTCGCCGACATTTCCACATTTCAACGCAAATCCACAGGTGGGTCATGCTCACCAATGTGCCGCCCGAACGTCAACTTCTTCGGTCACGCACGCCCACGATTGCTCGGTCTTGGAGAGCCTCAACGAAAGCAGTGGTAAGAGCCACTCTCGAAAGCCAGCGAACCGCTGGCAGGGCGAATTAGGATGGCGCTTGTGCCCAAGGAAGCGTAGGATGCGCCAACCGGTAAGCGCCCACAAATCTCTAAGGGGGAGGAACATGAAACGAATACTCGTGTTGGTTCCTGCTCTGGCTATGTCTCTGGTCGCCTCGGGCGTGTTGTTGGCCCAAGAGAGTCCGTTCTTCGGCACCTGGAAGTTGAATGTAGCGAAGTCGAAATACATTGGCATGCAACCACCCAAGAGCGAAACGCGAACCGTGGTGGCGCAAGGTGACGGCGAAAAGGTCACCTACAACGGAATTGCTGCGGACGGTAGCCCGATTTCGTAC
>DASPVW010000009.1:0-23281 GCA_035622155.1 Candidatus Acidiferrales bacterium
GCGCCATCAAGCTCTGCTGAATGATCGACGCAGTTTGGGGTCCGTTTGCTGCAGTGGGCGGCGAGAACTGCTGAGCCGAGGTAGACAGGGAAACGACGCAGAAGATCAGGACCAGGCGCTGTACCCGCATCGCGCGCATCCACTCCTCCACCGTCCGTTGTAGCGATGCACTTATGAATCAATATTAATTTCACAATAATTTCAAGTCGCTATTTCATTTCCTAGCAGTACTGGCGATGGAAAACCTGTGTATATCTTCGTATACGGAGCAGATTTCAGCCGAGCGGCTTTCTGTGGAGGTTAAGATCCGTATTTCCGGCGTTGGTTGCTCAGTTCACCGAGTATGCCTCAATTCTCTGTGGGAGTCAGAGCTAAATCTACTCTGGCGTGAGCAATTCAGTCGCGCCGGAGTGTCCCGTCTAGCCATTTAGCAGCGATCGCTTTCAAAACAACCATCGCTGCCCCTTTTCCTGTGGTCTGCTGCTGGGAATGTGCCGCGCGCAGATCCTGCGACAGTGGCCGAACGCGACCGACGCCATCGTCAGACTCGACGACTGCAACACGCCGATCGCATCCACGTGTGCAATAGTGTTTGCGGGGTTTACCACGTGAGGCTTTTGCTCGAACCGGTGCGCCTCGATCTCCGTGAAACCGATCACAGCAGTCTTCTGTAGCGCGAGCACTCAAGAGGCGGCGTTTTTCCAAAAGCGCATCACGGCCGAAAAATCCGGGTCGTCCTTCGCAGAGTCCTTGACTTCCGTGTAGGTCTGGTAGGCGGCTCGAGCGGCCGGAAGTGGAACGCCGTGTTCCTGTGCAAGTTCAAGCGCCAGCCGAATGTCTTTGTGCATCAGACGCAGGGGAAAGCTAGCTGGAAATTCGCCCTTCAGCATCAAGGGCGCTTTCACGTCAAGCACTGGCGCGCGGCCCATGCTGGATTGCATCACCTCAACCAGACGCGTGGCCGGCACGCCCGCTGTGGTCACGAGCGCCAGTGCTTCGGCAAACGCATCGACTTCGAGGGCGAGCAGCAGATTCATTCCGAGCTTCACCGTTTGCCCCGCGCCGTTTGGTCCGAGCAGGAAGATTTTCTTGCCCATGGTCTCAAGCAGGGGCCGAGCGCGCTCGAGCGTTTCGAGCTTGCCCCCCACCATGAAGACCAATTCGCCCTTCTGGGCTCCCCAAGTACCGCCAGTCACCGGAGCATCGAGAAAATCCACGCCTCGCTTTGCACAGGCGTCTGCCACCTGTCGTGCCAGGTCCGGAGAGACCGTGCTGCAATCGATGAACAGACTGCCTGCTCGCAAGCTTTCCATGGCGTGGTGCGTTCCCCCAAGTACCTCTTCGAGGGCCGGAGGATCGCTCACGATCGTAATCAGCACATCGGCCTGCGCGGCTGCTTCAGCAGGTTGAGTAGCCAGCTTGGCGCCGGCGTTGACCAGATCGTCGGCCTTCGCGCGCGTACGGTTCCAAACGACGAGTGGATATCCAGCGCGCAGTAGATTCTGCGCCATCGGCTTGCCCATCAGTCCCAGTCCGATGAATCCCACTATTGGTTTCATGCATGCCCTCCCGGAACAATTGGAACGTCAAACCAATGCGAATTCGACGCGGTGGCGCATGGGATCGATGCGCTCGGCCCGCACCTGTACGCGATCCCCCAGACGGAAGATTCGCCTAGGGGCCGCACCGCGTGTGCCGCGATGCGGTTCGGTGATGATGGCGTGATCGCGCTCGCGATACAGGCAGCGCTGACCGGTGGACTCCTCGAGACGATCGATACCGACAAGCCCCTCGACGAAAATCTCGGTTAACTCCACGAAGAAGCCGAACTTTTGCACCGAAATGATGAGCGCGTCGTATTCCTCGCCAAGATGCTGCTCCATGAACTGCGCCGTCTTCCAATCCAGGAGCTCGCGTTCGGCTTGATCAGCTCGGCGCTCGGCTTCCGAGCTCTCCGCGGCGATCTCGTCGAGTTCCACCCGGCGATACGGCCCAAGTGTCGGCCGGAATCCTTCTTTTCCCGGACGTGGGTGGGGGAACGGCGGTGGATTCTCGAGCGCCCATTTCAGGCAGCGGTGCACGATTAGGTCCGGATAGCGGCGAATGGGCGAGGTAAAGTGCGTGTATTCTTTCGCGGCGAGCGCGAAATGGCCGAGCACCTCCGCAGCGTAGCGCGCTTGCTTAAGTGATCGCAGCATCAAGTAGGAAAGAATGCGCTCTTCGGGCTTCCCGGCGATTTTTTCCGCAAGGCGCTGGTAATGCTGGGGACGGATCTCAATGTCTTCGGTGGCCGGCATCGTCACACTCATGGGCCGCATGCGACCGCGACTGCCACTGGCTTTGGCTGGGGCTTGGACGCGGCCGTGGCGCACGGCCACACGGCGCTCCGTGAGGTTCTCAACACCGAGCGAGTAGCCGAAGGCCTTTGCCAGCCCTTCAAATTCCAGGACTTTCTTGGGATCGGGCTTTTCATGAACGCGATGGAGTGAGCCGATGCCTCGCCTTTCGAGGTATTGCGCCACGGCCTCATTGGCTGCCAGCATGAATTCCTCGATGATACGATGCGCAATGTTGCGTTCGCTGCGAACGATACCCTGCATGCGGCCCGCCGAGTCAAATTCAATCACCGGTTCGGGCAAGTCGAAATCGATGGAACCGCGTGCGTGGCGACGAGCATTGAGCAGCAACGCTAGCTCTTTCATCCGCTGAAAAGCCTCCGCGAGCGCTCCGTAGCGCTGATTCATTTCCCGATCGCCTTCAAGCACGCGATTGACATTCGTGTAAGTCATACGTTCGACCGAGCGAATCACGCCCGGCATGAAATCGGCGTGCGCCAACTGTCCGTTCGCGTCCATTTCCATTACCACGCTCATCACCAGCCGCTCGACGTGCGGATTCAGTGAGCAGATGCCGTTTGAGAGTTCTTCGGGCAGCATGGGCACAGCGCGATTGGGAAAATACACCGATGTACCGCGCAGGCGCGACTCACGATCGAGCGCAGAATCGCGCCCAACGTAGTGCGCCACGTCGGCGATGTGCACTTGCAATTCGTAGCCGCCCTTTGGCAGCGCATGAACATAAACAGCGTCATCGAAATCGCGCGCCGTTTCGCCGTCGATGGTTACGACCGGCAGCTGGCGGAAGTCCCGACGCCCGCGCAGCGCTGACTCATCCACCTGCTGTGGCGCAGCGCGAGCCTGGGCCAGGGCTTCGTCCGAGAATAGGTAAGGCAGGTGATGCTTGCGAATGATGATTTCGACATCAACGCCGATTTCGCCTGGGCGGCCAAGGATTTCAATCACGCGGCCCGCCGGGGCAAGGCCTCCCTTCGGGTATCGCGTCATTTCCACGTTGACAACAGCGCCGTCGAGTTCCGGCAGGCGCTTGCGTCTGAACGAGGCGGGCTCGATCGTTGAACCCATACCGAATTTTTGTCGCAGTTCCGCGGTGAGTTCGTCGCCCGGAAGAATCAGGATCTCGTGAAGGATGCGGGTGTCGTAGGGCGAGACGTAGTTTCCGTGTGGCCCGTAGCGGAACACCCCGACCACGGTCGGATGCTCTCGCTCGACAATCTCGACAATCCGTCCCTCGGCCCGCCCGTCGGCGCGGCGGCGCTCGACTCGTGCCAGTACGTGGTCGCCGTGCATCGCATCACCGAGATTGCCGTGGCCGATGAACAGATCGCCTTCCATGCCAAACATCGGCTCATCCGGGACAACGAACCCATAGCCATCGTGATGGGCCACCAGTCGGCCCGTTACCAAATTCGGATCTCGAGCGCGCTTCTTATCGGCAGAATGGGCTGTCTCAAGCTCGAGCGCTGCGTTTTTCAAAGCCATGCTCTTTCGCTTGGCCAGCTGATAGCGACCGCCATGAATTTCTTCCACTTCCCCTTTTTCCTTGAGCTGCTGAATCACTCGTGGAAGAAAACGCCGGCCCCGGTGCTTGAGGTCCATGCCATGCGCAATCTCGCGGATGCTGGCCGCCTGAGAGAGTGTAGCCAGATGCGCTAGCACCTGCGCGCCCTCAATCTCAGGAGGCCGCGGTCTCTTGGGCTCGATTGTGTGCTGGCGCCTCATCTGCCTTCTCCGAGCCGGAACAGCCTAACGGAAATATGACCGCGTGGCAAAATCCGGCGGTCGGGCTAGTCCGGAGGCGGTAAAACGGTCCCTACCTCGAGCATGAAGATTCTCCCGTCCGACCCTCGTTCAAGCGGAGGCGCATAGTCGCCGAGCCGCTGGCGCCGCCACCACATCCCTGTTTCTCGTTTGGTCTTGAGATCGGTAAACCAATACTGGTAGATAACGGCGCGCACTTGGAGGGGTGGGTCATTGGAAAACGGATTCCGTGCAAAAAGCTGAAGCACATCCTTCTGGTTTTGCAGCAGGCATTCCTCGGTCGAAACGACAAACTGATATTGGGTCCATTCACCCAGCGAGGCGAACCACAGGTTCCACTCAAACCGCGGTTGATAGGGGGCATAGATTCCGGGCGCCTGGCCTAGGTCTTGCGGTTTGTAGCGGAATGGATAGGGAGTCCAGGTGGTGCCGTCAAGGGAGCCCTGAAACTCGATTTCGCGGCGTTCGTGAGTCATATTGGCGAACAATCCGTACACCGTGGCAACGTGGAAAATCTCCATGATTCGCGCCGGCCGGGGCCAAAGCGGGGCGGCCGGCCAAAGCCTCCAAACCAGCCACGCCGTCGTCGAGTAGAAAACCAAAGCGAAGCATGCCCCGACAATCACCATGCGCACCGGGGCCAGCAGCCTGCGCACGTCTGCGCTCGGCGGCTGTTTCGAAGCCAGTTCAACGGCAGCCGCAGGAGACGGCCGTTCGATGAACCGTAGAATGCTTGAGGGTACGATTTGTTCGATGAAGCGATCGTCGAGCAAAAGAAAGCCGAGAAAGAAGACGATATAGTTCAAGAACGCGTAGTTTCCAGTGAGAATGATGCTGGTCTCAAAGGGCGCCACGATCCAGAAGCAGGCGATGCGAAAGGGCCGAGGTAGAAAAACCATGAACACCAGCACGAGTTCAATGGCAAGCGTGTAGAAGACAGCGGCGGCATGAAACCAATGCGGGAAGTGCCCGACATACCAGCCGATCCATGTGGGAAGAGGAGCATTCTGGTAGTAATCGTCCATCGCGGTGAAGTGACGCCAGGAGTAATCGCCGCTTGCCATCTTCGCCACCCCCGACTCGAAGTAGATGCGGAACCATTCCCATCGGAGCAGGTACAGGCTGGCGCGTGAAGCGGGGTGGGTACGGCCCAGCCCAGGTCGAAGGCCCGACGGTGCGAAAAATAGGGCGATGAAGCCGGCCTCCGGCAGCATGTAGTCGGATTGATAGGAGGCAAAATCGCGCGCCACACTGACGAAGGAGAGAAAGCAAATGAAGGAGACCAAAAGCCCTAGACGGGGCCAGACATTGACGGCCACAAGGACCGAGGCGATCAGACCCACCCAGCACACCAGCAGGAGCGCCCGGTCGCTTGACCCCAGCCAGAAAACCGTCGGTACGTACCAGAAGCGATCGCCACGAAGGCCGGCCGCAACAGCTTGGAGATAGTCAATCGCAGGCAGAATTCCCTTGGGGCCGATCATCCCTCGGACTTGAAACAGGAGAGAATAAAACGCAGAACAATAAATCAGTCCCAAAGCGCGCAGGAAAATCCACCGAGGCCAAAGATGCCCCGGATGTTGCTCATCGGAAGCCTCCGGCCCCAGCCACCACGTGCCGGTGCGTTCTAGCCATCCTTCCATCGCAGGCGATTATACAGAGGAAGGCTGCGAACGCCTTTCCCGTCGGGGCGGAGCTGCGGGGTCATGCCGATTTTGTCGCGACAGTCGGCGACGGACGCACTTTCATGAACGGGGGCAGAGACGGGAACGAATCAAGATTCTCGCGGCGCTCGGTGAAATCGATGAGAAACTGTTGCGCGTTGAAGGGTCTCCCGTTGCGCAATCGGGTCAACGCGCGCGCCGCGTGGAGGCGAACGTATTGGCCGGTGGACTTCAAGACACGCGTCTTCTGTGTGTCGGCGAGATAAGGCGCGACCACTTCTTGAAGGATCTGGCTACACAGCGCCGGTTCTCTCAAGTGGAAAATCACTTCAACACGCTCATAGATGTTGCGTTGCATCCAATCGGCGCTGCCCAAATAGACATCCGTGTTGCCGCCGTTCCCAAAGACAAAAATGCGGCTGTGCTCCAGAAACCGCCCGATGACGCTGCGCACACCGATGCGACTGCTCAGTCCGCGCACACCGGGTCGGAGGGCACAGGCGCCGCGGACAAGCAACTCGATCCGTACCCCGGCTTGCGAAGCGCGATAAAGCGCCTCGATGATCTTGTCGTCGAGCAGGGAATTGAATTTCGCGAAAATGAACGCCAAACGCCCCGCTTTCGCGTGAGCCGTTTCCCGATGGATCAAGCCGAGAAAGCTGCGGCCGAGGTTTAGCGGCGCGACAAAAAGCGGCGTGTAGTGCGGCCGCTCGGAATGCGCGGTCAGGTAATTGAAAACATGGTGCACGGCCGAAGTTAGATGGGCGTCGCTCGTCAGTAGGCTCAGATCCGTGTAGAAGCGCGCTGTCGAGGGATTGTAGTTTCCCGTGCCAAGATGAGCGTATCGGCGAATCTGGCCGTCGGCCTCGCGGCGGGCAACCAGAGCGAGCTTACAATGCGTCTTCAAACCGACCACTCCGTGAAAAACCTGCACGCCCGCTTCCTGCAGATTTTGAGCCCAACGAATGTTCGAGGCTTCGTCGAAGCGAGCTTTGAGTTCGACTACGACAGCAACCTCTTTGGTTGCGGCCGCTTCGATGAGTGCGCGGACGATCGGGGAATTTTCACTGGTGCGATATAGCGTCTGCTTGATCGAGAGTACATCGGGATCCTGTGCTGCACTCTCAATGAAGCGCACCACCGCTGCATAGGAATCGTAAGGATGGTGCAGAAGCACGCTCCGCCCGCGCACCTGTTCGAAGATCGAAGCAGAGCCTGGTTTAAGCACTAGCTCCCGTGGTGCAAACGGTCGGTATTTTAGATCAGGCCGCGACGTCTCCTCGTACAGGTGAGAGATGCGCGAGAGATTGATCGGGCCATGGATCCGGAAGATTCCCTCTGGCGCCAGACGGAAATTCGCCTGCAGGCGTTCAATAATTTCCGCTTTCGCACTCGCTTCAATTTCCAGACGTACGGCCGAGCCTTTCCGGCGGAGATGCAGCTGCGTGTCAACGGATTCCAAAATCGTGCGGGATTCCTCTTCCTCGAGGTAGAGATTGCTATTGCGCGTGACCCGAAAGGCTGCCGCCGAAAGGATTTCGTATCCGTGGTAGAGCCGATGGGCGAAGGCATGAACCACGTCGTGCAGGAAAATGTATTCGCTCGTGCCCTCCGGTGAGGGCAGACGCACAAGCCGAGGCAGAGCACGCGGCACCGTCACGACGCCCAGATAGATGTGCGAACCGCGCCTCATTCGCCGAATCAGAAATGCAAGGCACAAAGCCTTGTTCAAAACGTGGGGAAAGGGATGGGCAGGATCAACGGTCACGGGGGTAAGCAGCGGCTCTACGGTCTTGCTATAGAAATTTTCGATATGTACGCGCGCTTCCGGCCGCAGTTGACTGAGGCTGATGACACGGATCGATTCGGATTCAAGCGCGGGGAGCAGTTCTTCGCGCCAGCACCGGTACTGATCCTCTACGAATTCGTGAATCTGCTTCGTCAGCTCGACCAGGGCCTCGGAGGGTGTTCGCCCATCAGGGCCCGTCTCACGACTTCCGTGTTCGGCCTGCTGCATCAAGCCGGCGACGCGCACCTCGACGAATTCATCCAGATTGCTCGCGGTGATGGCCAGAAACTTGACTCGCTCAAGAAGCGGATTGTTCGGGTCGCGCGCTTCTTCGAGGACGCGCTGGTTGAATTGCATCCATGAAAAATAGCGATTCAGGAACTGGTCTGCACCCCGGTTTGCGCGGTGCTTGGCCATGCCGATGTCGTCGGTGACGATATACGACGAGTGTTACTGCCGTGTTACGACTGAGGCACGCTAGGGCAGCACGAAGACAATTACTGTGCCTGAGGATACGCGCCGGATAGGGAGCGTAGATAGGCGATCACCGCCTGGGCATCGGCGTGAGTCATGTGGTAAATGTGCATCGGTGGTTGGAGCTGAAGTCCGTTCGGTCCGATACCCTTTTCCAGAATCTGCTCGCCTTGTTCTTCGGTGAACTGCTCGAAACCAGCCAAGGCCGGCGCGCGATTGGCCCAGTTCGTCATGCGATGCACGGGGACAATCCAAATGGCCGCTCCCTGAAGCCGCCGAGACTCGTCCAGATTCCCATTATTGTCGCGGGGGGTGTGGCATTCTTCGCACATCGCCACGTTCTCAACCAAATAACGCCCTCGCTCAATCGAGCCTTCCTGGGGCGAGGGGCTGGAAACCTTCTGGGGAGGAAGAGGTGTTTCCCGCGAAAACAGACGCGAGGCGGTAGAACCGGCCGCGAGGAAAATGACCGCGCACAATAACCATCGGAACATTGGACTCATCGATTTTTTTCCTGGGTAATGAATTGCGGCTCGCTCCCGGAAGATGGAAGGCAGCCGTTCGAATCGGGAAGTATGGCAAACACAGGTTGCCGTGTCTATTGTGTTTTTGGGACTTGGGAAGCCAGTTAGTGCGCTTCCGACAGCCGAGACAAAGCCCAGTGCGCGTGCTCGGCAATCAGAGGGTCGTTTGATGCGGCCAGGGCATCGAGCAGTTTCTCGATGCGGGCGTGCGTCGCTGAGCCGCGCTCGACGGCGCAATTGCCCAGGGCCACACAGGCGTTTCGCACCAGGCCGCGCCATTTTGCCCGTTTGGCTGCGCTTTTCTGAAACAGGTCGCTGAATCGCTCGGGCGAGAGTGATGCCAGGGGCTCGATCTCGGGTGCGAAGAGCGAATCGCGGGGGTGGAAAGGGGCAAAGGTCGTCAGAGGTGCTTTGCGGTTCCACGGGCACACATCCTGACAGATATCGCATCCGATCACGGCATCGCCCATGCGGGGGCGAAGCGCTTCGGGAATCGAGCCGCGTAACTCGATCGTGAGGTAGGAAATACAGAGGCGGGCATCGAGGACGTACGGCTCTGGGAACGCCTGTGTGGGACACGCTTCCAGACAGCGCGTACAGCTTCCGCAGAGATCGGCTGCAGGAGTCTCGCCCGGCGCGAGCGTCGGTTCCAAGTCGAGCGTCGTGACGATGACGCCAAGGAAAAGCCACGAACCGAGGTGCGCATTGATGAGGCAGGTATTTTTCGCAAGCCAGCCCAGGCCGGCGTATTTCGCTGCCACGCGCTCGAGGATCGGGCCCGTGTCCACATAGGTGCGCGCCTCGAACGGCTCAGCATAACGCGCCCGTATTTCAGCGACGAGCGCCCTCAACTTGTCCTGCATCACTTGATGGTAGTCCTCACCCCAGGCGTAGCGCGAAATCCATCCTCGGGGCGTTTGTTGGCGCGCGTCGGATGAGCTGCTCGGTGGCGGGGAGTTGTAGTTCATCGCAACAACAAGGAGGCTTCGCGCGTCCTGTAAGATCCGCCGGGGATCGGTGCGGCGCGGATCGTCGAGATACTTCATTTCGCCTGCATAGCCGCGGCGAAGCCATTCGGAAAAATGAGCGAACTCTTTTCGAGTCTCCTCGCCTCCAAAGGGGTCGCAGCCAGCCGCGAGCGCGACCACACCGCACAGCTCGAAACCCAGGGCACGCGCGCGCTCGCAGATCCAACGTGCCTTCTCGTCCGAGGTCATCCCTCTCATCATGCCTTAGCGGGCGTCTGAGAGAAAGCACCGCGGTCGAAGAAAGATGGTGTTTTGCTTGTCACCGCCTTGCGGGATTGCATACAATCGCGAACTGTTGTGCCGACAAGGAGAGAGATGAGCAGGCCGATCGCCGCTAAAATTACCGGAGTCTCCGGATATGTCCCGCCTCGAGTTGTAACCAACGCTGATATTGAAAAGATCGTGGATACGAACGACGAATGGATCCGAACGCGGACCGGCATTCGCGAGCGACGGTACGCAGACCCTGGAGTGGGATCGTCAGACTTGGGCACCGAGGCCGCGCGGAAGCTACTGGCCATGACAGGCGTGTCCGCCGAAGAGATCGACATGATCATCGTCGCCACGGTTACGCCGGACATGCTCTTCCCCGCCACGGCGTGCCTGATCCAGGACCGGCTTGGTGCCAAGAAGGCCTGGGGATTTGACCTTTCGGCTGCGTGTTCCGGCTTCGCCTATGCGCTGACGGTCGGAGCCCAGTTCGTTGCGGCTGGGTCGCACCACAAGGTCCTCGTGATCGGCAGCGACGTGATGACTTCGATTCTGGATTTCAAGGACCGAGCGACCTGTGTGCTGTTCGGGGACGGCGCCGGAGCAGTATTGCTCGAGCCCACCATCTCGGGCTTAGAAGGTATCCTCGATTTTGCCCACGACATTGATGGCTCGGGGGGATGTAACCTCTACATGCCCGGGGGCGGCTCACTCCACCCTGCATCTGAGGAGACCGTGGCCAGGCGGATGCACTACGTTCACCAGGAAGGCCAGCAGGTGTTCAAGTACGCGGTGCGGCGGCAGGCTGAGTTGGCTTGTCAAATGCTCGAACGGAACGGATTGACAAGTCGCGACCTGGCCCTGGTCGTACCCCACCAGGCTAATTTGCGCATCATTCGGGCCATGCAGGAGAGGCTCGGGGTCGATGATTCGAAGGTGATCGTCAATATCGACCGGTACGGGAACACGACGGGTGCAACAATTCCGCTGGGATTGGTCGATGCCGTAGAGCAAAGGCGCTTGCGCAAGGGCGATCTGGTGCTGATCGTCGCTGTGGGCGCTGGCTATACGGCGGGGTCGGTCCTTATGCGCTGGGCATACTAAATAGCCGCCTTGCAGGCGAGACAGTCTCAGTTCTCTCCGCAGGTATTTGCGCAGTTTCCCAGATAGAGTAGGGTCGGCTCTGCATCGCCGGCAGTCGTGGTCAAGATGACGAGTTTGGTCGACGAGACGGTGAGGAACTGGCCGCTAAAAGATGACGGCGCGGTCAGCGTAACCAACCCACCCCCCGTTGCTGAAACCAAGCTCGCGTAGGTGCCCGTGACGGTCTGATCGGCGGTGTTTCCGCTCGACGTGCTGAGGTCCTCCGTTCCATTGATGGTACCTGCGGTGGCCGATGTGTTTTCGAGTGTAACGGTGCCGGAGAGATCGGGCACGCCAGGTGTCGCGGGGTATGAGGTACCCATCACAAAAGACCCGTTGAGGTCGGAAGTCGTGATAGTGAAAGGAACAGGGGATTGAGGCTCCAGGATTCCGAAAAAGGGATCACCGACAAGCTCTCCAATAACGAACGCCTCGTTCTCATTGATGATGTAGAGGATCGGGGAAATCGGCGAACTAATACCCGAGTCGATCCGGCCATACTGATCGGCGTTCGTAAAGGTCGCGCCGGTAGGAGCGTACGCCGTGACGACGCCCCCACGATTGTCGAGAACCGTAATGGTGTAGGTTGACGCGCCCGATCCCGCAAGTAAGACCAGAGCTAAATCCGGAACATAGGTTGCTCCGGATAGAAACTGGCCGGTAAGACCAGCGACGCTCGTGGCTGTGAAGGTGCTGCCAGCAGCGCCGGTGAACGGGTAGCCTATCTGCTGAAGAAGTTTGCCAGACATCAGGAAAGGTTCATTCGAGTTTACTTGGTCAGTCTCCACAAAGAAGGCTTCGGTCGGGGAAACCGGGTAGACACTGAAGGCCATTGTTCCGATCTTTTGCGAAAGCGACATCGAGCAGCGCGTGCTCTGGGAGGTCGTCGCGAACGATCCAGACACGGTCTGGTCTGTCGGGGTGATGCCACTCGGCATATTCGCATCGGATTCGCCGGTGCCGATACTGCCTGCCCCGGTTCCAGGCGGAGGAGGCGGAGTTGCGTTGAAGGTTCCGACCAGCACGACAGGGCCGGCCGCGGTCAACGCGCTGGTCACGGCGTTGCCCGTAAGGCCGTACGCATACGGCCCGTCAAGCGTGTTCGATGTGCAGGTGGTAACTTCGATGCGCTTCTCGATTTGACCCGATCCGCGGATGCCGCTGGAGTCAAACTCGATCATGCGCCCATAAGACCCGGTTGAATCGATTGCGAATGCGTAGGTTGGTGAGCCTGCCAGACTTGTAAAAGTCAGCGTACCGCGGTCGTCGGCTGTAAGCGTGTATGTTCCTGTAAAGGTTTGATTCTTCGGGCTGCCGGATGTGGAATTGAAATCCTCAACGCCATTGGAAATGGCGCCGAGGCCATTGGCCGTAAAGCTTCCGGCCACCGCAACCGATCCGCTGGCGTTGAACCCGGCCAACTCGAAAACATAGTCTCCGTTGAGCGCACCGAGGTTGTTGACTGTGATGCTCAGGTTGGCCGAAGCTGTCATCGCCGGCTTCTCGGAGTCGGTTACCTCGACGGTAAAGTCAAAGGTCCCGGTGGCCGTGGGCGCGCCGCTGATGGCTCCGTTCGCGGCCAAGGCCAATCCGGTCGGTAGGCTGCCCGACGTCACCGTCCAAGTAAACGGAGGGACGCCACCGGTGGCCTGCAAGGTGGTCGACGGATAGGCGGCATTGAGAACACCGTTTGGCAGCGACGTCGTCGCCACCGTGAGAGGGAGCGGCGCGTTGATCGTAATGCTAAGAGGTTCGGTGCCAGAGGCGCCGCTTGCGTCCGTGATTTTGATCGTGAAATTGAAGGTCCCTTGTGTGCCAGGGTTTCCCGTAATCATCACCGAATTGCTTGTGCTGGCACCAAGGGAAAGGCCGGTAGGGAGCGAGCCAGAGGAAATCGACCAGTTAAAAGGAGCAACGCCACCCGTCGCGCTCACTGTGCCACTATAGGGAGTTCCCTGGTTACCAGCGGGCAGCGACGTTGTGGAGATGACCGGAGCTCCCTCGACAGTAAGGGAGACAGATGAGGATTCATTGGAAAAGGTGACAGACGTCGCCTTAACGGTGTCAGAAACGGTCGCACCGGGCGCTACAACGGGAGCGTTGTAGGTGGCTGAGGTGGTCGTGACCCCTGTGAGTGTTCCATGTGCGGGAGGTGTCCAGTTTACGCCGGCTCCGGACGTGTCGTTCAGCACCTGCGCGGTGAGAACCTGCGTACCGCCGCTGGCAACGACGATCGGCCCTTTCGGAGTGATCGTGACCATATGGAACGAGGGGGGCGTGCCCGTACAGCCCACATCGGCCAGGCACGCGACCATGGCCAGACACAATACAAGCCACGGGCCGCCATGCTTTCCCATACGAATTTCCTCAGACCCCTGCTTCGATGCCAAATAGACTGCCTACGTTATTTAGAGCATGAAACCGCACGATCGTGTGGCGAAATGAAGCGGCGCCATAGCGTATCAGGCAACTGACGAACGGCCACCGAGGGCGAAACCTGCCCATAAGTGCTGACTGCTGAACCAGGTGGGGGTGCCGCGCCTTGTTGCGCCTGGCGAATCGAAAAACAGCCGTCCTCTAGCAATGGGAATACTGATCACGGCACATCGAGTGTCGTTTCGAGCTTCTCTCGTCGCCAGACATTTAGATACAATCGGTTTTCCAGGGAAGGAAGAAGGACACAACTTGCGCGCAATCGTGACCGGTGGGGCGGGGTTCCTCGGTTCCCATCTCTGCGACTTCTTTATCGAAAAGGGATGGGAGGTGGTGTCGCTCGACAACCTTGTTACCGGTACCGATTCGAACCTCTCTCATCTGCTTTCACACCCGCGGTTCAAATTCGCCAAACAGGACGTGTCGCAATATATCGACGTGTCAGGTCCAGTCGATGCGGTACTGCACTTCGCTTCTCCCGCCAGTCCACCTGACTATCTGAAGTTGCCCATCCAGACTTTGAAGGTGGGAGCGCTCGGAACACACAATGCCCTTGGGCTGGCCAAGACCAAAGGATCAAGGTTCCTGCTGGCGTCCACATCAGAGTGCTACGGCGATCCGGAGATAAGCCCACAGCCAGAAACCTACTGGGGACGCGTGAATACCATTGGGCCCCGGGGGGTGTACGACGAAGCCAAGCGATTCGCGGAAGCAATCACGATGGCCTATCACCGCTACCACGGCGTGGACACCCGCATCGTGCGAATCTTCAACACCTATGGGCCGCGGATGCGCCTGAATGACGGCCGTGCTCTGCCGAATTTTATGTACCAAGCGCTCGTCGGACAGCCGATCACAGTCTACGGGGACGGCAAACAGACGCGCAGCTTCTGTTACGTTTCCGATCTGATCTCCGGGATTTATAAGCTGCTCGAATCAAAGGAACACGAGCCCGTGAACATTGGCAACCCTGAGGAGATCTCGATTCTCGAATTTGCCGAGCGCGTGCGAGCGCTGGTCGGATCGAACGTGCCCATCATCTTTCAGCCTTTGCCGCAGGATGATCCCAAACAGCGCTGCCCAGATATCGCCAAAGCCCGCCGGTTGCTAAACTGGGAGCCCGAGGTCGGTCTGGAGGAAGGACTGAGACTTACGTTCGACTTCTTCCGACAACAGCTTGCGTCCACCGGCCGAATGACGTAGGTGCGCAGAAACGGTGTGGCGGATCAATCCGGGCGGCCGAAAGAACGATATTCGAAGCCCAGGCTTCGAATTTCAGTCGGCGACAGCAGGTTTCGACCATCGATGATGAGAGGCCGTGCCATAACGTCTCGAACGCGAGCCCAATCGAGCTTGCGGAACTCGTCCCACTCCGTGGCGATCAGCAGCGCCTCGGCGTCGGTAGCCGCATCGTAAGCCGATTTCGCATACTCAATCTGAGGCAGGGTAGCTCGGGATTTTTCCATCGCCTCCGGGTCATAGGCACGCACCCGAGCCCCTTCACAAAGCAACTGGTTCACCAGATCAATGGCGGGTGCAAAGCGAATATCGTCGGTGTTCGGTTTAAAGGCGAGCCCCAGCACTCCTACTTGTTTCCCCCGCACCACCCAAAGCGCACTGCGCAATTTTTCGATGCAGCGGTCGATGCGGCGCTTGTTGATCTTTTCCACCTCGCGCAGCATGCCGAAATCCACGCCGGAGCGCTCGGCGAGGTGAACAAAGGCCTGCAAATCTTTGGGGAGGCAGAATCCACCGAAGCCGAGTCCCGCCGAGAGGAAGCTTCGCCCGATCCGCGGGTCCAAGCCCATAGCCCGCACAACCTCGCCGATGTCGGCTCCGAGTTTCTCAGCAAGGTCAGCCACCATGTTGGCATAGGAAATCTTCAGCGCCAGAAACGAGTTCGATGCGTGCTTGATCAGTTCGGCGCTATTAATCGTCGTGACCAGCCATTCCGGCGCAGGGCCGTTCGGACAAGCGTTTACGTGCACCGGGCAATTGAAGTTGCGATCCAGAACCGGTTGGTAGATCTCCTTGAGTTGGCGCTCGGCGGGCTCACTTTCTACACCCACGACAATGCGGTCTGGATGGAGAAAGTCGCCGACGGCGGTGCCTTCTCGGAGGAACTCTGGATTCGAGGCGACGTGAAACGAGACGCGGGATTTCCGTCCGTACACCGACAAAGCGCGCTTGAGTTCCTGGCCCGTTCGAGCAGGGACAGTGCTTTTCTCAACCACCAGCTTCGGAGATGTCGATTCGGTTGCGATGACCCGGGCGACGTGGTCGATCGCGCTGAGGTCGGCGTCGCCGTTTGGCAAAGGCGGCGTCCCCACACAGATGAAGATGGCCTCACCGGTCCTGACTGCGTCCGCCGGACTGGCGCGAAAGCTCAGACGATTCAGCTGGCGGGCCTTGGAGATCACCTGTTCAAGGCCGGGCTCGTAGATCGGGATGCCTCCCAGTTCGAGTGTCTTGATCTTCTCTGTGTCACTGTCGGTGCAGACGACCTCGTGTCCGATCTCTGCTAGGCAGGCACCCGTCACCAGGCCTACGTAGCCTGTTCCCATGACCGAAATTCTCAACCGAGTCTCCTGGGGTTACGAGAATGAGGCAATTCCATTCGGTGGACCTATTTTCGTACAACGCCCGGTAGCAGCCAAGAAGATTCTCGGCCGCGTTTCTCACGCAAGGTTATAGATACTCTTTCCTCACACGCAGTTGAGGATCGCTAGCTGGGGCGGCGTCTTCTCGCATATTCTAGCTAAGTACTAGAACCATGGCCCCGCCCGACAATCCGAAGCTGCCCTTACGGCCGGACCATTTGACCGGGCGCACCGAGCAGCAGAACACGGTGTTGCTGAGCGAGGTGCCAGCGGCACCGGTTCTCATGCAGGAGCCTTTCGTGGCTTTGTCGGACGCCGCGCATCGCCTCAGCTCGCAGGCGATGGCGGTGCTCTCACAGCGTTATGACGTCCTGGCCGAAGCGGGTCACGGAAGCATGGGCAGCGTCTACAAAGCTCGCGACCGCGAAACCGGGGAGATCGTGGCCCTGAAGTTGTTGAAGCCCGAGATCGCCTCGGACCAGGCCATGATGGATCGCTTCAAGAACGAGCTGCTGTTTGCCCGCAAGATCACTCACAAGAACGTCTGCAGGGTGCACGAGTTCAACCGGCTGGGCGGGGTTGCTTACACTTCGATGGAGTTCGTCGAGGGTGACAGCCTGCGGTCAGTGCTGAACCGATTTGGTGGGCTTCCGGTCCGCAAAGCGCTCGACTTGGCTCAACAGATTTGCTCCGGCCTCCAGGAAGCGCATGCGCAAGGGATCGTGCACCGCGATCTAAAGCCTGAGAATGTGATGATCGACGCGCAGGGTAACGTCAAGATCATGGACTTCGGCATCGCCCGTTCGATGGAGGCGGGGACGCGGCTTACGGGCTCTATGGTTGGGACGCCGGCCTATATGGCGCCCGAGCAGGTGGCGGGCAAAGCCGTGGATTACCGAACCGACGTCTATTCGCTGGGCCTGATTCTCTACGAGGTTTTCACCGGAACTCCTGCCTTTCAGGCAGAAAATGCCGTGGCGGTTGCACTTAAACAGATGCGAGAGGCCCCCGCCCCACCACACGAGATTGAGCCGACCGTTCCCGTCCCGGTGGAGCGCGCCATCTTAAAGTGTATCGAGAAGGAGCCATCGAAGCGTTTCCAGACTGTCGCCGACCTGAGGAACGCACTGAAGACTCCTTCCAATAGCGCGCCGTCGCTCCCAGCCACAACACAGCACCATTCAAGTCACGGGATGCCGTTTGCTTCGCATCCGCTCTACGGGTCCTCAGCTCTTTCGGTGACACAGCCTAAGCGGCGCACCTCGCTACTGGCATGGGTCTTTGCCGGACTGCTTTTGTGCAGCGCCACATATGGTGGTACGCACTGGAAGGAATTGAAACAGAGAGCCCAGCAGTTCTTAGCTCCACCGCCCCCACCGGCGGCGCCGAAGCCACCTGACTTCGCACTGACGAGCAGCCCTGAGCCGATGGTGACACCGATGGCGCCCTCTGGGGCAGCGCAAGTCGATACCGCACAGTCTGACAGCCCTGCAGCAGCTGTACCTCAAGTCGCCCCTGCAGAGCCTGCTCCGGCGGAGCCAAAGAAAGATGAGAAGGCTGTGCCGCCTGTGGCTCCCGAAGCGAAGCCCGTCAGGCACGTTGTGGCAGGCACAACGGCGGCAGCAGGCGAGAAGGAGGTTTCGCCAACCGATGATCAAGTGGCCTCGCTCCGGGACGTGCCCAAGACCCCGCATAAGGCCTACGGCCAAACAGGGCAGAGCGTCACCTCTGTTTTGAACGAGCACATGGCCAGCTACGTGTGGGTCGGCCGATACGAGCACGAGGACCGAGCGCAAGCCGCTGCTAAAAAGATCGAAGATCTGGGCTTACCTGTGGCCGTCATACCAAGACGCAGTCTGACTGGCGAAGCCTACGTCGTTGTGACGGGTCCTTTCGGCCCCGATCGCGTTACGAGCGTCATCGATTGGCTCAAGACCCAGGGCTTTTTAGGCGTCCGTCCAGTCAACAACCCAACAGCGACGGGGCACCAAAATCCTGACCCTCGATCGGCGGCGCGCCTCGGTCCGGAGGAATAGATGGAACTCGAATACGGGGCGCACAGCGACACTGGGTGCGTGCGGGAGAGGAACGAAGACAGCTATCGGGCCTCTCCTGAAATGAAACTTTTCGTTCTTTCCGACGGAATGGGCGGGCTTGAATGCGGGGAAGTAGCCAGCCGGATCGCGGTGGATACGATCGTTGAGCACTGCCGCCGAGCAGATTTGAATCCCTCCATGCCTCTTACCGGCGGGAGGTTGGAGGGTGTTTCGGAGACGACGAATCGCCTAGCCAGCGCTGTTCGGGTGGCGAACTTGGCCGTTCATTCTGCCGCGCAGGCAGGTGGCCTGGCGAGAGCCATGGGCGCCACAGTGGTTGCAGTGCGGTTCGTTGGCGAACGAATGAGCCTCGCGCACGTCGGCGACAGCCGTGCCTACCGGCTTCGCGGCGATGATTTCGAGCAACTGACACGTGACCACTCCTTTGTGGCCGAGCAGATGCGTCAAGGAAGAATGACCGTGCAGCAAGCAGGGAGCAGTCAGTTGCAAAACGTGCTAGTGCGTGCTCTTGGCGTCGACTCATCGGTAGAAGTGGACGCGAGCGAAGAGCTCGTGCTCGACACAGACACAGTGCTGCTTTGCTCTGATGGGGTGACACGCGAGCTTTCCGATACGCAGATCACGGCGGCGCTGCGGGAAACCGAGGAAGCACAGCAGGCCGCCAACCGCATCGTTGCCCTGGCTAAGCAGGCTGGCGGCGGAGATAACATCACAGCGATCGTGCTGCGATCGGCGGCGAGACCTGTGGGGGCATTTGGACGCTTGGGCAAGTGGTTCAAGGATTCCCCTTAGCCTTGCGAACCAGAGACCTCGTTGGGCGGAAAAGTGCCGGAAGCGACTTAGGAAGAGCAAATGGCATTCCCCAAAGGAGCTGAGATGCCAAAGCTTGTGCTGAAATTTGAAAACTCGGTGTTGAAGGAAGTGCCGGTGGGTAAGAACGAAGTGAGCATCGGCCGATCGCCGGAAAACGGGATCATGATCGACAATCCCGCGGTCTCGCATTTTCATGCCCGCGTCTTCAACGAAGATGGTCGGCTGATGCTTGAAGATTTCGGAAGCCTGAACGGAACATTCGTCAACGGACAGCGCGTCAAGATGGTTACGCTAAAGGCCGGTGATTCGGTCGGGATCGGCAAACACACGATCGTGATCTCGGAATCACGCGATCTGGATGGCTTTGCGACCGGGGACGGGAAGCCCACTCAGGCAGCGCCGAAACTGAACGAGACCGTCATGCTCGATACGAAGGAACGGCGTGAATTCCTTCAAAAGGTCGCAGCCGTCGGCGAAAGTGCGCAGGTAGCTCCGGCGCGCTTGAAGGTGCCGACGTTGGTCGTGCGGAGCGGGAGGACCGATCGGACCGAATACATGCTGAACGATAAGCTCACCGTGATCGGAAGATCCGCCATGGCCACCGTGAAACTGAAGGGCTGGTTCGCGCCGAAAGCGGCGGCGCAGATCAACCGGCGCGACGATCAGTCCTACTATATCGGCGCAGCCGACAAGGTGCCCAGCGTGAACGGGAATCCGATCACCCAGCCCCTTCGACTTTCCCCGGGTGACGTCATTGATGTCGCAGGCATCCGGCTCGAGTTCGTCTACCGCGACTGAGTGGTTTGTTCGCCACAACCCTATCTCGACTGCTCTTCCGTTGCGGGTCCATCGAAGCTCCCTTAGGATAGATCTGGTCCCAACTCGGGTCATCCCGCCGCCTGCCCTTCATTTGGCTGGATTCAAGACCAGAGAACCGACGAGTGGTATCATTCCCCCAGTCAAGCTCCCGGAGAGGAACGAAATGGCCGAACCAACCAGAGAAGAATTGATGGCCCGTATCGCCGAGCTCGAGAAGCAGACCGGGCGGCGGAAGGGCAGTTTGGAATTTCGCGTTGGGGAAAAGGGCGGTGTGAGCGTCTACGGCCTCGGACGTTTTCCCGTGACACTCTACTATGAACAATGGATCCGCCTGATCGACGTAGCAAACGATTTGCGCGCGTTCCTCGAGGAAAACAAAAGTAGGCTTAAGCTGAAGGCGAAAGAATAGACTCGCGGTATGCTAGGTCGAATCAGCCCGCCTTGGTTTTCTCGAGCTCCTCGATTAAGGCAGGAACAATCTCGAAAAGATCACCGACGATGCCGTAGTCGGCGACCTCGAAAATCGGCGCGTTCTGGTCTTTGTTGATCGCGGCGATCGTGCGCGCCCCCTTCATTCCCACGACGTGTTGAATCGCGCCGCTGATGCCGAGAGCGAGATAAAGTTTCGGCGTGACGGTCTGTCCGGAACTGCCGATCTGACGATCCATCGGTAGCCAACCTTCGTCGCAAATGGGTCGCGATGCCGAGACTTCGCCTCCCAGGAGTTTCGCCAGCTTTTCGGCCATGGGAATATTCTCAGGCGCTTTGATGCCGCGACCGACCGACACCAGCACGGGCGCCTGTGTCAAGTCGACAGCCTGCTTTGCCTCACGGAACCGTTCGAGCGGCTTCGTGCGAATCTGCTCGGCCTTCAGTTCTACGCGCACGGGCTGGATCGGTGCGTGACCGCTCGGTCGCCTGGCAGCCAAATCGGCGCGGAACGCCCCGGCTTGAAACGACGCAACCCAGGGGGGTTCACCCTGAAACACAACGTCGGCTGCTGTTCGGCCCTGAAACATTTGACGTACAAAGATCAGTTTCCCATTCTCGTGGCGGTAGCCAATCGCATCCCCGATCATTCCTCTGCTGATGGATGCCGCAAGCTTGGGCGCGAAATCGCGGACCTGGTAGGTGTGGGGCAAGAGCAGAAGATCGGGTTTGGTCTTTTCGATCGTCTGCCGCAACGCAATGGAAAATCCGTCAGGCGTATATTCTTTAAGCAGCGGGTGCTCCATGAGCAGTACTTCGTGGAGCTGGTATCCAGAAAGCTCGTTCGCCAGCGCCTCAACGCCATCACCGATGACGGCGCCCGACAGCGTGGCTCCGACATCTTGCGCTATCTTTTGCGCGGCCACGAGCGTCTCGAAGCTGACGTTGTTCCAGCCCCCGCCGCGTTGCTCGGTGAGCAACAGAATGTTCATGATCTAGATCACTCTGGCTTCGTGCCGCAGCCTTTCGATCAGCTTTGCCGCGGCTTCCTTCGGCGAGCCGGTGATGAATTCGGTTCTCTTCGACTTTTGGGGAACGTAAATCCGCTCGACTTGCTGCGTGCGTAGCTCGACGACACCCAGAGACGTGCGCTCAACGGTCGAAATCTCTTTCTTTTTCGCCGCCATGATGCCCTTCAGCGTGGCATAGCGCGGCTTGTTGATGCCGGACTGAATCGTGAGCACGGCCGGAAGCGGCACTTCGACCCACTGGAACCATCCGGCCTCGAGTTCTCGTTTCAGCTTGAGGCGGGTGTCGGTGGCTTCAATCGCCATAATGATGGTGGCGTGCGGCCACCCCAACAGTTCGGCGAGCAACACGCCCGTCTGGCCAAACCCCTGGTCCTCACTCTGCAATCCGGTCAGAATCAGATCGAAATGGTGAGATTGAATCGCCCGGGCGAAACAACGAGCCGAGGTCAGCGGATCCAACTTGAAAAAATCGGGGTCAGAGATGTGGATGCCACGCTCGGCGCCTTTGGCGAGCGCTTCTTTGATGGTTTGCTTGGCGCGTTCCGGTCCCATGGAGATGGCCACGACTTCGCCCCCGTGCTTTTCCTTGAGGCGCAACGCTTCCTCGAGGGCAAAGCTGTCCGGCTCGTTCATCTCAAATCCAATGTCAGATTCCCGAATCCACGCGCTACCGTTGACAATCGACAGCGGAGCATCTTTGGCCGGAACTTGCTTGACGCAAACCCCGACTTTCATGGTTAACGACCTTCCCAGCGTTTAAAAACAAGCGAAGCGTTCGTCCCGCCGAAGCCGAAGGAGTTTGAGACCGCATACGTTACTTCCGCTCGGCGCGAGTGGTTTGGCACGTAGTCTAGATCGCAGGCCGGATCGGGATGCTCTTGGTTGATCGTCGGCGGGAGAATTTGATCGCGTAGGGCGAGAATGCTGATCCCCGCTTCGAGGCCGCCGGCGCCACCCAGCAGATGTCCGGTCATCGATTTGGTGGAACTGATTGGCACTTTTTGGGCGCGCTCGCCGAAGATGCGCTTCAGTGCCGCCGTCTCGATGCCATCTCCCATCTGTGTGGAAGTGCCGTGCGCATTGACGTAACCGACGTCGTTGGTAGAAATTTTCGCGTCCCGGATCGCCGCCAGCGTGCAACGGTAGCCACCGTCGCCCCCTTCCGGGGGCTGCGTGATATGGTAGGCGTCACCCGACATCCCGTAGCCCACGACTTCGGCGAGGATGGTGGCGTCGCGGCGTTGCGCGAAATCAAGAGATTCCAGAATCAGAATGCCCGCGCCTTCGCCGACGACAAACCCATCCCTGTCGGCGTCAAACGGGCGGCTGGCATGTTCGGGGTCGTCATTGCGAGTCGAAAGCGCACGCAACGCGCCGAATCCGCCAATGCCCATCGGCGTGACCGCGGCCTCCGAGCCTCCCGCGATCATCACTTCGGCATCGCAGCGCTGGATGATCTTGAATGCATCGCCGACGGCGTGAGCCGATGCCGAGCAGGCCGTGGCCGTGGCGGAGTTGGGCCCCTTCGCACCATAGCGGATCGACACGTTTCCGGCCGCTAGATTGACAATGGCGGAGGGAATAAAGAACGGCGATATCTTTCCCGGACCTCCGCTTAAATACTTGGAGTGCTCACGCTCGATCACATCGAATCCACCGATGCCCGACCCGATGTATACGCCGGTCACATCGGCAAATTCTGGCGTGATTTCCAGTCCCGCCATGCGCATGGCGAAGTCGGAGGCCGCCATCGCGATCTGGATGAACCGAGCCATTTTTTTCAGTTCTTTTTTCTCGATCCATTGGAGAGGGTCAAAATTCTTGATCTCGCCGGCGATCTGGCAGTCGAAGCCCGTGATGTCGAATGCCGTGACTCGGCCCAGGCCGCTCTTGCCGGCCAGCAGGTTGCGCCAGACTTCTTCGGTCCCGATACCGCAGCAGCAGACCAAGCCAATGCCCGTCACGACGACTCGGCGGTTCAAAAAACTTCTCCTGTTCTGGATGGGACGACTGGAGCGGGATTGCTACTTTCCCTTGGAGTGCTTTTCGATGTACTCGATTGCGTCCTTCACCGTCGCGATCTTTTCCGCATCCTCATCCGGGATTTCGATGCCGAACGCTTCCTCAAAGGCCATGACCAGCTCGACCG
>DASPVW010000010.1:0-56130 GCA_035622155.1 Candidatus Acidiferrales bacterium
GCGGCTGCGGCTCTTGATGAAAATCAAATGAGTCGGCAATCTCTGGTCCGGCGTTGAGCCACCGCCAATAACCGAGAACCCAGGACGCAACGTGATCTCCACATCCGGCGGCAGCAATCGACTGAGTGTTTGGACAAAGGCTTCGGCGCGGCGCGCCATCTCCTCGGCCGGCGTACGAATCATACGCAGGGCCGGCACCACATCCACAGCACCACGATAGTACGCTTTGAGCGTTGCTTCGAGCGCAGCGATCGTGAGCTTATCGACGCGCAAGGCGCGGAAAAGCGGATTTCGGCGGGCGCGAGCCACCATCTCCTTTCTTCCGACGATGATCCCCGCCTGTGGACCGCCAAGCAACTTGTCGCCGCTGAACGAAACGAGCGTGGCTTGAGCGCTTGCGCGGACAACCGGCTCGGTGATCCCGCTGGGCTCTAGATCGACAAGACACCCGGAGCCAAGGTCTTCGAAAACGGGGAGGCGCTTTCTGCGTCCCAGCGCGACCAGTTCATCGAGCGGAGGTCGCTCGGTAAATCCAGTGACGCGGAAATTCGAAGGGTGGACGCGCAGCAGAAGCCGTGTATGGGGGTTGATCGCGCGTTCGTAATCGCTGATGCGCGTGCGATTGGTAGTCCCCACTTCGCGGAGTATCGCACCGCTCTCCGACATGATGTCGGGAATGCGGAATCCGTCGCCGATTTCGATCAGTTCGCCACGCGAGACGATCACTTCGCCACCTTTTGCCAATGTGTTCAGGACGAGAAAAACTGCGGCGGCGTTGTTGTTGACGACGATGGCCGCCTCAGTTCCAGTGAGATCAGCGAGCAGACGCGCCGTGTGAACGTCACGCTTGCCGCGCTCACCTCGTTCGATGTCGTACTCAAGATTCGAATAGCGTACGGCCGCTTCCGCGATGGCTTCCGATGCGGCACGAGCCAGGGGAGCGCGACCCAGATTCGTGTGCAACACGACGCCCGTGGCATTGATCACAGGGCAGAGGGATGGGGCGAGCACGGCTTGGACAGCGGAGGCCACCTGTGCCTCGATCGCCTCCAGACCCGTCGTGCTGGGATCCGGCACGATCTGCGTGTCGTTGATAAGTCGAGCGCGCAAATCCCCGAGCACGCCCCGCGCCATCTGGGTTACGACGTCCTGGCCGGCCGAGGCGAGCAACGAAACCAGACCCGGCCGCCCCAGAAGCTCATCGACCGAGGGAATGGCGCGGAGTCGGGCGTTTAAATCCTTCTTTTTTTGTGGTTTTGCCGCCATGGCGATGGCCTGCCCACCGGGCGCCTATTTGAACATGTGGTCGTGAACCGGCGCAACCTCCAGGCTTTCCCTTTCGACAAGCCCGGGCGCGCCGTCGTTGACGCCTTTGGCCAGCGCACTTACGCTGGAATGGCACCCTCTACACCACCCCTATGGCCACCGTCGACGAAGACCTGAGTCAAATCGAGCGGGACATCCGCACCCTGAAGATCGAGTACGAGCAGTTCTTTGGCGGAGGGCGCCCGCGTCCGCCTGCCGATACGCAATGGCGCGTCGATAACTTGATCCGCCGCTACAACGAGAGGATGGGGGATCTGAGCTTCGCGCAGCGTTTCCGCTTCAACAATCTCGCGCAGACCTACGCAAAGTATCAGGACATGTGGCGGAAAAAGTTGGTTCAAAAAGAGACGGGCAGCCAGCAACATCATTATGGCGCGGCTGCCAAGGCCATCGAGGCCGAACGTGCTCGCAAGGCCGCCGAAGAAACGAGCTCCGCTCCGGCTGACACCGCCCCGCCTCCGGGTCGTGCCACGGCTTCTGGCAGGGCTTTCGCGCTCTCCTTCCTGAACCCAGCCCAGGAACCCGACAAAGTTCAAACTCTCTACGACAAGCTCATCGCCGCGCGCAGCGAAACCGGCGAAAACGCTGGCGCTCCGAGCCTGAAAGACTTCGAGCGCTTCGTCCAGCAGAAAACCAAAGACCTGCAGGACAAGGGCGGGCGGGAAATCGAATATAGTGTCAGCATCGAAGGCGGGCGCGTCAAGCTGAGGGCTCGCGTCTCGGGCTAGCTTCATCCTCTTCCGAAATTCTCCACGAACGCTTACACTGGCGCTTTCTTTTTGTCCTGGGCTTCGGGAGGCGCACCCACCGCGATGGAGCGGGCGCTTATCAGCGTCTATGACAAGACGGGAATCGTGGATTTCGCACGCGAGCTCGCTTCGTTTGGTGTGGAAATCGTTTCTACGGGAGGCACGGCAGGGCTGTTGCGCGACGCCGGAATTCGGGTGCGCGATGTGGCAGATCTGACCGGCTGGCCGGAAATGCTCGGCGGGCGCGTGAAGACGCTTCATCCCAAAGTTCACGGCGGAATCCTATTTCGTCGCGGAAAGATCGGAGATCGCCAGCAGGCTGCCGGGCACGGAATCGTGCCGATTGATCTTGTGGTCGTTAATCTCTATCCGTTTTCGGCGACGGCGCGAAAACCAGACGTCACACCAGACCAATTGATCGAGAACATCGATATCGGCGGACCCGCCATGGTGCGTTCGGCGGCAAAAAATTTTGAGAGTGTGGGAATTCTGACCGATCCGGCCGACTACACGGCGGTTACGCGCGAACTTCGCGAAACAGGCGGGCTGCGCCTTGCGACGCGACTTTTCCTGGCGCGCAAAGCCTACGCGCACACGGCGCGGTACGACGGCGAGATCTCGACCGAGCTCGAACGGCTCTTCGCCAATGGCAACGTGTTGATGCACCCGCCCGAGAAACTGCCCGAGCGAATTCACATCTCACTCGAGCGCCGGCAGGTGATGCGTTATGGTGAAAATCCCCATCAAGCCGCGGCCCTGTACGTTTTTGCCGGACCAAAGGCAGCCGGGCTTGCCGGCGCACAACAGCTCCAGGGCAAAGAACTCTCCTACAATAATCTTGTAGACCTGGATGCCGGGGCGGCCCTGGTTAGTGAATTCCTTCGTCCCGCGGCCGCTATCATCAAGCACAACAACCCCTGTGGTGCCGCCGAACAAGAATCGCCTTCCGAAGCCTTTCAAAGGGCGCTCGCATGCGATCCGGTGTCGGCCTTCGGCGGCGTTCTCGCGTTCAACCGTACCATTGACCTACCAACGGCCGAAGAAGTCGCGAAGCTGTTTGTGGAATGTATTGTGGCGCCGGGCTACACATCGGGTGCACGGGAGAAATTCGCGGCCAAGAAAAATCTGCGGCTCCTCGAAATGGCAGATGGCTCAAATACCGAGAGAATTCTCTTCAAGTCGATTGCCGGAGGTATGCTGGTGCAAGAGGCTGACCGTCATGAACTGACCGAGGCCGATCTCAAAGTTGTGACCGAACGCCCCCCCACCGATAGCGAGGTCCGTGCGCTGCTGTTCGGATGGAAGGTGGCGAAACACGTGAAATCGAATGCGATCGTTTTCGCGCGTGAGGGGCAGACGATTGGGGTAGGCGCCGGCCAGATGAGCCGTGTCGATTCGGTGAAGATCGCGGTTCTGAAGGCGGCCACCGCGGGGCTTCCACTGGCCGGGAGCGCGGTTGCTTCCGACGCGTTTTTCCCGTTTGCGGACGGCGTGGAGGAGGCAGGCAGAGCCGGCGCAACCGCCGTCATCCAGCCCGGCGGATCGGTCAACGACGAAGATGTGATCGCCCAAGCAAACAAGCTCGGAATGGCAATGGTGTTTACCGGCGTGCGTCATTTCCGCCACTAGAGCGATATGGCCGGCCCAACGAAACCCGCAGGATTTAGAGGATTGCGCGTACTCTCACTGGAAAGCCGCCGCGCGAACGAAATGGCCAAGCTGATCGAAAATCACGGCGGCCGCGCCATCGTGGCCCCCTCGATGCGTGAAGTTCCTCTCGAATCGAACACCGAGGCACTTTCGTTTGGACGCGCGCTTGCGGCCGGTGGGTTCGATGTCGTCATTTTCTTGACGGGTGTGGGCACGCGAGCACTTGCGCGAGTGATTGGGGCGATCTATCCGGTCGAAGAGCTTTCTCGAGCCCTACGCAAGATCGCTGTGGTGGCGCGCGGCCCCAAGCCTGTAGCGGCGCTGCGAGAATTGAACGTACCCGTCACGCTGGCGGTGCCGGAACCGAACACCTGGCGGGATCTCCTGCGAGCGCTCGACGAAAACAAAGTTTCGCTGCCGCTGGCGGGCCGGCGTGTCGCGGTCCAGGAGTACGGAGAGTCAAATCCGGATCTGCTCGAAGGCTTGGCCCACCGTGGTGCGCTGGTCTCGCGCGTGCCGGTGTACCAGTGGGCCCTGCCGGAAGATCTCGGTCCACTGCGCGCAGCTGTTGAGGCGATTGCGCGCGATGAAATCGATCTGGCACTGTTTACGACCTCGGTTCAGGTCATCCACCTCCTGCGAGTGGCGCGAGAGATGAATCGGGAGCAGGAGCTACGGCACGGTTTTGCGAAAATCGTCGTGGGCTCTATCGGACCGGTCACCACCGAGGAACTTCGCGAGCAGGCCTTTCACGTCGACTTCGAACCCGCGCATCCGAAAATGGGATTTCTGGTGAGCGAAGCGGCACAGCGGGCCGGCGCAATACTCGAGGAGAAGCGTCGCCAGGGCGCGAGCTGAAGGAAGCTCGGCGAGCGGCTGGGCCTCGGAAGGTTTGGGTGGGGGGGAATGCCGCGACCCAGCCGCATCGGCGAATGGCGAGACTCTAGCAGACGATTTGCCTGACGCGTTCGTCGATTTATGGATTGAAACGATTCGTCTTCCGAATCCTCGCAAACGATTGATTCATTTCAGCTTTGCGCACCGCTTTCACGAAGCAGTAACATTCAAGATCACCCTGATCGCTTGCCTTTGCTCTTTCGCCGAAACCGGTCGAGCGAGGTTTCGCTCGCCAGGCCGTGCAACAAGGCCTTTCGGCGCGCGACCGAACCGGGCTTGGCCAAGAGCTGCTGACGGATGTTGCCAATTTCTTTGAGCCAGCCCTCGTATTCAGGGCCAAATTCCCGCTCCAACTGCTTCCGAATACGCTGGGAGAGTGCCGGGCTAAGTCCGCCCGTCGAGATCGCGATTTGCAGCGATCCGCGCCGCACGATCGCGCCATAGTAAAAATCACAGTGTTCTGGATCATCAACCACGTTGCACAAAATCCCCCGGCGGGCAGCTTGGTTGTAAATCTGCGCGTGCAGCCGAGGCGAAGACGAAGCAGCAACGATCAGGAAGGCATCCACCAAGTCCGAAGAGCGGAACGTGCGGGCCTTCCACCGGATTTTACCGGCACGCGCCCAGGCGCGGATTCGCCGAGTCGCAGACGGCGCCACGACGCACACATCGGCTTGGGCGTGCAGCAACCCTTCAACCTTCTCTTCGGCAACACGCCCCGCTCCCACCACTAGGCAGCGACGGCTGGCCAGTTTGAGGAAAGCAGGAAACAGGAGCATCCGTCGGTCTTCCTTAGCGACGCAAACGAGACGAAGCCCTTAGAGGTGCTCGCCTCGGACAAGGTCATCGTAACTCTCGCGCCGGCGCACGATTCGAAACTCGCGGCCTTCGACAAGGACTTCAGGTGCCCGGCGGCGAGCATTGTAGTTCGACGATTCGACGAAGCCGTAGGCTCCCGCCGTCCATATGACGAGCACGTCCCCAGGCCGGACCGCTGGCAGCGGCCAGTGACACGCGAGAAAATCCCCCGATTCGCAGACGGGCCCCACGACATCGACTCGCGCCCATTTCCTGGCCGCTGAGCGACCGCGAACTGCTGGCGTGATCGCATGCGTGGCACCATACAGAACGGGGCGAATCAGATCGTTCATCGCTGCATCCACCACCACAAAAGTCCGGCCGCGATTTCGCTTTACGTACAGAACGCGGGCGAGCAGCACGCCTGCTGGGCCGACCAACGCTCGGCCCGGCTCAATCAGCAGTCGGCAGCCGAGCGGCCGCACGATGTCAACGAGCGCTTTTGCGTATCGAGCGGGGATGAGCGGCAATTCGCGTGTGTAGCGTATGCCCAAACCGCCCCCGATGTCGACATACGTGAGCTGAACTCCCTCGATCGCTAGATCCCCTACGTAGGAGGCCAGCCGTCGCAGCGCCTGACGATAGGGAGTGAGAGAAAAGATTTGCGAACCGAGATGCGCGCTGATTCCACCCCAGTTGAGCCATCGGGAGTCTTTGTGGGCGAGGTAAAGCGACCGCGCCTGCTGCCAGCTCACACCGAACTTGTGCTCGTGAGCGCCTGTGGCAATGTGGGGATGGCCGCCGGCCATCACACCCGGATTCACGCGGATCGCCGCCAATGGCCTGGCGTCTGCGCCAGTTAGGTGGCGCGCGGCTTCACTCAGTAGAACCTCCAGCTCGCCGGCGGATTCAATGTTGAACAGCAAAATTCCGCTGGCCCGTGCCGGGCTGCCTGGGTAGCGAAGAGCCTCGCGGATTTCCTCGCGCGTTTTGCCGACTCCAGAAAAGACGATACGCCTTCCGGAAACCCCGACGCGCCGCAGGCGATCGAGTTCTCCGGCCGAGACAATGTCGAACGAACTTCCCAGGTTGGCCAGAATGCGCAAGACGGCAAGATTCGAGTTCGCCTTCACGGCGTAGCACAGCTGGTGCGGAAGCGAACCAAAGGCGCGGTCAAGCGCACGGTAAGCGCCTTCGATGCTCGAGCGGCTGTAAACATATGCCGGCGTGCCGGCCGAACCCGCAATCCGATCGAGGGCGACGCCTTCGCAGAACAGATTCTGCCGGCCGGATAAGACGCCTCGATAAGTGAAGCAGGGCGTGAACTGTGTCGGATCGACGCGCGTGGGCCTCGACTTCCGGCGCGATCCAGATGGGGGTGTCATCGGGACCGATGAAGAGTTCTGTCAGCGCGGCGCACGAAAATCATGGCGCACCATCATACAAATTCTTCGCCGAAAAGCCACGAGCCACAGTGTTTGATAGCGTTCGGAGAATATTGCTTCCAGGTGCCCGCCAATCGAACCAGCCACGGGGAGTTCACAGGCTGCCAACAGAAGATCATTCAGGAGTGCAGACTCGCACGGTGTTCGCCATTTTTGCCTGGCTGTACCTCGGCGAAACGATTCGCGGGAACTACGCCGTATTGTTCCTGTCCCGTCGGAGCGGCGCGTCGGCGTTCTGTGGATCACCGACCCTTTCTTGACTTGTCTAGCAGCCGCCGATAGACTCACCCTGTTCCTGGTAGAGGTGCGGAGGCCATCAGTAGCCGGGCCAGACATTCCGAGCAGCTTCGGACGGCCGGGCAAAAGGGGCTCAAGCGAGTTTCTCCGCCGAAATCGTCCCGAGGTGCTGAATCGGTACGGTTGGGGGATCGGCTGAAAGGCCATCCACTGTCATTCCGGCAAGCCGGGATGGAGCGCTATCGAGGAGAGAGATTCCTTCCCTCTGCTTCTCCACCATCCCACGAAGGCAAGTGATGAATGTCATTGAACTGACACGAGCGCTTGTGGACATCGAGTCGATCACGGACAACGAAGCCCAGGTCGGATCGTATTTGTACGACTATTTGTGTCAGATCGCGGCCGAGACCGAGGGGCACGTGGAAAAAATGGACGTCGAGGCGGGGCGCTTTAACGTGCTTGCATGTTGGGGAGAGCCGGTCGTGACACTGTCGACGCACATCGACACGGTCCCGCCGTTTTTCCCTTCGCGCGAGGATTCTGAGTTCATCTGGGGGCGTGGGGCCTGCGACGCCAAAGGAATCATCGCCTCGATGGTCAAGGGGGCGGAAACGCTGCTCCGCCAAAACGTGAGGAAGTTTGCGCTGTTGTTCGTCGTCGGCGAAGAACGCAATAGCGCCGGCGCGGCGGTGGCGGCGCGCCAGCCTCGCGGTTCCAAGTATCTTGTGAACGGCGAGCCAACTGAAAACAAGCTGGCGCTGGCCTCGAAAGGTACTTTGCGTTTCGAGCTTGTCGCGCACGGGAAAATGGCACATTCGGCGTATCCGGAGCTGGGTGAATCGGCCATCGAGGCACTGCTCGACGCACTCGAGGCGATTCGCAAAGTTCCGCTGCCACAGGATTCCTTGCTTGGGTCGTCGACCATGAATATCGGGACGATTTCGGGTGGCCGAGCGCCTAACGTGGTGGCCGATGCCGCGAAAGCTGAAATTCTGGTGCGCATGGTGGGCGATCGAGCGCCCGTGCGGGAGGCGCTCCAGCGCGCTGTTGGTGGACGCGCACAATTGATGGAGGTTTTATTCATCCCTCCCATCCATTTTCAGAGCGTCGATGGGATGCTGACCACCGTCGTATCGTTCACGACCGACGTACCCGTATTCGGGGGGAGCTGGGGTGAGCCGCTGTTGGTCGGGCCGGGCAGCATCCATGTGGCGCACACCGAGGACGAGCGAATCTCGAAACGCGAGCTTTCCGAGGCCTCCGGAATGTATGCGGATGTGGTAAAGAGCCTTTTGGCAAGATCCTGAGACGACACCGATGAATCTGGCGATCGTTGGATACGGCAAAATGGGGCACCTCATCGAAGAACTGGCTCCGCAGTACGGGTGCGCAGTGAAGCTGCGCCTCGACGTTGACAACAACGCCAAGTTCGAAGGGCTCACGAAAGAAAATTTCCGGGGGATCGATGCAGCGATCGAATTCTCGACTCCGTCGACGGCGCCAGAAAACATTGAGCGCGTAGCGCAACTCGGCGTGAATGCTGTGGTTGGCACGACGGGGTGGTTCAGTGAAATGGACCGCGCCCGGAAAGCCGTCGAGCGCGCCGGAACCGGGTTAGTCTGGAGCCCGAACTTTTCAGTCGGTGTCAGCATCTTCTTCCAACTGGTTGCCGAGGCAGCGCGCCGCATGGGCCGCCAACCCGACTATGGTGCCTGGGCGTGGGAAATCCATCATGCGACGAAGAAGGATGCCCCGTCGGGAACACTACTGGCGCTGGTTGAAACGATGAAGCAAAATGGCTACGTGAGACCCATCGATACGAGCGCGAGCCGCGCCGGCGCGCACCCGGGAACCCATGAAATCGGCTTTGACTCCGCCGCCGATACCCTCACGATTCGGCACTCGGCTCGAAGCCGGGAGGGATTCGCGCGTGGGGCGCTGCGGGCGGCACGCTGGATCGTCGGCAAGAGAGGATTTTTCGATTTTCGCCAGATCGTGAACGAATTGGAATAGGGGCTCGGGATTTCTGAGGGAGGCATGCGATGTTCACAGGATGCGGCACAGCGCTGGTTACTCCGTTTCACAAAGATTCGTCGGTTGATGAAGAGGCGTTGCGCCGTCTGGTCAGGCGGCAGATCAACGCGGGGATCGATTTCCTCGTGCCCTGCGGCACGACCGGCGAGAGCCCCACGCTTACAAGCGCCGAACAGCGGCGCGCCGTAGAAATCACTATCGAAGAAGCGCAACCCCGCAAAGTCCCAGTGCTGGCTGGTGCCGGTGGCAACCACACAGCGCACATCATCGAAATGGCTCGCGAATTTCAGGCAATGGGCGCGAACGGAATTCTGTCGGTAGCGCCCTACTACAACAAACCCACGCAGGAAGGCCTCTTTCAGCACTACAAGGCGATCGCCTCCGCGATTTCACTGCCGATCATCCTCTACAACATTCCCGGACGCACAGGCGTCAATATCGAACCAGCCACCGTGGCACGTCTGGCCGAAATCAATAACATCGTCGGAGTAAAAGAAGCCTCCGGAAACATTTCCCAGATGGCGGTGCTGCTGGACTTGGTGCCGTCGAGTTTCCTTGTGCTTTCCGGTGATGACGCGATCACACTGCCGCTCATGGCGCTCGGTGGGAAGGGTCTCATTTCGGTGTCGTCGAATGAGATCCCCGCGGAAATGACCCGCATCGTTGAGCTCGCACTTCAAAACGATTTTTCGGCGGCGCGTGAAATTCATCGCCGTTACTCCCGGGTGATGGAAGCGAACTTCATCGAGACCAATCCAGGTCCGGTGAAGGCTGCCATGGCATTGATGGGGCTGCTCGAGCCGGTTTTCCGCCTCCCGCTGGTCGCGCCGAAGCCGGAGAGTCTGGCCAAAATCCGAAGCGCGCTTGAAACGGTGGGTTTGGTTCCGCAGGTCTATGCTGCCCGCTGAGTTCCATCGGGAGATCGGGCGACTGTTCGATGAAAACCCCGGGCGTTACACCGACGAGCATTGGCGGCTGTTTCAACAATTCAAGGATGCTCTCAATACAGGCAAAATCCGCGCAGCCGAACCGGAACTGTCGCAGGGGACCGGCTGGCGGGTGAATGCCTGGGTAAAAAAGGGAATCCTGCTCGGATTCCGCATGGGCGCGATCGTCGATATGTCGATCGACGCGACGCGCCAGCCCTTCTTCGATAAGGCCACTTTCCCGGTGAAAAAATTCGATGCCTCTTCGGGCGTGCGCATCGTGCCCGGCGGCTCGAGCATCCGTGACGGATCCTACATCGCCAAGGGCGTTACGTGCATGCCGCCGATGTATGTCAACGTGGGCGCGTTCGTGGACGAAGGAACGATGATCGATTCACACGCGCTTGTGGGAAGCTGCGCACAGATCGGACGGAAGTGCCACATCTCGGCGGCGGCGCAGATTGGAGGGGTGCTCGAACCGGTGGGGGCGATGCCCGTGATCGTCGAGGACGAAGTGCTCGTCGGAGGAAACTGCGGCGTTTACGAGGGAACGATTGTAAAAAGGCGCGCCGTGATCGGCACCGGTACGATTCTCAACCGTTCTACACCTGTTTATGACATTGTGACCGGCAAGATTGTGACTGCATCGGATGACGAGCCGCTGGTGATCCCGGAGAACGCCGTCGTGGTCGCGGGCTCGCGAGCCATTCCCCACGGGCGCGGCCAGCAGTGGAATCTCTCGCTCTACACGCCCGTCATCGTGAAATACCGCGACGCCAAGACAGACGTCAAGGTCCAGCTCGAGGATCTGCTGCGCTAGGCCGGGGAACGATGCCGCGCTTGACAAAGCCGACGGCCTGTCATACTTTCAGTGCTGCTATGAACCTGCTGCGGGCGCATCACTCCCATCATCCCGTAACCCCGTGCCCGCGGCGGTGTGGCTAGTTCGTAATCGGAACAGCACTCCTAAGCCCGCTGGCGCGGCAAACGCCCAGCGGGCTTTTTGTTTCTAGGGGGGAGGAAAATGGAACTCGACTTCGAGAAGGAAAATGGATTGATACCGGCGATCGTTCAGGATGCGGTGAGTAGTGAAATCCTGATGCTCGGCTTCATGAACCGCGAGGCACTGGCCAAAACGCAGCAAACCGGCTTGGTGACTTTTTTCAGCCGCTCGCGCCAAAAACTTTGGACCAAGGGCGAAACGAGCGGTCAGAAATTATTGCTGCGCGAATTGCGCGTCGATTGCGACCAGGACGCTTTGCTTGTCCGCGCTGAGCTGGAAGGCGGCGCCGTTTGCCACGAAGGGTATCGGAGCTGTTTCTTTCGGCGGCTCGCTCCGGACGGCTCAGCCACGGTCATCGACGAGCGCGCGATCGCGCCCGAGCAATTGTACGGGAAAGGAACCAAACCATGAGCCGCTTGAAACTCGGCATCCCCAAAGGCAGTTTGCAGGAAGCAACGATCGAGCTGTTCGCAAAAGCCGGCTGGCGCCTTTCGGTGAATTCCCGCAGCTATTATCCCGGCATCGACGACCCGGAGATCGAATGCATGATGGTGCGCGCTCAAGAAATGGCTCGCTACGTGGAAAATGGCGCGCTGGATGCAGGTCTGACCGGCAAGGACTGGATTCAGGAGACCGGTGCGGACGTAGAGGAAGTCAGAGAGCTGGTGTATTCCAAGACGGGCCTGGGTCGCGTGCGCTGGGTGCTGGCAGTGGCCGAGGATTCATCGATTCAAACCGTGCACGACCTCGAAGGGAAAGTGATTGCCACCGAAGCCGTCAAGATGACGGAGAAATATCTGGCGCGACACGGCGTGAAGGCACGGGTGGAGTTCTCCTGGGGCGCTACGGAAGTAAAGGTGCCGCAGCTGGCTGACGCGATCGTCGAGGTAACGGAAACTGGTTCGTCACTGCGTGCCCATCACTTGCGTGTCGTTGACACGCTTCTTGAATCTGCCACATGCTTCATCGCCAATCGCACCGCGTGGCGAGATCCCTCGAAGCGGGAGAAGATTGAAAACATCGTGCTGCTGCTCGATGGAGCTATCCAAGCCTATAACCGCGTAGGCTTGATGATGAACGTGCGGCGAGAAGATCTGGAAACAGTGTTGTCCACGCTTCCGGCGCTAAGAAATCCTACCGTAGCACAGTTGAGCAATCCCGACTGGTTGGCAATTAACACCGTCATCGAAGAAAAAAACGTGCGACAGTTGATTCCCAGGCTCAAGGCAGCGCGTGCGGAGGGCATCGTCGAATACCCACTCAACAAGGTCGTGTATTGATGCGCATTCTCCGTCTCACAAACGCCGTGGAAGAGCGGGTCCTCGCCTCGCGTCGCACAACCAGCCGCGAAGCGGAGCGAGTGGCAGCGCACATTGTCCGAGATGTCCGCCGCCGCGGCGATCGGGCGCTGTTTGAGTGGACGAAGCGACTGGATCACGTCGCGGTCAGCCCTCGCAACCTCTGGGTCTCGCGGGCGGAACTGTCTGCTGCACGGATGCAGGTCTCGAAACCATTTCTGGCTGCCATCCGTCACGCCGCGCGCAATATTCGCCTCGTCGCGCGCCGCCAGAAACCGCAGGAGTGGAAAATGGAAGTTGAGCCGGGGGTTTGTGCCGGGCAACGCGTGTGCCCAGTCCAGTCAATCGGATGTTATCTTCCCGGCGGCCGTTTCTCACTTGTTTCAACACTGCTTATGACGGTGATCCCGGCCCAGGAAGCTGGCGTCGGTACGATTATCGTCACAAGCCCGCAACCCGGCCCGGCATTATTGGCTGCGGCCGAGTTGCTGGGTGTGAGGTTGGTTGCACGAGTCGGCGGCGCGCAGGCCATCGCTGCGCTCGCTCATGGCACGGCCTCGATTCCACGCGTGGACAAAATCTGCGGCCCGGGCAATCGCTTTGTCACCGCCGCGAAAAAGATTGTGAGCGACGATTGCGCGATCGACATGCTCGCCGGCCCCACCGAAGCTTTGGTCTTCGCGGCGCGCGGTAATGTGCGCTTCATCGCGTCGGATTTGATCGCTCAGGCCGAGCACGATCCCGATGCGATTTCGATTCTGGTTACGACCTCCGCTCGGCTGGCACACGCGGTAAGGTCGGAGATCGAGAGCCAGCTGGCCGCCCTGCCGAAGGCCAACCTCGCCCGCCGCTCGCTCGAACGAAATGGCTTAGCGCTCCTGGCCCGGGATATTGCCGCGGCGGCGCAGTTTATCAACCGCTTTGCTCCCGAGCACCTGAGTCTGACCGGAGGCGCAGCCGCTATCGTCGATCGAATCCAGTCCGCCGGCAGCATCTTTATCGGTGACTGGAGCGCACAATCTTTCGGCGACTATGCCAGCGGAACCAACCACGTCCTTCCCACAGGCGGTGCGGCGCGCACACGCGGTGGCCTTTCGGTTGCCGATTTTGTGAAATGCATCAGTGTGCAGGAAGTCTCGCCCACTGGCTTTCGCCGACTTGCGCCTGTGGTGAAAGAATTCGCACGCGCAGAAGGTTTGCTCGCACACGCGCGCTCGGTCGAGGTACGCGCGTGAAAGCGATTGGCATACGGCGGGCCGTCGAACGGATGCGTCCCTATCATCCACCGTTAGAAGGTCGAGCGGACAAGCTGCGGATGGACTTCAACGAGAATCCCCTCGGCTGCTCGCCAGCCGTCCGCCGGGCGCTTCGAAAACTGGCCGCCGCTTCGATCTCTACCTATCCCGAACAAGAAACCGTTCGCAGCAAGATTGCTCGGCATTTCGGCGTTCGGCCCGAAGAGTTTCTGCTGACCAACGGCACCGACGAGGCGTTGAGCTTGGTCGTGAACACGTTTGTCGATTCGCATGATCGCGTGCTCCTCGTCGAGCCGACGTACGCGATGTACCGCTTCTATTCCGAGTTGGCTGGCGCACGCGTGGTGGCGCCCCGTTACGACCGCGAGATGCGCTTCCCGTGGAAGGAAGTGATCAGCGAACTCGACAAGGGTCCGGTCGTTTTTTTTCTCCCCAATCCCAGTAGCCCGACCGGGAATCTGCTATCTCCGGCCGATGTCCGGCGAGTTCTCGAGGCCGCCCAACGCACTTTGGTTGTGATTGACGAGGCCTACTTCGAGTTTTCCGGGGTCACGGTGATCGGCTGGATTCGGCGCCACCAGAATCTGATTGTCACGCGCACGTTTTCGAAAGCGGCTGGTCTGGCCGGGTTGCGTCTGGGCTGCCTCTTCGTCCACGCCGAAATGGCCCGGAACATGCGGAAAGCGCAATCGCCCTACCCGGTGAACGTGGCAGCGCTGGCCGCGGCTGAAGCGGTCATGCGAGACCGCCGATTCGTTGCCTGGACCGTGCGCGAAGCTCGGCGGGGCCGGCGGGAATTGGAGCGTGGTCTTGCACGCCTTGGCGTGAAATCATTTCCCAGTGCCGGCAACTTCGTGTTGGTTTATTTCGGCAAGCGAGCCAAGGAAATCGTCGGCGCGCTCGAGCACAAAGGAATTCTGCTCCGCGATCGATCGAGCGACTTCGGCGGCGAAGGATACGTTCGCATCACCTTCGGCACTTTGCATCAAACACGGAGACTGCTGCGCGAGCTGGAAAGCATTCTATGAGACGAGCAAGCCTGCGTCGCGCTACAAAAGAAACGGACGTCCGGTTGCGACTTAATCTCGACGGCCGCGGAAAGTCGACGATCCGAACCGGTATTCGCTTCTTCGATCACATGCTTGAGCAGATTGCGCGCCATGCCGCGCTTGATTTGGATCTCCGTGCGCGAGGGGACCTCGATGTCGACCAGCATCACACCGTGGAGGATGTGGGAATCGCTCTGGGCGATGCGGTCAAACAGGCGCTGGGATCGAAGCGCGGGATTCTACGTGCCGGATATTTTCTGATGCCGATGGATGACTCGCTTGCGGCCGCCGCACTTGATTTCTCGGGTCGCGCCTATTGCGTGTGCGACTTTAAGATTTCCGCCCCGCGCGTCGGCGATTTTCAAACCGAATTGATGGAGGACTTCTTCCGTGCCTTTGCTTCCTCCGCACAAGCGAACGTGCACCTGCGCCTCATCTATGGCCGATCGTCCCACCATCAGGTTGAATCCATCTTCAAGGCCTTTGCGAAGGCGCTGCGCTTTGCGGCGACGCGCGATAAGCAGCTTCGCCGCGTTCTGCCGTCCACCAAGGGGCTGCTGTGAAAATTGCAATCGTCGATTATGGCGCGGGGAATCTACCATCGGTGGAGCGCGCGCTCGGAAAACTCGGGGCCCAGACCGAGCGCGCCGTAGCGGCCGAGAAACTCCACTGCGCTCAAGCCATCGTCCTGCCCGGCGTGGGTCACTTTGGCGCTTTCGTCCACGGTTTGCGTAAGAGCAATCTCGCACTGCCGTTGCGGGCGGCCTTCGAGTCTGGCAAGCCGATCCTCGGAATCTGCCTGGGCCTCCAAGCCATGTTCGCCTCGAGCGAGGAAGCACCCGGCGAACCGGGACTCGCATTCTTTTCAGAGGAGGTTTGCGCTCTGCCCACTGATGTGAAATCGCCCCACATCGGCTGGAACCAGGTCCGACGCATGCACCCGAGCAAGCTGCTGCACGGTATTGCCGAGGACGCCTATTTTTATTTCGCACACTCCTACGCGGCGCCCGCCTCGGCACCATGCACGGTGGCGGCCTGCGATCACGGTTTCCCCTTTGCCGCCGTGATCGAACGCAGCAATTTGGCCGCGGTGCAGTTCCACCCGGAAAAGTCGGGAGAAACAGGCGCGCAGGTTCTTCGCAATTTCCTGGAGTCCGTGGCATGACGCTCGCGCACCGAATTATTCCGTGTTTGGATGTGGATGCCGGACGCGTTGTGAAGGGCATCGAGTTCGTGGGACTGCGCGACATGGGCGATCCAGCCGCGCTGGCAGGGCGCTACAACACAGAAGGCGCCGATGAACTGGTCGTGCTGGATATCAGCGCGTCCTACCAAGGCCGCGCCACTTTTCTCGAAACGATCCGACGCGTCGCTCGACAGCTGCACATCCCTCTCACGGCCGGCGGCGGCATCCGCACTCTGGAAGAAGGCCAAGCCGTGCTGCGCGCGGGTGCAGACAAAGTGGCCGTCAACACGGCGGCTGTAGAGCGGCCCGAGTTGCTCTCCGAACTTGCTCAGCAGTTCGGCGCGCAGGCCGTGGTTCTCTCGATCGACGTGAAGTGCAAGGGATGCTCGTGGGAGCCCTATACCCGCGGAGGGCGCGACCCGACGGGAAAGGATGCGGCCCAGTGGGCGCTGGAGGCCGTCTCGCGCGGAGCCGGGGAAATCCTGCTCACTTCGATCGACCGCGATGGCACATGCACTGGCTTTGATTGCGAGCTGACGCGGAAGATCGCGTCAACCGTCCCTGTCCCGGTGATCGCGTCGGGGGGCGCCAAAGCGTTCGAGGATTTTCTTGCGGTCTTCACCGCTGGGCGTGCCGATGCTGCGCTGGCCGCTTCGATCTTCCATACGGCAACTCATTCGATTGGCGCGCTAAAAAAGTTCCTGGCTGAGCGTGGCGTGTCCGTGCGCCTAAGCCGGTAACTGGATCCTATGATCATTCCCTGCATCGACCTGCAGAATGGCAAGGCCGTACAACTGGTACGCGGACGGCGGCGTGCTCTCGCCGTGGATGATGTTCTCGGGCTGCTTGATTGCTTCCGCGACTATCCGATTCTCCACGTGATCGATCTCGATGCCGCCTTCGGCAAGGGAGACAACGGAGGCTGTATCCGGCTGATTTGCCGCCGCGCGAAAAAAAAAGTCCGGGTGGGCGGCGGAATTCGCACCGTCGCCCGCGCGCAAAAAGTTCTGTCCTGGGGCGCGGAGAAAATTATCGTCGGCAGTGCCGCCTTCCACCACGGCGAAGTCAATCGCGAGTTTCTCTCCAAGCTGGCCAAGCGCGTCGGTCGAAAGCGGGTCATGGTCGCACTGGATACCGACAAGGGTTGGATCGTCGTTCGCGGCTGGCGCCAACGCCTGAAGTTGCGGCCAAGCGATGTCGTCGCTGAGCTCGAGCCTTTCTGCTCGGGCTTCCTCTCTACTTTTGTCGATAACGAGGGAACTATGAAAGGGACCGACCTCTCCTGGTTCCGGATGCTCCGGCGCTCGACTTCACTGCCCATCACCGCCGCGGGTGGCATCGCCAGCATGCGCGAGGTAAGTGCCTTGGCGCGTGCAGGCCTGGACGCTGCCGTGGGGATGGCGATCTATACCGGAAAGCTTGCGGCCGACCGCACGGGCCTCGGTAAGCCCTAGCCACCGAAGGCCTTGCCTGTCCCTCCGCCGCTCCCTGTGCAACCTAGACCTGGCCTAGAATTCATGCCCTCTAATTCAGTTTTCACCTGAACTTTCGTACCAGTCAGTTGTGAATCCTGGCCTATCGTCCAGTGCTGGCCCGGAAGCTACTCTGTTGTTCGTCACAAGCACCTGTTCCAGCACGACGCTGAGGGAACCAATGGCCACTGAGGGATTCCGCACATCCGGACGCACTCTCCTCGTGCTCCTAGCAGCGCTGGTCGTCTGCGGGCCCGCCTGTGCCCAGCACCTCTTCACCATCCTACCGCACCAGATTAAGGGCGACGAAATCCCCGGCACTTTTATGCGACCTCAGTACCAGATTCAACTGGCGGCTGCCAGCTCAGAGGGGGGACCTCCTTCCACGGCTTTCGCTCCGTCTGAAATGCGCCATGCCTACGGCTTCGATCAAATCAGCAATCAAGGCGCAGGGCAGATTATCGGCATTGTGGATGCGTACGATGACCCGAACGCCGAGGCGGATCTAGGCGTATTCGATGCCCAGTTTGGCCTGCCCGCCTGCACCAGCGCCAACGGCTGTTTCCGCAAGGTTTACTCCAATGGGCAGCAGCCTGCAGCCAACTCCAACTGGGCCGTGGAGATTGCACTCGATATTGAATGGGCGCATAGCATCGCTCCGCACGCAACAATCCTGCTGGTTGAGACGCCCACAAATAGCCTGACCAACCTGCTCGCGGGCGTCCAAACAGCAGTTCGCAACGGCGCTTCGGCGGTGTCGATGAGCTGGACGGTCAATGAATTTCCGAGCGAGCGCAACTACGACAATCAGTTCGTAGCGAGCGGCGTCACATTCCTGGCCGCTGCTGGCGACAACGGGACAGGCGTTTCCTACCCGGCCGCCTCCCCGGATGTGATCGGGGTTGGCGGCACTTCATTGCACCTGGCGTCGAACGGCAACTACCAGAGCGAAACCGCCTGGGGCGGCAGTGGCGGAGGCTTGAGCAAGTTCGAGCCAGAACCCCTGTTTCAGGCGCAGTTCCCCATCCCCTACGACTGGAAGGGATACCGGAGCACGCCCGACGTTTCCTTCGACGCGGACCCGGGCACGGGCGTTGCGGTTTATGACTCAGTTGGCGTCAGCGGCAATGCCGGATGGTTCCAGGTTGGTGGGACGAGCGCCGGCACGCCGCAGTGGGCTGCGCTCATCGCGATTGTCAACGAAACGCGAGCGGCTGCAGGGAAGGCCGCTTTGGCGAGCGCAGACACGAGCCTCTATACGATCGGGAAATCGGCGGTCGCAATCGATTTCAACGCCGTCGCGACAACCACAAACGGCACCTTCAGAACACTGTCCACCGCGGGGGCTGGCTACCGCTTCCTCACCGGGCTTGGCACGCCCCAAGCGGGCACGCTCATCGCTGCTCTCGCCGCTTGGTAGCCCGGGGCCCCGCCTCACGGGACGGCGTGCCCGGACTAGGCACTGCGAACTAGGTTAGTTGTTGTACTGCAACAGTACATCGCTCCCATCGCACGAAATCGGTCCATAGTGTATAGTTTTTTGAGCGCGAACGTCCGGAAAGCCGGATTACTTCGTACTCCAGGCCAGTTCGAATTGCATCGCGCTGGATTCTCCTGACCCATGAAAAAGCCACTGCGCGTGATGAAATTTGGCGGCACGTCTGTGGGCGACGCGCCTTGTATGGCGCGTGTGGCGCAGATCCTAAGAGACGCCTCGCGAGAAGGCCCGGTGGTCGCTGTCGTTTCGGCCATGGGGGGCGTGACGAACCGCCTGATCGAAGCGGCCCGGCGCGCTGAAGCGGGTGATCTCGAGCAAGCCTGTCGAATCTTTGAGGCGCTCCGAAAACAGCATGAGGCAGCTGTCGGTGAGCTGATCCACGACGAAAATAAGTGCAAATGGCTGTCGGCGTCTCTTCGGAAGATTTTTGCTGAAGGCGAGCAGCTATGTAGAGGCACGGCACTGCTTCACGAGCTCACTCCACGCACTCTCGACACGATCTCGAGCCTCGGCGAGCGGCTTTCGGCGCCGATGGTGGTGGGCGCGCTCGAGCAACTTGGCGTGGCTAGCGAATCGGTAGAGGCCACCGAATTAATTGTTACCGACTCGTTTCATGGCGGAGCCGATCCCATCATGGAATCCACACGCGAGCACTCCCAGTCGCGGCTGCGCCCCTTGCTCGATCTCGGCATCACCCCCGTGGCCACCGGTTTCATCGGCGCGAACAACGCTGGCATCCTTACGACGCTTGGCCGCGGCGGCTCCGATTATTCCGCCACGATCTTGGGAGCCGCACTCGAGGCGGACGAAATCATCATCTGGACCGATGTGGACGGCGTGTTGACCGCCGACCCACGACTTGTCAAAGAAGCACGCACGATTCCGGATATCTCGTACCGCGAAGCCAGCGAGCTCGCTTATTTTGGCGCCAGAGTGCTCCATCCTAAGACGCTCCGCGCGGTCGAGCAGGCGGGCATCCCCGTGTGGATTCGCAATAGCTTCCAACCGGAACGCGCGGGCACAAAGATCACGCCGAGGGGTCGCAGCAATGGCGGCGGTGTGAAGGCACTGACAGCAATTCGAGACGTCGCACTCATCACAGTAGGCGGACCGGGCATTGTCGGGCTACCGGACGTGGTCGGCCGTACGTTTTCAACTACCGCCGCACTCAAAGCCAACGTTCTACTGATCTCGCAGTCGTCTTCGCAGAATGATATCTGCTTCATCGTGGCGGCCGAGGACGCTCAACGCACGGTCGAGGCGCTGCGGAAGGAGTTCGCCCAGGACGTCGCGCACGAAACGGTCGAGCACATCACGCTGGATCCGAACATCGCCATTGTCGCTGTCGTCGGCGAAAACATGCGCGGGATTCCCGGCATCGCGGCCAGGACCTTCGGCTCGGTTGCCCGCGAGAACGTCAACCTGATTGCCATCGCGCAGGGTTCGTCGGAAAGCAATATCTCCTTTGTCGTGGCAGAGAAGGACATGAAAACCGCATTGGAAGCGGCCCACCGCGAATTTGGACTCGGTGCACCCATTGCATTCGAGCCCACAGTCAAGGCTTCCTAACATGGCTGGAAGGCCTGCGCGCGCGGCAACAAGAAACGCCGAGCCCGGCGTGCAGCGCTGCATCAATGTTGCGTGCGCCGCCACCTATGGTCTTCGCGAGCGCGTGTACCTTTGTCCACGCTGTGGTGAGACGCTCGAAATCGTGTGCCGGCTCGCTGCCCCCGGCGGTCCGATGGCGATGCGTAAACTGTGGTCATCGCGTCGAGCCCTCGGCGCCCGCTCCGAGGATGCCCGCGACGTCAGCGGTGTCTGGCGCTATCTCGAAATGCTTCCCTTCGAAGAGGATGCTCCATTCGTCACATTGTTCGAAGGCAACACACCTTTGTACGATGCGCCGCGCTCGGCAGCCTATTGCGGTATAGCCAGCTTGCGTCTGAAGCATCAAGGCTACAACCCAACCGGATCGTTTAAGGACACGGGCATGGCCGCGGCGATGACACAGGCGATGCTTTCCGGCGCGCGTACCGCCGTCTGCGCGAGCACGGGAAATACTGCGGCGAGCCTCGCCGCGTATGCTGCGCGCTCCGGACTGAAAGCCGCGATTCTGTTACCGCGCGGCCAGGTGTCACCATCCAAGCTCGCGCAGAGCCTGGATTACGGAGCGCTCGTTCTGGAAATCGACGGCAACTTCGACGCCTGCATGCGCCTGGTCGAAGAACTCGGCGGCGAACCCTCGATCTACATTGCGAACTCGATCAATCCCTTTCGCATCGAGGGGCAAAAGACGGTTGCGTTTGAGCTGATCGAGCAGTGCCGGTGGCGAGTTCCCGATCACGTGGTCGTGCCCGGCGGCAATATGGGGAACAGTACAGCCCTCGGAAAGGGATTTCAGGAGCTCCTCTCACTCGGCATGATCGATCGTTTGCCGAAACTCAGCGTGATCCAGGCAGAAGGGGCGGCGCCGCTGGCACATCTGTTCGCAAATCTCGATCTTAAAAAGCAGGCGGGTCGCGAGCCGTCCATCCCTTCCAAGCTCGAGCCGGTCCACAACCCGCAGACGCTGGCGACCGCCATCAAAATCGGCGCCCCCGTCTCCTGGAAAAAAGCACTGCGCGCGGTTCTACGCTCAGGAGGTCAAATCATCTCCGTCAGCGAACAGGAGCTCGCCGATGCCAAAGCGATGATCGGCCGCGACAGTATCGGCTGCGAACCAGCTTCCGCTACGACGGTCGCGGGCATCAAGAAGCTCGTCGCGACAGGCCACATCGCCCGAACCGATGACGTAATCGCGGTTCTCACCGGGCATGCTTTGAAAGATCCGGACTATATGATTCGCTATCACGAGGGAGGTCTTTCGTCTGACACCGGCGGCAAACGAGATTTGGCCTTCGCCAGCGCTCTTCGGAACACTCCCAAGCATGCGGCAGCCACCAAAGCTGCTATCCTCTCAAGCCTGGAGCAACAGCTATAAGCAGCAACGTAGCAGCTTAGGTCAGACTCGCCCGGGCGGTTGATCGCCTGATCGGCGTCCATGACGACCTCTCGCCAAATCTCATTTGAAGTGCGCGTTCCGGCGTCGACTGCGAACATGGGGGCCGGTTTCGACTGCCTGGGCCTGGCGCTGGAAATGTATCTGAGCGTGCGGGCAACTCTGCTCTCCAGGCCTGAGGGCCGCACGCTCGCCCGAAGTCGCGGCGTGCGTGGCACTTCTGACCTTCCCAGATCGCCCGAGCAAAATCTGATTTTCCGGGCCATGCGGCACACTGCCGAACGCGAAGGATTCGAACTGCCGCGCGTACGCCTGGCCGTGCGCAACGAAATTCCAGTGGCGAGTGGGCTTGGCAGCAGTGCCGCTGCCACTGTGGCTGGGATCGCACTCGGTTTCACCGTTGGTAACCGCTCCGTCCCGAAAGAAACAGCCTTGCGCTACGCCACCGAGATGGAAGGCCACCCCGACAATGTCGCTGCGGCCCTGCTCGGAGGATTGGTCGTGACGTTCACCCGCAGCGACGGCACCGTCGCCGCGGTGCGCAAGGACTGGCCCAAGGTCATTCGCCTGGTCGTCGTCACTCCGAACGTGAAGCTCGAAACGAAAAAGTCTCGAGCTGTGCTCCCCTTGAGTGTTTCTCGCGCGGACGCCGTCTTTAACCTGCAGCGCTCTGCCCTGTTTGTCGCTGCACTCGAAGACCGCCGCTATGACCTGCTGTGGGACGCCATGCAGGATCGAATCCATCAGTCCGCGCGCCAGCCGCTTATCCCCGGACTCGGAGAAGTGCTCGCCCTGCCCCGAACGCCGGGTGTGCTCGGAATCGCGCTGAGCGGTGCGGGACCGAGCGTCATCGCGTTAGCCACCGGACGCTACGATGAGATTGGCAAAGCTATGGCGCGGTGCTTCGAGCGACACAGTCTGGTCCCCACCATTCAGGTTCTCGAAGCCGCTCAGGAAGGTCTTACATCAACCCAGAAGTAGGATCGGTACTCTCTGCGAGGCTGCCGACGTCGAGCATCGTCCCTGTCGACCCATCGAACAGCATTTGCCAGCGAGCGTGGCGATAGGTATTTCCGAGCATCCAGGCCCGTTGCTAATTTCGAGGCCGGACGCGACGGTGAGATAATAGCACCGCGCGCTTGGGGCATGCGCCACAGGGCGATGCCCTGTCTGTTGAGAATCTCAGGAGCCGCTTAAGAATGTGGATCGTTCGACTGGCATTACGCCGTCCTTACACGTTCGTCGTCATGTCCATTCTGATCCTGATTCTCGGGCTGCTCTCGATTGTGCGCACGCCCACCGATATCTTCCCGAACATCGATATCCCGGTGATCGTGGTGGCATGGCAGTATACAGGCCTCTCTCCCGAGGAAATGTCCGGGCGCGTGATCTATAATTACGAGCGCTCGCTGACCACCACGGTCAACAACATCGAGCATATCGAATCGCAATCCCTCAACGGCATCGGCCTGGTCAAGATCTTCTTCCACCCGCACACAAACATCGCCGGCGCCGTCGCGCAGGTGACAGCGATCAGCCAGAGTATCGTAAAAAACCTGCCTCCCGGTATTACCCCGCCTTTCATTCTTACCTATAACGCCTCCTCGGTGCCGATCCTTCAACTTGGTCTCTCCGGACCGAGCCTTACCGAGCAGCAGTTGGCCGATATGGGCCAGAATTTCATCCGCACGGCGCTCATCACGGTCACCGGGGTGGCTGTACCGTATCCGTACGGGGGTAAGCAACGCACGGTCATGGTGGATCTCAATACCTCGGCGATGCAGGCCAAAGGGCTATCGCCGCTCGACGTGGTAAACGCAATCGACGCCCAGAATTTGATTCTCCCCTCCGGCACAGCCAAGATCGGTTCGTTTGAGTACTACATCGAAACAAACGCTTCGGCGCCGACCATTACCGACCTGAATGCTCTACCGGTCAAGACCGTCAATGGCTCGACCATCTACATTCGCGATGTCGCTAATGTCCGTGACGGCTTTACGCCACAGACGAACATCGTTCGGGTGGACGGCTCTCGCTCCGCTCTGATGTCCATTTTGAAACTGGGCGACGCTTCGACGCTCGACGTCATTGCCGGCGTTCGAAAAATGCTGCCGTCGATTGAATACTCGCTGCCGGTGCACATCGATATTCATGCCCTGTCGGATCAATCCATATTCGTCAAAGCTTCGATTGTCGGCGTCGTTCGCGAGGGTGCGATTGCCGCCTGCCTCACAGGACTGATGATCCTTGTCTTCCTGGGCAGCTGGCGCAGCACCATCATTATTGCCGTTTCGATCCCTCTTTCCGTGCTGACCTCTCTGACCTTGCTCAGTGCGCTCGGTGAAACCATCAATATCATGACGCTGGGCGGCCTCGCTCTTGCGGTCGGGATCTTGGTCGACGACGCCACCGTGGAAGTCGAAAACATTAATCGCAATCTCGATCAAGGAAAAGAAAGCATCCAGGCCATCCTGGACGGCGCATCGCAGATTGCCGTCCCCGCGCTGGTCTCGACACTCTCGATCTGTATCGTGTTCGTGCCGATGTTTTTCCTGACCGGCGTGCCCAAATATCTCTTCGTGCCTCTTGCCGAAGCGGTTATCTTCGCCATGCTGGCTTCCTACCTCCTGTCGCGCACCCTGGTCCCGACCATGGCCCGGTATCTGTTAATCGAGCAGACCGAAGACGAACGGCGCGAGCGGACCGAGAGATCCCGCAATCCACTCATCCGCATGCAGGCTCGATTCGAAACGGGGTTCGACCGCTTTCGAGAGCGCTACCACCAGCTCCTTAGCACCGTCATGCGTCACCGGGCCGCTTTTGTCACCTGTTTCCTGCTCTTCTGCATTCTTTCCTTTGCTTTGTTACCTGTGATTGGAGAGGACTTTTTCCCCACGGTCGATAGCGGCGAGTTTAAGCTCCACATGCGTGCCCCCACGGGCACTCGCATCGAAGACACGGCCGCCATCTGCGATGAGGTTGAACAAGACATCCGGCGAGTGATTCCTCCTTCCGAGCTCACCACGATCATCGACAACATCGGTCTCCCCTACAGCACTTTGAATCTCGCTTACAGTACGTCGGCGCCCGTGGGACCGGCCGATGCGGACATTCAAGTCGAATTGGCGTCCCAGCACCGCAAGACCAACGACTATGTTCGCGAACTGCGCTCGAGGCTAGGCCATGATTTTCCAGGCGTCACGTTTTACCAATTGCCCGTCGATATCGTGACTCAGATCCTAAATTTCGGCCTGCCCGCTCCCATCGACATCCAGATCGTGGGGCGTAACCTGGGAGCGAACCGCCAATTCGCTATGGAGCTGATGAATCGTCTCAAATTCGTTCCGGGCATCATCGACACGCGAATCCAACAGCCGTTCGATTACCCGCGCATGCATGTGGACGTCGATCGCACCAAGGCGAGCCAGGTGGGCTTCACGCAGCGCGACGTGGTCGAAAACTTGCTGATCGCGCTCAGCGGTAGCTTCCAGACCCAGCCGCAGTTCTGGCTCGATCCGAAGACCGGCGTCAGCTATCAAATCACCACCCAGACGCCTCAGTATCGAGTGGAGTCTCCGCAGGATCTCGAAAATATTCCCGTTGCCAATGCACCGGTCGCCCAGCCGCAGATTTTGGGCGGGCTAGCTTCGTTTACCCGCGGCGCCGAAATGGCCGAAGTCACTCACTACAACATTCAACCTGTCATCGACATTTACGGAGGAGTGGACGGCCGCGACCTTGGCGGTGTGGCACGTGATATGGGACCCATTATCAACGAAAGCGAGAAACGGTTGCCGGCGGGATCGTCGATCATCGTCCGCGGGCAGATCGAGACGATGAACGCCTCCTTCCTCGGCCTGCTCGCTGGCCTCGGATTTTCGATTGTCCTGGTGTATCTGCTGATCGTCGTCAATTTCCAGTCTTGGCTTGATCCTTTCATCATCCTGATGGCTTTGCCCGCCGCTTTGGCCGGGATCTTGTGGTTCTTGTTCGTCACAAAAACGACCGTCAGCGTACCGGTGCTTACCGGAGCCATCATGTGCATGGGCGTGGCAACCGCCAATAGCATTCTCTTAATCAGTTTCTCTAAGGAAAAACTGCAAGCAGGAAAGACGTCCATCGATGCGGCGCTCGACGCCGGATTTACGCGCTTCCGCCCCGTCCTGATGACCGCGCTCGCCATGATCATCGGCATGTTCCCGATGTCGCTAGGGCTCGGCGAGGGCGGTGAGCAGAATGCGCCCCTGGGCCGCGCCGTGATCGGCGGACTTTTGTTCGCCACCGTAGCGACCCTGTTCTTCGTGCCGGTGGTCTTCAGCATTCTCCATGGCTGGCGCCTGAAGAATGCCACCCGGTGAAACGCCGGTGAAACGAATGCGCGTGGAAAATCGTCGAATGAATTGAGCAAAAGCCAGAAATAAATGAGCGATCGGCAGGAAAATGGACAGATGTCGCCGGAGGACCATTGGCCCCTGGCCAGACCACGGCCTGGGCGCGGGCTGGCCTTCTTCGTCATCGTCTTGCTTGTCATCGCACTGGTCGTGATCGCGGGCATCGTGCCGCGCCGGAGAGCACGAGCCGCGTTGGCCAGCCAGACCAACCAGCTTGCGGTTCCCACGGTGGCGGTCGTTCGGCCAACACTGGGCGCGCCGCAAACCGAAATCGTCCTTCCGGGCAACCTTCAGGCGTTCTCAGACTCCCCCATCTATGCCCGCACCAACGGGTACCTGAAAAAGTGGTACGTCGATATCGGCGGGCGCGTGAAATCCGGCCAGTTGCTCGCCGAAATCGAAACGCCCGAGGTGGATCAGGAGCTCGATCAAGCGCGCGCCGACTTGAATACTGCCCGCGCGAATTACCGACTGGCGGAAATTACCGCTGCGCGTTACGCCGACCTATTGAAAACCGATTCTGTCTCGAAACAGGATGTCGACAACGCCAACGGCGATTTTGAAGCCAAAAGAGCCATGGTCGCCTCGGCCGATTCCAACGTGCGACGCCTGGAGGAGCTGCAATCATTTGAAAAGGTCTATGCGCCGTTTGATGGCGTCATCACGGCCCGCAATACAGATGTTGGCCACCTAATCAATTCCGGTGCAAGCCCGGCCGCCTCCTCCGAGTTGTTTCACATCGCGGCAATCCAAACCCTGCGCGTCTACATCAACGTGCCGCAGGACTACTCGCAGTCGGCGCGTGTGGGGCTGACCGCCGATTTGGAATTTCAGGAGTTTCCGGGCCGCCGCTTCCAGGGAACCTTGGTTCGCACCGCCAATGCTATCGATGTGGCCTCCCGAACTCTTCTGGTCGAGGTGGATGTCGATAATCGAAGCGGAGAGCTCTTGCCGGGCGCTTATGCGCAAGTGCATCTGAAGGTTCCATCCAGCGTGCGGACGCTCATACTGCCGGTGAGTGCGCTGATCTTTCGCGCGCAAGGACTGCAGGTGGGAACGGTCCAAAAGGATAACCGCGCACTGCTGAAGAGCGTCACGCTCGGCCGGGATATGGGAAACACGGTCGAGGTCGTTTCCGGCCTTTCACCGGACGATCTGGTCATTACCAATCCACCCGACTCGATCATCACAGGAGAAGAAGTTCGGGTTGTTGCGGGGGAAAATGGGGCTGTGAGCCCTCCGCCACCCAGTGCGGACTACTAATTCAAAATGAAAGGGGATTTGATGAAAATGCTCTACAAGGCTGCCCTGGCCAGTGTGAGCCTGGCGCTTGCTTTTGCCAGCGTCTCGCGCACGGCAGCAGATCCTGCTGGCACTGGCACGACCAAGGGCGACACAGGCACGAGCCCATTCACTGACTTCCACGGTGAAACGCCGGGCACGGTCCACCACATTACCGTCGAGGATCTGCCGGCGCCGTATGCCACGAAATCAGCGGCGGTCTTCTCCCGGCCGGTTCCCAGACCAGCCGATGCCTGGCCGCAGGCGCCTGCGGGGTTCAAGGTAACTCTCTACGCCGAAAGCCTGATCGGCGACGACAAGAAGCCACTGGCTCCGCGGACGATTATCACAGCACCGAACGGTGACTTCTTTGTGGCCGCGACCAATGCCGGCAAAATTCTGGTGTTTCGCGGGTTGACAGCCGATGGCAAGGCGGCGCAGATGGAAACATTTGCGACCGGGCTTAAACTGCCCTTCGGCCTGGCCTTCTACCCGCCCGGTCCGAATCCGCAATATCTCTACGTCGGGAATACTGACGCAGTCGTCCGGTTCCCCTACACCAATGGAGACACCAAGGCCAACGGGGATCCGCAGGTGATCGTGCCGAACCTGCCGGCTGGGCCAAACCACTTCGCGCGCGGGATTGCTTTCTCGCTCGATGGAAAGCGCATGTTCATCGCGGTTGGCTCGCACACCAACGTCACGGACATCGATACGGATAAAAGTGAGTACCACCGCGCCGACATTCTCGTCGCCAATCCAGACGGCTCGAACCTCGACGTGTACGCATCGGGAATTCGCAACGGCTCTGGTGTCACGGTCCATCCTAAGACGGGCGAGCTCTGGACGTCTGTGAACGAGCGCGATGAACTGGGCGACAACCTCCCTCCCGACTACATCACGCATGTTCAGGAAGGGGGGTTCTACGGCTGGCCGTGGTACTACACCGGTGGCCATCCCGATCCGCGCTTCCCCGGCAAACATCCCGAACTAAAGGATAAATCTATCGTCCCCGATGTACTTCTGGAACCGCACGACGCTTCCTTGAACATCACGTTTTACGAGGGGAAGCAATTCCCGAAGCAGTATGACGGAGTGTTGTTCGCCGCCGAGCACGGCTCCTGGAATCGCTCAGTCCGCACGGGTTACGAGGTGATCATGGTACCGATGAAGAAGGGACATGCCCTCGGCGAGTATGTGGACTTCCTGACCGGATTCGTGACTCCGTCCGGTGATTGCTGGGGCCGTCCGGTGGGAGTGGCGGTGGCGACGGATGGTTCCTTGATGGTGACCGATGACGGTTCAAACTCGATCTGGCGAGTCACGTACCAAAAGAAATGATGTAACTCCATCTCGCGTCGCTTCGCAGTGCTGCCGGGTGGGAGCACTGGGCATCGGCGCGCTTGTGCTCGGCGGATGCGTCGTAGGTCCCAACTACCAGCGCCCGACCACCGAGGTTCCGCCCGACTACAAGGAATCGGGAATTTTCAAGCAGGCACAGCCGAGTGACGCGATCGCCAAGGGCAAATGGTGGGAGATTTACGACGACCCGCAGTTAAACGCCCTCGAAGAACAAATCAGCGTATCGAACCAATCGTTGAAAGTCGCCGAGGAGCAATTCCAACAGGCGCGGGCGGCGCTCCGGATTGCGCGCGCCGGATACTCGCCCACAGTCTCCACACAGCCGACGATTTCCGGGAACCGCCAGTCGCAAAACCGAGCCCTTTTTGGAGGTGTGGGATCTCCTGTCTCCTACGCCGACTACTTGTTACCCCTCGATGCTTCCTACGAACTGGACGTCTGGGGTCGCGTGCGCCGCACCGTCGAAGGGGCGCGTTCGGAGGTCCAGGCCAGCGCCGCAGACCTGGCCAACGTAGACTTGAGCCTTCGCGCGGAGCTGGCGCTCGACTATTTTCAGCTGCGCGGGTTGGATTCGCAAAAGCAGCTTCTGGACTCGACCGTCGACGCCTACGAAAAGGCTTTGGAGCTGACTCAGAGCCGCTATAGCGGCGGGGTCGCATCGGCTGTGGACGTGGCCCAGGCACAAACGCAGCTGGAAACCACCCGCGCCCAGGATCAGGATGTTACAGTCCAACGAGCTGCCTTCGAGCACGCCGTCGCGGTGCTCATCGGAAAACCTCCTGCCGAGTTCAGCCAGCCTCCGACGCCGCTCAAAAATCCGCCGCCCCCGATCCCGCCGGGCCTGCCTTCTGAACTATTGGAGCGGCGACCCGACATTGCGGGGGCAGAGCGTCGCGTCCAGGAGGCCAATGCACAGATTGGTGTCGCCAAGGCGGCTTACTTCCCCATGATTTCTCTGACGGGCATCGGGGGATTCGAGTCTGCAACCTTGGGCACGCTGCTCGAGGGTCCGAGCGGCTTGTGGTTGCTGGCAGGAACGGCCGCCCAAACCATCATCGACGGCGGCCAGCGTCGTGGCGTCAGCGAGCAGGCACGCGCAGCTTACCGCCAATCCGTCGATACCTACCGACAAACGACACTGAGCGCATTTCAGGACGTGGAGGACAATCTCGCTGCCCTCAATATTCTGGAAGGCGAAGCCAAAACGCAGGATGCCGCCGTTGCTGCGGCCCAGCATTCTCTGGAGCTTTCTAACAATCGCTACAAGGGAGGCGTCGCCAACTATCTGGAAGTGACCACGGCGCAGTCGGCTGCACTGGGCGACGAACGCACCGCCGTGGACATCCTGACGCGCCGTGTCGTCGCGAGCGTTCTCCTGATCAAGGCTCTCGGTGGCGGCTGGAACACCTCCCAAATTCTCAATGCTTCGAGGTAGGATGCTGGCGTGCCAAGTGCCGCTCGGCGCGCCGTGATTTCTCTCCGCAAATTGCTTCGCGCCTCGCTTGCGCTCATCGTTGCGATGAGTTTCTGGGTGCTCGTTTCCCAAGCGATGGCCGATTCCAAAGCGCCGGCCCGCCGCCTGCTCCCGCTGACCGATGACTGGAGACTAGAGTCTTCGTGCAAGGTTCGCGCAACGGGCGCGCAGATTTCGGTCTCTGGATTTTCCACAAATCACTGGCACGCGGCAGCCGTGCCCTCTACCGTGCTCGCAGCGCTGGTTCAAGATAAGACCTATCCCGATCCCTATTTCGGCATGAACCTTCGCTCGATTCCTGGCACCGCGTATCCCATCGGCAAGAATTTTTCCGAGTTGCCCATGCCCAACGACAGCCCGTTCCGATGCTCCTGGTGGTACCGCACCGAATTTCGTCTGCCGGAAAGTTTTAAGGGCCTTCATCTTTGGCTCGATTTTGACGGAATCAACAACCGCGCCAATATCTGGCTCAATGGCCGGCAAATCGCTTCGACAACCGCTGTCCGTGGCGCGTATCGCGCTTATCAATTCGACGTGAGCCGGTCGGTCCGGCCTGACGCCCTGAATGTGGTTGCTGTGGAAGACTTCGCGCAGACCGAGCACGACCTCGGCATCAACTGGAACGATTGGAATCCCACACCCCCCGATAAGGACATGGGACTCTGGCGCAGCGTCTGGCTCGGAGCATCGGGCCCCCTTGAGATAGCCCATCCGCAGGTCATCACGCATTTTCCGACGCCGTCTGTTGACGAAGCTGACCTCACAGTCGAAGCGCAGGTGCGCAACCTAACGGCAGGTCCCGTCACCGGAGTCGTCGTGGCCCAGCTTGAGGGTATCCAGCTGACAGAATCGATCGCCCTGGGGCCGTACCAGACCGCCACCGCTCGTTTTGTGCCCGATCGATTTCCGAGTCTCCGCATTGCCCATCCCGAACTGTGGTGGCCACGTCAGATGGGCGCACCAGCCCTTCACGAACTTACGATGAGTGTGTCAGCCGCCGGTATCCTTTCAGACTGTGCATCGATCCGTTACGGCATCCGTGAAGTCACATCGGAGCTGGATACCAAGGGCCATCGCTTGTTTCGTGTCAACGGCCAACGGATTTTGATCCGCGGAGGCGGATGGGCACCGGACATGCTGCTGCGTGAATCTCGCGAGCGGCTCGAAACCGAGTTTCGTTACATCCGTGATCTGAACTTAAACGCCCTTCGGCTGGAAGGTCCGATGGTCCCCGACCTGTTCTACGACCTGGCAGACCAGCAGGGCGTGCTGATTCTGGCCGGCTGGACTTGCTGCGATTTCTGGATGGACTGGAAGAAATGGGGGCCGACCGATCTCGCCGTGGCCCGAGCATCGCTCGGCTCGCAGATTCTCAGGATGCGCAGCCATCCGAGCGTGCTGGTCTGGATGAACGGCAGCGACGAAGCGCCCCCCGGAAAAGTCGAGAGTGCCTATGCCGCGGAGCTGAAGGCACTCGATTGGCCGAATCCCTATCTGGCTGCGGCCTCGGAAAAGCCTGTGGCTCTGGGCGATCCGACTGGAATGAAAATGCTGGGCCCCTATGACTACACGCCTCCAGATTATTGGCTTGCCGACACCCAGAAATTTGGCGGTGCCTTCGGATTTGCGTCGGAGATATCTACTGGTCCGGCAATCCCGCCCGAAGGAAGCCTGCGAAAAATGCTTTCTGCCCAGGATATCCTGCCCGACAGCCCAGCCTGGAACTATCACGCAGGCGGCGAGCGGTTCACCCGCTTGACGCATTTCGAACGGACCATGAGAGCCACGTACGGACCGGCCGCAGACATCGATGACTACGAACGCAAATCGCAAGCGATGGCTTACGACTCCGAGCGCGCTATGTTCGAAGCCTACTCGCGCAATAAATACAATTCGACCGGCGTCATCCAATGGATGCTGAATAACGCCTGGCCCTCTCTGATTTGGCATCTCTACGATTATTACCTCGAGCCCGCAGGCGGCTATTTCGGCGCGAAGAAGGCTTTAGAGCCGCTCCACGTAGAGTACTCCTACGACGACCAGAGCATCTCTGTCGTCAACAGCACCTATGAGAACGCTTCGGGGCTCACCGTAAGCGCAAAACTCTACGACGCCAACCTGAGCGAGAGATTTTCGGCGCGAGCCAAGGTGGAGGTCGCGCGCGATAGCGTCCAAAAAGTGACGGCGTTTCCGCAAAGAGCATTCATGCCGACTTCGCCGATTTACTTTGTCAAGCTCGCGCTGGAAAATTCCGTCGGCCAAATTCTGAGCACGAATTTCTATTGGCTCTCCGCAGAGCCGAATGTCTACGACTGGGCGAACACAGATGCCTACACGAATATTTCCTTTTTCGAGAATCTGACTCAGTTGCAATCATTGCCGAGCGCAGGCCGAATGGACGTTGCCGCTTCCCTCGAACAGGGGCGCGAGGGACCGCGGGTACGCGTCACGCTGCGCAATCCGAGCGACCATCTCGCCTTTCAGGTTTATCTGGGAGTCCGCCGCCGACACGAAGACGCGGAAATTCTGCCCGTACTGTGGCAAGACAACTACATCGAGCTGATGCCCGGCGAATCGCGTGAAATCGCAGTTCAGTTTCTCTCGCGCGATGCGCTTCAAGGCGAAACGGAATTGACGGTCGACGGCTGGAACATCGAGCCCGCGAGATTGCCCCTCCCGGGCGCGCCTCGCGCTATACAGCCCCCTGGGACCGAGTGATGTCGACACCCGAGACGACGCACCCCTGCCCAACGGTGAGCCTACGGCGCGCGCTCGGCCTTTGGGACTTGATCTTGATTGGCATCGTGATTGTTCAGCCGATCGCCCCGATGGGCATCTACGGAGTGATTCACAACCAAGCCCGCGGACACGTCGTCACCACGATCCTGATTGCCATGGTCGCCATGCTGTTCACGGCCACAAGCTACGGCAGAATGGCTCAAGCGTATCCTGCGGCCGGATCGGCCTACACCTACGTAGCCGAAGAAATCCATCCCGCCCTCGGCTATGTCACGGGCTGGGCGATGGTGATGGACTATGTATTGAATCCGCTGGTCTGCGTCGTCCTTGCGAGCAAGCTCACGCAAAACATCCTGCCAGGCGTCCCTTACCCGATGCTCGCGATCGGATTCGCGGGGCTGTTCACCGCCCTGAACCTGCGCGCCATCGAGACCTCGGCGCGCATCAACGAAGTCCTGGCTTCCGCCATGATGGTGGTCGTGATCATCTTCTTTGCCTTCGCGGCGCGGTTTCTCTGGGGTTTGCACGGTGAGGGAGCGGCCTTTTTCGTGCGACCGTTTTATGACCCCGAAAGGTTCAGTTTTCACGGTGTGTTTCGTGGCGCTTCGATCGCGGTCCTGACCTACATTGGCTTTGATGGCATCTCGACGCTGTCGGAAGAGGCGCGAAATCCTCGGCGCGATATCCTGCTCGCGACGGTGCTGGTCTGCCTGATTACGGGCGCGCTTTCTTCCGCTGAAGTGTACATCGCGCAACTCGTCTGGGGACCAAAGCCGTTTCCCCGGGCCATGGTGGAGTCGGCGTTTCCGCTCGTGGCCCGGCAAGTGGGCGGCTTTTTTCTGTTCCATCTTTTGAATTTCACAATTCTCATTGCCAATGTCGGGTCGGGCATGGCTGCGCAGCTCGCCGCAGCGCGCCTGCTATACGGGATGGGGCGCACCAGCGCGATCCCGAAGAAATTTTTCGGTGCCATCGACGCGACCAGGCGCATACCGATGAACGGTGTGATTTTGATCGGAGCCGTCGCGCTCACCGGAGCGCTTTTCGTCAGTTACGAACGCGGCGTCGAACTGCTGAACTTCGGCGCGTTCATCGCGTTTATGGGCGTCAATCTAGCCTGTCTTGTGCGCTACTTCGTGCGTGCAGTCGAGAAACGCTGGACGAACCTGGTTTTTCCGCTGCTCGGATTTTCGATTTGCTGCTTTGTCTGGCTGCACCTGGGACGGACCGCCAAGATGGCGGGAACGGCCTGGATCGCGGCGGGGGTGGCTTATGGCGCGGTCAAGACGCGCGGATTTCGAGCCGAACTCGTACGATTGGAAGCATCGACCGATCAGGGTTGAGCGGCTCCGGCCACATCGGGGGGGGCGTCAGTCTGGCTCCTGGGTGACGATGTGCACGTCAACGGCGGGGGCGTCACGGAGGAAGCGGCTGATGGCATTCATATAACGAAGCTTGTTCAATCCCTCCGTCGCCGTTCTGCCAAAGATCATCTGGGTGATGTGCTTTTCGCGCACGAACTGGGCCGCGGCGTCGGGCACGCTCTTGCCCTCGAGCCGTACAACTTTCGCACCTAGACTTTCGGCGAACTTCAGATTCGCCTCGAGCGATTTGTCATCCTGTGCGTTTGCATCACCGCCCACATCGACGTGCACGGCGTACAGTTCGGCATCCATACGCCGGGCCATGCGGGCGGCCCGGGCCAGCAGATACTGCGCGCGAGGGTTCGAGCTGATGCAAACGGCCAGCCGTTCGCGCACGGCCCAGTTTTCGTGGATGTCCTTCTCATCCATGTAGGAGGAGAGGCTGCGATCGACCTGTTCGGCCACCTGGCGCAAGGCTAGTTCGCGCAAGGCGATCAGATTTCCGCGGCGAAAGAAATTTCTGAGCGATTGCTCGACCTTCTCTTTACCATACACGTCGCCACGCTTCATCCGGTTCTGTAACGCTTCTGGCGTGAGATCGACCATCACCGTTTCCGCTGCCATCTGTAGCACCCAGTCCGGCACTGTCTCGCGGACGACCACGCCGGTAAAGCTGTTTACGGTCGGGGCGATGCTTTCGATATGCTGGATGTTCACGGTCGACAGGACATCGATCTTCGCTGCCAGGATTTCGAGGACATCTTCGTAGCGCTTGCGATGTTTGCTGCCGGGAATATTGGTGTGCGCCAGCTCGTCGACCAAGACGACTTGGGGGCGACGGACGACGATGGCGTCGACGTCCATCTCCTCGAAAACGGTACCCTTGTATTCGATCTTCTTGCGCGGGACGATCTCGAGTTGGGGCACCAGTTCAGCGATGCCCTTTCGGCCGTGCGTTTCGACGATTCCCACCACCACGTCTTCGCCGCGGCTGTGGCGACGAATGGCCTCGGTCAACATGCTGTAGGTCTTACCGACACCGGGCGCATAGCCGAGAAACAGCTTGAGCGTACCTTTCGCTTTTTCAGGCGGAGGAGAGATCTCCGCCAGCAGTTGCTCAGGGCTCTTGCGCACGGTTTATATTCTCTTTTACACCGGCTAGAATGACCTGGTGCGTTTCTCCTCGCTCAACCGCCTGCTGCAATGTGCCGGCGCGCTAGCGCTGGTGGCCGGCATTACGGCCTTCTACCTCAAAGTCTATTCCGCCAACCTCACCACCGTGGCGCTGACGTTCATCCTGGCTATTCTAGCCGTTTCTACGATTTGGGACATGGCCGTTTCGGTGGTGATGTCGATCGCTGCCATGTTGACGTACGATTATTTCTTTCTGCCGCCCACGGGCCATTTCGCGATTGCTGACCCCGAGAACTGGACATCGCTCTTCACCTTTCTGGTGGTGGCGGTGATCGCCAGCCATCTGGCCGCGCGCGCGCGCCAGAAGACCGCGGATGCGTCGGCGAGACGGCGGGAGATTGAAAGGCTGTATTCCTTCAGCCGCGGCCTGTTGCAGGCACGCAATGTCATGGAACTGCTCAATCGCGTGCCGGTCCAAATCGTCGAGGCGTTTGAGGTGGGTGCGGCGGCGATCTTTTTGGCAGACAAGCAAAAGGTCTACCGCTCCGGTCCGGTGATCTCTCAACTGGATACCGAGACCCTGAAGACGATCATGGCGCGCGAGGAGCCGGTGATCGATGCCGCCCACAGCGTCTGTTTTCTTCCGGTGCGGCTCGGAGTTCGGGCCGTCGGCAGCCTAGGAATCTCCGGCCAGATTCTTCCGCGGCCCACGCTGGAAGCTATTGGAACCCTGGTGGCGATCGCCATGGAGCACGCACGGGCCATGGAGCAGGTTGGTCAGACCGAAGCGGCTCGCGAGGCGGAAAAGCTGCGGACCGCTCTGCTCGACGCGGTGACCCATGATCTTCGCACGCCGCTCACCTCCATCAAAGCCTCGGTGACGAATCTTCTTTCGAATCCGGATCTCCGCCCTGATCAGAGAGAGGAGCTGCTGACCATCATCAACGAGGAAAGTGATCGGCTGAACCACCTGGTCGGCGAAGCAGCGGAAATGGCGCGGCTCGATGCGGGCGAACTGGAACTGAAAGCGCAGGCGCGTCCGATCGACGACGTGATCAAGGCCGCGCTGGAACACTGCCGGAGCTCGCTCGGAAACCGACCCGTGAAGGTGCAAGTTGCCGAGGGGCTGCCGTTGGTTCATGTCGACGTGGAGCGCGCGCGCGAAGTGCTCGTGCAGCTGATCGAAAATGCCAATCGCTACTCTCCGCCGGACCAACCCATCGGGATCACAGCCGAGCCGGGCGGGGAATTTGTCATCACCAGCGTGGCCGATCGTGGCGACGGCATCGATGACCAGGAACAGTCGCTCATCTTCGAAAAATTCTACCGTGGCAGGGATCAGCGCTACAGCGTGGAAGGAACCGGTATGGGCTTACCGATCGCGAAAGCAATCGTGGAAGCGCACGGCGGTACGATCAGCCTGACCAGCCAGCGCGGACACGGGTCCGTGTTCTCCTTTACGCTGCCGGTTGAGCGCGGCCGGCCGGGTCAACTCCAAGCGCCTGTACGTGCCGCTAGCAACCCATGACCCCCGCGAAAATTTTGGTCGTTGACGACGAACCTCAAATCCGGCGCGTCATGCGGACGACGCTGATCTCCCAAGGCTATACGATGGCCGAGGCCAAAAGCGGCGAGGAAGCGCTGGAGCGGATTCCCCTCGAACGACCCGACCTAATTCTGTTGGACGTCAACATGCCTGGCCGCTCGGGACTGGAAACCTGTCGCGAGATTCGCCTCACCTCCGATGTGCCCATCATCATGCTGACGGTGCGCAACAGCGAGCGTGACAAGGTGCAGGCGCTGGACGCGGGCGCAGACGACTACGTGGTGAAACCTTTCGGCTCAGAGGAGCTGATGGCCCGCATACGCGCCGCACTCCGCCGGGTCAACCCTTCCGAAGCTTTGCCGCCGTTTGTCTCTCCCGATTTGAAGATCGACTTTGAAAAGCGCTTAGTGATGGTAAGTGGCCAGCCCGTGCGCCTGACGCCTAAGGAATTCGAGCTGCTACATCATTTAGTGGCTAACCAGGGAAAAACCGAGAGTCACCGCCGCCTATTGCAAGCCGTATGGGGACCGGACTATGGCGAAGAAACCGAGTATTTGCGGGTGTTCATCAACCAACTGCGGAAGAAAATCGAGCCCGATCCACGACACCCGCGTTACATTCATACCGAGCCGTGGGTCGGATACCGCTTCGAGCCTCCTCGCGAGAAGTCGCGTTCCGGCCGCCTTGAAAAATAGGAGCTCGAACCTGCCCTCGGTTTCGACGCGTGCCAGAAGGACCGAAGAACGTGACGGGCCCACATCGGGTGGTGATCATCGGCGGCGGTTTCGGTGGGCTGAGCGCAGCGCGAAGTCTCCGGCATGCGCCGGTTGAGGTCACGCTGATCGACCGATCGAACTATCACTTGTTTCAACCGCTGCTCTACCAAGTGGCGACCGGCGCCCTGTCGCCCGCAAACATCGCTTCTCCCCTGCGGACTATTCTCAAGAAGCAGAAAAATGTCCGGGTACTTCTAGCGGAAGCCACCGCGATCGACACTGGAAACCGCCGCGTGGTCCTGAGCGACGGAGACGTCGAATACGACACGCTCATCGTCGCCACCGGATCGAGCCATCAATATTTCGGCCACGACGAATGGGAGCAGTTCGCGCCGGGACTGAAAACGGTCGAAGACGCAACCGACATGCGTCGCAGGATTCTGTTGGCCTTTGAAACCGCCGAGCGCGAGCCGGATCCAGAGAAAGTCCGCGCGCTATTGACCTTTGTAATTGTTGGCGGCGGGCCCACCGGAGCGGAGCTGGCCGGTGCTCTCGGCGAGATCGCCAACGACACGCTGCGTCACGATTTTCGCAAAATCGACCCATCCGAGGCGCAAATCATCTTGATCGAAGGGGCCGACCGCGTGCTCCCCTCCTACCCGCGGAGCTTATCGACAGCGGCTCAAAGGATGCTGGAACGGCTGGGCGTAACGGTCCGCACCGCGCATTTTGTCACCGATGTGGGACCCACTGGTGTCCGCGTAAGCAAAGGCGAGCAAAGTGAAACCATTCCCACGCGTACGATTTTGTGGGCCGCTGGCGTTCTGGCCTCACCGCTCGGCCGCATCCTGTTGAACCAGGCGGGCGCGGCGCTCGACAAATCCGGTCGCGTGGTTGTGGAACCGGACTGCACCGTGCCCGGCCGCCCCGAAATTTTCGTGATCGGCGATCTAGCAAACTTTAGCCATCAAACCGGAGCGCCTCTGCCGGGCGTGGCACAGCCTGCGATTCAACAGGGCCGTTACGTGGCGCGCGTCATTGAAGAACGTTTGCGCGGGGGGGAAATCGATCCGTTCCGCTATCGTGATAAAGGGAGTCTCGCGACGCTAGGCCGCAGTGCGGCGGTTGCCGACTTGCATTGGTTGCGGCTTTCCGGGCTTTCGGCCTGGTTGATTTGGATTTTCATCCACTTGCTTTACATCGTGGAGTTTCAAAACCGCTTGCTCGTGTTCATCCAATGGGGATGGTTCTACTTCACTTACAATCGCTCGGCGCGACTCATCACCGGCAAGAGCCCACTTCCGCTGGACCTCTAGTCGGACGTGCAAGTGTGGCAATTTCTCGGCTCGAACTCTTCGGCACATATTAGAATTGAAGTGCCTGGCCTGCCCCGATGAAGCGCACCGACAAAGCGATCCTCGCAACTCTGCTCGCGCTGCTGGTTCTCACCGTGTGCGCTGTGCTTTTCACTCGCGGCTGGGCGGACTACCGCAACCGCCTGCATTTGCTTTCTCGTCGTACCTCCGAACTCGTGAATATGCGCCCGCTGGAGACCGCGCAGCAACTTGCGCAGCTCGCCGTCACCCACACTGAGCAGGACTACGCGCAACAGGCCTTGCGATTGGGCGATCGTTCCGTCGATCTCGCCTTTGCAGCTGCCGTCGACGCCGCCACCGAGAATCCCTCTCCCCCCACACCCCAGACCCGCGATCTTGCCGCGCGTGTCAAGGCCGATGAAGCAGCCGTCGCGGCGGATCAAGACCGCATCCAGCACTTCACGGCCGCGCTCGCTCAGTCCCAGGCCTCGGCGAAAGACGGCCTTCAAGAATTAATCAGCATCGCGCAGGCCCAACTCGCGCTTGACCAGGATGACCTGGAAGAGGCGCATCAGGATCTCATCAGTGCCGGCGGCGACAAGCAGGCCACCCTTCAACAACTGCTGGACCAACACAAAGCGTCGGACGCTCACAGTGCCTCGATGCAGGTTGGCGCTCCGGTCGAGACCGCCGCCATAGAACTCACGCGCGAAAGCAACATGCTAGCCGAATACCGCGCCTGGGCATCGCTTCACAGCAAGGAAAAAAGCCTCCAGCAAGCCGGACAGGAAGCCTCCGCGCGTGCGGCTGCACTTTCCGCTCAGTATGACGGGTTCGCCAAACAAACCGAAGAAGGGAACCTGACGTCGGCCGGATCATCCGAGGCGAATGCCCCACTAGCGATTCTGCGCCGACAGACCGAGGCGAAGAAAACCCTCGCTAGTTTCAGCCCCCGCATCCAGAACGAACAGCAACTGGCCGCGGTCTATGCCAGCTGGAGCCAAGTGGTGAACGCGCGCGGCAAGAGCTTCCTCCACGCAATCTTCGTCTCCACGCTCTGGATCGTGGTCATTACTCTCGTGGTGTTCGTCGCCAGCGATTGGTTACAGCGATTTTTTGGACAGATGGCTGGCGACCGTCGCCAGATACGCACCATCGACACCGTGGTTTTGGTCAGCGTGCAAGCTGTGGGTGTGATTCTGATCCTGCTCATCCTTTTTGGCATCCCCAGTAACTTCGCAACCGTTTTGGCGCTCACGGGCGCCGGGCTCACGGTCGCTTTGAAAGACTTTATTGTCGGATTCCTCGGTTGGTTTGTACTGATGGGCAAAGACGGAATCCGCGTCGGCGATTGGGTGGAGATCAATGGCGTCGGCGGCGAAGTGCTGAAGCTTGGCCCCTTGCATACGGTCGTGCTCGAAACGGGCAACTGGACCGATGCCGGGCATCCCACCGGGCGCAAGGTCTCCTTCGTGAACAGCTTTGCGATCGAGGGACACTACTTCAACTTTTCAACCTCCGGACAATGGCTGTGGGATGAGATCCAAATGCAGGTACCGGCAAGCGTCGATCCCTATGCGATGGCGGAGGCCATCCAAAAAATTGCGGCCGACGAGACGGCCAAAAACGCCGAGCTGGCCGAGTCGGAGTGGAATCGTGTCACCGCCAGCCGATCCTTCCACGCCACGCCCTCGCTGAGCGTTCGCCCCTCTAGTTCCGGCATCACCGTTCTGCTCCGATACATCACGCGCGCCAACGAGCGCTTTGAGGTTCGCGCTCGCCTGTATCGAGCGCTTGTCGAACTGTTGCAGAGCAAAACCGTCCCAGCGGCGGCCGCCCCCACCGCTGCTCCGGTGGTCGTCTCCAACGGCGACTGACCCGCTCGGTTCTCCCCTGCCTAGAAAAGTGTGAAGAAGTGGAAGCTGGCGAAGCCCAATGCGACTCCCAGCGCCGAACCGGCGATCACGTCACTCAGGAAGTGCATTCCGAGGATGATGCGCGAAGCAGCGATCAGCACCGCCAGGACCAGCAAGCAAGGTTGCAGGAAGGGATAAAACAGGCCCACGGTGACGGCCACCGCAAATGCGGTGATCGAGTGTCCTGAAGGAAAAGAATATTTGTCCGGCGGCAGGACGAAGGCCCAACAGTGCGGCTCAATTTCGCAGGGCCTTTTGCGCTGGCTGGTGTGCTTGAGCACGCGGAATAAAAAGATCCCCGCCACGGCGCTGAAACCGGCCGCCGCGATGGCGGCGAAGCGCTGCTCTCCACCGTACACCAGCAAGATCAAGCCGAGCCCGTACCAGAGCCATCCGTCGCCTCCTCGCGTGGCCACTACCATCAGAACGCGAATCCATCGGGGCGCGCGCCATCGATGCACGCGGCGCATCAAGCGGTGATCGCTGGATTGAATTTGGCTCCACACTGCCTTTGCGACCGTCATACCAGCTCCTCGGCCGCCGGTTGCGGCACCGAGAACCAGCCGAAATGTTTGCGCGACACAGGCTCGCCGAGCACCTCGGCTGCCCATCGACTGCTGAAGGCGCGCTCGTCGCGATAGTTCCAATACGTGACCGCGGGCACAGCCAGGGCCAGCGGCGAGAGGAGCGCCGTCCAGCACTTCTCGCGTATCATTTCCAAAGCAATTAGGAAAACGTCCCGCGTCAGCTTCGAAAAGCAGCCGGACTCGCCGGCCACTCGGCCCCTTCCAGCCCTCAGACCTGCAAAGAACTCGTCCTTGTCGCGTGCACCCGGCACTTCCGTGTAGGCCGTGCCGACCGATGCGAGGGCGTGCGCATCGCTTCCGCCGATCCCGACCTTCTCCCATCGGCGCGCAAGAGTCGTGGCATGCGCGTTGGCGGCTTCCAGCATGTGGCCGTTGCGCGTTTCAAGCGCCGGAACGTATTCCTGGAACCAAATGAAATCCTCGAGTTCCCGCCGGCCCGTCACGCTGGAAAATACATGATTGATGCTGAAGAAAATCCGGCGCTCGCTCAAATACATCACCAGGGCGATCAGGTCGTTGCGCCGCTGCTGGAGCTGGACGTGTTGGCGCTCGTGGATGTCGTACACGCCCAGGTGCACCTGGGTGCCGCTGGGCATACGGCACGTCAGCTCCTCGCTCAGGAAGAAATCGGGATGGCGGCGGAGCCCCTCCGAACCTTCGATGGCGTCGTGGTCGGTCAACGTGAACAGGCTCATTTGCCGGCGCTTGAGCCGCTGGTAGACTTCCTCGGGATCGCTATAACTTTCGCGGCAAAACTTCGAGACCAAGGCCGTGGTGCAAGGCCCTGAATAGTAGGAGTGGACGTGCATATCACATTTCACAATTTCCACAGTAAATTCACAACATTACGCACAGATAACATTCCCGCTAACATTTTGAAATGATAGGTATTTAACTGATTCGACACGGGATTTCCAATTTTAACAAGACTGTAAGAATGGCTGGCTTTTCCAATGCCAGAATGCGGCGCGCATGAAGCGAATCGAGTTGGGCTTTTTCGATGCCGGGGGCGGGCATCGGGCGGCCGCGGAAGCACTCGAGATAGCCGTCCGAGCTGAGCAGCGGTCCTGGGACACCCACCTTCTGAATCTTCAGGAATTGCTCGATCCACTGGACATACTGAAGAAGCATTTCGGCATTCGGATTCAGGACTTCTATAACTCCCTGCTGCGCAATGGCTGGACGCTCGGCAGCCCGCAACTGTTAAGGGTTCTGCAGCTGGTCATACGCCTGAATCATCGGTCCACGGTCGGATTGATGGAAGCACATTGGAAGCAAGCCCAACCGGAGATGCTGGTATCGTTCGTCCCTCATTTCAATCGCGCCTTGGGCGAAAGCTTTGCGAAGGCGTTTCCAGAACGCCCCTTCGTGACGATTCTCACCGACCTCGCCGACTACCCACCGCACTTCTGGATAGAGAACCATCCACGGCAATATCTCATCTGCGGTACGCAGCGTGCCATTAGCCAAGCCCGCCAGATGGGACATCCTGACGATCACATCTTTCGTGCGTCGGGGATGATTCTTCATCCGCGCTTTTATGAGGCGCCGCTGGCCGATCCGATCCGAGAGCGCGAACACCTCGGGCTGTTGCCCAACCTTCCTACGGGCCTCGTACTTTTTGGGGGCCACGGTTCCAAAGCCATGCTTGAAATCGCGGCGCGACTGGAGCGCTCGGCACTCGATTTGCAGCTGATCTTCGTTTGCGGGAAAAATGAGAAGTTGGCTCGCGCACTCGGCTCCCAGCGATCGCGTCTGCCCCGCTTTGTGGAAGGCTTTACGACGCGCGTAAACTACTACATGCAACTCGCCGATTTTTTCATCGGGAAACCCGGCCCCGGGAGCATCAGCGAAGCCCTCGCCATGCACCTGCCCGTGATTGTGGAGTGTAATCGACGGACGCTACCACAAGAGCGCTACAATGCCGAGTGGATCGTAGAAAAACACGTAGGCATCGTGCTCCGTAACTTTCGAGGCATTGAACACGCCGTGGCACAGTTGATCGAGCCTGCTGCTCTGGTGCGTTATCGCACGAACGCGGCCGCAGTCAAGAACCGCGCCATTTTCGAAATTCCGGCGATCCTCGAGCAGATTCTCAAGCGGCCCGGAAACGACGCCATGGCAAAGCGGGATGCGGCGGTAGCTGGCAAACTCGGCTGACCTCCGGAAATTCTGTCCGGCCAGGGAAGAGGGTCCCCGATCGACCTGAGCGGGCAGCTTGTGGCACCATAGGGAACCCAACCGGACGAGAGGAGCGTGGAGCCATGGCTAAGGCGACATTTGCGGCGGGTTGCTTTTGGGGCGTCGAAGATCGATTCCGACAGGTTCCCGGCGTGACGTTGGCCACCGTAGGTTACACAGGCGGCCACACCAAGAATCCAACCTACCAGGAAGTTTGCACCGACCGTACCGGGCATGCCGAGGCAGTCGAGGTAGAGTTTGACCCGAAGCGGGTTTCCTACCAGGAACTGCTCGCCGTTTTCTTTCAGAGCCACGATCCGACGCAATGGAACCGTCAGGGACCCGACCATGGCTCGCAATACCGCTCCGCAATCTTTTTCCACGATGCAGAACAGGAAAACGCGGCGCGCGAGGCCAAGGAAGCGCTTGAGAAAGCGGGGGCCTTCAAGCGCCCCATCGTTACCCAGATCGTCCCGGCTTCCGAGTTCTATCGTGCCGAGGAGTACCATCAGCGGTACTTCGAGAAAAACGGCATACAGTCGTGCCACCTGCCGTCAACCCGCTGAGCGGATCGAGGTAGGGGGCTAGAACCATCCCAGTGCCGCGTGCAAGCTGTTCTAGCGCTCAGGCCTGACTCTTGAAATAATATCGCCGCATCCTCCAGCTCGCCCTCTTGTCCGCGTTCGGCCCAGGGCTGACAGCGGCAGCAGGAGACGGGTATGTATGGTCTGCAATGGATCAAGGGGCGCAGGTGCGCCCGAATCGTTCTTGCGCTGACCACTGTCTGCGGCACGTTGGTGCATGCGCAAGAAAAGCCAGCACCACCCGCCACCTCCCCGGTGCCGCCCATTGCGGAGGTGACGCAAGTGAGTCCCGTGGCTCCCTGTCTGCAGCCTCCCCCGGTCGCGAATTGGCAGGACTACGAAGGCCCGTTTCCAAAGCTGGTGGGAGCCTACGGGCGAAAGCTTGAACTTAAGTCCGTCAACACCATCAGCGGGGCTCACTATAAGCCTGGCACGGTGTTGTGCTCCCTCACGCTTGGAGGCAAATTCCTCCTTTTCGCCAGGCTCACTTTCGCCCCGGTCACGTTTCTCCAGGTCGCTGTCAATGCGGGCATCGGACAAGCGCAGAACTCGACTCCCGATTTTGGGCAGGGTGCGGCAGGATACGGGAAGCGCTACGGGGCCAACTTTGCTGATCAAGCTTCTTCTCAATTCTTTAAAGTGGTGATGTATCCGGAAATATTTCGGCAAGACCCACGCTATTATCGCTTGGCCACCGGAAGCGGGAAACGGCGTTTCTTTCATGCGTTGAAGCATAGTGTCGTGACGCATGGTGAGGACGGCCGGAACGAATTCAATTTCTCTGAATGGCTGGGAGCGACCAGCTCCATTGTCCTGAGCTACACCTATCACCCAGGCGCAGATACAAGCGTCGGGCATACGGTGGAACGTGTCGTCACCGGAGTCGCGCAGGATGCCGGCTACGACGTTCTGCGGGAATTTTGGCCCGAAATTACTCATAAGTTCAAACTCCCTTTCCGCGAGCAGCAGCCGCAAGGTCCGGTCTCGCCGACAGTACCCACGGAGGCTCACGGAGAGCCCCCAAATGCATCGCCTGCCAGCTCCTGTCGATAGGCAAAGGGCTGCCTCGAACCGGTCCATGTCTGGCAAAATAACTGCTGTGACGAACCTGTCCAGCAATCCTCTTTTCAATCAAAATAAGCTGAAGCTGGGAACATTTTGCTCCAATACCATCGCCAACCTCACTCTTGTGCCCGAGCAGTGGCGCCCGACATGGGCCAACTGCCTCGAAGCTGCTTCGGTCGCCGACGAAGCGGGTCTCGAGGCGATCGTCCCGATCGCCCGATGGAAGGGCTATCTCGACGGTCGACCGGAGCATCCATCCCATGAGGTGCTGGACGTTTTCGCCTGGGCCGCGGGTCTCGCGCAGGCCACGCGCTATTCAGCCATCCTGGCGACCTCACACGCCCCCACCATGCATCCGCTCGTGGTCGCCAAGCAGTGCGCCACGATCGATGCCATTTCCGGAGGACGCGCCGCGCTCAATATCGTTGGCGGATGGAATCGCCGGGAGTTCGACATGTTCGGCATCGACCTACTGGAACATGACCAGCGCTACGTCTATCTCGAGGAATGGCTTCAATTGCTGCGCAAACTCTGGACGTGCTCGGAAGAATTCGACTACAGTTCACGACATTTTCGGATGAGGGGAGCGATTTCGCGCCCTCAGCCGGTCCAGCCGCACGGTATCCCCATCATGAACGCGGCTCAATCGCCCGTCGGTATTCGCTTTTCGGCGAAGAACTCCCAGATCGGGCTCCTCAGCCTGCGCGGCAACTCCCCGGCGGATTGGACCCCTCAAGTTGAGATCTACAAGAAGATGGCACGCGAGGAGTTCGGTCGGGATATACAGATCTGGACCAACGCCTCGGCCGTGCTCTGTGACACGACCTGGGAGGCCGAAGCCTTTTTGCATTACTATTCAGAGGAGTTTGTCGACGCCGAGGCTCTGGACAGCGTCATGGATACCATCAGCGCCGAGAACAATGTTCCGAAGGGATCGCCGCAGCTCGCCTTTATGCGCAAACGGATGGCCACCGGAGCGGGTTATCCGCTCGTCGGCGATGCTGAAAAAATCGCCGACGAGCTTGAAGCGATTTCGCGTGCAGGAATCGATGGCGTCATCATGACTTGGGTCGATTATATCGATGGCGTTAAACGCTTCGCGCGAGACGTATTGCCCTTGCTGGAGCAGGCCGGGCTTCGCAAGCCATTCCAGAAGACTGGCTGAGCCACCGATGGATCGGAGCGATCACACGAACTTCTTTAATCTCTACCGGCACAACTTCATCCGTGTCGCCTTAGCCGTGCCGCTGGCCCGCGTGGCCGATCCCGCGTTCAACGCAGAACAGACGATCGAGCTGATGAGACAGGCGGCCGAGCGGAAGGCCCTGCTGGTCGTATTTCCAGAACTTGGGCTTTCGGCTTATTCCTGCGAGGATCTGTTTCATCAGCAGGCGCTGCTCGATGCGTCGAGCAAGGCGCTTGGTAGAATCATCGAGGCCTCGTGCCATCTTCCTCTCCTGGCGATCGTGGGCCTACCTCTAGAGGTCGACAGCATGCTGTTCAACTGCGCTGCCGTCGTTCACCGGGGGCATTTGCTGGGATTGGTTCCGAAGACCTACTTGCCTAATTATCGTGAATTCTACGAGGGCCGGCAGTACACCTCGGCAAACCTAAGGCTGCACGACACGATTGATTTCGCCGGGCATCACAACGTTCCCTTCAGCAATCGCCTCCTGTTCCAGGCCGAGGATCAGCCGCGATTCGTCTTCTTTGTCGAGGTGTGCGAAGACCTGTGGGTGCCACTTCCCCCCTCCTCTTACGCGGCGCTTCGAGGAGCGACGGTCCTTGTCAACCTCTCGGCGTCGAATGCGACGATTGGGAAAGACGATTTTCGCCGGCTCCTGGCAGCCAGCCAGTCAGGCCGGTGCATCGCGGCGTACGTGTATTGTGCCGCCGGCAGTGGCGAATCAACAACCGATCTTGCCTGGGATGGCCAAGGGGTGATCTACGAGAACGCCACGAAAGTCGGCGAGACCGAGCGCTTTCTCTATCGACCGCAACTGGTCACTGCTGACATCGACCTGGACCGCCTCGTCCAAGATCGTATGCGGCAGAACACTTTTGCCGAATCAGGCCGCAATCATCGCGAGGCTCTGGCGGACTTTCAAACTGTGTCGTTCCGTGCGGAACTTCCCGTCCATATCCGGCTACCGCTTGAGCGAGTCCAGGAGCGTTTCCCCTACGTCCCCAGCAGCCTGGCGCATCGGGACGAACGCTGCCATGAAGTGTATGAAATTCAGGTGCAAGGTTTGGTCAAACGTCTGGAAACCACCCGCTTGAAAAGAGTCGTCATAGGGGTTTCCGGGGGACTCGACTCGACGCAGGCCCTTGTCGTCTGCGCCCGCGCCATGGACGTGCTAGGGCTTCCTCGCAGCAACATCCTCGGCTGTACCATGCCGGGATTTGCCACCACCGAGCGCACCTTGCGCCAGGCACGTCACCTGATGGCAGGAATCGGTTCTGAAGCCTTGGAGATCGATATTCGGCCCAGTTGCCTGCAAGCGCTGAAGGATATAGGCCACCCATTCGCCTCCGGGCAACCCGTGTTCGACACCACGTTTGAAAATGTACAGGCTGGCGAGCGAACCAGCCACTTGTTCCGTCTGGCAAATTTGCGCGGAGGCCTCGTAGTAGGCACGAGCGATCTCAGTGAATTGGCACTTGGCTACTGCACCTATGGGGTCGGCGATCACATGTCTCACTACGCCGTCAATGCGAGCGTCCCCAAAACGCTGATCCAATACCTGATTCGTTGGGTCGCCAAGACGGGGCAGCTTGGTTCGCTTGCGAGCGCTGCTCTGGATGAAGTTTCCGAAACCATCATCAGCCCGGAACTAGTTCCTGGGAAATCGGTGGAGGAACCGGCACAGAGCTCGGAAGAAATCGTCGGGCCTTACGAGCTTCAGGATTTTCATCTCTATTACATTCTTCGCTTCGGCTACGCGCCACCCAAGGTGGCGTTCTTGGCCTGGTCGGCGTGGCATGACCGCCATGGCGGCGTCTGGCCCGACATGCCAGTAGAGGCGCGACATGAATATACGATCGGCGAGATCAAGCGGTGGCTGGGTGTCTTTCTCCAGCGGTTTTTCAAAGAGAGTCAGTTCAAGAGAAGTTGTTTGCCGAACAGCCCCAAGGTTGGATCGGGCGGATCGCTCTCCCCTCGAAGCGACTACCGCGCGCCGAGCGACTCGGAAGCCACGGCCTGGCTAGCACAGTTAGCCGAGATTCCGGACACCGATTCCTAGCTATCAGTTCTTCGCGGCCAGCGCCCGATGCTACCAGCGCCGCCGGAAGTAGGACCGGGCGATCCCCGCAACGTGCTTCCCATGTACAGGCGAACACCTTTTTCCCATACATCACCGAATACAGAAAATGGGGAACACCCGCGGTGACGTTTCGGCGGCAGGGGCCTACTTGCGCATGAATAGCGAGGGGTCTTTCAACAGATTCTCGTAGCGCTCCATATCGATGTTGTTTTCAGCGCACTCGTACTCGCGCAGACGCGTTCCCGGCCGCAGCATGATGGTGCCGTATCGTGTCCACGGTCCGGTCAGCACCACCGGATCCTCAACCGTGTCCTGGTAGACAATCGTATTCTCGTCCGCACGCGTGAACTTTTCGACGACGTGCAGCTTTTCGCTGTGGAATGTTCCGACGCCCGACAGCCACGTTTTATCGTTGAACCCGATCACATCCACGACGAGCGTGTCCCCGTCCCAGTGCCCCACCGAGTCTCCCATGTAGCTCGGTTCTAGGTCCTCGGGGTGCTTCGCATCGATCGGAATGACGCGAAATAGATGAAACACCTCGAAAAGCATCACGATCGTCTTGGGTGTCTGCACAATCTGCATCGGGAAAAGACCCATCAGCGTGGTCCGTGGTACGCCCGGTGGAAGGCAGCGAACCATAGGCTCATCAACGCCGCGCATTTTGTACGATTCCAGCACCTTTTTCGCAGCCCACTCCTGATAGGGTGGCTTCGGCTGTGGGCCCTGCACGGCGAACTGCGTGATCGGTCCGCTTTGTCCCAGCGGACCTTCGCCGCTGTTGGTGTCTTCCCACGTACCAATGCGGTTGCTGCCGCCCTGCCAGACCCCGCTCAGATCCGGGTGGCCGTCCGCCCCTCGCGGCACGCTGGGGCTGACAGGAGGCGGATATGGGGAGGGAGGATGCGGGTGGGGAGGGCTCGGCTCGGGTGAATTCGAACTTTCTGATGCCGAATGCTGCCGACTGTCGATCGAAGGATTCTGTTGGGCGACGACGAAGGCAGGCAATGCCAGTGCCGCGATCAGCGCTCGGAAAAAGAGACTGCCTCGCTTCTTCACATGCTCTCTCCGCTAATTCGACGGCACATCGACCGGCGGGCTCGCGCCTCCATCTCCTGTTCCCGGCGCCGGTCCAAAAAACAGCTTCTTGCCATCCTGAAAGGCGATTTGGCGCGCATGACCCCAGGCGCCTCCGTCGCGTGCCTGCCATCCCATGACCGTGATCGTGTCACCTGTTTTCATGGTGACGTCGCGTTTCCAACCTTGCCTGTAGAGCACACCAGGTGGATAGCCTTCGAACTTCCAGTTGGTTACCTTGCCGCTCCCGTCCTTCACATCGATGTAGACGAAGCTGTGGGGGTTTGTCCACTCGATGCTGGTGATCACTCCCGTCAGTGTTACCGGCTTGTTGACATCGTACTCCACACCAAACGAGTGGTGGGCCCGCGCCGGCACAGTGGTAGCCAGCCACCATCCCAAACTGGCGAAACATAGGGAAAACAACTTCACTCGCATCCCCACACCCCCGCTCGGCCCCGACTATATTTCGCGCGTATACCTGGGGTCAAGCGCGCCGCCGGATCTCAGATCTGCCAGGGTCATCCACTCGATCTTGGGCTTGGTCCTCGCTTGACGCAGCCTCACCCTGCACGGATAATCCTGCCAGGTTTTCCCTATGCGCCGCCATTTGACTCCCGCAGGCGCAGCGAAGGCTTTTCTGCCGGGCCTTTTTGCTTTGCTCCTTTCCTGTGCGCTCGTTGGGTGTGGCGGAAGCTGGTGCGTAGTCGGGGTCTTCAATCCCAGCGGGACATCTACCGTGAATCCGACCTGCCCGGCGGGCAATTCGACCGGCACGGTTGCCGTAACCTTCGGTTCGTCGCTTGCAGCCTCCGGACCCGCGCCGCTTCGCACTCCGCACCTTTTCGTCACGCTGCGCGGTATCGATGCCCTGGCTGCACCGATTCCCGGAGACGACGGGCCCAGCTGGCAGGAACTCGCTCCACAATTGACCGACCGGCCCGTGCAAGTCGATCTCATGGCGCCTGCCGCCGGATCGTGCGAGAGCGGCCCGCTTGGCTCGCTTGCCGTGCCCGCCGGAGTCTATCGTCAGCTCCGCCTGCGCCTTGTTCCCGATGCGCCTCGAACAACCGCTGCACTTGTTAACGAGTCCGTCTGTGGCGCCGATGTTTTTAGTTGCTTCATTCCGCCCGATGGTACGACCGAGCCGCTGACCTGGGACGATCCGACCGAAGTGGTGATTCCTTCCGACCGTCTTACCGATGGCCTCATCCGCGTTCTGCCGGAGACAACTGTCCATGTGTCGATCGCGCTCGATCCCCGTTCCTCGCTGGTCCTTACACCCGGCCGCGCCCTTCGCCTCATCCCCTCGTTCTCCGCTTCGGTCCACTCCGAGTGCTCACCGACGGATTAGTGCCAGGTACTGGTTTTCCGCCCGCCTCGATCAAGATAGAATGCCGGATTGCCTCCGATGGGGCAGCCACTCAGGCATGGTCACTCTTACGAAGATTAAAGAAGCAGTCGCGCGGATCGGTGGTTCGATTTCGCTTTCGCCTTGCGTCCGCTCCGAGACGTTTTCGAATCTCACGGGCAACTCGATCTTCTTCAAATTTGAAAATCTGCAGATAACCGGCTCGTTCAAGGAGCGCGGCGCGCTGAACAAGATTCTGCTGCTAACGGACGACGAGCGGCGTCGGGGAGTGATCGCCGCGTCGGCAGGAAATCATGCGCAGGCTGTCGCTTATCATGCCACCAAGCGCGGCATCGCCGCCGAAATCTGCATGCCACTCACGACCCCGATGGTGAAGATCTCCGCAACGCACGAATTCGGCGCCGAGGTGATTCTCGCCGGCACGAACTATGACGAAACCTGCGAGGAAGCGCTGCGTCGCTGTCAGGAAAAGCGGCTGACGTTCATTCATCCCTTCGATGACGAAGCCGTGATCGCCGGCCAGGGAACGCTGGGAATCGAAGTGCTTGAGCAACATCCTGATCTAGAAATTCTCGTGATTCCGGTCGGGGGGGGAGGATTGATCGGCGGCGTCGCCTGCGCGGCGAAGGAGGTCCATCCGAAAGTCCGCGTAATCGGCGTGCAGACTTCGAGGCTACCGTCGATGAAGGCGGCGCTTGAAGCACATCATCCTGTGCTGCTCCCGCCCAAGGCCACGGTCGCAGACGGCATCGCCGTTCGCTGTGCGGGCGAGACCACCTACCCGCTGGTGGAAAAATACGTCGACGATGTTGTTACCGTAGATGACGAAGAAGTCGCCAACGCAATTCAGAAACTACTAGAAAAAGAAAAAACGCTTGCCGAAGGTGCGGGCGCAGTGGCCACCGCCGCCGTCCTCCAGCACAAAATCGCAGCCCAGGGAAAGAACGTCGGGGTCTTCATTACGGGCGGCAATATCGATGTGTCGCTGCTTTCGCGCATCATCGAGCGTGGCTTGGTCAAGGATGGGCGTATCGTGCGGCTGCGGATCCATTTGCCGGATCATCCCGGCGCTCTCGAAAAGCTAGCGCACGTGATCGCGAAGGAGAGGGCCAATATCATTGAGACAAACTACGACCGCGCCTACTACGGCGTTTTGCTCGGCGACGCCGTCATCGATATCACCACGGAAACGCGCGGTCCTGCACACATCGCTGAGTTAATGGCGGCTCTCGACACCGCGGGCTATCCGCACGAGCGCGTGCTCTGATCTCGATCGCTCACGATGTTCTCCCAACGTACCAATTGGAATCTCCAAGAGAATGCCTATGCGCTGGCGGTGCGACGTCATCGCCAGGGGGGTCGATCGCTCCTCGACCTGACGATCTCCAATCCGACCCTGTGCGGATTCAACTACGATCAGGCTGCGATTTTCGGTGCGCTGCGACACTCGGCGGCTCTGCGCTATGAGCCTGAGCCAAGGGGGTTCAGTCCGGCCCGCGCAGCTGTCGTCGACTACTATCGGGAGAAAAATCCAGGCGTTACGCTCGATCCCGAGCGCGTGATTTTGACGACTGGCACGAGCGAGGCCTACTCGTTTCTGTTCCGCCTCCTCTGTGAGCCCGGCGACGAAGTGCTTGTCGCCCATCCCAGCTATCCGCTCTTTGATTTTCTCGCCGGAATCGAAGACGTGAAGCTGTGCGCATTTCCCCTGCTCTACGACCAAAGATGGCAATTCGACTTCCTGGCACTGCGACAGGCCATCGGCCCAAGGACGCGCGCGATTTTGGTGGTCCATCCCAATAATCCAACCGGCCATTTCATCTCGCGTGCAGAGGCTGAGCAGATCGCCACGATTTGCAGAGACCATGGTTTGGCACTGGTTGTCGATGAAGTGTTTCTCGATTACGAGGTTCCTGCTGCTCAAGACAACCGGAAGCATCAGGGTACGTTCGTAGGCCACGCGCAGGCACTCACGTTCGTGTTGAGCGGCCTGAGCAAGATAGCTGCTCTGCCACAAATGAAGGTCGGCTGGATTGTTGCCGACGGACCAGAGGCGCTCGTCTCGGATGCGATGGCGCGCCTCGAGGTGATCGCGGACACATATCTCTCGCTCAACGCTCCGATGCAGCACGGGCTAGCGGAACTGCTCGCACAACGGCGAACCATTCAGCCGCAAATCCTGTCTCGCGTCGAAGCGAACCTCGAACAACTCGATGAACGGCTGGCGCGGCAAGAATCGATCGCGCGGCTGAAAATCGAAGGCGGATGGTACGCAGTCGTGCGGGTGCCAGCTGTGCAGTCAGACGAGGACTTGGCAATTCGGCTTATCGAGGAGCAATCGGTACTTGTCTACCCAGGACATTTCTACGATTTCGCTCACGACGGCTATCTCGTGATCAGCTTGCTCGCAAGGATCGAGGAATTTGCCGAAGGAGTCGGAAGAGTCATCGGCCAGAAATAGATTGCGCGGGTAAACCGACGCCCAAAACAAGTTGTTGTTACTTCTTCTTGCCAAAAGCTGAGTGAACATAAGCAGCGAGCGCTGCGATTTGGTCCTTGCTCAGAGTGCTCTTGAACGGAGGCATGTTGTTTTTCCCGTTGGCAATCTGATCCTCAATCTGCTCGTCCGTCATTTTTTGGACCGCGTCGGAATGCAGGTCAGGCGCTTTAAGACTCTTGCCCGTCGGCGTGCCTGTGCCATCGGCGCCGTGGCACACAACGCAATTCGATTTATAGGATTGAGCGGCGGCGGAATCATCCCCGTTGCGCGCGCTTGCCTGCGGCACAAAATCGAGAATCACAAACACTGCCACGATCGCTGGAAGAATGCCCCACCCCCCGCAGCGGCGGGCCGAACGTAAAGCCGATCTTGCCTTAGAAGGGCATCCTGACTTGCACTTCTCGATGTTCACGATCGATCCTCCGTATTAGGCCAAGGGATGGTAGTTCAATCCTCCGAGCAGATGCCTGCCCCCCAAATCCAGGGATATTTTGCATCAGCCACTTGCGCCCTGCAAACAGAAACGCACCCGACAAAGGATGAGGCACTGACGAGCCTGAATAGTGCTTTCTATGGCCGCAATGGTCGCTACGATGGCGCGTTCCCGTCTTGTCACCGACTCGTGACACCAGGATCTCGGCGCAAATACGTGCGGTTGAACCCTTGCACTCAAAGTGAATTGACCGCATGGAGCCAAGAAGGGCATCAACTCCCCATTTGGGATCAGACTGGCGAAAGCCGAGTATATGTGCTGCCGCGAAAAGCAGCAGCAGAACAGCAGCGACTCGCGGAAGCAAAGGGCCAGTGGAAAGTCCTATTCGCCACATTCGCTGGTACGGGCTTACTTCACCGAGGCCGAAATGCGGGCCGTCGTTGCTAAGCGCTGGTGAGGTTTTCGGTTTGCACGTGGACGGTAGAACCACTGGACGTGTCTTTCAGACGAGTAGGGGAACTCCCCTCTCGAAAGATAACGTTCGTCGAAAGCTGCAAGCCGTTCTCAAGAAGGCCGGGTTAAAACGCGGAGGGCTTCACGCATTCAGGCATGGTCGCGTTTAAGTGCTTCAAGAGAATGGTGTTCCGGGTGATCTCGTGAAGGAGTGGATTGGGCATTCCAGCGTGCGAACCACATCCCGATACACTCATTATCAAAGACGATTACCGACAGCAAATCGCCGAAAAATTGGCGTTGCTCTCCGTTGCAGTCGGTTCCAAATATGGTCCCAATTCCGGCCAAGTTGAAGTCGAAAAGGATGTGGCGTAAGCTGAACACAACGTGGTGATTAAGTAGACTCGGGGCGTGGCTCAGCCTGGCTAGAGCGCCTGGTTCGGGACCAGGAGGTCGGTGGTTCAAATCCACTCGCCCCGACCACTTTTCTCTCGAAGAATCATGCGGGTAGGAGTGCATGCCCTGTGCCCTCAGTTGTGGGCGTTTCTTCGCTGTGCCCAATTTTGTGCCCACCCAGCCGCTCCATCGCGACGAGCACCGCGTTTTCAGACGGGTGAACATAGCGAGTCGACATGGCCACAGAACTGTGTCCCGCGATTCGTGCGAGCGTCCAGGCATCGCAGCCGGACTCACCTAAACGTGTCAGAAACGTGTGGCGCAGCGAGTACAGAACGAACGGCCGCACCTTGCTTGCTTTGAGTGCCCGCGCATGCTGCTTCTTGATGCTGGAGCCTTCCAGGTGGCCACTGCGCGTTGGTGCAGGCCAGACCCAGCCCTCGATGGGCTTCCCGGCACGTTCCCAGCGGGTTTCTAGAACCTTCCTGACTCGGGGCGTCATCGGCAGAACGCGGCGAGCTGCGGCGGTTTTGCCGTGAGTTACCAAGAGAGTGCCGTAGCGTCCGTTGGTCCAAGTCAACGACTCCCAGCGCAGCCGAAAGCACTCTTCCGGTCGCAGCCCCGTGTCAACGAGTACCTCAGCCACTGATCCCAGCGGTTCGAGGGCTGCTATCAAGTATTTGGCCTCCTCTTCGGGAGTAACTACCCGTTCGCGGTGACGTTCGCCAGGAAGCATTTTGACGATCGGCGCGGACTCCGCTGCCCCCCACTCTGCCGCTAATCGAAGGACCCGGCGCAACACCTGGAGCGAGCTGTTGACGGTGCTGACTGCAAACCTAGCGACTGACGATGAGCGGCAAAGTCGGCAACCGCTTCACTAGTGATAGAGCCAAGCGTGGCGCCAGCTAGCGGCTTGTAGTTCTTAATTGCGAGAAGCCCAACGCGGTAGTAATCGCGCCAAGTCTTGGGCGAGGATTTTTCGAATCTCGCTTTGGCCCACGGCTCAAATCGCTTCTCCATAAAATCTGAGAGAGTTGGCGCGGGCTTCTTCTCACGGATTCCCACCTCGCCCTTCGCGAGTGCTGTCCGATGCGCAGATTCCATCTGTCGCGCCACCTTGTCGTTGCCTTGCTTCGTCGACTCGCGAATCAGCTT
>DASPVW010000011.1:0-12326 GCA_035622155.1 Candidatus Acidiferrales bacterium
ACAGCCAGCGAGTCCTGCTTCGCCTGCTGGGGCAGTTGCTAAACATGAATTGGGAGGAACGGAAATGGAAAAAGTAACCGGAATCGGTGGTTTGTTCTTCCGAGCTCACGATCCGAAGGCGTTGGGGAACTGGTACCTGCAACACTTGGGGATCTCGCTCACACCATCGAGCAGCGGCGACCCCGTTTGGCAGCAAGAGGCGGGGCCGACCGTCTTCAGTCCTTTTCCCGAGACGACCAAATATTTCGGGGATCCCCAGAAGATGTGGATGGTGAACTTTCGAGTGCGGGATCTCGACAAAATGGTAGCCCAGCTACGAACGGCAGGAATTGAGGTCAAAGACCCGGAATCTTATCCCAACATTGGGCGCTTCACTCGTCTGCATGATCCTGAGGGAAATCCCATCGAACTGTGGCAACCTTTATGATTCGGCGTTCCCCATTAGGTGCTTTCCACCAACGAAATCCTTGCGGGCATCACCCGCGGCCTTCCGCCGGAAGGCCGGGCAGCGGACGGCTCGCTTCAGCTGGCGGCGGAACGTAGAGATAAGGCCCCAGGCGGGAGATAAGTGCCACAGCCAATAGGATGGCTAGGAAGAATCCTCCCAACGGCAGCGTATAGGCGTGAGTCAAATCGAAACCAGCGCCCATCAGTGGCGCCCCCCGCAGCGCCCCCGAGCACGAAAGCGCCAAAGACATAGCCAAAGGCCGTGCCAAGCGCTTTTAGACCGAAATAGCGACTCAGCGAGTACGCGATGATGTCGGCCTCAGCTCCCATTCCCAGCCCGACCAGAAACGCAGCCATGAGCGCCACCTCTCCGGCGCTGCGCGCAAGGAGCAGAGCGATTCCAACTGCAGCGCTGTCAAAGAAGATCATGGCGAACCGAGGAGCAAAAAAGCGGTCGAGTAGGTAGCCTGCTCCGACCCTACCGGTCAACAGTGCGAGACCCACAATGGAACTGGCTACTGCCGCGCCCTGCGCGCTACTGCATAACACGCTTATACGGTACGCTTCCCCCTTCTTGCTTTTGAATTTGAGGAAGGGAACACGGCTAGTGCGACTTCCGCAACTTTTTCGAGAGCTTTGCGATCAGACCTGAGTCGCGCCAACGCTCTCATACCCTGGATGGTCACCACGAAAAAACGAGCCAGAGCCGTGAAATCCTCTTCAGTCGACAATTCTCCTTCTTTTTGTGCCCGCTCAAGGGCCCCAACAAAGATCGCTTCCACTCTGGCCTGGTTATCCCGAAGGAAGTCGCGCATGACTCGATCCTTCGTATCGCGCTGCAGGTTTGCGCTAAGTAAGAGGCAACCACGCTCATGCTGTTCGCGCGTCTCGGCGGCCAAGCCGTATAAGAGCTTCGCAAAACCGTCTCTTATGGATGACATCTCGTCCAACATCTTCTGCATTTCACCATTGGTCTGGTCCCGGTAATGAGCCAGCGCTCTAAGGTAGAGCCCACGCTTATCCCCGAAGGTGTCGTAAAGGCTTTGTCTTGCGATGCCCATTTCGCGCATCAGCGCTTCGAGGGAGGTGTTTTCGTAACCCAAACGCCAAAAAAGACGCATGGCTTTGTCTAAAGCGCGCTCTGGGTCGAACTCCTTGGGCCGGGCCATATGCGGATGCCTCAGTCTACAACCGGGCAGGTTGACAATTGTAATTCTAGACCATAAAGTCTGGAACTTCTGTCAAGGCCTACGATGCATCCGTATACACCCACGAAACTTGGCCACCATCTTCACGGAGGGATGACATGCAAAGCAATTTCAGAGTGACCGCCACCGCCATTGTTTTCTCGCTTTTCGCTGCCTTGCCTCTCCCGCTCGCGACGCAGACACAATCCCCTGGTAACGCAATCGAATCGAAATTCGCAACTGTCGACGGGATCAAGATTCATTACCTCAGCGCTGGGCACGGACCCGCGGTCATTCTCCTGCATGGCTACACGCAGACCTCTCGAATGTGGCGGCCTTTGATTCCGAAGCTCACGGACAAGTTCACTGTAATTGCTCCTGACCTGCCAGGGATAGGCGAGTCCGATATTCCGAAAGATGGACTGGACATGAAGACGGCTGCTATCCGAATCCATGCGCTCGCGAGGTCCATGGGGATTACCAAATCGCGAGTCGTCGGACACGACATCGGGCTCATGGTCGCCTATGCCTACGCCGCACAGTTCCCGACCGAAGTCGAGAAGCTGGTCGTGATGGATGCTTTCCTTCCCGGCGTGCAGGGCTGGGAACTTGCCTATGACAGTCCCAATTATTGGCACTTTCGCTTTCACGGTCCGACTCCGGAGGCCCTCGTCGAGGGCCGGGAAAAAATCTACTTCGCCTATTTCTGGAACGATCTTGCCGCCGATAAGAATCATTCGCTCCCGGCATCAGACCGTGCCTCGTATGTCGTGGCTTATTCGCGTCCGGGGCGGATGCGTGCCGGATGGGCATACTTTGCGTCATGGCCGGACACCGCGAAAGACTTCGCTCAAATGGCCCAAACCCAGTTAACCATGCCGGTGCTGTCGATTGCGGGTGAAAAAGCGAGTGCAGGGATCCTCGGCCCCCAGATGAAGCGCGTCGCAAGCGATATCAGGGTGATCGTCTTGAGAGATACCGGACATTGGCTCATGGAAGAGCGCCCGAAAGAAACCATGGACGCCCTTGTGGCGTTCCTGTGACGCGCGTGAGTTAGATCCGTTGCCGTTGAAAGGTGAGATGCATGGGTAAGCTGATCTACTCGATGCTCATGTCCGTGGACGGTTACGTGGAAGACGAGCACGGTCGCTTCGGCTTTGCCCAGCCCGACGAAGAGGTGCATGCCTACATCAACCAGCTCGAGTCGTCAGTCGGCACCTACCTCTACGGACGGAGGATGTACGAGGCGATGGTCTACTGGGAGACCGCGCACACGCTTCCCAACCAGCCGCAGTTTGTGCTCGACTGGGCGCGGCAGTGGCAGGCGGCCGAGAAGATCGTCTACTCCAAAACCCTCGCCGAGCCGCGCAGCGTGCGGACGCGGATTGAGGGCGAGTTCGATCCCCACGTAGTGCGGCGGCTCAAGGGAGACTCCCGCCACGACATCACCGTTAGTGGGCCCGGGCTCGCCACGCATGCGTTAAGGGCTGGTCTAGTTGACGAAATTCAAATGTTCATCTGCCCCACGGTCGTCGGCGGTGGAAAACGGTTCTTCCCGGATCGCGTGCGGCTGAAGCTGGAGTTGCTCGACGAGCTCCGGTTCCGCCGCGGCGTGGTCGTTCTGTGGTACACCGTCCGTCGCTGATCGATAGCAAGCGGGTCGACCGTTGGGCCTTCAAGATTGTGGGTAGACAGCGAATAAGAGAGCAAGCTGAAAACCGCACCCCCAATTCACCGTCGAGAAGCACCTCAAGATTACAAGTTCGCGCCGAAGGCAAGCAGACGGCCATCGCAATCCTTCACCACAAACTCACGAGAATGCCAGGGCATGTTGGCAAGGCCCCGAGTGAATTCCACGCCTCGAGCTGCATACTCAGCGTAAAGGGCATCCGCGTCCTCGATGCGCACGTACGCGTCGAGGAGTTCGTCGGAATACTTGTCGGGATTGGCCGTGGGGGGTTCCGCACAGCGGAAGTGAATCGCCTGATGGTCGCGCGCGACGATGGCGTAAACGGGCGGGTCCTGCCACGTACCCAAACACTTGAAGCCGAGCTTCGCTTCGTAGTACGCAAGCGTGCGGGGAATGTCTGGCGTGAAGAACTGGGGCGCGATCTGACGAATCACGGAGCAAGTCTCCTAGAGAAGGGTGCGGGTTGCCGACCGCCCGTCACCGGCGTTGCCCCTCCGAGTCGTGAGAATCGCTTTCTGACGACTCGTAAAATTCCGAGCGGACGCTCGGCTACTCGTCCCTAACCGGAACCGGTAAACGCTAGGCGGCTTTGCACGGCGTATCGTCCTTTTATATGTCGCCGTGGAAATCATAGAACACACGGATCAGGTTGCCATCGAGATCGGTGGCCATAAACTCGCGCAGTTTCCATGGTTTGTCCCCGGGTTCGGAAACGATCTTCGCGCGCTTGGCCTTCCACTCGGCGAAGAGTTCGTCTACCTCAGCCTTGCTCTCGAGATTGAGCCAGAAAAGGATAGGGCCTGTGTTGCCGTAGGACTCTCGGAAGGCGCGATTGGTGATAAACAGCCTGCAATTTCCCCGTGAGACGCCAGCAATGCCGCCGAGGTTGTCGCCCCAATCGAGGGTGAAGCCCAGCGTGTCGACATAGTAGGCAACGGTTTTGTCGACGTTGTCTGCCGGAATCTCGGGGACGGCAGCGGGGAACCTCATGCGGTGAATCGTAGCACGAGCAAGTGCCTTGGACACCCTAGGAACACGAGGGATTGAGCCAAGCCAAGGGTTCCATCGATCGTTCGTGATGAACGCCGAAGCGCTCATACGTCCGATCAATTTCCGGATGGTCGGACGAACCCAACTTCCCTGGCGCGTTAGGTTCAGGGCGTTTTTGTCATGAGGTTGCCGATGTTCTTCGCCCGCAACATGGAGTTGAAAGCCGAGACGTCACGCGCAACGACTTCCTGCATTTCCTCGAGCGCTTCCTCGCCCTGCTTCTTCAGTTCCTGCTGCACGGCTGTTTGCTGCGTGGTGGGCGCGAAATCGGACGAGGCGGCAACTTCTTCCGCCAAATAACTCAGTTTCTGCATAAGCATAGGCTTGTAGCGGACGTCGTCTTGGCCTCGACCGGTGGCCTCGAGTTGGATCACGCCTCCTTCTGCGGCGGCGAGTTTCTCCGACAGCTCGTCAGCTTGTTTTCGGATGGCCTTGGACTGGTCGTCGGTACCAAGTTGCTTCTCAAGAGCGGCGAGTTGAGCACGGATCGATTCGATCTGATTCACGCTGCCGGCCAACTCGTTCATTTCCTCGCGCAGCCCTGCCACCAACTGAAGCTGCTCTTGGATGTCGCGCTCGGTTCCCGCGGAGTGCGGATCCTTAAGGACAGTGAGCTTCTGCGTGGACTTTTCCCCGCCCACGGTCAGAGTAACCGTATACGTCCCGGGCGCGACCAGTAGCGCAACGCGGGCCACGGCGGGAGCGGGACGCCAGCCTTCCGCTCCCAGCGGGACGTCGGGCGAATACGTCGACGGAGTTCGGAGCTTTGCCTCCGTGCCGCCCTCATCCCGCAGATTCCACCAAACCCGGTTGATTCCCGGATTTGCCGCGCAGCGCGGCGCGCCGCCTTGTTCACCAAATTCTGCACCGGGACCCGGTTCTGCGCGCTGCCCGCCCTCCTCTCTCGGTGCGCCGCACTCGATTTCGCGCACCACTTTGCCATCCGCGCCACGGATGGTGAGGGTGACGTGCTCGTGCTCAGCGACCCTCGATTTCAGGTAGAAGTTGATCGGTGCGCCGTACGGCGGATTGTGTCCGGCGCTGGCGTCATAGGAGGCCGCAAACGGCTGCGCCACCGGACGGAAGCGATACGCATCACGCGGCGCAAAGAGGTGGGCGTTCGAGCCCCGAATTTCCGGAGTCCATTGCTCGAGCGGAGTGATGTCGTCGAGAATCCAAAAACCCCGGCCGTACGTGGCCAGCGCCAGATCATGGAAGCGTTCCTGGACCGCGATCCAATAGACGGGCGCATGCGGCAGGCCCGTCTGCAGTGGCTGCCAGTTGGCGCCGTCGTCGAACGAGACGTACAGCGCATTCTCGGTGCCCAGAAACAGTAGACCCCTGCGCACGGGATCCTCGCGGATGCAATGCGCGTAGCTGAACACGCTGCGCGGGATGCCATTGGTAATCGGGGTCCAAGTCTTGCCGAAGTCGTTCGTTTTGTAGACGTGCGGGTCGCGATTGTTCACTTGGTGGCCGTCGACTGTGATGTAGGCCGTGCCCGCAGCATAGCGCGACGCCTCGATATTGCTCACCGTGCCCCAATCGAGCATGTCGGGAATATTCTTCGTGACGTTCGTCCAGTTTTTCCCGCCGTCCCCCGTGACTTGGACCAGACCGTCGTTGGTCCCGGCCCAAATCAGGTTGGCATCCTTCGGCGACTCGGCGATCGCGAACACTGTGCCCGCGTACTCGACGCCGATGTTGTCCGGGGTGAGCCCGCCGGAGCTTCCCATGCGGGCCTTGTCGTCCCGCGTGAGGTCGGGACTGATCACGCGCCAGCTGTTGCCGCCGTCGGTCGTCACATGAACGTACTGGCTGCCGACGTACACTTTATTGTGGTCGTGAGGCGAGATCGCGATCGGAAATTCCCAATTGAAGCGGTACTTCACCTCCGCCGCGGTTGCCCCGGAAACATCGACGGGCCAGACTTCCACTTCCCGCGCCTGGCGAGTCCGCTCATCGAATCGCGCAACCGCGCCGCTGACGCTGCCCGCCCCGGTGCCACTGGACCAAATGATGTTGTTGTCGACGGGGTCGGGCGTGGCGAAACCGCTCTCGCTTCCCGCCACGGGATGCCAGACGCTGCGCGGGATCGGTCCGCCTTGATCTCCCCCGCCGAAGAACCCGCCGAACTGCAGGCTGTTGCTCGGGCCGCGGAAGGATGGACCATCCTGCCGGTTGCCATACACGTTGTAGGGAATCTGGTCATCGAGGGTCACGTGATAAATCTGCGCGATCGGCAACTGAATGTGATCCCAGGTGTGCCCGCGGTTGACCGAAATGCTGACACCGCCGTCGTTGACCACGGCCATGCGATCGCCATTAGTCGGGTCAATCCACATTTCGTGGTTATCGCCCCCCGGCGACGACGGCATCGAGGTCAATGTGCGCCCGCCATCGAGGGTCCGCGAAAAGGCCGCGGTGAAGAAATAGACCTCGTTTTCGTTATCGGGAGAGATCTCTTCGCGCGTGTAGTAGTGCGTGCGGCCGCGAATTTGGCGATCCGAGTTGACCAATTGCCAGTTCTCGCCGCCATCGTCGGAACGCCACAGTTGTCCACTCTGCGTGGGCTTGCCATCCAGGGGAACGCCGTCGCCGGTCTCAATCAGGGCGTACACGCGATTTGAATCTGCTTTCGCAACTCGCACGGCGATTCGTCCGACTGGAGGATGCGGCAGGCCGTGGCCTTCGAGGCGTTTCCAGGTGGCGCCGCCGTCGGCGGACTTGAACAGGCCGCTGCCCGGACCACCGCTCGAGCGTCCCCAGGTGTGGATCTCGAGTTGCCACATGCCGGCGAACAGAGTGCTGGAATTGTTCGGGTCCATGGCCATGTCCGAGCAGCCAGTGTTTTCGTCGACAAAGAGGACGCGCTCCCAATTCCTGCCACCATCCATCGTGCGGAAGACGCCGCGCTCCGGCTGCGGCCCGTAGGAGTGGCCGAGCGCGCAGGCAAAAACAACGTCCGCATTGCGAGGGTCGACGAGCAGGTTGCCGATCCGGCCGGTTTTCTCTAAGCCCATGTGGGTCCACGTCTTGCCCGCGTCATTCGATTTATACACGCCGTCGCCGATCGAAATATGACTGCGGATGAACGACTCCCCTGTTCCCGCCCAGACGATATTCGGATCACTCGGGGCAATCGCCAGCGAACCGATGGACGACACCGGCTCCGAATCGAAAATGGGACTCCATTCGAGTCCGCCATCGGTCGACTTGAAGATTCCGCCGGAGGCGGCGCCGACGTAGTAGATGTTCGAATTTCCCGGGAGGCTGACCACTGCGGTCGTGCGGTTCCCGACCGAGCCGATATAGCGGAACTTCAGTTGACTATAAATTCCGGGATCGATCTCTGACTGCGCGGGGGCGAATCTCGCCGCGGCAGAAACCAGGAGAACGAACAAGACAAAGGCCAGGCGCTTTGACATGTCAACCTCACTCGATGAAATTGAGTCCGGATTTCGCGCGGATCATACTGAGGGCAGGGGGAGAGGTCAATCGAAGCTGGGCAGGCACAGCGAGAGAACATTGGGCGGCGGGAGATAATTCGCCGCCATCCGCGTCAACCGAGCGACCCCCTGCGCTTCCGATTGCGGAGCGACCGATGAGATGCGATGCTTGCCGTTAGGTTGAATGGCTCGTCGGGAGCTTCGCCGTCATTTCGTTTGTTTGCCGGAAACCAATCGCTTCGTACAGGGGGCGTCCTGCGGCGCTCGCGTGAAGGGAAACGGCACGGAAGCCCTTTTCGCAGCACCACTCCATCATCACTTTCAGAAGTTGTTTGGCCACGCCCCTCCGCCGCGCCTCAGGTTCGGTGTACATGTTGAGAATCCAGGCCCGCTCGGCAAGGTTCTCGCCGGGGTAGCCAGGCCAACGCGCTCGTACGACCCCACCTCCGCCCACCACCCGGCGCTCGCTCCATTCTTCGGCCAACCAGCCTGCATAGTTTCCACTGGGCAGCGCCTCGATGAAGTATTCTCGTGATAGGCGTTCGACACGATCGAGCACCGCCTGGTCGTGAAATCCCATCTCGAGAAACATGGCCCGACGGTGGCGGAGAATATGCGCGAGGTCCTCGAGGCCGGCCCTGCGTACGCGAATGTTCACGTTCTCCATGGTCTCGAACACTTGGCGCCTAGGCCAGTGACAAAATGGCTCGTACGTCGTCTAACATTGGCGTCTGGCCTACGCCGAACATCGGTTCTGAACCGCGCTGCCTTCCTGCGAACATCCAAGGACGCGGCGCGGATTCTGCGGCTCCCCCGGCCGGAGAGGAGGTCAAAAGATGAGCGGAACGCGCTTGTTTGACAACTTGTCGCAGGACGTGCGCTACGCGGCGCGCATGCTGCTGGCCAGCCCCGGATTCGCGATCACGGCAATTTTGGCGCTGGCTCTCGGCATCGGCGCCAACACCGCAATCTTCACCGTTGTGAATAGAGTCTTGCTCGAGCCGTTGCCCTATCCCGAGCCCAACCGCCTGGTACAACTGGAGCTGAGCGGACCCCAGGGCAACGCCGACATCACCTCGATTCCGAAATTCAATGTCTGGCGCCAGCAGACTCAAGCATTTGACGCCGTAGCGGCCTACGACACGGGCGGCCCGGGAGTCAATCTCACCGGCGGCGACCGGCCGCAGCAACTGCGTGGCATCCGCGCGTCGGCGGACTATTTCCGTGTGTTTGGCGCGCCCATGGCCATCGGTGGGACATACACGAGCGAAGAAGACCGGCCAGGCGGCCCCAAACTGGTGGTGCTCTCGAATGGGCTCTGGCGAACACAGTACGGCTCAGACCCCAAGATCGTCGGGAAAACCATCGAACTCGGAGGCGATCCATACATCGTTCGGGGCGTTCTCGGAGCAACGTTTCGTTCCGACCCGCCCATCGACATATTTCTTCCACTCGAAGCCGATCCGAACAGCACCGATCAGTCGCACTACCTCCGTTCGACCGCCCGGCTCAAGCCCGGCGTGACCGTGCAAATGGCCAAAGCGGCGATGAGTGTCGCCGTGGCGGAGTTCGCCAGGAGATTTCCTGGTGTGCTGGGCCCGAAGGAAGGGTTCACAGCGGTGCCGCTGCGTGACGCAGAGGTCGGGGATGCTCGCCTGTCCCTGCTCGTGCTGCTCGGAGCGGTCGCCTTCGTCCTGCTGATTGCCTGCGCGAACGTGGCGAACCTTCTTCTGGTTCGCGCGACAATTCGGAGGCGCGAAATCGCCATTCGCGCGGCTCTGGGCGCTGGACGGCGGCGAATCATCTGGCAGTTGCTCACCGAGAGTGTTCTGCTCTCCGTCACGGGAGGCGCGGTCGGGCTGCTGGTCGGTTATTTTGGCGTGCGCGCGTTGCTCGCCATGAATCCGGGAAACATCCCGCGCATCGGAGAGCACGGAGCGGACGTCTCGATGGACTGGCGCGTGCTCCTGTTCACGTTGGTGATATCCCTGGCCACGGGCGTGCTATTCGGCTTGATTCCGGCGCTGAGCGCTTCCCGCTCGGATTTGAGCGTGACGCTGCGCGAAAGCGGGTCGCGTTCGGGAAGCGGGCTCCGCCAAAACAAGGCTCGCTCCCTGCTGGTCGTGACCGAGATGTCCCTGGCGCTGATCCTGCTGGTTGGGGCGGCACTGCTGATCCGCACCTTTGCGGCGCTGCGAGGCGTTGATCCAGGATTCAATCCTCATCATGTGCTGACCATGGACATGTCCGTAACCGGCCCGCGCTTTGCGAAAACGGCTGGCGTCGCGCTGCTGGTCGAGGAGACGCGGCAGCGCGTGGAAGCCGTACCGGGAGTTGAGGCCATGGCCACTACCTGCTGTCTCCCGCTCGAAGGTGGTCTAGGCTTGCCGTTCACGATCGTGGGGAGGCCGCTCACAAACGGGCCGTACCACGGCGGCGGCGGATATGACATCGTCTCACCGGAATATTTTGCGGTCTTCCGGATTCCGCTCTTGAAGGGGCGCATGTTCAGCGTTCGCGACGATCAAGGAGCACCTGGCGTGGTGCTCATTAGCGAATCGATGGCCAAACAGTACTGGACAAAGGGTGATGCCGTCGGAGCGCAGATCATCATCGGCAAAGGCGTCGGCCCGGAATTCAGCGAGCCTCCGCGACAAGTTATCGGCGTCGTCGGCGATGCCAGAAACGGCGGGCTCGATACGAATCCCTTTCCCATCATGTACATTCCGGTGGCACAAGTGCCCGACGGCGTGACGGCGCTCAATGCGCGCATCACGCCGCTTGAATTCGTGATTCGAACGAAAGTTGAGCCCTTCTCACTGAGCGCCGAAATCCAAAAGGCCGTGCGCGAAGCGAGCGGAGGACTCCCCGTCGGCCACATGCGTTCGATGGAACAAGTAGTTTCCGAGTCGACCTCGCGCAGCGATTTCAACATGACGCTCCTGACGATCTTCGCCGGAACGGCACTCCTGCTGGCGGCCATTGGAATCTATGGGCTGATGGCCTATTCGGTGCAGCAGAGAACGCAGGAGATCGGAATTCGCATGGCCCTGGGCGCCAGCCCCGATGCCGTTCGGCGCATGGTGGTCTTCGAAGGCATGAAACTTGTGTTGGCCGGGGTGGTCATCGGAGTGAGCACGGCGCTTGCTCTCTCGCGGTACATGGCCTCACTCGTATTCGGAGTGAAGACATGGGATCCGGCAACATTTCTGGCCGTCGTCGCGGTCTTAGGCGCGATCGCCTGGGCGGCCACGTATCTGCCGGCGCTGCGCGCCTCCCGAGTCGACCCGATCGACTCCCTCCGATACGAATGAAGTCTTGCATCGTGCACCGCCGCCTGTGGCGGCTCGCAGCTTCGCAAGGGTCCCTGCGGTTTGCGCAAGGCTCGGGATTTTGCGTGATAATGATAGCCATGACTTCAACGACTGCCTTTGCCAACGGACAATTTCTCGACACGCCGGAATTCACAACCCATCTCGATCGCCTGGCCGAAGTGGCTGTGCGCGCGGGATTGGGACTCGCAGCGGGACAGGAGCTCGTCATGACCGCATCGCTCGATGCGCTTCCGCTCGCGCGGCGGATCACCGAGCACGCTTACAAAGCAGGCGCCTCGGTTGTCACGACCTTGTTTGCCGACGAGGAGGCGGCGGTGCTTCGTTTTCGCTACGGTTCGGATGCTGGTTTTGACGCCGCCCCAGCCTGGCTCTACGAAGGCATGGCCGAGGCGTATCGCAGGGGGGCCGCGCGCCTGGCGATTGCCGGAGGCGATCCGGCGCTACTCGCGAAGGAGGACCCGGAAAAGGTGAGCCGTGTCAATCGGGCGACCTCGAAAGCCTATCGTCCGGCGCTCGAGCTGATCACCCGCGAGGAAATCAACTGGACGATCGTCGCCAGCGCTACCCCCGCGTGGGCGGCGGCGGTGTTCCCCAATCTTCCGTCCGGCGAAGCGCTGGCCCGGCTCTGGCGAGCCATCTTCGCCGCTTCCCGCGTGGACCAGCCCGATCCGCTGGCCGCGTGGAAGGAGCACGACCGAAGCCTTCACGCCTGCTCCGAGCGTTTGAACGGGAAACGCTATTCGACTTTGCACTTCCGCGGGCCGGATACCGACCTTCGCGTTGGCCTGGCCGACGATCACCTCTGGCTCGGTGGCGGCTCAACAGCAAGGAACGGTCGCTACTGCATTCCGAACATGCCCACCGAGGAAGTGTTCACCACGCCGCATAAGGATCGCGTGGACGGCCAGGTGGCCAGCACCAAGCCGCTCTCCTACCAGGGCACGATGATCGAGGAGATCTCCGTGCGGTTCGAGGGCGGCCGCATCGTCGAGGCCCGGGCCGCGCGCGGCAGTCAGGTGTTGCAGCGAATGATCGAGACCGACGACGGTGCGCGACGGCTTGGCGAGGTGTCTCTGGTGCCGCACTCGTCGCCCATTGCATCGAGCGGCTTGCTGTTCATGAACACGCTTTTCGACGAAAACGCGGCGTGCCATATCGCTCTCGGCCA
>DASPVW010000012.1:0-107993 GCA_035622155.1 Candidatus Acidiferrales bacterium
AGTGGCCAAGAAAGTAATCGGTAGCACCGAGGTTCAGAACAAGGCCAGAGTGGGCCGGAATGAATACAGAAAAGTACTGGGCAATGAATACATTCGTGAACTTATTTTGAAATGAGAATTTTTATTTGTGTACCTGTTCAAGGAGCGCGCGCCAATATTTATAGAGCTCGCAATGAGCTTATCGGTGTGCGGTGTAGGACGGGCGGACACTGTCGCCCCGCAAGCCAGCGCTTTCGGTCCTGTTTTCCGAAGCGAAAGCGGGCGACCGTATTGCGGACGCGATCTGGCAAATGGCTATTACGCGAATTCGGAGGGATGTGGTGGGTATGATCGGCATGTTTAACATTCCAACCGTAACCATCCGATTGATGGCGCTCGCCACAGTGAGCCTTTCCCTGATGCTCGCCGTAGAGGACGCCTCTCGAGTAGCCCCACCCGCCACTCCCGAGCATGACGTCGTCGAAAACTATCATGGCAGGCAGGTTCACAACCCCTATCGGTGGCTCGAGGAGGCGGGGGCGCCCGCGGTGGAGCAGTGGATCGATGCGCAGAATGCCTACACGGATGACGTCATGAGCGGCTTCCGGGGCTTGTGGTCATTGACGGACCGATTCCCGGCTGTGGGCTTCGATCAGGTGAGTGATACTCGTCAGAACTTCGTTCAGTGATTCGCCAACGAGAATATATTCAGCGCTTCTAGCACCGCCTCGCTCGGCAGGGTCCGTACGGGCGCCGCCGATGTTGACAAGGCTTGATCTGGGAGGCCCGATGTCCTTCTCGAATCTGTCACAAAACGCTGCCTACGTCGGTCAGTATCGCACAAACAGATGCCGCGAATCAGACCCCATGAGGAAAGATGCGGGAACACGCTTGCCCTGCCGCCAGGCACTAAGATGAGCAGCCGTGCTCCTAGTGGCAACCGCGGGCAGCCTTCGCGCGGCGGCAAATGCCTGGGCGCGATTGCGCTATTGCCGCGGTTAAGTCGACAAGCCTTGCTGCTTTTCCCTCACTGAACCGACTTCCTGAAATCCGGCAGATGAAATGTCCACGCCGTCTGATCGTCTTTCCTGGGATGAAACTCACAGCAGGTGAGCATAACGCGCGGCTGATTCACGCCACTGACGATCATGATCCGCTCACGATATGTGGCGCTTGAGTCAGCTGGGCAAGAAAACAACGAAATGGAAGATCCCCGCTCGGTCGGCTGGAGATACTAATAATCGGGCTTATTTAGCTATGGCGGAGAGGGTGGGATTCGAACCCACGGTTGAGTTTCCCCAACACACGCTTTCCAAGCGTGCTCCTTAAACCGCTCGGACACCTCTCCGTCACTTTGGTTTCAGCAGCTTAGCACGGGCTTCACCGTGGCGGATCGCCGTTTGTGACGTCCTTTGTGACGTAGCTCATCCTAAACCTACTGTACGATAGCGTCGGCAGTCCCCTGATCGGCCAGGCGCTCCCGCCAGACATCGAGTTCGTCCAGAGCCTTCCTCTTGGCATCCAATCTGACGTGGGAATAGTGCTCCAGCATCCTCCGCGAAAAATGACCACTGATCGATTCCATGACGTGATCGGGCACCCCCATCTCGGCCAGTTCGGCTTGTCACGAGGTTGTTTTTTCCAGCGGTAGCCTTGGTGAACCAATTGTCTGGAATAACTTCCGAATTGCGCGTCTTCCACTCAGAATCCGAAACCAGCCAGTCCGAGTCGCGAGCCCTATTGCCTGATAACGTAAGCCATCGCATCAAGGCTGTCATCTGGCCCCCCCAACGTTCAAACACAGCTCGCGCTATCGGAAACACCCCTTTTCTTCCTACCTCCGATGGCTCCAACCAGAAAACTGAGGGGTCCGGTAATGATGGCGACTAGAGGCCCTTGGGATCCAGGATCGAAATTCATCGGCCCGAACCAGCCTGCTGAGAATCCAATGCCACCCGTGACGGCAGCCCCGAGAATCATGCAACTGACTAGTCCTTGAGGTGCCAAAGACTTATGTCGCCAAGTGTATTGCGCTACCCCGGCTGCAGCGACCACTGATTCAACCACCCGGATGATCCAAATCCACTGGAAACGCCCATAAGCGATCTCCAGAATTATCGCAAAGGGAACCCAGTAGATGTAGTAGAAGGCGGCGAAGGTAACTAGCGAAGCAATCAATGAGCGTATTACAGGATTCATCATGTGTCTCTCGTTTCTGCCATTTTCGTTCCTCCGAATACATCGGAGTGTCGTGGAGGGACACTTAGACTAATACAAGTTGGCTTCACGGGTTGAAAGGGCTGCGAGGATTGCATTTCCGTCATCCAGCAACTTCGGGTAGTTGAGAATCGAGGCTCCCATCACCAATCACGTTCCGCAAGCTGACCTCCGATTATTACCGCTGTAGGCTGCACAGGATTTCTTTCGTGTGGCCAGGCCATCCACAGAACAATGCGAATCAACTCAGAATCAACGCGAGCCAGACTCTACTTCAGAAGCTCGGCTCTCCGTACAAAAATTGAATTGCAGCAGGGAGTCGTTGCGCCCAGAATTGAGAGCTGTGGTTTGCGCCCGGTTGAACCACAAGCATGACTTCTGGATGCTTAAAGTAGGCTCCCTTCAGATTCGAGGCTAGGCTTTCAACCATCTTTACGGCTCCAGGATCAGTATCACGTTCACTGAGACCTAATGGGCCAAGGTATTGTTCGATATTTGGGAAGTTCACCTCCGTTGACCCAATCCCAATTGCGATTCGATCTGGCGCGCGAACGATAAACGCTGTGTCTCGCAACAGCTGTCCGTTGCCGAGCAAAAGATTAGGGCTCTCGACCAACGCGAGCCGGAATACATCGGGACGGTTGAGCGCTACATAGAGGGCCGCGGAACCGCCAAGTGAGGTGCCCCCAATGCCGGTGTGTGCAGGTTCATCAGTGACACGATATCGGGACGCGACGAAGGGCACCACTTCGTCAATGAGGAAAGATGGGAGCTGCTTACCGATTGGTTCGGGGGCACGGGGATCAGAAATTGGATCGCGATATGGTGAGTACTCGTAATTACGCTTTGCCGAGCTGTCAATACCGACTACGATTAGTGGCGGTATTTTGTGGTCGGAGATCAGTTCTGTGACCGTTTCATCGATCCGCAGTTCATGTTCCCCAGGGAAGGCGGTGCATTCGTCGAACGCATTTTGACCGTCGAGCATATAGAGCGTGGGATATTTTTTTTTTCGGCTGACTGATCCGAGTACCCCGCAGGTAACCAAATGCGCAGCGTGACTGAGCTTCCGTACCTCTTGCTCTCTAAGTGTTCGATCCGCAGGTCTCCGACTACTGTTGACTTGCAGGGTTGCTGACCCGCTGCGCCTATGAGTGGGAAAAAAGCAACGAAGAGCACGAGTATTGTGTTCTTCATACTCGTTCATACGAATGTAGCTAGAAAAAGGTTCCGTACGAAACCTGTTTTAGAGAGCACTTTGTCGGCCATCCGGAAATTACCGCAGAGTATCCGGACAAAACAGTCGGTTGTGCATGGTAAACGCCCTAAACCGATAATCGGTCCTGAAAATCGCGCGTCCGGCACAGCACCGCGACTGTGGAATACTGGCTGTCCCAAGCCCGACAAAAAAATTCAAAAAAAAATTGCCGCCGGTGGCATCCGGGGGCGTCCCCGCAATCACGCGTCTCTGGAACGGACAACTCAGGGCTCCAGACGCAGGCGACTGTGCAATCCCTACCTTATCCCGTGTGACGTGGATTGTGACGTAGCCCAGCCTGAACCATGGAATACTACCTAGGATGACCAGCTACGACTGGGTGGAGGATAATCGCTCGAATCTCTTGCTGCTGTTACACTTCGTAGCAACCGGTAATGATCGGTAAAGACGCAGTCCAGCAATTTCCAAGCGTGCTCCTTAAACCGCTCGGACACCTCTCCGCGCTCTGAGCGTCCCAAAGCCTAGCAAATTGACTTTCGACCAGCAATTCCGGCCTTCGAGTCTACGACGGGTCAAGCCTTCGTGCGGACAACAATTTACGATTATGTCTGCTACACTTTCTTTCGCAACTCCGGGGTAGTGCAATTGGTAGCACGCCAGCCTTTGGAGCTGGTTATCTTGGTTCGAGTCCAAGCCCCGGAGCCATTCTCATCGTCCTGACCGGCCCGAGAAGCCCTGGGATCGTCAGGGGTAGCGTAAAAGAACTCTCACTCAATTTTGTGCGCCCCCTCCTGTGTCTTTCGTGTATCGTATGGCGCGGGTGCATCCTCCGCACTCGCACCGCTGCGCCAGCGGTAAATCCCCACGACACGGGGTCTCCGGAGGCGACTCGCCGCAGTGCGGCGCGACGTCTCTTCGGAATTTCACCCCTCGCGACAGTGGAACTTCCTCTTTCGCTTGGGGTCGGCCTTTGCGGAAACGCGTATGCGCGTTTCTCGCCGGATCATAGGAGGATCCAATGAAGCGTTTGGTTACGATTTGCACCGTGGTGCTGCTCGCCTCGTTCCTGTTGGGGGCCTCCACGGTTCAGGCGCAATCCAGTCAACTTACCCCAGGCACCCAAATCCGTCTGACGCTGGCTGACGGGCTGAGCTCGAGCGTGGCTCACAACGGCGATCCCTTCACTGCGATCGTCGCGGAGCCAGTCTTTTCGGGCACGCAGCTAATCCTGCCAGCCGGCGCCAAGATTCACGGCGTCATCAGCGACGTGACCCGCCCCAAGTACTTCTCGATGTTTCGCGGCGGGGCCTCGATGAATCTCGCGCTTAACTCCATCGAGGTCGAAAGCCGCATTTTCCCTGCCCGGATGAGCATCCTTTCGCTGTATAGCGGAACAGCAGACAACACCAAGCGCCGCAAAGATCTAAAGACGGTCGAGGGCGAGATCATTAAAGAGAATTACAACCTGAAGAATGATGCCCTAGCTATGGCTATCGGCACCACGGGCGGCTCAACGCTGGGCTTGATCTTCGGTAACGTTATGCGGGGCACGTGGATTGGTGTGATTGGCAGCGGCGTGTACGTGGTAGCGAAAAAAGGCAAGGACATCGAGTTGCCCGCACAATCGGGCATGCTCGTACGCATGGACTCAACCGTCGCGCTTCCTGAATCACTTTTGCACAACGCGTCATACACTTCTGGGGGCAATTAGGGCTGTTCTGCGCCCCTACCCTGCGCGGAATCTAAGTTGCGTTGCCTGAGTCGGCCTGACACGCCGTTTGGCGCTAGCGTCGATTTGTGTCCACGGAGCGGCTGAACGGGTCATCCTAAGCGAAAAGAGAGACGGTTGTGGGTCGCCGCAGCAAGGGATGTCCGACGCCATTTTTCCTCGGGTACTTAAAACAGTTCTCGCAGCGGAGCTCACCAGGTCTGCCTTTCCTTGCGTATCGTTGAGTGATTTTCGCGTCGCGGCCTCCGGGCGGCTGTGCTTTCACCCTTCGGACCGCTGTGCTAGACTCGCGAAGCGGTCGTGGCAATGAGGTTGCTGGACCGCCATCGGCGGAACTTCGGGCTCTGTGCAACGATTCTCCGCAAACCCCGCCAGGCCCGGAAGGGAGCAACGGTAGCGGATCAGCTTCGTGTGCCGCGGAGTACCCGAAGTTCCTATCCAAGTACACCGATCGCGACCGTTATGGCATGAGTTATAAAGTCATCGCGCGCAAATACCGCCCACAAACATTCGCCGAAATGGTTGGCCAGCAGCACGTCACTCGTACCCTTGCCAACGCGATCGAATCAAACCGCGTCGCCCACGCCTACATTTTTTCCGGTGTGCGCGGTGTCGGAAAGACGACCGCAGCACGTATTCTCGCCAAAGGCCTCAACTGCGCGAAAGGACCGACGCCCGAGCCTGATAACACATGTGATTCGTGCCGCGAAATCTCAGCCGGGACTTCACTCGACGTTCTCGAAATCGACGCGGCTTCGAACCGTGGCATTGAACAGATTCGAGAATTGCGGGAAATGGTCCGCTATGCCCCGGCGGCCGCGCGCTACAAGGTCGTCATCCTGGACGAAGCTCACCAGTTGACCGATGAAGCCTCGAATGCGTTGCTCAAAACACTCGAGGAGCCGCCCGAGCGCGTCGTTTTCATCCTCGCAACGACCCGCGCTGAGGATCTCGCCGAGACCATCAAATCGCGCGCGCAGCTTTTTCAGTTCCGCTTACTTACGTTCCGGGAAATATCCGGGCAGATCGAGAAAATCGCGAAAGCCGAAAATCTCGGGGTCGATTCCGGGGCGATAGCTGTGCTAGCGCGCGCGGCGGAAGGAAGTCTCCGTGACGGACTGTCCCTGCTCGAACAGGCGATCGCTTATGCCGGGGACAGGATTACCGACGCACAGGTACGCGAACTCCTTGGCATCGTGGCCGAAAGCTGTCTAGATGAGCTTGTGGGCGCGATTGAGGCTCAATCCGCGGAACGCGCCTTAACCTTGGTTCATCGCCTCCTCACCGACGGTCAGAACCTGCAGCACTTCTGCCGCGAAGCGATTCGGCACGTGCGCAACTTGCTGGTCGCGCGTGTGTCGGGTGCAGGTTCTGAGCTGATTGCCGCTCCAGAGGACGAGCGCCCGCGCCTGGCCGAGCAGGCCGCGCGCTTCAGCGAAGAGGACCTCACGCGTTTTTTCAACATCCTGCTCACAACCGACGATGACCTGCGGCGCAAGCCTGACCCGCGGTTGCACCTCGAGCTTGGCCTGCTGAAAATGATCAACGCCCAGAGGCTTGCGCCTCTCGAGCAAGCCATCGGCGAACTTCGGAGCGAGCATCGCTCCGCACAATCGGCGCACTCAGCCTCCGCCGCTCCTGCCTCCGGAGTGCGTTCAACCCAGTCGGTGGCGCCTTCTGCTTCCGGCGTGGCCGTGCGCATGGCCCCGGCATCGGACCCAGATCCTTCGGCTGCCCGCGCTCCGATTTCACGCGCCGGTCCTGTTCCCGCCTCGCCACCTCGCATTGTCGCCCGCTCTGTGGAGGATCCCGCTAGCGGGTTGGCTCGGGCGCAACTTGATGCCGTCCGGAGCGCCCTTCAAAATTCACGGCTGCTGTCCTCGTTCTTAGAGCAGGCCACACGGTGCGAAACCGAAGCGGGGGAGTTCCGCATTTTTTTTGCCACCGAGGATCGCACGCTGACCGAGATGCTTCCGCGCGAAGCAATGGAGCGTTTGCGCACAGTCGTGCATCAAGTCTTCGGTCAACCACTGCGTGTCTGTGTTAAACTGGAACCACGTGGGGCAACGGCTCGCGGTGGTGAGTTGCGTGCTCGATTTGAGGAAGATCCGATCGTTAGGGCGATGCTCGAGAAATTCGGCGGTCAGATTTCCAGGGTCAAACGCCCGGGCGAGGAATAACGCATGGAAGTGAAAGCCCTGCAGCAAATGCTCGCGCAGTTCCGGCAGGTGCAGGAGACGCTTGAAAAGCGCATCGGCGAAATCAATGTCGAGGCATCGGCGGGCGGTGGGATGATCTCGGTAAAGATGAACGGACAGAAACAATTGACCGACGTGCGCATCGAACCCGAGATCTTTAAGGGCAAAGATCAGGAATTGCTGCAGGAATTGATGCTGGCCGCCGTAAACGAAGCCACGCGGCGTGTCGATGAAGAGTTGTCGCGGCAGATGAAGGATCTCACCGGCGGCATGAGCAGCGTCATGGGTCTCAAAATCCCTGGCCTCTTCTAAAAATCAGCGCTCTCTGTCGACTTTCTTAGACCTAATCTTTCCGAAAAAAACAAAAAAGGCGGAGCAAAGCTCCGCCTTCTGTTGCCCATGGTGGTTCTATCGCTGAGGCGGCGGACCCATGCTGGTGCGGTGAAACAATCCGATCAGCACCGTGCCGGTCAGCACATGTCCGTCCATCGCTTTCTGCACATCATCGCGGCTCGCGCCCTTCGGCAGATCGAGCTTGGTATCCAGCGCGAACAGCTCGAAGGTGTAATGGTGTGAGGGACCCGGAGGCGCGCAGGGGCCGAAGTACATCGGCTGACCGGTAATGTTGGCCGCCTGCACGCCCACGGTGGAGTCGGCCTTCACACCCTCGGGCAGCGAGGTAGCGTCAGCAGGAATATTAAAAATCATCCAGTGGGTGATGTCGTTGAAGGCTTTTCGAGCGTGCGCATCTGGATCGTGCAAGAGCAGAACGAAACTCTGCGTACCGGCCGGCGCGTTCACCCAAGCGAGCGGGGGTGAAGTCATGTTGGCGGGTTGCGCCATCGTTCCGTTCGGTGCACAGGTGTATTTGTCGGGAACCGTCGTTCCGTCACCGAACGCTGTGCTAGAAAGTTGCAGTTGTGGCCCCATCATCGGCCCACCTCCTCCCGGGCGTCCTCCGCCGGGCGGCGGACCTTGTTGCGCGAAAGCAGGACTCATCGCTGCGGCTAGCAGAATCGTTAGTGAGAGCAGTCGCACCTTTCTCATTCGCATTCCGTCTTTCCTCCCTTTCCGCGGCTGGAAGAGCTCCAGAGTCGGTATCCTCACGGACCGCCGATTGTAACGCCAGCTCGGCGAGTGCGCAATCCAACGTCTGCCATCTCGGACGCCTCTGGGCTGTGTCGCGTTTCATTTGGTGGCCAAAACCAACGCGAGTCTGTAATAATCTCCTGCGAGAAAAAACTGCATGCCTGATTTTTCACCATCCGTCACACGATTGATCGACGAGTTCAAGCGCTTGCCCGGCATCGGGCAGAAGACCGCGCAGCGCCTCGCGTTTTACTTGCTGCGGGCCGACCGCGCGCAGGCGCTTGCGCTTTCTGACGCAATCCGCGAGGCCAAGGATCGAGTGCGCGAGTGCTCGATCTGCAACAACATCACCGACAGCGATCCCTGCGTTTTCTGCACGAGCACAACGCGAAACAGAAACATCATCTGCGTGGTGGAAGACGCAACGAATATCCAGGCCATCGAGAAAACCCGGCAGTTTAGCGGCGTCTACCACGTGCTGGGTGGCGCTCTCTCCCCTCTGGAAGGCATTGGGCCCGATCAGTTGAAAATTAAGAGCCTGATCGAGCGCTTGAAAAGCGGCACAGTCGAAGAGATCATCGTCGCTACGAATCCGACAGCTGAGGGTGAAGCGACCTCGGTCTATCTTTCGAAATTGATCAAACCTCTCGGTGTGCGCGTCACTCGCATCGCGATGGGTATTCCTGTTGGTTCTGATCTGGAGTACGCCGACGAGGTCACCATGCTCAAGGCCATGGAGGGCCGCCGCGACCTTTAATCGCGCGGAGGCGAATTTCTGCCGCCGGCACGCTTTGGATTTTGCTTGTCGTGGAAGTCAGTTGCAAACGAAGGGTTCTGGCGCGTGCCAGTGATCTTGATCGGTATCTTGGAGCCCCGGCCCTGTCCCTGGAAAAAGCGATCGAAGGGCTTGAGCACCGCCGATTTCCATCCCGCCACGGTTTGCGAGAGTTTGGCGTCCATCTGCAGCTCTCCATGGAAGTCCATCTCCTCATTGTCAAGGTTGTAGCCGCCGGCGACGGAGACCGAGGCACCCTTCACCTGGAATTCGAGACGCGAGAACTTGACTTCCGCATCGGCAAGTGTGAACCGCCCTTGAAAATCCGACGCGGCATCGGCTATGTCGGTGTCCCGCGGCCTCCCTTGCCCTTTGCGGCTGAGCAGATCCACCTTTTCCTGCGTTGTGGAACCCGTGAAGCGGACCCCGGCAAGATCAAATTGCCCGTCGAGCCGCAAGCGGTCCACCAGGTCTTCGTCACCTTCTGGGATCAGAATCGTGGTTTTCAGGCGTGCCGATCCTGTCAGGAACGGTCTATCGGACTTGAGCGCGAGAACTAGCAAGTCCTCAATTCTCCCGTGGCTTATGGTCGCCTCGAGCGCAATGGTCCTGCCCTTGATCTGCGGATAAACGTCTACGACCGCACCACGCGTCTCGACGACCGTATCGAGAAACCTAGCTGTGACGCTGGTCAGGACCGTGTTTCCATTGGTTCCATCTACGATCGCCTTGAAGTCGGTGTGAAGAGCCACGGCATGACCGCTGGTGCGCAGGGCAAAATCCGGCGTGTCCGTCACGCCTTCCACGTTCAGGTAATCGAGCGGCCCGCTGTACTTTCCCACGGATGAAAGGATGCCTTGAATTCCCTTGAAGGTGCCGAGATCGGCGTCGTGAAATGAGTAGTTGCCGGAAACGGAGGTTCGACTCGGATCTTCCGCGTTCCACGGCCCGAACTGGCCATCGCTTTCAATCTCGCCTCTTGGCTTTGGATTCTTTAGCAGAGCGTGAAACGTCGCGGCGCGGTCGAAACGGAAGCCGTTCAAAACCACTCGATGGATCTCAAATTCATTCGGTGGAATCGCCAGATCCGCCGGCTTGCGCAGGAGCACGATAAGCGCGTTGTTCGCATCGATTTCATCGATCACAAACGGATACTTGCGCGCGAGGTCGGCGCCGGTGCCGTGGATGATGGGTGAGCCGCCGGGAGTTCGGGGCGGGGTGTGAATTTGCAACCCCTCCAATTGAACCCTGGAAATCTCGTGCCGCGGCCCCCAGAAAGCCCCGGGACTGGCGTCGACCGTCACCTTGCGAATTTCGATCAAAGGGGGGATGTCTCGCGTTATCTCGTGACGCAACACGACCCCTTCGATCGTCAAGCGGACCCGCGGAAACAATGACACATGGAAATCGGAGAACTGAACACTGCTCTCAAACTGGCCCTGCAGATAGCTTTCCACTCGTTGCCGCACGACTCGCTCGAGCGTGGGCTTTAAGGTATAAACGGCCGCGACCAGTCCCACACAGCAGACCACGACCCCACCCGCGCCGATGACCAACCACCGGCGCAGACTTTTATGGGGACCCAGCTCGATCACGCCAACAATTATGCTGATCTGATGGCCTGCCGGGAATACGGTCTTCGTGGCAGCCTTCTCGCGCTTCGTCGGCGGGTAGGGCCCGTGAGATGAAATTATGGGGCGGAAGGCGGACCGACGATCGAACGCGGCGAAGATGGGTCGGGCCGACCGGGCGGCGCCGATCGCGGTCCGTAATGCGGCAAAGGCCGGCCCAGCTCGTACGCGCCGAGGTCGGGTGCGCGTCCGGTGAAATCATCGTTGATCGTGGGAAGAATGGCTCCCGCATCGACAGCAGCTGAGTCCGGTCGCAGTCGAAAATCAAAGTCCTCAGGATCGTAGAGACGCTGCGGATCGGATTTGTCCGGCATCTTCGCATTGACGAACACAGCGTAGTCGACCAAAACGCTGTGCTGCTCCTGCTTGGTTTCCTCGCGATACTTCCCAAGCGACGGAAAATGGCGCGTCACCAACTGGCCCTCATAATCCGCCACCACGTCAAATCTTGGCGAATTCCACTCAAAGCTATCGTCGACGTTCAGATTCGGGCGAAAGCCGTTGTAATCGGAGGTCGAATAGTTCGTGAATGTGCGCAGATTGAGAACCGGATCCGCCCAGCCGTCAGCCAAAATCAGATTGTTTAAAAAATGGACATTCGATGCCGGCCCCATCAGCCGCCCCTGGCCGAAAAGAGTGTTCTGATACACGAGGACCCCCGCTGGCGTGTCGATCAATTTCAACGGACCGCCGGTGGTCGTGTTGTAAACAAGATTCTGATAAAAGTAGAGCGGCCCCCCGAATGTCGGCTGCGCACTCAGGGCGCCACCCGCGGAATTGAAGCAACGATTTCGAAAGACTCGGATGTTGTGCGCGCCGCCGTCGGCTTCAATACAGTTGTCTGCCATGTTGTAAATGTCGTTGTTGTAAAAGTCGATCGAGATCGGCACGCGGTCCCGGAGTTCCTCGGGTGTTCCGTCGGGATCGCCGTACGTGGCAATATCGATGCCGTCGTGCCAGTTGGCGACATAGTTGTAAGCCACGACATGGCCTTGACCATAGATTTTGATCGCATACTCCGAGGTGATCAGCGCCGGGTAACCCGGGAACTTCCCCCACACAGCGGGCGTCCACCAGCTTTGCAGTTTGTTCGGATCGTGCCGCCCAATGAACACATTATCGGCGATGTAGAAATCCTTCGACCCTGACCAATCGTCCTGGACGGCGCGACCGACATTCTCCACTCGCGAGTGCTTCAACGTGAAGCCGCTCGATCCGGCAATATTCTTGATCCCCAGCAGAAAGGCCACGTTCGTATTGCGGACCGTAATGCCTTCGAAGTAGTTGTAGTTCCCCGCCATGAGATTGAAAAGATTCTGACAGCCATCGCCGTCGAAAATCACTTCGCCGTCGCCAGCGGCCTTGATGACGATTGGTTTGTCGGGCGTGCCGCTCTTCGTCAAATAATAAGTGCCATCGAAAGGAGTCCCGTAGGCCGCGATCGTTCGATCGAAGCCACCGTAAACGAACCGATGGTCTTGATAGATTCCCGCGTGCACCAAAATAATGTCACCCGGCTGAACGCGGGCCGGCAGTGCATTCGAGTGGTCGGAATGGTCGGCACCCAGGTAATAGGCCGCCAGCAACCCGGTGAACGCAGGCTCTTGCTTGGTTCCTTGGTACCCGAAGGGGTAGACGTGATAGATGCGACCGCCTTCGGCGGGCTGCGGCTCTTTCCGCGTGGAGACCACTACCATCCTCTCCGCCTTGCCGTGCACTCCATCCGGATCGGAAAGAACGAAATGACATTCGTATTCGGTTCCCGGTTCGAGATTCAGGATGCTGCCGGCAAACATATTCGGGGCACGGTAGGTGAAGTAATGGCCCGCGCCTTCACGTGGCGTGCCCCCCGCGACAGACTCGTGCTGTAGGCGTAACAGCGGCAAGGCTTTGTGCCAGTCCTGCTCTCCTTTCTTGCGGTAGGTCACCTCCACGCGGGCGTTGCGATTGTCGTCACCCAGCACACGCCACTCGAAGCCAAGCGAGACAAGCGTCGGCGGATCGATGAAGAATTCGCCGGCGGTCGTCCTGTCCTGCGCCGGCAAATAGGCCGGAAGGAGGAGGGTAGAGAGAAGCAACGCGCCCAAACCCCGTTCCACACCTATCCTGTGCGCCATGGCGAGCGCCTCTCGCGTCTTCGAGCGAAACCTTATGAGGTGCGGAGCGAGACTATACAACAAGGGACCGGAAAATCCAGAAATGGACTTGCATTGAGCTGTGTCGGACTGCTAGAATCGAAACCGGACTGGATTAGTCCTGTATTGTAGGGCTCGGGAGCTTGCGATGGTAAGGCTTGGAAAATTAACAGACTACGGGTTAGTCCTGATGACCTGCATAGCCCGTGGGCAGGACGCTCCTCTCAGGACGGCGCGCGACCTAGCCCGGGAGTCACGCCTACCTTTTTCCACCGTCAGCAAGCTTCTGAAGGAATTACTGCAAAGCGGGCTACTAGTCTCTCATCGCGGGATCCACGGCGGATACGTTTTGGCGCGCGACCCCGAGGACATTTCGGTCTTGGAAATTATCGCAGCGATCGAAGGACCCATGGCGCTGACCGAATGCAGTACCGAAGTCAGTGGGTTATGCAACCTCGAATCCGGCTGTCCGATTAAGAGCAACCAACAGATCATCAATCAAGCCATCCGAGGCGTGCTCGAGAAAGTGACGCTTTCCGATCTGGCCCACCCCTTGCAACTGACTCCGCTGCGGGACACGCGAGGGCGGGTTGTGCCGACAATCGCCTCCGGGAGGATTCAATGAGTTCGAATACCGACGCGATTCGAGAATTGGCCCAGCAAGACTACAAGTGGGGCTTCGTCACAAGCATTGACGAAGACCGCGCTCCCAAGGGTCTCAATGAGGACATCATCCGTCTGATCTCAGCGAAAAAGAACGAGCCGGAGTTCATGCTGGAATGGCGGCTGAGAGCCTATCGGCACTGGGAAGCGCTCGAGAAGTCGGCAGCCGAGCCGAAGTGGGCCAATGTCCACTACCCGCCGATCGATTACCAAGCGATTTCCTATTACTCGGCGCCGAAAAAGAAGCCCGTGCTCGCGAGCCTGGACGAGCTGGACCCTGAGATCGTAAGAACCTACGAGAAACTGGGCATCCCGCTGGCAGAGCAGAAGTTGCTTGCCGGCGTCGCCGTGGACGCTGTGTTCGATAGCGTTTCGGTTGCCACAACCTTTAAAGAAAAGCTGGCCGAGGCGGGCGTCATCTTCTGTTCGTTCTCCGAAGCGATTCAGAATCATCCCGAACTCGTGAAAAAATATCTTGGCAGCGTGGTTCCGTACACCGACAACTTTTTTGCAACACTCAACGCGTCAGTTTTCAGTGACGGGTCATTCGTCTATGTACCCAAGGGCGTCCGCTGCCCGATGGAGCTTTCGACCTATTTCCGTATCAACGCGGCCGAGACCGGGCAATTCGAACGCACTTTGATCATTGCCGATGCGGGTGCGTACGTCAGTTATTTGGAAGGCTGCACGGCTCCGATCCGCGACGAAAACCAGCTGCACGCGGCCGTGGTCGAGCTGATTGCGCTCGATGATGCGCAGATCAAATACTCGACCGTGCAGAACTGGTATCCAGGCGACAAGAACGGTAAGGGCGGAATCTACAACTTCGTTACCAAACGGGGCGCCTGCCGAGGACGGAATTCCAAGATTTCTTGGACGCAGGTCGAGACCGGTTCGGCGATCACTTGGAAATATCCTAGCTGCATCCTACAAGGTGAGAACTCGGTGGGCGAGTTCTATTCGGTTGCGCTCACCAACAACTACCAGCAGGCCGACACAGGTACCAAGATGCTTCACATCGGCAAGAACACCCGCAGCACGATTGTGTCGAAAGGCATCTCCGCTGGCCACGGACAGAATACCTATCGCGGCCAGGTCGCGATCATGAAGGGAGCTAGGGGCGCACGCAACTACACGCAGTGCGATTCGCTTCTGATCGGCGACCAGTGTGGCGCGCATACGTTTCCCTACATCGAGGTGAAAAATGCGACGGCCCGCATGGAGCACGAGGCTTCGACGTCCAAGATCGGCGAGGACCAGCTTTTCTATCTGCGCCAGCGCGGACTGAAGGCGGAAGACGCTGTGTCGATGATCGTCAACGGTTTCTGCAAGCGCGTCTTCCGGGAGCTGCCCATGGAGTTTGCGGTCGAGGCGCAGAAGCTGCTCAGTGTCAGCCTCGAGGGAAGCGTCGGATAAGGAAAGGAGAATGGGAAGAACCGATGAGCTTGCTTGAGATCAAAGACCTGCACGCCAGGGTGGATGGCAACGAGATTCTGAAGGGCGTTACTCTGACACTAAAGGCCGGTGAGGTGCACTCCATCATGGGGCCAAACGGCTCGGGAAAGAGCACCCTTGCGCAGGTGCTAGCCCGCCGCGAGACCTACGAAATCACCGCGGGTCAGGTGCTGTTCAAGGGCAAGGACTTGCTGGCGATGAAAGCCGAGGAGGCTGCCTGGGAAGGCCTGTTTCTGGCGTTTCAGTATCCGGTCGAGATTCCAGGGATCAGCAACGCGTACTTTTTGCGTTCCGCGGTCAACGCCATCCGCAAATATCGCGGGGAAGACGAAATGGACGCGATGGATTTTCTTCCCAAGCTTCGCGAGCAAATGAAGCTGCTTGAGATCGACGAAAAATTCTTAAATCGCTCCGTGAATGAGGGTTTTTCCGGTGGCGAGAAAAAGCGCAACGAGATTCTGCAGATGGCCGTGCTCGAACCGCAGCTCGCCGTTCTTGACGAAACCGATTCGGGTCTGGACATCGACGCACTGAAGATCGTTGCGCGGGGCGTCAATGCGATGCGCCATCCCGAGCGCGCGATCCTCGTCGTCACGCACTATCAGCGGCTCCTGAACTACATCGTTCCGGACTTTGTGCATGTCCTGGTGGATGGCCGGATCGTTCGCTCCGGCGGGCCCGAGCTAGCCTTGCGGCTGGAGGAGCAAGGCTACAGCAGTGCCGCCTGAACCAGGCAAATAGGGACACCACGTTGGCAACGGCAACACAGGCTCTCCAACATTACGCGGAACATTTCAGCGGCCTTGAGAAGTCCACGGCGGGCGCGCCCTCCTGGCTACATCAGCTCCGACAAAACGGATTTGCTCGCTTCAGCGAAACCGGTTTCCCGACTCCGCGCGAGGAGGATTGGCGGTTTACGAATCTCTCGCCGATCGCACAAACCCCTTTTCGGTTACTGCGCAATGGTCATCGCCTCCCCTCGGAAGCCGATGTTTCCGAGCATCGAATCGCCGGAGCCGCTTGCGAGCTTGTTTTCATCGATGGACGTTGGGCCGCGTCACTTTCTTCCGCGCGCCACTTGCCCAAGGGCTTACATCTTGGAAGCCTCGCCGCCGAAATGGCGACCAATCCCGGTAGCATCGAGTCGCACCTAGGCCACTATCTCAACATCCAGCGGGATCCATTTGCGGCTCTGAACACAGCGTTTCTGGAAGACGGTGCGTACGTTCACCTGTCGAAGGGCGTCGTGCTCGAATCTCCGATTCACCTGCTGTTCATCTCCACCGCGCACGAGATACCGGTGGTAACGCATCCGCGCAACTTGATTATTGCCGGCGAGGACAGCCAGGCTACGATCATCGAGGATTACATTTCGATGGGCCGCGGCGAGCGAGGGTTGTGCAACACCGTGACGGAGCTGCTGGCCCAAGACCATAGTGTGATTGCTCATTACATGATCGAGAAGGAGCATGAGCAGGCATTCAATGTGTCCACCCTTCGCATCCAGCAGGGCCGAGCAGCCGATGTCGCATCTCATGCGGTCCTAGCCGGCGGAGAGCTGGTTCGCAACAATGTGCATCCGGTGCTGGCGGGTGAGGGCGGCGAGTGTTTGATCAACGGTCTGTTCTTGGGTCGTAACCGCCAGCATCTGGACAATTACATGCTCGTCGAGCACGCCAGCCCGCATTGCAGTAGTCGCCAGTTCTACAACGGAATTCTGGACGGCCACGCTCACGGTGTGTTTCACGGCAGGATCATCGTTCACAAGAGCGCCCAGAAGACCGATGCCAAGCAGACGAACCGCAATCTTCTGCTCTCCGATACCGCGCAGATTGACACGAAGCCGCAGCTTGAAATCTATGCCGATGACGTAAAGTGCACGCACGGCGCCACGATCGGCCAGATCGAAGAAGACGCTCTTTTCTATTTGCGCTCACGCGGCATGGAGGAAGGTTCCGCCCGCCGGCTGCTGCTTTTTGCCTTTGCCAGCGAATGCCTGGATCGAATGAGAACCGGTCCAGCTCGCACCTACGTAGAGAATCTTATTCAACACAACTTGGCATATCTCGGCGATGCCTCGCGGCATCAGGAGCAAGCATCATGAGTATCGCGGCCAAAACGGTTTCCGGCGTGGGATTGGATCTCGAGCGGGTCCGCGCCGACTTTCCCATCCTGCAAAAAACGGTTCATGGCAAATCGCTCGTCTATCTTGACAACGCCGCCACCAGTCAGAAACCGCGTCCCGTGATCGAAGCTATTTCTCGCTACTATGAGGAAACCAACTCGAACGTTCATCGTGGCGTGCACTTTCTTTCCGAGCAGGCCACCGGTCAGTACGAGGCGGTCCGGAAAACCGCCCAAGAGTTTCTCAACGCCGCCGATTCGAAGGAAATCATTTTCGTTCGGGGAACGACAGAAGCAATCAATCTGGTCGCTCAAAGCTACGGGCGTGCTCACGTCCGCGCCGGCGACGAAATCCTGATCACCGAAATGGAGCATCACTCCAATATTGTTCCCTGGCAAATCCTTTGCGACGAGCGCGGCGCCACCCTCCGTGCGGCTCCAATCAATGACGCGGGCGAACTCGACATCGATCGTTGGGAACGCTTGCTCAGCCCGAAAACCAGGCTGGTGGCTGTTACTCACATCTCGAACGCACTCGGCACAATCAATCCGATCCGCCGGATTGTGGAATTGGCGCACCGCCGGAACACGCCCGTGTTGGTGGATGGCGCGCAAGCCGTTCCCCACCTGAAAGTGGACGTGCAGGCGCTCGGCTGCGATTTCTACGCTTTTTCGGGACATAAATTGTACGGTCCCACAGGCATCGGTGTCCTGTACGGCAGGAGCGCCCTGCTGGAGGAAATGCCGCCGTATCAGGGCGGCGGCGACATGATCGCGTCCGTCACGCTGGAAAAAACCGTTTACAACAAATTGCCTTACAAATTTGAGGCGGGTACGCCGGATGTCGCCGGAGTCGTCGGGCTCGGCGCAGCTCTTGATTACGTTCGCGGCCTAGGAATCGAAAATGTCGGGGCGCATGAAAGCGCCGTTCTCGATTACGCCACGAGTGCCATCTCCACGATCTCAGATCTACGGGTGATCGGCACGGCAAAAGACAAAGCCGGCGTTCTTTCGTTCACGATGGGAAATATTCATGCGCACGATATTGGCACCGTTCTGGACCAGGAAGGAATCGCCGTTCGTACCGGGCACCATTGCTCTCAGCTCGTGATGCAGCACTTTGGAGTCGAGGCCACGACGCGGGCTTCCTTCGGCTTGTATAACACGAAAGAAGAAGTCGATCGGCTGGTGCGCGCGATCGAGAAGGTGCGAGAGGTGTTCGCGTGATGAGCGACCTCCGCGATTTGTACCAGGAAGTGATCCTCGAGCACTGCAAGGCGCCGCGGAATTATCGCGGATCGCCTGCCGCAAATCTCAAGGCCGAAGGTTTCAACCCCCTTTGCGGCGATCGCTTCACGGTCTACCTCACCATGGACGGGGATTCGATTCGCGACGTCAGCTTTCAAGGCACCGGTTGCGCGATTTCCAAAGCGTCCGCGTCCATGATGACGCAAAGTGTGAAGGGTAAATCGGCAGCCGAGGCGGAAAAACTTTTTGAGAGCTTTCATCGACTGGTCACGGGCCTGGGGCACTGCGATCGCGATGCGGAATTGGGAAAACTGGCCGTTTTTTCGGGTGTGTCGGAATTCCCTGCCCGCGTAAAGTGCGCGACGCTCGCCTGGCATACGCTACAGGCCGCACTCGAAGGCAAGCAAGAGACAACAACGGAGTGATGGAACCTATGACGACAGGCGGACACATCAAACTAGGCCGCGAGTGCGACGCCATCGAAATCCCCAGTGGCGTGCCAGCCAAGCTTCCGGCCGGCGCAGGGGTGCGCGTCATGCAGTTTGTCGGCAGCAGCTACACAGTCGCCAGCGACTACGGCCTGTTTCGCATCGACGTGAAGGATGCCGACGCACTGGGACTCACGCCGCCGGCTCCTGTCCAGGCCTCCGCGTCTGAACGGCGCGAATTCAGCGAGCAAATGGTCTGGGATCAGCTCAAGACCGTCTACGACCCCGAGATTCCCGTCAACATCGCCGACCTAGGCCTGATCTATTCTTGCGTCACGCAGCCGCTCGAGGAGGGAGGCCGCCGCATCGATATCAAGATGGCTATGACCGCCCCAGGCTGCGGCATGGGTAACGTCCTTAAAGCCGACGTTGAAAACAAACTTGCCCATCTTCCCGGTGTGAAGGAAGTGCACGTCGAAATCGTATTCGACCCGCCCTGGGGACCTGCCCGCATGTCGGAGGCCGCCAAGCTGCAGCTGGGCTTCGACGTATAGCCACCCCTCGTTGCTCCCTACAGAGAACGCTGGATGGTCTCGACCGAGCGGGACCCCCTAGGTTATGCTCGGGAGGTCAGCGCCATGAGCACCCCTCGGCTCGCAAAAGTCAATCGTTGGGCGGCGATGGCCCTTCTTGCCCTATTCGCCGCTGGCCTGCTCTGGGGGCAGGGCATGAACTCGCCGCAGGGCCAATACCCACAGGCACAACAACGTCAGCCAGGACTGAACCCTGGCGGGCAAGACCAGACGATGCCCTCTGCTGCTTTCAGCGACGAAGACTTTGCAAAGGATGCGGCTCAGGGCGGCCTGGCGGAAGTCAAGCTCGGCCAACTGGCCGAAGAGAACGGATCGAGCGACGTTGTGAAAGACTTCGGGAAGAGGATGGTAGAAGACCACTCGAAAGCCAATGAGCAACTGAAGGAACTCGCGGTGCACGAGAAGATGAAGCTACCCACCCAACTCAGCAAGAAGAATCAGAAAACCTACGACCGGCTTTCCGAGCTCTCGGGCGATGCATTTGACCGTGCCTATGCTCGGGACATGGTCCGCGATCATCAAGACGACGTCACTGCGTTCAAGCAAGAAGCAAGCAGCGGCCAAAATGCAGCGATCAGGAACTTCGCCCTACAGACCCTGCCGACGCTTGAAGATCACCTCAAAATGGCCCGCGAGATGCAGCAGACGCTGGGAAAACCGGTAGGCAAATCGGAGGGACAGTAGCCGGTCAGCTAGACCAATCCTTGTCCGGCGTGGCCCGTAGCGCCCGATAGGGGCCAAGCGAGTCGGCCGCGAGGGCCCCCCATAAGGTGCGTGAGCCACTGTAGATCAGCTGGAGTCCCGCAAAGATGGCGATCGTGGCGATGGCAAGCTTCAGTCTTCGCGCCGCCACGCGCCGGGCGAACAGGCAGCCGAGGATCACCCCGGGCAGGCCACCTTCCAGTAGTTGAACCAGAACATGGCTGTTGATCGATCCGAACTTCCAGTGGAAGACACTCCCGAGTACTGCCAACACTAGGCCGAAAAGGATGTCTGTGCCGACGACCTCGGTTGGCGTCATCTCGGAGTAGTTGAGTAAAAGAACGGTCCCGAGAGCGCCGGCACCGGCCGATGAAAACCCCGCCTCGATACCGATGGGCAGTGCGAGCCACGGCAGCCAGCGCGCATTCTTCCTTGTGAAGGCGCGGTTTTGCGCAGCCGGTATAAATGTGATGCTGGAGGACGCGGTCAGCACCATCCCCAGCAGGATCACGATGATCGGGCTGTTCGGGCTGCGGCTGAGCCATTTGAGCACATACGTCCCCACGAACAGACCAGGCACCGCACCCTGACAGAGAAGCCCCAGATATCGCCAGTGTACGTGCCGTCCGGCCAAATAGAAGGGTGCCGCCACCAACCTGAGGACGCCTGCAAAAACGAAGGCTGTGCCGACCGACATTTCCGCGGGCAGTCCTACCAGCAGGACCAGAGCCGGCACGGTGAAACTACCACCACCAATGCCCGTAAGTCCCACGGCGAGCGCGATGGCCAGTCCTATCAGCAGGTTCATCCGTCGTCCCGCTTCGACTCGGTGTGAATTCCGCACTCGAGTTTCCGGCCTCCCCACCTCCCGGAACGCGCGTCGGTCCCTTCGGCCGGAATGGCGGTGCATGGCTCACAGCCGATGCTGCGATAGCCGAAATCGTACAGCGGCAGAAAATCGATGGAATGCTCCGCCGTATATTTCCACACCTGGCCCCAGGTCCAGCCCGCCAGAGGACTCACTTTCAGAAGTTTCTTGCCGCTGGGAAGTTCGTGGTGCTCGAGCACGTTGAGATTCTTGCGCGTTGGCGATTGCTCGCGGCGCAATCCGGTAAACCAGACGTCGAAATCTTCCAGTGCCTGGAACAGCGGCTCGACCTTGCGAAGATGGCAGCAGCGAGTAGGGTCGGTGCGGTTTAGGATTCCCCATTGGACTTCCTGTTCAGCGACGGATTGCTTGGCAGTGAGGTTGTGAATGTTCAGCTTCCAAGCCTTCACCATGCGGTCGCGGTACGCGTACGTCTCGGCGAAGTGGTAACCAGTGTCGAGGAATAGCACGGGAATGTTCGGAAGCCGCCGGCGCAGGAAATCCAGCACGACCATGTCCTCCGCCTGAAAGCTGCACGTTATGCAGAACGAGCGGTGCTCCGCAGAAGGCGCGAGGAGCTGGTCAATGATTCGATCGACGGAGAGGCTTTCAAATTCAACCTCTGACAAGGGCGTCATGATTTGCCTTTTCCCGCGCCAGGGTGGCTATCGCGCCATTTGCGAAGAATGCCGACGATTTTCTGCGCAGCCTCTTCGTCCGTGTTGTCATCGATCCGCACATGGAAGAAAGAATCGGGACCGAAGATGGCGCGGACGATCTGCTTTTGATCGGTGCCGTCGTCCAGGGGTGAAAAGATGGTGATGTGACCGGAAGAGCGGTATGCCTTCGCGACGGTGGCCAGTTCGTGGGCAAGAAAGTCATTCGGGCCCGCGAGCTGGACGTGCCAGCCTTCATCAAACAGCATGCGCTCGATTAGCTCGGCCACATGCGGCCGGCCTTTCAGCCACACAGCCGCCGAGGGATGGCCGTAGCGCAGCAGGCGCTCATCCTTCGTGGTGCGCTTGCGATGGCCCGCCGCGGGGCGCACCCCGTGAGCATGCTCGATCGCACGCTCAATGATTCCCGCGCCTACCGTCGCATTCGTCAGTGGATCGATCAGGATGAAGCTACCCGTGGCGCGGTTCAGGCGGTAGGGATCGAAGAAGAGGGGAAGAGTCGTTTTGACGTCGACAGCACCAATATCGTTCATCTCCAGTTTGCTGGCTGCGACGTGCTCGAGCGTGTTGATGTCCACACGGTAGCGAATCTGATGGACGCGAGCGCGCACCGTGCGTGTCGTTTGCTTCAAGAGATAGATTTTATGAGCATCGAGAGGCTCGGGATGCATCCAAACAAGAGTTGCCTGCAATTCGGTGCCCGCCGAGGGCGGCCGATCGTCGGCGACGAGCATATCGCCGCGGCTCAGATCGATCTCATCGGCGAGCGTCACGGCAATCGAATCGCCGCGCGAGGCCGATCCCATCTCCGCCTCGAACGCAACCAGCGATTGGATGTGCGTCTTCATGCGAGAAGGCAGAGCCATCACCCCCATTCCCGGACGCAGTTCGCCCGAAGCGACCTGACCGGCGAAGCCTCGAAACGTCGCGTCGGGACGAATGACATACTGCACTGGAAAGCGCAGCGGCGCCCGGTGAGATGGACCGTTCACCGGTATCGTCTCCAAGTATTCCAGAAGTGCGGGACCTTCAAACCACGGCATGCGTTTGCTGCGCCGAACGACGTTGTCGCCCTCCAGTGCGCTCAGCGGAACCGCGTATACATCGCCAATTCCCAACTGGTCAGCGAAGGCACGAAACTCCGCCGAGATGCGTTCGAAGACCTCCTCGGAAAACGCCACCAGATCCATCTTGTTGATAGCAGCTACGATGTGCCCGACGCCGAGCAGATGGGCGATATACGCGTGGCGGCGCGACTGCCGCAGAACACCCTTGGTGGCGTCCATCAAAACAACGGCAGCCTCGGCGGTCGACGCGCCGGTGGCCATGTTGCGTGTGTACTGCTCGTGGCCAGGGGTGTCTGCAATGATGAATTTACGCCGCGGGGTCGAAAAATAACGGTAGGCGACATCAATCGTGATTCCCTGCTCGCGCTCGGCCCGAAGGCCGTCGGTCAGAAGCGAAAAGTCGATAGGACCGCTTGAGCGATTGATCTTGCTCTTTCGAACTGAAGCCAGCTGATCTTCGAAAACCGACTGGCTGTCGTAGAGTAGACGGCCAATGAGCGTCGATTTGCCATCATCGACGCTTCCGGCGGTCGAAAACCGCAACAGCTCGCAATTTCGCGTAAGAGAACCGGCGATGCCCGTGGTTGGGACGGTGGGCGACGCGCAAGTCGGAGCCGAAGCCGATGGCTCGCGCCTCGTCGTGGACATCAGAAGTACCCCTCGCGTTTCTTGATTTCCATCGAGCCTTCCTCGTCATGATCGATGACGCGGTTCTCACGCTCGGAGCGGCGAAACGAAATCATCTCCTCGATAATCTTGGGGACTGTGTCGGCATCGGATCGGATGGCACCGGTGCATGGCACACAGCCCAGCGAGCGCATACGGCACTTCACCGTCTCCAGCCTTTCGCCGGGCAACAAGCGCACACCGGTTTGCGGAAGCAGGATCGAACTGTCGCGTACAACCGCTTCCCGCTCCTTGGCAAAATAGAGAGGCACAATGGGAATCCTCTCTTCGTGGATATAGAGCCACACATCGAGCTCGGTCCAATTCGACAGCGGAAACACGCGGATACTCTCGCCCTTGTGGTGGCGCCCGTTGTAGAGGCTCCACAGCTCGGGCCGCTGGTTTCTAGGATCCCACTGGCCGAGCGCGTCGCGGAACGAATAGACGCGCTCCTTGGCGCGTGATTTCTCCTCATCACGGCGCGCACCCCCAAAGGCCGCGTCAAACCCGCCCTCGGCAAGAGCATCGAGCAACGATCGTGTCTTCAGCAATCCGCAGCATTTCTGCGTACCAAGCGTGTAGGGATTCGCGCCCTCGTCCAGCGCCTTCTGGTTCTTGTGCACGATCAACTCGGCACCGACGTGCCGTGCATACCAATCGCGAAACTCGATCATTTCGGGAAACTTGTAGCTGGTATCAATGTGCAGCAGGGGAAATGGAATCTTGCCAGGATAAAACGCCTTCTGTGCCAGGCGCAGCATGACGGAAGAATCCTTGCCAATCGAATACAGCATGACGGGATGCGCAAACTCAGCGGCAGCCTCGCGCAGAATGAACACGCTCTCAGACTCCAGCATCTTCAGGTGGTCGCGCCGGCCCGGTTTGCTATCAACCATATCCTGATCTAGGTCCATCCGAAATGGTTCGCTCGCCATAAACAAAAAACCCGCCTCCCGGAGCTCCTCCGAGGGCGGGCCGATTTCAACTCCCAGCTTGATCCCGAACCTAGCTCGTCAACCTCAGCGCCTCGGCCACGCACAGGTTTTGCCGTAGGCTACAACAACGACAACAGGCCGTGGATCGGACTAAGTTCGTCATACCAAGCGAGGATAGCCTTGGTAGCTGGTCCTGTCAATGCGGCCGCAAGCGATGGAAACGATTGGCTTAATGGCGTGCGGAGGGAACAATTCGTGCGCTCGGACCAGAGGTTCTGTGTCGTGCTAGACACGCCAGGGCCGAGGCCATCTGCGCACCTACGTCAGATGTTGACGTTGTGGTTCAAGGTAGGCTAGAAACATGCTTCGATGCGAAGCTCCAAACTCTTAACCCCTCGCGATGCGGCTAAGGTGCTGGGGATCAGCTACCCCACGTTGAAGCAGTGGATCTACAAGAAGAAGCTCGCTTCGGTAAAGACTGCCGGGGGCCATCACAGGATCCCGGAAGCCGAACTGGACAGGTTCCTGCACCTTCATTCCCAGCGACTCCCGGTCGAAGAGCGAAGAGCGCACTTTCGTCAGATTAGTGGGCGCAACCAGTTGGTCGGCCGTGTCACGGAAGTGAGGATCGACGGCTTGATGGCCCAGGTGTCGCTGTCCATCGGTGGACAAAAGATCACCTCCATCATAACGGCCGATGCGGTGCGCGAGCTGCGCCTGAAAGTGGGCGATAAAGCGGCCGCACTCATCAAATCCACAGAGGTAATGATCGTCCGAGTCTGAACACACTGCCTGAGCCTTCTGTCCCACCTAGCGGGCGCCTGAGGCAACTCCCCCGATGGCGGCGGCCTCCGGTCGGACGATGTACCGCCCAACGGCTGGAGCGATCAAGTAAATCTCCTTCATCAACTGTGTGAACTGATCCGGATAGAGCGACTGCACACCATCGGAGAGCGCCCGCTCCGGATCCGGATGCACCTCAATAAGGAGGCCATCGGCTCCTGCTGCGACCGCCGCGCGTGCCATGGCCGCAACCTTGTCCCGTCGGCCTGTCCCGTGCGACGGATCGGCCCAGATAGGAAGATGCGAAAGGCTCTTGATGACGGGAATGGCCGCGATATCGAGCGTGTTGCGAAGATAGGTTTCAAAGGTACGGATTCCGCGTTCACAGAGAATCACCTTGTAGTTGCCCCCGGACATGATGTATTCGGCGCTCAGCAACAGTTCCTCGAGGGTCGCAGACATCCCGCGCTTCAGGAGCACGGGCTTTTGCACTTCGCCGAGCCCGCGAAGCAAGTGGTAATTTTGCATGTTGCGCGCGCCCACCTGCAGCACGTCCACATAAGGCAGCATAATTTCGATTTGCGAAGGGTCCATCACTTCGCTGACAACGAGTAGGTCATTTTGATCCGCTGCGTCCCGCATCATTTTTAGCCCCGCTTCGCCGAGGCCTTGAAAGCTATAAGGCGATGAGCGGGGCTTGAATGCCCCGCCGCGAAGCAACTTGGCGCCGGCCTTGGCAACACGCGCGGCGATGGTATGAATCTGCTCCGACGATTCGACAGCGCACGGTCCCGCGGCAACAATGACCTCCGCACCGCCAGCCATGATTCCCTTGCCCAGATCGATCACGCTGCCTTCGGGACGCACGCTGCGTGCTGCCAGCTTGAAGGGATGCGAAATGCGGACGATTTCTTCGACGCCCGGTGCCGAGCTGAGCGCCAGAAGCTCTTCGCGGCGCTTGTCGCTGTTGCCGACCACCCCGATTACCGTCCGCTCCTTCCCCCGGATCAGATGGGCTTCAAAGCCGCATTCCTTAATGCGTTCCACGATGTGATTGATCTGTTCTTCTGTCGCTTCACCCAGCATGTTGAAAATCATTTTCGAGTCCTCGCAGAGTCTGGAGATGGGCTGCCGTCGGATCGCGGCGCGGAAACGTAGGAGCCCAAGATCCGCAGATCGACGACCAAGTTTTCTAATTCGCCAAGCGCCGCGGCCACTTCGGGATCGTGCCGGAATGCCTGCAGGTCCAGATAAAATCGGTATTGCCACGGGCTGCCGTGCACGGGACGGCTTTCGATCTTCAATAGATTGAGGTTGCGCCGCGCAAACGGCTCGAGCGAATGATAGAGCGCACCGGGCCGATGATGAAGCTGGAAGACGAGCGAAAGTTTGTCCGCGTTCTCCGCCACCGCTTCGGAGTCCGACAGCAGCAGGAAGCGCGTGTAGTTCTCGCGATTGTCTTCCAGGTGCTCACAAAGGATTTGACCGCCGTACATTTCCGAGGCTCGTCGGCCAGCGATGGCCGCTCGCGAGCGATCACCGGACTGGATCACATCACGCACACTGCCGGCCGTGTCCTCGGTAGCAATTCGTTTTAGGCCTGGATGTGCCGCGAAGAATTGTTCGCATTGGGCTAGCGCCACCGGATGCGATTCGACCACGGCGATTTCATCAAATTTCGCCCCGGGCAAGGCGATGAGGTTGTGTTCGATGGGAATGATCACCTCTGCCAGAATGTGCAGTGGGCTGTCGACAAGAAGATCGAACGAGCGGTGGACCGAGCCCGCAAGGCTGTTCTCGATCGGCGCGAGAATGTAGTCGGCGATGCCATCGGCGATGGCGCGGAACGCCGCCTCGAACGTGGGGCGCGGGACGAGGGAGATTTTCTCGCCGAGAAGCTTCACGGCCGCCTCCTCACTAAAGGCGCCGCGCTCGCCTTGGAAGGCCACCCGTGCATTTTTCGCCACGTTCATCGACCCACCTAGGCCCTGCCTTGGCTCGGGCGCCGATCGCCCCGGGGCCTCGCCCGTGCCGCCATACTGTAGCCGTAGCGCGTTTGCGTGCGAATCGATTCATCGAGAATCAGCTGATAGATTTTCCCAATCGTTTGGCCGTCCAGGGGGCCGGGGTTCGCTTGCTTCATTCGGGTCAGAATCTCCTGCTCGCGCTCGGGCGCCCGCAACGGAACCCCTGCTTCACTCTTCATGCGGCCCACTTCCAGGGAGAGTTCTGCGCGAAGGTTGAGTAGATGCAACATGGCTGTATCGATCGCATCGATTTTGCGCCGCCAATCATCGATTTTCATAAGCCCTCCTTCGCCCCGCTGGATCGCACTCGGCCGAGCGGCCCGGGACAACAAAAAAGCCGCGTCCTCACCGGGAGGATCGCGGCCGTGGTCGAAACTGAGTGCGGCTTTTAGCTATTTGTCGTATCCGCGCGCGTTTCGTCGGCCCGCTCCCCCGCAAAAGGAGAAGCGGTAGGTAAAGGCGAAGTAGCGAGAGAACCGTTTCATCGCGCGCTCTTAACTATCCTTGTGTTCCCAATCTCGCGTCAGCCTGAATATACAGAACGCCCGGGGCGACGTCAAGGCGTTCGTCAAGGTCCACACATAAGCGCAAATTATGCGCGTTGCAAGAATTACAAATTTGACTCATATGCTAGGTTCAGGCGAAATAGGGCTGCTCTGCGTTCCGGTCTCCGACAAACCGGGGGCGCGGCGGTGGAAAGCGATTGTCGATTTGGAAATGAGACGTTACTCTAGGACGCGATCGATTCCTGTAGCCGTATCGGTAAGGATCGGGTGGGTGCCGCCCTGCTAAGCCGAGCCAAGCAGTACGTGCCCCGCACCTGAACAGGTAGCGGGGCTTTTTATTTTTCGGGCGTCGAAATCGAGCGAGAAATGCACAGCGACGTAATCAAAAAGGGAGTCTCCCGGGCGCCGGCGCGCGCCATGCTCAAGGCCACCGGGCTAACCGACGCCGATCTGGCAAAGCCTTTGGTGGCCATCGCCAACACTTGGTCGGAGATCACACCCTGTAATATGCACCTCCGCGCGATCGCGGAAAACGTCAAGGAGGGCGTGCGCGCGGCGGGCGGTACTCCGATCGAGTGCAACACGATCGTGATTTCCGATGGCGTCACCATGGGCACGGAAGGAATGAAAGGCTCGCTCGTTTCGCGCGAGGTGATTGCCGATTCCATTGAACTGTTCGTTCGCTCGCACGCCTTCGACGCCGTGGTGGCGATCTGCGGGTGCGACAAGACCATTCCGGCCACGGTCATGGCTCTCGCGCGCTTGAATCTCCCTGGACTCTCCCTCTATGGCGGCTCCATCCTGCCTGGGCGCTATCGTGGGCGCGATGTAACGATTCAGGACGTGTTCGAGGCGCCCGGCTCCTATGCAGCGGGTACGATGAGCGAAAACGACGTCTTGGAACTTGAGAACGTGGCCTGTCCCGGCGCAGGCGCCTGCGGTGGCCAATTCACAGCCAATACCATGGCCACGGCGATTACCTTTCTCGGCATGTCGCCCATGGGCGCCAACGAAATTCCCGCTCTGGATCGGGAAAAGGCGCACGCTGCGATACGCTGCGGCAAGACCGTGATGCACCTGCTCGACAGAGACATTCGTCCCAAACAGATCATTACCCTGGCATCGCTTCGAAACGCGATTGCATCGGTTGCCGCTACAGGTGGATCGACCAACGCCGTACTTCATTTACTGGCGATCGCGCGGGACGCTGGCGTGGAGCTGAGCATCGATGAATTCGACCACATTTCGGCACGGGCGCCGATTCTGGCGGATCTAAAGCCGGGTGGCCGTTTTGTGGCACCCGACATGTTCGCGGCCGGAGGAATGCGCCTGCTCGGAAAGCGGCTTACGGAAGCTGGCCTGCTCGAGGATACGATCACCTCCTCGGGCCGAAACCTGTTCGAAGAAATCTGCGAGGCGCACGAGACGCCAAAACAGGAAGTGATCCGCCCCCTTGCAAGCCCGATCAAGCGAGAGGGCGGCCTGGCGATTTTGCGAGGTTCTCTCGCTCCCGAAGGCTGCGTGGTGAAGCTTTCCGGTCATGAACGCGTGTTTCATCGCGGACCGGCGCGCGCCTTCGACTCAGAGGAATCTTGCTTTGAAGCCGTGCAGCGACGAGAGATCAAGCCGGGCGATGTGGTGGTCATTCGTTACGAGGGCCCGAAGGGCGGGCCGGGAATGCGCGAGATGCTTGCCGTGACGGGCGCACTCGTCGGCCAAGGGCTGGGCGAAGCCATTGCACTGGTCACCGACGGCCGCTTCAGCGGTGCCACGCATGGCCTGATGGTCGGTCATGTGGCGCCGGAAGCGGCCGTCGGTGGGCCGATTGCGTTCGTTCGTGACGGCGACACGATTACGCTCGATGTCCGGGCCCGACGGATCGATGTCGATGCGAATATCGACGAACGCCGCGCGCAGTGGAGGCCACCCCTCCCCCGCTACCTGGGCGGAGTGATGGCCAAGTACGCAAGGCTGGTTTCGTCGGCGTCGCAAGGAGCCGTCACGAGCGGCGCATAGAGATTTTGATCGTAAGGAGAAAACCACATGGCCAAGATGTTCTGGGAAAAGGATGCAAATCCGCGCGCGCTCCAAGGCAAGCGCATCGCCGTGATCGGTTACGGCAGCCAGGGACGCGCGCAGGCACTGAATCTGCGCGATGGCGGTCTCGACGTCGTCGTCGGGTCGCGACGTGGCGGCGCGTCGTGGGCACAGGCCGAGCAGGATGGTTGGAAGCTCGTTAGCCCTTCGGAGGCCTCTGAAGGCGCGGAGGTGATCGCGATGCTCGCGCCCGATATGGCGCAGCCCGCAATTTATGCACATGAGGTTGCGCCAAATCTCAAGTCTGGCGCGATGCTGCTGTTCTCTCACGGCTTCAACATCCATTACGGCCAGATCACGCCGCCGAAGGAGGTCGACGTGACGATGGTCGCACCGAAAGGTCCGGGAAATCTCGTTCGTCGCCAATATGAAGCGGCCCGTGGTGTGCCCTGTTTGCTCGCCGTTCATCAGGACGCATCGGGTCACGCCTTCGATCGCACGCTGGCGTACGCTCACGCCATTGGCGGCACCCGGCCAGGTGTGATTCAAACTACTTTCGCCGAAGAGACGGAGACGGATCTGTTCGGTGAACAGGCCGTCCTGTGTGGCGGCGCGCGCTCTCTGATTCAGGCGGGCTGGGAGACGCTCGTGGCCGCTGGCTACCAGCCTGAGTCGGCGTATTTCGAGTGCTTGCACGAATTGAAGCTGATTGTCGATCTCATCTACGAAGGCGGAATCGCCGAGATGCACAGGTTTGTGAGCGAGACGGCAAAGTATGGCGACCTCACCCGGGGAAACCGCGTCATCGATGATCACGTAAGGCAAACGATGAAGAAGATTCTGGAAGAGATTCAGAGCGGCGCGTTTGCGAAGGAATGGGTGCTCGAAAATCAAGCCGGCCGTCCCCAGTACAAGAAGCTTCTGGAGCGCGACATGAGCCACCCGATTGAAAGCGTCGGCAAGGAGTTACGCTCGCAGATGTCCTGGATCAAGCCGGAGTCAACAGCAGCCGGTCGAGGCCGGACGTGACGTCCCCGGACCGATTTTTGTCACCATGACGAGACGTAGCTGAAAGATGGCGAGCCCTACTCCCTTTCGCCGCGTCGCCATCATCGGGACCGGCCTCATCGGCGGCTCGTTCGGGCTGGCACTGGGTCGCCAATTTCCGGCAACCTCGCTGGTGGGCTTCAGCCGGTCCGGTTCGGCGGCCCGGGCCGTTGCGCGCGGCGCGATCCACGAAGCTGCAGCTGATCTTGCCTCCGCCGTTCGTGGCGCTGACCTGGTCTACATTGCCTTGCCGATCGGCGCGACCATCGAAGCGCTGGGCACCATCGCGAGGAGCGCCGAGCCGCACGCACTCGTTACCGACGCGGGGAGTACGAAATCCGCTATTTGCCAAGCCGCTCGGGAACGCTTTCCGGGTGGTGCGTTGTTCCTGGGCGGCCACCCCATGGCGGGAAAGGAACAGTCCGGCATCGAGCAAGCCGAGCCTGAATTGTTTCACGGCGCGCCTTACCTGCTGATGGGAACGCAGGCAACCACAGAGCAGCGCGCTAGCGATTTCCAACGGGTCGTTCGCGCGATCGGCGCGCGACCGATCTGGTGTGATCCGGATACGCATGACTGGGCCGTGGGCATCGTCTCACATCTGCCACAGCTTGCCGCCGTGGCGCTCGCACGCGTCGTCCAGGACGAAACCGACGAGACCGGATTGCCTGTTTCCCTTGCCGGTCAAGGATTACACGACACGCTGCGCTTGGCCGGAAGCCCCTATGCGGTGTGGCGAGACATCCTGCTGACGAACACAGAGAACGTTTCCCGTGCGCTCGACCGGCTCGCACAGGCCATCGATTATCTCCGTGTGAGCCTAACCAGCAGGGACCTCGAGCGAGAGTTCGCAGGCGCCAATGAGCTGTACCGGCAGCTCCGCAGGCCGACCTAGTTCCAGTACGACAAAAACGGCCCCAGGAACCGGTCCCGCATCGACGCTCTGGAAATTAGGTCGGTAGGTTTGTTAGCCTTGTGCGGGCGAGGCACTCGAACCCAACCGGGCGAGTTGGCTCGGACATCTCACGCGGAGGTTTCATGTCTCAGAGTATCCAGGTTCCCCAACAAAATCTTCCCACGATTCCCGTCCAGCCGTTTCGAGTCGACGTGCCATTGCATCAGCTTTTGCAGACCCCGCCGGAACAACCCGTGCACCTGCGTCCCGCAAAGCCTTCTGCCGAGGAGCTTTCGTTGCCCACGCCGGTCTTCCCCGAGCACCCTGACCTGCTCCATGAGCTGGACGCAGCCGATAGGGAGGCTCACGAAGCCGTGCTTCGGACCGGGACGCGCAAATGGCCTCCGTCGCGCATATGGGACAACATGACGGGCTGGATGTTCCCGTACTTCAAATCGCGTCTGTTGCCGGGCGATTTTCAGCCGATCATCGCCTACCTGTTTACTGACTGGAAGTGTAATCTGGATTGCCACTACTGTTGGTCCTACGACAACCGCGTGAAGGGCATGAGCGAAGACACGGCCCGCCGCGCGATTGACTGGCTGCACCAAACACCTTGCCGCGTGCTCGCGCCGACAGGAGGCGAGCCTCTGCTAAGACCGGATTTCGTCCACAAGGTCGTTTCCTATGCGGCGAAAAAGGGATTCTGGGTGTATTTGGCGACAAACGGTCGCCTGCTCCGGCCCGAAGTGACTGATCGGCTGGCCGACGCGGGCATCGCGACGATCAACTTCGCCGTGGACTGCATCAATGAAAAGCCTGGTCTGCCGAAGGCATTTGAACACGTGAAGTCGTACTTCGAATATCTCGTGAAACGGCAGTATCGTTACGGCTACACAATGTTCTTCAACACGAACATCTGCCGGCACAACATCGAAGACGTCAAGCAACTCGCCGAGATCGCGCACGACAACGGGATCGCGATTACTTTCCATATCAACGAAGCGCCCATGATGGAGCAGAAGGACTTCAAGCACTTCCATCAAAACGACACCTACATCTACCCCGAGAACTTTCCGGAGGTAGATGATCTGCTCGACTGGCTGATCGAAAAACAGCGCCGCGGCTACAAGATGGTCGATTCCGTCGCGCGGCTTGAGAACATGAAAGGCTTTATGCGCGGCGTGGGGGAACACTGGGGCTGCCGTGCCGGACAGAACTGGCTGATCGTCCGCACCAATGGAACCCTGGCTCCGTGCTTCCCCATGTACAATGCCAAGTACGACTGGGGCACGGTCGCCGACCATAAGTTTGATACCAAGCAGCTCAAGGAAATGAAGCAGGGGTGCGAACCGCATTGCTTCTCAACGCTCGGATACAACATCGCCTACTGCTACAGCACCACGCGCGTCATGAAGTGGTTGTTTAAGCAAGCGCGGCGCGGATTCCAGGGTGTCACGGGAAGTTTCGACGACTAAGACACAAGCCGCGCGGGCCAGGCACGGCCGCTTCTCGGACCTCGCATCTAGAGCCGTGGCTTGAGCCTCTCGGGAGGCCCCAGGGATGAGAGGCATGATGCTTCGATCGGCGGTGGTCGCTGCCCTACTGGTGTCGGCATTTGCCGTCTCTAATCGCGCTGCCGATATTAGCGGCCAGTGGACAGCCACGTTTAATACCCAGGTGGGAGAGCAGCATTACGTCTACACCTTCAAGGTCGACGGTGAAAAGCTCACCGGAACAGCGAAATCCGACAACGGAACCTCTGAGATCCAAAATGGAACGGTCAAAGGCGACAACATTTCTTTTGTTGAGAACTTGGAATACCAGGGCCAGAAGCTCACGATTACCTACACCGGCAAAGTTTCAGGAGACGAGATTCACTTCACTCGCGACGTCAGTGGATTTGCTACAGAAGAACTGGTCGCGAAGCGCGTCAACTAGCAAGAAGCGCATTCGACCGGAAAGCGGTAAACCGCGAGTCAGCTGCGGGCGATGGCCTGATCAGACAACAAACGGCTAGCGGTGAGCGGGGGAGCGGGCGCCATCAGGGTGTTCGCCGGCGGCGCCGGCGCCAACGCCATGTCGAACCAGCGCGACAAATGCCGAAGCGGACCGCGGAAGAGTGCGGTCGCGTCGGTAGACGATGCCCAGTTCCCTCCAGACCTCCATGTCAGAGATGGGGATTAGTTTGGCCTGGCCCGCGCGCACCTCGTCCTGCGCGAAGCCTTCGCTGATCACCGAAACGCCGAGGCCTGCCGCGACGAAGCGCTTGATCATGCCGACGCTCGCCAACTCCATCGTGACGCGCAAACGCGAGCGGAACGGACGGAATTGTTTGTCGAGTACCTGACGCGTGAAACCCATCTTCGGAAAGATCAACGGCTGCTCCGCCACATCGCTCGTGCGCACGGTCTTATAAGACGCCAGCGGGTTCGAAGGGCTCACCATCAGCACCAGGCGGTCACGGAAAATGGAGTACACTTTTAGGCTCGGAGACTTTACCGGTAGCGTAACGATTCCCACATCCACCGTACCGTCCTCGACCTTCTCGAGAACCTTGTGGCTGAAATTTCGATAGACGCTGATCTGTACGCCGGGAAAACGCCGGCTGTATTCAGCGAAGATGTCCGGCAGCACATAGAGACAGGTGGCTTCGTTCGCACCGATCGCCAGTGTGCCGTGTGGCGTGCTGGATTGATCGGCGACTGCCCGCAAAGATTCGTTGCGGAGCGTCAGGAGCTTGCCGGCATATTCCAGCAGCGTTTCCCCCGCCACCGTAAGTCGGACGGATTTCCCGACGCGATCGAAAAGTTTCTGACCGTACTCCTGTTCCAGTTGCCGGATTTGCGCGCTCACCGCGGGCTGCGAACGGTATAGTTTTTGCCCGGCACGCGAGAAGCTGCCCTGCTTGGCGATCTCGACAAAGGTGACGAGGTGATCGAAGTCCATGAGTTGCTTTTTTACTAAACGGAATTCCTGTCAAAGATGTGCGAATTATAGCAAAAAGGCGAGCTACCTCAGGCTAAAACGGCAATTAGGGCTTGCTCGATGGCAGCGGCGGGCCCAGGGGGCGCGGAGTATGGCGGGGGGGGTTGCGCCACTCGCGGCCATCGCGGTGTAAAAGCTCGTCGGCCTGGGCAGGACCCCAACTGCCGGCTGCGTAGTTGGGAAAATCGCGCGGCGGAAGTGCCGTCCAGACGTCCAGAAGCGGCTGAACGACCGACCAGCCGGCTTCGACCATGTCGGCACGCTGGAACAGAGTGGGGTCCCCCATCATGCAGTCGTAGATGAGGGTCTCGTAACCGGTCGAAGGCGTCGTACCAAAATAGTCCGAGTACTGAAAGTCCATGTTTACGGCGCCCAGGCGCACAACGGGCCCAGGTACTTTGGCCTCGAAGTTGAGCGATATGCCCTCGTCTGGTTGAATATTGATAACTAGCTCGTTCGGTGTGACGCTGTCGACCAGCGTTTTGCGGAACAAAACCAGCGGCGGGCGGCGGAAGCGGATCACAATCTGCGTAACGCGCCGCAACATGCGCTTGCCCGTGCGCAGATAGAACGGGACGCCGGCCCAGCGCCAACTATCGATCGACAGAGCCATTGCGACGTAGGTCGGCGTCTGGGAATCGGGTGCAACGTGAGGCTCCGCGCGATAGGCAGCCACGTGCTTGTTGCCGATCAATCCCTCTCCGTATTGTCCGCGAACGGCGTGGTCTAAGACGCGCTCGGGACTGAAGGTCTGAATCGCTCGCAGAACTTTGATTTGCTCGTCATGCACGGCCTGGGCCTCGAATGAGATGGGAGGCTCCATGGCGGTGAGCGTGATCAGCTGAAAAATGTGGTTCGGGACCATGTCCCGAAGCGCGCCGGCAGTTTCATAGTAGCCTCCGCGCAACTCGACGCCAAGCTCCTCGGCAACCGTGACCTGCACGTGATCGACATAGCGACGGTTCCACACCGGCTCGAAGATGCCGTTGGCGAAGCGGAAGGCGAGCAGGTTCTGAACCGTTTCTTTGCCGAGGTAGTGGTCCATGCGGTAGGTCTGCGTTTCCTTCAAGGCCGCACCGACGGAACGGTTCAGTGCAATGGCGGACGAGAGATCATGTCCAAAAGGTTTTTCAATGACCACGCGCCTCCACGTATGGCCATTTTCCTGGGTGAGATCGGCCGCGCCCAAATGCTGGACGACAGTCGGGAAGAACTCCGGACTGATGGCAAGATAGAAAAGGCAATTCCCCTCGGTACCTTCGTCCTTTTGGACCTGGTCGAGAACCGCCGCGAGCTTGGCGTAGAGGCCAGCGTCGCGAAAATCGCCCGACACATAATGCATGCGGTTGACAATCCATCCCCACGTCCCTTGGTCAACGGAGTCGGCGGAGAATTCGTGCATGTTTTGCGTTGCGCGTTGCCGGAATTCCTCTGAGGAATAAGGTTCGCTCGAGACCCCCACAATGGCGAACTGATCGGGCAGGAGTCTGCTTTGCGCCAAGTTGTAGATGGCGGGGACGAGCATCCGCTTGGCCAGGTCGCCAGCCGCACCGAAAATGACCATCGCGCAGGGTCCAGCCGGGACGCCCTGGCCGTCAAGCCCAGAGGGAGGAGAGGTGAACGAACCCATCGGCGAGGCCCTTCCTGCTAGCTGCACATTCCCGGGAAGCCAGAACGGCGTCCCCGTCAACAGCTACATCAGACTGCCGCTGATAGCCGTGTGATTCTACCCCACCCAGGCCTACAGCGCGATGTCTCCCATGTTACAGCGCGATGGAGTCTTCCGACCTAATCCGATCCACGCGGCCAAGCCGTACCGGAGACACCGTATTTGCGCAATAAACGCAACGGGCGGAGAGCCGCGTACAAGGGCGCCAGACGAGGAGGTAGAGGTATGAGGGACCAGTCGTCATCGGCAGGCTGAGTCGCCAAGCGTAGCGAATAATGCCAACCCTCGATCGGACCTTTCAACATCTGCCGGCGAAGATGAAAGCGCGCCATGGCTCCTCGCTCGCCCGGCGAGCGCGCCAAGAGGCGGTGCTGGATCTTGGAAGCGATCGAGTCGGCCAGCGGGTCGGACCGGACGCGGATCTTGAAATCGTCGAACGGCAGATTGAAAAACCGAAATGTAAGCGCCAAGCTGACGTCAAGGATGCGGGTTGCGCGCATCGATTGCGCCCGGTGGAAAACCTGGTCCCAATCGAGACGGGGATATGCCTGAACAAACGCGGCCAAATCCGCAATCCACGATAGCTGTTCCCAAAAGTGTTTTGAGCCGTGGATACACAGGAGCAGGAAGGTATCCTCAGGCGAAAATGTTCTAAGGTCATGTCCGCCGACCGGGATCGCCACGAGGCGCGTCGCGAGATCCTCGATGTCGGCAGGCACGGGAAAGTGGCGGAGCGTGCGCTCGGTATGGAGCTCGACCATGATGTGCCGCGAGTCGTCACGATATTCGTATTCACCGGGGGCCAACGAGGCTGGAGCGTTTCGAGAAAGAATCTCAGGGAGCTTGGGGCGGTAGCCCAGTCCGATCATGATTTCGTTTGCCTTGGCCATGTCGCGCTGGCGCAGGATGATGTCGAGGTCCACAAACTCGCGCAGTGCCTCGTCGGCGTACGCCTGTACAGCCAGCACCGGCCCTTTGTAAGGAATCACCTGAAGGCCTTCTGACTGAAACCGATTCGTGATCGTCACCAATTCGGCGCACAGGACCAGATTGCGCATGGCGAAGCCACGGCTGACCTCGGTCAAGAGCTGGAGCCGGGCAGGATCGAGAAGATCAGAAGCAACCAGGGAAAGCTGACGGCACAGGAGGGGCGTCACCGAGTGGTTTGTGGCTTCCAGAAGCAAGATGTCCCAGTCGATAGGCGAGCAGAGAAACTGCCGAATCTCTGCGATGATGGGAGCATCGATAAGTTTGCGCGCACAGTAAACAAGGAGCTGCTTCTCAGCTGAGGGGATTAGGTCGGTCGAAAGAGTCATCACGCTTGCGCGACGACGCCGCGAAGCGATTCTACGACACCCTGGACGCAATCGGAAAGCAATGAGGCAGTTCGGTAGAAATTACCGAGCCGGCTGCGCGGCGAGGATTTCGGACAACTTGGAAGCGAGAGTCGCCAGTGTGAATGGCTTCTGAAGAAGCACCGCGTCGTCTCCCAAAATGCCTTGCTGGTTGAAAGCCTGTTCTGTGTAGCCGGACATGTAAAGGACCTTGATCCCGGGACGGAGCCGAGCCATGCGATCGGCCAGCTCGCGACCGCCGATTCCCGGCATCACCACATCGGTCATGAGCAGATGAATCGGGCCGGCGTGCATGGCAGCTAGTTCAAGCGCCGTGTGGCCATCCTCGGCAACGAGCACGGTATAGTTCGCCATCTCCAGGTATTCGCGCGCGAGTTCCCGAACGCCTGCCTCGTCCTCGACAAGCAGGATCACCTCCGACCCTTTAGCCACCTGTCGGAAGTCCGGGCCGGCCTCCTGACCGCCGACCGGAACCTCCTCCGCGATTTGTGGCAGATAGATCTTGAAGGTGGTTCCACGGCCTGGCTCGCTATACACCCAGACATAGCCGCCGCTCTGTTTAACAACACCGTAGACAGTGGCCAGACCCAGGCCTGTACCCTTCCCCTTTTCCTTGGTCGTGAAAAAAGGCTCGAAAATGTGCGCTTTCGTCTTCTCGTCCATGCCGCTGCCGTTGTCTGTGACCGCGAGCATGACGTAATTCCCCGGAGCGATGGCGGTGGCTGCCTTCGTTACGACGGAGTCGAACTCTACGTTAGCGGTCTCGATGGTGAGGCGCCCGCCGTGCGGCATCGCATCGCGCGCGTTCACTGCGAGATTCATAATCACCTGTTCGATCTGGCTTCGGTCTGCCTTCACCAGCCAAAGATCCCGCGCCGCGACCGTGCGCAACTCAATGTCTTCGCCAATGACGCGGCGAAGCATTTTTTCCATCTCGGCCACCACCGAATTTACGTTGAGCACCTTGGGCGCCAAAATTTGCTTGCGACTAAAGGCCAGGAGTTGGCGCGTCAGTGCCGCCGCACGCTGTGCCGCAGCCTGGATCTGCTCGGCATTGCGCCGCAAGGATTCGCCCGCTGGCAGCCGTTCGGTGAGCAAGTCAGCGTAACCTTGAATCACCATGAGCAGATTGTTGAAATCGTGCGCGATGCCCCCGGCCAGACGGCCGACCGCCTCCATCTTTTGCGCTTGCCGGAACTGCTCCTCCAATTTCTTGCGGTCGGTCACGTCCAGGGACATGCAGATGGCGCCCTGCACCTGGCCCGCAGAATCTCGCAACGGCTCAACATGGCAGGCGTACGAGTTGTCCTTCCACTCGAGGGAAAAAGCGACGCGTTCGCCCGCGATCGCGCGGCGATGGGCCGCGATCGGCTGAAAGGTTGGATCTTCGGTTCCGAAATACTCGGCGAGCGACATCCCTACAATCTCGTTCGGCTTAAGTCCGAGTTGGGCAAGTCCCAGACCCAGCGCGGACGTGAAGCAAAAGTTTCTATCGACTGTCCACAAAACGGCGGGAAGCTGCTCGACGAGGACGCGAAGACGAGCCTCGCTTTCTCGGACCCTTTCTTCGGCGCGCTTACGTTCGATGGCCAGCGCGATCTGCCCACCGACCGAAGAAAGGAACTGAAGGTCATGTTCATCGTAGGCGTTCTCGCGATGATAGTTCTGTACGACCAGCACGCCAATGGTGCTCGAAGGACTCCGCAAAGGAACGCCGAGCCACGAAGCAGACGGCGTGCCGACCAGCTCGACTTCGCCGCTGTCGGCCAGGCGATTAAACTCTTGTTGCGGGATGCTCGCGGCACGGCCGCTGCGAAAAACGTAGGCCGTGCAACTACGGTCTAGCCGCTGGGGAGGGGGAGGAGGATCGAATTTGTCCACAAAAAGAGGAAAATGAAATATGCCGGTGGCTGGATCATGAAGGGCGACGAAACAGTTGTCGGCGTCCAGAACCTCGGTAAGCGCCGAGTGAATCAGCCGCAGCAGGTCGTCCAGGTTATCGGTGATGTTCACGGCGTGTACGAGATCGGTCGTGACCTGACGCTCCAGCTGGGCACGCTTGCTGCTCGTGATGTCTTCGGCCGTCCCGTCGTGGCTAACAATTTTCCCGCTGGCATCCCGTACGGCGCGGACATTCAACGACGCCCAAATTTTGCTGCCATCGTTTCGCAGCATGCGGCATTCGTAGTTCTCTAGAATGCCGTCCTGCTCGAGCCGGCGCAGAGCCTCCTTGTGCTCATCTCGGTCTACGTACAGCTGCTTCCCGAGGTTGTTAATCGAGTGAATCATGTCGGCAGGGGATGCGTAGCCGGCGATGCGCGCCATCGCTGGATTCGCGGCCACGAATCGGCCCTCCGGTGTCGATTCGAAGAAGCCTTCGACGGCACTGTCAAACATCCGTTCATACTTGCTTTCGACACGCCGCTGGGCTTCCTCGGCCCGGCACTGATCGGTAATGTCTTCGTACATCCCAAACGCGCCGGTCAGCTTGCCGCTTATAACCAGCGGCACACCGATGATCCGGACGTCAACCAGCGAGCCATCGCGGCGCCGGCGCTGGCCGGAAGCGCGAACGATCTCGCCCTCCATCACCCGCTCCAGCAGGCCGAGCATCTCTCCCTCGCGATCGACGGGCGCGATGAGCGAGGCCAGCAGCTGTCCGTGCAAATCAGCCGACGCATAGCCGAACAGACGCTCGAACGCCGGGTTGCACATCTGCACGCGGCGCTCAAGGTCGAGGGCCACGATCGCCAGGGGGTTGTTCTCACTCAAACCCCGAATATAGGCACTGTGCTTGGCGACCTTCTCTTCCGCGGACCGGCGCTCACTGATGTCGAGCGCGACGCCCAGCACGGCATCGTGCCCGGCAAATTGGATTCGTTGGGAGGTAACTTCCACCGGGAAGATTTCGCCATCCTTGCGCCGATGCCTCCACTCGCCGCGGCCGGCGACCGAAGCGCCTTGCGATTCGATCGATTGCACAAGGTCAGGTATGTCTTCCGCCGGACCGAGCTCGGTGATTCGCATGCGGAGGAATTCATCGCGGGAGTAGCCGTAGGAGCGCACCGCGGCAGCGTTGGCCTCAAGAATCTCTAGCGAGTCGACAGCACACACATACATAGGGAGCGGATTGCTCGAGAATAAGAGCTCAAAACCTGCGTCCACCGGGGTTACGCCGGCCGGTGGAGAGACTGGTCGTCGGTGCGGCCCGGGCTCAGTTGCCGCGGGAGCGCGACCCGAGCCGCCGTTTTGCTTGGGACCGAGCATGCCTGTTCGGCTCGACATAGCTTTGGTTGCGTTACGACTCGGAGCGGACACCGCTCCTAGGATGACCCCAGAGGTAGATATAGGCGGTGGGACCTCGCCTCACAATGGTACCTTCGTACCACCTGAATTCCGTGATTCGACGATAGTTGTGCGGGCCGCTCGGGCAACGGGTCGCGCCGGCGCTGTTGGCCCTCTTATTGGGTTGCGCTAGGCGCCTTCCACTCTGCCGCGCGATTTCTCCCGTTCGATGCGGCTTTAACGCCTTTCCATGCAATTGATTGACCTTGCGCGCAGCCGTATGCTAGCTTTTTAGATTTCGAGCTCACCCCAAAAGGCTTCGGAGGACACTGTTTTGGCACACACGCATGAGAAGTTTCTGTTTACTTCGGAGTCTGTGACCGAGGGCCACCCCGATAAGATCGCGGACCAGATTTCCGATGCGGTCCTCGATACCGTCATGAAGCACGATCCTATGGGACGGGTCGCCTGCGAGACATTGATCACCACGGGCCTGGTCGTAGTGGCCGGCGAGATTACGATCAAGGAGGCCGCCCGCGGCGTACTTGAATATGAGCGCATCGCACGCAATGTGATCGCCGACATCGGGTATAACCGCGCCAAGTACGGCTTCGACGCTGAAACCTGCGGCATTCTTTCAGCCGTCAAGCCGCAGTCGGCCGATATCGCCATGGGAGTCGACACGGGTGGAGCCGGCGACCAGGGTCTGATGTTCGGATACGCCTGTGACGAGACTCCGGAGTTGATGCCGATGCCCATCCAGCTGGCGCATCAACTGACCCTCAAGCTTTCCGAAGTCCGCAAAAACAAAGTTCTTCCTTTCCTCCGGCCAGACGGCAAGTCGCAGGTATCGGTCGAATACGCCAATGGGCGCCCGGTGCGCGTCGACACAGTTGTCATCTCAACGCAGCACAGCGACAGTGTTTCCCACGGCGATCTGAGGGATGCGATCGTCGATAAGGTGATCAAGCCCGTCGTACCCAAAGAGATGTTCGACAAGACGACGATCCATGTGAACCCGACGGGCCGCTTCGTCACCGGCGGTCCTATGGGAGACGCCGGTCTCACGGGCCGTAAGATCATCGTGGACACCTACGGCGGCTACGGCCGTCACGGCGGCGGCGCGTTTTCCGGCAAAGACCCCTCGAAGGTGGACCGTTCCGCCTGCTATGTGGCGCGTTACATCGCAAAGAATGTCGTCGCCGCAGGCCTCGCGCGGAAGGTGGAAGTGCAGCTAGCTTACGCCATCGGTGTGGCGGAGCCTGTTTCGGTGATGGTCGATACTTTCGGTACGGGAACAATCCCGAATTCCCAGATCACGGAAATCGTGCGGGCGCTGTTTAGCCTCACGCCTCGGGGGATCATCGAAACGCTCGATTTGCGCCGTCCTATCTATCGTGCGACCGCGGCCTACGGACACTTTGGCCGTACCGGCCCCGGCTTCACCTGGGAACGGACCGATAAGGCCGAAGCCATCAAGAAGGAAGCGGCCTCGAGCGGCACTGCCGTAGCGACGCGCTAGTTTTTCGTCCTGATACCAATCGAAAGGGATACCTCGTGGAAACAGTAACCAAACCTAAGGGAGACGTGAAGAATCTCGGCCTGGCGGAAGCGGGCAAGCGCAGGATTGAGTGGGCCAACCAGCACATGCCCGTGCTGCAGTTGATTCGCAAACGCTTCATCAAGGAACAACCGCTCAAGGGCATCCGCATGGGGGCTTGTTTGCATGTCACGACCGAGACGGCCAACCTGGCCATCACGTTGCGTGACGGAGGGGCCGACCTCGTGGTCTGTGCTTCGAATCCGCTTTCGACGCAAGATGAAACAGCCGCATCTCTGATCAAAGACTACGGCATTCCGACGTACGCCATCAAGGGTGAGGACAACGCCACCTACTACGCGCACATCAACGCGGCGCTCGATCACAGGCCTCAGATCACGATGGACGACGGCGCCGACCTCGTGACCCAGCTGCTGACGCGACGCACGCACCAGATTCCCGATGTCATCGGGGGCACCGAGGAAACCACCACCGGCGTCATCCGTTTGCGCGCTATGGCAAAGGACGGCACGTTGAAGTTCCCGGTCATTGCCGTCAACGACGCTCTTACCAAGCACTTCTTCGACAATCGCTACGGCACGGGCCAATCAACGCTTGACGGCGTGATTCGTGCCACCAACTTACTGATCGCCGGACTGAAGGTCGTCGTCGCGGGTTACGGTTGGTGCGGACGCGGCGTGTCGATGCGCGCCAAGGGACTCGGCGCGGACGTGATCGTCACCGAAATCAATCCGACGAAGGCCATTGAAGCGGTGATGGACGGCTTCCGGGTGATGCCGATGAACGAAGCGGCGAAGATCGGCGACGTCTTTATCACCGTCACCGGAAACAAGGCGGTGTTAGCGCACGAGCATTTTGAGAGAATGAAAGACGGCGCGGTGATCAGCAACTCCGGCCACTTCAACGTCGAGATCGATATCCCCGCGCTGGAAAAGCTATCCAGCAGCCGCAAGGAAACCCGACCTTTCGTGGAAGAGTACACGATGAAGGACGGCCGCCGCATCTACCTGCTTGGCGATGGCCGCCTGATCAACCTCGCTGCCGCCGAGGGACACCCGGCCTCGGTGATGGATATGAGTTTCGCGAACCAGGCGCTTGCAGCCGAATATATGGTTAAGCACGCAAGCGAGCTCAAGCCCAATGTGTATCCAGTGCCTGAACACCTGGATCAGCAGATTGCCAAGCTGAAACTAGAATCGCTCGGGGTCACAATCGACAAGCTCACTCCGGAGCAGGAGCATTACCTCGCATCTTGGCAAGAAGGTACCTAACGGGCAACGAATCCGACCATTTCCCCTGTTGGCAGGCCCGGGTGTCGTAGCGGCTTGTGATGTCGGGAATGCCTGCTGGTAAAATCCATCTGACTATGTCTCATCGCCTCATGCCTGTCGTGCTAGCTTGCGGTCTCGCGTTCGGCTCCTTCGTCGGCGCAAGGGGACTCGGCACCTTTCAGGAGAAGTCGCGGGCCGAGCAAGCACCCTCGGACGCGTCCCAGGTCCAGTTCACAGGCGAAGTCCTGCGCGGGCAAATCTATGAACACGACGTGGGGCATGATCTTGTATTTCGATTGACCCCGGCGACCTCCGACGAGGGCGGAGGCTGGGTCATCGGCATGTGGCCCACAGTCGAGCCGCCGGACGAAGTCATCGAATTCGTCGAAATCGCGACGCCGCCCTATCATTCCTATAATGAACGGTATTTGGCTGCCGCAGCCGGCTACTCGGCGCGTGAGGCTGTTCAGGTCACCAAGCGGAACTTTTATTTCGTTGAATCGCTGGCAGACCTTCACATTGCGAACGAAGTCGTGAACGCTGTGCTGTATCCAAGTGCAATCTCCGAAGACGATAGAACCCGGATCGAAACTGAATCGGCTGGTATCTACCTCGGCAGCGGTCAGCTCCGCATCCTTCACTCTCGCATCAATTCGGGCAAAGCAGGCTCGCCGGATACGATCGCCTGGCTGCGATTCGAAGTGGTGCTGGATTTCTCTCCGAACATCACACTGCAATCGGTCCTCGCGCCCAAACCTCCACCCGGTCGCTAACACAACGATTCAAAATAGAGAGTAGGTCGAATCGCGTCAGCGCTCAGCCTCGTCCCTTCTCGTGTTATCCTCAACCACTCTACCGAGGAGCGTAGCGGTGATGATCCGTGATTGACGATCGGGTGCTGTGGGACGATTGGCATGCCGTTGCCTGGACCTCGCAGATCACCGATAGCGCCCCAGTGTCCTTGCGACTGTTGGAAGAGAAACTGGTTGTTTGGCGCAACCGCGACGGCGTTCACGCCTGGAAAGACTTGTGCGTCCATCGGGGCTCGCGACTGTCGGCAGGACGCGTTCAGAACAACTGCCTCGCCTGTCCGTATCACGGTTGGGAATACGACTCCTCGGGCCGCTGCGTCCTCATCCCCGCCCACCCCGATCAGCCGCCACCAAGCCGCGCCGCGGTGACCACCTATCTCGCCAGGGAAGCCTATGGGCTGGTTTGGGTCTGCCTTGGAACTCCTAAGCAGGACCTCGTTCGGTTCCCGGAATGGGACGACCCTTCGTGTCGGAAGATTTTCGCCGGCCCTTATCTCTATCGGGCCCACGGTCCGCGGGTCATGGAGAATCTTCTGGATGTGGCTCATTTTCCGTTCGTTCATGGGGGTTATCTCGGAGATCCTGCGAAGGCTCGGATCGGTGATTACGAAGTGGATGTCTTCGACGACGAGATCATCGCAAAGGACATTCCCGTCTGGCAGCCCGACCCCGATGGCACGGGCCAGGCGGCCGATGTTTTCTACACCTACCATGTGCTGCGTCCGCTTTCGCTACGGTTCACAAAAGTGCATGGCCCCCATCGCTTCTCGATGCTTTGCTGCGTCACCCCGGCCGGCGACTGCCAGAGTTTCGCCTGGCTGATCATGGCACTCAACTATGCGCACGAAACGCCCGCCGAGGAGCTGCGGCGATTTCAAGATGAGGTCAGCAACCAGGACATACCCATCGTCGAAGGCCAACGGCCCGAATTGCTTCCCCTGGACCTACAGGCTGAGCTACACCTGCGCTCGGACCGTGCGGCGCTGGCTTACCGAAAGTGGCTGAAAAAAATTGGCTTGCAGTATGGCGCGGCCTGAGCCGATTCATGGCCCAGACGGTCTCCGCTCCGAAGGCCCCTCTTCCCTGGTTTGTTGCCGGCGATTGGGACGGCTTTGCAGCGCTGTTTTTCAGCGGGTTTCCCGATCTTCTTCTCATCGCGGGCCTGGCTCCGTTGTGTGGGTTTTCTGCCGACTTGGTCACAACGCGCATTCTGCCCGGAGTGGCGCTTTCGATCTTTGCCGGAAACATGTTCTATGCCTGGCAGGCACGCCGTCTGGCGGAGAAAACGGGCCGCAGCGACGTTACCGCGATTCCGTTCGGGGTGAACGCTCCGACGATCTTCGTATATGTCGCACTGATCATGCAGCCAGTCTACGAGCGCACACACGATCCTGACCTCGCATGGAAAGCCGGTATCTTTGCGTCGTTTCTAAGCGGTGTGATTCAAACGGCGGGCGCATTTTGCACGGACTGGCTGCGCCGACACACGCCGCGAGCCGCCCTGTTGTGCCCGCTTGCCGGGACGGCCATGGCGTTTCTATGTCTGGACTTCATCCTCCGCGTATTTCAAACCCCGGCGCTCGGATTGCTGCCCACTATCGTCATTCTGACCGTTTTTGCTTCGCGGGTTCGCCTACCTTTCCGAATTCCGGGTAGCTTGGCCTGCATCGCCGTGGGAGCGGCGTGGGCCGCTGTGATGCGCTGGGCGCACGTCTATCATCCCGCCGCGGTTGGGTCCACGGCCATCGGTATCTATCTTCCGCGTCCGGTCAACCTGTACGATTTCCTGATGCAGGGCGAAGGATGGAAGTTTCTCTCCGTCATCATTCCGATGAGCGTGCTTGACACGCTGATCTCGCTGCAGGTTCTTGAGAGTGTGCAGGTCGCGGGCGAGGATTACCCGACCACGCCGTCCCTACTTACCAATGGAATGGCCACTCTGGCGGCGTCGCTTTTCGGCAGTCCTTTTCCCACGGCGCTGTATTTCGGGCACATGGTGCACAAGGAGCTGGGCGCCCGCGCCGGCTACTCGATTTTGAGCGGAGCAACCACGATGCTGGTCTGTCTCAGCGGTCTCGTCGTTCCGCTGCTGCGTGTGGTGCCGCTCGAAGTGGTCGCCATGGTCGTCGTCTGGTTCGGTCTGGTCATGGTCGCTCAGGCATTCACCGAGATTCCCAAGTCCCATGCGATCGCAGTGGGCTTCGGACTTATTCCGATGATCGCGGCGTGGGTAGTGGGCCTGGTGGATACGACGCTGCGCACGGCCGGTTCGAGCTTCCTCGAAGCCGCGCCCCATCTTGGTGAGCAAGTCTACGTCTACGGGCTCATCGCGCTCGGTCAGGGGGCATTGCTCATCTCCATGATTTGGGCCGCTGTAATCGCCTCCCTGCTCGATGGTCGCTTCCTGCGAGCCGCCGCTTGGCTGGTAGGGGCCTCTGCGCTGTCGTTCACCGGCTTTATCCACGCATTTCGTATCACCGATCGCGGCGTCGAAACCGTGATCGGCCTTTTCGCTGCTCCGTCATTTGCGTGGAGCTATTGCGCGGCGGCGGCGTTCGTGGCAGCGTTTCATTTTTATGCCGTGCGGGTACGCCCCCCCGCCTTGTTCTGAAGGAGCGACGCGCGAGGCCTCCGCCGCAGGGCGGTCGAGCACGGGCCGTGGGATGGTGCGGATGAAACCGATCGCTTTCGTTTTGGCGGCGTTTACCCTGTCCGTCGGAATTGCGCCACCGGCGTCTTCTCAGCAGCAGCCATCACCAACCACCGCCACACACGAAAGCTCCGCCCGTTCCGATGTGGAGGCCCTGATACGGCAAAGCGGCGGGGACGTATCGCTAGCTTTCCGCTCTCTGGATGGGGGCCAAGAGCTTTTCATCCAAGCCGATCGCCCCTTCCAGGACTCACTGGTGATGAAGATACCGGTGATGATCGAACTGTTCGCGCAGGCCGAGGCCCAGCAAGTGAAGATGAGCGATGTCGTGTCGGTTCGCAACCTTTTTCGCAGCGTGGTGGATTCCAGTGCCTATACCATCGACCGCGCCGACGACGATCGTCTTGCCAGCGACACCGGCAAAACCATGACGCTCCACGGGCTTTGTGAAATGATGATCACCACCAACAGCGACATCGCTGCCAATCTGCTCATCGAACGCTTGAGTTTAGAGGCGGTTCAGAATCGTCTGCACATACTCGGTGCAGACGGCATGGTACTCGCTTCCGGCTTCGGTGATGAAAAAGCCGGCGCCATGGGGTTAAAGAACACGACGACCCCGCACGCTTTGATGATCCTGCTCCTCATGTTGGCACAGAACAACGTTGTCAGCGCGGACGCCAGCGCACAGATGGTTGCTCTGCTGGCGCGTTCGCGGCTTCCCGGCAGCATCCCTCCCACCGCAACCGCGGCCGTTGTGCCCTCCCGAGGTCCGGTGGAGGGAGACCAGCACGACGCCGCCATCATCATCGGAGCGCGCTCGTTCGTGATGGTAACCGACGTGCGCGGGCTCGAAACACTTGCCAGCGCAGAACTGGTGGCGCGCATCTCTCGCGCTTTGGCCGCCGCCATTTAATCCTTCCTCGGAGGCGTCAGGCAGCCTCGCGGCGATACAGGAGATAGGCGCGGATGAAGGGATCGATGTCGCCATCGAGAACTTTCTGCACGTCCCCGCGTTCGAATTTCGTGCGATGGTCCTTGATCATCTGGTAAGGCTGCATCACGTAGGATCGAATTTGACTGCCGAAACTGATCTCGGGCTTGGAGGCGTCGAGCTTGCGCGCCTCCTCGCGGCGCTTTTCTAACTCGAGCTCGTAGAGCTGCGAGCGGAGAAGGGTCATGGCCATCTCGCGGTTTTTGTGCTGGCTGCGCTCGTTCTGGCATTGGACGACCAAACCGGTGGGGAGGTGCGTGATGCGAATGGCGGTCTCGACCTTGTTCACGTTCTGGCCGCCTTTGCCGCCGGATCGGTAGGTATCAACGCGCAGATCCTCTGGATTGATGACCACCTCAATGCGGTCGTCGATTTCGGGGATCACGAAAACCGACGCAAACGATGTGTGGCGGCGCGCCTGTTGGTCAAAGGGCGAAATGCGCACGAGTCGATGTACGCCGCTTTCGCCCGCCAGCATGCCGTAGGCGTTCTCGCCTGCAATCTCGACCGTAGCGGATTTGATGCCCGCTTCTTCGCCGGGCGTCGATTCGAGAACGTTCGCGCGAAATCCTTTGGCTTCGGCCCAACGGAGGTACATCCGCAGCAACATCTCGGCCCAGTCCTGCGAGTCGATGCCACCCGCACCGGGTTTGATGGTCACGATGGCGTTCAGACGGTCACTTTCGCCCGCCAGCAAAGTCTTCGTTTCCAGTTCGGAGACGTAGGTGTCGGCGGCCCTGAGTTCCTGGGCAATGTCGTTGAGCAAGGACTCGCGCTGGGCTGTGTCGGTCTCCTCTTGCGCCAGGTGAAAATACGTGTCGAGATCACTGACCTTGTTCGAGAGCGCCTTCTCCGCGTTCACGCGATCCTCAAATTGCTTGCGCTCCTGCAGGACCGACTGCGCTTTCTCCGGATCCTGCCAGAAATTCGGATCGCTTACCTTTTCCTCGATCGCCGTGAGCTGTTTTTGCGCGGAGGCCGCGTCAAAGATAGCTCCTCACGAGCCCGATGCGTTTCTTCAGCTCGGCGTACCGCTGCCCGAGGTCTTCGATGTGTTCTGCCATGTTCAAATCCTACAGGAAAAGACGAAAGGCGAAATGTGAAATTTGAGTTCCCCATCCTCTCCTAGCGCACCGAGTGCACGGCTACTGAAGGCGTCTGGCACCTACCAGGATCAGCAGCAACGCGGACACAGCCACACAGAGCCAGGCAAACCAGTCGCCAAAGCGAACGTAGAACGTCCAATCGCTGCGAAAGTCGTAGGGGGCATCGAGCTGATCGCGAATGTCGGTGGCAAGCTGGGCGACAGTGCGGCCGTAGGGATCGACAGCAACGGTGAAGCCGTTGTTCGTATCCCGCAGGAGCCAGCGCCGATTTTCGACCGCGCGCACCCGCGCCATCATCAGGTGCTGTGCCGGAGCGGCGGAACGGCCGAACCAGCCGTCGTTCGTCATATTGACCAGGAGTTCGGCGCCCCCCGCCGTGAACCGCCTCACTTCGTCTGGGAAAATCGCTTCGTAGCAGATAAACGCGCCAAACCGGCCGCCCGGCAGGCTGCCGACCTGATAGCGGGTGCCCGCCGTGAAATCTCCGAGGTCCGCCGTCAGTCTCCCCGCAAACGTCAGCCACCTCCGGAGCGGGACGTACTCGCCGAACGGCACCAAGTGGACTTTGTCGTAGGTAAAAAGTCGCCCGCCGGAAGCGGCTAGAAGGACGGCACTATTTGTTGCATCCCACTTTCCCGTGGAGTCCTGCCTCCAGTCCTCGACACCGACCAGAAAATCCTGCCCTGCACCCTGCGCAATCTGTCCCGCACGCTCGGCGAAGAGCGGGTCGCTGAGGCTGAATGGAGCTGGAACCTCAGGCCAGATGATGATGCCCGGTATTTTTGTGGCGGAATCGATGCTGATGCGCTCCAGGGCGTCAAGCTCGGCGGCATGCCGCGGCATCCAGTCAGCAGGGTACGCGTAGGATTGGGGGAAGTTCGTCTGGACAAGGTGTGCCGTGTAGCGGGCCTGCGCCTGAGGCACGAAATACACGCCGCCGGCGGCAACGAGTATCAGCACAGCCAACGAAACCAGCACCGCTCGCCACGCTCGCTGGCTCCGCACCAGCATCGCGTATGCTACCAACGCCCCGAAGCCTGCGACGACGAAGCTCAGTCCGTAGATTCCGGTGATCGCCGTAAGCTGTACCAGTGCGAGGTTGCCGCTCGCAGCATAGCCCGCTAGATTCCATGGGAAGCCGATGATGGGAACATGGGTGCGAGCAAATTCCAGTGCCACCCACAGAAACGGCGCCAGGCCACACGCCAAGGCGGGCCCTTGGGGCGAAGCCAGCGCCACGCCCCAGGAAAAAACCGCCGAGAGCGTTCCGAATAGAATGGCAATCAGCAGCACCAGCCCCGCTGCGATCGGCGGCGGCACGGCGCCGTACTCGTGAACGACAACTTCGATCCAGGCGAGACAAATCGGATAGAAAACAAGCGAGTGAACAAAGCCATACAGGGGCGCCACAGCCGGCCTCGCGCCATAGGAGGCAACAAGCAGTAATCCGACCGAAATCCAGGCGAGCGGCGAAACGTTATAGTTGGGAAAGGAGATTGCCAGAGCGGCCCCGCTCGCAAGCGCCAGCAGAAGACGCGTGTGCCATGGGTAATTCATTCAGACGGTTCAGTGCTTGAGGATCGCTTTGAAACCGGCATGGTCAAGAGCCGCGCGAGCCGAATCGGCGGCGTGCTCATCCGAATAGGGGCCAACCTGCACGCGGTAGAAGCTATCGGTCGCGGGCGTCACAACAAACGACGGGAAGTTCTTCTGCTGAAGAGCGTCGGCCATGGCCAGCGCGTCGCTTTCGTGGCGGAGTGCCGCAACCTGGAGCACGATCGCCCCTTTGGGGAGTCGTGGAGCCTGAAATCGCGCCGATGTCGGTACGGTGTGGGCTTCGGACGGGGCCGCCGGAGTTGTCGTCGGATGAGCACTCGCAACCGGTGCGGGGGTCGCCGACGGCGAAGAGGGCGTGGCCGCAGGTTCCAGCCGATTGTCGCTATTCTTGGAATAAAAATCCCATTCGCTGCTGGAGGGAGCCGGCGCGGCTTCCCGCTCGCTGCTCTTGGCAGGGGTCCGAACCACAGCTACTCCCCTGTCGAGGGCGTCGGCAGCATGAACGGGCCGTCCGTATACGCTGTGACCCATTACGTAGCCGAGCGTGAAGAAAACGCCGCACAGCAGCACGACGCCCAAAAACAAACCGACCAGGTGCCGACTTTCGAGCACACGGTCGCCGCCGCGTTTTCCCCCTCCCGCCATCTACTTCGTGCTCCCGCTGGCCCTCATCCACTGCGAAAGAATGTCGATCGGGACCGGAAATACGACAGTGGTGTTTTTCTCCACGCCGATCTCGGTCAGAGTCTGCAAGTAACGCAATTGAATCGAAGCGGGCTGTTTTTCAAGCACTGCGGCCGCATCCGCAAGCTTGGCGGAGGCCTCGAACTCCCCAACCGCGTGAATCACTTTCGCGCGGCGCTCACGCTCTGCCTCAGCCTGCTTGGCGATGGCGCGTTGCATCGACTCCGGAATATCAACCTGCTTGACCTCAACCTTCGTTACCTTGATACCCCAAGGCTCGGTATCCTGGTCAAGGATTAGTTGCAGCTTGGAGTTTACCTTTTCGCGCTCCGACAGGATTTCATCCAGTTCAAATTGTCCGACCACGCTGCGAAGGTTGGTCTGCGCAAGCTGCGACGTCGCGTAGAGGTAGTTCTGTACCTGCGAAAGAGCCAGGTTCGCGTCGACAACCCGAAAATAACAAACCGCGTTCACTTTCACCGACACGTTGTCTCGCGTAATGACATCCTGCGCGGGAACATCGAGGGTCTCGATGCGCAGCGAGATACGTGTCAGCTTGTCGATCGGATACAGAACCAGTTGCAGGCCTGGACCTTTTGGTTCCGGCAACATCCGGCCCAGCCGCAGGATCACGCCGCGCTCCCATTCCTTGATGACATAGATGGAGTTGAACAGCCAGAAGAGCACGATAATGACAATCGCCACTCCCAGGAGCGATACGAAACTGACGTCCATCGCTGCCTCCTCAATTTGGCTTGCTACGAAGTTAGGGACTGCTGCTTGGCAGGCTCCACATCCAACGTGAGACCATGAATGCTCCTCACGCGGACCCGCGCGCCCTTAGGGATACTCTCGCCGTTGACCGCCTTGGCCCTCCACAGCTCACCGTGCACACGCACCATCCCGATGGCGGGTGATACTCCGACCGGCTCGGTCACCTCGCCTTCCTCACCCAAGAGTTCCTCTCGACCCGTCGCGCGCTTCCAGGAACGAGAGCGCAAGACCGCGCGCATCAAGATCGTTGCAATCACCGCAAAGGGAATGGCGACGGCGATCGCCGTGCTGAGCCGGACACCCATTCCGGTCCACGGCGACTGGACCAGCATGATGGCACCGAGGATCATGGCGACGGTTCCCCCGATGCCTAGTATGCCGTGGGTCGGGAATTTGGCTTCGAGCACAAACAGTGAAAGCGCCAAAACGATCAGCGCGATCCCGACCAAGGTCACGGGCAATTGCTGGAAGGCGAGCAGTGCCAGTAGGATGGCGATGCCACCGATAACTCCAGGCGCAAACATACCAGGATGATTGAACTCAACATAGAGTCCCAACACTCCGATGATCAAAAGCACAAACGCCACATTCGGCTCAACGATGTGGATCAACAGCTTTTCACGCGCCGTCATTTCCACTTCCTGCCGGACGGGATGGGAAAGCTGAAGTTGTTCGGTCGAGCCGTCAAAGCGCGTAATGGCATGGCCATTGAGCTGGGCAAGGAGATCCTGCTCGGAGGAGGCCACCAGATCAATGAGCTTGCCCTCGAGCGCTTCCTTATCGCTGAAGGCCCTTGCGTCGGTCACCGCGGCGGTGGCGAGGTCGGTGTTTCGCCCGCGCTTGATGACGTAGCTGCGCAGAAATGCCGAGGCATCGTTCGTCACCTTTTTGCGCATCGTCTCGTCGATCTGCACGGTCTGACCGAATAGCTCCAATACCGGAGATGCGGCGCCGGTGTTTGTCCCCGGAGCCATCGCCGCGATGTCCGCCGATTCCAAAATGAAAAATCCTGCGGAGGCGGCGCGCGCCCCCGCCGGAGCCACATAGATCGCCACTGGCACAGATGAGCCCAGAATGGCCTCCACAATCCTGCGCATGGACGCGTCGAGACCACCCGGCGTGTTCATCGTGATCAAAACGAGGCTAGCGTGCTCGCGGCCCGCTCTCTGAATGCCGTTCGTGATGTACTGAGCGAGTATCGGCTCGATTTCGCCGTCAATCCGAAGCACCACGACGTGGGCATCGGCAGAGGGGCCTGAGGAGGCAGACGGATCGATGGGGGCGTCGGCGCGTGCCGTGCCCAGCAACAGCACCATCGCCACCAACAGCAGCAGGCGTCTGGATGACTGGAAAACCATTGCGAGCGCGTATTATAGCAATACCCCGGTACCAACAAACTTCAGTTTGTAACAGTCTTGCTCTGTTGCGCTTCATACGGAGGGGGTCGATGCAACACTTCCTGCACCTGTGGGTCCTTGATGACTCGCGCAAAATCGGGATCTTTCTCAGCCGTTAAGAAACTCTTGTAACCATCGTCGCGAGCCAGCTTCAGATAGCGCGCCGCATGCTCGGCGTCTCCTAGCTTGGCATAGGATTTCGCCACCAGAAAGTAGAGCGTCCCAGGATCGGCGGCGGAGCGATGTTGCAGCAGCGAACCGACCGTTCCCTTCGGCTCAAAAATACTGGGGTCCAGCACCAGCGCCTTGCTGAATGACTCCATCGCCTGCGGGTATAGCTTCACGCTGCAATACGCGTAGCCGAGGTTGGTGTAGACGGCAGCGAGGTTGTCGCCTCCGATGGCGATGGCTTTCTTGTAATACTTGATCGCTTTGCCGAAGCGCTGCCGCGAATACTCGATCGTGCCGAGGTTGTTCAAAGCATAGCCGGATTTCGCGTTGGCCCGCACCGCCTTCTTAAAGAAATGCTCGGCCAGATTGTCCTGGCCCAACTGTTCATAGGCGATGCCGGTCCTGTTGAGAATCTCGGCGTTTCCAGGGTCGTGCTCCAAAGCACGCTGATAAGCGACGGCCGCCTCCCCGTAGTCCTTGCGGGCCATCATGACGTCCCCACGCAGCTCGGCGGCTTGCTGTGCGGTCATCGGCGCTGTGCCGGAGTCTTGGTCGGTCGAGGCCTTACCGGTGGCCGCTGCGGGAGCGTCAGAAGTCTGAGGGCTGGATGCGGCCGCCAATACGACCGAAAGCGGGATCGCGAAGAGGGCCCAAATTTTCACTGCCCTACCCCTGTGTCTACCGGCGTTGCTCTGGCCCGCCTACGGCGAGGTCTTGGGAGTGCCCGCCGGCTGCTTGTTATCTTCAAAGATACCAAAGATCCGGTCGAGTAGGCCCTTTTTCTTCTCGGACTCCTCTTTGGAGACATCCCCGTTGCTTTGCCCGGGCCTCGCCGACGAGGCAGGCTCGGAACTGTTGGGCGGGTGCGAAGGACCGGGCTGGCCCGGTCCGGAGGAATCGGCCCCCTTGCTAAACAGGTTCCGTAGCCACGAGCCTGGCGTCGATGGCGCATGGGCGGCGCCGGTCGCGTCGCAATATTGAGTCGGCTCGCTCCCGGCTATGAAATGCTCGCTTACCGTTGTCGGGCACGAGGAATCGGCGAGCTGCCCGGTCCGAGAATCAACGATCGCTTCGGTAACGCCCGGAGGTGGTTCGAATTCTTGGGTGTTGCGATACTTGGGAAGAACCACCGCACGCTTCATGAACTCTCCCCAAACAGGGGCGGCGGCCTGGCCGCCGGCCAACCCGAGGTCGCGATTGTCATCGAAGCCGACCCAAACCACGCAGAGAAGGTTCGAGGTGTAGCCTACAAACCAGCCATCGCGTGAGGTACCCGTCTTGCCGGCAGCGGGTGCGTCAAATCCCATGGCTCGAACCGGATAGCCCGTTCCGTGGTTGATGACATCCTCCATCAGACTCGTCGTCAGATAGGCGACGCGCGGATCGAGGACGGCTCGGGTGATTGGCGCGTCGGTTTGGTGGGAGGAACCATCGGCCGCAACGACGCTGCGGATGAACAGGGGCTCGGCGCGAATCCCGTTGTTGGCAAAGGCCGTGTATCCCGCCGCAACCTCGAGCGGCGTCATTTCGTACGCGCCGAGGGCGACGGCCGGTGTGGCCTGAATGTTGTTTCCAAGCCCCATCTGCCGCGCCACGTCGACGACGCGCTGATAACCGATCATCTCGGCGACCTTCACCGTCGCCACGTTGAGAGAACGCATCAACGCATCGCGAACCATCACCGGACCGAAGAATTGCTCGCCGTAGTTCTCGGGGGTGTATTCCTTGCCGTCAAATTCAAAGGTGGTCGGGGAGTCATCGACGGTGGTCGCCGGCGTAACCACCGGCTGCAGGTTTTCGACAACGTTATCAAACGCAGCGGCATACACAAAAGGCTTGAACGCAGAACCCGGCTGCCGATGCGCCAAGGCGTGATTGAGCTGGCTCTCCCCGTAGTCACGACCGCCGATCAGCGCACGAATTTCGCCCGTGCGCGGGTCCAGCGCCACCAGGGCAACCTGAGCGGGGGGTACAGGCTGGCCTTTCTTCTTCCAGATGGCGTAGCGGCGTGCGAGGAGCTTGTCGAGGTTCTCGACGCCGATCTGTACGGCTTCGGCAGCCGCGCGCTGGAGGCCCGGATCGAGCGTGGTGTAAATGCGGTAGCTCTGCGTTTCCAGATCGCTTTCCGAGAATTTTTCAAGCAGTTGATCCTTCACCATATCGACGAAATACGGGGCAGAACTACTGGCCAGCCCACCGCTGGTGAATTTAAGCTTCGTTTTCTTGGCAACAGCCTCCTGATCGGGAGTCAGGAAACCGTCCGAAACCATTTCTCCCAGGACGCGATCACGGGCTTCGTCGGCTCGGTCGATATGACGCTCGGCGGAGGAGTAACGGTTCGGCGCGCGGATAATTCCTGCTAGGAAGGCTGCCTCACCCGTGTTCAACTCGCGGACGTCTTTGCCAAAATAGGCATTCGACGCTTCACCAAAACCTCGAATCGAAAAACTGCCGCGATTGCCGAGATAGATGTCGTTGGCGTAGAGCTCGAAAATCTGTTGCTTCGAGAAACGCTCGTTGATCTCGGCGGCCATTACGATCTCTTTTAACTTCCTCCGCCATTCGCGCTTGGTCGAAAAAAAGAACGTCCGCGCCACCTGCATGTCGATCGTGCTGGCACCCTGCGCTTTCTGGCCGCGACTGATGTCGTGGAAGGCGGCGCCAAATACCCGGAACATATCCAGAGCACCATGCTCGAAAAAGCGTTTGTCCTCCGCCGCAAGCACGGCGTGTACCAGCACGGGCGGCAAATCGTCGAAGCGAACAACGCGGCGCTTTTCGCGTGTGCTGTCGAAAAGGTTCGTCAGCAACTCCGGTTCTATATCCGCGAAGTCCAGAGGGCTTCCGTCGGAAGGTCTGGTAATGCCGGAAATTTCCGTACCTGAAAAACTGACGCGCAACCCGTTGTGGCCTTGAAAGTAGGAGGTCGGCGATGGAACAATCTCAACGGTGGATCCCGTGGTTCGGAATTTCCCGGGCGAGCCCGTCACCACCCCTTCTTGGTATCCGGCGCGCAGCAGGTAGCTGGCAAGTTCGCTCGGTCGCATCGTCTGGCCGACATAAATCCGGTCGGGAGACGAATAGACCCGCGAGGTATTCTGGAAAATCTGTCCGGTAAGCCGCTGGTCGATCAGATGGCTGAACTGGATGTAGTAGTAAGCGAAGACGCTCGCTCCGGCGAGCAGCAGGACCAGGCATAGTGTCAGGAACGCTATGCCGAAACGGGAGCTGAAGAAACCACTGGCGATTCGAATCCGCAATCCACTTCTCCAGATGAGCCCTCAGAGCGCCGGGGTGCGCCACAGGCTGCGGCTGGACGGCGCGGCTTCGCGCGGAGCACCGAGATCAACGTACTTATTTTAAATCGTATGGTTGTCGGCGTGGGGATGAAATTGCAACGTGAATTGGTACAGTTTCAAATCGATGGGCACCGAATAGTCAAGACCGATATCCACGTAGCCCCTCGAGGGGTCCACGGCCACGCGAATGTCCTCTCGGGTGGCAGGAATGTCGAGCTCCTGGGCCTTCTTGTAAATATCCTCGCGAAGGTCATCCAGGCTCTTCTTGGGATAGCCCGTAAGCGCAAACTTTGCTTCGGTCTGTATGGCGTCCTGGAACTGAAAGTTCGCAAAGTAGACCGGAACAATCTTGGCGATGGTGAAAAGCATCGCCGCTAGGATCAGCAGCGCCAGAGTGACATTCAGCTTCGAGCCGCCGCGCTCCCGGAATTGCACTCGCAGAGCCATGGAATCCCTTTCGCTCCCCTCGGTTCTCCGTCCACGGCCACCAATAGCTACAAGCTAGCACGAGCCGAGCAGACGGTGTGGGGAGACGGAAACGGCTGTTTGCGATGAGTAAACGCCGGCTACGTCCCACGACATCGTCAATACGCACGGGCGAAGATGGCTCTTTCCGTGGCGGCCTGCCGGCAACAGACGCATTTGCCGGCCCCGCCTTGCGCCAACGGCTTGACCCCGAGAGATTGGTCCAGGGGGATACAGCGCATCGTGGCTTTCGTCTCTTCCTTAATCTTCTCCTCGCAACCGCTGCCGCCGCACCACCAAGAGAATGCAAAGCCCGTCTCGACGGCTTTCTTGAACTCTCCGTAGTCGGCCGGCTCGATGGTGTTGGCTTTGCGGAATGCGAGCGCGCGGTTATAAAGCGCCTCTTGAATCTCCTCGAGCAAGTTGGCCGCGGCCGTGGCAATTCCCTGCTGGGGAACGAATGTCTTACCCTCCTTGCCAGGACGATCGCGCCGCGCAAGCACCACCGAGGCTTTGGCCACGTCCTTGGGGCCTAGTTCCAACCGCAGGGGAACGCCACGCATCTCCCAGTCGTTGAATTTGAAACCGGGGCTCATACCTTCGCGGTCGTCCATCTTGACCCGTATGCCGTTGTCGCCAAGCTCGCGCAGCAAACGCTGGGCATTTTGGACGACCGCGGCCTTCTCTTCGTCGGTTTTAAAGATCGGCACGATCACGAGCTGATATGGGGCCAGATGGGGAGGCAGAACCAGACCCTGGTCGTCGCCGTGAACCATGATGAGGGCGCCGACCACTCGCGTCGAAAGCCCCCACGACGTCGTCCAGCAGTGTTGCAGAATTCCGTTCTGATCAAGGTAGCGAATCTCAAAGGCCTTCGCAAAATTCTGCCCTAGGTTATGCGACGTGCAAAACTGCAACGCTTTGCCATCCCCCATCATCGCTTCCAGCGAATACGTGATTTCAGCGCCGGCAAACTTCTCCGCGTCCGATTTCCGGCCTGGAATCACAGGAACCGCCGCTTCGTTCCAGGCAAAATCGGAGTAGACGTCAACCATTTGACGCGCCTCAGCCTCGGCCTCAGCGGCGGTGGCGTGCGCTGTGTGGCCCTCCTGCCAGAAAAATTCCAGCGTCCGCAAAAACAGCCGCGTGCGCAGTTCCCAGCGCACAACGCTATTCCACTGGTTGATCAGCAGCGGCAGATCGCGATAGGACTGGATCCACTTGGCGTAGGAATGGCCGATGATCGTCTCCGAAGTGGGCCGGATCACGAGCGGTTCTTCCAGTTCTTCTCCGCCACCGTGCGTCACAACGGCTAGTTCCGGCGAAAACCCCGCCACATGCGATTTTTCCTTCTCAATGAAGTTGCGGGGGATCAACAGCGGAAACGCTGCGTTGACGTGTCCCGTCGCCTTGAACCTCTTGTCGAGTGCCGCCGTGATGTTTTCCCACAGCGCCCATCCATACGGCCGCACGATCATGCAGCCCCGGACCGGCGCGTAGTCCGCCAATTCGGCGCGGAGGACAACCTGGTTGTACCACTCCGAGAAATCTTCCGCCCGCGTGGTCAGCTTCAAATCCGACATGCTGCTCCTCGGTGTGTTCGCTCCCCCTCGCGCGTAAACGAGCTAGGTTAGGAGACAGTCGAGGCGAAGTCAATCCGCCCGATCAAGCCGCCTTTTCGGAGTCGGCGCGAGCCTTCGCCGCACCCATCGGTTCTGTTAAGATGGCTGCGCCCATGAGCAAAGACTCACCCGATCTCCGTAGGATGAGCCGCTCGCTTGAGGAAACCGATCCTGCCATTGCCGCCGTCCTGCACGAAGAAGTGCGCCGCCAGGCAACGGGTCTGGAGTTGATTCCATCGGAGAATTTCGTTTCCGAGGCGGTCCTCGAGGCCCTGGGCTCGGTCCTCACCAACAAATATGCCGAGGGGTACCCCGGAAAGCGCTACTACGGCGGTTGTGAGTTCGTGGACCAAGCCGAGCAACTTGCCATCGATCGTGCGAAAGCTCTGTTCGGCGCCGAGCACGCTAACGCGCAGCCACATTCCGGTACGCAGGCCAATATAGCGGTCTACATGACCGCGCTCAAGCCAGGTGACACCGTGCTGGGCATGAATCTGGCGCATGGCGGCCATCTGACCCACGGCCATCCACTGAATTTTTCGGGCCTTACCTATACGTTCGTGCCCTATGGAGTCGCCAAGGAAACCGAGACGATCGACTACGACGAGCTCGCTCGGTTGGCCGAAGAGCACAAACCCAAGATGATTGTGGCGGGAGCGAGCGCCTACTCGCGCAGGTTCGATTTCGCCCGCATGGCCGAAATCGCGCAGTCCGTCCGTGCCCTGCTCTTCGTCGATATGGCGCACATCGCGGGGCTGATCGCCGCAGGCATCCATCCAAGCCCTGTGCCGCACGCCGATTTCGTCGCAACGACCACCCATAAGACCCTGCGCGGTCCTCGCGGAGGGCTCATTCTGTGCCGCGAGAAGTATGCCAAGGATCTCGACCGCACCACTTTTCCCGGAATTCAAGGTGGTCCGCTGATGCATGTCATCGCAGCCAAGGCTGTCTGCCTGAAGGAAGCTGGGGAAGCGGGATTCGCCGATTATCAACGCCAAGTGGTGGCCAACGCCCAAGCGCTTGCAGCTGCCATGGCGCGACGCGGCTTCCGCATCGTCAGTGGCGGCACGGACAATCACCTGTTCCTGGTGGATGTTTACTCGCGCGGCCTGACCGGCGCCGTGGTCCAGTCGGCGCTGGATCGCGCCGGCATCACGGTCAACAAAAACTCGATTCCGTTCGACCCCCTGCCGCCGCTTAAGGCCAGTGGGATTCGCATGGGTACTCCCGCCCTCACCACGCGTGGCATGCGCGAAGCGGAAATGGAAAAAATTGCGGGGTGGATCGGCGAAGTTTTGAACCACGTTGGCGACGCCGCTACCGAGCAGCGAGTTCGCGGCGAAGTCGCGGCGTTCGCCGCGCGCTTTCCTCTCTACCTGCGCCGCCTAGAATCGGCCGAAGCCGCTCTGGCGGGCGTCCGATCGGCCCGTTGAGGCCCCTGTCCTCGGCTGGAAGTTAGGCCAGGGTTTCCAGTTCGATCTCGGTCACCGAGCCCTCCCGGATCGAGAAGGCACGGATCGGCTTTTGTGCATCCCGACGCGGGGAGAGGATGACGTAAACTGCCTCCGAGTAATAAGCCAGCTCGATGTCCCGCGGCGATGGCCAATTCTCACCAGTAGGATGCGAGTGGTAGATACCAAGGAACTCGAGTCCCTGCGTGCGGAATTCGCGCATCAGGCGGACGATTTCGGCAGGGCTGATCTCATAGCTCCGTTCCGGATCGCTGGCCACGTTTTCTGCCGGGCTCACATGTGTGATCACGCCTTCGCAACCCGCTAGTAATCCGCAGCATTCCCCCCGGGGTTCACGCTGTGCGTGCTCGACCATCTGGCCCAAAAGGTCGTGTCGAATCCGGATCCCGCGATTCATCTCCGCCAGTCTATATCGAGAGTGCGGAGATGCGAAGGAACTACGCCTTTTGCGCCTGGCGACGCAGAAACGTGGGCACGTCGAGATCATCGGCCCCTATTTCCGGCGCAAGGTCGGAAACATTGTGCGCGACCTGCTGTACGACGTTGGTCTGTTCGGGAGCGATGTTGGTCTCGCGCCCCGCTTTCCACGTCTTCGGCAGATAGGAAGGCCTTGTCTGAGCCTTCTTGCTGGCCACCTCGCGGAAACCCGCCGCGATCACTGTGATCTTGACCGATTCCTTCATCTGGTCGTCCTGCACGGCGCCGAAGATGATGTTCGCATTCTCATGCGCCGCCTTCTGGATGATCGAGGATGCCTCGTGGACCTCATGAAGCGAAAGGGTCGACGACCCGGTGACATTGATCAAGATTCCTTGCGCGCCGTTGATGTTGTTGTCTTCCAGCAATGGGCTGTTGATGGCCCGATTGGCGGCGTCGATAGCGCGATTCGATCCCGACGCAACCGCTGTGCCCATCACCGCAAAACCCTGGCCGGACATAATCGTCCGCACGTCGGCAAAATCGCGGTTGATGATGCCGGGAATTGTGATGATGTCGGAAATCCCTTGCACTGCCTGTCGCAGAATGTCGTCGGCGATGCGGAACGCCTCGAAAAAGCTCGTTCCCTGCTCGACGCACTCCATGAGCCGCTCATTGGGAATCACGATGACCGTGTCAACCGAGCCGATCAGTTCGGCAAGGGCCTGCTCGGCCTGGTGCATGCGGCGCTTGCCTTCAAAGGCGAAGGGTTTTGTGACGACGGCGACGGTTAACGCTCCCAACTCGCTGGCGAGATTCGCCACCACGGGCGCCGCGCCGCTGCCGGTGCCACCACCGAGGCCGGAGGTGACAAACACCATATCGGCACCATCAAGAGCCTCGAGAATTTTCTCCGTGTCCTCGAGCGCTGCTTTTCGGCCGACCTCCGGGTTCGCGCCCGCCCCCAAACCCTTGGTCAATTTTGCGCCGAGTTGCAGTTTGACCGGCGCTTGCGAAAGTTTCAGGGCCTGTAAATCGGTGTTGGCTGCGATGAATTCGACGCCCTCGACCTTGGCGCGAATCATCCGGTTGACCGCATTGGATCCGCCGCCGCCGACGCCGATGACTTTGATTTTCGCGCCGTCTTCCGGCTCTTCGCTAAACGAGACCCGAAGGTTCGATTCTTTTGGTGCCATGCTCCCTCCCTAGGAAAATATCCGAACCCCGCTCATGCCCCTGCAAACATGCTCTTCAACTTGCCCAGAAAACCGGTGGGACGCGCCGCTGCAACACGCCGTGTACGTGCCGTGTACAGAACGAGTCCAATCGCAGTGGAATACTCCGGCCGACAAACCTGTTCGCTCATCTCAGCAAGGCCGCGCGGCAGGGCTACGCGCACCGGCAGGTTGAAAAAGCGTTCCGCTAGCTCCGGCAGACCGCGCAGATGTGCCCCACCACCGGTGAGTACGATGCCCGCGGGGATTTGCGATTCGAGTCCGGCGCGCCGCAGCTCATCGCGAACAAGCGCCAACAGCTCCTGCGCACGCGGCCCGACGATGTCCGCAACCATCCGCGCGAAAATGGCTCGCGCTGGGCGATCGCCCACGCTGGCAATCTCGATGGAAATGTCCTCCGTCAGCAGTTCGCGGCACGCCTGCGCGTGTTCCCGCTTGAGTTTCTCCGCCTCCGGGATCGGTGTCCGCAACCCCACGGCAAGGTCGTTCGTAAAATGATCCCCACCCACCGGAACCGCTGCCGTGTGCCGCACCACCCCGCCCGTGTACACAATCAACTCCGTTGTTCCGCCGCCCACATCCAGCACACAGGTGCCGAGCTCGCGTTCATCCTGCGTAAGGCATGCCTCGGCCGAGGCAAAGGGCTCGAGCACCGTATCGTCCACGCGCACGCCGGCGCGATTCACCGCCGTTACAATATTTTGGGTCGCAGTGCCCGACGCGGTCACGATGTGTACGTTCGCCTCCAGCCGCTGGCCGACCATGCCAATCGCATCGCGAATGTTGTCCTGACCGTCGAGAAAAAACTCCTGCGGCAACACGTGCAGCACCTCACGGTCGGCTGGCAGCGTCACGCCGCGCGCAGCTTCGATCGCACGCCGTACGTCGTCGCGCTGAATGTCACGGGGCTTGGGACCCACGGTAACCCCGCCGCGGCTGTTCACGCCGCGCACGTGCTTGCCGGCCACGCCAATCACCGCCGATTCAATGGGCACGCCAACAATCGTCTCCGCCTCTTCGACCGCCCGGCGAATGGAACTGACCGCCAGATCGAGATTGACAATCTGCCCCTTCCGCCAGCCCTTCGACTCGGCCGCTCCGAGCGCGGCGAATTTGACTCCGCCGTTGTCTTCCATTTCACCGACAAGCGCGCACGTTTTCGTGCTTCCGATATCGAGCGCCACAATGTGCCGTTCTTTCTTGGTCAAATCCTCGACTCCTTGCTGTCCCCCGACCCTTGTCTCGGCCTGGAAGCGCCGAACGCGAATCGGCCCGCCTTTCGAAACGACCTCGGCCCGAGCCGCGCTACCGCCCCTTGGCAGGTTGCGCCTGACGAGCCGAACGTGTCGTGTCCTGATTCACGACCGCCTCACGACTAAAGCGCAGGTCCACCGACTCGATGATCCCCGCGCTTGCTTGCCACGTGCCGAACTCCTCGATAAGGGTCTGATACTTTCCGGCGAAATCGCCGTCTCCGAAATGGACCAGGACCGGCCCTGCGACCGTTGTCTGCTCATCCGGCCCGGCTTGGTTCCCAAGCCCGGTCAGTGTGGCGCGCACATCGCCCGCGTCGGATAGATCGACCTCGCTCACCTGATCGGCTGCGTTCGCCTTGACTGAACCAATCTCCTCCATGAATCTCGACAACAGCCGCATGCGCTCCTGCCGGGACTCCAGCGGCATCTCCCGGTCGATGCCGGCGACCACGGGAAAATGAAAATCGCCTTCCAGGGGGCGTTCCAGGATCACGCCATCAACATCGACGAGGGAAAGTTCACTTCCATGACGTAGAAACGCGATCGGCGTGCGCTCGGTAATTTCGACTTGGATTCGGTTGGGCAGCACGCGACGCACCGAGGCGCGCTCGACCCAGGAAATCGCCTCCAGCTGGCGCCGCCGCTCGGCAAGAGGAATCCGTAAAACACTTGTGCCCCGGTCCCCGACGAAGACTTTGCGCACGCTCTCGCGCGTGACATAGTGATTTCCTTCCAGACTGATCTGGTCCGGATGAAGCAGCGCCATCTCGGGCGAAGTCAGCAGGAAACGGACGCATAGAAACGCGGCACCCGCAGCGGCCAGACCAACGGCTGTCCACACGGTCACGCGAAGGTATGTTTTCCACGCCTGCCGGCTGAATTTTCGCCGCTTGATCTCGACGGGCTTCTGCCGACGGAGATACCTCGGTTCTTCATCCGGCATCACGTCCCGTGGATAGACTTCGGTGTCGATGGCCTTTAATTTCGCCAGACGATTACCTCGTTCCCAAGCTCGATTCCATAAGCGCTGCGCACTCGCTCGCGCACTTCGTCGATCAACTTCAGCATGTCCGCACCGCGCGCGTGACCCAAATTAACGAAGAAATTCGCGTGGCGCTCGCTCACCATCGCATCGCCCACGCGGTGTCCCTTCAGACCCAACTCATCGATCATGCGGCCAGCCGAAGCACCCGGCGGATTTTTGAAAATGCAGCCCGCGCTTTTCTGATGCAACGGCTGGCTCAACCTTCGTTTCTCGTTGCACACCTTGATACCAGCCAGGATTTCCTGGAACGGCTTGGACGGCAGCTCGAGCTTCACACGCAGCATTAGGTCTTCCGGCGCGAACGATGTGTGCCGGTAGTCAAAACGAAACTCGCTGTCGCGCAGCGTTTCAAGCCGTCCCGAAGCAGCGCGGTACAGTTCCACCTCGCGTACGTGCGGACCGATCTGTGTGCCGTAGGCACCCGCGTTCATCCGCAAGGCGCCACCGACGCTTCCGGGCACCCCGATGAGCCCTTCCATTCCTCCCAGATCGTGTTTGGCGCAAAATGTCACCGTGGCACCCAAGTCCGTCGCGGCATCTATATACGCCGCGTTCCCCTCCACGTGCATACCGACTCTCGATGTGGGCAAATGCAACGCCACGAAGGACAACTCACCGTCCTCCACGAGCACGTTCGTCCCACCTCCAAGAAATCGATACCGGATCCCTTCATCCGCCAAAAGATGCATGATCTGTGGGATCTTCTCGTAGTGGCCCAGCAGGATTTCGTCGGTCGTGCCGCCGATCCCGAGCGAGGTATGTTCGGCCAGCGACACGCCGGGCCGCACCTCGGCGCCAAGTTCGGCGAGTCGCGTCCTCAGCTGGGTGCTAATCCGCATGAAAAGTTGATGCCCTCGATCCGAGCAGCATGGCGAGCTCTTCGGTGACCCGTCCCACACTACCGGCTCCGATCGTCAGCACGGCGTCGCCAGAGCGAGCCTCGCGCAGTACGAATTCGATGCCGCCCTGCAAGGTGCTGGAATAAACCACGTTCTTGTGCCCGGCCGTACTGATGGCCTCGGCCAGTGTTTCGCCGCGGATGCCTTCGATGGGTGATTCCCCGGCGGCGTAGATATCGGTGATCACCAGCACGTCTGCCTGGTTGAACGATCGCCGGAAATCCTCCCACAGGTACTGTGTGCGTGTGTAACGATGCGGCTGAAAAAGCACGAGCAACCGCCGATAACCACATCCGCGCGCCGCTTCGAGCGTGGCGCGAATCTCCGCCGGATGATGGCCGTAATCGTCGATCAACGTGACGCCGGAGAAGCTCCCCTTCACCTCAAACCTGCGGCCGACGCCGGAAAACTTCGCCAGCCCCTGGCGAATCAAATCCGCCGGGACGTTGAGCGCCAAGGCTGCCGCCGCCGCCGCGGCGGCGTTGCGCACATTGTGAATTCCGGGAGGGCCAGGTAAGCCAAACCGACCGAGCTCCTCGCCGTGATATTTCAAACCGAACTGGCTGGAAAGGCCACTGAGCTTCACATCTGAAATCACCAGGTCGGCTTGGCTGGAAGTGCCGTAGGTGATCACCGGGCGCTTGGCGCGCGGCAGGATCGCCTGCACATTCGGTTCGTCCAAACACAAGATCACCGAGCCGTAGAACGGTACGCGATTGGCAAATTCAAGAAACGCCTGTTGAATTTCCTCGAGCGAGCCATAGTGGTCCAGATGCTCGCGATCGATCGTGGTGATCACGGCAATCACCGGCGCGAGGAGAAGGAACGACCCGTCGCTTTCGTCCGCCTCCACCACCATATATTCGCCCTCGCCCACGCGGGCATTCGAGCCCGCATGATTCACAAGCCCGCCTACTACAAAGGTCGGATCGAGACCCGCCGCCGCCAGCACCGAGGCCACCATCGAAGTTGTTGTCGTCTTTCCGTGCGCACCGGCCACGGCAATGCCGAACTTCAGACGCATCAATTCGGCAAGCATTTCCGCGCGTGGTATCACTGGAATTTTCTGGCGGTGGGCCTCGACCAGCTCCACGTTGTCAGCAGGCACCGCCGAGGACACGACCACGACGTGCGCCCCGTGCACATTTTCGGCCGCATGGCCCTCATAGATCATCGCGCCGAGAGAAAGCAGGCGCTCGGTAACGGGCGAGGATTTTACGTCAGAACCCGAGACGGCATAGCCGCTTGAAAGAAGCACCTCGGCAATGCCACTCATTCCACTGCCACCGATGCCGACTAAATGAATCCGCTGGAAATTGCGAAAGGTGACGCTCACTGACAGGCCACCTTTTCGAGGAGATCGACAATGTCTTCCACCGCTCGCGGACGGGCCAGCGCGCGAGCGCGATCCTCCATCTGCTGAATTTTCTGGGGCTGGTCTAGGAGAGAAAAAATTTCGTTGGTTAGTCTTTCTGCGGTGAGCTCATCTTGCGGTAGGAGCCGCGCGGCGCCCGCGTCCTGCATGGCCCGTGCGTTCGGTGTTTGGTGCGCGTCGGCGGCCGCGCCGAAAGGGATGAAGATGGCGGCTCGTCCGGAGGCCGATACCTCCGCCACAGTGATCGCTCCCGACCTGCAAACGATCAGGTCGGCCTGGGCAAACCTCTCCGCCATGTTTTCGATGAAGGGGACGACCTCCGCGTGAAACTGGCGTCGCGCATAAGCGACTCGCACCGCATTATAGTCGTGATCGCCGGTCTGATGCACGACGAAAAGGTGACTTTTTCGCGCCGCTAGACGGTCGAGCGAATCGACAACCGCCCGGTTGATCGGCAAAGCTCCTCGGCTCCCCCCCGTAATGAGGATCGTGAACGGCGGGCGATGCTCCTTCCGAGCTATCGCGAAGAACTCCTTACGAATCGGGCAGCCCGTCACCACCGCCTTGGAACCAAAATGGGCCGCCGTCTGTGGCTGTGCCACAGCAATCCGCTTCGCCAGCCCGGCCAGAACGCGGTTGGTAAACCCCGCCTCGACGTTCGGCTCGAAAACGACTGCCGGAATCCGGTGAATGGCTGCAAGAAGCATCATCGGGCCCGAGGCATACCCGCCCACGCCGAGGGCTACGTCAAATCGATGCCTGCGAAGAATCCGCTCCGAATCCCAAAATCCAGTCGGAAGCATCGCCAAATTGCGCACGAACTTCGCGCCTCCGATGCCTTTCAGCCCTCGGACACGGATCAACTCGAGCGGTAACCCCGCTTGCGGCACCAGCCTTCGTTCGATTCCGCGCTCCGTTCCCACGAACACGACCCGCCGTTCCGCCGAACCCGGCACTCCCCCAGTTCGCCGCAACCATTCCTCCGCGACGGCCAGCCCCGGAAAAACGTGGCCTCCGGTTCCGCCGCCCGCGATCAATAGGCCCTGGGCATCGCTGTTCACGTTTCATCCGCGTGCTGGCTGATGTTTAACAGCACGCCGGTGGCTAACAGCATCCCGATGAGGCTGGAGCCTCCGTAGCTGATGAATGGAAGCGGAATCCCTTTGGTTGGCACCAGGCCAAGCACCACGCTCAGATTTACGAGCGCCTGGCCGAACACCATCGCGGTGATCCCGATTGCCAACAAGCGCCCGAACGTGTCCGGGGCGCGGAGCGCCGCCACCAATCCGCGCCAACCGTAGATGGCAAACAGCGCCAGCACAATCATGGCGCCGATGAAGCCGATCTCTTCGCAGATGATCGAGAAGATGAAATCTGTGTGTGCCTCGGGCAGGAAAAACAGCTTTTGCCGACTCTCCATCAAACCCACGCCCGAGAAGCCCCCCGATCCGATCGCGATCAGGGATTGCGCAAGCTGGAATCCGTGACCTTGCGGGTCAGCGCCGGGTGAGAAGTAGGCCTGGACGCGCTCGAGACGGTACGGCACGCTCGCAATCGCGATATAGGTCAACGGCGCTGCTGCCAGCACGGCACCTCCTATGTATCGATAGGACAGTCCTGCAACGAACAACATCACCGCAGCGATGAAGAAAATCATGCACGCCGTGCCCAGGTCCGGTTCTTTGTAAACCAGCCCCACCATCGCCAGGACAGTACCGAGCGCGGGCAAAAGCGTCTGACGGACGCTATTGACTCCGGCGCCCTTCGACAGCGAGCGGCTTTCAAGAAGCCAGGCGAGGTAGCCGATCACGACGAGTTTCGCTATCTCCGAGGGTTGGAAGCTCAACGGACCCAGGCGAATCCATCGATGGGTCGCGTGCGATCGATCGAGAGAAAACACCGCGATCAGCAGGACGAGCGTGAGCGAAATCGCTGTGAAAATCACGCGCGGCTGCCGAAGCTTGCGGTAATCGGTGCGCATCAGCCAGAACATTCCCGCCAACCCGATCGCAGCCCAAAGAAGTTGGCGCAAGCAGAACGCGTAGCCGTTGCCGCCCTGTTCTCGCAGCGTCACCGCGGAAGCGCTGAACACCATCACAGCACCGGCCAGACACAACGCCAGGGTCACAACGAAGAGCTGTCGATCCGGTTGGAGGCTTCGCGGCATCTGTTATCCCTTTCCGGCAGGTGCACCCGAGCTAGAGCGCTTCTTGAGATTTCCCACGAGCATCTTGAAGGTGTGCCCCCGCTGCTCGTAATTCTCAAACTGATCGAAACTGGAACATGCGGGGGCCAGCAGGACTGTGTCGCCGGGACGTGCCGCGCTCATCGCCAGCTCAACAGCGCGTTCTAGCGTCCCTGCGTGGACGTAGGGCACGGCTTGGCCCAAATCCGCGGCAATTTTTTCCGCAGCGGCTCCAATCAAAATCGCCATCCGCGTGCGTTGCCCAAGGGATTCCGCTAGCGGCGTATAGGGGCTGCCCTTGTCCTTGCCGCCCAGAATCACCAGGAGCGAACCAGGAAAGGCCTCGATCGCTTTCCGCGCGGCATCCACATTGGTTGCCTTGGAGTCGTTGAAGAATTGGACGCCGCCGATTTCAGCTACAAACTCGAGACGATGCTCGACGCCGCCAAACGTCTTGATTCCGTTCGCAATGGCAGCCGGCGCGGCTCCAGCCAGATACGCGGCGGTCGACGCGGCCAGGACGTTTTCCACGTTGTGCTCGCCCCGCAGGGGAATGTCATCACGCCATCCGAGCGGAACCTCACGGCCCTCGCGCCGAAACATGATTTGGCGATCCCGCAAGAAGGCGCCTGCGGCGACTCGTTTCTGCCGACTAAACCAGAAGACCTGTTGCCCGGATGGCATCCGCTTCGTCACTTCGGGATCATCGGCATTCAAAACGGCGCTGTCGCGGTCGAGCTGATTGGCGAACAGTCGGGTTTTGGCCGCGGCGTATTCCTCAAACGATGCGTGCCGGTCCAAATGATCCGGCGTCAAGTTGAGCAGCACACCGATTTCCGGCCGAAAGGCCTCGATGTTCTCGAGCTGAAAACTGCTGAGTTCGGCTACCGTCACAGCCGAATCGGTCGACGACTCCACCAACGAAAGCAGCGGTGTGCCGATGTTGCCGCCCACGAGCGTCTCGATGCCGGCGGTTTTCAGGATATGTGCCGTGAGCGCTGTGGTCGTCGTTTTGCCGTTTGAGCCCGTGATTGCCACCAGCTTGCCGCGAAGAAAGCGCCAGGCGAGCTCGATTTCGCTCCACACGGGAATGCCCTTTTTGCGCCCTGCTTCCAGGAGCGGCAAATTCCGCGGTACACCCGGACTGGCGACGATCAAGTCTTTCTCGCGCAGCAGTTCAGGCGGGTGCCCCCCCACCGCGATCTTGACTCCCACCGCCCGCAGCTTGTGTACCGTCTCGGCCAAGCTGCTCTCAGGCTTGCAATCGGTGGCTGTAACGGACGCGCCATAACCAGCGGCGAACAGGGAAACCACTTCGCCCGTGCGCGCGAGTCCCACGACTAACACGTGCTTTCCTTCCAAGTCGAATCCGGGTCTCACCGGGCCTACCTCAATTTCAGAGTCGTGAGGGAGAAAAGCGCCAGCACCAGCGCCATGATCCAGAATCGAACGATGATCTTCGATTCGCTCCAACCTCCCAGTTCGAAATGGTGGTGCAACGGGGCCATGCGAAATACCCGCTTTCCCGTCAACTTGAACGAGCCCACCTGGATGATCACCGAAAGCAATTCCAAAATGAAAATACCGCCAATCGAAAGCATCAAGATTTCCTGCTTTAAAATCACGGCCACCGTGCCGATGGCCCCGCCGAGGGCCAGCGACCCGACATCTCCCATGAAGATTTCTGCCGGATGCGTGTTGTACCAGAGAAAGCCCAGCGACGCGCCCGCCAGCGATCCACAGAAAATCGTGAGCTCCGCCGCGTCAGGGATCCTCTGAATCTCGAGGTACTCGGCAAAGCGCGCGTTGCTCGATAGATAGGTGATGACGGTCAGCGCCACCGCGGTGATCAACACGCAGCCGATCGCAAGTCCATCCAGGCCGTCGGTGAGATTGACTCCGTTCGAAAGCCCCGCGATGACGAGCACAAGGAAGAGCACGAACGGCACGTAGGCGATCGGCCAGATTACGGGAAGATTCCGTGCCGATTCGACGACCAGGTCAGGGTGCAGTTTCTTCAAGAAGGGCACGCTCAGCTGCGTCGAATACGAACCATTGGCCTGCAACCCCACGAGCACCGCGCCCACGAACGCGCACGTTAAGACCTGTAGGACAAACTTCCCGGCCGCGGTCAGTCCGCGATTGTGCTTCCGGACAACTTTGTTGTAATCATCCACGAAACCGATCGTTCCGAAGGCGATGGTCGCCGCTACGGCCAGCAATACGTAGGGATTCCGCAAATCGGCCCAGAGCAGCGTGGGGATCACGATCGCCGAGACAATCAGCAGACCGCCCATCGTCGGTGTTCCTGCCTTCGCCTGATGTTGCTTTGGCCCCTCCTCGCGAATGTACTGCTTCACCTGCATGGCGCGAAGCCGCTCAATCATCCAGGGCCCCAACAGCAAGGAGAGTGCGAGCGCAGTCAGGCTCGCCACCGCCGTGCGCACCGTGATGTAGCGAAATACGTTCAGTGGACTGAAATGCCGCCGCAGAGCGAAAAAGAAGAGGTAGTAGAGCATTTCAGTGACGTCCTCGTGGGTTCGCTTCGGGAACGTCGGTCGAGGACCTGGCTCGCTTATAGAGCGCGTCCATCGCTTCGAGAACTCTTTCCATCTTCGTGCCGCGAGAGCCCTTCAGCAACAGCAGATCGCCACGCGTGATGAATCGAGAGAGAAAGGTCGCTGCCTCGGCTGAATTCTCAAAAAATTGCGTGTGGTCGGGCGGGTGCCCCGCCTCCACGGCACCGCGAATCAAATCCGCTGCATGGCCCTGCACACCGAAAATCCAGTCGATCGAGCGACCCGCGGCCAGCCGGCCGCATTCCCGATGAAGGTCCGCCGAGGAATCTCCTAGTTCGAGCATCTCGCCGGCGGCCACAATCCTTCTCCGATATCCGGGTGTGGCCGCCAGCAGCTCTACGAGCGCCATGAGAGCCGTCGGGCTCGAGTTGTACGAATCGTTGATCACGGAAAACCCTTCCTCGAAACGCACCACTTCTCCACGCTTGTCCGCTGGCGCCAGAGCAGGAAAAACACGCTTCGCATCCTCCGCATCGATGCCCCAAAGGCTCGCGGCCGCCAACGCTGCGAGCGCGTTCATCACGTTATGCCGCCCGATCAGCGGCAGTTCGAGCCTCGTGCGTCCGGTCGGCGAGACGAAATCGAACGCCGTGCCCTCCAGACCCCGTTCCTCGATCTTCTCAGCTCGAAACTCCGCCCGACTATTGGTCCCAAACCGCAGCACAGGGCCTCGAGCTACATCTGCAAAACGGGCAACCCGCGCGTCGTCCGCGTTCAATACGACCGTGGCACAGGGCCAGGCGAGATTCTCGACGAGCTCGCGCTCGGCAAGCGCAATCTCGTCAATCGACGCAAAGAACTCTAGGTGCTCGACGGCGACGCGGGTCACAACCCCCACCTCGGGCGCGGCCATCTTCGTCAGCAAGGCCAACTCGCCCCGATGCGACATTCCCAGTTCGACCACGACGGCACCGTGCTCCTCAGCAATTCTCAGCAGCGTGAGCGGCAACCCATATTCGTTGTTCAGGTTTCCCTGTGTCTTGAGCACACAGAACCGCGCGCCCACGAGCGCCGCCAGAATCTCCTTGGTTGTGGTCTTGCCGACCGATCCGGCCACCGCACCGATGATTCTCCCCGATTTCGACTTTCTCCATATTTCGCACGCCCGCGAGGCCAAACGCGCGAGCGCGGCGAGCGTATCGTCGGCGGCAAAAAGCTTGCCTCGGATTTCGTCCGGGTACTGAGCCCAACGCGGACACGCCACCACCCCCGCTGTAGCTCCGCGCTCCAACGCCTGGGCGACAAAACTGTGTCCATCATGACGCGGTCCGCGTACGGCGATAAACAGTTCCCCTGGCTGGATCGTGCGAGAGTCAATCGAGACGCCCAGCACTGTGGCGCTGCGGTCGAGCCCGGTGGGTGCCGCGACACCCAATGCTTCCGCCAGTTGAGCCACTGTCCAGCGCATGATGTCTCCAATAAGCTAGGCTTCACCGCCGGCCGGCCTATCCAGCGGAAACTTTGGAATAGCCCTTGCGGCGCAGGATTTCCCGCGCCTTTTCGCGATCATCAAATGCAACCGTTCCCTTCGCGAGCACCTGGTAGGTCTCATGTCCCTTGCCCGCAAGCAGGACGATGTCTCCCGGACGCGCTTCCTCGATGGCGGCCGACAGCGCCTGCTCGCGGTCCGGCTCGATGCGATACTTCGCGTTGACCCTCTGCAAGCCCACGACCACGTCGTTGATGATTCGCAATGGATCCTCGCCTCGAGGATTGTCGCTTGTGAGCACGACCACATCGCTCAGCGAGCCGGCTGCCTCACCCATCAGGGGACGCTTGGTCCGATCGCGCTCGCCACCGGCCCCAAACACGGTAATGATTCGAGCCTCGGAACCAAGCTCTCGCGCCGTCGCAATCAAATTGCGCAGGGCATCGTCGGTGTGCGCGTAATCGACGACGACGAGAAACGGTTGACCTTCGTCAATGCTCTGAAACCGTCCGGGAACCAGATCGAGATCAGCGATCCCTTGGGAGATTTTCGCGGCGGCAATATCGAGGCCGATTCCCGCGCCGATCGCGGCCAATATGTTGTAAACATTGATCCGGCCCACGAGCGAGGACCGCACGTCTATGTTTCCAGCCGGCGTTTCGGCGGTGAAGGCGAGACCCTGAAAGCCTAGCTCGAGTTTCTTCGCGGTCAGATCCGCCGATCCGCCCAGGCCGTAGGTGATCGTCCGCCGCGCCAGTCGATCAAGAGAAGCCGCATAGGGATCGTCCGAGTTGATCACGGCTACATGGGGCACTCCGGCACCGGTGCCCTCAAACAGCTGCCGCTTTGCGGCAAAATATTCCTCGAATGTCTTGTGATAATCCAAATGATCGCGCGTTAGGTTGGTGAAAACCGCCACCGCAAAATGGCAACCCCAGAGCCGATCCATCGCCAGCGCATGGGAGCTCGCTTCCAGCACGACGTGCGTGCCTTCTGCCTCGCGCACCTCCTGAAACATTTGCTGCAAGTCGAGCGACTCGGGCGTCGTGTTGACTGCGACTCGGCTTCCCTTCGGAGTGCGGTACCCGGTCGTACCGATCCGTCCCACCGTGTGTCCGGCGGCGCGCAGGATCGAATCCACCAGAAAAGTCGTGGTGGTCTTTCCATTCGTACCCGTGACGCCCACAAGCTTGAGTGCTTGGGCCGGGTGCCCGTACCAGTTGGCCGCAACTTGGGACAGGCTGCGCCGCTCGGCTCCACTCGCCAACTCGACCCAAGTTAGCTCGCTTGCAATCGTCTCCGGCCGCACCCGAGTGCTAGCTATAGCCACCGCGCCCCTCGCCACCGCGTCATTGACAAAATTCATTCCATCGAGCTTTTCACCGTGAAGTGCAAAAAAAAGACAACTCGAGGTCGCCTTGCGGCTGTCATAGGCAACCGATTGAATGTCGACGTCGGTCGGCCCTGTCAGTTGGCTGAGCTCAACGCCCGACAACAGCTCCCTCAATTTCATTCCCGAAACCTTCAGTCTCGCTCGTCGTCCGCCGTCCTTCAACCCAGGCGCATGTCTCAGCCCAACGCTCAATTCCCGCCTCTTCGCGCCGAAACGCTTTCCAGCTCCCCGGGTCGTCCAAAGCGCACCGTCACCTGACTGCCTCGCAGGACCTGTGTTCCGGCCTCCGGAAACTGTTCCAGTGCAACTCCGGTGCCGATCAGCGCCGGCGCCAGTCCGAGTTTCGAACACAGCTCGGTGACGCTGCGAACGCTCTGTCCCTCGAGGCCGGGAACGGCGACACTCTGGTCGCCAAAGGCCACCGTCGGAGGCGAGCCCGAGGCCATGTTCCCCTTCTCGATCACATCGGCAAATTGCCGGTGGACTCCATCCCCAGGGTCCGATTTCGTTCGTTCGGGGCCGTGCGAGTTCCCCGCCATCTCAACATCGGAGCCGGACGGCACATCGTGCAACACTCCCAGGTAAGCCAGTACCTGCTCGGCTACCCGCTTGAACACCGGCCCACCTACCTCACCTCCATGATGCGGCCCGACAGGGGAATCCAGCACAACGAGGATGGCGATGCCCGGATTGTTCACCGGAGCAAAACCAACAAACGACGAGTTATACTGGGTCCGCGAATAGCGTCCGGTGGCCGGATCGATTTTCTGCGCCGTTCCGGATTTTCCCGCTGCCGTATAACCGTCCAGCCGCGCCGGCTTGCCCGTGCCCTCGCGAATGACGCCTTCCATCATCTCTCGCATGGTCGCCGCCGTTCGAGCGTCGGTGGCCTGTCTCGGCCCCCGCAAGACACGCGGCGCGCCCGGACGTCCCCCGTCGATCTCCCGCACCACATGAGCTGCATAAAGGGTGCCGCCGTTTGCGACGGCCGAGATCGCCGAAATAATCTGAATGGGCGTAACGCTTAACTCCTGCCCCATGGCGAGCGATCCAATCGAGTTTGCTGACCAGTTCTCAACCGGCCGCAGCAAGCCGCGGTTCTCGCCCGGAAGTTCGATCCCTGTGGATTGCCCGATTCCAAACGCTCGAGCCGTCTCGTAAAACCTGGCCGCTCCCAATCGCAGGCCCAGCTTGATGGCACCCACGTCGCTGGAGTGCTCGAGAATCTCGCGCACACTCAGCACGCCAAATCGTTTCCAATCATGAATCAGCCGCCCCGCGACGAGGATCTGCCCCATCTGGCAATCGATCAGGTCCTCTGCACGGGCGACTCCGTTTTCAATCGCTCCCGTCAGGGTGATGACTTTGAATGTCGAGCCTGGCTCGTAGGCCGACGCCACGGCCCGATCGATGCGATCCTCATCGGGATATTTTCCGGGATTATTCGGATCGAATGTTGGCCAATTGGCCACAGCCAGCAATTCACCCGAGCTAGGATCTTCCACGACCACAGTGCCTGCTTTTGCGTGCGTCTCCTGAATCGCCTGGGCGAGCTCCTTTTCGGCGATGTATTGAATCGTTTCATCGAGCGTCAGCGTGACACTTGCGCCCGGATCGGCCGCCGCTTCGCTGCGGTCGTACCATTGTCGCCGCCCGTCCGCCATCACCATCATCTTGCCTGGCCGTCCCAGAATCTGTTTGTCGAGCGAATACTCGATTCCGCCGCTGCCCTTTTCGTCGACGTCCACATAGCCGAGTACGGATGCCGCCAGGGCCCTCTGCGGATAGACGCGACGGTTTTCCTTCTGAAAAAACACTCCTTTCAGGTTCATATCGCTGATTCGTTGCACGGTTTCGGGCGGCAGCTTTCGAGCCAGGCGCACCGGTGTGCGAGCTTCATTAATTTTGGCCTCGAGATCCTCCGCGGGTACATCCAGCACACGTGAGAGCAGCCGCGCCACCATCCCCACGTCGGTGATCTCGGCTCGATCGGCGAAGACCGAATCCATGGGCAGGCTGACGGCCAGTTCGCGGCCCCTGCGGTCGTAGATCGTGCCCCGCATCGGACTGATTTCGAAAATTCGCTGCTGTTGGTGCTGGGCTTTGACCAGGTATTCGCTGTAGCAGAAAAGCTGCAGATAGACGAGACGGGTCAGAATGATTGCGATCCAAACGACCGCGAGGGACCAAACGATCAGCCAGCGGAGACGCGGATTGCGCTGCTCCATGAACTCCGGCCTTCCTGATCGGAAGTCATGCTCCGGCGGCTAGATTCACGCCAGGACGGTCCGCCCTGGCGGACCCGTTTCATGCCGATCTCGCTTGAGATATCAGGGCCGGGTGGACTGCGCCACCGGGCGTGCATCGGCCAGCACGCCGTCGCCGGGCAGATCAGCCGGCGCCACTTGCCCGGGCACAGGGACCGTCAATCCGAGCTGGTTTCTGGCAATCGCGTCGACACGCATCGGCGATCGCAGCGTCGCAACCTCCAAGTGCAACTGTTGATTGAGCTCGGCCGCCTGCGCCCGCTCGCTGGACAGCTGCTCGAGCCGGTAACGGATCTCGATGCACTGGAAATGCTGCCAGGCGTAAGAGAGCAGGCACGCCGCCATGGCCGCCCCTGTCCAAAGGCGGCGGTGAAATTCCTTCAGCTGCGCCATGGCCACGGGACGTAACAGCCTGGAATTGTCGATGCGCTTGACTGTGTAATATTCGGTCATGACCGGATCTTTTCCACCACGCGCATCTTCGCGCTGCGCGCCCGAGGATTGTTTGCGATTTCTTCTTGGCTGGGACGGATGACTCTTCGGGTCAGTATCCGGAAGTTGTCTTCGCGCTGCAAGCGCTGAAAGGCCTGCTTTACGGGTCGATCTTCAAGCGAGTGGTAGGTGAGGACAACCCATCGTCCTCGAGAAGCTAAAGTGGCAGGGGTCCGTGAAAGAAACTGCTCGAGTTCCTCCTCTTCTCGATTCACCGCTATCCGCAGCGCCAGAAACGTTTTTGTCGCGGGCTGCAGTTTCTGCCTTCCCCTTGCTTTATGGACTCCTGCCACAACCGTTGCCAGGTGTTGGGTGTCGCGAATCGGTCGCGCCCGAACAATCGCCCTGGCGATTCTGCGTGAATCCCGCTCTTCGGCTTTTTGATAGAGCAGGTCGGCCAGTTCTCTTTCTGACCAGTTGTTCACAATTTCTTCCGCCGTCAGCGGCCCAGCGGGATTCATGCGCATGTCGAGAGGGCCGGCCCAGCGGAAGGAAAATCCGCGTTCAGGGCTGTCCAGCTCGAGCGTTGAAACCCCCAAATCGGCGAGCACTCCGTTGAAGGGAGGCATTTTCGTTTCGCTCTGTAGCTCACCGATCTTTGAGAACTCCGCGTGCACCAAAATCACCTTTTCTTGGTACGGTCGTAATCTTTCGCGCGCGACTTCGAGAGCCCTCGGGTCGCGATCGATCGCCAAAAGCCGCCCCGTCGTCAGTCGCCGGGCGATTTCGACGGCATGCCCACCGGTGCCAACGGTTGCATCCACGTACGCTCCCTCGGGCCGCAGACGGAGCCATTCGATGGCCTCCGCGGCCAGAACGGGCGTATGCAGAATGCTCAAAAAAGCCTACGCGCCCAATTCGTCAAACGCCTTGATGTCTTCCGCCGTGACCGGACTACGGTTCAACTGCTCGAGGAATCGCGCGTGATTCCAGACTTGCAAGTAGGTAAGGTTGCCCTGTACGTCCACCTCTCCCTTCATCTCCGCAGCCTCGCGCAGTATGGATGGAATCAGAATGCGCCCCTGCCCATCCATCTCGACCACTTGACCGTAATAGTTGGTTCGTGCCAGGAGTTTTTGCCTGGCGGGGTTGTAGGATGACCGTTTCGCGAGCTTTCTCTCGATCTCCTCCCACGCCTTCATGGGATAGATGCGGGCATGATCGCCGGTTGCGCTGGTCACGTAGAACTTCTTGCCCAAACGCCGCAGTTCGGCCAAAAAGTCGGCAGGAATTTTCACCCGCCCCTTCTCGTCGACGGTCGCCAGATAGTTGCCGCGCAGCATGTGAGCCCTTCAGAAGTTGGTCCGGAGCGCCTGATCCAGGTTCCACTCGCTTACTCGCCTCACCCACTGCATTACATCTTCTGCCACTACATCCCACTTATTCCCACTTTGTGCCCGATTGTAGGCGGCTTCTTTTTCTTGTCAAGCGGAATGTTGCAAAGGTGAGAAGTTTTTTTTCGATCCGCCCCTGTGCCGTTCCACACCGCGGGCGTGCTGGAAAAAGGGAAAAACCACAAGCCGTAGTAGCGCCGAATGAGAGTCTGCGCGAGGCCTAGCGGTCCGGCCCCGCCCGAGCGTCAAATTGTTCTCTAAGAGTCAACAGGCGGGAACAAACCATCTTTCCGCGAAGGCTAGGGTGGCGATGGCTGCGCGAGCGGTGGATTTCGCAGCGAATTCAAGTCGCGCAACATCGATTGTTCATCGGGGCTCAGACCCTGTACAAAGCGCGGGTCGTTGAGCGCCGCCTGCTGCGTCGCCGGACTCATATTCCGCAGCATCGCCAGATGACGGTTGATCACCTGCCGCCTGTCAGGCGGCATCGCCTGCCACTTCGGCAACAGGGTACTCCGAACGTACTGCCGCTGCTCCGGCGTCATCCGCTCAAGCACTTGCTCTCGGTTGATCGCATCCTGCTTCTGTTCCGGCGACAGCTTGTTCCAGCGATCCAGGTTCTGGCGAATCTGCGCCTGCCGTTCGGGCGGCAATTGCCGGAACTTGGCATTGTTTTCTAGGAATCGCTCCTGCTGATCGGCCGGCATCTGTCGCAGTCTCTGAATCCAGACCGGCGGCAGGCCCTCCATGGCGCGTACGTTCGGCGGTCCCTTCCCGTTCACCGCGGCCTTCGCTCCAGCGGGTCGGCCCGCTTGCCAAGCCCGCTCATCGTTCTGCGCCGAGGCCAACGGCGCCACAAGCCCTGCCGCCAGCAGGGCGAGCATCACGAATTTCAGAAATCGCAGCAGCACGTGAATCTCTCTGTCAGTCATTGCTCTGCGTCGGTTCCGCTTCGGAGTTTTGCGTTGGCTGGTCGACCGCGGGGACCAGCTCGGAGAGCGCATCCATTTTCGTCACCACGTCGTAGTTCTCGAGCACGCCAAGATCCTTGATTGCATTGAAATCCTGCTCGGTCATTGGGCCCGGGGTTCCCGGATTGCCCGATGGCCGTTTGGCGATCCACACGGTGAGCGCAATCAGCAGGACCGCCGAAAAGGCCAGCCGTGCCTGCGGAACAAACCAGCCAAACCAGTTGCGCCCGGGTTCGGCGGCCACACGCTGGCGAACGCGCGCATCAAAACCGAACGACGGATCGATCACAGGCACCTCGTCCATTGCCGTCCAAACACGTCGGAACTGTTCGGCGCGCTCACGGCACGTTGCGCAACCTCGAAGATGCTCTTCGGTCTCGCGCCGCTCGACCTCATGCATCCGACCGTCCAGATAGGTGATCAACTCCTGTGTTAGCTTTTCGCAATTCATGGTGACCTTCTCTCTTCTGCGCGCGCGGGCGCCGATGGATTCACCAGTGGCGCCAATTGTATCCGCAGGTTTTCGTACGCGCGGAACAACAGCGATTTCAAGGCTGCGTCCGTACAGTCCAGAACCTTTGCGATTTCTGCGTAATCCATCTCTTCGTACTTGTGCAGCAAAACGGCCGCCCTCTGTTTCTCCGGCAGCGAGGCGATCGCGCGCTGTATGAATTCGGCACGGTCGCGCTCGAGCAAGTGCTCATCGATCCGCGTTTCACGTGCCGGCAGCTCGCGGGGCGCCGACTCCTCGTCCCGAACGGGCGCGTCGAGCGATACCTCCATCTTTTGATGCCGGTTGTCCCGCACCGAGTTGAGCGCCGCGTTGGTGGCGATACGGAACAGCCAGGTCGTGAACTTCGCGCTGGGAATATACTGCTTCCGCGCCCGATAGACTCGCAGGAAAACATCCTGTGCCAAGTCCTCTGCCGTAGCCCGGTCCCGGACCATGCGATAAAGGAAATTGACCAGCGGCGAGCGATACTTCACCAACAGGAAGTCAAAGGACGAATTGTCCCCGCCCTTTACGTCCAGCATCAATTGGACGTCGCTTCTCGCCATGGCCTGCACAGTTTATCTAACACCTTCCGTGCCATAAAGTTGCGACGCAGCCCCATGCCCAACCGCATAATGGCGCATCGACAACCCGGCTCGGGCTGGGCCCGTCGCGCTTGAACCGTAAGTCTTTCAAAAACAGCCAACTGCCTTATCGGAGGTCAGCCAGGGAGGCTCGCATCTCGACCGGCCCTACATGTGGAACGCCACCTTGAGTAGCAGCAGAATGGCAACTCCTGCAAAGACCAGACCAGCCATACCCGGCGCCGGCTCGCGGTTGACCTCGGGGATCAAGTCGGATGCGGCCACGTACAGCGTCACACCGGCCGAGAAGGGCAGCGCATCCGCCACCCTACTCTGAACTGCGAACATGAGCGCCATGCCTGCCAGCGTGGCTCCGCCCAAAATCGCCGACGAGGCCAGTGCCGTCTGCCGGCTCTGGCCGCCTGCCAGCATCAGCGAAGACACCGTAAAACCTTCCGGAATCTTATGCAGAAAGACTGCGACAAAAATCACTCCTCCCAACCACGTGGATACAAGCAGCCCCGAGGCAATGGCCACGCCGTCGAAAAACGTGTGGATCACCAGCCCCAGCAGGGCGGCATAGCTGGCGTGCGCGCGAGAGATCGCATCGTGATGCGTTTCTTCACCAAAATGAAAATGGGGCGCCACGGTGTGTTCGAAAAAGTGCACTACAAAATATCCCGCCAGTACGTAGACGAAAACCGCATTTGCGCTGTGAAAGAAAATCGACGTTCTGTCCGTCCGCAGTTTCACCGACTCTGGAATCATTTCCAGTATGGCCGTGGCCAGCATGAACCCGGCGCCCAAAGCAATGAAGTAGTTCAGGTAACGGCGAGACCACTGCCGCCGGGCGATCAGCAGTCCACCCAACATGTTGGCACCTGCTGCGGTCAATCCCAGCAGCATGGCTACGAAGATCCGTATGGTCTCGGGTGAATTCACAGTCGAACTCACAGCGGGCTGCCGTGAGAATCCAAGAAGGATCAGGTCTTCCGACCTGAGGTTTTTGATCTCCTCGCTCGCCTTTCAGCCGCTGTGGCGGAATAGGATCACGTCGCCGTCCCTCACAATGTACTCCTTACCTTCGAGCCGCACCTGCCCCTTTTCGCGCGCCGCTGCAAAACTTCCGGCCCCGACCAGGTCTTCCCAGTTCACGACATCCGCTTTGATGAAATTCTTCTGGATGTCGGTGTGAATTGCGCCGGCCGCTTCCTGAGCCGTCATGCCCCGGCGTATGGTCCACGCGCGGCATTCCGGTTCGCCGCACGTAAGGAAAGAAATCAGTCCCAGCAAGCGATAGCTTGCTTCAATCAAGCGATCGCGCCCCGATTCGGCCAAACCATAGGCACGCATCATTTCGGCCGATTCCGCATCGTCGAGTTCGGCAAGTTCGGCTTCAATCTTTCCGCAAAAGGGAACGACGGCGGTCTGCCGCTTCGACGCAAGCTTCTCCAGATGATGCTTCTTCACGGCGCGGTCAATCTCCGGCGCTTCCTCGTCGCCGAGATTGAGCACGTAGATCATCGGCTTGCGCGTCAGAAACAGGAAACCTGTGAGTATTTTTCCCTCCTCCGGCTTCAAGGCCAGCTCGCGCAGCGGCGTTTCCGCCTCGAGCGCCTGTCGGCAACGATTGAGCAGATGCAGCTCGGTCTCGAGTAGCGGCTCTTTCTTTTTTTTTAGGTCCTTCTCGATTCGTTCGATTCGTTTTGCTGCCTGCTCTAGATCGTTCAAAATCAATTCGATATCGACGCTGACGATATCGCGCAGCGCATCGATCGAGCCGGCCTCGTGCGGCACGGCCGGACTTTCAAACAGGCGCACCACATGTGCCAGAGCGTCGGCCTCCCTCAGCGGAACAAGCGACGCCTTGTTTTTCTCTCGGTCTCTTTGAATGCCTCCGATATCCACATACTCAATGGTGGCGTACGTGATCTTCTTGGGTCTGAAAACTTCGGCAAGTTTCGCAACCCGTGCATCGGGCACCCGCGCGATTCCCACGTGTGCCTCGGCCGGTGCGCTTCGCGCGACGACGCGCGCCCGCGTCAAAATGCGGAAGAGACTGGTCTTGCCGACCTGCGGCAGCCCGATAATTCCTGTCTGCATGAGTGAGCGTTCGATACTAGCACAGAGATTTAACACTTCCCCGGCCCGAGCCCCCGTGATCACCGTCACAGAAGGGAAACAATCCTTGCGTAGAATGTCTTCCGTAAGGTCCAGCACGCGGACCTCGTGGGTTACTCCTTTGTACGTAAGCAGGAGGACGTTCATCAACTGCAGCGGCGCCTGGCTGATTTCGGCGGAGAGGGTCTGGGTATCATCCTGAAGATCGAGACGCGCGAAGGCTTCGAGCAACTGCCTCGGCTGCTGCTCGCCGCGATGCGCAGTCGAGCCGTCGGAATCATGATCGCCCGAGGCGATCTGGCGATCGAATGCGGATACCAGCGCCTTGCCGAGGTCCAGGAGGAAATTCTCTGGATCTCCGAAGCCGCCCACATGCCCGTCATTTGGGCGACACAGGTTCTCGAGTCACTGGCGAAGACCGGTGTGCCGTCGCGATCGGAAATCACCGATGCGGCGATGGATGAGCGTGCCGAGTGCGTGATGCTTAATAAAGGTCCCTACATCGTCACCGCGGTGCGCATCTTAGACGATATTCTCCGTCGCATGCAGTCGCACCAGGAAAAGAAGCGCTCGATGCTTCGCAAACTCAACATAGCCTCGGCCTTTCGCGCCGGTGCGGGCGCGTGACGATAAAAGCGTGCTGGGGACCCTTGCCTCGCCGTGGGAAGGATGTATATCATTTGGGCTTCCCGACCTGGGTGGGGCAGCGATGAAATATCTTTCGCTTGTTCTGGTTTTTTGGGCGTCGCAGATGTCCGCGCAGGACTGGGCCCAAGCCGCGCTTCAGAAATCTCCACGACATCAAGAATGGATAACGGTCAAGCACGACGGCCGCGCGGTAGAAGCGTTCGTCGTCTATCCCGAGTCGAAGGACAAACGCCCCGTCATCATCGTCATTCACGAAATCTTCGGCATGACAGATTGGGTCGAAGATCTAGCCGACCAACTTGCCGCGGTGGGCTATATCGCCGTGGCGCCTGATTTGCTTTCAGGTATGGGACCGAACGGCGGCCGCAGCTCCTCGTTCGATCAGGCGAAGGCTATGGAGGCCGTCAGCCACCTTGATCCGCGCCAGGTAACGGCCGACCTCACAGCCACGGCGGACTATGCCAACAAGCTACCCGCCGCAAGCGGCAAACTTTTTGTCGTCGGCTTCTGTTGGGGCGGCGGCCAGAGCTTCCGGTTCGCGACGAATCGCTCCGATCTTTCCGCTGCCTTTGTCTTCTATGGCCCGCCGCCCGATCCGGACGCGATGGCGCGCATCACTGCACCGGTTTATGGCTTTTATGCCGGCAATGACGCGCGCATCGATGCCACCATTCCTGCGACGACCAACAATATGAAGGCAGCCGGAAAAATCTACGATCCGGTCACCTATGACGGCGCAGGACACGGATTTATGCGAGCCGGCGAGGCCCCCGATGCGAGCGACCCCAACAAGAAAGCCCGCGCCGATTCCTGGGTGCGCCTGAGGGCCCTCCTTGATAAGAATTAGCGCAGCGCGATGAATGCAGCGACGAGCTCGATTCCCCTACCGTTCGACCACCGCGAGGCGCACGCGCACCTTTCGCGCATCGACAAGCGCCTCGCAGGGCTCATAAAGAGGGTCGGGACATTTCAATTTAAGCTCGACGAATGCGACAGTGTCTACGAATCGTTACTGGAAGCCATCATGCACCAGAGCATCGCCGGCAAGGCCGCACAGGCGATCTTTGCACGCATAAGGGCGCTCGGCACCAACGGGAACTGCCCAAGCCCGGAGGAATTGCTTCGCGTGCCGACGCGGACGCTGCGCAGGTGTGGCCTTTCGAACGCCAAAGTCGCCGCGGTGCGCGATCTCGCACAGAAGACAATCCACGGCGTCGTACCAACGCTCGCGCAGGCGGAGAAAATGTCGGACCAAGAGCTTGTGGATCGGCTGATTTCGGTCCGCGGCGTCGGCCCATGGACCGTCGAGATGTTTTTGATTTTTCGCCTCGGTCGACCCGACGTGCTGCCGATTCACGACTACGGCGTGCAGAAAGGCTACGCCATCACCTACCACAAAAGAAAAATTCCACAACCGAAAGAGCTGCTGCGGTTTGGCGAGCGCTGGCGCCCCTATCGCACCGTCGCGAGCTGGTACATGTGGCGAGCCGTCCAGCTCGCCGGCCCCAAGGCGCGCAAACTCACCAAGGTGAAAGCAAAGAACACGCGCACCCGAATCAGCAAGCGCGTCGCGAAAAAATCTTAAATCAGCCGGGCGAGCCATCCTCGCGCAAGGTAAGGAACAACGTGAGCACTCCGATCAGCAGCACGGCACCCTCCATACCCACGGAGGTAGCGTGCAGTCGGTCCCATTCCGCTCGGCGCGGATCGCTCGCCGGCGTTTGGTCAAGCGAACCCATCTGGTTGCGCAGCCGCTCCATGCGCGGGATCACGCGATATTGTGACGCCATCGTCAGCAGTGCCATGAGGAGGACGCCCAGAACGGTCGGCGCGACGAATGTTTTCGGGCCCTTCGCGACCAGAACCGATGCCAAAACAAAGATGGCCGCCAACAGGAGGCCCATCGCGTGCAATCCTGTGAGCGTGAACGCAACCACCCGCCCGGCCTCGTCGCGAGTCGGCAGAACCGCAAACGCGCCTCGCGCCACTACGGCCGCAAAGTATACGATGGCCCCAACCCACCCACCGAGCGCGAGAATCCTTACGAATTGCAGTGGCTGGCTCATTTCTGCCCGACGACAGGACCCTCCCAGCCGCAGGGGCTGCGGAGCATGGGACGCGCAAACAACTGACCGCATCCCAAGTCGGCCGGAATCCTCAGCCACTTCTTGGGCACATCTTCCCAAATCAGCATTTCAGGCAGCCTGGCACCTGATGGCAGAATCAAATCTGAGGCATGGTGGGCGATCAAGGACTTGAACCTTGGACCTCTCCCGTGTGAGGGGAGCGCTCTAACCACTGAGCTAATCGCCCGTGCCGATCCACCGCGGCTAAGTTTTTGTAGCAGAAGGCTCAACGAATTGCAAACTGCGATCAACTCGACGGTCGCCGCCGCCAGCCACCGCCTCGCCGAGCTTCAGCGCTCGATCGCCCGCGTCGTCAAAGGGAAGGAAGATGTCATCCAACTAGCGCTGACGGCGCTGCTTGCGCGAGGCCACCTGCTGATCGAGGACGTTCCGGGCGTCGGCAAGACAACTCTTGCGCAGGCGCTGGCGCGCTCGTTTCGCTGCTCGTTTCAACGGATTCAGTTCACCTCGGACCTGCTGCCGAGCGACGTGATTGGTGTGAGCGTTTTCAATCCTGTCAAACACGAATTCGAATTTAAGCCCGGTCCGATTTTTGCCAACATTATTGTTGCCGATGAAATCAACCGCACCACTCCGAAAACGCAGTCCGCGCTTCTGGAAGCAATGAACGAATCGCAGATCACCGTCGACAACACCACGCGCCCGCTGCCGCAGCCGTTTCTTGTGGTCGCCACGCAAAATCCCATCGAACACCATGGGACGTACCCTTTGCCCGAATCACAGCTCGACCGGTTTTTGATGCGCATACGTATGGGCTATCCCTCGCGCACCAGCGAAAAGGAAATCATCCGCAACAATTCAGCCGCCGGGCATGCGGACCAGATGGCGGCGCTCATGGACGCGAACGACGTGGTCGGAATGCAGCAGGCCATCGCGCAAGTAAAGGTGGAAGAGAGCCTGCTCGACTACGCACTGGAAATCGTGGAGCGAACTCGGCAGACTGAACAGTTAAGTCTCGGCGTCAGCTCGCGCGGTGCCGTGATGTTGCATCGCGCGGCCCAAGCCCGCGCCTTCCTCGATGGGCGCGACTACTGCTTGCCGGATGATTTCAAGCGCCTCATCGTACCTGTCTTCGCGCACCGCGTCGTCGTCAGCTCGCGCTACGTTTCAACCCAGAAAAAATCTGAGCAGGCGGAAGCGATCCTCCGCGAAATCGTCGATACGACCCGCGTCCCGCTCTAGCTGGTTGCCTATGTCTGCTACCAACCCATCCGCCGCGGCACGCTGGTGGCAACGCCGGGATCGTCCGGGCTGGCGCACCTTCGGGATCGCGGTGCTTGTGCTCTCCATCGCGCTGGTGATCGCGCTGTTTTCCGCCGCTGTCGCGCAAGAAGGCCGCCTGTGGCTCGCGGGGGTCACCACGGCGATCGCGCTCGCCATTGCTGCCTGGGTAGCGATCACGATCGTACCCGCGCTGGCCAAGCGCACGAGCCTACGATGGCTCGCCTACCAGGTCGATTACCGTCTGACCCGTGACGGAACGATTTATCTGGCCGCGGTCTTTATCTTGGTCCTGGCAGCGGTCAACACGGGAAACAACCTACTGTTCCTGATTCTCGGCTGCCTGCTTGCCGGCATTCTGGTCTCGGGCGTGCTTTCGCGCATCGTGCTTACCGGCGTCGATTTGAAATTCGATCTGCCAGAGCACATCTTCGCCGAACAGCCGGTCGTGGCCGAAATCGAACTGCGCAACGAGAAACAGGCCTGGCCTTCCTTTTCTTTGCTGGTCGCCGGCCGTACAGGAAAGGCACTGAGCCAGATCCTCACGCGTCCGGTTTTCTTTCCCTACATTCCACGTTTGAGCGCGGCGCGACAAAAGGTTGAGTTGCGCTTCCCGCACCGTGGCCTCTATCGCCAGGACGCTTTCGGCATCCGCACGCGATTTCCGTTCGGCTTCTTCGAAAAAACGCGGGAGGTCGATTCGCGTATCGAGATGGTCGTCTATCCCCGCGTCGAGCCGGCCGAACAGTTCTACGAGGTGCTTCCGTTGCTGAGCGGCGAGGTGGCGAGCCTGTATCGCGGACGCGGCCACGAATTACATTCGCTGCGCGAATACCGACCCACCGATAGCGCGCGTTTCGTCGATTGGAAGGTCACCGCCAAATTAGACCGCATGATGGTTCGCGAATTCGCGCGGGAAGACGAGCGGCGCGTGATGCTCGTTCTCGATCCTCTGATCGGTCCCGCCCCCTACCCGGAGCGGCACGAGCGACGCGGCACCGACGCCGGGGAGTCAAGCGTCGCCGCGCACAGGGCCCGTTTCGAGCGCGCGGTTTCGCTAGCGGCCTCGATTGCCTGGCACTTTTACGAGATTCAATCCGTGATGCAGTTCCGTACAGACCGGTTTTCGACGCCTATGGCTCCCGCCGCCCAGATCATCTACGATACCCTGCGGGAGCTGGCGCTCATCGAACCTCAGGCCACCGCTGTCGGCGGCGCGTTCTTGGACGAGCTCGGCGACGACCGCGGAATCTTCAAAATCATCCTCACGGCACGAGCGCAGCGGACGATCCCCACGGCACTGTGGTCATCGTCGTACTTCGTCTTCATCGACCGCCTGTAGAGAAGATAGGACTTCGTTTCCTACGCTCGGTCTTCGTGCGAAGATAGCCCGCTTACGCTGATGTCAACCCAGGCTTCGGAAAAAATCCGTGCAGACCTTCATCGCCGCCTTCTGACGTGGTTTCGTAGGCATCGACGCAATCTTCCCTGGCGCGACCGGCGCGATCCCTACCGCATCTGGGTTGCCGAAATCATGCTGCAGCAAACACGCGTCGCCGCTGTCCTGCCTCATTACAATCGTTTCCTTGAAAGATTCCCAACCGTCGAATCCGTCGCCGCCGCCCGCCAGCAGGAAGTGCTGCGCCTCTGGTCTGGCCTCGGTTATTACCGTCGCGCGCAGAATTTTCATCGCGCTGCGCAGGAAATTGTCGCCAGCCACGGCGGCAGATTTCCGCGTACGCTCAAAGCCGCTCTGGCTCTTCCCGGAATTGGCCGCTACACGGCGGCAGCGGTGCTGAGCATCGCCTATGATGTTCCGCTGGCGGCACTCGATGGCAACGTCGCGCGCGTCCTAGCACGCCTGGGCGCGGTGCGCGGCGATCTGCGTGCCGCGCTCCGTTGGCGCCAGTTGGGCAAAACAGCGGAGCACCTCCTAGCCCAGCAGGCGCCGGGCAATTGGAACCAGGCTCTGATGGAGTTAGGCGAGGTGATCTGCACTCCGCAGACCCCGCGCTGCGGGGACTGCCCCCTGTTGCGCTTTTGCCTCGCTCAGGCGCGAGGTCTCACCGAACAGATTCCTGCACCACGTCGCAAACGGGCCTCGGTCAGCCTGCGGATCGCCGCGGCGATTCTTCGCGACTCCAGCCGTCGCACCCTCCTTGTGCGAGATCCCACAGCCCGTGGTAGCGCGCTGTTCTCGCGCCTTTGGCAGTTTCCCGCCGTGGAGGTTACCCGCGAGCCGCTAGTTGAGTTAGAAGGTCATCTCCGCAGAACCCTGAAGCTCGACTCAGCTCCGCTCAAGTTGGAAGCTTTGCCTGCGGCACGGCACGGCGTGACGTTTCGCAACATCACGCTGCTTCCCTTCCTAGCCCGCGTGGCCGAACTGCCGCGCCTACCCCGCACGCGCATCCTTGCTTTCGATCATATCGATCGGCTTCCCATCTCCAGTGCCACGCGAAAAATCGCCGCTGCCGCCGAGCAGACCTAGGGAAAAGATCGCTCCTCTTGATTCGCTCGCTCGTTACCACTCTGCGCCGGCGCCCTTCGGCGGCAACCTGCCCAGTGCTAGCATCGGAGTGTCACCCATGTCCTCCGCCGCGCAACCCAGGGCGCCCGCGCGAAGCGAGCCCGCGCCAGCTGACGCATTGGCTGCCGTGCAACGCTATTTTCAAGTTTCTCTCTTCTTGCTCGTAGCAACCGGCGTCTTCGCCATCGTCTCGACAGGTAAACTCGATCTCTTCTCGACTCTGGTCGCTCCGGCCGCGGTGATCTATAAAGGGGTGCGTCTACTTCGTGGGCGCGGCCCCGAGCTTTCCCCGCGAGTCGCGACCTGGCTCGTTCTCGCCTATTTCCTTTTCTTCCCGCTCGATCTCTGGGCGCTTTCGCGCGGTATGGCTGAGGGAGCTCCCAATCCACCGCTCTACGCCGCCCTGCTTTCCGCTATCCACCTTCTGCTTTTTGCCACATTGGTTCGTCTGTATTCCGCGCGCACCTATCGCGACTCAGCTTTTTTGGCGGTTCTTGCCATCGCTTGCATGCTGGCGTGCGCGATCCTGACGGTCGAGACGAGCTTTCTCATCGCTTTGGCGATTTTTCTCATCCTCTCGGTTTCCACGTTTGTCGCGCTGGAAATGCGCCGCAGTGCGGCAGGTTCCGTTTTGCCTTTATGGGAGCCGGGCTCAGCCGTGACGCGACGTCTCAATCGCGCGCTGGGAGTGACGTCGGTGCTCGTCGCCCTAAGCGTGCTCGGGCTCGGCGCGGTGATCTTTTTCGTGATTCCCCGCTTCACCACGGGCTACCTCAGCGCTCTGAATCTCCAGCCCACCTTGATGACTGGGTTCAGCGACAACGTCGCCCTCGGCGAAATCGGGAAAATTCAAAAAAACACCTCGGTAGTGATGCGCATCGGCATCGACGGAGATCCCAGCCGCGCGCAGAACGTCCGCTGGCGTGGAATCGCACTGACCACTTTCGATGGCACGCGTTGGTCCACTCCGGTACGAGCTGAAAACGTCGTGTTGGCAAATTCCGAAGGAGACTATCCGCTTGGGTTGCCAGCCTCGTTCCGTGGAACGTTCTACCCGCTGCACTACACGGTGCTTATGGAGCCCCTGGCTACTGACGCCATCTTCCTAGCTCCGCGCGCCGAGTCGGTTCGCGGGCACTTCGGCGAAGAACCGACACGGTCGGATGGGCCTCTACGCAGCCATTATCTGCTGATGGACCAGACCGGCTCGGTCTTTAACTCTGCCCACAACGGCATGAAAATTCGCTACGAGGGCAGATCGCTCCTTCCCATAACGCCCGAGGCCGAGCTGCGCAAAGCCTCCCACATCTACCCCGAGGCGATGGGGGAGATCTATTGGCAGCTTCCGCCACTTGATCCACGCATCCGCGCGCTGGCCGACAAAATCACCTCCGGTTCTAACAATGAATACGACAAAGCCGCGAGCCTCCAACGCTACTTGATCTCGCACTACTCTTACACCCTCGATCTCACGGGCCCACCCGCCAAGGATCCTCTCGCCGAATTTCTGTTCGTACGGCAGGCTGGCAATTGCGAGTACTTTGCCTCGGCGATGGCGGTCATGCTGCGAGCGATCGGCATTCCGGCGCGCTATGTCACCGGATTTCTGCCGGGCGAATACAACGATGTGGGTGGCGACTACATCGTGCGTGAAAGTGACGCGCACGCTTGGGTCGAAGTGTTCTTCCCCGACTACGGTTGGATGACGCTGGACCCCACGCCTCCTGGCCATGAGCAGCATCAAGGGTTGCTCGATGAGGTCAGTCGCTATTGGGACTGGTTTCAGTTTACTTGGGGCGAGTGGGTGATTAACTACGATTTCGGACACCAGCTGACCCTCGGGCAGAATCTGGAAAAGTCCTCGCGTCACTGGGGCGATCGCGCGCAAGCGATCTACCGCGAGGAGGAACGTGCGGCTATGGCCCGTCTGCTTGCTCTCGACCATCGGCTCGAGTCGTCGAAGTATTTCTTCTCGGGCACTCTCGCTTGTCTGCTCCTGATGCTGTTGGTCCTCCGCGGGCGCTCGCTGATCGGCTATGCGGTTGCTCGGTGGAGCCTGCGCGCGCACCGCAGCGGCAGCTTGACGTCGGGTCTTGCCGCGCTCGAGTACAGTGAGATGCTTCGGTTGCTCGAAAAGCGTGGCTGGAAGAGATCACCCTCGCAGACAGCACTGGAATTTCTCTCCGCCATTCCGAGGGGAGAGCTGTCGGTACCGGTAGCGCAGCTCACCGAACTTTACCAGTCGGCGCGCTTCGGCAACCATCCCGCGCGCATCGAGCAGATGTCTTCCCTCCTGCACTCGATCCGCGATTCGCTGCGCAGCCGCAAGCGCGCCAACCGATAGATTCGATCGCCGATCCTCGGCCCCGGCTCGCTCCTAGGGCCATGCTAGAATCAGTGCTTTGCCCACAACTGCAAGGAACGTTCGACCATGCCGAAGGTTGGATTCGTAAGTCTGGGATGTCCCAAGAACCTCGTCGATAGCGAGGTGATGATGGGGGTGCTTAGACGCGCGGGCTACCAGATCACTCCCCACGCCGCAGAAGCCGATGTGATCGTCGTCAACACCTGCAGCTTTATCGAGCCCGCTCAGCAGGAGTCAGTCCAGGCGATTCTCGAAATGGCTGAGTACAAGAAACGTGGGCGCGCGCGCAAGCTGATTGTCGCCGGCTGTCTTGTCGAGCGTTACCGCGGCCAAATTCGCGAGCAGATCCCCGAAGTGGATGCCGTGATCGGAACAGGTGAAGTCGAACAAATTGTGCAAGCGTGTGTAGGCGACGCTCCTTCGAGCGCCGCTGCGGTCGCGCCGACCGTACCTCCCTCCTATCTCTACCACGATCTCACACCCCGCATGCGTCTGACGCCGCCGCACACCGCCTATATCAAGATCAACGAAGGTTGCGACCATCCCTGCACCTTTTGCATCATTCCGCAGCTTCGCGGGAAATTCCGCAGCCGGCGGTTCGAATCCGTCGTGAGAGAAGCGGAAAACCTTGCCGCCGCCGGAGTCCGCGAAATTAATCTCATTGGTCAGGACACGACGCACTACGGCGAGGACCTCGGGCTCCGCGATGGGCTCCCCACGCTGCTTGCGCGCCTGGCCCAGATCGAAGATCTCCGTTGGATTCGCTTTCTGTATTGCTATCCGAATCGCCTCACGCCCCAATTGCTCGACACAATCGCGGCGCACAGAAGCCTCGTGAAATACCTCGACATCCCGCTACAGCACGCCAGCCGAAGCGTGCTCGCGCGCATGAGGCGTGGCTCCAACGCTGAGGTCTTTTTGAAAATGCTCGAAAGGATTCGCCAAGCGATTCCGGGTGTTTCGATCAGAACTTCATTCATTGCCGGATTTCCAGGCGAAACAGAAGGGGATTTTCGCGAGCTATGCGATTTTGTCCGCGCAGCCGAATTCGATTGGATGGGGGTCTTCGCCTACTCGGACCAGGACCTAGCCATGAGTTTTCCGTTCGATGGAAAGGTCGACGCGGCGACCATCGCGCGCCGCCGCGACCGGCTCATGTCCATCCAACGGAAAATCTCGGCGCAGAGGCTGCGGCGCCGAGTTGGCGAACGCGTCGAAGTGATGCTGGAGGGTCCGTCGAAGGACATCGATCTGGTTTGGGAAGCCCGGCTGGAGGGCATGGCGCCGGAAATCGACGGCAAGGTTTATGTCACACAATTTGAGGGGATAACTGATGCCGCGCAGCTTCCGGCTCCCGGCACTCTCGCCCTACTCGAAATAACCCAAGCCAAGGATTACGATCTCATCGGGCGGGTCGTCGAACTTTCACCTGCGCCCCTCGCGCATCGCGCGGCGGCCGGAAGACCTTTTCCCGATTCTCGCTCAGGAGACGCCCGGTCCGGAGGCGAGCAGAAATCTGTGCCACGAAGGGCCCGGGTATGACCACAAAGCTTCAACAACGAACATCGGTGTCAGTACCGGAGCCGAATCTGACCCCGGCGGAAATGATCGAGCGGGCGATCGCGTTTCAACCCAGGCTCCGCTCCGAACAAGATGAAACCGAGCGCCGTGGGGTCTATTCCGAAACGATGCATCGCGAATTTCAGAGGGCGGGATTTTACCGCTGTTTGCAGCCTCGCCGTTTTGGAGGGTACGAGTTCGACTTGAAAACCTACTACCGCATCGCCATCGAAATCGCGCGTGGCGATCCGTCGGTCGCCTGGTGTCTGATCGTCGGAGCGGGACACGCGCTGATGCTCGGCTCCTATTTCAGCGAACAGGCACAGGTCGATGGCTTTGGCCCCACCGGCGAGTTCTCCGCCCCATCGGTGGCCGCTCCCAGCGGTACGGCGACCCCCGTCGATGGCGGCTGGCTCGTGAAAGGAAAATGGGGCTACGCTTCCGGCGCTCCCTATGCAACACACTTTATGCCAAGCGTTCTGATTTCTGACGAAACCCCCGGCCCACCCCGCGCGGGAATTGCACTCGTGCCGCGTTCGCAGTGGATCATGCTCGATGATTGGGGCGCGATCCTGGGCATGCGAGGCAGCGGATCGAACTCGATTGTGATTGAGGGCGCGCGCTTGCCTCAGACTCATGTGATGGAGCTCGACATGCTCAACGTCGATCTGGCCGGCGGCACGCCTGGCTCTCGGCTTCACGGCAATCCCATGTACGCCGGCCGTTGTTTGTCCTTCTTTCACGCCGAACTGGTTGGTGTCATGGTCGGCCTCGGCTATGCCGCAATGGACGAGTACGAGCACCTCATTCGCACCAAAAATACGCCCTATCCGCCGATGCAGCCACGTTTCCTTCATCATGACTATCAACGCCATCTGGGGCTAGCCCTCGGATTGATGAATGCGGCCAAGCGGCTGGTGCTCAACGCAGGCGAGGTTTATATGGAATATTGCCGCCGGGGGGCCGAAGGGGGGAGGCCCTTCACTCTGGAAGAGGATCTCGAGCTTTTCGCGAGCCTTGAACATGGGGGGCGCCTGGCCTGGGAAGCTGTAGAGATGCTTGCTCGCACCTCCAGTTCGAGCGCCGCGAAAGACGGGGAACGCATGCAACGGTATTATCGCGACGCTTCGGTCTACCGAAGCCACCTTTCGGCACAGTACGAAATGCTCGCCCAGCGCCTGGCACTGGTTCATCTCGGCCTGGACCACGGCATGTCTACCACCGCTCGAGGTGCGGTGCCCCCAAGCAACGGCGGGAAGTTGTAGGGACCGTCCACCGCAGCAAGCGCGCTTCTTCTAGAAACCAAGAACCGCTCGAACGGGAGGGCCCACCTAGGCGCGGCTTTGCGGTATGCTCAAACCATGCAGCGGCCATGCCCCATCTGTCGGAAACCCGCCGATTCGGACATCGACCGAGATTTTCCGTTTTGCAGTGAGCGATGCCGCTTACTCGATCTGGGAAACTGGGCGAGCGAAAACTACGTCATGAGCGAGCCAGCCTTCGATGAATCGATGTTTGAAAAACTCGAGCGGGACATTGCCGGAGCGGATAAGGAAACCGGCCAGTGAGCGCAAGCACCGAGCCGTCGTCGAACGTTGCCGTGTCACCCGCGCGTGGTCCGGACCAGGCGGGCCATCGCGGCCGAGCACCTAAGCCCCGCCTAGCACTGTTCGTGGCGAGCGCCGGCGGCCTCGGGTACATACCGATCGCACCGGGTACGTTCGGCTCGGTTGCGGGCCTTGCGCTGGTGGCACTCCCTTTGCTTGCTCCGATTCGAGCCACACGCATGAGGGGACCGTTCGGTGTAGCCGAAATCGCCGTAGGGAACCCCAGGATCGATACGATTCTCCTGCTTTATTTTCTTGTCGCTGTGGTGACGGCCGCCATGGGGGTGTGGTCGGCCGGTCGTGCCGCTCGGTTCTGGCAACGGAAGGATCCTCAGCAAGTGGTGATCGACGAGGTGTCGGGACAACACCTGGCGGTTGTGCTAGGTGTCGCCGCGCCGCTGTGGCGGAAACCCGCACAGATGGTTTGGGAGAACTCGGGCGCGGTAGCTCGCATTGCGTTTGATTCCTTGCTTAGCTGGAAATATTTGTTGGTGGGTTTTATACTTTTTCGCGTCTTCGATATTTGGAAGCCATTCCCGGCGCGCCAAGCGGAGTCGCTGCCAGGCGGCTGGGGAATTATGGCGGACGATTGGGTAGCGGGAGTGTATGCGGCGATCGGGCTCTGGATCGTGCGGGCTGCTGGATTCTGAGCTTTGACTTCCACTCTGAACCGTCGATTGGTCATGGCAACGAACGGAACACTGCGGATCGAGAACGTGAAGCCTGCGGCAGCTTTGCCCGGCGGCGAAATCGCCATCCGCGGCAGCGGCTTTTCCGTGCGCAATCACGCGCGCCCTCAGGTGCAGTTCGGTGCTTCGGACGCGAACGTGATGCTGGCGTCGGAAGATCTGTTGATCGCCTGCGTTCCGGAAGGTGCCTCGGGCGGCGCGGTGCGCGTGCGAATGAACGGGGTCGAGAGCGCACCCTTTCCCATCGCCCTCGGCCAACAGGTCGCGGACAACTTACATCCGGTGGGCAACCCAGCGGTGGACCCTGAGGGCAACACCTACGTCACCTTCAGCGGCCAGCGCGGGCAAAAAGTTCCTGTCTCTCTGTATAAGATCACGCCCAATCACACGGTGAAACCGTTTATCACGGAACTCATGAACCCGACTGGGCTGGCGATCGATCGCGACCGCAATTTGTTCGTCTCCTGCCGCAACGATGGGACCGTGCATCGCATTTCTCCCGAGGGCCGTTCCATGCAGTGGATCGAAGGAATGGGCATCGCCACGGGTATCGCCTTTGATAAGGCCGGGAGCTTGTACGTGGGCGATCGCAGTGGCACCATTTTTAAAATTGGACCGGACCGTGAAATCTTTGTGTTCGCGACCCTGGAACCATCTCTTTCGGCGTACCACCTTGCCTTCAGTCCGTCGGGTGACTTGTACGTCACCGGACCGACGACTTCTAGCTACGAGCGCGTCTACCGGATTTCACCTGCCGGTGAGGTGAAGGTTTTCTTTCGCGGACTCGGGCGCCCGCAGGGTCTTGCGTTCGACCGCAAGGGAAACCTTTACGTGGCGGCGTCTTTGAGCGGCAAGCGCGGTATCGTCCGAATCAGCTCGCAGGCGGACGCCGAACTCGTGCTGGGAGGAAGCAACATTGTCGGACTGGCACTCTTGCCGTCGCAACGCGCCATGATCACCACCCACAACGCGCTCTTCTCTCTCGACTGGAATGTCGAGGGCCTTCCCTTATAAACGGCTAGGCTTTCGATCAGAGGCCTTTCTCATCTCCCGCGCCTTAAGAGCCACTCTTGCGCTCGGTTGCGGGCATCGAGTAAAACTTCTAAAGCATGGACGCGGAAATTATTGCAGTAGGGTCGGAGCTGTTAACCCCTTACCGTCTGGACACGAATTCGCTTTTTCTAACCGATCAACTCAACCGGCTCGGCATCCGTGTCATCCACAAAGCCGTGGTCGGCGACGGTCCCGAGGAGATGCGATCCTCCTTTGAGCACGCGCTAGCACGTGCCGACATCGTTGTCTCCTGCGGCGGCCTGGGGCCGACCGACGACGACCGTACGCGCCAGACGGTGGCTGAGTTGCTTGGGCGGCGGTTGCTTGAAAACCAAGACGTGCTTCGCAAACTGCAGGAACGTTTTCGCCGCTTCGGCCGCGCCATGCCAGAAATTAACTTACGCCAGGCGCTGGTCATCGAGGGGGCGGACGTGCTCCCAAATCCGCGCGGCACGGCGCCGGGCCAGTGGATCGAGGCTCGAGGACACATTCTCGTCCTGCTGCCAGGCGTGCCGCAGGAGCTGCGCGCGCTCATGGAAGCGGAAGTCAGTCCTCGCCTGGCCAAGCTCGGGAACCAGCAGCGGCTTTACACGCGCGACCTGCGGATCGTTGGGCTTTTCGAATCCGAGGTGGAGCAGCGTGTTCGGCCGCTCTATGCAGAATTCTCGGACACGGAAACAACCATCCTGGCGACCGCAAGCGGTATCCAGCTTCATCCGAGGATCTGGTCGGATGATCCCGCCTACGCCGAATCGCGGCTTAACGAGCTGGTCGGACGCATGACGCTATCACTCGGCAAGCATCTCATCTCCACGTGCGGCGAAACGATCGAAGAGGTCGTCGCGCGCACGCTGACGGAAAGTCACGCGACCATCGCGGTGGCCGAAAGCTGCACCGGCGGCCTGCTCGCCGAGCGCCTCACGAGCATTGCCGGAAGCTCGGCGTATTTTCTCGGCGGTGTCGTCTGCTACAGCAACCAGCTCAAGACTCAACTTGTCGGCGTGCCTGCAGAGCTCATCGAGGCCAAGGGTGCGGTCAGCGCGGAAGTGGCCCTGGCACTCGCCGACGGCGTTCGCCAACAGACCGGTGCGACAATTGGGGTGGGCATCACAGGCATCGCCGGCCCCACGGGCGGAACACCGGAAAAGCCGGTCGGGCTGGTGCACATCGGCACCGCAGACCCCCGTGGGTCGCGCGAAAAAGCCTTTCGCTTTCCGGGTGACCGCGAGCGCATCCGTTTTTTTGCCACGCAGAACGCACTCGATGCCGTGAGGCGGCTCTGTTTGTTTCCTCCAGTGCCGCAAGAAGAATAAAACGTCGCAAGAGCCAGAGATGCCGAGGGAAAGCGCGGCAGGCTCCTGTGACCATCCAAAGGGCAGCTACGCGTGAGGCTTTTTGCGGCACTCGATTTTCCGGAGGCGATCCGCGATGCGATCCGAGCATTGGTATCTCGCCTGAAGCCGTTGGCGAAAGACGCACGCTGGGTGCGGGTAGAAGGAATGCACGTAACACTGAAATTCATCGGCTACGCCGAACCGGAACAACGCGAACAGATTGTTGCGGCGCTGGCTTTGATCCGCTCGAACGCGCCGGTTGAGATGCGTTTTCGCGGCCTCGGATTCTTTCCAACCGAGCGGCGCCCGCGTGTTTTCTGGTGCGGAATCGACGCGTCGCCAAACCTCGCGGAACTGGCAGCCCACATCGAGCGTGCGCTCTTGCCGCTCGGAGTCGCCACTGAACAGCGCGCGTTTGTCCCGCATCTGACGCTGGCGCGGTTCGATTCCTCGCACGGCCTGGGCGAGCTCGTTCGAATGTCGCACCAAATCCAATCGCTCGATCTAGGGGCAACACGCGAGGGCCAATTTCATCTCTTTGAAAGCGTCCTGAAACGATCGGGCGCCGAGTACACGAAGCTAAGAAGCTTTTCGTTCGCGAAGGAACCTGCTTGAACTCCCCTTGGTGGATTCCCGCCCTTGCCTATCTACTCGGCTCGATACCATTCGGGCTGCTGATCGTGAAAGCCCGTGGCGGCAAGGACATTCGCTCTATGGGCAGTGGCAATATCGGGGCAGCGAACGTGACGCGCAATGCCGGCTTGGTCGCGGGCGCGCTGACCCTTTTGCTGGATGGGGGCAAAGGCTATCTGGCCGTCTGGATCGCGGAACGCTCGACCGACAGCAACGGGCGCTGGATGATGGCGGCGGCTGTGGCGGCCGTGATTGGACACATCTTCCCCGTGTGGCTCGGATTTAAAGGGGGCAAGGGAGTTGCAACCACGTTCGGCGTTTTCCTGCCGATCGGCCCCTACGCCGTGTTAGGAGCGGCGGCGTTTTGGGTCCTGGTCGTGCTCTTCTGGCGCTATTCGTCGCTCGGCTCGATTGTTGCCATGGCCACGCTGCCGCTTCTGGTCTACTTTTTCTACGCACCACACCACGCCCCGCCCGACCATGTACTTGGGGGAACCATCCTCGTGTCTGTGCTGGTGTTGTGGAAGCACCGCGGCAACATGCGCCGCCTCATCGCGGGCCAAGAGAGCCGCCTCGGGTCGCCTCATTAGGCGAGAACCTGCCTGGCGAGATGCTTCTAACTGACACAAGCCATGTGGCTTATCCGCCACCCCTAGTACCACAGTCCCCTTGTCTGGCTACCATCGGTCCGCTAGCATTTTCCGAGCGGGCCGGAGAATGCTCAGCCATTCCCTAAGAAAGATTCCGACCAGACGCCTCCGCATCCTTTGGATCGTGCTGGGTGCGTTGTTGCTCGTCAGCGTGACACCTCTGTGGCTCTACCACCGCCAGGCGCTCCGGTTGAGCGAGGAAAAACTGCAGGATACCGAGCGCGTTCAACAAAGCGAGATCACACGTTCTCTGGCAAACGAGACGCTCCAATTCGAGCAGGGCCTGCGCCAGCAGCTCTTAAGCCAACGTCAGGTCATGGCCATCACCGGATGGATCCAAAACGTGGATGATGCCACCCATGCGCCACAGCTTTCACGGCTGCTCCAGGACTTCGTCGAAACTGATCCAGACATCCTGTTTGTCACGGCTGTGAGCCGCGAAGCCAAGGGCCCAACCGCGGGAAGCGTCAGCGCGGACCGCGATCCTTTCGTCGACGCCGCCTTGAAGCGTGCCTTTCAAGCGAGCTGCCAGGGATTTGACTCGATTAGCGAGCCGTTTGCAGAGGGGCAGAACAATCGGCCGGCACTGGTGATGTCGGTACCCTTGTTCGCCGACGGCCAGTTTTCGGGAATGCTCGCAGCGGTGGTCTCACTCGAGCGCCTGCAGAGGCGTCTGCGCGACATGAGCGTGCGCGACCGCACCGTGTATATCGTCGACGGCCACGGAAGGATTGTTGCCTACCCAGACAGTCGCGCCATGGTTCCCGGTCAGAATGTGACGTCGCTTTCGCCACTGGCAAAACAGTTTGGTGAATTACCACAGGAATTGCGCGCCACGCAGACGACCAATTTCGTGGCGTCCAGCCCAGACAAGCGGCACCAAATCGAGATGATCGGTACGTACAGCACGATTCCGGAGCTTCGCTGGGCCGTGATCGTGCAACGTAGCCTCGGTGATGCCCGCGTCGATGCCGGCGTAACCGAGCTCACTTCGGAGGCTTTGCAATTCGTCGTGGGCGTCACATTCGTTGCTTTGCTGCTCGGATATCTCTTTGCCGTTCGCATTACTCGCCCCATCCGCGGACTTGTCGAATCCACGCGCGCGATCAGCCGCGCCGAGTTCCACGAACGAGTGCCCGTCAGCGGCGCCGCCGAAATCAGCGAGCTCGCTGAGACGTTTAACCACATGGCCGGCGATATCGAAGAGTTCGTCGAGAAGCTGAAGGACGCCGCCGAAGAAAACCGCGAGCTGTTTATGGGCTCGATTCGCATGCTTGCCGCTGCGATCGATGAAAAGGATCCCTACACGCGGGGTCATTCCGGGCGCGTCGCGAAGTATTCGATCATCCTCGGCGACGGCCTGGGCCTGAGCGCGGAAGACCTCGACCGCCTGCGCATCTCGGCGCTGCTCCACGACGTCGGCAAAATTGGCGTTGACGACCGGGTGCTGAAGAAGCCCGGCAAGCTCACCGACGAGGAATTCGATCTGATGAAGCAGCACACCGTAAAGGGGGCCAATATCATGCGGCCGGTTGCGCAGCTCAAGGACGTGCTACCCGGTATTGAGCTGCATCACGAGCGCATGGACGGCCAGGGATATCCTTATGGCCTTCAAGGCGATCAGATTCCCCTGATGGCGCGCATTATCGCCGTCGCCGATACGCTCGACGCTATCACCACCAACCGGCCCTACCAATCGGCGATGCATCTCGATTATGCGCTCGAACGCATCCGCTCGCTTGCGGTCACGCGATTTGACGCGCAGGTTGTGGGTGCGCTCGAAACGGCCGTCCGTGACGGCCGTTTGCGCTTGTCGGCGACACTGGTTGAGGTCTGATCCTCTCGGCGCTGGATTCAAGAATAACTCGGGTCTTCTAATCCGGACCTCTTCGCTTCGCTACCGGCTTCCAGCGCCGGCCCTTGTGCGCCTAGCGTGCCCCCGCTCCTGCGGGCCCGCATCATTTCTGCCGCAAAATCGAGAATGCGCGCAGCAGCGGCTTCCGCGCTGAGCCCTCGCGCATGGATATTCGAGACAAGGTTGCGATCTCGATCGCTGTGGGACGCACGCGGCTGATAGGCCATGTACGCCGAAAGGCTTTCGGCCGTCGCCAATCCCGGGCGCTCCCCGATCAGCAGCACCACGACCTTCGGATCCAGCAACTCGCCCATCTCGTTCAGCACTCCCACCCGACAGTGACGAATCACAAATGCTCGGCCCATCTGCCATCGGCGGGCCTCGGCACCCGTTCCAAGCAGAGGCATCAGCGGAGGCACCTGAGCCTGGACCGCCGGCACCGACAGCCCATCTCCAATCACAATTTGGAGATCACTGCCCCGCGGACAGCGTTGTTGAATTTCCGCGCGCGATCGATCATCCAAGCGTCGACCCAGATCAGGGCGCAGCAAATACTCTTCCCTCGAGTTGGCCCGCGTCCTCACTTCGAAGGCTTGCCATCGCGCCAGCCAATCGGCTCCGAAGACCTTCGAGAGATCGAGCTCGGTGCGCACCGCATCGCGCGCAGCGGCGTGAGCCTCGCGCAGCTCGATTTGCGTGCTGGTGCGATAGGCGGCGCCCGCGCGCCCGGTCAGCAGGCGCGCCGGCGTCCGCGCGCGAATCCTGCGCACGATCTCAGGCAGATCGGAGGGAGCCAGCGGCGAATCGGACCTGTCCGCCATTCAGACCATCGTTTCGAGCGAAGATGCAAGACGGCGCAGGAGCCGCTGCCGTGTGGGTCGGTCGAGTAACGCCGGTTCGCCGTCCGAGTAGATGCCGGCCGCCTCAAGCCAGGCAAGAAACTCCGGCGCGGGCCGCAATTTGAACAGCCGTCGCACGGCAAGCGCGTCGTGATAGCTCGTGCTCTGATAGTTCAGCATCACATCATCGGCGCATGGCACTCCCATAAAATAATTGCAGCCCGCCGCGCCGAGCAGCAGCAACAAATTGTCCGCCGAGTTCTGATCGGCCGCCGCATGGTTTGTGTAGCAGACGTCGCAACCCATCGGAAGTCCCAGCAGCTTTCCCATGAAATGGTCTTCGAGGCCGGCGCGAATGATTTGCCGCTCGTCGTAAAGATATTCCGGCCCGATGAAGCCGACGACACTGTTTACCAGGAATGGGTCGAAGGCGCGAGCCACGCCGTACGCACGGGCTTCCAGGGTGAGTTGATCCACGCCGTGATGCGCCTCGGCGGAAAGAGCGCTGCCCTGCCCCGTTTCGAAGTACATCGCCTGCCCGCCGGTCCACTTCACATTGCGAGCGCGATGATGCTCGAGAACTCTTTCGCGGCCCTCGCCGAGCATGGCCAGGGAAATGCCGAAGCTCCGGTTGGCCGCTTCGGTTCCGGCGATCGATTGAAACAACAGGTCGACCGGCGCGCCGCGTTCAAGCGCCGCCAGTTGCGCCGTGATGTGCGCCAGACAGCATATCTGCGTGGGCACTTGGTAGGTTTCGACAAGGCGATCCAGCGCCCGCAGGATTTGACCGACCGTCGTGACCGAATCCGACGCCGGATTCACCCCAATCACCGCGTCCCCGCATCCGTACAGCAGCCCCTCGAACGCCGCGAGCAGAATCCCTCCGACATCGTCAACCGGGTGATTGGGTTGCAGGCGTATTCCCAACACGCCACGCTCGCCCATGGTGTTGCGGCAGCGCGTCACGTTGCGGATTTTCGCTGCGGCCAAAACGAGATCTTTGTTGCTCATGATTTTCGCGAGCGCCGCTGCAATCTCGGGAATGATCGCCGGCTGAAGTTGCGCCAGCTCGACCGCGCCGGTCGCATCGTCGAGGATGCGTTCGCGCAATGCACCCACGGTCAAGCTCTGAATCGGGTCGAAAGCGCTGCGATTGAACCCGTCGAGGATCAGGCGGCTGGTTTCGTCGACATCCGGATCGATGAGCGGCTGACGGACAATTTCCCCGAGAGGCAGGTCGGCGAGCTGGCGCTTGGCTGCAACACGTTCGCTCTCGGAACCAGCCGCGATCCCCGCCAACTGATCCCCGGACTTTTCCTCATTCGCCTTGGCAAATAGCTCGCGGAGATCAGAAAACACAAATCGCTCAAACATCGACGTCCCGCGCAGGTTCGAAGGTGACTTCCTTCGAAAAATAGCATCAATAGCCGAGCAAGAAAAGCCGTCCCGCTTCCCACACGTTCGGGCGGAAACAGCTGCCATCGTGGTCCTCTGTTAAAATAGCCTTCTTCGCGTGGCCGCGAAGACTGTTCATGATCTCACTGTTCGGAAAACCCGCGCCCACGCTTCTTGAGCGCCTCAAAGAGTCGGTCAGCAAGACGCGCACCGAATTGGCAGCGCGGGTCGAGCAGTTGCTGACGGGCAACCGGCCCGTCGATCCCACGCTCCTAAAACAGCTCGAATCGGCGCTGCTCGGCGCCGACATCGGAGTGCGCACGACGAAGGAAGTCCTGCTGGCGTTGCGTCAGCAGGTCAACGAGCACAAGCTGGATTCCGCGGCGCAGCTCAAACAGGAGCTGAAGCGCCAGATCCTGAAAATCCTGGAGGAGCCCGCGGCTACGCCGGATGGGAAAACGATGGTGCCGCCACGCGTGGTGTTCGTCGTCGGCGTCAACGGCACGGGAAAAACGACCACCATCGGCAAGCTCGCCCGTCGGCTCAAACGGGATGGCGCGCACGTCATTCTATGTGCGGCCGACACGTTTCGTGCAGCCGCCATCGAGCAACTCGAAGTATGGGGACACCGAGCGGAGGTCGAGGTTGTGAAACAAAAGTCGGGCGCCGATCCCGCCGCCGTGATTTTCGACGGACTGTCGGCGGCGAAGGCTCGCGGTGCCGATATCGTCATCGTGGACACAGCCGGCCGCCTTCACACCAAATCGAATCTCATGGCCGAACTCGAAAAGATGAAACGCACGGCCGCCAAGATTGTCCCGGACGCACCGCACGACGTTCTGCTTGTCCTCGACGCGACCACCGGTCAAAACGGCCTGAGCCAAGCACGCGAATTCTGGAGTCACGCCGGCGTTACCGGAATCGTCCTAACGAAACTCGATGGTACGGCAAAGGGTGGAATCGTTGTCGCTATTGCGCGCGAGCTCGGACTGCCCATCCGCTTTGTCGGCACGGGCGAGCAGATCGACGATCTGGTACCCTTCGACGCGCAGACTTATGTCGATTCTCTGTTCGACTAAGCTTTGTTCACTTGGGGGTTCGCGCCCGCTCACAGCCGCCGGAAGCTGAAAAGCGCCTCCTGAGACGGGCGTTCAAAGACACAGATGGGACCAAGGGTGCTGCCGACCGACCATACCTTGATGCAACGTGCGCTCGAACTCGCACAGCGTGGGATGGGTCTTGCCCATCCCAATCCGTATGTCGGAGCCATCGTCGTAAGAGGTCATCAAAAACTTGGAGAAGGGTTCCACGAATACAGCAAAACGGACCATGCCGAAATTCTGGCACTGCGACAGGCCGGTGAAAAGGCGCGCGGTGCAACCATGTATGTGACTCTGGAACCGTGTTGCACGACTGGCCGTACCGGGCCTTGTACTCAAGCGATGATTGCCGCCGGCATTCGTCGCGTCGTCGTGCCCATGAAGGACCCCAATCCGGCTGTGGCCGGACAAGGCCTCACCGAATTGAGGCGGGCAGGCATTGGGGTGGACCTCGGACTGGATCAGGAGAAGGCCCGGCGGCTTAACGAGGACTTCGCGAAATGGATCCGCACCGGCGTCCCGTTCGTCACTTTGAAAGCCGCGCTCACGCTCGATGGCCAAATCGCGGTGCGTTCGGGACATCCGGCGAGGATTACGGGCGATCGGGCGCGCCAAGAGGTCCATCGCTTGCGTCACTCGGCCGACGCGCTCCTAACGGGAATCGGCACCGTCCTCGCCGACGATCCGTTGCTGACGGACCGCAGCGGCTGGCCGAGAAGGCGTCCCCTTCTTCGTGTCATCCTTGATTCGAAGCTGCGAATCCCGCTCGGTTCGCGGATTGTCAAATCAGCAGAGCGCGATGTGCTGGTGTTGACCGCGCAGCCAGCCAATTCCAGAAAGGCTCGGGCGCTGGAGGAGCGCGGCCTAGAAGTTCTCCGCGTCGCCGCGCCGGGCGGTCGCATGAATCTCGGCACCGTGCTGCGGAAACTCGGCGCACGCGAGATTCTGCACGTCCTGCTGGAAGCGGGAGCCGAACTGAACGGGACCGCTCTTAAAGCCGATCTTGTGGACCGCGTGGTCCTTTTCTATGCTCCCAAGATCATGGGAACCGGTGGCGTTCCGATGGCGCAGATTGCAGCCGAACCATGGTTTGGGAAGGCACCCGCGCTAACCAATCTCTCGGTGAATCCGTGCCGTCCCGATTTTGTTGTGGAAGGATATTTTCACGATGTTTACCGGAATCATCGAAGCCGTCGGGCAAATTGAAGCATTGGATTGCAGCGAGAATGGCGGCCGTCTGCGCGTTAATCTCCGGGAACCGGGCGCCGTGCTGGCACAGGCCAAACCCGGGGACAGCATCGCCGTCAACGGATGCTGCCTTACAGTTACCGAGTGCAGCAGCGATTCTTTTTCGGCCGATCTTTCGGGGGAAACTCTGCGACGCACGGCCTTCGGTGAAATAAAGCCGGGACATCTGGTGAATCTCGAACGTCCGCTGACTGCCGGCGGGCGCCTCGGCGGGCATTTTGTGCAGGGCCACATCGACGGCCTCGGCCGTGTCACGCGCCTGGTATCAGAAGGCGACAACTGGTGGCTTTCGGTGAGCGTCCCGGAACCGTTGCGCCGCTACGTGGTCGAAAAAGGCTCGATGGCGATCGATGGCATCAGCCTCACCGTCGCGGTCTGTCAGGACGGCGTCGCCGATTTCGCGATCATTCCGTTCACCTACGCGCACACCAACCTTCAAGCGCTGGCGCCGAGCGACGCCGTGAATGTGGAATGCGACATCCTCGCAAAATATATCGAAGGCCTGCTCGGGACGCGCCAGAGCCACCCTGGGTCGCGACTCACCATGGCCCGCCTTATCGAGGAAGGATTCTAGCCTTGGGCCACACCTTGCTAGGCCACGTTGTCGTTTCCACCCACCATACCCGGCTTGCGGAACCCGCCGCCTGCTTCCCGTTCCGCTTTCTGTACCCGATACTCCTCCCACGTTAGCCAGACGACGACCGCGTCGAGGACGGTCAAGATAGCCAGAGCAAGCGAGTGGGTGTGACTGAGCCGGTAAATCTGGTACACGCCGAACGCAGAAAATACTCCCATCGCCAGCGGGTAGGCCCAGAGTTCATTGAGCCAGAGCGCCATGGCCAGCCCCACTTTGGCGAGGCCATGGGAGAACAGAAAGAGGGAAGCAAACAGGGGACTGCTGTGTGCAAGTTTCTCGGAAATGGGCAGCAGGTGGATCGCCACGAAGTCATGCGGATCGCGCGAAAGTTCGTGCAGGCTCAAGGTGCGCAACGCTTGGCCCATGGCCGACGGCTTGACGAACCACAGGAGCACGCCACCGCTTATTTCCAGCAGACCATCAAGCCCCTTGATGGTGATGCCGGTGCGAAAGGCGTCGCGCAAAAGGTCTTTTGCAGTCATTCGATGCACTGCTGACTGGGGGCCCCCGCCATTTTAATTCGCCGCCACGTGCGCGACGTCGCGCGATTTTGCCCGCGCGCCGCGTGTATAGAGTACAAGTCCGAGCAGGAATGCCCCCAGGGTGCCCACGATGAGTTTGACTTCAAACAACGTTCGACTCGGCACCTCGGCCGGAGGAATTAGAGACAGCACAATTCCGCCAATCACGATGGTGAACCCGAGTAGCCCTGCCAGCCACACGCCAACTTTTCCACCGGGAATCAGCGCCGCGTCGGGATGGGTGGCCCGGTCGTCGCGGTACGCGAGCTTGATCACCGCCGCGTACATGTAGAGAAACGGTATGAAATAAAGAATAGTCGCTGCGTCCACCAGTACTTGGTACGCGCCGATCGTCGTCTCGTTGATCTGGCTGGCGACGAGCACGACCGCCGAAATAATTGCCTGCACCAGAATCGAAATATAAGGCGTGTGCCACTTCGGATGAATTTTTCCAAACGCCGCGGGCATGTAGTGATCGATTCCGACAACGAAAGGTACGCGCGCGACGCCCGCGACCGTCGTGCCCACGCCGCCCGCGTTTCCAAACGCCGCCAGCAGCGCCGCGATCATTCCGATCGCGCCGATTTTGAGTGTAATCGACGCTGCTGTAAGGGCTTGAAACACGCCGCTCTTGGGATCCACGGCGTCGCTCGGCATCAGGTTCAGCACCGCGACCGTGCCTGCGATGTAAACGATCGCGATCAAAAAGCCGGAGGCGTAGATCGCGCGCGGAACCGTCTTATGCGGCTCGCGAATCTCCTCGCTCATTGCAGAAACCAGTTCGAGCCCGACGAACGCAAACGCGATCTGCGGCCAGAAATTTACGGTGTCCCAGTTCCAATGCGGCAGCATGTTCGCCACCGTAAAATGCGTGACACTTCCCTGCCGATGCCAAAGGAAAAATCCCGCTCCGATCAGCATCAGCAGCGGAATGTAAGTTCCGACGCCGCCCGCGTTCTGCAGCCACTTCCCGATGTTGAGCCCGACGATATTCATCACGACCGCTACGAGCAAAAGCACGAACGAACCGATGAGCAAAAAATTGCGGTCTTGCGCCAGATGAC
>DASPVW010000013.1:0-22480 GCA_035622155.1 Candidatus Acidiferrales bacterium
GCGGGGTTGTGGTGGACCGCGTCTTCAACGAATTGACTTTCTCACGGCCCAGCGCGGGCTCCATCCGCGAGCCGAGCGAAACGAAGCCGCAACCAGGTGCATACCAGCATCTGGTGACCTTGCCGGATCGCGGCGAAGCGATGGTTTCGGTCCCTGAACTGAAACGACGCTTCTGCCTGAAAGTGATTGACTGGTCTGGGGCGGAGCGCGACACTAGCCAAGAGAGTGCAGCGCTCGACCGAGACCGACTGGCGGCGCCCCTGGTGCTGCGTAACTGGCGACACGGAGACGCTTACCGCGCTAGAGGGCATAGAGAGGTGCAGAAGCTGAAGCGGATGTTTTTGGCGCGCCATGTTCCGAGACGCGATCGGGCCAACTGGCCAGTGCTGGAGAGCGCCGGCCGCTTGGCGTGGGTACGCGGGATGCCACCGGCAGAGGAGTTTTCCGCCGGAGAAGGTACGCGGGTCGGTGTCGTGATCGAGGAAGAGCGCCTTTGAGAGGCGAACTAAAGGTAGCGGTCACTCGCAAGCGGCTTGCGGCTCGGGTCGAGCAGATGGGTCGGAGGATTTCGCACGATTACGCCGGCCGGACACTGGATGTTGTCGTGGTTTTGGAGAATGCCTTTCTTTTTGCGGCAGATCTGGTTCGTGAAATTTCCAGTCCCGTTGCCTGTCATTTTGTGCGATCGGAAATGAGAGACGTTCGCCTGGCCGGCCACGATTACAGGGAGATCTTCTTCAGCCCTCCGCCGGCCCTGCGAGGCCGAGACGTCTTGGTCGTGGATGCGGTTCTGAACACTGGAGTCACGCAGGATTTCTTGCTGAAGAGGTTGGAGGAAGGTCAACCTCGGTCGCTGCGCTTGGCAGTGCTGTTCGATAAACTCGCATCGCGTAGGGTAAACGTCAGTGCTGAATACACAGGGTTCGATGCCGCATCTAAACATTGGGTGGGTTATGGTCTCGGCGACGGGCGGGGGCTTTACCGCAACCTGCCCTACGTTGCGGCCAAAGGCACGGGCCGGCGTAGACCGGGTGTACGCAACAGGGCTCAGAAGACGGTGAATGGACGGTGAGGTAAAGTGAATTCGACAGTACGCACGATTCTGTTTTGGGTCATGATGATCGCACTGGCGGCCGTACTCTGGCAGATGGCCTCGAAAGGCGGGCCAGCGCCGCACGAAGAGGAGACCAATTATTCCAGTTTCCTTGACAAGGTAAATGCCGGAAGCGTCAAAGACGTCACCGTCATGCTCTCACCCAATAGTGCGGAGCTGCAGGGCGATTACAAAGACGGCACACGCTTTCACGGTGTGACCGTCGCCAACGCGGCGATTCCCGACGTCACCAAGACCTTGCAGGATGAAAAAGTCCCCTTCAATTATAAGGAAGTCAAAGAGGCGAACTGGCTGAGCCTGGTCATGACGCTTGCTCCGATTCTGCTCATTCTGGGCTTCTGGATTTTCATGATGCGCCAGATGCAAGCAGGCGGTAACAAGGCTCTAAGCTTTGGAAAGTCGCGCGCGCGCCTGTTGACGGCGCAGCAGAAGAAAGCCACGTTCAAAGATGTGGCGGGCATCGATGAAGCCAAAGAAGAGCTTTACGAAATCATCGACTTCTTGAAGGATCCCCAGAAGTTTCAAAAGCTCGGCGGGCGCATTCCGAAGGGGGTGCTGCTCGTGGGACCCCCGGGCACGGGCAAGACCTTGCTGGCACGGGCGATTGCCGGAGAGGCCAACGTGCCGTTTTTCTCTATTTCCGGATCGGACTTTGTCGAAATGTTCGTCGGCGTTGGCGCAAGCCGTGTTCGCGACCTTTTCGAACAGGGGAAAAAGAACGCGCCTTGCATCATCTTCATCGATGAAATCGATGCGGTCGGCCGGCATCGCGGAGCCGGCTTGGGCGGCGGTCACGATGAGCGCGAACAGACGCTGAACGCGCTGCTTGTCGAAATGGACGGGTTTGAGTCCAACGAGGGCGTGATCCTTATCGCGGCGACCAACCGGCCCGATGTGCTCGATCCAGCGCTGTTGCGACCCGGCAGATTTGATCGGCGCGTCGTCGTGCCGCGACCCGACGTGAGAGGCCGCGAGGAAATCCTGCGTGTGCATACGCGCAAAGTCCCTCTCGCGGAGGATGTAGATCTATCCGTTATTGCGCGGGGCACGCCGGGATTTTCGGGCGCCGACATGGCCAATCTGGTGAACGAAGCGGCTTTGTGGGCCGCACGGCAGAACCGAAAGTTCGTGGCCATGGCCGATTTCGAGATGTCGAAGGACAAAGTGCTCATGGGTGCCGAGCGCAAATCCATGATTTTGTCCGACGAGGAAAAAAAGAACACGGCCTATCACGAGGCTGGGCATGCACTGGTGGCTGCGATGACGCCGGGCGCAGATCCGTTGCACAAAGTCACCATCATCCCGCGCGGCATGGCGCTGGGCGTTACCATGCAGCTACCGATCGACGACAAGCACACCTACACCAAGGACTTTCTCGAGGCGCAGCTGGCTGTGCTGATGGGCGGCCGCGCGGCCGAAGAGATCTTCCTGCACCACATTACCACCGGTGCGGGCAACGATATCGAGCGTGCCACCGAAATTGCGCGGCAGATGGTCTGCGAGTGGGGCATGAGTCCGCTCGGCCCGCTCACGTTCGGCAAGAAGGAAGAGCAGATCTTCCTCGGTCGGGAAATTGCGCAGCACCGTGACTATTCTGAGGACACAGCCATCAAGATTGACGGCGAGGTACGTACCATCGTCAGCACGGGCTATCAGAAGGCGCGCAATATTCTTGAGACCCACCGCGAGATACTCGAGCGCATCGCCCAGGCGCTGCTGGATCGGGAAGTGCTCGATGCAGCCGAGCTTAAGCTCCTCGTCGAGGGCAAGCCGCTGCCTGACAAAACACCACCACCTCCCCCGGCGGCACCGCCCGTGCCGGCCAAAGAGCCGCAGCTTACGCTGCGACCGGAACCCCGCGCGATTCCTGGCATGGCGAAAGGCGAAAAACCGGCACCGGCCTGAAAGAGTCGGTCGCGCCATTCCTAATACTTCGTCACGGCCCCGTGGATTGCTCGCACGACGATGCCACCGTGAATCGCATCGGAAAAGGCGTAGAATACCGCCATGGCCAACCAAACCCATGACACGTTTGAGATCGACTGCCCATGCTGCAGCGCGAAACTGACCGTGGATCGGGTGCTGGGTGTCATCCTGGCTCACACCGCGCCCGTTCGGCCGCCCGCGATTGACTTGGACGACACGGCCAGGCTGCTCCGCGCGCATGAAGACGCCGTCGAAGCAAAATTCCGCGCGTCGGTCGAAGCCGAAAAGGTGAAGGAGGACGTGCTCGCGCGGAAATTTGCCGAGGGCCTGAAAAAGGCAAAGGATGCGCCTATCGAAAAGCCGATGCGCGATTTCGATCTCGATTAGCACTCGATGGCTCCGGGCGCGGCTCTGTAATGGTTCCAGCGTCGTTCTGATTCTTTCTGCGATTCTCTCGGCTTTGCTCTCGCCCCCGGCCCTCGTGTCGCAATCCGGCAAGGCCAGCAAACGACCCGTCCAACTCGATCGAGGCATCCAGTGGCGCCGTGATCCCGCTACAGGGGAATTGCACGCGGCAACGAGCGGTGAGTTCGAAGCCGATGCATCGAGGCGCGTTCCCATCGATCCTTTGGCCATGCGCGTGCGCACGCAGATGGTCGCAGTAACTTGCACGGCTTCCTTGGCAGACGGCACACCCGTCCGAGGGCTTGATCGCAGTGATTTCCGCATTCTCGATGACGGCGTTGGGCGGCCGATTTCCTATTTCGACGCTTCCACCGAGCCCGCCAGCATCGCACTCGTCCTGGACGCCAGCCCCAGCGTGTTGCGCGACTCGGAGGAAATGAAGCAGGCTGCCGATGTGTTGATCAACTCGCTTGCGCCCCTCGATCAGGCCGCGGTCATCGATTTTTCAGCGCATACCTACCTTCTCTCTGGATTCTCAGACGTGCGCGAGCAGATTCGCCGTGCGGTAGCGCGTGTGGACGTTCGCGCCTTGCTGGGCGACACGGGCGGATCGAATATCTACGAGGCCGTTTACTTAGCCGCCTCCTCGCTATTTCCCGGACGAAGGGGTCGCAAGGCCCTTTTGTTGCTCACCGATGGGCAAGACAGCGGACTGGGCCTGACGCTGGATCCCGCCAGCACCCTGCCGCAGCCCGGCCGAGCCGCCGATCGGCTCACCTTTGACGATGTCGCGCGAATTCTTGCCGAGCAGGACATTCAGGTGTTTGCTGTCTCGACCGAAAATCGCCCCAAAGTGATGACACCGGAATGGCTTGCCGCACACCAAGACACCACACTCGTTAATCCATCAGCTCGTCCATGGAGCATTCCTCCTTACACGCTCTACCTAGCCGAGCTGGTGCGTCGCGCGGGCGGGCAGCTCTACTTTCTGCGCGAGAGCCAAACGATGGCCGAGGCGTTTCGCAAAGTCGCCGAGCGAATCCGCGCGGAGTACACGCTTGGCTTCTCTCCGGTGGGTGCCACAGAGAGCGCCGCCGCAAGCTTCGGATGGCATCGTCTGAGTGTTGCTGTCGTCGACCAACCGAACATCCGAGTTTCCCACCGCGCGGCGTATTACGTGCCGGTTACGCCATAGCGGGCGGTTCCGCTTTTGCAGGAAACCATGATTCAATAGCGGTCCGTGTTTCGCCGAGAAAAGTTCCGCCTCCATCTACCGACCCGAGTGCTCCAGCTCGGCCAGCGGACGCTCGTGATGGGCGTGCTCAACGTCACGCCGGACAGCTTTTCCGACGGTGGCCAGTACTTCGATTCCGGGCGGGCAGTTCGCCGGGCCCTCGAAATCGAGCGCATGGGAGCCGATATTGTCGACGTCGGTGGCGAATCGACGCGTCCCGGATCGGTCGGAATTTCTGCGCAGGAAGAGATGAGGCGCGTCCTACCGGTGCTCAAACAGCTTCGGGGGCAGATCAGGATCCCGATTGCCATTGACACGAGCAAGTCGGAAGTTGCCGAGGCGGCAGCCGATCAGGGTGCGGAGATCGTTAATGACGTCACGGCTCTTTCAGCCGATCCGCATCTGGCTGAAATTGCGGCACGGCGACGGCTGCCGCTCATCCTGATGCACATGCGAGGCAAGCCCCGCACCATGCAGAAGAAGCCCTTCGCGCGCGACGTTCTGGGCGACGTCGCAGCCGGTTTACGGCAAGCGGTAGCTCGGGCACGGCGCGCCGGAGTATGGAAATCGCAAATGATTCTCGATCCGGGCATCGGATTCGGGAAAAGTGCGCAGCAGAATTTCGAGCTGATCGCGCGGCTGCCTGAACTTGCAGATCTCGGCTTTCCGCTGCTGGTCGGAGCGTCGCGAAAGGGCTTCATTGGGAAAGCGCTGGGAGCCAGAGCGGGCGGTGAGCGGATATGGGGCACGGCGGCAGCCGTCGCTGCCACCATCCTCGGCGGCGCGCACATCGTTCGCGTGCACGATGTCGCCGAAATGATTCAGGTTGCGGCCATCGCCGATGCCGTCGCCAATCCACGCGCCCTCGCCAGCAGGCTCCGAACCGAATGAGTACGGACACCTCTCCGGTAGGTTCACCCGCCGAACGCGCCAATGCGCGCAACGCCTTCATCGCCGGGTTTCTGGGCTGGACGCTAGATGCGTTTGATTACTTCATCCTGACCTATGTCCTCGCCCAGGTCGGCGCCGACTTTCACCGCTCCGTCGTGGACATGGCTGCAACGATCACCGTAAGCCTGATGGTGCGGCCGATCGGCGCACTGATCTTCGGGTTGATGGCGGACCGCTATGGCCGACGGTTGCCTCTGATGCTCGATGTACTCTTTTATTCCCTGGTGGAGGTTCTTTGCGGGTTCGCCCGGACCTACCGGACGTTTTTCATGCTGCGAGTACTCTATGGCATGGCCATGGGGGGGGAATGGGGAGTCGGCGCTTCGCTGGCGATGGAATCGATCCCAGCGAAATGGCGCGGAATTCTCTCCGGCCTTCTGCAGGAAGGCTATGCGCTCGGAAATCTGCTAGCAGCCCTGGCGTTTTGGTGGATTTTTCCCCACTGGGGCTGGCGCGCGATGTTTTTCATGGGCGGCCTACCGGCGCTTCTCGTGCTTTACATTCGCGCCAAGGTAAAGGAGAGCGAAGCCTGGAAGGCGGAGGTGGCTGCCCGGGCGAGCTGGCGGGCCTATCTGGGGGCCGTTGTCGCGAACTGGAAGCGTTTTCTCTATCTGGTCCTTCTGGTGTCCGCGCTGGCCTTTATCTCGCACGGCACGCAGGATCTGTATCCGACCTTTCTCCAGCAGCAGCGGAGGTTCAGCACCGAGGTTACGGCCATGATCAACGTGCTCTCGATGGTGGGGGCGATCGTGGGCGGGCTTCTGGTCGGATGGTACTCTGACCGGCATGGTCGCCGCCGTGCCATGGTGACCGCCGCTGTGCTCGGTGTGCTGCTGATTCCCATGTGGGTCTTCGCACCGACGATGGCGTCGATCGCGGTCGGAGCCTTCGGGATGCAATTCATGGTGCAAGGGGCTTGGGGAGTCGTTCCTGCACACACCACCGAGCTTTCGCCGGGGCCGCTGCGCGGATTCTTTCCCGGTCTGGCTTACCAGCTCGGCGTGTTAATCGCCGCAGGTTCGGCGACGGTTGAAGCCGCCCTCACCCGCCACTTCACCTACGCGCAGGCCATGGGTGGTTTTGCGGCGATTTCCCTTGTGGTCGGAGCGATTGTGATCGCCGCCGGACCAGAAGCGCACCGCGTGCGATTCGGCCGAGCGCCGTAACAACTCAGGCGCTGGCCAGATTGCGCAGGGTGTGCCCCTTAGCCTGATAGAGGGCGTGATCGGCGCTGGCCAAGATGGCCAGCACAGAATCCCCTTCTTGAGGATAGACGGCAACTCCAGCGCTCGCTGTGAGGCGGGGCAGTTCCTCCTCCTTCGCGATGGCGTCCGAGATGCGGCGTGCAACTTCGCGGGCTGCATCCTTCCCGGTTTCCGGCAAAATCAGAGCGAATTCGTCACCCCCATAGCGCGCGGCCGTGTCAATCGAGCGGCGGTTTAACTGCATCGCCTGGGCTACCCGACAGATCGCCCGGCTCCCGACGGTGTGCCCGTATTCATCATTGATTCGCTTGAGTCCATCCAGATCGAACAGCAGCAGGGAGAAGGGCCTTCCCGTGCGTTTGGTGCGTTCGATCTCGCTCGTCAATGCGTCGATCAGTCGGCGATAGTTGGCCAGGCCGGTCAAGGGATCGCTCGCCGCCAGCCGTCTTACATCTTCGAACAGTACGACGTTATCCAGCAACGCGCCCGCCAGCAGCACTGCATAGCTTGCGAACTGCAGCCCAACGCCCAGCGCGAACGGTCCGTCAAGTGGGCGCTCAGACTGGCTCGCCGCAAGGCACGAGGCCGCGCTCAACCCGGTCATCAGGTAAAGAGAGTGATCGAATCGAGAGTGTGCGTAGTCCAGCCGTCGGTAGTATCCGATCGTCGCCATCGAAAACAGCAATACCGGAAATAGATTTCCGGGCCTCGGAAACAGACCGTCGGTGTGCACAACGAAGCCGGCCGGAAGCCAACGGTGTGCGCTGCCGAGCGCCGTGGTCAGCAGCAGGACCAGGCATAGTGCCGCGGCGATCTCACCCAGAGGATGGCGTGACATCGGCAGGCGCCGCTCCACGAATAGTGCCGCGACCATCAGAACGGCCACAACCGTGCAGGCGATCACCCACGTCATGGGGTCACGCGGAGCCGCACCAAATTCTGGTGCCGGAGAGTGGAAGGTTACGAAGCTCGAACTAATGAGCGTAATGCCGATGATCACGAAGCCGCACGAGAGAACCAGCGGCAGACGATCGCTGGTTCCGCGGAATCGGACCAGTGCCAGGGCGGCGAAGGTGACGGCCAGGAACCCCGTGGTGATCTCGACCTCGCCATATAGCCATACGTCGACGCCGGCGTGAAAATGCCGCGACCATGCGGCGAGGATAAATATACCCGCGACTCCGGCCACAAAAAGATAGGCGAGGCGGCGCGGCGTCGTTGAGGTCCGCCGATCACGTAGGTGGTTGGCACGAGGTCCCACCGGTTCTCACTCCCTTTCATCAGGTTAAACCCGCCAGACACCGACACGGACGATCAACTGCTAGAATCTGTTGCCTAGACCGCAACCTCACTAGAGACCCTGGACCGAATGCATCGGCGCTTGGGCCCGACGGCGCCGGTGGAGTCGCGACGCGCATGCTAAAATGGGTTTTCAGATCGCACGCCCCAAGCGCCAACGATGACACCGATTCGCAATATCGCCATCATTGCCCATGTCGATCATGGGAAGACCACGCTGGTCGACGCGATGTTGCGTCAGAGCGGAATTTTTCGCGAGAACCAGGAAGTGGTGAAGCGCGTGATGGATTCAAACGAACTCGAGCGCGAGCGTGGCATCACCATCCTGGCAAAGAATACGGCGATTACCTACCGGGGCACAAAAATCAATATTGTGGATACTCCGGGCCACAGCGATTTCGGCGGCGAGGTCGAGCGCGCGCTGCGCATGGTCGATGGTGTGCTCGTGCTTGTGGACGCCAGCGAAGGCCCACTGCCGCAAACTCGCTACGTGCTGCAAAAGGCGCTCGCCGCAAAGCTGCCGCCGATCATGGTGCTGAACAAAATTGACCGGGCTGACGCGCGGCCGGCTGCTGTGCTGGATGAGATCTATGATTTGTTGATCGATCTGGACGCGACCGAAGACCAGCTCGATTTCCCCATCCTTTATACCAATGCAAAAACCGGTGTGGCCCATCGCGAGATCGGCGACCGTTTCACAACCCTCGAACCACTGTTTGAGGAAATCATTGCCTCCATACCCCCGCCATCGGGCGATCCCAACGCCACACTGCAAATCCAGGTCACGAACCTCGATTACAGCGATTTTCTAGGTCGCATCGCCATCGCGCGCGTGTTTCAGGGAACACTCCGACGCGGATCGGAGGTGGGTATCGCCAAACGCAGCGGCAAGATGCAGCCGGCACGGATCACCAAGCTGTTTACGTTTCGCGGGCTGGAGCGCGATGAAGCCGATGCAGTGTCAGCCGGCGACATCGTGGCGATGGCGGGGATCGACGGCATTCAGATCGGCGAAACCGTCACCGATTCCGAACATCCCGTGCCGCTGGAGCCTCTAACGATCGACGATCCGACGCTGGCTATGGTGTTCACGATCAATACGTCACCGTTTGCCGGCCGTGAGGGGACATTTGTTACCTCGCGCGATCTGCGCGCGCGACTTGAAAGGGAGCTGCTGACCAACGTTTCCCTCCGAGTGGAAGATACCGGCTCGACCGATGCATTTCGTGTGCTGGGGCGCGGGGAATTGCAACTGGCGATCCTGATCGAAACGATCAGGCGCGAAGGCTACGAGCTGATGGTCGGCAAGCCCGAAATCGTGGTGCGCATGGAAAACGGCCGTCGCCTGGAACCGCTCGAATCACTGGTGATCGATTGCCCCGAGAATTTCATCGGCATCGTGATGGAGTCGGTCGGGAGTCGTCGGGGTGAAATGAAGAAAATGGTCAACCATCATTCCGGGCGCGTGCGAATGGAGTTCACCATCCCTTCGCGCGGACTGATTGGCCTGCGCGGTCAGTTGCTCACCGACACGCGCGGCACCGCCCTGATTCACTCCCTTCTGGAAGGCTGGACCGACTACTCCGGCGACATGGCCATGCGGCCGACTGGTGCGCTCGTCGCCGACCGCAGCGGCCTGTCAACCGCCTATGCCATCTGGGGCATTCAGGAACGCGGCGAGATGATGCTTGGCCCGGGCGTGGAAGTGTACGAAGGGATGATTGTGGGCGAAAATTCGCGGGAAGAAGACATGAACGTCAACATCACTAAGGAGAAGAAGCTTACAAACATGCGTTCGTCTACAGCCGATGAAGCCATTCGGCTGATCCCGCCGCGCGAAATGACGCTGGAAAAAGCGATTGAGTTCATTGCCGATGACGAGTACGTCGAGATCACGCCCCAATCCATCCGCTTACGCAAGAAGGTGCTCGACGCCAAGAAACGGCCCAAGCGCTGGCAGGAAATCCGCGCCAGCGCCGAAACCTCTTCCTAAAGCGCTGCCGCGATCACTCCTTCCCATCGACGGTGCCAAGGCGAGCCTCTATCCTGCGCCAACTATCGCGTCGGCCTCGATTTCGACCAGCATATCGGGATCGATCAGACGACTGACCTCCACCATGGCTGTCGCCGGGCGGATCTCGCCGAAAAATTCACCGTGCGCGCGGCCGATCTTCTCCCAGTCGGCGATGCGGGTCACGTACATACGAGTCCGTACGACGTCGGCGAGGCGTGCGCCGGCCTTGGCGAGCGCGGATTCGATGTTGCGCAAGACCTGGATGGTCTGCGCGTAGGGATCGCCCACTCCCACGACCTTGCCCTGGGCATCGGTGGCAGTTGTTCCAGCGACGTACACGTGGGGTCCGACGCGGACGGCTCGGGAGTAACCCACGATCGGCTCCCAGGGGGTTCCGGTTGCGATCTTTTTTCGTTCCATTCTTTCCTCGCTGGCATTTTCTCCTAAGGATCGAAGCGCGCGCGCCAATCGGGCCGAACCATCGGACACAGGTCTTGGCGCCTGCCAAAGACGCGATAGCGAACGCGGGCAACGAAATCGTAGCCTAGATTCCGCACCGGCCGCGGAACGACAGCAATCAACCCGCCTAGGAGCCGCCAGCCGCCACCTAACCGCCGGAGAATGTGGATCACGGCATCGGAGCGTACCAGCAGAGCCCCCTGTTCGGTTCGCACCACAAAGCTATCGGGCAAGCCCCGGCGATCGTCGGGGACCACCAGCGAGCTGAATGTGGAACCTTGCAACGGCGCGAACCGGAACGCGCCTCCCGAGCGGTCATGTTGCAGCACAAACTCGACCGTCCGGTGGCACAGAGCGCAGTGACCATCGTAGAACAGCATCTCCGGAGTCGATAGCAGTCGTGCCACGCTATCAAAAGCATAGCACGCCCTTTCTGATCCCTCTTGGCCACCCCGCCGCGGCAACTGCCCGCTGGACAGAAAATGACGAACTCTCTAATCTATTTTGCGTCTGACAGCTTTGTGGAGATGCTCCGTCGGTGAAGTGCAACAGTATCCTGGATGCGATCGGCCATACGCCGCTGATCCGGCTGAACCGCGTGGCGAAGGATGTCTCGGCCCGAGTGTACGTAAAGGCGGAATATCTCAATCCTGGCGGATCCATGAAGGATCGGATCGCCCTCGGGATGATCGATGAGGCCGAACGCAAGGGATTGCTCAGGCCGGGCGGAACCATCGTCGAGGCGACTTCAGGGAATACGGGAGTGGCCTTGGCGATTCTCGCCGCGGTACGCGGATACAAGGTCGTCTTCACGATCAATGACAAACAGTCGCGCGAGAAAATCGACCAGCTGAAAGCCTTCGGCGCCGAGGTGATCGTGTGCCCCACAGCGGTCGAGCCGGAAGATTCGCGCAGCTACTATTCGGTCGCAAAAAAGCTTGCGCGTGAAATTCCCAATGCCTACTACGCCAACCAATACGACAACCCGGCCAATCCCGAAGCCCACTACCGCACCACCGGCCCGGAAATCTGGAAAGATAGCGAGGGCGAAATCACGCATTTCGTCTGCGGGCTCGGAACCGGTGGCACAGCCAGCGGTGCGGGTCGCTATCTGAAGGAGCAAAATCCGCGCTTGAAGGTGATTGGAGTCGACCCAGTGGGTTCGCTGTTTTACGAATATTGGAAAACCGGCAACATTGGCAAGGCGCGGACGTACGTGGTCGAAGGAATCGGCGAGGACATTCTGCCCGGGGCCCTGGATTTTTCCGTGCTCGATGACATCGTGCAGGTGAATGACGAAGAATGCTTTCTTTGGGCGCGGCGCCTGGCCAAACGGGAGGGAATCTTCACAGGGGGATCGGGAGGCGGGTGCGTTTCGGCCGCGTTGCGTATCGCAAAGAATTGCAGGAAAGACGAACTCGTGGTGGGGCTTTTGCCCGATGCCGGTACGCGTTACTTGAGCAAGATCTACAACGACAGTTGGATGCGCGAACTCGGATACGCCGATCAGGAGGTGACGCTCACGGCCGCCGACGTGATTCGGGTGAAGCGACAGAACGGCAAGAAGCGAGATCTGGTCAACGTCGGGCCGAATCGGACTGTGTTTCAGGCGCTGCAAACCATGCAGCAACAGGACATATCGCAGCTCCCCGTGTTTGAGGACGGACGGTCGATCGGCTCTTTGTTTGAAGACAAAATCCTGAGTTTGGCGTTGCAGGGCAAGGACCTCCGCAAGCTGATCGTCCGCGAAGTAATGGGCCCGCCGCTGCCCCAGGTTCCCTCAAACGCGCCGATCGAGCGCGTGACCCATCTGCTGAGCCATGAAAGCCCGGCCGTGTTTGTCGAGATGGAGTCGGGCGAGCTGGAAGTGCTGACGAAGTTCGATTTGATGGATACCGTCGCCGGCCTGGTTAGCCAGAAGCGCTGAGCGCAGTTCAATCCGCCGGTCAACAACGTGGCCGCCGCTTGCGGCAGGAATGGGGCTTTTCTCTTTGCTCTGACCTAAATTGCCATCGCGTTCGACGAAATTTTGGTACGATGGGTAGGCAATCTTCGTTTAACCAAGCGATTTTTTGGAGCAGCAAACATGGCCTTGGCTTGTGAGATCTGCGGCAAGAAGCCGCGTTATGGCAATACGATCAGTCACGCGCATAACGTCACTCGACGTCGCTGGAATCCCAACTTGCGGCGCGTGCGGGCGGTAGTCGATGGAGTGCGGAAGCAGGTGCGAGTCTGCACCGCCTGCATCAAATCCGGTCGCGTCACGAAGGCCGCCTGACCGCCCGGCACATACGCCCTTCGGAAGGAGTTCCTGTTGAAGCGGAAACCCCTTTTTATCCTGACACTGGCCGTGTGCGCGCTCCTAGCTGCGTGCCGCCAAGAGATAACGCCGGGGCCGGACGTGTGGGCCGTGGTGGACGGAAAACAAATTCTTCGCCAGGACGTGGAGAAGATTTTTCGAACGCGCGTGAATGCCGACGCGCCTGCGCCCTCACAGGAACAGGCGCTTTCCCTCAAGCTTGGTATTTTGGACGAGTTGGTCAATAGCGAGATTCTCCTCGAACGCGCCAACAAGATGAACCTGGTGGCGACCGACGCTGAGGTCGAAGAAAAACTCACCGAATCGAAGAGTCCTTATACGGAAGAAGAGTTCCAGAAGAAACTGCAGGAAACCGGACTCAGCGTGGATGACCTGCGAAACGACATCCGCCGACAACTTTCGATCCAGAAGCTGTTGAACCGTGAGGTGGTCGCGAAAATTTCTATCACCGACCAGGACGTGACGAACTTTTATGATCAAAATCGGGCACAATTTAATGTGGTCGAGCCGCGCTATCACATCGCGGAGATTGTGATCACGCCCCGGCCCGATCCTACCGTTTACAACCGCAAAAACGACAAAGCCATGAACGAAGCCGAAGCAGGACGCAAGGCGGCGATGGTGGTGCAAAGGCTCGATTCGGGAGCCGATTTCGCACAGATGGCAATGGATTATTCCGAAGATCCCAGCTCCTCCACGGGGGGCGACCTGGGGTTCGAGCCCGAGTCGGCATTTAACAAGTCCGACCCAGTGCTCAAGAAAGCCGTGCTCTCGTTGAAGGCTGGGCAAGCAACCCAGCCGATCCACACCAAAGATGGCGGCTACGTCATTCTGAAGCTGCTTGGCAAAGAAACCGCCGGGCAGCGAGATTTATCCGACGCACAGGTCCAGCAGGCCATCCGAGACGGTCTACGCACGCGTAAGGAGCAACTGCTGCGGTCGGCGTACTTGGTGGAAGCGCGCGACGAAGCGCACGTCATCAACTATCTGGCGCGGCAAATCCTGGAATCCTCCGGTAAGCTCCCCGAGGCGAAGCAGTAGGCTCGACTCTTGGCACGCAGCGGTCGACTGGCTATCATGACCGCGTTCGATCCGAACGAAAGCGGGTGAGCGAGTGGAGCCCTCCGAGCAGAATGAATGGAAGAAAGCGGCAGCGGAAGCAGCGGCCCGTCTCGTGGAAGACGGCATGGTTTTGGGCCTCGGCACCGGATCGACGGCAGCCTATTTCGTGAGCGCCCTTGGACGCCGACTCGCCGAGGATGGATTGCGGATCACCGGTGTTCCGACATCGGAGCAGACTGCCACGCAAGCCCGCAGCCTGCGAATTCCCCTGACGAGCTTTGCTGAGCATGTCGTTTTGGACCTAACGATCGATGGAGCTGATGAGGTAGAGAACAGCACCCTGTTCCTGATTAAAGGCCACGGTGGGGCACTGCTCAGGGAAAAAATCGTTGCGACAGCGTCCAAGCGACTGGTCATCGTGGCCGACGAGTCGAAACTGGTGGAACGGCTCGGCTCGCTCATGGCCCTACCGGTAGAGGTCGTACGGTTTGGATGGCAGGCGACGGCGGGACGGCTGACCGAGCTTGGCGGCAATCCTTCGCTGCGCCTCGGGGTGGATCATAAGCCGTTCCTCACCGACGGCGGAAACTACATTATGGATTGCGCCTTCGGGCCGATCGCAAACCCCAAGGAGGTCGCGCATCACCTAGACCACGTCGTGGGCGCGATCGAGCACGGCCTTTTTTTGGGGCTGACGAAGGAAGTGATTGTGGGCGGCCGCCAAGGAGTGAGAACTTTGAGGAAGGGCTGAACCTGACTCGAAATCAGTGAAGCCCCGACCAATCGTCGGCAAGAAGGATGGAGTTGCTGGGATTGGAGGGGTCGTACTTGACACTCGCCGTTTGCCCCGACGCAACGCGGTTCAGGTGGAGCCGCTCTTCGAGTCCGGTGACGTCCTGAGCTGTTTCGTACGTTACTCCCGAGATCGCGTAGGTGTAGTAGAGCAGCCTTTGCGGGCTATCGGCAACTGCGCTGCGCTTGTGCACAGAAAAGAGCTTACCGACCCCATTTCCGGAACTTGCCGCCCGGGCGTGGTCGCCGATCTCCAGTACCTGGCCTTCGACGATGCGCCCAACTCGATTGAGATAGGCGCGACGTGCACGTTCGCTTTCGCCGGCATCGGTGGGTTTCCTTCGAAACAGGAGGAAAATTCCCATCGCGGCCAGCACGCCAAGGCCAATGGTCGGAACCAAGTTGTGCCAATCGTTTAGAATCTCTCGCAACGCAGTCACTCTCCGGACCGAACGCTATAAATTATATGGCAAAAGATTTCCTGGGTTGACGAAACAGGGGCTCGTTGCGAGAAAGTTACGGCTGCCCACGCGACCTGAACGATGACGGTTAATCCCGAGGGCCCACGACCGTGTTGCGAAGCGTGCCGATGTCGCCGACACGGACCTCCACGACGTCACCGGCGCTGAGAGGACCGACACCGGCAGGTGTCCCGGTAGCGATCAGATCGCCGGGCTCCAGCGTCATGGCCTCGGCAATCCAGCGAAAAACGACTTCGATGCCGAAAACCATATCCAGCACACGCGCCGATTGCTTCCTTTGTCCGTTAACAAAGGTCTCAATCTTTGTATCAGGTGACGGAGGCTCCGTCTCGACCAGAGGTCCAAAGGGACAGAAGGTGTCAAATCCTTTGCCCCGCGTGTACTGGCCATCCAGCCTCTGCAGATCGCGGGCCGTCACATCGTTCAGGCATGTGTAACCAACGATGTACGGACGAATGTCCTCCGTGGGCTGCGGATGCGATGCGCGACGGCCAATAATGAAGGCGAGTTCACCTTCATAGTCCACACGCTTAGATATTCGCGGCATGACGATTGCGTCTTCAGGAGCGATGATCGACGAAGGCGGTTTTGAAAAGATAACCGGCTGCTTGGGAGCCTCGATATTCATTTCGGCGGCGTGATCGAGATAGTTTCGGGCCATGCAGATGATTTTGGTTGGCCACGAGGGCGGGAGGAACCTCACCTGGTCTATACGCCACTCGCGACCCGTCGGTTTGCGCTCTCCCCAAATCTCGCCAGAGATCTCGCGGATCCTGTCGCCCGAGATGATTCCGCCGTGGGAGCGTCGATACGCCTCGGCCTGCGTGCGATCGGAGCGGCCGCCGACAGATTCGATCGGTTCAAATCGGCAGAGTTTCATCGGTTGTGACGAGCCGTTTCACTCGCCGTCTTTCGGCCGGGCGCAATCGGATGGCGCCTAGCGTGCAGAATCATTGCGCCGACCCACGCAAGGACGGAAAACACCCCATAGACCACGGCGCCTTCACAGAGAGCCATCAAAGGAGTGTGCCGCACGGAGTCAAAGAGGTTCTGAAAGACCATCCCGGCAACGTCGTACGCGAGGGCGAACAGCGTCCAAGCAATCATGGCCGATGCGAACATCTTCAGGGGGCTATTCCAGAAGCGGGCCACAGGAGCCAGCATGAACAACATGAATAGGCTATAGGAAATGGCGTTGCGCTCGAGCGCATAGTGCTCCAGCTGAGGAATTCGGTTGGCAGCAACAAGAGCTCCCAGCATCACGATCACAAGCAAAGCTCCCGTATAGATCCCCACGCGAAGCGGGGAACGGGAGGATGAAGCGTCGGCTTCTAGCCCGATGGGTGGTGAATCTGTCATGGCGCTAGCTGGCCTTCCGCAGGCACGCCGCCAGAGACAGCTGCGCTCACGGGACTTTCGTTCCCGGAGCGGTCCACGGCGGTAACGGTGTAAAAATAGCGGTGGCCGGGTTGAACGTTCATATCGCGAAACGCAGGCGTAAGCAACAAATCCGTCGTCAGCTGTGTCCCTCGGATACCTGCTTGCTCACTTCGATAGACGTTGTAACCGGCCACATCGGTTTCAGGGCTGATGGCCCAGGAGAGCCCGAGGTAGGCAGGCGTTTCACCCTGCCGCGGAACCAGCGCAACGACCAGACCCAGGGGAGCCGCGGGCGGGAAGGTATCGCGCGGTGTGATCATAACAGGATTGGAGTCCGCCGATTCCAACGCTTCTATACCGGATCCGACGACGCTTCGGACCGAGTAGACGTACGTCTTGCCGAACTCAAATTGCGTATCGTTGAAAGTAGGGAATTCACTGTCACCAATTTTTGTCAGCGGCGCTTTGGAACTGCCTCCGGTGGGCATTTCTGCCGTTCGCGCTTCGCCTCGATACACACGGTAGCCGGTCACGGGGGGCATCGAGCCGGTGAGCGTTTTTGCCGGCGGAGTCCACGTCATCACCATAGCAGATTGTGTGACCTGTGTTTTCAAGTCCGAGATGGGTTCAAAGGCGGGCCGTAGCAAAAGGTAGGCGACGTTGGACGGCTCGGAATCCTTCTCGACCGAGGCCCGTGTTCGCACGGTGTAGGAGGCACCGGCGACGTCCCGTTGTGCAAAATCTTGAGGTGTCAGTGGGTCCACGTAGCGCACGCGCCCGCCGGTGGCGTATTGCTGGATTTCGCTCGAGGGAATGGTCACGAGCAAGATCATATGGGTTTCCGAGTCCGCTCCAGGAGCGCCGATACCCCTGTAAATTTCGATCGAGAGAGGCCGGTTCAACGGGCGGCGATCCGCTGTTTCCGTTGGGAGAGCGAAGGTAAGAATGACCGCGTTGGCCATCTGCTCTGCGTGGAGGTCCGCAACGGCCTCAGCCACCGGTGGTTTTCGCTCGACAGGGTCCCCCGGTGAAGCGCAACCGAGCAAGCACAGCGACAACAGAGCACCAGCCGCGAGAAGGCGGGAAACGCTTACGCTCGCACACGGATTCGGCAGCCGTGGCGCTCCGATTCCGTTTTCCATTTTCACGTTTCTAGAGAATGTAGCGGCTTAGATCCTGATCCTTCACGATCTCGGCAAGCTGTTTCTGAACGTAGGAAGCATCCAGCTTGATCGTTTTCTTCTTCATTTCGGGGGCTTCGAAGGAAATTTCCTCGAGAACCTTTTCCAGGATCGTGTGCAGTCGGCGTGCTCCGATATTCTCAGTTTGCTCGTTGACTTTGGCCGCAAATCGGGCAATCGCCGCAACGGCATCCTCGCCGAACGAAAGCTTGAGGCCTTCGGTATCGAGCAACGCTACGTACTGCTTAATGAGCGCGTTCTTGGGCTCAGTGAGGATGCGGACAAAATCGGCTTCGGTGAGCGAGCCCAATTCGACGCGAATGGGAAAGCGCCCTTGTAGTTCCGGGATGAGATCGGAGGGTTTGGATGTGTGGAAGGCGCCCGCCGCAATGAAGAGAATATGGTCGGTGCGAACCATCCCGTAGCGTGTGTTCACGGTGGTGCCTTCGACGATCGGCAGGATGTCGCGCTGGACGCCTTCGCGGGACACGTCCGGCCCGTGTCCTGATTCGCGCCCGGCGATCTTGTCAATCTCGTCGATGAAGAGAATTCCCATTTGCTCGACGCGGTCCACGGCGATGCGCGTCACCTGGTCCATGTCGATCATCCGATTTTCCTCTTCCTGAATGAGGTAATCGAAGGCTTCTGAGACCGTCATCTTGCGCTTCTTTTTCTGCTGCCCAAACATGCCCGAGAGCATGTCCTTGACGTTGATGTCCATCTCCTCGACGCCCTGGTTTGTGATGATCTCAAACGATGGCATCGAACGCTCTCGGACCTCGACCTCGACCAGGCGCTGGTCGAGTTTTCCTTCGCGAAGTTGAGCGCGCAGCTTATCGCGCGTTCGCTGGGCCTGCTCGCGGCGTTGTGCCTCTGCGGTTTGGGCGGGGTCGGAGGGAACTGACACGGGGGGCAAAAGCAGATCGAGCAGACGCTCTTCGGCCGATTGCTCGGCGCGTTCGGCGACTTCATCGAGCTTTTCTTCGCGAACCATGTCAATCGCTGTTTCGACCAAATCGCGAACCATCGATTCCACGTCACGGCCTACATAACCGACTTCGGTGTATTTCGAGGCCTCGACTTTTACAAACGGGCAGCCCGCCAGGCGCGCCAGCCGCCGGGCAATTTCGGTCTTGCCCACCCCCGTCGGACCGATCATCAGGATATTCTTGGGCAGGATGTCTTCGGCTATTTCGGGCTGCAATTTCTGGCGGCGCACGCGGTTGCGCAGAGCAATGGCAACCGCTTTCTTCGCCGCGTTTTGCCCGACAATATATTTATCCAGTTCGACGACGATTTCCCGTGGAGTCAGTTCGTCGAATGAGGGCAGAACCTCTGCTTCTTCGGTCTGCTGGTCGCCAGACAAGTAAATCACCATAGCTTTCTCCGACCGCCGCCTAGAGCTCTTCAATGCTGAAGTTGGCGTTCGTGAAAATGCAGATTTCACTCGCCAAGCGCATGGCCTCTTGCGCGATGTCCTTGGCGTTCATCTTCGTGTGCTTAGCCAGAACGCGAGCGGCTGAAACTGCGTAAGCCCCCCCCGAGCCAATGGCGCAAATGCCGTCGTCGGGTTCAATCACGTCGCCGTTGCCCGACAACAGAAATGTTCCCTTCTGGTCGGCCACGATCAAAAGTGCGTCGAGATGGCGCAGCGAGCGGTCGGTGCGCCATTCTTTCGCCAATTCCACAGCGCTGCGTGCCAGGTTGCCGTGATATTCCTGCAATTTGTTTTCAAAGCGGGCGAACAAGGACAGCGCGTCGGCCGTGCTACCGGCAAAGCCGGCCAAGATCTTGTCGTTAAACAGGCGGCGCGTCTTCCTCGCGGTATGCTTGATGACCGTGTCCCCCAGAGTGACCTGGCCATCGGCTGCGAGCACGACCTTGTTGTCCTTGCGGACACACAGCACCGTGGTGCCGTGCACCTGGGGCGATTTTCCGTTCGGCGCCATCCCGCGATTATACTCCGCGCGACAGGAATGGAGTATGCGTCATCGGTGGTCTGTTGTCGCGAGCAAGTCGATTTCCGAATCGGGTTCGGAACGTCTGCGAAGGCGGTGCCCTTACTGGTCCGACGAGGAGGAGTTCTTCTTTTTGTCTTTTGCTTCCTTTTCCATCTCTTTCTTGCCCACCTGAGCCCAGCGCTCCTCGAGAGATTCTTTGGTGAAAAGCGAATCGGATAGATTGGTGTTGTATTCGCACTTGTCGAAGAAGGCTTGGAAAATCTTGATCCCGTTTCGCTCGCGGGTAAGCTGATACGCCGTTTGGATTCCGTTGATCGGATGGTAATTCGAGTACAGCTCAATCTCCTTCATCCTTAAGTGCATTTTCGGATCCATGTTTTCCGAAGTCTTGCGAACCGGCAGATGCGTGCTCTTGTCAAAAGCGATCCGTATCGCTCGGTTCTCCCCATCGATGAGTTCGACCCAGTCAGCCGGCCACCCATCGATCACGTCAGATCCGCCATAACGAAGCGTCATATCCGGCTCGTGGATGCGGTGGCGCAGGATGTTATCGAGATCCTTTCGAACAGTGGCCTGGAAGTCAGCAAGATCGGCCTGGGGCGCATCGGAAACACCTCCACGGTCAAGCTCCCAGCCTTTGTCACCGTTGTAAACCTCAATGATGTTCCGTTTGGGCAGATTTTCCTGGCGCTCCTTGAAAGGAGGGATCGTGTAATCGATAAACTGCCCAAATCCGGTGAGTTGGCCAGCGTGATCGAAGGTCCCGATTCGGCCCGAGCAAGTGGTGTCGCGGACATTTAGATAGGCGGCGCCACCCAATGCATTGATCGCTTGGTTCAACAGCTCCTTGGCCTTGGCAGCGCTTTCTTCCGGCATCATCAACTCGTCCTCTTGTGCCGTGGCGCGCCCAGGGCCGGCGAAGGTGATGCCGAACAAGGCTGACACAGCCAAGACGTCTCGCCAAGTCATCCGCACAGGAAAGACCCTCCGTTCACATTGATCACTTCGCCTGTGATGAAGGTTGCCAGGTCGGAAACGGCAAACAGGATGGGGCCGGCCACTTCCTCGGGCGTGGCCGCGCGCTTCAAGGGGTATGCCGCGAGCCACTTTTTCACTTGGCCTTTGTCTTTCGAGACCGATTTCCAGATGTCGGTATCGACAAAACCCGGCGCCACGCAGTTCACCAGGATGTTGTGTGGAGCCAGCTCGGCTGAAAGTGCCTTGGCAAAGCTGATCAGGCCGCCTTTCGTGGCCGAATAGTGTGCGTGCAGCGGTGTGCCACGCTGGCCAGCCACCGAACTGACCGCCACGATTCGACCACCGCCTTGAGAGATCATGTGGGGGACCACGAAGTGAATGACCGTGTACACGCCTTTCAAGTTGACACGCACCATCTCATCCCAATCGCGCTCGCTCAGATCTTCGATGGTAATGCCTTCGTCATTCCATACGCCTGCATTCGCCACCAGAATATCGAGTCGGCCGAGACGGTCCCACGCGAACTCGACGAGTCTTCTGGCATCCGCCATCCTGCCCGAATCGGCCTTGAACGATTCGATGCGCGTGCCGTGTTTCCGCGCTTCACGCCCGACCTGCCCCGCAGCAGTGTGATTTCGAAGATAGCTGAACACAACGTCAGCGCCCGCCTGCGCGAACAGCTTCACGGTCGCGGCGCCAATACCACGCGAGCCGCCGGTTACAAGGGCCGCCTTGCCTGCTAGCGAAATCATGTCGAGATCAGGGTCCGGAACGGGCAAGCTCGCAGTGCGATGGCCAGCTAAGCGCGAGCGGGCGTCTTCCGCATGGCCGCAACGGCGACCAGATCGCTAAACAGTCTACGCGCGAAAGAGTCGGTTTCCACCATGCGTTCGGGATGCCATTGAACGCCCATCACCCAGTTGGCGTGACTATCCCATTCGACGGCCTCAATGACGCTGTCGCGCGCGCGAGATACGACACGCAGATTACGCCCGGGCTCACGAATCGATTGATGGTGCGAGCTATTCACCAGCGCCTGCTGCCCGTCGGCCATTTCAGCAAGGCGTGAATTCGCCTCGATCCCAACAGTATGAGTCCGCTCCGGCGCACCGGGCCGGTCGTCCCCGTCATGCTCAATGGTCGTCTCGAGCTCGCTGGCAATATCCTGGACGAGTGTACCGGAGCAAAAAACGTTCAGGCTCTGCAGTCCGTAGCAGATCGCCACAATCGGTTTCTTTTCGGCAAGGCAATGCTCTAGCAACAGGAAATCGGTTCGCTCGCGCTCCGGATCCGAATCAACACATTTGGCGTGCCTCACGGCCCCAAAGTGCGAAGGATTGACATCGGCCGGACTGCCGGGCAACACAACCCCGTCCAGTGTGTGCGCGATTTTCCCCAGATGTGCCGGGGAAAGCCCGAGCGAGATCACCACGGCCTCCGCCCCAGCTTGTCGAACCGACTCAATGTACTTTTCAAGCTTGGCAAAATCGCCTTTAAGTTCTTCATTTCGAGTGCGATAGGGAATGCCGAGTCTAGGTTTCCGGTCGTCACGCGATATCATCGATGCGCCATCGTATCATTGCGGTTTCGCCCGGGCAACCTTTGCACCCCAAGGCCGCAAGAGGTGAACTAGGAGAGTTCGGCGGAAAGCGATATCAAGCGCGACGCAGACGACGGCCCTTCCGGGCGCATGGGAGATTTTCGTGGAGGGTGCGTG
>DASPVW010000014.1:0-5413 GCA_035622155.1 Candidatus Acidiferrales bacterium
GAAGTCCACTCCGACACACACTCCTTTGCCAATTCACTGCGCGCCGCGCTGCGCGAGGATCCCGACGTCGTTCTGATTGGTGAAATGCGCGACCTGGAAACGATCGAATCGGCGCTGCGAATCGCCGAGACGGGCCACTTGACGTTTGCCACGCTCCACACCAACTCGGCGGTTTCGACGATCAACCGTATCGTGGACGTGTTCCCTGCCCATCAACAACCCCAGGTTCGCGCGCAGCTTTCGATGGTACTGGAAGGAATCCTGTGCCAGGCACTGCTTCCCCGCGCCGATGCGCGCGGACGCGCCATGGTGATGGAAATCCTGATCCCCAATGCCGCCATTCGCAACCTCGTTCGAGAAGACAAGATACACCAGATCTATTCGGCCATGCAGACGGGCACGGGAACCACGGGAATGCAGACGTTTAACCAGAGTCTTGCCAACGCGTACTTTCAGAAGTTGATCAGTTTGGAAACGGCGCTTTCAAGATCGTCGAATCCAGACGAGTTACAGGATTTAATTAACCGAGGGGTCACTTCGCCGCCGGTGGGCGGCCGGACTCCTGTCCGGCGGTAAACAAGGGGGGTAGACACCATGCCAGTCTACACGTTTCAGGGAACCAATCGCGCCGGTGCAAGCGTTGCAGGCGAACGCCAAGCCGAGAACAAGGCTCAGTTGGCCGCCACGTTGCGCCGCGAACAGATCAACGTGCGGAAACTTTCCGAGAAGGGGAAGGAGTTCAGCTTCCCCACATTCGGAGTGGGCGTGGACGCTAAGGAGCTCGCCGTTTTCACGCGCCAGTTTTCCGTGATGATCGACGCCGGCTTGCCCCTGGTTCAGTGTCTAGAAATTCTCGGCGGCCAACAGGAGAATAAGACGTTTCAGAAGATTCTCAACTCGGTGCGGGGGTCTGTGGAAGGCGGCGCCACGCTATCGGCATCGATGAGGCAGCACGACAAGGTTTTCGATGCTCTCTACCACAACATGGTGGAGGCTGGCGAGACGGGCGGTATTCTCGACACCATCCTCCAGCGCTTGGCAAGCTACATCGAGAAAAACGTAAAGCTGAAGAGAGCGGTGAAATCAGCCATGATCTATCCGGTGGCGGTGTTGGGTATCGCCGCCGGAGTCATTACGCTGCTGCTGTGGAAGGTTGTGCCGATTTTCGTCGATCTATTCAACGGCATGGACGTTGATTTGCCGCTTCCCACCCGCATCGTGATCGCCCTAAGTAATTTTGTGGGTAGCATTTACGGTCTTATGCTGCTGGTGTTTTTCATCGCTTCCGGAGTGGCGATCAAACTCTGGTACGGAACCGAGCATGGGCGATTCGTTATCGACACCTTGCTGCTCAAGGCCCCCGTGGTCGGCATGGTGTTACGGAAGATCGCTGTGGCGCGGTTCACACGGACGCTTGGAACTTTGATTGCCAGCGGCGTCCCAATCCTGGAGGGTCTGGATATCACAGCGCGCTCCTCAGGCAATGCCGTGATTGAGAAGGCTCTCCGGCAGACGCGCAAGGCGGTCGAGGCCGGGCAGTCGTTGGTCGATCCTCTGAAGGCAACCGATGTCTTTCCCGGCATGGTGACGCAGATGATTGGCGTAGGAGAGCAGACCGGTGCGATGGATGCGATGCTGCAGAAAATCGCCGATTTTTATGAAGACGAAGTGGACGCGGCTGTGAAGGATATGCTGACGGCCATCGAGCCGATCATGATCGTCTTTCTCGGCGTCGTGGTCGGCGGCGTCGTGATTTCGATGTATTTGCCCCTGTTCTCGTTGATCGCCAAACTGGCTGGAAAATAGTTCAGGTCCGTCGCAGCAAACGGCAGGCGTCGGAGGGAGGGACTCGGCGCCCGCCCGCTGCGGGCCGCAGCCGGTCACGGAACGCAGCGGAGCCTGGGCGGATCAAAGATGGAATCCTCACCGAGCGTCAATGAATGGTTGCCCTGGCTGGGGCGCTTCCGTTTTCTCATCATCACCGTTTTAATTGGCGTAATTGTTGCTGTCCGCCAGTGGACTCCGATTCCACTTCCGGTTCGAACTCTGATTCTGCTAGCAACTTCCTGGTACGTGCTCGCCGCACTGGATGTCATAGTACAGCGCTGGGTTCCCGAGGCGCGCTGGCACGCACCGCTTCAGATCCTCCTCGACCTCATCATCATTACGGGAATTGTCTATTCCAGTGGCGCCCAGGATAGCTACTTCGTCTCCCTCTATTTGCTGGCGATCTTGACCGGAAGCATCCTTTTTTCTCGGCGTGGAGCGTTCCTTGTGGCGGGCTCCAGCTTCGTGCTGGTGGGCTGCATGGTGGAGCTGATGTACTACGGCGTGATTCCTCGTACCACCGTTTCCGTGCCGGCGGCTCGTACGGTCGAATCGTGGTTGGGGGTAAATCTGTGCGCTTTCTTTGCCGTGGCCTACTTGGGAAGCCTGCTGACGCAGACGATTCGCAACAAGGGTGTGGAGTTAGAGGAGAAGAAAGAGGCCTTGCGCGATCTGCAGGCATTCAATCGAGACATCATAGAATCGATGCGTGGTGGCCTGCTCACGACCGATTTGCAGGGGCGAATCTTATTGGTCAACCGCGCAGGCGCCGAGATCATCGGCCCAGGTTTTGGTTCACTGCGAGGCCAGCGACTTCCCGATGTGTTTCCCGGGTTCTGGCCAGTCGATGTGGACGATCTCGGCTGGCCACTCGCGCTGCGCAAGGAGATCGAGTACCGAACTCCCTCCGGCGCGGCACGTTACCTGGGCGTTTCCATTTCTCCTCTGCGCGCCGGTCAACAGCAGACGACAGGCTTTGTCTTCAACTTTCAGGATTTAACCGAACTGAAACGGTTGGAGCGCGAGGTGTACACGAAGGAGCGCATGGCCGCCTTGGGCCGGTTGTCGGCTGCCATCGCACACGAAATTCGCCAGCCCCTGACGGCCATGGCGGGGGCGCTTAAGGAATTGGCGCGACTGGCGCCGCTTGAAGACGACGACAAAAGGCTTGTGCAGATTGTCAGTCGTGAATCGCAACGACTCAACCAGATTATTACCGAATTCTTGGACTACTCACGCGAAAAGACCTACTCGTTTGTGGATGTGGATATCGTGTCGCTGATCGAAGAAACGCTCCTGCTTTTGGAGCGAAATGCTGCCACGACAAGCAAGGTGCGGATCGAGCGAACCTTCCCCAACCGACACCAGCGGGCGCGCGCTGACCGCGATGCGATCAAGCAGGTGTTCTGGAATTTGTGCAACAACGCATTGCGCGCGATGCCAGCCGGCGGAGTGCTATCGGTGGGTGTCGAAGCCGACTCGGAAATCGCGCGGATTTCGATACGCGACACGGGAACAGGGTTTGATCGTGGACTGGCCGCGCGCATGTTTGAGCCGTTTCAATCAGGATTCTCCGGCGGAACGGGGCTCGGTTTGGCCATTGTGTACCGCATCGTCCAAGCCCACAAAGGCAGAATCCGCGTGGAAACCGAGCCGGGGCACGGTTCGGAGTTCATTATCGAGCTGCCGCTGGCGTCAGCGGCGCGCCATGCGGGGCGGCAGAACCTGGCTCTGAACACAGGAGTGCAGCCGCGGGGAACGGCGATGGCGGGCAAGGTCTGACACACCCATGGCACATCTGTTGATTGCCGACGACGAACGGTCCATCTGCGAAGTGCTGGAGATCAGCTTTCGCAAAGAGGGCCACAAGGTCGAAACCACGACGAGCGGAGAGGGGGCCAAGCGACTGCTCGCGTCCCGCGTCTTCGACATCGTCGTTTCCGATATCTGCATGCCGGACATGGATGGCGTCGAATTGCTCCGCTACTGCAAGGAGGTCTCGCCGGCCACTGTGTTCATCTTGATCACCGGCGTGCCCACGATCGACACCGCTATTGACGCCGTGAATTTCGGTGCCGATCGCTACGTAATTAAGGGCGATCGTCTGTTGGATGAGCTTCGTCCGGCGATTCAACAGGTGGCCGAGAACCTAGCACTCAAAAAAGAGGCAGGTTATCTGCGTCGGGAGCTAAGGCGCGTGACCGGTCTCGACAACATGATTGGTATCAGCCCGAAGATGCGAGCGATATTCGAGCTGATCGTCAACATCGCACCGCAGCCGAGCCGGGTCCTGATTACAGGAGAAAGCGGAACCGGTAAGGAGCTTGTGGCGCGCGCGATCCATGACAACAGTTCGCGGTCGAAGGGGCCGTTTATCACCATTAACTGCGGCGCGTTTCCAGAGACGCTGCTGGAATCGGAGCTGTTTGGCTATATCAAGGGGGCTTTCACCGGTGCCCAGGAGAATCGCCGCGGACTTTTCCACGCCGCACACGGCGGGACACTCTTCATGGATGAGATCGGCAACATGAGTGTTGCCATGCAGGTGAAACTCTACCGAGTGCTCCAGGAAGGGAAGGTTCGCCCCATCGGAAGCACAGAGGAAGTGGACGTGGACGTGCGCGTGATCGCCGCGACGAACAAAGATCTGGAAAAGGAGATCGCCGAAGGGCGGTTTCGCGAGGATTTGTACTACCGCCTGAGCGTCATCCCGATTCATCTACCTCCGTTGCGCGAGCGACGCGAGGATATCCCCCTGCTGGCGCGGGAGTTCTTGGGGCGTCTGACCAAGTCGATGGGGAAAAAGGTTCAGGGAATTGAACCCGAGGCGACGCGGCTGCTCGAGGTTTATGACTGGCCGGGGAATGTCCGCGAGTTGGAAAACACGATTGAGCGTGCCGTGGCGCTGGAAGGCACCGAGCGCATTTCTGCAGGGTCGCTGCCCGAGCGCGTGCGCACCCATGCCCAGCAATGGATTTCCTCGCCGGCCCCACATAATGGGAACGGCGCAGTGCTGCCGCAGGAGGGGCTCAACCTGGAGGAGCACATCGAGAAATTAGAGCGCTCTTATCTGCTCGCGGCGCTCGAGCGGTCCGGGGGAGTGCGTACGCAGGCCGCCCATATTCTGGGGATGTCCTACCGCTCTTTTCGCCATTACGCCAAGAAATACGGGGTTTGAGCCATGCCGAACGAGGTCATTATCGGGTGCCAAAAAACGTCAATTCTTCTGGGGGTGTCGAGCTGTCGGCGCCCGATGATGCGGCCGATCGTTTCCCCGGCGCTTTGTATTTCGCTGAAACGACGAGCTATAATCGATCGTGCCGTAAGCGTTAACTCCCGGCGCACCGCTGGCACCTGTCTTGCACATTGACCTGACGTACCCCGCCAGGGAGTACAAGGATTCTGAGAGGCTATTTCAAGGAGAAAGACCAACAATGAGGAAGAGAGAAAAGGGCTTTTCGCTTATCGAATTGCTCATCGTTGTGGCGATCATCTTGATCATCGCGGCGATCGCAATTCCCAACCTGATTCGCGCCCGTATTGCGGCGAACCAGTCCTCTGCTGCATCGTCTCTGCGCACGATTGC
>DASPVW010000015.1:0-109094 GCA_035622155.1 Candidatus Acidiferrales bacterium
TCCGTCTCGGCGGTCGAAGAGCGCTTGCGGAAAGGGTCCGGCGGCGTGCCCGTGGTCGCGCGCATTGCGGGCGATCGCCTCATCTTGGATCTCCGCACGGTGTTTCCAGACGAGGAGGCCACCCTTTTATCTGCCGTCGCCGCCGCGGTTGCCCCGTTGTGAAGGCGACTTCCTCCTCCTAGCTTGACTTTGGCGAAATGCGCCCCCTAGACTCGACCTCTTGATCCATGGCCACGACGAACGCAGAGAGCCGCACCCTAGCGGTCGGAATCACCGGCGCAAGCGGCGCGGCCTATGCGCGGGCGCTGTTGCGCTTACTGGAGGCCGATAAACGCGTCGAACACGTCTTTCTTATCGCCAGTGACCCTGGTTTGCGCTTGCTCTCGACCGAACTCCACATCGTTGCCGCAGACGGCAAGAAGCTCCCGGTGCTTCTAACTGGTACGGCTGCCAAGAAAATCGAGTACCTGTCCAATAAAGATATCGGCGCGAGCATCGCTTCGGGCAGCGCCGCCGTGGATGCGATGGTCGTCGTGCCCTGTTCGGCAGGTGCTCTCGGCGCGATCGCGGCTGGCATCGCGAGCGATCTGCTCACGCGCGCCGCCGACGTCTGCTTAAAGCAGCGCCGTCCGCTGGTCCTTTGTCTGCGCGAAACTCCACTGAATCGCATCCATTTGGAAAACATGATGCGCGTTCATGATGCGGGCGCCACGGTGATGCCGGCGATGCCGGCTTTCTACTACGAGCCGAAAACGATCGAGGATGTGGTCGAGCAATTCGCCTGTCGCGTTCTCGCGCAGCTCGGACTGCCACAACCGAAGCAGTATCGCTGGAAGGGCGGCAAGACCTAAGTTCTAGGTGATTCTGTGACGCATTCAAGTAGGAGAAAAACCCGCATCCGCAGTGTGCTGGAGATGATTAAATTCGAGCACTCTGTCTTCGCGTTGCCGTTTGCGCTAGTGGGGGCACTTCTAGCAGCGCGCGAAGGTGGCTCTCTGCCCTCGTGGCACCAGATCTTCTGGATTGTCATCGCCATGATCGGTGCCCGTTCCGCGGCGATGACGGTGAACCGCATTGTCGATGTCGAATACGACCGTCGCAATCCCCGCACAAGGAATCGCGCCCTGCCAAGCGGCGAGGTCTCGATCGGGTTCGCCTGGGGATTCACCCTCGTCGCTGCGGCGTTGCTCGTTGTAGCCGCGTGGCAACTGAATGCACTCACGCTGAAGCTCGCACCCGTGGCGCTGGCGATCCTCGGTTTCTATTCCTACACCAAGCGCTTTACATCTTGGTCTCACTTTGTGCTTGGCTTTTGTCTCGGCATCTCGCCCGCAGCGGCTTGGATTGCGATTCGCGGTTCGCTCGATTTACGTATGTTGATTCTCTCGGCTGCCGTCACGCTTTGGGTCGGCGGTTTCGACGTGCTCTACGCCTGCCAGGACGTCGACTTCGACCAATCCGCAGGCCTCTATTCCATTCCGCGGAGATTGGGAATTCCAAAGGCGCTTCAGTTTGCACGCGCCGTGCACATCTTGATGGTTGCTCTGCTGGTTTGGCTGGCCTGGAGTTTTCATCTGCCGTGGCCGGCGTGGATGGGAATTGCGGTCGTTGCCACTCTGCTCGCCTACGAGCATTCCCTTGTCAGACCAAACGATCTGAGCAAAATGAATGCTGCGTTTTTCACCGTGAATGGCTATATTAGCCTGTTGTTCCTGTTGTTCTGGGGTGCTGCCGCGGTTGTGGTGCGACCCTAGGGTTATCGCTACTCGATTCGGCAGACAAATGAGCGGAAAGCTGCAAATCACCGATCCGCGACTTGAACGGATCGCAGAAAAAGTTCTTGGGAACACGCGCCTGACGCCCGAAGATGGCCTCACGCTGTTCCAGTCGCACGACCTGCTTGCCGTGGGATGGTTGGCCAATCACGTCCGCGAGCTGCGACACGGCAACGTCTGCTACTACAACATCAATCGGCACATCAATCCGACCAACGTCTGCGTGGCCCACTGCAAGCTCTGCGCCTTCGGCCGCTCGGCTGACGCTGCCGGTGCCTATACGTTTTCACTAGAGGAAATCTTCGCACGTGCCAGCGAAGGCGTCGCCGAGGGCGCAACCGAATTTCACGTCGTCGGCGGATTGCATCCCGATCTGCCGTTCGATCACTATCTCGGTCTGATTCGGGGCCTCAAGCAGCGTTTTCCTCAGGTTCACTTGAAGGCGTTCACCGCGGTCGAGGTGCATTACTACGCGCGCCTTTCTAAGCTTTCGATTCGAGATACGCTGTTGAAAATGAAGGAAGCGGGTGTGGATTCGCTTCCCGGCGGTGGCGCCGAAATTTTCCACCCGCGGGTTCGGCGCATCATTTGCGATCACAAAGTCTCCGGACAGATGTGGCTTCAGATCGCGCGCACGGCCCACGAAATCGGCCTGCGGTCCAATGCGACGATGCTGTTCGGCCACGTCGAGACGCTGGAAGAGCGCGTCGATCACCTGGTGCGCCTGCGCGAAACCCAGGATCGAACGCATGGCTTTGTTGCCTTCATCCCGCTCGAATTTCATCCGGCCAATACGGGCCTAGCCCACATCCCGAAACCGACGGGCATCGACGCGCTCAAGACGATCGCTGTCTCCCGCCTCCTGCTCGATAATTTCGACCACATCAAGGCGTACTGGATCATGCTCACACCCCGCATCGCACAAATCGCCCTGGGCTTCGGCGCGAATGATCTGGATGGAACGGTCGTTGAGGAAAAGATCTACCACGATGCGGGCGCGACCACACCCGAGCGTCTGGCCCGCGCGGAGCTCGAACGCCTGATCCGCGCTGCGGGCCGCATCCCGGTGGAGCGCGACACGCTCTATAATCGCGTGGACCGCTCGACGATGCCGCCCGTCGCCCCACGGCCGCGCCCCTCCGGAGGATTGATCCCCGCCAGCTCCCTCACTGCCTAACTCAGAAATTGAAGCGGTATCCCAGAATCATTTTGGCAATCAGATGGTCGGGTTGGGAGGTGAGTCCCCAGCCCAACCCGAAATTGATTTCCCATTGGGGAGCCAGGCTCAAATCGACGGTAGGATAAATCTGCTGCTGTTGTTGGGGGAAAGGATAGAAGGCGCCGACCGGGCCCAGCGTGCTGTAGTACTCGATTCCCCCCGCAATCTTGGGTGTGAAGTCGTAGCTGAATTTTGCATCGGGAGCGAAAAAGAATCCCATATGCTCGTTTTGGCCGTGGAGGGATTTATCGAACGCCGGGTTGATCGTCCAGTACCACCGCCCTATTCTTTGATCGATGATCGGACGAATTTCCCACGTCCAGGTGTCGGGGGAAAATGGCCTGCGCTGGTAGCCGATCTCATTGGAGAGGCTGACGCCGACCGGCCAGTGCCATTTCTCTGGAACGCGAACGCGCGGCCGGATGTGATCGCCCACCCATTGCCATCCCTGCCCGGAATGCGCGGAAGTGAAGATATAGAAGCCCGTCTCGAACCAATCGTTGACACCGTGCGTGATTTCGACGGTTTCGTGCAACGAGTGGTTGGTTGGGTAGATCCCGTCCTCAATCGTCGTTGATCCCTCGATGGTGAAGTTGCTGTGCAGCTCAACCATGGTATGCCCGGGCTCGACCAGGTCGCTGCCGTAGACTTGAATCTCGTAGCTGCCCTGCGCCGCCGTGGGCCGGGAGGATCCCACGAGCACGGCTAGCACAATCCATAGGATGCCAGTCGCCGATTTCATATCGTGGGGGGTAGCAGGCGAACTTCACGCGTGAGGATGGGTTTTGTCATACACGTCCATCAATTGCCGGATGCTCGCCTGCGTGTAACGCTGCGTGGTCGAAAGCGAAGCATGGCCCAATAGCTCCTGAATCGCGCGAAGATCAGCGCCGTCGGCAAGAAGGTGCGTGGCAAACGCATGCCGAAGAGAATGCGGGTGGAGATCCCAGTTGACGCTGGCAAGCCGAGCATACTTCTTCACGAGCATGTGGACGGACCGATCTGTTAGCCGTCCGCCCCGATGGTTCAAAAAGACCGCCTCGTAGTCTGGCTCGACACGCGCCAGAGCCAGCAGCTCGTCGCGCACCGGCCAATACGATTCCAACGCCGCACGGGCCTTCGAGCCGAAAGGCACGATGCGCTCTTTGCGGCCTTTTCCGAGCACGCGCACCATTTGCCCCTGGCGGTCCAAATTGCCGACGTTGATCCCCACGATCTCGCTGACCCGCAACCCAGAGGCGTACAGCAGCTCCAAAATCGCACGATCGCGCTTGAGCAGAATTCGGGAATCTTGCTCGGATTCGGCCGTGAGCCGCCGGCGACGGCGCGACTCTTCCCCTCGGCTGCCTAGGCCATCGAGGAATGCATTCAGTTCGCTGGCCGTGAGCACCTGCGGCACCCGCTTGGGCAATTTGGGCGCGCTCACTAGCTGCGCCGGATTCCTGTCCATCCATTTCTCGCGCACGCAGAACTTGAAAAACGTCCGCACCGAAGAAAGCCTTCGTGCGATGGACGCCTTTTCCAGCTGCCGGTCGTAGAGGGAGTTTACGTACTCGCGGACGATATGATGATCGATCTGGCCGAGCGGCATGGTCTTTTCGCCCGGCGGAGTTAAGAACTCCCGGAACTGACCAATGTCGCGCCGGTATTCGCGAATCGTCCCCGGCGAAGCATTGCGCTCATAGCGCAAATAGTGGATAAATTTCTCGATGATTTGGTGCAGTTTGGCACTCCGCCCGCGCGCGGGCGTTTCGATTATAGGACGCGCATAACGCGCTTGCCCTCCTGGTCGCACCTTCGGTTGCTTTCTTGACACGGCCGGGGACTGGCAGCCCGGTCGTGTCCCTAGAGACTTCATCCTTGCAATGTCTTTGCTCTCATGCATTATGTACCGTGAATGATTTGTCGGCAGATGACGGAAAGCGGGAAACCCCGTCCAGCGACTCATTTTTCTGGGGGCGCGCCATGCAAGTTGGGTTGATGGCTCCGCTCATCGTATGTACTTTGGCCCTTTCTCTGGTATCCGACGCCACGCAGCCCAAATCATCGAAATCGCTCACTGTCGAGCGTATCTACAGCGCGCCGAGCTTAAGCGGCTCGTTGGCGCAAGGCATCGAGTGGAGCCCCGACGGCAGCCGCATCTCCTTTCTCGATAGTCGCGCCTCCGGCATCGAACTGTGGACGGTCGACCTGGCCACGGGTGAGCGCAAAATTCTGGTTTCCCGGGACGTGCTGGCCCAGGTGATACAACCCACCAAGACGCAAGCCATCCAGTCCACGGGCCTTGGCCGCGTGCAAGCGGACAATTATCGTTGGGCGCCTTCTGGCGCTTCGCTGCTGTTCATCGGCAGCACCAATCTGGTGCTGCTCGATCTCCAAACGATGATGTCGAAGCCGCTCGTTACGGGTGAAGGCGATCTTGCTGATCCGAAGTTCTCTCCGGATGGCAAGTGGGTGAGCTACCTGCGCGACTCCAACCTTTGGATCGCAAACGTGGCGACCGGCGAGTCGAAGCGGCTGACAAGCGGCGGCAACGAAGCCATTCTTAAAGGCCAACTGGACTGGCTGTATCCGGAGGAGCTGGAGTCAAGCACCGCCTACTGGTGGTCGCCCGATTCATCGAAAATCGCTTACTACGAGATGGACGAGCGTTCCGTCACGCGTTATCCGTTGGTTGACATGAGCTCGCCGGTGGGGGCCACCGAGTATGAGCGTTTTCCCCAAGCAGGCGAGGCCAATCCCATTGTGCGGGTTGGCGTTGTCTCGGTCGACGGCGGCGAAACGAAGTGGATGGACACGGGCGCGGATACGGACGTCTATCTCGCACGGGTGGTGTGGCTGCGCGATAGCCGACGCATCGCTATCGAGCGCCTTAATCGCGCGCAAAATCGTCTCGATCTACTCTTCTGCGATGTCACCACCGGTGCTTCGGAAACCATCCTTACCGAAACCGACCCATACTGGATCAATCTTTCCGACGATCTCTATTTTTTCGCAGACAACCGACGCTTTCTCTGGTCGAGCGAACGGTCCGGCTTTCGCCATTACTATCTCTATGACCTTTCCGGAAAGCTGCTCAAGCAGCTGACCAGTGGCGAATGGGGCATCACCGGCACCGGCGGGTTCGGACCTGGCACGGATAGCCACCCCGCTGTCGATGAGAAGCACGGGGTGATCTACTTCCTGTCCAACAAGGACGACGTGCTGGGCACACAAGTGTATCGACTCTCACTCGACGACACGTCAGTCGCTCGCATCACGCGGGATGACGGCACGCACGATGTTATCTTCGCGCCCGGTGCCTCCGCCTTTGCCGACACGTATTCGACCGCCATGAGCCCGCCGCGACAGGACCTGTATCGCGTGGACGGCTCGCACGTGGCAGTCATCAATGAGAATAAGGTGCGCGAGCTGGGCGAGTATGACCTGTCGCGCCTCGAGTTCCTTCAATTGGCCACCGACGATGGTGCCAAGCTCTATGCGTCCATGATTCGCCCGCCTCATTTCGACGCGTCCCACAAATACCCCGTACTTGTCTACGTCTACGGCGGTCCGGGCTTGCAGCAAGTGCGCAACCAATGGGACAGGAGCGATTTCTTATGGCTCGAGATGATGGCAGAAAACGGTTACATCGTCTTCACGCTCGACAATCGCGGATCCTTCCAGCGTGGCCACGCATTCGAGACGCCGATCTATCATCAGTTTGGGAAAGTCGAACTGGAAGATCAGCTCACGGGCGTGAAGTATTTGAAATCGCTTCCTTACGTTGACGGCTCCCGCATCGGCATCTGCGGATGGAGCTACGGGGGCACGATGGTGCTTGTGGCGATGTTCAACGCCCCGGGGGTTTTTAAGGCAGGCGTTTCAGTTGCTCCCGTGACAGACTGGCGCCTCTACGATACGGCGTACACCGAGCGTTACATGGGGCGCCCGCAGGATAATCCGGAGGGTTACAGAAACTCCTCGCAGGTCAATCACGTGAGCGGGCTTCAAGGCAAACTGCTCTTGGTGCACTCGACGGGCGACGATAACGTTCACTTTTCCAACACCGCGGAGTTACTGAACGACCTGATCGAAGTCGGAAAGTATCCGACAAATCTGATGATCTTTCCGGGTCGAGGGCATGGTATAAGTGATATCCTGGCTCGGATCGACCTATACAGAGGGATTACGGAGTTCATACTGAAGAACCTGTAGGACAAGATAGCCGCACACCACCCCCAAGTCTGGCGCATCTCCCACAGCTGTGGTATGAGTGTCGGGTAAGACTACTGCCTTGCGAGCTACCTTCACAATTCGAAAAAAGCACACGCTGCTCCTGGTGGGTGCCTTCGCCGCGCTCGCGCTCCTGGCCTACTCCGCCACGGCACAATCGCTGGGATCGGTGACGACCGAGCCGGAAAAGCCGGCCTCTTCTTCTGACCCGCTGCGCGCTCTGCTCGATACCGGTTTTCGGGATCTCTACGAATTGAATTTCAAGGATGCCCGGGCACAGTTCCTTGCCTACCAAAAGGCCCGGCCAGAGGACCCTATGGGATTTGTCGCCGAAGCGGCAAGTTACCTCTATGAACAGTTCAATGCCAAGGGAGTTTTGACCTCGGCATTTTTCCTGGATAACGACAAGTTTCTCAATGGAGTGGATGGTACTCCCGCGGAAAACGCCAATGCGCCCTTTTTAGCCGCAAATGAGCGCGCACGCGAAATGGCCAAGAATCAGTTGAAATCCAATCCGAACGATCAGCAGGCTCTGCTGGTTCTCACCATGGCGGATGGAATGGAATCCAACTACGACGCGCTGATCATTAAGAAAGAGCTCGCCGCGCTCAGCTTAATGAAACAAGCCGAAGCCACAGCAAACAAGCTTCTGACCGTGGACCCGAACGCACAGGATGCCTATCTGGCCCTGGGCACAAGCAACTACGTCATCGGGTGTCTGTCCGGATTCAAGCGCGCGTTTCTGTGGTTCGGAGGAGTGCATGGCGACCGCCAGCGCGGAATCGACCAGATGCAAAGGGCCGCCGACCACGGCAAATACCTGCAGCCATTCGCGAAGATCATGCTCGCCCTGGCCTTGGAACGCGAGCACCAGATGGATCGAGCTCGTGTGCTGCTCGAAGACCTATCCAGGGAGTTTCCTTCCAATCCGATCTTCGTTCACGAGCTCGCCCTGCTCGACCACCGCTCGGCAGTTCCCTGCAAGACCGCGAACTCGGCTTTCTGCTGAGTCGAGTCTGGCGCTACCATTTAGCCCGCACGCGATAGTCCAGTGTAGCGATCCCATCTTTGTCGACGGGAATTTGAAAGCCAATCGTCCCTGCATCGAGTTTCGTCCATTTGTAGTTTGCGTTTAGGACGTCCCAATCGCCGCCCACCGGCTCACGCACCTCGACGTTGACAGCGCTATCCTTGTGGTTCCTGAGCGTGATTTCGTATTCCAGCTCGTAAAGGTTGCTGGCGAGCTTTTTGTAGTCGGTTTGTTTGCGCTCGCATATGACATCGAACGCATTGCCAACGTAGATACGCAAGGCCTCGTCCTTGGGTGTGTGCTGGATCGTGTCCTCTCCGCCAAACTCGATCGCGCCCTTCCGATCGGCCTGATAGACTCGCACGGTCCCGGCGGGCAGCGGCATCCCGAGGCCGGATTTTTCGTCGTTTCGAAAACGGTAGAAGACCCTTACCGGCTGGGGGATGGCGTTCCCGATCCCCTGCGGATTGCGAAAGTAGTAGGGTTGTCCTTCGACGGAAAGATATTTTTCGACGGGGATATTTGTCTTGCTCAGCAGGCTGACCTGCTTTGATTCGCTGTTCTCAATCGAGGTGCGCCGGCCGAGCGAATAGAGGTGAAACTCTGAAAACGGCTCCTGCTCGAAACCGGGCTTGGCGGCCGGGGCGGACATCTCCTTCACTACCATGTCGCGCATGACGGCCTCGGCCTGGGGAGTACGGTGCACTTCACCTGCGACCAGCTGCAGTGTGGCGTCGTGATAGCTCGCGCCACTGTTGTTGACGAGGGTGACCCAGCCATCGAGATCCGCCATTTTTTCGTCGCGGCCCACCGTCAACACGTAGTCGGCGCTCCAACTTATGTTGTTTGCGAGATAGGACGCTTCGACCTGTTGCGCGCCGGCGCCGCGATTGTCAAGGGTCCAGATAAGAGTCGGCCGGCTGTAGAGATTGTCCGGAAGATCGGGGAAGCGATAGGATTCGGCGGCCATCCCGGTGACAATCTCGTTTCCGATTTTCCAGACCGGACCGTTGTTGTCGGAAAGCAGCAACGCCTTGGCCTCAACCCATTTCGTAGAGCCGGCGTCGGTTTCGCGTTGCACGAGCGTGATTTCGCGGCCCACATACTTTTGCAGCAGTTTCTGAGGGTCCAGCAGGTCGTATTCGTAATTCTGTTCGACGACATTTAGCTTTGCCGGATCGGTGAGGGAACGAAAATGCACGGTCGCGGGCATGATCGACGCCGCTACGTCTTCGAATCGAAGCGGCAACACGCCGGGTTCCAGATGAACCCGGCGAACGTCCCGGACGAGTGCGAGATTCGAGTTGTAGACGGTAACTGACACATCCGTCTGATCTTTTTGGGTCGTCGTAACGGGGCCAGGGTTCTCGCTGACGCCGCTGGCCTCGATCCGGGTGATCAGTGGGAGAAGCAGAAGCCCTGCCAGAGCAGCCCATCTAGAAAGCCGCGATGCCTTGGATAATGACATGAATTCTCTCCTGTACTGTAAGATCACTTCACAAGAGAGAACGAAGAAGGCGCAATTTCTTGCAGGCGTTTAGCGGCCTCAAGCGACAGCTACCGCGCCGAGCTCCAATGAGCACCGCCATCGCGGGTGGTGAACTTGCGGCCATCGGCCGCGGTCACGGTGGCGGTGGAAACGTCCTCGGCTGTGATGGCAACGAAGTTCGCAGGCGCCGGGGGCGAGATTCGCCTCCAATCCTTCGCGTTGTTGGTAAGGAAGATCACGCCATTAGGGCCGACGAGCCAACAGATCTTTTCCGAGGGAGCTGATCCAGCCGAGAACCGCGCTCTGGCGTCAGGCAACTGCCGCAACCAGGATGCGCCACCGTCTTCGGAGCGCTCCACAAACCCGGCTTCGGTAATCCCCCACAGCACTTGGGGATCGGGCGTTGCGATAACCCCTCCGGTGGACGGGCGTTTGACCTTGAGGGCAAGAGCCTGCGCTGCCACCTCCGCATCGGTTTTTGCCGACACGCGCGCGGGAGCCAGTGCTTGATTGCGTTTCATTTCCATCGATGTAGGTCCGGGACCGATCGTTTCTGTCTGAGGGGTTGCGCGGTCTCCTCCGGGCGCTGGAGGCCCGCCAGTCTCGTTTGCCGGCAAAGTAGGCATGCGAGATGCGGCGACACTTCCGGAGACAACCGAGTCTGTTTCGGCCTGCTTGGCGCCTGCGGGTGGTGCAGTTTTCGGCGAGGGCTTCGCTGCCGGGCCAAGATCGCTCGCAAGATTCGGCGCATGAGCTGCCCGGGACACCTCGCTAGGAAGTGACCCGTTTTCCGCCTGCGTGCGTTCGGGCGTGGGAGGCATCGTCGGCACCTGCTCCCTTTGCGACATGGCCACAAGCGGTGACGTCTTGCCGGGCTGCTTCGGCAAAGGCCGCCTCGCCACCCATACGGCAGCAACGATCAACGCAGCCGCGACGGGCGCGAGTAGGCGCCAATCCCAGAGCCACCCCCAATAGGAAGCAAGTTGAGGCCTTGTGCCATCGGCCGCTGCCAGCGAGCCGGCGCGATCTAGGGCGGCGAGCTGTTCCCGGCAGCGCGCACATTGCGACAGATGCAATTGGTAACGTGCCGATTCTTCCGCATCGAGCGAGAGCTCGAAATAGGCGGCGAGGATGTCGGGGCCCGGGCAAACGGCGCCCGAATCAGACAGGCTTTGGCGCAGCAGGTTGGCTGATGTTTTTCCCTGGTCTCGCGAAGCCATCTCGCTATTTTCCCCCCTCTCTTGGAACGCTCGAAATTTGAAATCTTGCGTTCACGAGCCTAATCCGGCGTCGGTTGCTGTGCTGCCGGTTTGAGCGAGGAGCGGGCCGAACGCACGCTCTCGGTCAAATCAAACGGCCATTCGTCGCAGGCGTATTCCAGGCAGAGGCGCACCTGCTCCTCCGTCCACTGCTTCTCCTCGCGCAAAGCCGCTTCGACCCGGCGGCGCACAGCCCGGCGCGTGCGCTCGAGCTTGCGCGAAACGGTTGCTTCATGTTCGCCTAGCAAACGACCGATTTCTGCCAGCGTGCGGTCGTCGGCGTAATAATAGGCAAGACGCAATCGGTCCCCGGGCTCGAGCGAGCCGATCGCTCTCGTCAGGGCCACTTGCAGGATGGCCAGGTATCTGGCCCGCTCAGGATCCGGATGAGCGTTGGCCGATCCTGCTGACGCAGAGACTTCCTGGCGCTCCCCGCCAGTGTCATCTTCGAACGGTTGGGTCCTGCGCGCGCGTCGCATTTCATCCACATGACGCTGAGCGAGGACGGCGCGAAGCCAGGTGCTGAGCTTGCTCTGGCCATGGAAATAATCGAACAACGATTTGCGGCGCTCCTCTGATTCGCCGAGGCCGAATAAGTCTGCATAGAGCGAATCGGCCAACTCGCGCGAACTCGCTTCGCCGGCAATAGCACGAGCAGCGCGATAGAGTTCAGGCCGGAATCGAGCAATGAAAAACTCCCACGCGGCCGAGTTGCCGGCGCTGCAGGCGCGCGCAAGTGCCAGATCAGATGGGTGCAGCGTTTCAAGATAGGTCTCGACGGCTTTGTCACTGGGTGGCGCATCTTTAAAGCGATGTGCCGTACTGCGCTCAAGCGCCGTTACGAATTGCTCCCGAGTAAGATTCCATTTCTCGGGTGGATCTGCTTTGCGCCAGCAACGTTCGATCACATCGGCCAGCGCGGACGAAGCTCGCAAGCGACTGAGCGGTTCCGGCGCGACATCACTGGGCTCGGCCGGATGCGTTTCGATAGACGGGTTGGCAGGTCGGGGCGCCATCTCTTGCATGATACCGAAACGGGCGTGGAAGGTTGCATGGAGGGGCGCGCCGGCTTCTACCGCAACCCGCCCGCGGTGATCGCAGGGTTGCCGGCGAGAAACACCTGGGTTCGTTTGGCATCTCGGGGCCGACGGAGGGCGCGGCAGAGCTGCGTCATGCTACCCCCAAACCTTGCGGGCTGTATCGACGACGAGGGCGAGTTTGCGCCACTGGTCATCGACTGAAAGCAGGTTGCCGGCTGCCACCGATGCGAAGCCGCACTGCGTGCTGATGGCCAGGTTTTCCAGCGGGATGTAACGCGCCGCCTCCTCAATGCGGCGACCGAGAGTGTCTTGTGATTCCAGCTGTGGCTGTTTTGTGGTGACCAGACCGAGAACCACTGTTTTGCCGCGCGGCACCAATCGCAAAGGTTCAAAGGTGCCCGCACGCTCCGTGTCGTATTCGAGCAAGAAAGTATCGACGTCGAGCGAACCGAAAAGCCTTTCGGCGATGGCCTCGTAGCCTCCCTCGGTGTACCAGCGGCTGCGGCTGTTGCCGCGACAGATGTGCGCGGCCCGGCGGACTCTGGCTCGAGGAGCCTCCTGGAAGGCGGCGTTGTCGCCTGCGATCGCTTTGTCAAACTGCTCGTCTGGATCCAGACCCAGTGACCGCATGCGATCACGTTGCACGGGATCGAGATAGTGCGAGTAGTAGGGCGCATCGAACTGAATGTAAGTGACGCCTTCGGAGACAAGCCAGCGAATCTCATCGCGCGTAATTTCGATCACGTCCCGGAGCAGATCGTTTGGGGAAGGATAAACGCGATCGGTAATGCCAGCCTTGTAGCTTGACACCATAAAGTTTGAAGGTGAAGGCAGAGTGATCTTGAATGGTCCCGAAGCAGATTTTTTCAACAACGGAAGTTCGTGCGCGGTCATTTTCCGAACTTTGCGCAGTTTACCTCCAGCGACTTGCGCCGTGCTCCCCTCCGCGCCGCCGCCCGGCCCCTTCCATTCGAGCGTGACTTTTTCTTGCACGAAGCCCTCGACGGCGTCTGCCATGTCTGTGAGCCACGAGCCTCGACGCAATTCACCGTCCGTAAAGATGGGCATGCCCGTTTTACGCTGGCCCTCAAAAACTTCGAGGATGGCGCGGTCTTCGGCCGAGCGGAGCTGATCGAGAGTCAACTGGCCACTCACATGAGCCGCGCGGGCTTGCAAAAGTTCTGGAGGGCGCAAGAAGCTGCCGACATTTTCTGCACGATAGGAAAGTGTCATAGGCAAAAACCTGTTTCGAGCGGCAGCGCCGACGGTTTCGCAAAGTGCGCCATGGTAGCCACGAACGGCGAGAGGCGTCAAGCCTCGTGACGAGTGTCTCGTCAACGCGCAACCGCCGCGCTTGATACTCATTTAAGAGTCGAACATTCGGCGACGAGCCGGGATTCTCTTCTCTCATCTCACAACCATCACCGGGCAATGAGCATACCGGAGTACCTTCTCCGCCGTGGAACCGACCAGCATCTTTTCGAACCTCGACCTTCCTCGTCGACCCAAGACGATTAAGTCAACCTGATCGATTTCCGCGCGATGGACAATTTGCTCGACTGGATGGCCCACCACGATCGTGGTTTCTAGCTCGACTCCCAGGTCCTTTGCGCGCTGCATGATTTTCTTGAACTGCTGTTCGAAATGCTCCCGTGCGTCGTCGAGCATGGCATCGACTTCAACGATCGTTGCCGGTTCCGGCGGGCGCGCGACGGCGAGAACCAGGACTTTTGCGTCCAGGGATTGCGCCAGTAAGAGAGCAGTGTCTGCCGCCTTATCCGCTTGGGCAGAACCGTCGTACCCGATAAGAATCTTCTCAAACTGAGAGTGCCTGCGTCCGGTCATCTTGCCTCCTCACTCGGTAGTCGCGGCGCTCACTTGCTTTGCTTCTAACTCTGCTTTGGGCAGCAAGTGTCTGGGCATAAACCATGCATTTGCGAACATCGTCGGAACAACAGCACTTCCAATCACGGTTGCCACGAGGTACGAGTACTGGGCTTGGTCGATGACCCCGTGACTCAGGCCAAACAAGGCCGAGATCGTTCCAAATGTGAGACCCGTCGACATCATTAGGGTGTAATACAAACCTTCCTCACGCTGATACTTGAAGGCTTTCACGGTCGGATAGAGTCCAACTATCTTCGAGGCCATCTTTGCTCCAAACAGCACGAGAAACACGACCGGTGCAGCGATGAGCGAGGGGACAGAAACAAAGGAGCCAGCTCGAAGGAAGTAGAACGGCGTGAGTAGGCCAAAGGTGAGCGTCCGCAACCGACGGATCAAGACGTGGTCCTTTCCGACAGTTCCGGCGAGGACCATGCCAATGATGTATGCGGGGAGAACAGGCTCGCTCCCCGACCATGCAGCTAAAGCTCCCATGCCGAACAGCAAGAAGAGAAGATACTTCGCCTCAAGTTCGGACACCCGACCACCGTAATGTCTGAAGAAACGCGGCGTTAGATACGGAAGGATGAAGCAGGCAACAACGCTCGCCACGACGAACACGACAGTGCGAACAGTAAACGGCGAAAAGATCAGGCCCAGAGCGATAACGGTGCCAAGATCGTTTATGAAACACGCAGCCAGAATGGCCTTTCCGAACTCAGTTTTGTTGAAGCCGAGCTCTAGCATGACCGCGTAGACGACCGCCACCGATGTTGTGGACAGTGCTACGCCTGCGAGCCAGCTCGACCTGATGGTCCAGTGCAAGACGTAGTGTGCGACGGCCGTGCAGCCCAGAAAGGGTCCGAAAAAGCCTACAAGTCCGACAACCGTTGCTTCTTTCCATTTGACTCGGAAGATGGTCGGATCAAGCTCCGCACCTGCAAGGAACGTCAGCACAATCGCTCCTGTACCGGCCAGGAAGGTGATCCATTCCGTTTTCGCGGCCAGACCCACAGGGCCAACGATCGCCGTGACAGTCAACTGTGCGACTGTTCCCAGCAGGATCTCTGTCAGTGCCGTTGAGATTTTGAACCAGATCGCAAGCAGAGTTGCAACCAGTGCCAATCCGACCCACAGGGAAGCCAGTACCCAGACATTGCCCATTTCAGCTCTCGCTTCTCTCTAAGTTGTTGGGGTCGTTGCCGGGGATATGACTCCGCGACAAAGATTCCCTTGTCAGGAGTCATCATCTGTCCCAGCATGAAGGGGACAGCGGTTAGAGGGCGAACTCCTTCGCCACTCGCCTTATGATACTTGTATGAACCCAGAAGTCAACGAGGGCTTCTTCTACTGACCTCGCAGTTCCACAACGTCACCCATGAGGTCTGTCACTAAATCAGACTCTACGATACAATTGGCGCAACGAGCGAACTTCGGAGAGGTGGCCGAGAGGCTTAAGGCGGCGGTTTGCTAAACCGTTGTACGCGCTAAAACGTGTACCGGGGGTTCGAATCCCCCCCTCTCCGCCAGATTTTCTTAAGACGGAAAACCAAGGGACTTACGAATCCGCTAGCGACCAGCAATGCGATTTTCACTCTTGGAAAGCCTTTTCCAGCCACTCGAAGGCTGCATCCTTATCCCCCAGGCTTGCGCGGCCGACCGCGATCCAGTACGACGCCACACCATCAGGCTTCCAATTTCTCTCAACATCTCCCAGAATCCTGCGCGCCTCCGCTTCCTCGTGTAGCATTGCGTGTACCGCTGCCGTCGCCAAGAGAGTGAAAGTCGCCCTTCGGCCAAGCGCCATTGTGAGCTCACATTCCTCGATGGCGTTCTTTCGATGGCCCACCGCGGCGTAGGCGAGGGCGAGAACACCATGGCTTCGAGGAAACCGTGAGCCGCAGAATCACCGACCTGCACCAACACTCTTTACGAGCGGAAGAACCACGCGGTCGAGTTCCTCATCATTGATATCTGCGATTTTCACGTTGCGGAACAACCCCCAGTCCTCCACGAGTTCCACCGCCTGTCCAGGTTCTAACTTCGTCATCGGTCCGAGGGTTTCGATCTCGAGGAACTCGTTGTTCGTAAAGGTTTCGAACGAACACCCGAAGTCCGGGTGGGGCTTCGACGGATCGGCCTTGCCGCGCTTGACGAACGCCTCCCCGTTCAACAGGTAGGCGCCCCAGGTGTCCGGGTTGAAGGCACCTAGTTTCTGGGCATCCTTGGTATTCGGGTCCTGCCGCAAAGTTAGATACTTCTTTGTAAATTTCCAGCGCGGATCGGAAAGATCCGTGTACGCCCACATCACCAGGGGATTGGTGGCTTCGAGGTTGATGGGATGTCTTCCACGTGGCGGGAAGCCCGACACGGCGAGGCCGCCCGGTGCCATCATGGTCAGCGCCCAGGGAGCGAATTCGAGCGGGAACAACGAATGGTTTGTGATGCGGTGGGTCACCTTTACGCTCGTTCCCGCCCCGGCGAGGCTTACCTCAATCTCTTTCTGCAACTTGGTGAGCGGCTCGATGGGTTCGCGAGCGATGAGGCCGGTCGGCGTCACTTCGATCTCAACCGGAACGTTGTCCGGCGCCCATGTGGCAATCGGGTCTTCCGGCGCTTTCCACACACGGTCTCCCCCGCGAAGTTGAAACTTCTCTTCTCCACTCTTTCCGAGTTGTTCGGGATATTCCTTGAACAGGTTTTGTCCCCCAATAAAGCCGAACCGGATGATGCGAGGCCCCACGTCCGCGGTCACAATCAATTCCACCTCGCCGTTCGAAACGCGATAGCAGTTCAGCCATCCCTTATACTCCGTTTTCTCTACTTTCACCGCCGCTTCCACGGTCATCGCGCTGAGCGCGAGGAAAACAACGAGTAGAAAGGTTCGAAGCATGATTCCTCCCCTCTCCGCCATTTTTATGTTCTGCCAGCAACTTTTTCCAGTTCATCTCGAGAGCCTACAAGCGACACCAGGTCGCCTCGAAGTACGGGCTGCATGGTCGCCATCGCGCACCTTTTCGCTGAATTCCTGCTCCGAATAGCGCTTGACGCCCGTACTCGGCTCGTCGTCTTTGATACACGAAGTATAATCCGCTCTTGAACCAGAAATTTCCTATGAACTCGTCCTTCGAGCAGACGCTCATCGAAGTCTGGCGGCAGGCTCTTGTGGAGAACGCCAAGGCGGTCGAGCTAGGGCCGGAGCGTTATCCCGTCAAGCGCAGTCCGAAGCGCGGTCTCCGGCAGGTGGATTTCGCGTTCGGCGGAAACGAGATTCGGGGGCTGGAGCAGAATCCCGAAACGAAATCCCGGTGGGCGCAGTTAGCACGCTCCGGCAAAAAGGTCATGCAGTTTCTCAGCGAGGGCCGCTACGTGGGGAATGTCGTGGACGGGAAGGTGACCTTCTACGGTGGGCGAGACGAGGGTGTTTGACTTGGACTTTCTGAGATCGAAGACAGCGAACAGATTTCAGCTACGAGTTTCGCTAATGCGGAAACAACGATGGCTGAAACGGCAGTCCTTTGGCACTACACATTTCTTCCACATCTCGAAAGCATTCTGCGGGACGGATTGATTAGACCCCGCAAGTCTTCGCCGAATGTCAAAGTCAAAGATCGGCAGCAGCTCCACGGCGGTAACACCAAGTTCCTTCGAGTACGGAAATTTTTCTATGAGTGCCAAAACCTGCCGGCGTGCTGAACTCTTGATGTCGGAGACTTGTAAAGCCTCGCACATTCATTTCGTAAATGATGGTGTCTTCGATAGGCCGGCTCAGAGGTTTGTCTCCCTCCCAATCGTAGTCTTCGGGATCAATGACGGCGGAGCGCAGCGAAGTGGCAACGTTATCCGAATCGCCCGTTGCATCAACACGTTTCCAGAGCGTTTTGGTGTTTCCGCGCGCATAAGGATCGATGAGGACCTTGTTGCGGTTGTAACGGAGGCCAGCCTCGGGCACGAAAGGACCAATCACTGCGCTCCGGCTTTCAGCTTTTTCACAAAGGCATGCCAAAAATGAAACGTCTTGTTCTTGGAGGGAAGTAAAGGGATGATCTGAAGGGGCTGTGGCGAATCATGCTTGTCAAAAAGAAGTAGTTCTACACCGGTTGCACCGGAGGAGTACAACGAGAAGTTTACGCCGTCTGGCCGAACCGAGCGACAACCGCCCGAAACGGCGCGACCACGTATCCGCAGTTGGTTGCTGCTGATGGAGACTTGCATGGATACGCGAAGGCTCAACCGTCTGCTCCTTTTGGTCGCGCTTATCACACCAGGACTCAAAGCCCAACTTCCCGTTGGGCCGCAGACCCCCCCGGCTCGCGAGGAATCCAGTGACGATCCGTTCGGACGCAGCACGCCGCGCGGCACAGTCCTTGGCTTTATGAGAGCAACAGAGGGAGAAGACTACGATCGAGCCGTCATCTACATGGACACAAAGCAACACGGCAATCTGGCCCGAGAACTGGCAAAGCAGCTGCAAACAATCCTCAACCGACAGGCCTCGGTTGACCTCAGCAAGCTAAGCACCCAACCCGAAGGCGATCTTCTAAACAGTGAGAATCCCAATCGCGACTTGGTGGGTGTTGCAAAGACCTCAACGCGGAGTGTGGAACTTTGGGTTGAGCGCGTGCAACGCGGAGACAACCCGCCAGTTTGGCTTTTTTCTCGAGACACGCTGCGGCACGTGCCTGAAATCTACGAAGACATCGGAAGCGCCCCGGAACTTGTGCGATACCTGCCGAAATGGCTGAATGCCAGGGTCTTTTCCCGGCCGCTGTGGCTATGGTCTATGGCCCTGATCTCGATTCCGTTGGTGCTGATGCTCGGATCCTTGTTTGGTCGTCTTTTGAGACCACTTCTCGCGGCGGTGGCTAAATGGTTCCGGGTAAGCGCGGAAATCGACTCAGTGCAGGGCCTGGTTGGACCTTTACGGCTGGTCCTGTTCGGGATCCTGTTGCTCATTGGCTCGGGCTACTCCTACACGTTGCTGGGCCGACACTTTGCGAGCGTTTTCGGGAACGTTCTGATCGTTTTCGGAGCTGCGTGGTTGTTGATGAGGGTGCTTGGCATCGCGCGCGACCTGTACCTTGGGCGGCTGAGAAAGACCCACGCGTTGGGGAAGATCGCGCTGGCAGGATTGCTGGGCCGGATGCTTCAGATCGCCGTTCTTATCATCGGCATTTTGACGGTACTTTATCTGGCCGGTATAAATCTGACCGCGGCTCTTACCGGTCTCGGGATTGGCGGTTTGGCGCTGGCATTCGCAGCGCAAAAGACGCTGGAGAACCTGTTCGGCGGGATCATGATTATCTCGGATCGACCAGTGCGCATTGGGGACAGCTGCAAGATCGGCGACATCATCGGAACAGTCGTGGACATCGGGCTCCGCTCGACGCAGATCCGCACCATCGATCGTACGATCGTCACGATTCCGAACGGGCAACTCGCCACAATGAATTTGGAGAATTTCACAGTTCGCGACAAGTTTTTGTTCCATCGGACGATCTCGCTGAGCCACGAGACAACCGTCGATCAGATGGAAACCATTCTCGGCAGGTTCCGCGATCTGTTGGACAAACACCCTCACGTGGAATCGAACACAGCGCGCGTAAGATTCATCGACATTAAGAGCGCTTCCCAGGATGTGGAAATTTTCGCGTATATCTTTGCCGCGGACTACGACGAGTTTTTGGCGATTCAAGAGCGCCTACTTCTGCAACTGCTTGGAATTGTAGAGTCGGTCAGCGCGACGCTTGCCGTTCCCCTTCAGCGTACCTACCTGGTTCGCGATTCTGTCTCCTCTAAGGGGGAGCAGAAAGTGAAGACGGCCGGCACGAGCTGAGTCCATGACACTCACAAGGCTAGGTTCGCTGCTCGGTCACTTCCAGGGTGAGTGGCGCTGGGTTTCCTGGTACCACCGATCAGCCGTTACGCTTCGCGTGACATGGCGCCGGCGAGTAGGAGAACGGCGCCGCAAAACATCAGCGTATCCCCCACGTAATTAAGGCCATTGTCGAGGCTGGCGCGCTCCACGACTCCGATCGGCACATAGACGACCAACTCCACGAAGAGCACGGTCAAACCCACCCACGTTGCGGCCGCGCGAGTTTTCTTGCCAGCAAGCAACAGGATGCCCGCGACGCCGTAAACCACGGCCGCCACGTACGTCCAAATAGCGTGTCCGTAGACGTACTGAGGAGTCAGTGGCTCCAGCGGAACGCCGGGCACGTGATCGCCGTGCAGGAATTGCTCGAAGCTGTAAAACAGCACAGGAATGGCAACAAAGTATCGTGCCACCGTCGCAAGGATGTGCGCCGCGCGCTCGCGCGATAGCTCAGTGAGGCTGGCTGCTAGCGCCAAAGCGCCGCCGCTGAACGATAATTCCCGCAGCGCGAGCGTCAGCCCAAAGCGATCTCGTGGGTCTTGTGCCCAACCTGGGATGTCCATCAGCACCACGAACAGGAAAAAGTTCAAGGCCAGCAGACTCGCCGCGAGACGTGCCTGAATCCCCGTAACCAGGCTGAGCGCAGCTGCGATAAAGCAAACGCCCACAAAGTATGTCCAAAACAGATGCCACGGAATCCAAGGCGGCACGATTGATGCAATGGCCGCCGTCAGCGTGAAATGTTCGGTGCCGAATGCCGCGAGCGGAGCCGCGTAGAAAAGCGGCCCGAACAGAATCAGCTTGTCGAATCCCCGTGCTTTTTGCCAATCGCCCCTGAGAAATAATCCCACCAGCCCGATTGCAAGAACCACTCCACCGTCAAAATAGGACCAAATCACCTGGCTGGGAATTGCGAGGAGAGCCGTGACTGTCGACGAATTCGCTAGGTTGCCACTCACGAGAATCCTTTCCACCCCATCGTCCTACCCAATATCATGTCCGTGGGAGACGCACCGAAATACCACAAGGAAGGAATGGCTGCAAGACTTCGACGTGCGCGCTCGGCGTCTGTCGAATTTCGTGGGGCCAAAGTAGGAAACGGCGAAACGAAAAGAACCAAGAAAGGCTATTTTGGTTCAGCTGGAAGTATCTCGCCAGCCGGATCGATGGCGCGTTTTGCAAGCAGATTGGCGTGCTCTGCTAGTGCGCTCCGGTGGTGGGAACATCTAAAGTTGTGAACGACCAGGAGGTTCCAGAAATGAACGAGGCTCAAAGAATCGCGCTCGAAGAAGAAAGCCAATTGCAACCGAAGCCAGGCTATGTCGCGAGAGCATATGCCGCGGGAAGCCCGACATCGGGTCTCACCGCCGCTACGATCCTACGCCGCGAGCCGCGTCCGGAGGACGTGCAGATTGAAATTCTCTACTGTGGTGTGTGCCACTCGGACTTGCATCAAGTGCGCAACGAGTGGCAAAACGTGATGCCGACCGTCTACCCCTGCGTCCCCGGACACGAGATCGTCGGACGCGTCACTGAAGTCGGCTCCGCAGTCTCCAAGTTCAAACCTGGCGACCTCGCGGCGGTGGGCTGCATGGTTGACTCCGACCGTGTCTGCCCCGAGTGCCAGGCGGGGCTCGAACAGTTCTGCCCGAACATAACCCTCACATACAACTTTCCCGACAAGCATCTGGGTGGTGTCACCTACGGTGGCTACTCGGACAGCGTCGTTGTGGACCAGAGGTTCGTCCTACGCGTTCCCTCGAACCTCAAGCTTGCCGGAGCCGCTCCTTTGCTTTGCGCCGGCATCACTACGTACTCGCCCATGCAGCACTGGGGCGTAACCAGAGGCCAGAAAGTTGGCGTAGTCGGTTTGGGCGGGCTGGGTCACATGGGCGTGAAGTTTGCACACGCGCTTGGAGCGCACGTCGTTGTCTTCTCGACATCGCCCAGTAAGAAGGAAGACGCGCTCCGCCTGGGAGCAGACGAGGTCGTCATCTCGCGGGATGCGGACGAGATGCAAAAGCATGCGGGCAGCTTCCACTTCATTCTGGACGCTGTTTCGGCAAATCACGACATCAGCGCTTACATCCATTTGCTTCGCCGCGATGGCAACATCACGCTTGTCGGCGCGCCGGAAAAGCCTCTTGCAGTTTCAGCGTTCGGCTTAATCATGGGCCGCCGCAGCCTCTCTGGTTCGCCCATTGGCGGCATACGCGAAACACAGGAGATGCTCGACTTTTGCGGGCAGCACGACATCACGGCCGATGTCGAAGTGATTCCGATCCAGAGAGTCAACGAAGCCTACGAGAGACTACTGAAGTCGGATGTGAAGTATCGCTTCTCGATCGACATGGCTTCCCTGAAATGAACACCACGAAGGAGAAACAATGCAGAAGCGAAAATTAGGGAACAGCAAACTTGAGGTGTCGGCCATGGGACTTGGGTGCATGGGACTCAGCTATGGCTACGGCCCGGCGGTGGACAAGCAACAGGGCATCTCGCTCATTCGCAGGGCATTCGAGCGCGGCGTTACTTTCTTCGACACCGCTGAGGCCTACGGGCCGCACAAGAATGAGGAACTGGTCGGCGAAGCGGTCACGCCCTTCCGTGATCAAGTGGTGATCGCCACCAAGTTCGCATTCCAGTTCGATGCCGACGGCAAACCGGCTGGCCTGAATAGCCGGCCGGAGCACATCAAGGAAGTAGCCGAAGCCTCGCTCAAGCGCCTCAAGACGGATGTCATTGATCTGTTCTATCAGCATCGTGTGGATCCGAATGTTCCGATCGAAGACGTTGCGGGAGCCGTGAAGGAGCTGATCGAACAAGGCAAGGTGAAGCACTTTGGTCTTTCCGAGGCGGGTGTGCAAACCATTCGTCGCGCACATGCGGTTCAGCCGGTTGCTGCACTCCAGAGCGAATACTCGCTGTGGTGGAGAAAGCCGGAAGAGGAAATCTTTCCGACACTCGAAGAACTGGGTATTGGATTTGTTCCGTTCAGCCCTCTTGGCAAGGGCTTCCTCACCGGAGCGATTACAGAAGATACGCGATTCGACAAAGCGGATTTCCGCAACATCGTCCCGCGCTTCACGCCGGAGAACCGAAAAGCGAACCAAACCTTGGTGGATGTCCTCACCGACTTCGCACAACAAAGGAAGGCGACACCTGCTCAGATTGCGCTCGCGTGGATTGTCGCTCAGAAACCTTGGATGGTCCCTATCCCTGGCACAACCAAGTTGCATCGGCTCGAAGAGAACATCGATGCGGTGAAGATCGAGCTTACGCCCGACGACGTCCGCCAGATCAACGGTGTTGCCTCCAAGATCCGGGTACAAGGAGCTCGATACCCCGAACACTTGGAGCAGATGACCGGCCGCTGAGTGGGCTGGCAACGGATCGATCCCGCAATCCTTTTCATGGAAGGGGTTCGTCAGATGGAAATCAAGAGATTAGGTTCGCAGCCCTCAATGAAGGGACCGTCAGAGTGGTTCACTGGTTCGGTGCGGATTGATCCGCTTTTTCAGGCGCCTGACCCAGCACTTATGCAAGGGGCGAGCGTCACGTTTGAGCCAGGCGCGCGAACTGCCTGGCATACACACCCTCTCGGCCAGACTCTTGTGGTTATCGCTGGCTGCGGCTGGGCTCAGCGCTGGGGAGGCCTGGTTGAGCAACTGCGGCCCGGTGATGTAGTGTGGTTCTCACCTGGAGAAAAGCACTGGCATGGTGCCACGCCGACAACGGCCATGACGCATTTCGCCATGCAGGAAAGGAAAGACGGCAAGGTTGTCGACTGGATGGAAAAGGTTAGCGACGAACAATACCAGGCCCTAGGCTAGGTCCGTGGGTGAGCGATGACGAACCGATTTCGAGTGTCGACTACCCTGCCACGAAGGCTTGAAGAGCTGGGTCTTTCGCCGAAGGCAGTGCTGCGACAAGCTGACTGCCGGTGGGGCTGTTTAACCAGGAAAAGATCCTGGTGAACACCGAGGAGTTCTTCGCGCTTTACCGAGGAATTGCGAACGCCAGCGACGATCCAGCCTTTGGTTTAAAGCTCGGGACCGAAGAGCGCGTCGAGCGCTACGACCCAATTAAAATCGCCGCGCTCTCCGCCCGGTCGTTTCGGGACGCGGTCGAGCGACTGGCGCGCTACAAACAACTGACCTGTCCTGAGGAAATTCGTCTCGTCAAACGGGGTTATGAATGGACGATCCAGTTTGGCTGGCTTCTCGCGCATGAGAGAGAGCCGCCGTTACTGGTAGACGTGTGTTTCGCATGGATTGTCGGCATCGGACGCCGAGGCACCGAGCGGCCCCTGAATCCCGTCCGCGTGGAGCTGGCACGGGCTCCGGCCCACCGAGAAATGTATGAGGCGCATTTTCGCTGCCCCGTAAGGTTCAAGGCCAGCCAGAACGCCTTGGTATTCGGCAAAGCGGATATCGAACTGCCCTTTGTCACCTACAACGCTGAATTGCTGGCGATTGTCGCTCCGCAGCTTGAGGCGGAGCTGGCACAACAGCTCGCGCAGAAAAGCTTCGGCGAACAAGCCAAAGGCATTTTGAAGCATCTGCTGGCGGGTCAACGTCCGGGTATACAGGATCTTGCAACAGAGCTACACGTCAGCACTCGAACCTTGCAGCGGCGGCTTACCGAGCAGGGCCTCTCGTTTCAGCGTTTGCTGGAAGAGGCGCGTCGTGAACTCGCACGCCACTATCTGCTCCATTCGTCCGTGGAGCTGCATGAAACCGCCTATCTGTTGGGCTACGAAGACGCAAATTCCTTCTTTCGGGCTTTCCACCATTGGGAAGGGACTTCGCCCGGACAGTGGCGGGTACTTCAAAAAAACTCACGACCGCCAACACAAGCCCAGGTTGGTGCGGCGTGATTGATCGTTAGCAGAACTTCTAAGCCGCATAAAGATCAAGACCCCGACGCCGCCGGAAGCGGTACCCCCCTGGGTGATACAGGTGACGACTGGACGATCGAGGTCGTCGTCTGTCCATGGGCGAGGAATTTGTCCAAAAGCCCATCGAGGCTCGAGATCTCCTTCAGCAATACCTTTAGGATGAAGCAGTCTTCACCGGTGATCCGGTGGCACTCGCTGACCTCGGGGATTGCCTGTGCTAACTCCGCGATTTTGTGGAGGTGACCGGGAAAAGGCCGAACCCTGACGAAAGCTGTGACGTTGTAGCCCAATTCTTTGGGATTCAATTCAAGTCGATACCCAGCCACGATACCCGCCTCTTCAAGGCGCAGAATCCTCTCCTTTACCGCGGGGTTAGACATCCCGATTCGTCGCGCTATCTCTGACATGGGTACACGGGGATTCTTCTCCAGCAGACGGAGCAGTGCCAAATTTTTGTGATCTTTCACAATGTCCTTATTTTTCATAATATTCTCCTTTGTTTTCCTTAGTATTACATGGATTTGACCAACCATACATTAATTCTCCCCTTCCAGGATCTGCATGGAATTGACATGATCCTCCCCTTGAGACCGATGAACGCCGAGTTCCATGCGGTGCTTATGGTCGTTGGGCTGTTCTTCCTTGGGTTGGTCAGTCCCGGCCCGAATTTCTTCGTGGTCATCGAGGCAACACTGAGAACAGGAAGAACGGCTGGCCTTCTAACCGGCCTGGGAGCAGCCACGGGCGATGCGATGTACGCGTGTTGCGGTCTGTTCGGCGTTGTCCCGTTGCTTCAAACAGGCGGAAAAACAATGAAGGGCATTCAACTGCTTGGCGGTTTTTATCTGCTATGGCTTGGAATAAGAATGCTAGCGTGCCGCGTCACGGCCCATACATACCGTCATTCAGCCCCTAGGGGCGGATCGATGGCAGACTACTTTTGGCGGGGACTCCTCACTGACCTTAGCAATCCCAAAACCGTTATCTTTTTCGCGAGCATTTTTGCGGTGGCAGTGCACCCCGCGTACTCGCGAATGCTGCGGGGAGCCATGCTCGTAGCAATTGTGCTGACCTCGATTGCGTGGCGCTCTACGGTTACCGCAATTTTTTCCTGTCCGATCATTCGCCACCGATACCAAAAAGCTGAACGGATTGTCGAATGTGTGTTTGGCGTAGCCTTGTGCCTGTTCGGGGTGATCTTCGCAGCGCGAGTGGTCACCTGAACATCGTGTTTCGAGGAAGGTCGATATGAATCCAATCGTGCCAATATCGGATCCCGAGCTTGTCAAGCACTCGGATCCCATGGCCGCAAGAGCCATCCCGGCTAACCGTAGTAGCGAAAGATTCTCCAAAACTCCGGCCAGCTCTCGCGCAAACCGCGGCAAACAAAGATGTCGCGGTGCTCGCGGGTCTCTTCGTTTTCGACGTTGTAGCGATTCCAGGTGTGGGCAACGAGTTGGCATGAGGAAAAATGATTTTGTAAGAACTCGACAGGCAGTCCAACCACGATTAAGGTCTGCGGGGGAGGATTGCCGTAGCCGCGGAACCAGAAGGAGTTGACGCCGCTGATCGAGGCCGGCAGTTCATAGCGCGCGCCGTAGAGATCGACCGCTCCCGCTTCACCGTAGTTTCCCGCGAGGATGCCCAGATCTGTGCGATCCGACATGGGCAGACGGTCGCGGATCCTGGCAACGGTTTCGACAAGCTCAGACCAGCCAAACTCCTCGCTAAGATCGCCGTTGGTCTTGATAGCAACCTTCCACCACCGGGAATGAATGGGGGCAATGGGAAGCGTTAAGGCGATCGCTGCCGCGATATCAGCCAGAAGAACGCTCCAGGCGAAGGCGCGCACAGCCGCGGCACGACGGCTCCCGAGAGACGACAACCGCTTCTCGGCCCAAGCGGCTCCAGCAGCGTAGAGCATCGGATAGGCGCCAGCGAGGTAATAACTGCGGCCCTTCAAAACTAAGAACAGCAACAGGGGTGTGAGATACATCCAACCCAGAAGCCGAAACCTCCTGAACATACCAGAGAAAAAGCAGGCGAAGAGACCGGCGATCCACAGCGGAAACGCCAGGAGGGTCACTTCGAACTGTCCGGGAAGAAAATTCTTGGTTCTCCCGATACGGATGTCTCGCGCATGAATGTGCCGAAGGAACTGGATCGAAACAAAGTCATGCTGGATCTGCCATAGGAAATTGGGAAGGAAAATCAAAGCCGCAACGGCGACGCCGAGCCAGAGCCATTTACTTGCCAAGTACCGCCGCTTGTCGGTGAGCAGCACACCCATGAGTAGGCCGGCGACGAGGAATGGCATGGAATATTTCGCCATCATGCCGAGGCCGACAGCACACCCGATGGCCAGCCACCACCGGGGATCGTCTGATTTCAGCAGCTGGACCACGAAATAGGCCGTCAGAACCCAAAAGAGAAAGTCGAACGAGACGTACTGCATGAGCGAACCGGCAGCGATACAGAAGGGAACGGCAGCAAGGGCTGCCATGACTTGAGCACTACGGCGACTGCCGAGGTCGCGGGTCACGAGACCGGTGAGAACCACGGCAAGAGCATTGGCAAGGCTGGCAAAAAAGCGGAAACCGGCGAGCGAAGTGCCGAACAGGGCGAGCGAAACACGAGCAAAGAACGGAGTAAGCGGCGGGTAGGCAACGTAGCCCCAAGCCAGATGCCGTGCGTCATCTAGAGTAGCGAGTTCGTCTCGATGGAATCCGTACTTCCCGCCTGTAAGTATGTGAATAACAATCGTAGCGGATGCGATCGAAATCAGTGCACGAAGATCGCCGGGTAACCCAGGATGACTCCAGGAAGTTGTCGGATCCGAGCTTGCCTTTGGAACGATCAAAGACATGGTGGGCGGGGCGATTGTAGCGAAACGCGCCGTGCCCGGCCGCAAAAACAATTCGGTGTGCTATAACATCCGCAAAAAATAACCATGCCCGAGGCAGTGACGTTCAAACCTGCAAGTGACCAATCGCTGTTGGTCTATTTCGACCGGAAAGTCACATGGAAAGCTCACCGGTCGGTCAGACGGCTCCTCCATTTGCTTGCGTCGGAACCGATCGCGGGCGTACGAAATCTTCAGCCGGCCTATTGCTCGGTCCTTGTCGTCTTCGATGTGCGGAAATGGAAACACGGGCAGTTGGCAGCTATCTTGCGCAGCTACCTCCGGCGACTAGAAACCGTCCGTCTGCCGGAGCCTCGGAAGATGCAAATCCCCACCTGTTATGGCGGCGAGTTTGGTCCTGACTTGAACGAGGTAGCTCGCCTGCACGGTATGACGCCGGCCGAGGTCGTCGAACTACATAGTTCGGTTACCTATATTGTCTACTTCCTGGGGTTTGTCCCCGGCTTTGCGTACCTGGGCGTGTTGCCGGAAGCGTTGGCCACGCCGCGGCTGGCGAGCCCCCGCAGAAGCACGCCACCGGGCAGCGTGGGAATTGCGGACAACCAGACCGGGGTGTATCCGTTTGCTACACCCGGCGGCTGGCGCCTGATCGGTCGCACTCCCATCGCTATGTTCCGCCCCGGCCAAAACAACATGAGCTTTCTAGCCATCGGAGATCGCGTGTGCTTTACACCGATATCCGCCGCGCAATTCATCGCGCTAAAGAACTCATGAGCTCCATCCAAATCCAGACCGCAGGCCTGCTGACCACGGTGCAGGATCTGGGACGAGAAGGCTTCGGCCCCCTTGGCGTTTCTGTCTCGGGGGCCGCCGATCCGATTTCTTTGCGCCTCGGAAACCGCCTTGTCGGAAATAGGGAGACGACGGCCGGACTCGAGATGACGCTGTTCGGCGGAACGTTTCATTTTCCGGATGGAGCCATCGTGGCGCTCGCAGGCTCCGACTTCGGGGCGAGCCTCGACGAAGTCAATGTGGATGTGGGCACATCGGTTTCTGTTCGCCCGGGCCAGACGCTCCGTCTAGGGCCCACGCGTTCGGGAGCACGCTGTTATTTGTGTGTTCAGGGAGGAATAGCAGTCCCGCCCTTTCTCCAGAGCGCGTCGACACACATCTTAAGTGGGCTCGGCGGCTTCGAAGGCAGGGCGCTCAAAGCTGGGGACGTCCTCGAAATCGGTTCCTCTACCGAGCCTTTCCGCAAGAGGACCATCGCTCCCCATATAACCGGGCACCTGCTGGCTCGAGAGGTTTTCGGTGTCACTCCCGGTCCGCAGCTTGATTGGTTCTCCGAGTCCTCACGACATTCTTTCTATTCTGCTACCTATCGCGTCGGCGAACAGTGCGATCGCATGGGGCTTCGTCTGGAAGGAGCGCCGATATCGCAGCGCAAGCGCAGAACCATGATTACCGAAGGCGTCTCGCTCGGCGCCGTTCAGGTGCCGCCCGGAGGCTTGCCCATTATCCTTTTTGTCGAGCAACAGACCACGGGAGGTTACCCAAAGATCGCGAACGTGATTTCTGCCGATTTCCATCGTCTGGGACAGCTTCGGCCGCGCGATGAGATCCGATTTGAACAGGTCACCTGGAAGGTCGCACACTCCCTGTTTATGGAGCAGGAAAAGCTTCTAGCTTCGGAGGACTCGATTCTGGAATGAAACGCATAGACCTCAATTGCGACATGGGCGAATTGCCCATGGCCATTTCCGACGGTACTCAGGAATCGTTGATGCCCTTTCTCACCTCGGTCAACGTCGCCTGCGGAGGACATGCGGGCGACTTGGAAACCATGAAAGCAACCGTTGAGCAGGCACTTCGGTGGCGGTTGGCCGTGGGCGCGCATCCTGGATATCCGGACCGCTTGAATTTTGGCCGGGTCGATTTGGACCTGCCGCGGGAAATAGTTGCCGACTTTGTATTCGAGCAAGTGCGGGCTCTTGTCGAGGTGGCCGCCGCTTGTGGTGCTGAGGTGGTGCACGTCAAGCCGCATGGCGCACTTTACAATCAGGCTGCGCGAAATCGCCTCCTGGCCCAAGCCATCGCCGATGGAGTTGCTCGCTGGAGCCGGGACGTCGCATTGGTGGGTCTAGCTGGATCGCCCATGTTGGATGTCTTTCGACAGATGGGCTTCCGAGTCGGCGCCGAAGCGTTTGCAGACCGGCGGTATGAGGCTGACGGTACTTTGCGCTCGCGGAGATTTAAAAATGCGCTGATTAGCGACCCCCGAGAGGCCGGCCAGCAGGCCTTGCTGATCGCAGAACGAGGAGTCGTGGTTGCCTGCGACGGAGCCGAAATTGTGGTGAGCGCCGAGACGATCTGCATCCACGGTGACGCTCCGGGCGCTCCCCATATTGCTGCGGCGGTAGCGCAAGCCCTAAGACAGGCGGGCGTGGAACTCAAGCCACTCTCGACGCTTGGAGTATAGGGAAGCTTAGGGCTTGGTCGCCAAGTGTAGACCGATGCCACCAAAGATGTAGGAGCGCGACTGAACCTGGGCATACCCGTTGCGTCGCAAAAGCGAGGACAGCTCGTCGATGGACAGGAAGCCACGGAGAGACTCGGCGATGTAGGTGAAAGTCCTGGGGCGACCATCGAGCAGCGTCCCCCAGAAGATGCCGTTTGCATACAAGTAGGCAACGTAGATCAATCGCAGAATCCTGTTTGACGGCAGAAAAAAATCCAGACTCAGTATCCGGCCGCCAGGACGCGTGACTCGCTTAATCTCGAGAATAGCCGCCTCGAGATCCGGAAAATTTCGCAAGCCATAGCCGACCACCACGGCCGCGAAGGAATCCGAGGCGAAGGGAAGTGTGATTACATCCGCGCAGGCGATTTCTCTCACGCCGTGGCTGCGGGCGATCTGCAACATGTCCTCCGTCAGATCGACCGCGACGGAACGGCCACGCGGCAACCGCTCGAGAATGATTCGGGAGAAGTCCCCCGAACCGGACGCAAGGTCCAGCACGAGCGCGTTGTCTGGAAGAGATGCTCTGGCAACCGCATCCTCCTTCCAGCGGCGGTCCATGCCATAGGAGAACGCACGCGAGACGAAGTCGTAGTGTGGGGCTATCCTGCGAAACATTTCCCGCATCATGCGAGGGTCTTGTTTCTCGGCGGGTAACTTCTTGGTCACCTGCGATGCGTTCATCGTTTAGGCGTAATAACACAGTCACCCGTTCATTGTCCCTACCAAAAAATTCGTTCAGCGATGTCTGCGCCCTGAAGTATCAGTCCGTATCAAGCTGGCATCGGGCTTGTTGACACATCGAACGATCGACCAGTAAGATTTTCGGTAATTGCTGGTAGCTCGTTCGCCTTGCGGAGACGGTTGGGAGAAAGTCATGAAGAAAGCGCTTCTCAGTATCCTCGTTCTCGCTATTTTTGCTTCAGCGGCTGTCCGGGCACAACAACCCACTCCACCGCCGCCGGGGACGCCAGCGGCGACGACGGCTGCTCCAGGCGCGACACCCGCAGCTCCGGGAACCACCACGCCGCAGGGACGTAAGAAGCGCATCGCGATTTTCGATTTCGACTACGCCACGGTCCAGAGCGCGTCGGCTGCCGCTTTTGGCACGAACGTGGACGTGGGCAAGGGTATCACCGACTTGCTGGTGAAGTACTTGGTGCAGGACGGTACGTACTCCATCATCGAGCGTCAAGTGCTGGACAAGATCATCGCCGAACAGAATTTTTCCAATAGCGATCGCGCCAATCCGAATTCGGCTGCAAAAATCGGCAAGCTTCTGGGAGTCGATGCCATCGTCGTGGGGGCCGTGACGCAATTCGGGAATGACACGAAAAACACAAACGTCGGCGGCGCGGGAGGCGGCTGGCCCGGATTCGGCGTGGGAGGCTTCTCGCACAAGAACACGAAAGCGATTGTGAACGTCGACGCGCGGATCGTGGACATCGAAACAGCCGAAATTCTGGCCGTGGCCGACGGACACGGCGAGTCTTCGCGGTCCAGCACAGGTTTACTGGGCGGCGGCGGGGGCTGGCACGGCTGGGGCGGTGGCAACGTGGACTTTGGCTCGAGCGACTTTCAGCAGACGATTCTTGGCGAGGCGGTCAAGGCTTCTGTCGAGCAACTGAGCACCGGCCTCATTGCCGACAACGCGAAATTATCGGTTCGGACGGTGGTTGTATCGGGTCTGGTCGCCTCCGTCGATGGCGGGCAGATCGTTTTGAATGTCGGCGCGAAGGCTGGCGTGAAGGTGGGTGATCAGCTTTCCGTTGAACGCGTCACGAAGGAAATCAAGGATCCGGCGACCGGTCAGGTGATTCGCCGACTCTCGAGCCCGGTCGGCGTGGTCAAAGTGACGGACGTCGACGATCTTTCGGCCGTGGCGACACCCGTTTCTGGAACGGATTTCAAAGTGGGTGACGCCGTCAAAACCGTGACTCAGTAGCCCAGCCGGAATTCTCCCAGCTAGCGCTCTTCCGGAGGAATGTAGCGGCGCGTCTGCACCCTAGCCTGATCGGGGTCGCGTGCTTGCTCTACGCCGGCAACCACTTCGGCCTCGTAGTCCTGACCTTCCTCGGTGAGCTCTTGGACACTTTCTGAGTCGACGCTTTCACCCTGCGACAAGCCCTCGATATCGCCTGATTGCCCTGCGGCCATCGCCCCCAAGCCGCTCCGAGCCGGGAGGACGGGAGGTTCTACCGAGCCGGGGCCCCGCAGCCGACGCTTGTTGCGGCGCGCTCGAAAGGCGCGAGATGACCGCCGACGTGCTGTGGATTTCTTATGACGAGCCTTTGTTTTCTTTTTAAGCTTTTTTGCCACGAGTGCAGCCTCCTAATTTCTTTCGCAACAACTTAAATGGGATCCATCGGCAACCCAACGTAATTCTCAGCCAGGGTCTGCGAGGCGGCCCGGGAGCTTGTGACGTAATCGAGCTCGGCGAGCTGGCGCCGGCGGTCAAAGGCGTTATCCGTATCGAATAGATGCAACATCGACGTCATCCACCAGGAAAAACGCTGCGCCTTCCAGACGCGCCGCAGGCAGATTCGCGAGTAATTCTCCAGCAGGTCTCGTCCGTTGGATGAGTAGAATTGGTTCAAAGCGCGGGCGAGCACGACTACATCGGCTGCCGCCAGGTTCAGGCCCTTGGCACCGGTCGGCGGCACGATGTGCGCGGCGTCACCTGCTAGAAATAACCTGCCATACTGCATCGGCTCAACGACAAAGCTTCGCATCCCCGTGACACCCTTTTGCAGGACCGGCCCTTCGGTGAGTTTCCACTTACCATCGGCCGTCTGGAGGCGCCGATCGAGTTCCTGCCAGATTCGATCATTCGGCCACTGGTTTAGATCCTCCTCGGGCCTGCACTGAATATAGAGACGGCTGATCGTCGGTGACCGCATGCTGAGCAAGGCGAAGCCTCGTTCGTGATAGGCGTAAATCAGCTCGTCAGAGGAAGGTGGCGCTTCGGCAAGAATGCCCAGCCAACCAAATGGGTAGACGCGTTCGAAAACGGTCAGTGCACCCTCGGGGATCGACGGCCGGCATACGCCGTGAAACCCATCGCATCCGGCGATGAAGTCGCACTCAATCTCCTGCAGCTGGCCGCTCTGCCGAAAACGAATCTTTGCTTTCCCCGTCGCGCTCGCGAAATCGTGCACGCTAACCTCTTCGGCCTCCAACATCACGCGCCCTCCCGCCACCGCGCGCGCGTCGAACAGATCCGCAACCACTTTGTTCTGAGGATAGACGATGATACAGCGCCCGGCCGCCAGCTGATCAAAATCAAATCGGTGCGTGCGCCCCGCGAACCGGAACATCACACCGTGGTGGTACATCCCTTCGCGCTTCAGCCGGTCCCCGATACCGGTTTCGATCATCAAGTCCGCCGTGCCCTGCTCCAGCACGCCCGCGCGCACGCGGTCCTCCACATACTGCCGCGTGTGCCTTTCGACCACGATTGAATCAATCCCTTGGCGGTCGAGCAGGTGCGCCAACAACAATCCCGCCGGCCCCGCGCCGACGATCCCAACCTGCGTCCGCAGACTCACGTGAATTCCCCCGAATTGGCGCCCATTTTACATTCAACTTGCAATGCAGGGAGATCAATCTAAAATGTCCGAACGTTCTGCAAGCGATTCCCGCCGATTTGGGCGGCGGGAACGAAAGAGCGCAGCGATCTGCCGGCGCCCAGGCGACTGCAGGAGGATCCGCATGTCGAACGCCCGCCCGTTCTACGGCTGGAAGCTCGTCGGCGCGCTTGCCTCCATCGATTTTCTGAATCTCGGTTTTCCGTTTTATATCGGCGCAATCATCAACCCCTACATGCTCGAGCACATTCTTATGAGCCGCGGCGCGTTTGGCTTGGGCTCCACGCTCGTCAACCTCTTCGTCGGCCTTCCTTCCACGCTCGTGGCGGTGTCCATTGCCAGGCGCGGCATTCGCGCGACCTACCTCATTGGTTCGGCCCTCGTCTGCATCGGTTCTCTTCTTCTGGCGTTCGCCACGACCAAGCCCTGGCACTTTTTGCTGGCTTACGGCGTGATCGTTGGTTGCGGCATCTGTTTCGGAGACATCATCTGCGGCAGCACGGCGGCGGCGCGCTGGTTTGAGCGCTACCGCGGCCGGGCCGTGGGCCTCGTCCTGAGCGGCTCCGGCATCTGCGGACTGATGGCGCCTCTGATGGATAAGTTCTTACGCGCGCACCGAGGCGATTGGCGTCTCGGTTGGCAAATCGGCGCGGCTGGCGCCGTCGTTTCGGGCATCGTCGCGCTTCTCTTCGTGAAAGAGCGCCCCGAGGATCTCGGTCAACTGCCCGACGGCGGCTCGAGACCAGAGGCCGGCGCTGTCCAGCGCCACGCGCCCAGCATGCTCGTCACCAGCTACGAATGGACTCCCGGCGAAGCGTATCGCACAAGCAGCTATTGGCTGGTCGTCCTCGCGGGCCTCGCTGCGCAATTTCCGTTTTTCCTCTTCGTGCCGCACTGGGTCCTTCACTTGCAAAGCACTGGAATTCCATCGGGCGCGGCGGCATTCTCGATGAGCCTGATGCCCGCGTCATGCATCGTCGGCCGGTTGATCGGCGGCTGGCTGATGGATACCATCAACGCGCGCCTCGCGTTCCTGATCGGGCTGTCTTGTTATCTGTTCGGCTCACTCGCCGCGCTGCGCGTGGGCCCGGACTCATTGCTGATCGCCGATTCCGCCGCGGTTCTGTACGGCCTGGCCATCGGTTGGACTTTTACCTGTATGACCACTTGCGTCGCGCACTACTTCGGCCCCGCCGCGTTCCCGAAGCTCGCCGGCACACTGCTGTTCTGCACGTCCGGGGGCGCTTCGCCCGCGGCCTGGATCGGCGGAAAGATCTTCGATACCTACGGCAGCTACGCCCGCGCGTGGCAGCTGAATATCGTTATCACCGTGATTGGCATCGTAGCGATTCTCTTTGCCGCCATGCCTCATCGCGGAACTGAAACCAGCGCGGTGGCCCGGGCCGCATAGGCATACAATGCACGCGGTCAGCGCCTAGGAGACCTCAGTGCCCGAGAAGAAAAGCTTTTATGGATGGAGGTTAGTCGCCGTTCTCTTCCTCATCGATTTCATTAACATGGGATTCCCGTATTACGGCGGCACCATCATCAACAGCTACATGATTCACGCGATCCAAATGAAACGCAGCACTCTCGGCCTGGGCTTCACCATCCTCAATTTGTTCGTCGGACTCGCTGCCCTAGTCGTGGCCGTGACCATCGTCAAATGGGGAATCCGCAAAACTTTCATGATCGGCTCCGCTATCGTCGGCATCAACGCTCTGTTTTTGGGTTTCTTTGCGTCCAAGCCCTGGCACTACCTCGTCGCTTTTGGCGCGGTCAACGGCGCCGGCATGAGTTTCGCGACGCTGGTGCCTTGCGCTACCGGTGTCACCAGATGGTTCCGTCGTTACCGCGGCGCCATGATGGGTCTCACGCTGTCAGCTTCCGGAATCTCGGGGTTCGTGCTCTCACCGCTGCTCGATAAGCTGCTGCGGGCCGGCGGCGGCAACTGGCACTTCGGTTGGCGCATCGTTGCTTGCGCCATGGTGTTGTCCGGCTTGATCGCATTTCTCTTCGTCCGGGAGAGCCCCGAGTCCATGGGCCAGACGGTCGACGGCCTCCCCGAGCAGCAGCAGGCGCAGCCTTCGCGCACCGACACGCTGGCGACAAAACACGAATGGACCGCCGCCCAGGCTTACGGGACACCCGCCTACTGGCTGGTCGCCATCGCCGGAATCGCCGCCACCTTTCCGTATTTCCTGTTCATCGCCCATTGGGTCGAGCATCTCACCGGCGTCGGGATCACCCCGGCAAACGCTTCCTGGGGAATCAGTCTGCTCACGCTCGGCACGCTCGGCGGCCGCTGGCTGGGTGGCTTTCTGATGGACTATTTGAATGCCCGCCTCGTTTTCGTGCTCGGCGCGAGCCTCTACTTCATCAGTTCCTATCTGGCCTTCACGTCGAACGCGGAGGCTCTGAAACTGGCCTATGTGGCATCGGCGGTGCAGGGCATCGCATATGGTTGGACGTACAGCTGTACCAACACAATGATCGGCCACTACTATGGTCCCAAGGCCTATCCGAAATTGAGCGGGATGTTCATTTTCCTCACCTCCGCCATCGCATCACCTGCCGGGCTGGTCGGCGGCATGATTTTCGACCGATACGGAAGCTACGTGAAGTCGTTCCAGCTGGACGCGGTGCTTGCGGCCATTGGAATCGTAGCGGTCCTCTTCGCCGCCATGCCCACGCCGCGTGAAAAAGTTCCGGTTCTGGTCGGCGAAACGGGAGTTGCGAGCGCTTCGTAGTGGGGCGAGCCATATGCGACGCCGTGAACTGATCAAGAAGTCCCTCCTAGGAGACGCACTCAGTTCGCCGCTCGTGCGGACAATATTTGCCGCCGAGGCCGCTGAGCCGATCGTCGAAACGAAATGCGGCGAGGTCCGCGGCGTGTCAGCGGACGGCGTCCAGGCTTTCAAGGGCATTCATTACGCCGCTTCGACCGATGGCGCCGCGCGCTTCATTGCCCAGCCCGTAGTTCGCTACAGTTGAATCTTCGAAAAGAAGTAGCTTCCGATGGTAAGCAAAATAGCTGTGAGTACGCTGAGCACGATGAAATCTGTCGTCATGCCGAAGGCAAACGCGCTGCTGAGCGCACCGCGCAGTCCATCCACCCCGTAGGTGAGCGGATTGAGACCGACCGCCGCTTTCAGCACCTTGGGCAGGCCTTCGATAGGAAACAGAGCGCTCGAGAAAAAGAACAGTGGCATTACAAGAAAGTTCATGATCAGGGGGAAGCCCTGCATATCCTGCAGCACCGAACCAATCGCTGTGCCGATCGATGTAAACAGTAAAGCGATCAGAAACATAAACACGATCGCTACGGGAACAAGCAGCGAGCTGTGCAGCCGGAAGCCGAAGACCAGGCAGATGATGAACACAACGCCTCCCTGCGCCATGGCCACGATCGCACCGCCGAGCGTCCGCCCCAGCACGATCTGCAAGCGCGATACCGGCGCCACGAGCGTTTCCTTCAAGAAGCCGAACTGCCGATCCCAAATGATCTCGATTCCCGAGAACACAGCGTTAAAGAGAATTGCCATCGAGATGATTCCGGGAGCGAGGAAGTTCAAGTAGCTTCCACCGCCGGCCCTGGCGAACATCGAGCCGAATCCAAATCCAAGCGCCACCAGGAAAAGAATCGGCTGCCCCAGCGACCCCACGATTCGTGCCGGAGAGCGAACGTACCGTTTGAGCTGCCTTAGGCAAAGAATGTAGATGGGTTTCATCGACGTCCCCCTCCTCTCCAGACTCTTCCCATCATCCGCATGCGATCGGTGGCACTCGCTTCTTCCTGACGGATGGCGTGCCCGGTAAGAGCGATGAACGCGTCTTCGAGCGTCGCGCTCTTGGTCCTTTCCTTGAGCTCGCTGGGCGTGCCCTGCGCCACAATTTTACCGTGATCGATCACCGCGACTTCATCCGACACCCGGTCGGCTTCATCCATGTAATGCGTGGTGAAGAAAACCGTGACGCCCTCCTCCCTGCTTAATTGCTGGATGTAGCCCCAGATGTGATTGCGGGTCTGCGGATCGAGACCGATGGTTGGCTCGTCGAGAAAAAGAATGCGCGGATTGTGCAGGAGCGCTCGCGCAACCTCGAGGCGTCGCTTCATGCCGCCCGAGTACGTCTTAACGAAATCCTTTTTGCGATCTCCTAACCCGACAAAATCGACGAGCGTGTGGATGCGCTTCACTCGTTCGCTGTGCGGTACGCCGTAGAGAATGCCGTGCAGATCCATGTTTTCATAAGCGGTTAGCTCGTCATCGAGGCTGGGGTCCTGGAACACAATCCCAAACGATCGCCGAACCTGCTTCTGCTCCCGCGTCGGGTCATGTCCGTTGACGCGAATCGATCCCTGAGTGGGATCAAGCACCGTCGTCAGCATCTTAATGGTCGTGGTTTTGCCCGCGCCATTGGGACCGAGAAAGCCGAAGATCTTCCCCTCGGGAACGGTGAACGAGACGTGGTTCACGGCGCAAAAATCTCCGTAATTCTTCACCAGGTCTTCGACTACGATCATCTGACCCATTCGTATTTTTCCATGGCCCTGGCCGGCACAAATCTGCAAAGGGGTGAGACAGGATACGATGTATGCAAGCAGGCGAGCAATCAGATATAAGGGAGAATCGCAGCGAAAGCTACGCGCGATAGCAGCACGGGTACGGTAGCCGAGGAGGTTTTGAGACCTTGACCACAGTGCGAGAGGCGACCTACGAGGTTCTGCGCGATCTGGGTATGACGAAGATCTTTGGCAATCCTGGTTCGAGCGAGCTACCGTTTCTTCGGGACATGCCCGCCGATTTCCAATACGTCCTCGGCCTTCATGAGCGTACGGCAGCTGGTATGGCGCTCGGTTATGCCATGGCGCGGGGTGAAGCGGCGTTTGTGAACCTCCATTCGATTGCGAGCGCCGGAAACGGTCTTTCTGCATTGATTGACGCGCACTACTGCCACGCCCCGCTCGTGGTCACCACAGGGCAACAGGATCGCCGGCAGGTCATGGCCGAACCGTTCCTCGTGAGCCGCGCCATCGAGGTCGTGAAGCCATACGTAAAATGGGCCTCGGAGCCGCTGCGTGCGGAGGACGTTCCTCGAGCGATTGCGCGCGGCTATCACCTAGCGATGCAGGCGCCCCGCGGCCCGGTGTTCATTTCCGTTCCGATGGATGATTGGAACAAGCCGTGCGAGCCAGTCGTTGCACGACGCGTCAGTCGGTCCGTTTCACCCGACCCGACCGCCATGGATGAGGTTGTGCGGGCGATCGACGCGAGCCAGAACCTGGCACTTGTGGCCGGCTCGCAGATTGAAGAGGATGGTGCATGGCATGATGTCATTCGTCTGGCCGAGCGCTTGAACGCGGATGTCTATGCCGAGCCCATTGCTCCGCGCTGGGCCTTTCCGCGCAGCCATCGCCTGTTTCGCGGCGGCTTGCTGCCCGCGCAGAAGCCTCTCGCCGACCAGTTGGCCAGTTACGACACGGTCGTCGTCTTAGGCGCGCCGGTGTTTCTTTACTATGCCTATGTTCCGGGGAACCCCATTCGGCCGGGTACAAAGCTGTTTCAGATCACCAATGCCCCCGAGGACGCGGCGGCGGCTCTTGCGGGCACGAGCATCGTGGGCAACATCGCCGTTGCCGCCCAATATCTTTCCAGTCGCGTCCGACCCACCGAACGCAAGGTGAGTCCGTGCCCTCGAGCGCCCGAGCCGCAGCCCGAGTATCCCATGACGGCCGCGTACCTGTTCAGCGTGCTCAACAAGGTGTTGCCGCGGGACGCGGTCATTTCCGAGGAATGCCCCTCCTCGAAGGGGGATTTGGACTGCTACGTCAAGCTGGACGAGCCGGGCTCGTTTTATTCGGTGCGCAGCGGCATTCTTGGCTTCGGCCTGCCGCTCGCGGTCGGACTACAGCTGGCGCATCCGACCAGACGCGTCGTTTGCCCGGTCGGCGACGGCTCCGCGCAGTATTCGATTCAAGCACTTTGGTCGGCCGTGCAGTCGAAGGCGCCTGTTGTTTTCGTTGTTGTGCAGAACAGAAATTATTCAGCGCTCAAGGGCTTCCGTGATTTCACGCAGGTTGGGAAAAATGTGCCGGGAATCGATATTCCGGGTATTCATGCGGCGCTGATCGCCCAGGGCTATGGCATGAAAGCCCACGAAGTCGATCGCCCGGAAGAGCTTGAAGCCGCGCTGAGGTGCGCTTTCGACTCTCGGGAACCGTGCCTAGTCGCTGTGAACGTACAGCCCGGCGGACAAAAGACGATGGGCATGGACCAGTCGGTCGATCCGCCCCACTATGGATAGGCAGCTACTCGCGTTTTCTCTTGGGAGCGGACAAGAGGCGTTTGCGAAACTGCTCGGCGACGCCTAGGTATTTTTCAGGGGTTTCGAGATCGCGTAGGGACCTGTGGTCGAGCACCCTCTTGATCTCGCTCATTTCCGCCAGCACCTCCGCCAATCGATGTGGGCCGCTCTCCGTCTTGCGCGCGGCTCGTGCGACGATCCGCTGTGCTTTTTCTCGTCCCAACTTTGCGCTGAGCAGCATAGACGCCTTTTCGGCAAAGATCGTTCCGCGTGTGGCGTCGATATCTTGCCGCATTCGCCGCCGATTCACGCGGAGCCCCTCGGCGGCCTCTGCCATCGATCGAAGGGCGAGCCCGGTAGACTCGACGACGCTCCCTACCGTGGGCCATTCTGCCTGCCAGCCGCCGACCCCCCGCTCGTGTTCTTGCACCATTCCGGACAGGAACGCAGCGACCAGCCCGGGTAGGCGACTTGCCGCGGCCAGCGTCAGCGCAGAGGCAATCGGATTCTGCTTTTGGGGCATGGTGGAGGAGCCGCCGCGTCCTTCGTCTCCCGGTTCGACGACCTCCCCCACTTCGCTTTGCATCAGCAAACTGATATCGCGTGCCATTTTTCCGAGCGATACAGTCAGCACGCCACAAGCGGTGACGAGCGCTGCTAGGCGATCACGAAAGGTGTGCCACGGCGCATCGGGGTAACCGAGACCCAGGTCAGCTGCCATAGCGCGGCCCACCCGGAGTCCCTGATTTCCCAACACTGCAAGCGTTCCACTGGCGCCTCCAAATTGCAAAACCAACGCCTCGGCAAAGGCAGCTTCCATCCGCACGTGACTCCGCCGAAGCGCGCCGAGCCAGCCCGCCGCCTTCAGGCCAAACGTAATGGGCAACGCCGCCTGCATCAGCGTCCGGCCAACCATGACTGTCTTTTGGTGCTGATCCGAGATACGGACGAGGGCTCGTTTGAGCCGCACCCAGTCGGCGGCGAGGATCGGCTGCGCCCGCTTCAGTAGCAGGATCAGCGCCGTATCGGCCACGTCCTGGCTGGTGGCGCCCCAATGAACGAAGCGGGCTGCCTCGGCATGGGCCTGCCCGACGCGCGAGGCCAACGCCTTGGCAATCGGTATTCCCGGAGTGCCCGCGCGAAGGGCTTGGCGCGCGATTGCGTGCACGTCGAAGCGGTCTGCCCGAGCGGCCCGACCGATGGCTTCTGCAGCGGACCGGGGAACAATGCCTGCGTGCGCCTCGGCGCGCGCCAGAGCCGCTTCAAAATCCAGCATCGCTTGAAGGAGAGATTCGTCAGAGAAAATCTCGGCTAGTGGCTCAGTGGTTTGGAGACTCTCGATCAATCGCGCCGGCACCGCTTCTCCCTTGCTCGGCGAGGATTTCCTCGTGTCTTAGCGCCGGGTGGTTTCGTCGCGCGAGCTTCAGGCTTAGATGTCGAAGAAAACTGTTTCCTGCGCACCGCTTAGATGAATTTCGTGCCGCCAACCTCCCGACTGACCTAGGATCGGCTCGGCCAACAGCGTCCGACGTCGTGCTTTGGGAACCAACGCCAGCACCGGGCACTGCTGGTTTGCCTCGTCTCCTGCAAAATAGATTCGCGTGACCAGCTGCTTCAGGATGCCGCGTGCGAATACCGCGACCTCCAGATGGGGTGCCTGCAGCGTAGCGCCTTGGCCGGGAACGCGGCCCGGCTTGATCGTTTCAAATTTGCACACGCCTTTTTCATCCGTCACCTGACGCCCGAATCCAAGGAAGCGGTGGTCGATGGATTTCGGCTGCCGGTCAAAGGGATGATTGTATTTTCCGTCTGCGTTGGCCTGCCAAATTTCAACCAGGGTGTCACTGACCGGTTTGCCTTCGCGATCGAAAACGGCGCACAGCAGCTTCACCCGCTCGCCCCTCACACCGGCCGGCGCAATCGTTTGGACACAACAAGGCCCATCATCCAGACAAATGGCAAAGTACGGGCCAACCGTCTGTGAGGGAATTGGTACGAGATCCGTATTACCCTCCGTCTTCAAAAGGTGTCCCCTCCCGCCCGCGCAGCACGATGTCGAAGCGGAATCCCAGTGCCCATCCGGGCTCGGTTCGACTCAACTCGAATTTGGAAACGAGCCGCTGCCGCGCTCGTTCCTCGGGAATAGAGTTGACGATTGGGTCAAACGGCAACAGCGGATCCCCCGGAAAATACATCTGCGTGACAAGCCGTGTCAGAAAAGCGGTCCCAAAAAGAGAAAAATGAATATGCGCCGGCCGCCACGCGTTCCGATGGTTTTCCCACGGATACGGTCCGGGTTTGATCGTGATGAAACGATAATAGCCTCCCTCGTCGGTAAGCGTCCGCCCGGCACCTGTGAAATTGGGATCGAGAGGCGCGTCGTGCTGATCGATTCTGTGCCGGTAACGCCCCGCCGCATTGCACTGCCAAATCTCGATGAGTGTATTGGGCACAGGACGCCCGTTTTCATCGAGTACTCTTCCCGAGACCGTGATCCTCTCGCCCAGCGGCTCGCCCGCATGTTGCCGGGTCAGATCGTTATCGGTGTCCCCAATGTCGCGGTGGCCGAAGATCGGTCCGGTCACTTCGGAGAGCGTATGCGGAAGCAGGATGAGCGGCTTGCGCGGCGAACGGGGAAGCGTGAGGCGGTAGGGCGGATACAGATAGGGCGGCTGCGTTTCCCGATCGGTGCGGCGGTATGACAGGATCCGATTCTGTTTTTTCGGCGCCCGGCCCATCGCGAGACGCATTATACACAAGCGCTGGTGGACTCAGCTTCCCAACGCTTTTTGCAGCCTTGCAAACGTAACCGAAAGTGCTTCTGGCTCAACGCGCGTTTCGCCGGTTACGGTCATGAAATTGGCGTCGCCGGCCCACCGCGGCAGGACGTGGAGGTGAATATGGCCGGTAACACCGGCTCCCGCTGCCCGCCCAAGATTCATCCCCAGGTTGTAGCCTTCTGGGTGGTACGTATCGCCGAGGGCTCGCTCGATCCGTTGCGCAATCTGCATCATGTCGGCGAGGGTTTCGGGTTCGGCGTCGGCGAGGTTGGCGACGTGCGCATACGGCACAACCATGACGTGTCCGCTCGTGTAAGGGTACCTGTTCAGGATGACGAAGTTCTTGGTGCCTCTTAATACAATCATTACGCGTGCATCATCGCCCGCGTTGAGCGCATCACAGAAAATACACCTGGTGTCCTTCGAGGCATCGGCGACGTAGCGATAGCGCCACGGCGCCCAGATGTAATCCATCCTGCTCAGTCTCGCGTGCCGGAAGCAGCAGAACCGCCCGCCGAGCTCTCCGCCTGCGGGTTATTGACGAAATCCTTCAGTTCTTTGCTGGGCTTGAAGAAGGGGATTTTTTTCGGTGGCACTTCCACCTTCGCGCCGGTTTTGGGATTTCGGCCTGTGCGTCCGCGGCGCTGGCGTGTGCGAAAGCTCCCGAAGCCACGAATCTCGATCTTGTCGTCGGTCTGCAGCGCGTTGATGATGCTTTCGAAGATCGTCTCGACGACAGCTTCCGATTCCTTGCGTGGCAGCTCAGTCACCCGCGTAACTTCCTCGACCAGATCCGCCTTCGTCATCGTGTGTTCTAGATTCTCCTGCTCTCCCGCTGCCATCGGTGCAAGGCCTCCTCTCGGGAACCGCCGGTTCTGTCAGCCGCCTGGGCGTTGGGACAGAACACCGCACAACTCTTGATTATCATCAATTTAGGACGGGGTAAACGCTTTTCCTTTTCTATTGGGCTAGGACGGTTGGCGCTTGGCCATGATGGCATCGCCAATGGTGGCATTCGGAGAAGACTTTGACGAGCGGAACGAGTGCATGTCATCGTGTTCGGCCTGCTTCTGGGCCGCTCGGTAGCTCAGGCTGATTTTGCGCTGCTCTGGCTCAAGCCTCAGGACTTTGAAATCGTATTCCTGCCCGGGCGTCAGTACCGACGCGACGCGGACATCGCGCGCGACCTTGGCTACCTTGTCGCGCTCGCCCTTGGGACGCCGCTCCTCGATTTCCGAGATGTGGCACAAGCCCTCAATGCCCTCCGCCAACTCGACGAACGCGCCGAAATCGGTTGCGCGCGCCACCTTTCCCCTCACGACATCACCGATTTTGTTCGCGGCAAACCAGTTGGCCCAGATATCGTTGACCTGCTTGATTCCGAGCGACAGCCGACGATTTTGCGAGTCCACCTTTAAAACCCGGGCCTCAATCTTGTCTCCCTTTTTAAACTTCTCGCTGGGGTGCTTGATGCGCTCGGTCCAGCTCATATCGCTGATGTGGATCAGACCCTCCATGCCCTCTTCCAGCTCTACGAACGCGCCAAAGTCGGCCAGATTGCGGATGCGTCCGTTCACGATCGAGCCAACCGGATACTTTTCTGCGGCCGCTTCCCAAGGATCGGGCAGAGTCTGTTTCAGTCCCAGCGAAATCCGACGCTGCTCGCTCTTGACTTCGAGCACGACGACTTCGACAGCATCACCGACCTTCACGATTTTCGATGGATGTTTTACGTGCTTCGACCAGCTCATTTCGCTCACGTGAACGAGGCCTTCGACGCCCGGCTCGATCTGCACGAAAGCTCCGTAGTCTGTCACCCCTACCACTTTTCCGTGCACGCGCGTCCCGGCGGGGAAGCGCTCCGGCACCGTGGCCCACGGATCGGGCAGCAATTGCTTGCGGCCCAGCGAAATCCTCTGCTTGTCCTTATCGAACTTGAGAATTTGAACCTCAATGTCCGCGCCAGACTGAACGACGGTCGAAGGATGCGGTGCGCGCCCCCACACGAGGTCGCTGACATGAAGCAGGCCGTCGATTCCGCCAAGGTCCACAAAAACTCCGTAATCGGTGATATTTTTTACGCGCCCCTTGACGATCATGCCTTCGGAAAGGGCCGCGGCCAGTGCGTCCCGCTTGGATTTCTGCTCCTCCTCAAGAATCGCACGCCGGCTTACCACCACATTGCCGCGCTTGCGGTTCAACTTTAAAACGCGCACCTCGAGTTCGCGGTCCCGCCACGCTTCCAGATCGTGCACGGGACGCAACTCGAGCTGCGACGCCGGCAAAAAGGCACGGACGCCAATGTCCATCACCAACCCGCCCTTGATCCGCTCGGTGATCTTCCCCTTCAGAGTAGTATGCTCGCGATAAGACTTCTCGATCCGCTCCCAGACGCGGCGACGGTGCGCCCGCACGTAGGACAGAAGGACGTAGCCGTCCCGCTCGTCTCGCAGACGCTCGACTTCGATCGTTTGCCCTTCCCCGAACTCGATGGCGCTCCCGGAATCCAGAAACTCCTGCGCGGGAACTAACCCCTCGAATTTTCCGCCAACGTCGACCACCACACCGGCCTCCGTCACAGCCAAAACGCGCCCGTCAAAGATCTCCCCTTCGGCGGTGGAGGCAGGCGTAGAGAATTGGTCGAGCAGCTGGTCCATCGTCTCGGAGGATTCCGCGGGCTCGATCGCCGGTTCTGTGATAGCCGTGTCGGCCGGGGCCACCTCCGGCGCTGCGTCAACCGCCGTCGGCACGGTGCTGAGCACTTCCTGCGCCCGCGCCACCGCCGCGGCAGCTCCGCTTGCCTGCGTGGTTACCGCAGGCGAGGAAGGAACCTCGACGGTCGACGGAGTCAAATCGGTATCAATGGCAGGGGGCTGAGGATTGTCGTCGTGTTCGGCTGACATCAAGCACGGCCTCCCTGCGCCTTGAGCCCCGCTTGCCGAGGGTGGGGCCTCGGTAACTCCACCCAACAGGGGGCTAGAGCAAGAAGGGAATAGGACGCCCTCGCTCAGTGTCCTATCGCGGAAGATAATACGCGCCGGGTTTGCGCGTTGTCAACAAAACTGCGTGTATTCTCGATGAACGCGCCACAACGGGTTTGCTCTGTCGAGCCCAGCGGATATGGTAGAGTTCCGAGCCGATGCGGATCTTCGTCCTGGGAGCGGGCGGCACAGGCTCGCTCGTGGCTCAACTTCTCGACCGCCAGGGCCACACAGTCTGGTGCGGCGATCGGGATGCCAGCCGAGCCCGGCGTTTCCTGGGCAAGAAGAGCGAAATCGAAGTCATCGAGACGAATGCCCGGAACATTTGGTCGATCGTTCGCGCCGCGCGTGGGGCCAATCTCATCGTCAATGCCCTCCCGGCCGTGTTCAATCGAATCATTCTACGAGCGGCGCTGCGTTTGCGTGCGCACTACCTCGATCTGAACTCCCACCTGACCCATCACCCGTTCCGGCCCGAGCAATTCCGATTTCATAAGCAGTTTTTGGCAAAGAATCGTGTGGCGCTGGTGTGCGCCGGCGTCGCCCCCGGGCTGACGAACCTGTTGGCCGGGCGCGCGGCGGAAATGCTCGACTCGGTCGAGTCTATCCACATTCGCCTGTTCGAGAGCACCGAGAGCAAGGACCCGATTTCCACCTGGTCGGCCGATGTGGCCTACGACGAGGCCACCTCACGCCCTCCGACGTACCGCAATGGGCGCTTTGCCTTAGCTCGTCGCTTCGACGAACGTGAGAAATTCCGCTTTCCTCCGCCCATCGGCGAGGTGCCCGTGTATCTGGCGGCACAGGATGAAGTCTGTATGCTCCCCTATGTGATCAAGGTCCGCAACGTGGACGCCAAGATTGGCGGAAACGACATTGAACGGCTTCGGCGCTGGCACAGCCAGGGGCGCCTAAAACGCTCGGCTGGGATCATTCGCAAGCGATTTCCGCAAACGCTGACGCCCCGCCGGGTCGCAAAGTTGATCCGCACGGGTCTGCTGGAAAACGCGCGATTCGCAACGGCGGTCCTGGTAGGTGGCATCAAACGGGACCAGGGGCTTCACATCCGCTGGGACGTCAGTTTTCCTTCACTGTACACGATCCGACAGCGCGGCTTGATTTCGACCCCCATCGCCTATGCGACCGCACACCTCGCCGCCATTTTCGTCAAACATTTTCCGCGCGATCTTGCGGGTGTACTGGGCCCGGAAGGCCTTCCCCCAGCGAGCCGTCGCGCCATCCTCGGGGATGTGCGGTCCCGCGATTTCCGCATCGCGCTCAAGATTACTCGCAAGAAAAGGAACGACGAAGAGGAAGAGTTCTGAATCCAATCCGGCCGGTTTGACCGGGCCTGACGCCGACCGCTATAATGGGAACTTCAGCAAGCTTCTGCGGGAAACTCCAGAGAACAATTCGGAGTCGGTGATGATTAAAGCCACACTTCTGCGTTCGGGGATGATCATTAAGCACGAGGGCGACCTCTACGCGGTCTATAACGTCGACCATCGCACGCCCGGCAACAAACGCGCCGCGATGCAAACCAAGATGCGCAATCTGCGCACAGGAGCCATGATCGACTACCGGTTCCGCGCCGAGGATTTCATCGATAAAGTCACGGTCGACGAAATCGAGTTCGAGTACCTGTACAGCGACGGTGACGGCCACCACTTCATGAATACCGAGAACTACGAACAGATCACCTTAAACGGCGATATTGTCGGCGACGCCAAGGATTATCTCATCCCCAACATGCCCGTGAAGATTGAGTACCACGACGGAAAGCCTATCGGCGTAATGCTTCCCGATACCGTCGATCTCACGGTGGTTGAAACGGAGCCAAGCATTCAGAAGGCGACCGCAAGCGCCGTGATGAAGCCCGCGAAGCTAGAGACCGGGTTGGTGATCAACGTGCCTCCGTTTGTCGGCGAAGGCGACAAAGTGAAAGTCGACACGTCGGAAGGTCGTTACATTCAGCGCGTTCAATAATGGCACGGGGAGAATTCTCCTGCCTCGCTCGTTTGCCATCCTTGCCCTGGTTGTTTTCCTCGGAGCGCTCGCTCGGCCCGAACCCGAGGAGCAGGCTCTGCCAGACATTCCCTCGCTCCTGCGCGATGTTGCCAAGAATCAAGACGCGATCGAGGAGATCCGTAAGCTCTACACCTGCCATCTGTCTGAGGAAGAGGACAAAGTCGACGCAAGCGGCCGGGTGACATCCCGCTCGGGGAAGGATTACGATGTCTTCTACATCGGCGAAGAAGAGGTCCGCCGTCTCATCGCCAAAGACGGGAAGCCGCTGGACGCCGACGAAAGGAGACGTGAAGACGACCGTTTCAATAAGCGCTTCGACGAGCTGAAGAAAAAGCAGGCGGAGCTAGCCGCCGATCCCAAAAAACAAGCGAAAAAGCAGGAGCAGGACGAGGCGGAGATTTCTGATTTTCTTCGTGCCGAGCTCTTCGCCAATCCGCGGCGGGGAACGTTTCACGGCGAGGATGTGATCGTTTTCGATTTCGCGGGAAACCCCAACTACAAGCCGAAAAAAACGATCGACCGTGTGATCCAAAAACTCTCCGGCGTCATGTGGGTCGACGACGAGGCCCGTGAAATCGCGCGCCTGGAAGCCCGCTTCTCCGAATCGGCGCACGTAGGGGGCGGCGTTGTCGCGTCCATCGAGAAGGGTTCGAGCTTCGTCTTCGAGCAGCAAAAACTGAACGAGGAAGTCTGGCTGCCTTCCTATGCCGAGGTCCACGTAGCCGGCCGCATTTTGGTCGTGAAGTTGAAGCAGAATTTCACCGACCGCTACAGCGATTATAAGAAATTCCGCGTGGGTGTCAGCGTGAGCCCGGCGCGACCCGACTGAGGGTGGCTACCGAGCGGCGGAGGATTTTCCCTTCCCGAAGACCCGCTCAAAGATCGGATCGACGGCGCCGAGCTGGCGCTGCAAGTCAAAGGTGTGCGCCAAGGCCCTTTCGTCAAGGAATTTACGGATGTTCGGATCTGTCGTAACGCGCTCGCGGAAACTGGAGTCGGATTCCCAGGCGGCCATCGCATGGCCTTGCACCCAACGATAGGCATCTTCGCGCGGCGCGCCGTGCTCGACCAGGTCCTGCAAAAGCTGCCCGGAAAACACCAAACCCTTGGTCGCATCGAGATTGCGGAGCATGCGTTCCGGAAACACGTTCATGCCGGCCACAATATCGGCTGTGCGGTCGAGCAGGTAGTCGACCAGGATCGTCGCATCAGGTAGGATCACACGTTCGACCGAGCTGTGCGAAATGTCGCGTTCATGCCAGAGAGCGACATTTTCCATCGCAGCCACCGCATCGGAGCGCACCACGCGCGCCAGACCACAAATCTGCTCACTCGAGACGGGATTACGCTTGTGCGGCATGGCCGAACTGCCGCGTTGTTCGGCGCTGAACGGCTCCTCGACTTCCCGTACCTCGGTGCGCTGTAGATGGCGAATTTCCATCGCCACACGCTCGAGCGACGCGGCCAGGATCGCGAGCGCCGCAACATACTGCGCGTGCCGATCCCGCTCGATCACTTGCGAGGTAATGGGGGCAACCGTGAGCCCCAGGCGCTGGCAGATCTTCTGCTCGATTTCCGGACCGAGGTGTGTACAGGTTCCGACCGCACCGGAGATTTTTCCCACAGACATAGCCTGAGCGGCACTCGCAAAGCGGGAGGCGTCCCGACGATTTTCTGCGTACCAGTTCGCAATCTTCAGCCCGAAGGTGATCGGCTCGGCATGAATTCCGTGCGTGCGCCCGATTTCGGGCGTGTCCTTGAATTCCCAGGCGCGTTTTTCCAGAACTTCGCCGAACCTGACGATGCCCTGCTCGATCAGGCGCGAAGCCTCGCCGATGACGAGGGCCTGCGCGGTGTCGACCACATCGTTCGAGGTAAGGCCGTAGTGCAGCCAGCGCGCCGCTTCGGGGTCGCCGACCGTTTCCTGCACGGCGATCGTGAACGCGATGACGTCATGGCGGACCTTGGCCTCGATTTCGTGGATGCGCCCCACGTCGATCCGTGCATGGGTGCGCAGCTTTTTGGCAGCTTCCGCTGGTACGCGGCCTGCCTCGGCCAGGGTTTCCGTAGCCGCCAGCTCGACCTCGAGCCATTTCTGGAACTTATTTTCTTCGCTCCAGACACGGCCCATCTCCGAACGCGTGTAACGCGCGATCAATCAGAGCTCCGTGCCCCATGATACCCGATTTTGCAAATGCCGCCGTAGGCGCCTCGGGGTGGGCCTAAAGTTCAAACGGGCCAAGAGGGGTACGCTGCAAAGCGATGTGGAGCGAGCCGTGGAAGCTGAAACCACTGGGGCGGCTCGCCAGGGCCTGTTCGGCCGTGATTTGCGCGATGTCCGGCGTGTTGTTTTGCTCGGAGAGATGAGCCAAGACCAGATATCGCGCCTGGGCATCAAAAACCTCCGAATCGGCGAGAAACTGGCTGACAACATGGTTGGAGAGATGTCCGGTGCGACTCATGACGCGCTGCTTGATGTGCCACGGGTACGGCCCGACCTTCAGCATTTCCAGGTCGTGATTCGATTCAAGGATGAGGAGATCGGCCTTGCGGAGGTGCTGCTTGACCAGCTCCGGCATGTAGCCTAGATCGGTAGCAATGGCCACTTTCGTGCCGTTGGTGCGGAAGGAAAAGGCGACGGGATCGGCCGCGTCATGAGGGATGTGGAAGGCGTTCACTTCGACGTCGCCGATCTGGAAGCGTTCACCGGCACGGATATACTCGGCGCGCTCGATCTTGGCCTTTCTACCCGGTTTTTCCGATTCTTCGGTGAACATTTTCACGATTTCACGGTGCGTCGACTCGGTGAGATAGGCTGGGCATTGCCAGTGCCGTGCGAGCTGCGCGACGGCGTTCGAGTGATCGGTGTGCTCGTGGGTGATCAAGATGGCGTCGATGCGGTTCGGCAGCGCCCGGCCCAGCGCTTCTAGGCGTCGTTCGATTTCTTTGCGGCCAACCCCTGCGTCGATGAGGAGGGTGGTGTGCTCGGTTTCGAGCAACGTTGCGTTACCCGAACTTCCTGAGGCCAGGATGGAAATGCGGATCGAGATGCTGCCGCCTCCGGCTGGATCATGGCAAAGCTGAGCGGCAACGTCAAAGGAAAAACGAAGGTTCGGAGTCAGAGCAGGCTCGGGGAAGCCGGGTCCGGGCTGCACGACCCTCAGACTGGCGGGGCTAGAAAGCGAGTTGATCGCGGCTGAGCTGGAAGCCGTTGAGGTTACCGACGACCGATGCGGCCAGGCGCTCGGGCGTGAAAAATTCGCGCGCGATCTGCTGGACCTGGTCGGCGGTGACGCGTTCGAGCATCGTGATCAGCTCGTGCGGGGTGAAATGGCGGTTGAAATAGAGGTGATAGCGCGCGAGGTTGTTCATGCGTGAGGAAGAGCCTTCCATGGCAAGCAGCGTCGCGCCCTTGATGTGATCCTTGGCACGCCGGAGTTCTTCCTCGCCTAGAGGTTCCTCCTTGAGATGACGGAATTCCTGGAGGATCGACTGGATCACCTGAGCGGCGGTTTCCATCGACGTGCCGGCGTAAACCGAGAGCATGCCGGCGTCACGGTACGAATTCATTTCGCTGAAAATGGCGTAAGCCAAACCTTGGCGCTCGCGGATGTTTTGGAAAAGTCGCGAAGACATGCCGCCACCAAGGACATTGTTGAGGATGGAAACGGCAAAGCGGCGATCGTCGATGAAGGGCAGCGCCGGAACACCTAGGCAGATGTGCACTTGCTCGAGCTCCCGCTTGGCGCGCAGGGTTATGTGCGGAGTGGGCTGGGGAGTGGAATCGGTGGTCCCCTGATTCGAGGGTGAGAGCTTGGCAAAACGTTCCGCGACAAGTTCCACCAGCTGCGCGTGGCTCAAATGACCGGCCGCGGTGATCACCAGGTGGTTGGGTGCGTACCATTGACGAAACCACTGCTCGAGCGAGCTGCGCGTGAAGGCGGAAACCGTTTCCGGTGTTCCCAGGATCGGTTTGCCGAGAGCGTGAGGCGCCCAGAAATTCTGGATGAACAGCTCGTGGACAAGATCCTCCGGATTGTCCTGGGTCATGCGGATCTCTTCCAGGATGACGGATTGCTCGCGCGTGATATCGTCTTGAGCGAATTTCGGCTCGAGCACAATGTCTGCGAGCACGTCGAAAGCTTTCGGAAGATGCTCATCGAGCACCCGCGTGTTGAAGCAGACCATCTCCTTGGCGGTGAATGCGTCGAGCATGCCGCCGACGCTATCGACTTCACGGGCAATGTCCTCGGCGGTGCGGCGCGCCGTCCCCTTGAACACCATGTGCTCGATAAAGTGCGAGATGCCATTCAGCTCGGCAGGCTCCCGACGCGATCCTGATCGCAGCCAGATCCCGACCGAAACGGAATGGACGTGCGCCATCGGCTCGGTGATGACCACCAAGCCGTTCGGCAGAATTTCCTTCTCGACCGCACGAGTTTCGTTGGACCGTTGCACCTACCTATTTTTGCACGCCCGGTCTGCCAATGTCATTTCCTGAGCGATCCGTCTTCCGATGGCGAGGACCTTGGGGGAATGGCTCGAGCTTAAGCGGTCGGGAAAAGCGGCTGGTTCACCGTGCTATGATGATTTCAAGATGTCCCCCCAGACCGTTATCCATCTGCTCGGGAAGTCTTCTCGACAGCTGCGGGCGATTCTGGAATCACTCGGTCGACCAGCCTATCGGGGAGCTCAGATTTATCATGCATTGTACAGGGAGCGCCGGTTCGATTTCGCGGCGATGACGAACTTGCCCCTCGCGTTGCGCGATGAACTGTCGCGCGAAGCGATGATTGGGCTGCCTGAAATCGTGCGGCGGCACACTTCCTCCGACGGTACGGTGCGCTATGTGATGGCCGTCGGGGAAGGTAAGCCCACCACGGTAGAAACGGTTTTCATGCCCGAGGAGCGTCGACAGACCATCTGTATTTCGACCCAAGCCGGCTGTGCCGTCGATTGCCAGTTCTGCCTGACGGCCAAGCTCGGGCTGGTAAGGAACCTCAGCGCCGGTGAAGTGATCGGGCAAGTGCTCGTTGTGCTCGAAGACAACCGCACGAAGCTCCAGCCGCAAACCAACGTTGTTCTCATGGGACAGGGCGAGCCGCTTCTGAACTACGACGCGGTGATGGCGGCTCTCGGCATTCTGCTGGACCCGGGCGGCATGGCGATTTCACCTAAGCATGTCACGCTTTCGACCAGCGGAATCGTGCCGGCGATCGAGCGGCTGGCGCAGGAAAAAGTCCGTCCCAAACTGGCGATTTCGCTGAACGCATCATCGAACCGCCAGCGCGACAAAATCATGCCGATCAATCGCAAATATCCGCTTGAAAAACTGCTCGACTCCTGTCGGAGATACCCGCTCCGGCCGTGGGAGCGACTGACGTTTGAATACGTCCTACTGGGCGGATTCAACGATTCGCCCGATGACGCACGCCGCGTGGTGGCGTTGCTTGCCCCTCTGCGCGCCAAGGTGAACCTCATCCCGTGGAATCGGGGCCCGCTGCCGTTTGAACGTCCCGATCCAGCGCGCGTCGAGGAATTCCGCGGGATCCTCCAAGGCAAGGGTATGCTCGTCTTCATCCGCCATTCGCGAGGCCAGGATGTGATGGCCGCCTGCGGGCAGTTGGCGCTCCTGGAATCGGGGCAGGAGTCAGCCCATGGCTTACTTAAGGATCTAGCGCAGACCGATCGCAGACATCAGGCGGCCGGTTGAGCCCTCGCGCCGGTAGCTGAACAAAATGTCATTGCGGCAGGCCGTGCAGAACCCCGATACAAAAATCTGATGTCCGGGAATGCCTGCAGCGGTAAGAATCGCGCGATTGGCGGCGACGAGATCAAGGTTCACGCGCGGCGACGGCGGCCGGTGCCCGGGCGGCTGCATGGTGAGCCAGGGGAGCCAGTTGGGATCGTTCTCGCTCGAAGCCACGGCGTCGAAAGGTCCATCGAACCATTGATGCGCTTCGGGAAACTGCGCATGAAACTCGCGCGCAACGTCCGGGCCAACTTCGTAACAGCAACGGCCGATGCCCGGGCCGAGGGCGGCGACCACGTCCTCCGGACGCGTACCAAATTCCATCTGCATCCGTCCCAGCGTCTTCGCCCCGACCCGGCCGAGCGTTCCACGCCAGCCGGAATGGATGGCCGCGACGGCGCGCCGCTGAGTATCTGCGAGAAGAATCGGGATGCAATCGGCTGTCTGGACGGCGAGCAGAACTCCCCGATCACGCGTGAACAGGGCGTCGCCTTTTGGCGCCACGCCCGCCCGCGCCTGCGCTGTGTCGATGTGGTGTGCAAGGTCCGAGTGGATCTGGCGCAGTGCTTGGACATGCATTTTGCCTGCGCCGATCGCGCCGAAGAATCTCCTTCGGTTTGCGAGGACACGTTCGCGCACGTCCCATGTGGTGAAACCGAGGTTGAGCACACGCCTGCCGCCCAATTCACTCACGCCGCCCTGACGGGTGCTAAAGCCGTGCACGAGCCAGGCCAGTCGTGTCAGCACCGGCGCTTGGAGAAGTTCGAGACCCCCCCTCGGGACCAGGTCCCAAGCACGGCCGGCGGCTCTGGGTGAGGGCGTTGTTTTCCTTTCTTTCCTAGCCGTGCGCATCAATTCGTCGCAAGCAGGGTTGCCCCCCATTATAATTCCACCAGAAGCGCTGGGTGGGATGGCGAGGTTATGTGATCGTCGGATTGGGTCTCGATATTGCGGAAATCGACCGGATCGAGGGAGCCATCACGCGCCACGGTCGGGCATTTATCGAGAGGGTCTTCACCCCTGGGGAGGTTTCTTACTGCGAAACCTACAAGAATCGGTACGAGCGCTACGCCGCGCGGTTCGCCGTGAAGGAAGCGGCGATGAAGGCCCTCGGCACTGGGTGGCGTCACGGCGTTCGTTGGCGAGACATTGAGGTCACCCGCGAGCGAGGGGGAAAGCCTGGGCTTCGACTGGAAGGTGTGGCGCGCGCGTTTGCCGATCGCTTGGGAGTCAAACGGATGAGCGTCTCGATCACACATAGTGGAAACCTGGCACTCGCCCAAGTGATTTTTGAGGACTAACCAGTGATCACCACCTGATGCCATTGATTGGCAGGATGCCGTCCCGGAATCTTCACTTTCAAATAATTCCCCGTCAGCGATTCGGTCCAGTCGTCCCCGGAGCGCGCGAGGGTCAGTGCGCGCAGCATTTGCCCGAGCTGGGAGCCGCGGAACGCCGCCGCTTTCTGCTCTCCGAGCGATCGCAGGGCTCGGGCTCGCTCGCCGATCTGCTTGGGCTCGACCGGATCGCTGAGGTGGGCAGCCGCGGTGCCCGGCCGCGGGGAAAATGAGAACACGTGTAGATAGGTGAAAGGCAGCCGCGAAACAAATTCCGCAGTCGCTTCGAAATCCTCGCGTGTCTCGCCTGGAAAGCCCACGATCACATCGGCTCCGATCGCTGCAAGCGGCAGGAGATGGCGGATGAGGCGGATGCGCTCGGCGTAGTAGGCGGCGCGATACCAGCGATGCATCTTTCGCAGAATGCGATCCGAGCCAGACTGCAAGGGAACGTGAAAATGCGGCGCAATGCGATCGGAAGATTCAATCAGCTCGACGAATTCCTCGGTAATGTCTTGCGGCTCCATGGAGCTGAAGCGAAGCTGCTCGAGCGCTGTTTGGTTGAGAATGCGCCTGACCAGTGAGGCGAGCGTCGTGCGCGGCAAGAGGTCTCGACCGTAGCTGCCCAGGTTGATGCCACTCAGTACGATTTCCTTCGCACCTGTCAAAACACGGGAACGTACTTCTCGGATGACGTCGTCCGGCGGCAGGCTCTGACTCCGGCCCCTGACCAATGGAATCACGCAGTACGAACAGCGGCTGTTGCAACCGTCTTGAATCTTAACGATGGGCCGCGTGCGGTCACCCTCGGCAGCCTGCGCCCCCCGGGCGCTAAACGGCCAGATCGAGTCCGCGAAGATGTCACCTGTCAGAATCTTGGCAGGGCCCCGCGCCAGTGACATTGCGTCATCGGTAAGCTGCGCCAGGGGGAAAAAATCGTTAGACGGTGCGGGCTCAGAACCGAACAGCATGGCACGAACCACGGCCGGAATCTCGCTTTGATGAGAGTTGCCGACGACCCACGCGACACCGTCGATGCCAGCCAACTCCTCCGGCGCCCGCTGCGCGTAGCAGCCCGTGACAACAATGCGTGCGCTCGGGTTCAAACGATGGATTTTGCGAATGGCCTCACGCGCCTGGGCATCGGCTCGATGGGTTACGGTGCAGGTGTTGAGCACGACCACGTCGGCGAGCGCTGGAGCCGCGACGGTCGCGAGCCCCGTTCTCTGAAGCGCACCGGAGAGCGCGGACGTATCGGCGTCGGTCGCCCGACAGCCAAAATTCTCGATAAAAAATGCGGGCACTCGGTTCACGGCTCCGAGCGATTATAGCAAGCCCGTGACGCCAGGGATCGGAAGGGAAATTATGCCGTGTCAGCGCTGCGGCGCTGGTAGCAAAGCAGAATCAGGTCTGCACGGCGGCGCACGCCGAATTTGGCGAGCAGATTGGAGACGTGGAATTTCACTGTACGTTCGGAGATATGCAGTCGATCCGCCACCTCTTTGTTCGCGAGGTTTTCCAACAGGCCATTGAGCACCTCTTGCTCACGACGACTGAGTTCGTTGGGGGATTCCATGCGCAGGCGGCGCCCCTGTGTTCCGCTGAGAATCGAATCCACGAAACGCGAAAGAACCGGACGCGGAACCCAAATTCCCCCGGCCGCGACTTGCGGCAGTGCGCGGGGAAGTTGTGTGCGCGCTTCCGCATAGGTCAGGATTCCTTTGGCGCCCTGACGGAGCAGAGCGTAGCTATCGGCCTCTTTGAACTTGTCTCCGACCACGAGAAGACGCGCGCCGGAATGGTGCTCGAGGATGTTGCCCATCAGCGCCCCGGTCGCCTGCCGTGCCGCGTGGGCATCGACCACATACACCGAGGCGTGTGGAACATCAAGGTGCCGCAAGTCGGGCGCCAGCATCGAGTCGAGCTGTTTGGATGTGATTTGGAACCCCGAGTCTTCCAGCAAGCGATGGAATTCATCCAAGACCATCGGGTGTGGGGAGAGAAGACACACCTTCAAATTGGATCGACCGCCGGCTTTCCTCATTCTGAGATCAAGGCTAGCCGAATCGACGTGCATGGGCAAGAAGGACTCCTGCGGCGATTTCATACCAGACACGGGTACTCGCCAGCGGTTCGCTCGGGCCGTCTGAGGGTAGCGCGGCGTGTGGGAAGTGTCCTTGCTCAAGCGCAATCAAGTCGCGGGGTTGTCGGTCTTCTCTGGCGGAGTGGCGTCTGTCTTTTGGCGGGGCCGTTTGGCAGGCAGACCAGCCTGACGAACCTTGTACAGTAGGGCGCGATAGCTGATTTTCAGGATTTCGGCAGCCTTGCGGCGATTCCATTGGTTCGCCTGGAGGACCTTTAGAATGAGGTCCCTCTCCATCCGGCGAGTGACCTGCTGCGAGATATGTTTGAGAGGGATGTTGCCGTCCGGAGTGGGTTCGTAGGTGAAGTGACCCGGGGCCCGCTCCGAGCGCTCACCCAAGAAGCCTTCCTCCGAGCCAAGTACTACATAGCGAGCCATGCAGTTCTCCAGCTCGCGAATGTTCCCGGGCCAATCGCGTTGTCGAAGCAAGTGGAGTGTATCGCTTGGCAGCGGAGGAGCCTCACGCTGGAATCGGCGGTTGAACTGCGTCCGTAAGTAGTCTGCCAGATAGGGAATATCGTCGCGGCGCTCACGCAGTCCCGGTAGTGTGATGGTGATTACGTTAATCCGATAGAACAGATCCGACCGGAAACCGCCTGATTTGATCTCGCGCTGAAGATGCCGGTTCGTCGCACACACGACACGGGCGTCCATTCGCTTCTCTTCGTGATCGCCGATGCGGGTGAAATGACCGTCCTGCAGTACGTGGAGCAACTTCGCCTGCAAGCTTGCGTCGAGCTCAGCGATTTCGTCCAGGAACAGAGTGCCGCCCTGCGCCATCTCGATGTGGCCTGGTTTCGAGGTGTGGGCTCCGGTAAAAGCGCCCCTCTGAAAACCGAACAGTTCGCTTTCCAGTAGCGTGCCCGGGATCGCAGGGCAATTCACTTTCACAAAGGGGCCGCTTCGCCACGGTGAGCGCTCGTGTATCAAGCGAGCCAGAACCTCTTTGCCAGTGCCGCTCTCGCCGAGAATCAATATCGGAACATTGAGGCCGGCGGCACGCTCGAACTTCTGCCGCACCTCCTGCATGGCTTGTGAGGGACCGAAAAAGATATGGGCTGGCGGGAGCTCGTAGGAGTGCGCAGGAACGGGTGATTTGGCTGGTGCCGACGATGCCATGAAATAAAGATGAACCAGGAGTTACCCCAGGTCCCGAGCCGAGACACAGCACGCAGCAAGCCAAACTCATCGGTCTCCGGCGGCCTCCGAGTCGTTCCGGAGTTTCGACGCCTCCTGCTAATCGCTTCAACTGATTGATGTTCGTTTGCGCTCGAACCTCGAGTCATCGAATTCGATTACCTCGATGTGTGCACACCTTGCCCTGCACCGGTTGAAAATTGTTGTCACTTTCGGGAAGCGGTGTTCCCTATGGCCATGCAGGTTTTCCACAACCACCCAGGGAGAGATCTATGGGTACTGTGAGGATGAATGGGAGCTGAGGCCGGCGCGCGAGCGATTTAGAGTTGAGCGCCCTCGCCACGAATGATGTCGTAGCGCTCGATCACGGCAGCAACTCCGATCGTTGGATGATCGTCGTCGGAACGTTTGTCGACCCGCACGACGCGACCATGAGCGCGGACCAGCACCTCGGCGCCGCGCGTAATCTCAGAAGGAAGGGTCAGCGTGAAATCGACCTCGGTGCCAGGGACCAAATCGTTCTGCAGCATGAAGTACACCCCGCGCGTCGAGATATCGCGAGTATGACCGCTGTGTGTTCGGGGCTCCCGGCTGATCGGCATCCGAACGCTTACCGGTAGGGACAGATCGTACCGACGCGCCATGCGACGTTCCGTCATTCCTGTGGCTCCTCCAGGACGGGATTGGAGTTCACAGTGCTCCCCGCAGTACCGAACTAGCAATCCCTCTTCCAAAACAGGTAATACGTCTGTCCTCGGCTCGTGTGCGGCCGGAAACCCTGGTACGAGCATGGCCTTGCTGTCCCAAAGCGATCACCTCGACCAACAACCCCTTTGGAAACAATGACCACGCGAATATTGTTTTCGGATGCTGAAGGCCCAACCGCCGGATTCAGTACGCAAACAGCAGCGTATGTTGCCTCGCCCGCAGCCGAATATTAGTCCAACACCTGTCAAGTCGACAGTGCTATTTCGCTGGATTGTTTCTAGATATGCAACCATTTTCAGGCCTAGAACTACGCACCCTCACACGACCCGTGGGACGTCCGGCGAGTCCTGGCTAGGAGCTACGAACAACGGGAGCGGGAGGAAGCTCTTCGCTTGGCGCCGCCGGTTTGACCCCAGCCTCCCGGACTGCGGCTGCTGCCTTCGCGGCGGCCGATCGCGAGCCGCGACCCGAGTCCAAATTGAACTGGCGCATCTTGTACAGCAGAGCTTTGTAGCTGATGCCCAGCATGCGCGCCGCGTCTTTGCGGCACCAGTTCGTTTTTTCCAGAGCGTCGGCGATGGCCTCCATCTCGGCTTCGTCCTTCAGTCCACGCACCAGAGCCTTAAGACCCTGCTCTTTGGGAACCAGAGACTCCTCGCGGGGCGCCACACGCTGCTGCTGGCCCGTCATTTCCAACAGCTCACGGAAGCTACCCTCGTCGTCTTCTAAAATCACGTAGCGTTTGACGAAGTTCTCCAGTTCCCGCAAGTTTCCCGGCCATGGATACCGCATGGCGGCCTCCAGCAGATTCTTCGAGGGGTCGGGCGGCGTCTTTTGATATTTTTCGCTGTACTTCACCAGAAAGTGTCGAAATAGCAGCGGAATTTCCGCGGTGCGCTCGCGCAACGGCGGGATATGCAGCGAGAGAACGTTCAAGCGGTAATAGAGGTCCTCGCGAAAGCGCCCGCTGCGCATGGCCTCCTTCACATCCACGTTGGTCGCAGCCAGCACGCGCACGTCCACATTCACCACCGAACGCGCGCCCAGCCGAGAGTATTGTCCGTCCTGCAGGACGTGTAGGAGCTTGGCTTGCAGGTGCGGGCTCATTTCCGCAATTTCATCGAGGAAAATGGTTCCCTTGTTCGCCAGTTCAAACTTCCCGGGCTTGGCGCGCACGGCGCCCGTGAAGGCGCCCTGCTCGAATCCAAACAGCTCGGATTCCAAAAGCTCACCGGGCAGGGCTGCGCAATTCACCTTGACGAAAGGTTGCTGCTGTCGCTTCGATCGCAGGTGAATCATCCGCGCCACAACTTCCTTGCCCACTCCACTTTCGCCGCTGATAAAAATCGGCACGTCCACCGGCGCAATCTGTAGGATTTGCTGGCGGATCTTTAGCATTTGCGGACTGGCCGCGAGAAACGAGATATCCTCTGTCAGCGCCTCACAATACTCGCGCAGACTCTGATTTTCCGAGCGGAGCTGCTGCTTCTGTTTGCATTTGAGAAAGGCCGCATCGAGCTCCGGCTTTTCAAAAGGCTTGGTCAAATAATCGAGCGCCCCGAGACGGATGGCCTCCACCACGGTATTCACCTCGTTTGCACAGGAAAGCATGATGACGTTGAGCGATCGGTCGATCTGCATCAACTGCCGCAGGGTCTCGAGCCCGTCGATTTCGGGCATGAGCACGTCGAGAATGATGAAGTCAGGCCGCTCCCCTCCTCCGACGCGCTTCAGTGCCTCCTTGCCGCTGGCAATGGTTTCGACCTGGAAGCCGTCCACCTCCAGCAGCGTCCGGAGGTATTTCCGGATGCTCGGCTCATCATCGACGACCATGATCTTTTCGTTTTGGTCCATCATCGTGTCCGATCTTGTGCAAGAAGATTTTGTTCTATCGGTTTATTCCGCATGAATCGGCAGCAGGAACGAGAACGAGCTGCCACGACCCAATTCGCTATCGACCCAGATCTTGCCTCGATGGGCCTGAATCAATCGTTTGGTAATTGCCAGTCCCAAACCCATTCCCGATGACGAGGGATCGACGCGCACAAACTCGTCGAAGATTTCTTGATGGAATTCCGCCGCGATCCCCGAGCCGGTGTCCGTCACGGTCAGCAGAATACTGTTCGGGCGCTGTTCGCCTCGTCGGCGCCGATCCTCTACCGGGATGCTCTCGGCGACGCGCCGGTCCCAAAAGTACAACTGCACGATCAAGCTGATGGTGCCTCCGCTGGGCGTGTGCTTCAGCGCGTTATCGAGCAGGTTGACGATGCACTGTTGCACCTTCTGGTAATCGAATCGGAACACTGGCAAACCCGGGGCGATGCGCGTATCCAGGCGTACATCGGCGCGCTGAAAAGCATCTTTCCACCGGGTTGCCACATCATTGACGCAATCGCGCAGATCGTTTTCATGCAACTGGAGTGCTAGCTTGCCGCTTTCCAGGGCCGAATAGTTCAAGAACATCGAGACTAGGCGGACCAGCCGATCACAGCTTTCTTTCGATTCCCGCAGAATATCGACCTGATGTTCGCTGAGCTTTCCGAGGGATCCCGTAAGCAGCAAATCGTAGTAGCCTTTCATCACGGCCAATGGCGTTTTCAGCTCGTGTGCGGCCGACGCCAGCAAAACGGTTTTCTGACGATTCGCTTCCTGCAGACGCAAATAGGCGGCCAGAAGATTTCGATAGGTGATCTCCCGCTCCTGCATCAGTTCCTGCACGGTGCGGCGCATTTCGGCTTCTTCGGCGGGAGGCTCGGCCGGGGCTGGTTCGATGAAGACCGCAAGCCAGTCGGGTTCGGGAAGCCAGCGAATGCGCGCCTGAAAGGCACCCTCGGTACTCACAACGGGCAGATTTACCTCTTGCTCACCATTCTCGAGCTTGCTGAGGACTTGCTTTCGATCCGTCGCGAGAATGTCGCCAAAAAGATCCGGTGCCCAGTTCTCTTTCAGTTTCGGTGAGCGCAGCGCGTCTTGCGCATGCAGGTTTGCGAAGAGAATCTGCCCTCCCCGGTCTGATACCAGGAGCGGACGATCGACAGCGTCCAGCAGACTCGCGACCATGTGAAACGTGGCCGGAACGACCGTCTTCTCAGTTGCCGCGCTTTTCGACAACCCACCCTCCGCTCGAGGCCTCTGCCCGCAGGCACGATGTCTGTCCTCGCGGATGTCACCCAGGGGATTTGCTTAGCACCGTATGCTCGCAAAACGCCGCAAATTGTGTCAATGGCAAATGAGTTCCAACATTGCACACTTCTGGAAAGGAATTGCCGCCCGGTTGCGCATTTCGATTCGCACTTCGGCTGCCTGCCAGAGGGACCCTCTTGTAAGTGATTGATTTCATGTAGCCTATTCCAGACCCTGACGAGGGCTGGGAACGTGCATAAGAATAGCGTCCGCCGATTAGTACTAATACTTAAGTACCCGATGAGACTGAGAGAAGAATTGGTCAATCCGAGTTTTGCTGCCCAGCCATTGACCGACGAGCGTCGGCGATTTCAGCGAATTCACCTGCAGATTCCCCTGTTTATCCGCGGCCGAGATGCCCGGGGCGAGCAGTTCGTTGAGCTAGCCAAAACTCTCGACGTAAGCGGACTGGGCGCATTCTTGACCAGCCCACGACCCCTGGCCATTGGTGGGGTTGTCACGCTGACCATTCCCGCGCCCTCGATTACATCGTCGGCCCTGGTTCCGGCCGGAATGCCGCCGATTCAGGCTAGGGTGAAGCGCCAGCAGGAAGCGGGCGACATCCACTTGGTTGGAGTCGAATTCCTCAAACCGATTGCCTGATTCTCCCCGTCCTAGCCGGGACACACATTGAGCTTTAAGTGGAACAGGATTTCACTCGTCACTGTCTAGTCTTGACCCGGTTTCGTCCCGGCGCCGTTAACGCCCCTCACGACAGCCAGTTACAGCATGGGTGCGGAAAGCTTTGGCTGATCTCGAGTTGGCGTGAATGGACCCGTCCGTGCTATAAGTGTCTTGCCCCCGCAGGTGCCTCCTTTTTGTCTCAAGGCAGGTAGGTCGGAACCCATCGATGCCCCAGCCCGGCGAGGTTTTTCAGCCGAAGCCTTCGGCCGAGGATTCGTTACTGGACTTGCTCGTAGAGACCCTGGAGGGCCTCGACGAGGAGGCGCGCGCTCAATTTCTGCGGCAATTCTTTCGCACGATCGCGCAGGTCGATCTTACCGAGAAGCAGAGTAGCGAATATTGGATCAAGATTCTCGAGCGGCGCAAGGAGCTGGCTACCAGCGCCGCGAAGAACATCTCTCTGAGGACGGCGATGGTGGACGTCCTTTCGTCGATGAGCTCGCTGCGCGTTCCCGTTCTGGTCGAATACGATGAATTTAAAAAGCTGCAGATCAACGCGGCAACCGACGCGCTCACCGGGCTCTACAACCGCCGTTTGTTCGACGAGTATCTCGACAAGGAACTCAATCGCGCCAAGCGTTACGGTCAGCAACTCGCCGTCGCGATCCTGGATCTCCACAAACTGAAGGAGGTGAACGATCGCTTCGGGCATCTTCAGGGAGATCACGTGCTGGAGATCGCGGCCACGACGCTCCGCACGACCCTGCGTGCCTCCGACTTTGCTTTTCGCATTGGGGGAGACGAATTCGCCTTGCTGCTGCCGCAAACCGATACCGAACAGGCCGTCACACTGTGTCGTCGCGTGCGAGCCGAGTATGAAAACCAGCTTCGGCCGTTGAAGATGGACGTAGGCGTGACGCTGGACTTTGGTGTGGCCGTGCATCCCCACGACGGAGATCAAAAAAGCGGGCTGCTGAGCGTCGCAGACCAACGCCTTTATGCGTTGAAGCATTCCACGCGCACACCGCCGCGGGTGGTTCCGATCGCGGCAGAGCCCCCCCACGAAGCAGTTCCGGCGTCGTCAACCCCGCGGGTCGCTCCGCCCGCGCCCGCCCCGGGTCCCAGCGTTGTCCGCGAAGCACACACCGAGCGTCGCAAGTGGGAACGGGTCTCGCTGGCCGGAACCAAGGCGCACGCGGTGTTTAGCGAGGGTAGCGGAACGGCGAGAGTCATCGATCTCAGCTACGGCGGTGTGGCCCTGGCTCTTGAGTCCGAGCAGGATCTGCCCGAGCAATTCAATGCCGTATTGCATGTGCCCATTCTGCCGCCTGTCCGTGTCGTCTTGCGCAGAGTATCCTTCTTGCGTAGCGAGGGCGACCGGCTTCGTCTGGGCTGCTCGTTCGTCTCCTAGGGAGGGGGCGAGCCTGCCGATAGGTTTTTCCACAGCTGTGGAATTCGGGCGCATTTTCCGAACACATGGACTAGCACAGCGAGTCGGCGTGGCGGTACTATTCTGGTTTCCCTTTACCCGGAAATGCGATGGCTCAGACCATTACCTTGCTCAAGCCAGCTTCTGTAAACAACGGCTTTGAAATATGGATGAATCGCGTTCTCGAGAGAGCCGCCGAAACGGGACGCGACTGGAATGCGGACGACGTGCATGATTTGCGCGTCGCGCTGCGACGCTGCCGCACCATGGCCGAGGCCTTGGACGAGGTGAATCCGAGTCCCGGTTGGCGGAAGCTCAAAAAGTCTAGCCGTGAACTGTTTCACGCCTTGGGCGAACTCCGGGACATACAAGTCGAGAGTGCCTGGCTGAAAAAACTCGCACCGTCGGGCGATCCGGTGCGCAGGCATATGCTTACGTTGCTGGCAGCACAGGAAAAATCGCACCGCGCCAAAGCCGAACGCTCACTGAGCGCCTTTGATCGGAAGGGTTGGAAGAAACTCACGCGCAAGCTCGCGCCCAAAGCGCAATTCTTTCCCCTGGAAAGCGTTGTATTCCAGCGCTTGGCTCTGGCCCGACTGAACCAGGCAGCTGAGCTGCTTCAAAAAGCGCGCAAGAGCCGGAGCACGGTCGCTTGGCACCAGCTGCGGATCGGTGTCAAGAGATTCCGCTATCTTGTGGAGAATTTCTTGCCGCAGCGCTGCGAAGCCTGGTGCGACGACCTTAGGCGCATGCAAGACCTGCTTGGCGATGTGCATGACATGGATGTGCTGCGCGCGAAAGTCCGCCGCCTTTCCGTACGGCTCCGTCCTTCCGTCGTGGCGCAGTGGAATGAGAGGATCGACACGCGAAGAAAGGCCTGCCTGGAATCCTTTCTCCAGTTAAGCGCTGGACCCAGCTCACCGTGGCTGACGTGGCGCGCCGGATTTCAGTGGGGTCATGCTTTGGTCGCAGCGTCTGTTCCCCAGCGCCGAACCGCCTGATCGCGGCCCGTTAATCTCCGAGATCGCGAAGCAACTTCGGACTGAGCACCCAGCGAAGTTCCCATCGCCCATGACCGCCTTCCTGTTCGAAGCAGGCCACGCCCGCCTTCTTCAGTGTCGTGAAGGGGCCTCGCGCACCGGCCAGGAGCGCGATCAAGAGATCCAGATGGGGAGCGTGGCCGCAGCACATCACTTCCTTTGCTCGGAGGCGCACAATCTCGCCCAGAATCGTGGTCGGATTGTCGGTGGGCTTGAGCGCTTCGCTCACGCGGATTTTTTCCGGAGAATATCCCAGTGCTTCGGCGAAGATCTCCGCCGTCTGGGCCGCGCGAACGTATGGGCTGGTGATCAAAACGTCGGGCTTGGCGCCCAGCGCCTGCAGGCCCAAGGCTGCTGACCGCGTTTTCTGCACTCCCCGAGCCGTCAAAGGCCGTTCTGCCTCCGGCGGACACTTGGGATCGGAACGGTTCACCGCGACGCCGTGACGAACCAGATAGAGAATCATGCGCTAGGCCACCTTCTCCCGCCGCTGATCCCGCCGAAACTCCGCTTTGAGGTGGAATTCCTTCTCAAACAGATCCGCCTTGCGTCCGAGCCCAGCTAGGTCGAGCCGCGTGCCGTCGGTAGCCCCAATCAGGAAGATCGCGCGGCGGCCCGCAATCTGCACGTCCACTCCGGAAATTCTCTGCGCGTGCTCGGATTCGAGCTTTTCGGCGATGCGCAAGAACGACGTCAGCAGTCGCAATTGCCTTCGCTTTTCGTTATCGAGGGCCGCATACGATGCATGTCCTAACTGCGGTTCTGACTTGCAGTTGTGATAGCGCACCAGCGCCGCCACCATCTCCCGCCTCCAGCCCCTGAGCCCTGGAATCTGGCCCCAGCGGATGAGGTATTCGCCGTGCCGGTGGTGAGCTTTGCGATGCACGAAGTGGCCGATGTCGTGCAGCAGCGCACCCATTTCCAGGATCAGACGCATTTCCGCGCCCATTTCGTGCAGTGGTCGGAGTTGGTCGAAAAGCGAAAGCCCGAGCCGCGCGACTTGATCGGCATGCCGCGAGTCCCCGTCGTGGCGCCGAGCAAACCAGCGAACGCCCGCGAGCATTTTGTCGGCGCGATCTCGCTGCTCGTCGGAAGCCGCCCGGCCGGAATATTGTTCCGCGACTAGTTCTAACAGCAACCCCTCGCGCACGCCGACCCCCGGGATCAGCAGTGAGCGCAACTCGAGCCACTCCGCGACCGTGTTGATAATGATGGAGGCAATTCCCATCACTTCGGCGCGGTCTCGTCGCACCCGGAATACCCGCATGCGCGAAGCGATATCCAGACCTAGGATCCGCCACATCTGATCCCGCAGCAGACGCGCGTTGATGGTCGGGGTCCCAGCGACGAGCGGGCCTGGTGCGAAACGCACCAAAGCCTCGGCATTGCCTCCGCAGGCGACGGCGATCGCGCGCGAGAGATTCGGCGGAGATGGCATGATGCTGCGCAGCAGAGACAGCACATGATGACGCAGTCGCCGCGCGCGGTCCTCGTCAATCGCGCCTTCGATCGAAAAGGTCTCCATCACTCGGATGGTCCCGAGCGGAAGAGCTATGCGCCGGCGAAGCGAGCCGTGCTCGAAAAAATTCAGTTCCAGACTCCCGCCGCCCAGATCGAAGATCAAACGCGGTTGGACTCGCTGGCCGAGCACCCAATGCACGGCCGAACAGACCAGCCGCGCCTCTTCGGCGCTGCTGATCACTTCCAGCTGGATCCCGCTCTTGCGCCGGATTCGCTCCATCAGGCGGCGGCTGTTGCGAACTTCCCGCGCCGCAGACGTAGCCACAGCTCGGCAGGCACTGACGTGATGGTGATCCATGCGCTCGCGGAAATGTCGGAAGGCACGCACGGCCCGGGCTATGGTTTTGTCGTCCAGCAGTCGGTGTGTGAAAGCGTTGTGTCCGAGCCGCACCGCGGCCCGTTCGCTTTCGAGAATCTGGATATGGTTGGGAGAAGTGGCCCGTGCGATGACAAGACGAATGGCGTTCGACCCGGCATCGATCGCACTCAGTTGGACGGGTGCGGCCACTCTTCAGCGCCAGAGGTGCGCGAGCGCGTGCGAAGGCTTGTATTGCGTGCCCCGGATTGCCAGGTGCGACGCGATCCGCGTCCTGAGCGCCCGGTTCACCTCAGACACGCTGGCCTCGCCATCAAGCTCGATAAAGCCGTGCCTGTTCGAAAGATACTCGAACTCTTGCTTCATCAACAACTGATACCGGACGAACGACTGAAACAGATCGTTCGATAGCGACATGTCGCGCCCTGACTCCCAGTAACTGATCGTTTGCGATTTCTTAAACTCGCGGTCAAAGGCCACCTCGGGCCGCACATTCAGCCAGAACGTCAAATCGGGACGTAGGGCGATCTCATAGATCCCGTGCAGATAGTCCCGGCTGATTCCCCTCACCGCCGCGCGTGCGATCAGGGTGAAGATATAGCGATCGGCCAGAACAATCAATCCCGAACGCAGGGCCGGCAAAATCCGCCGTTCCAGCTGGTCGAAGAAGTCGGTGCTGTACATCAGTGCGAGCGTGAGCCGCGTGACGGAGTTTTCGGCAAGCAGCCCATCGATGTCCTCTCCCACAAGGTAGGATCGCCTGAGCCCCATCGTCTCGACCGCGAAGCCTTCCGATTCAAGCCACTCGGTCAGCAGTGAGATCTGCGTCGATCGGCCTGATCCGTCCGCTCCCTCGACCACAATAAGGCTTCCACTGAGCTCCTCGGGCCTGATTCCCGGCAAGGGCAGTCCGTAGAACCGTGCAGCCAAGTTGCCGTTTCCGTTCTTAGCTCTTTTCGCGGATTTCGCCCGCGAGCCGTTCGGCGACAGTCCAGCGGCGGAATTAGAATACGATCGTCTCATTTTTTCTTCGGAGCAAACCGCGTGAGATCGACACGCTCGGCCACCAGCTGTCGCATCAACCTCTGCAGCCTGTTCACCCGCACGGTTCCGTCCATCAGGACGAAACGGTCGGTTTCGATCATCTGATCGTAGTTGCTCAGAATTCGCTCTTGGAAAATACGGAAACTTTCAGCGCGGTCGAGCGAAAGCCCTAGGTCCATGCCGGCTTCGTAATACTTCAGCTTGGGACGCCCGGCTACGATCCGGTTGACGGCCACTTCCAGCGGCGCGCGGAAGTAGAACGTGATGTCGGGTACGGGGGCAAAGCTATAGAGATTTCTCAACCAGTGAGGTGAGCATCCCCGGGCAGCATCCCGCGCAAAGGCCGTGTAAACGTAGCGGTCGGCGAGCACCAGGTAGCCGCCGTGCAACAGCGGAAGAATCTGCCGCTCGCAGCGGTCGGCGAAATCGGCGGCGTGCAGCAGAGAGAACGTCGTCGGGGTCAGCATCCGCCGCTGCTTCCCGCGCCGCGTGGCCGACTTCACCAGGGGCGATGAATTCCATTCGGTGAAGTGGATACGGTAGCCGCCGATTTCGAGCCAGCGCTTCAGCAAATAGAGCTGCGTGCTCTTCCCCGATCCGTCGATTCCCTCGACCACCACCAGCGCACCTGGATAGCCTGCCTGTCTTGCGGGCGCTCGTTCCGCTAGGGGCCGCTCAGCTGTGAGGACCTCTGAAGTTGCTGTTGCCATGGCAGGCAGACCTTACCTGAAGCTCCATGATACTTCGGAACCGTGAATCTGCGTTGAAAAAAGCTGCCGCCAGGCCCTATGTTTGACCCCAATGCACCTCACGCATCGGACTAGGCCGACGCCGTCTCGCGGCGCAACGCCTTTAAAGCGCGGCGATTGCATAGACAAGCTTCCAGACTAGTGCTACCTTCATCGGTCCGCGGGAAACAGGCAACTCCGGCTGAAGTCCCAGTACTCCGAACTTCCCGGTCCTTGCAATTCTTGCTCTTTGTTGGCCGCGGCCTTACGTAACTGCATCTGAGTTTTGGGGCGTTGCGGCGCTTGGTTCGGTAGGTCGCTTGCCCCAAGCAAACCTTGAGGAGTGTCCATGTCGAAAGCAGTCGAGCGATCAAGCTCGTTCGCAGTTGTCTTTCTGTTCCCATTGTTTTTCGCGGCAACGCTGCAGGCGGGCAGCGAATTTTCCCGCACCGTGCCGGTTACTTTGCCCGAATCAACCGCGATCCATGTGACCTTAAATAATGCCGTCGGTAGCGACCGCAGCCAGCCGGGAGACCACTTCGAAGCCACGCTTTCTCAGCCTGTGGTACTGGAAGGCCGGACCGTTATCCCGGAAGGTGCCCGTGCGACCGGCGTGGTTGTCGATGCGCGCCGCTCGGGAAGATTCGTCGGTCACCCGCACCTGCAGATCGCGCTGGAAAGTGTCGAGGTAGGTGGCAACATCTACGAAATCCGCACCGCCACGGAAACGAGAATCGGGAAGCGCCACGGGAAATATAACCTCGCGTTCCTCAGTGGAGGGACCGGAGCCGGCCTGCTGATCGGGGCTCTTGCCGCCGGTGGCGGAGGTGCGCTGATTGGAGGCCCTATCGGCGCCGGAGTCGGCACCATCGCAGCGGTTGTTACGTGCAAGAGAGATATCCACCTGCCTGCCGAGACCCACGTCACTTTTGAGCTCGCGACCCCGGCGACCATCGAGGTCGCTGCTCTCGACGTCGCCGGCATGGGTGGAAGATCGGTGTACTTCGAAGTGAGGTAGCTGTCCTGGGGATGGAAGCTGTCGTGGTGTGCTCGCTTCTGGAGGACCCGACCATCACCTGCACGAGCGGCACGCGGGGGCTGGGTACGCGGGCGGCCGTTACGCACTGAGAACGCGTTGGGTTAGGCGCAAGTTGCGGGTCTTGTTGGCTAGCTGGGGCGGGAGCTGGTCGAGAGTGATAGGAGCCAAGCGTTCGGAACGATGGTTTTGAGCGAGCTGTTGGACCTCGATCTCGCCGGCGGCATCATCTGGGCGCAGGACGGAGGCTGCCTTGCGCGCCAGTTCCATACGGTTATCCACGCCGAACTTGCTGAGGAGACTGGAGACGTGGAATTTGACCGTTCGGACGGTGATGTTGAATTTTGCCGCGATTTCCTTATTGGGACTATGGCGAACGACGGCACGCAGGATTTCCGTTTGTCTTGGACTTAGGACTGGGTTCACCATCGCGATTCCGGCATCGAGCAGTTCCTTGGCCCTAGCTGTGACGCGGCTAGCGAGGGACTTTCCTGCAGGAACAAGGATGGCGTACTCGCACGGCTCGCAGCCACGAACAAGGCACTGCATGGCAAGCAGGCTTGCCGTTCGTTCGATATCGGAGTCAAGATCGGATCCGTAACCGACTTCAAATTGCGCGACTCCCGTCGATTTTTCGCAAAAAACGAGCGAAGTAGCGCGGGTAGGGTCTTGTTTTTTAAAGCGAGCAATCAACTTCGAGACCGCATGTCCTTTCTTCAATCTAAGCCTTCCCCTCCCCCAAATTATTGGGCGTCGATAGAATTTGGCTGCATTGCTATTTCACTGATTCCGAACTGACCAAGCGATCCGCACGCGAGAAGTATGGCTCGTGCCGAAGGAGCGGACCGGGCAGTCGACTCCGTCGGTGCCAAGCGCAACATGGACAATAGATCGCCCGCCGCCTGATTTTTAAAGGGCAGCTACAATGCCAACCGTGACAGCACGTTAAGCTTTGCGTGGCGAAGAACATGCACAGCCTCGGTTCACGTGTCCATGCAGTGTTCCATGTAGAAGTTTCCTCTCGCCGGAAGATTCTTCGTGGCAGGCGATCGAAGCTGGTTCGATCGATGTCAGGATGATTGCCAAAGCGCCTGCCGCTATAATCCAAGCTGGGTAGGAGATCGACGGAGGGCAATGAAACGGTTCCTGCGATCGGCTGTACGTTTGGTACCGGCGTGCGTTCTTTTTCTCGGGGCGAATGCCGCTGGGCAATTGGCTCCCATCAAGCCTCCGCCGACCTTTCCGCAAGTTCCGACCGGGACGGGCGGCTGCTCGATGGGAAAATCTTGCGCCGAACTCGCCCCAGCTATGATCGAGAGCGCGATCGGCGCCTCTCCTCTCGAGGCGAACCTGCGCTATCTCACCGACACGATCGGAGGGCGTGTAACGGGCTCAGCAGCAGCCGATCAGGCCGTTGGCTGGGCTGTTGAAGCACTTCGCCGTGCCGGCGTGGATGAGGTCCACACCGAGAAGTTCATGATACCGGTCGGATGGTCCGAGGGCCACACGACCGTGGCCATCCTGTCTCCGGCGACGTTCCCCGTGCGACTGGTTTCGATCGGTTGGTCGCCACCGACGCCGGAAGGAGGCCTTACAGCCGATGTCGTGGATGTAGGTGCGGGAGACGATGCCGGATTTAAGAAAGCTGGAGTTGCAGCCACGGGTGCGATTGCGTTGGTTCGAACCAATGTGCTCGAAACCTGGGATGACCTCACTGGGGAATACGAGACCGATGCGCGAATCATTCGCCGGGCCAAGAACGCCGGAGTCGCCGCCATCTTCTGGATGTCCACGCGGCCGAACTTGCTGCTGTACCGGCATACGGGGACCGTCGACGGTCGCCTGGAACCGCTACCCCAGGCTGTGGTCGCACGCGAGGATGCTGAGCGCATGGCTCGCCTGCTGGTGGGCGGCCAGCGGATTCGCGTGCATTTGGAAATGCCCAATAAAATCAGCGGTCCGGTGGAATCGGAAAACGTGGTCGCAGAAGTCCGCGGGCGCGGCAAGCCCGATGAATTCGTGATCCTCGGGGCGCATCTGGACTCATGGGATCTCGGAACCGGCGCACTGGATAACGGCTGTGACGCAGCGATGGTGATCGATGCGGCCAGAGTGATCCACGCCTCGGGCTCGATTCCGCGAAGATCAATCCGATTCGTTCTCTTTACGGGCGAGGAGCAAATGATGCTGGGCTCATGGGCGTATGCCCGGGCGCACCGCGCGGAACTGGACAACATGGCGGCTGCCATTTTCTTCGATTCCGGGACGGGCCCGGTGACAGGCTACACGCTCAGCGGGCGTAAGGACGCGTTTGCGGCGGTGCGCGAAGTCCTGGCACCCATACAGTCTCTTGGCGTCAAGGAATTCACGCTCGATGCCAGCGTCGATACCGATAATTTCGATTTTGTGCTCGAAGGCGTGCCAACACTCGTCGTCAATCAGGAGCCTGGCAACTACATTTTGAACTACCACGCGACTTCCGACACATTTGACAAAGTGGATATGGCTCAGCTCAAGCGCCAAGTTGCGATCGCCGGTGTGACCGCGTACGCGCTCGCCGACCGTGACGAGCGAATCGCGCCCCGGCAAACCCGTGCCCAAGTCGAGGAGATGATGAAGGAGACAGGCCTTGCCGAGGAGATGAAGATCTTAGGTCTCTGGCCTGCCTGGGCCAGCGGCCAGCGCGGCCGCGAACCGTAAACGGGCACCGATGGGCATTTTTTTCGATGACCGCTCGCTCCCTCCCCACGACAGATCGCGAAGCTTTGGGAAGCTTCCTCGTTCGCCGTATAATGTAAGGAGTGATGTATTGAGTGCGGGGAAGAATCAGCGAAATTTCTGAGGCATCGATGACGGAGACGGCGCCGAAGCGCGTTTTGGCCATTGACTACGGCCGCAGGCGCATGGGCTTGGCGCTTTCCGACGAGCTGGGATGTACCGCACAGCCTCTTGCGATTCTGGTGCGGCGCAACCGTTCGAGCGACCTGCGGCGCTTGCGCGATCTTTGCCGCGAACGCAAAGTCTCACAGGTCGTCGTCGGCTATCCTGTACACATGAGCGGTGAGGCGGGTGCGATGGCGGAAGAGGCGGCGCGGTTTGCGGCCCGCCTGGAAAGGGAGCTGGGCATTCCCGTCGATCTTCAGGATGAGCGGCTGACCAGCTGGGAAGCCAAGCAAATGGCTTGGGAGGCGAAGGCGAAGCGCGGACCGCTCGATGATGTGGCTGCAGCCATCGTGTTGCGCGAATATCTCGAACGCCAGTGCGGCGGGCCAAGCGCCCGCGCCAAGAAGGATTAGCCGAGGATGCGGCGACTGGGGTTGCTGGCGTTGCTTGCGATTTCGGCGCTCGGTGCTGGATCGGCTTGGCTCGACTCTCAGATCAGCCGGCCGTATCGGGGCCACCGACCGGAAAAAGTGTTCGTGGATCTTCCACACGGATCGTCCCGCTGGAAGATCGCCGGAATTCTCCGGTCCGACGACGTAATCCGCAATCGCCTCGCGTTCACGCTCTTCGCAACGTGGCATTTTCGCAAGCGCATGCAGGCCGGCGAATATTTTTTTGATCATCCGCTCAATTCGCGCGAGGTATTTTGGAAAATTTCCCGGGGCCAGATCTTCCTTCACACCGTGACCATCCCCGAGGGGTGGACGATGTTTGACATGGCCAACGAATTCAACCGGCAGGGCATTTGCAGCCAGCAGGAGTTTCTAGCGGCCGCGCACAACACGTCGATGATTTGGGACCTCTCTCCTCAGGCGACCAGCCTCGAAGGATTCCTTTTTCCTTCGACGTACCAGTTCACGCGCCACACCACCTGCGAGCAGGCGGTCAAACGCATGGTCCAGAATTTCCGGGCTGTCTGGGAGACTCTGGTCCCTTCCGATTCGCCGCCGCCCGGCGCGTTGACACCGGCGCAGGTCGTGGCGCTGGCGTCGCTTGTAGAGCGTGAGACGCCCAATGTAGAGGAACGACCGATCGTGGCCGGGGTCTTCTACAATCGATTGCGGCGCGGCGATGCGCTACAGTGCGATCCCACCGTGCAGTACGCGCTGGCGCTCACAGGGCATCCGATTAAGGACGTGCGTCCTCAAGACCTGCGCATCGATTCGCCGTATAACACCTACGAGCACCGCGGGCTTCCACCAGGTCCGATCGCAAATCCCGGCGAAGCTTCTCTTCGCGCCGCTCTTGCGCCCGCCACAACAGACTATTTCTACTTTGTGGCCAATGATCAGGGCGGACATTTTTTCAGCCGAACGCTGGCTGAGCACAATCGCAACGTGGCGCGCTTGCGGCGCCTGCTGGAAGCCGACGCATCTCGAACAGATGCGGCGGGACAGAAAACGGCGCACTGAGGTTGCTGTGACCGGAAGCTCATCTGGCAAGGCTGTCCGCGGCCAGCCCTCCAACAAGAAGGCGCTGATCTTAGAAGCCGCGCATTCTCTCGGCAAGCCGCGCTTCACGCCCGCGGAGATCGAACAGATTCGGCGGCAACTGATCGCGCAACTCGGCGCGGCGGGCAAAACTTCGCCCGATTACATCATGAGCGTGCTGAAAGAGGCAGGGCTGCGGGTGGCTTGGTCCACGCGTGCCGACAGTGAGGAGCACTACGAGGAAGAATTCAGCGATCTGCTGCACTTCCGAACGCTCGATGAAGCCGAAATGTGCCTGGTGCGTCTGGATGAATTGCTCAGGAAATTCTCGGCCGAAGGCGACCGCGGAGAAGCCGAACGCGTTCGCGAGGTCGCGCGTCTAGGACGGCGTCGCGCGGAGATGATCGCCAGAAACCGCAAGGTCGATGAACGAAAGCGAGCGGAGAAGGAAGAGATTGCCCACTGGTTTTCCATCTGGCTGGAAACGCCCGACGCGTTTTTCGACTGGCTAGAGGTTCGTAAACAATCGCCCGCTTTCCGGGAGCAGTTCCCTCCCGAGGTCGAGGACGACGCTTAGATGTATCTCCTCGATATCGAGCGGCTGGATTTAGGCGCCGATGTGAAGGCGGTCGGACTCGATCTGGTCGAGGACGACGAGAATCGCGAGCCCGCCCGCGGCGAAGAAGCGGCGCGCATCTGGAGCCGGGTGCTCGCGGCGACGGCCGGACCCGAACCTTGGGCGCTTGACTTCTTCAGCCACATCGACCGTGTACGTGAGTATTGCGACCGTCACCGGATTGGCTACCGAGAAACGACGACACGCTCGATTGTCGTGCCTGCCCCGGAAACGACTATTCTGGAAGCTCTGATTGACCGCTTTCAATCGGAAACATTCGGCGCCCGGGCGGGCAGCCAACTTTCCCCAGGCTCGGGCGGCGATCCGGATTTGGAGCGGGACTTAGCCCGTCGGGGTGTGGATGCCTACCACGCAGCCTTCCCGAACTATTTTTTCTGCGCCATCTGCGGGTTCGAAGACGGTTCCCTGGTATTGCTCAGTGAAAAACTCTGGGCGAGTGAGGTGATCCGACGCGTGCGCCCCACTCTCGAAGGGCTCCCTGTGGAGGTCCGGCTGCCCGCCTAAGGCGCCAGGAGTGCGTTGTCCTTTTTGAAATCCAGTACATTCGTACCATACCCCACACCGACTCGTCCCAGTACCCTTGGCAGGGTAGTAGACGATGACCCCTGCCAAAGAGCTGATTGTGCCCAGCGAGTCGACCATTCCGAGCGCCCGGGCTTTCGTACGAAGCCTCAATGTATTGTTTAAGTACACGCGGCTCTATGGGTTAGATCACGCCCGGTCGACGGCGCAGCTCGACCTCACCTGGCACGAGCTTTGTGAGGCCGTCACCGCTACGGGCGGAGATGGGCTGTTACTGGGTGCTTCCGGCTCCCAGCTTCTGCTCGATGGCGTGCCACTTGAGTCTACTCCGGCCGAACGAAGTTTCGCCCAGCTCCTTAATGGCGCGAGCGTTGCGAGTATTTGCTTCCATCGAAATGTCGAGCGCAATGAGTTCGTCACTCTGGTCAAGGCATTCACCGAATCCAGTCCAAAGACCTCCACTTTAAGCGACCGCCTGGAGCAGTACTTCGGCAAGCATAGCGTGTCCGGGATTCGTGTGAACGAGATTCGCTTCGTCGCTGAAGATGCGGGTTTCTCTGAAGCACGGGTAGCCGCGCAGTTGACGGCCAAAACTCTGAGTGCCGATGCGGACCGTATCGAGGACTGGTTCCGCAGCCCCGAGAAAATGATTCAGCTCATCGCGGCCGCTGAGGGCGCGCATGGTGGATCGGGGAAGGGGTCAGGGGGCGGAGGCGGCAGCGGGGCCGGCCAAGCAACGGGGGAAGGAACTGGCCAGTCGACAGGCTCAGCCGCTGGAGCCGGTCCGGGCGCAGGTCCCGGGGCCGGCTCAGGCGCGCTCCAGCCCATGAGCGAAGCGGACATGCAGAGTTTGCTGCGCCTGCTAGCACAATTCGGCGAAGCCACGGCGGCGCACGCCAGTCATCCCCACGAGCTCGATGCGAAGGCCTGGCAGCAAAAATTGGCTTCGCTGCCGCAAAACGCACAGGGGACGTTGCGGCAGGCCCTTGCCAGCGTCGCGTCCCAAACGCCGTCGGCAAAAGTAGACGAGGCTATGCTGCTGCGCCTAGCGGAGGACCTGGCGATTCGGTTTGCGCTCGATCGCTTTCAGCGCGGAGAAGTGCGTGTCAACGCTGTCCGCCAGATGCTCGACAAGATGGGCCATGAGCTGGAGACGCTGCGCAAGCTGCTCAAAGCGCGCGAAGACAAGATGGCTGCCGCCGGACTCTCGGTTGAATCGCACGCCGATGTGCTCGATCGCCAATTTTGGGCCGCCGTGCCGGAATCGGGAAAGAGAGCGGTGCTGACGTCGGGCGAGGCTTGGTGCATCCCTCCGCGCAACGTACAGCAATACATTGAAGAGCTGATGGGTCGCGGTGAATCGGAAGCCGCCGCTGACATTCTCTTAAAGTATGCCTCCTGCGTGCGCAACAAGGACGCGGAAGCTCGCAGGAAGGCCGCGATTGGGCTCGGACAGCTCGCCGAACTTTACAGCAAGGCGGCCAGCCAACGCCTGCAGGACGCCCTGCTGCAAATCGGGCAGCAGCTCGCGGCCGAGAAGGACGCCGAGCTGCAAACGCTTTTAAGCGCCGCTTTCGTGCGACTCAGCCAGGAATCGGCTGCGCGGCGCTATTACCGCGCGATGCAGCAGGCGCTTGATTCGCTTGCCGATCTCGAGGAGCTGCGTCCTACCTGGGCGGATAGTTTGCGGCCGCGCGTGGGAGTGGGAAACCGCGTCGCAGAGTTCATTGAAGAGGCACTAACAGCCGAGGCAATGCCCGAAGGACTCGTGGGCGTCTTGATGCGCGTTCCCCAGGCCTCGGCCGAGCATTTGGCCGTGCGGTTGGCGCGTTCGGGCCGACGCAGTGAGCGCGAGTGCATCGTGGATTTGGCCAAAACGGTGGGCAGCGCTTGCGCGCGGCATCTCAAAGAGGTGCTGAAGTCCGAGCCACCGGCGAAGGCTGCCACGGTGGTCGGGCTTTTAAGCCGCCTTGACCCAGTAGGGGTCGCAGATGTGTTACCGGAGCGCTTGCGGCATGGTGGACGCGGTTTTCACGACGCCATCGTGCGCCAGCTCTCGATCGCAGGTGCCCCGGAGCGGGGTCAGTTGCTCTCCGCCATGATGGAGAAGCTCGATCCAGTCGTTCTACCTCAGGCACTCGATGAGATCGGGATGTGCGGTGATCCGGCAACGGCATCGAAGCTGTTGCGTCTGGCGGAAGGAGAAACCCTGCCGGAGGGCGCCGAGTACCTGCGGGTGAAAGCGATCGAAGCATTGGGGCGGATGCGCGCAGCGGCTGCCGTTGGACACCTGCGGCAGTTCGTGGAATCCCGCAAAGCCTTCGGATGGGTCCACCCGGAAGAGATCCGCTTGGCGGCGGCGCAAGCGCTCATGAAGCTTGATCGCGAGTGGATCGAGGAATTCCTTCCGAAATCGGGCCTCGACACAAAGGTGATGGCGCTGGCGCCGCTTGATCCGATCCCTGAGCGCGACGTGGTTCGGCATCGCCGATACCGGCGGATTCGACTGCAGCGCAGCGTGCCCGCTATTGTGACTTCGTCGCGCGGGAAATATTCATCGGTGATCAGTGTCCTCAGCCTCGAGGGAGGTCTGCTGAGCGGCGACATTCAGCTCGCTGTCGGAACCGAAGCAACACTGAAGATTCCCGCTGGATTGCGTTCGATCAACATGCAGGCCGTCGTGCGCTTCGTGCGCTCGCATCAGGCCGGCTTTGAAACCGTGAGCATGGGACTGGAAGACCGCGCCAAGCTGCGGCGCCTGCTTGTCTCGCTGGGCGGGCCCGATCCAGCGGTTCTGCGATCTCCCACCGGGGAGTAGATAGCTCGCGTTGCCCGCGCGAGCCCTCTTGTTTCCTCAAGAATTGACCGCCTTCTGCTGAGTGGGGGAAGCCATCGACGGAAGAATGCGGCGGTAAGGGCGAAAACTAAAGAACTTCTCTCGACAGGGATCACATCGATACGCGGGAAAACCAAGGCGCCGTTGAACGAAAGTCCGAACAGCCACCCCGACTCGTTCCCTGGAAATGTGCTCGAGGTCGAAATTCCCGCACCGCGGGCAGTGAGCAAACCGGGCAAACGACACCGCCACACGCCAGGCATAAAACCGCAAATCGCAGGTGTGGCACCGCCACGGCCTCAATCCAGCCATCGTTCCGAGAAAATCGAAAACTCCTTTTCGGTGGGATCGAAAACAGTCCGCACTGCGGCACTGAGGACAGATCATTCGGCTGGCTACCTCCGCAAGAGCGGCTAGCATAGCCAAAACGCTCACTCACAGCAAGCCGTCGGGACGACCTTTCCGTTTGGCGCGACATCGAAAATCAGTACAGGCGAGACGGCACGTTGACCATTGGCCTGACTTCGCTCGAGGCTGTGGAAACACAGATCGCGGGAAGCAATAGACTTCGCGCCCCGGCTTCGGAGATAATCCGGCCCATCGGGAGCTCGGCCACGGCCGACCGCTCAAGGAGGATTGATGAGTTTGACCCAGAGCACACCTTCAGAGCCCCCCGTGGTCGAGGCGGCCGCACTACCGCGGTGGGTTCCCATACTCTTCGTTGTGGCGTTTGCGCTGGTCGGCTACCTGCTCTACGCAAACTACGAGCAGCGCGAAGCCTTGCGCAAAGGCCAGGAAGAAGCGACCAAGAAAACGCAAGCCGTGGTTGCCGAGCTCGATAAGACGAACTCACGGATTGCCGATTTGAAGGGGCAGCTCGACGTCACCTCGCAGAAACTGGGTTTGACCCAGGACGAACTGGCCCGCGCGCGTGGTCTTGCGCAAAGCGTCAAAGTAGAGCAGCAGAAGAGCGACGCACAACTTCGCGAGCAGATCGGTGCGGTTCAGGCGGACACGACCGCGAAAATCGGACAAATGACGACGCAGCTGAACGGGACTCAAACCGACCTCAACGCGACAAAGGCAGATCTGGCAGCGACTAAAACCCAGATGCAGAGCATGAAGGGGGATCTCGGTGTGCAGAGCGGTCTGATAGCCCGCAACCACGACGAAGTGGAAGAGCTCAAGAGGCTCGGTGAGCGCGATATCTTTGAATTCGCACTCAGTAAGTCGAAAAAAGGCCTCGATCACGTGGGCCCCATTCAAGTGCAGCTCAAGAAGACTGATCCGAAGAAATACCAGTACACCTTGAATGTCGTTGCCGACGACAAGACAATCGAGAAAAAGGATCGTACCGCCGGCGAACCTATCCAGTTCTACGTTCACGGCGTGCGGGCGCCGTACGAGATCGTGGTCTTCGACGTAAGCAAGGATCAGGTCAAGGGATATCTGAGCACACCGAAATCGGCCGGCGCCGCTCCGCCGACCTCGCCGTCCGGAGGATAGGTCGCGCGCTATTAGCTCATCGCGAACGCTCGGCTGACATTCCGACGCCCCTCCGCTTCCTCCGTGGCATCCTGGCCAGTAGCAAAAAACTCACCGAAAACATTCTGCTTCCGCGCGAAGGGCCGGTGAGCGGAGGAGGAACCGTTGAGACGCCGAGCGTACACCCGCCGCGTGTGGCGTTATGGCTACCTGACTGCTTTTCTGGCCTGGCTGATGTTCGGATCAGGCTCAGCGATTTTTGCGCAAGCCCCGTCGATCGTTGAACGTCTGTCGCCAGACACGGTCTTTTATCTTCGGTGGCGTGGCGCGGCAGCTTTGGTCGGTGCCGAGCGGAAGAACCATCTACTCGAGCTCCTACACGATCCCGCCGTCGCCCCCGTGTGGGCTGCCCTCGCCAGCCAGCTCGGGCGGAGTGCCCCCCAAGCCGGCCCGGTCGAAAAGGTTCTCCTGCCTGATCTAATCTCGCTGCTGGACAATTCGGTTGTGTTGGGCATCGTGCCCAATCCGGATTGGAAGCCTCCGGCCACTCCGGGCAGGGTGGTTGCGCCGCTTGCGACCTATTTGGTGTACGACGAAACGGGGAAGACCGAGCTGGTTCAGAAGTGGCGGGCGTTGAGCACGATGAGCAGCAAGACACCGATGAAGGTGACGACGTATGATTTCGGCGGGACTTCTGTGGAAGTGCGGACAACGAATACAGGAGGCACGTCTTACATCGCTCAAACGAAGGGTTATTTTCTAGTTTCGGATCAAAGGAAAGTGATCGAGGATCTCATCACTCGCTTCTGCGGGACCGATGCTGGGTCCAAATCCGTCACGGGGCTGCCCGCGTACAGACAGGTGCGGAACTATGTGGACCCTGAGGCCGCGCTCGAAGTATTTGGCCGCATTCCGGATTTGAGCCCATGGAATCTTTCCGAGAGCACGAAAGCGATTCATTTGGAAAACATCCATGGGCTGGGGGGCAGTCTGAGCTTTGACGGCGAGGCCACTCGTATACGAGGCGCCGTCCTCGGCGATACTTCGCCAGGGGGGCCCTTCGATTTGGCCGGCGCGAGCAGCCCTAGCTTTCAAACGCTTGCGGTGGTCGAACGCGCTCCGGCCTTCAGCATCTCGCGGATTGATTTCGCCGCCATCTATCAACTGCTCTTGAACGCGGTCGTTCGAAACATGCCCGGAGAGGCCGCCCGCGCGGCCGTGTCGGAGCAAGCGGCCGAGAGCTTTCTCGGAATGCCGGTGATCGATGCGCTCCACCTTTTCACCGGCGAAATCGCCTCCATGACGACGTATGCCGATGACGGCACGCTTGAGAAACTGTTCGCCGTCGCGATTCAGAAACCCGACTCCGTACTACGTCTCGTGCGCAGGCTTGCCAGCACCATGATCGTATCGGAGGATTCCTCTGGATCCGCTACCTGCCTCGATCTCACCTATCCTTATCAAGATCCGCACACGCACGTGCAGCGCAAAAGGTCTTATTACCTGGCCGTTACACCCCAAATGCTTCTGGCCGCTCCAGAAAAGACGATGTTGCGGGGAGCCATCGAAAGGCTAGGCTCCCAGGGAGATCGACCTCCGGCTGGCGTTCTTGCCAACACGGACTACGCGTCTCTGCGGTCTCACCTGCCAGACCGCCTTTCGGGGTTGAGTGCTGCGGATATCAGTCAAGTACCGTGGGACGCGCTATGGGCCAGTTTCCAAAGCCAAGCGGCTTCCAGTGCGCATCAACCGAACCGACAACCGCCCGATGGGACCTGGCCCAATCCCGGAGTGATCTCCCACTATCTCCACTTCACACTGAGCGGGTGGTGGAAGGACCCTAACGGCGTGTACTTTGATTCCTACATCGAGTAAGCTCCCCTTTCCTCGACGAAGATTTTACGCCGTCGCCGTCGCTTTGCTCGCTGCCGGTTTCTATGCGCAGGTGTGCTGGGCGCAGGAGCCGACCGAGGAGCACGTCATCCGATCCCCTGGCACCCAGCTCGTGCCCATCGAGACGAGTGTTCTCGACAAACAGGGAGATTTCGTCGGCGGCCTTACACAAAATAGTTTTCGCGTTCTCGACAACGGCGTCGAGGCACCCATCGAGTTTTTCGCGCCGGTGGAAGCTCCGGCCGAGGTGCTTATCCTACTTGAGACATCTCCTGCCGTGTACTTAATCCACAACCAACACCTGGCCGCCGCCTATGCACTGGTCGACGGCCTTGCCCCGGACGATCAGGTGGCACTGGTGACCTACGACCAGAGGCCGGAAACTACTTTGTCGTTTACATCGGATAAATCCGCTCTGCTCGCTGCGCTCGAGCGGACGCAATACACGCTCGGCATGGGCGATTTGAAGTTGTACGATTCTGTTTCGGCAGTGCTAGATTGGCTAGTGGAGATGACCGGCAAGCGGGAGATTGTCCTGCTCACGACGGGGCTGGATTCCTCGCCGCCGAGCCGGTGGGAATCCCTCGCCCAGAAGCTACGCGGCCAGGACGTAGTGATCTTCTGTGTGGCGCTTGGCGGAGGGTTACGCGGGGATTCGGGTAGGAAGCTGAAAGCAGAAAAGGCCCGTCAAGATTCTGAATCGAAGAGCACGGACGCATTTCGGCAGGCCGATCGGGTGCTTCGTCAGCTGGCTGCCATGACCGGTGGGCGCGTTTATTTCCCGCAGTCGGATCAGGATTTCGCTCCGATTTATCGAGAAATCGCCTCTGCTATGCGCCACCAATACGTCCTTGGTATTGTCCCGGCGCACGACAATCAATTTCACACCCTAACCATCGAAATCGGCCACCCCGATGCAGCCGGGGTTAAGTCGACCGACTATCGGGTGTTTGCTCGCTCCGGATATCTGGCCCCCGGACCGTGATGGGTATCGTTTTTGGCAGGCCGCCCGGAACGAATCGAATGAAACGGCGAGAAACAAAATGGTCTGCGGCATTGCTTGCGCTAGCGGCAAGCCTCGGGGCGGGAAAGGCCTTGGCTGTCCATCCAGGCCTCGAAGTGGCGCAGCAGCCGTCGTCGTCGGCCCAGTTTCGTGGGGGCGGCGCAGCGGAAATTCCCGCGCGCTTCGTGGGTGGTCTGGTGTTCCTGCCGGTGGCAGTCGACCGAAGCCAACCTAGCTTATTTGAACTCGATTCGACCGCGCCGGCTTCCACCATCGATCCGGACCGCCGAGCGGAACTGGGCATCGTCAATCTCCAAGCGGCTGTGCTCAACCTAAGCGGGGTGGACGTCACGCTCGCTTCGCTTGGCGAATTGGCGAAGAAGGATTTTGCTCGCGAGGTGGGGCGAGCGTATGAGGGAACACTGGGAAACGACTTCCTCGCGGCCACGGTGGTGGAAATCAATTTCGCGCGGCAAACCGTCCGGCTCTACGATCCGGCCGCCTATCAGTATGCAGGCCGCGGCAAGAGCGTTCGCCTATCGTTCGTCGGGGGTCTCCCGGTTGTGCACGCAAGAATCAATGTGGCTGGTAGCAAGACCGCCGAAGGCGATTTCATTGTGAATACCGCGCTTGACGCCTCCTTGCTCATTTCACCAACCTTCGCCGAATCTCACAAGCTGCGCCCGCGTAAAACGATTCCCAGCGCCGAGTTTGCGGCGGGCAGTTCTGACCGAGCCGAACTGTCGCGCGTGAACGCGTTCGATATCGGTCCGTTCACCATCGTCCGATCGATTGGAGTTTTTCCGCGCACAGGTTTACCCACGAGTGATCGACGATTGGCGGGTGAACTCGGCGCGAAGCTGCTGCGGCGCTTCATTGTGACCTTCGACTATCCGCACCAGCAGATCATTCTGGATGCCAGCACGAACTTTCGCTCCGATGAACTGGAGGACATGAGTGGCGTTGAGATTGTGGCGAACGGTCCCGCGCTGAAGAGGTTTGAAGTCACCGAGGTGTGGCCGCACACACCCGGAGCTGACGCGGGCATTCGACAGGGTGATGTGATTGAAGGCATCAACGATGAAGCGGCCGCCGATCTCTCATTGGCTGAAATCCGCTCGCTCTTCCGCCAGCCTGCCGCCCGGTACAACGTTTTGATCGGGCGGGGCACCCAAACGGTGAACGTCAGCTTGCGGATGCGGCGCTTGCTCGACTAGCGTACGCTGCGCTACTCAAATTCGCTCAGCGTGTCCGCCATCTGCTTCAACCGAGCATCGGCCCTCGCGAACACGCTGCCCGGCTCGAACCCTCCCTTCGCATCGGGCCTCCCCGCGCATGTACCGGTGAGAATTTCGATCCCCTGTTCGATCGTGGCGACAGGATAAATATGAAATTGTCCTTTGGCTACGGCGGCAATCACATCGTCGCGAAGCATCAGGTCTTCGACGTTCTCGGCCGGGATCAGCACACCCTGCGCCCCGCTGAGTCCCCTCAGCCGGCAAACATCGTAGAAGCCCTCGATCTTTTGATTGACTCCCCCGATGGGCTGGACATCTCCCAACTGGTTTACCGAACCGGTCACGGCAAGATCCTGCCGAATCGGCAGATCTGAGAGCGCCGACAGCAAGGCGTAAATTTCCGTAGAGCTGGCACTGTCGCCGTCTACGCCCGAGTAGGACTGTTCGAAGCAGACGCTGGCGGAAAGCGACAGCGGCTTATCCTGAGCGAAGGTGCGGCGCAGATAGCCGGAGATGATCTGCACTCCTTTGTCGTGGAGCCGGCCGCTCAGATTCGATTCCCGCTCAATATTGATGATTCCCGTTTTGCCCAGCGCGACCGACGCCGTGATGCGGACGGGCTTGCCAAAGGCATAGCCGCCAATTTCCAGTACACTCAAACCATTCACCTGTCCGATCCGTCCTCCGTCGGTGTCGATGAAGACCAATTTCTGCTCGATCATTTCGCGAAGCTTAGTTTCCAGCAGATTGTGGCGATCGATTTTTGCATCCAGGGCCTCGCGTACGTGCGCGGCGGTGATGATCTTTCGCTGTTCCTGCCGTGCCGCGTAACAGGATTCGCGCGCCAGATCTGCGAGTTCGAAGAACCGCGCGGTGATTTTTCCACGGCGTCCTGCCAACCGGACCCCGTGCTCGAGAATGGCGGCAACAGCCGAGCGGTCAAAGTGCAGCAGTTTTTCGTCTTCCACCAGCTTGCGAAGTCTTCCGCCATAGTGCCGGAAAACTGTGTCATTCCATTTCATCTCCTCATCGAATTCGACGCGCACTTTGAAAATTTTCTTGAAGTCGTCTTCGTAATCGTACAGCAGCTCATACATCTCGCGGTCGCCGATCAGTATGATTTTCACATGGACGTCGATCGGCTCCGGCTTGAGCGCGCTGGCGCTGAAGGGGAAGAACATGTCCACCGGCTGGATTTCGAGTTTGCCGTGGTTCAAGGTGCGCTTGAGCGTCCGCCACACACCTGTTTCGGTCAGTGCGTCCAGCGCGTACATCACAAGAAAGCCTCCGTCGGCCCGCAAAAGCGATCCGCCGCGAAGATCCATGAAGTCCGAGTTCCAGGCGCCGCCACGCGGTTCGTAGCTACGATGGACGGTGCCAAACAAATTCGCATAGGTTGGGATGGTCTCGAAGATGACGGGGCAGCGGTCATGCTCGTTGTGCGCCAGGATCACATTGACACCGTAGACACGAAACGGGTCACGTTCGATACGTTCCGGACGCGGCACGCCGCCGCCCTCCGAAGGAGGCTGCTCCTCCTCCCCCTCGCGCTCTTTGAAGGGATCGAGATTGTCGAGAATATGATGGCGGACTTCTTCCAGATACTCTGCGATCTGCGTGCTCGGATATTTCTCTTTGAGCTCTTCGATGACACCGTCGACGAGCACCGAAGCTGCCTCTTGCTCGAGGTAGCTCATTTCGCTGGCGAGTTCGCGCGAAAGGGAAAGAGTGCGGCGGTAAACGACGGTAAATTCCTGACGGAACTGATCGTATTTGCGCTCGATCTCCTCAGCGGTTACGTTCTCGAGTTTTCCTTCTTGCACCATCTTCGGGATTTCCTCGATCGGAACCATCTGGCCTTCCAAAACGGGAAAGATTTCGGGCAGAGCCACGGCTCCGACCTGCATCCGGCCGAGTGCGAACTGTTCGCGCGCGATTCTCCTGGTGAAGTCGTCCATCAATTCCTTTTCCCGTTGCGTGAACCGTTCCACAATGCGTGTCTTTTGACGCTGAAACGGCTCCCCCTCGAAGACCTGCGGAATGCGTCGGCGGAGGAAGTCGATTCCCGACTCGACTTCTTTTTTGAATGCATTGGCTTGGCCGCGAGCCAGCGTAAGCAAGCGCGGGCGGTCTGCATTCTTGAAATTATTGACATAGCAGCGATCCGGCGCGGGTTCGCTAACCGGATGCATCTCTTCGATCATGCGCACGATCATTCCGCCCCGACTCGTACCGGAAAGCCCGCAGACGAAAAGGTTGTATCCCGACGCCGTCATCTCCACGCCCATCCGTAGGGCGCGCAAAGCCCGATCCTGTCCCAGATCCCCACCGACGGGTTCAATCTCCGCCGTCGTTTCGAAGGGAATCCGCACCGGATCGCAGTGCCACCTGAGTTTATCCGGCGGCAGCGGCGTGTGATTCGGCTTCGAGTTCTTTCCCATGCTGATCTTCCGCGGGGCGTTACTCTAGCATGGTGCTTGTCCCCTGGACACAGGTGTCGGGCTAACTGTTTCCAACCGCCACCGTGGGCGCGTACAAATCCAATAGGCTGGTCGTTGTGACCACGACGATCGGGCCCAGAACGACTCCCAGCAGCCCGAACGCGCTGATCCCTCCCAGTACGCTAATGAAGATCACGAGTCCGCTCATCGCCGCCCGTCCGCTAATGAAGAGCGGTCTTACGAGGTTGTCTACCAGTCCCACGATCACCGAGCAGCAAATGACAAGCACAATCGCTCGGCCCCACTGACCCGCGACAAAAAGACTGATCGCCATGGGAACCCAAATCAGCGCCGATCCAACCACCGGCACAAAAGAGAAAAACCCCATCATAACGCCCCAGAAAATGGGCGCCCGAATGCCCGTGAGGGCGAAAGCAGCCCCGCCCAACATTCCGTGCAAGGCCGCGGCAACCAGGCTCGACGTCACGCTCGCTAGGATGAGCGCCCGCACTTGATCGAGCATTCGATTTCGATGGGTTTCCTCAAAAGGAAGAATTTCCCGCAGGCGTTCGACGATCGAAGGCCCATCCCGAAAAAGATAGAACATCGCTAGAATCGTCACGCCCAGGTGGAACAGCAGCGTTGCCGCGTTTTTCAAAATCGTGCCAAGCCGCGCGGCCACAAAGGCTGCCGACTGTTCCCCGTAGCGCTGGAGCGAGGTGTTCAGGTCTTCTAGGGTAAGGTTGGGGAAACGAGCTTGAATGGCTTGCCAAAGAAATACAAAGTGGCCGCTGGAAACCTTCAGCTGGATCAATTGCACGGCGACCACGGCCTGTTGAACAAATGCGATCATCACGAACAAAGCCGGCACAATCAGAATCAGAGTCACCCCGATCGTCCCTGCTATGGCTGCATTCGTCGCACCCCACCGGCGCGCCATCCACGCGTAGGCGGGATGGGACACTACCACAAGAACTGTCGCCCATGCCAAAGGAGCAAAAAAGGGAGCGAAAACCAGATAGGCGAGATACACCAGCAAAATCACGATCCCGTAGAACAGAGCGCTCCCTAATCTTTTCTGGGAAGTTGTCGGTGTGGTCAGGTTCAAGCCGCTCATCGTTGGCAGCCCAGCCAAAAGACAGATAGTGACAATCGGTGCGTTTGTCAACGGTCGGCGATGTCTGCCCAGCTTCGTCTGGCAGGAATGCTATAATCGCCCTCGTACTCGGCCATGTCTACTCGAGCCTGCCTGCACCATCGCACTCGCCTCATCGCCAAGGACAGCGAGGCGCAGTACGTTGAATGCCTGGACTGTGGCGAAATCCTCGAAAACAGCGAAATCAACCCCTCGCCAGAGGCGGAGCGCGAAGCAAAGAAAAAAGGCGCTGGATTTGATGAATCGCTATCCGATGCCTGACCTGGCGGAAGACTTCGAGCCCCGGCTGAGGCCCCATTTCCGTCAGGAGGACGGTTTTTCTGAGCCGGTTGATCGGGCTGTACTGCATTTTGGCCGCGATATCCATGATGCTTCGCAAACACTTGATCGTAGAAACGGTCACAGCGCGTCCTCGATAACTCGCCTTTGATGTTTTCTCCTCGGCGTAATCACATTGGCTGCCGGGTTGGCTGGTTTTGGCTCACAACCCGTGGTCGGGTGGCGTGTCAGCGGTCGTGCTCACGATCCTCGGCTGGATCACATTGATAAAGGGACTGTTATTCCTGCTCCTTGCGCCAAAGGACGAGGTGGATCTGTTTCTTCGCAGGTCCATTACGAGCAGTACTTCTACGTTTGCATGGCGCTTTCACTGGCCGTGGGCGTCTAAACCTATGAAGGATTCACGTCACGTTCGCATTCTTGATACACCATCGGTGCCTGCCGATTGACGCGCGCGCGGCGGGTATGATACCCATACTGGGCGTTTCATCTTTATAGGTGAGGTATATCTCCACGCTGCTGATGGTTCCTCCAACCCAACGCCTGGAAGTTACGCTGAACACGGAACTAGAAAGCGTGGATCTGGCCGAAAATATCATCATGCGTGTCGCCGAAGCAGCGGGCTTTAGCGAGGATGACGTCCACAAACTCGGAATGGCCGTGCGCGAAGGGGTGGTCAACGCGTATAACTACGGCAACGCGCAGGACCGCCAGAAAAAAATACTGCTGACCGTTGAATTCGAGCAGGACCAGATGGTCGTTCATATTGTCGATGAGGGCTCTGGTTTTGATCTGGAGGATGTGGCCGACCCCTTGGCGGAGGAAAATTTGCTGCGTACGTCGGGCCGCGGGATTTTTCTGATGCGTGCTTTCACCGACGATCTGACGGTTCGGCGCGGGCCGACGGGCGGCGCCGATCTAGTCATGTGCAAGAAGCTTCCCGACCGCCGGGGTGGCAACTGCCGGTTCTAGCCAGGTAGAATGCCTTCCTGAGGACTCTATGGCGTTACAAGGGACATGCCGCGACGTAGGTGAAATCGCGATCGTCGATTTCAGCGGCAGGATCACGCTTGGCGAAGGCAGCGCCATGCTCCGCAAGACGGTCCGCGACCTCATTGAGGCCGGGCGTCGTAAGATCCTGCTCAACTTGGCCGACGTGGACTACATCGATAGCTCTGGCATCGGCGAGTTGGTCGGCCTATACACATCAGCCCGTAACGCGAGCGGCGAACTGAAGCTCGTTTACCTGACCAAGCGCGTCCACGACCTCATCCAAATCACGCGCCTGTTCACCGTCTTCGACGTACAGCCGGACGAAGCAGCCGCTGTGCGCAGCTTTCGGTGAAGCCCCCGGGGCTCGTTCCTGAGCCTGCTCGAGAGTGGCCTTGGAGAGGTAGCTTTCCTTTGGGACCCCGTTACCGTTCCGCAGCACGAGATTAGGTCAGGCGTGATTCGAGGGCGTTCGAAAGACAATCGGCGCAGCGCTCGCATTCCTGTATCTGCGGGTGTTTGGGTAGCGTGGCAGGAGCACAAGGGATCGCGCACGGTCTCTCGCGTGCGTGACGTCAGCGCAGGCGGAGTCTTCATCGCCACGACGGCTGCGGTCCGGGTCGGTGCAAAGCTCGAATTGCTTTTCTCGCTGCCCGAAGGAGAAACGCGCGTACAAGGGATTGTCCGCTACGCCGACCCGGCAAAAGGTTTTGGGGTCGAATTCATGCGAATGGGCGCCGGAGACCGCGCACGCCTGCAAGGACTGCTTCGGCGTCTCAAAAAGTAGCGGAGCATCTACCTCATCGTCTTGTTCAAAAAAGCCACTGTGCGCGACCAGGCATCGGCGGCGGCCTCGGGGCGGTACGCATTGGGATTGGTGGAATTCTCGAAGCCGTGTCCTGCACCGTCGTAGATCTTGACGTCGATACGCCGCTTCATCGTCTGCATCGTCTTCTCGAACATACGAACGTCGTCGGGTGTGATCCCGCGATCCTCGGCTCCGAAGTTCCCTAGCACGGGAGCGAAGATGAGCTGGATGTCGTTCGGATCGGTGGGAAGCGCGCCGTAGTTCACTACGCACGCCGCCAGGCGCGGTTCGTGGATGGCGAGCTGCAACGAAAGCCCACCGCCCATGCACCAGCCGATCGATCCAATATGGCCGTGATCCACGTCGTTGCGTGTGGCCAAATAGGCGAACGCGGACTTCAAATCGCTCACCGCGCGGTCCTGAGGCAGCCCGCGCATCAACTCATGAGCCTCCTCGGGATCGGAGGTTACCTTGCCGCGATACAGGTCCACCGCCAGCGCCACATATCCCTGATCGCCCAGTTTCTGCGCCTGTTCCTTGACCCAATCGGTCAGACCCCACCACTCGTGGATGACGACGAGCGCGGGATACCGGCCCGGCTTCTCCGGTGTGACCAGGTAGCCGCTGATCGTCCCCGAAACGCCTGGGAACTCGACCATTTGCCCCTTGGGCGCATCGGCACGCACGCCCAGGATGGCGGCCCCCAGAGCGAGACCGACGAGCGCGGCGATCGCCGCCCATGTTCTCTGCCTAGGTTTCATTCAAGGCTCCCCCGCTGCGTGGGCCCATTCTAACTCGCGTTTCTTGCATGCGCCATCCTGTTGGCTTCGCGGTCGTGATTGTCCTACGTCAGGTGCTCGACCTGCACGGCCGTGCCGTACGCGATGACCTCGGTCACCCCTTGCATGACCTCGGTTGCATCGTAACGCACGCCCAAAACAGCGTTTGCGCCGTGCTCGGCAGCGTGCGCCATCATCAACTCGAGTGCTTGCTCGCGTGTCTGTTCGCACATCGTTTCAAAGAGCGTGATATTACCGCCAACGATCGTCTGCAGCGACGCACCGAGCGTTCCGATGATGCTGCGTGAACGCACCGTAATCCCGCGCACCATTCCCAGATTCTTCACCACCCGATAGCCCGGGAGCTCGAAGGCTGTCGTCACCATTCCCGGACTCACGCTCACACTCATCCACCCTTCTTTCCATCCACGTTGTTCCGCGAAGCCTTTCGAAACTTAGCGCGCCGTCGCGCGCTGCTCCTCGATCGGCGCTCTCTGCTTCAGCAGCTTGATGAATGCGCGCATCCACGCCGGATGGTCGGGCCAGGCGCGCGCTGAAATCATCGGCCCGTCGATTACGGCCTCCGAGTTGACGAATTCCGCGCCCGAAGCCCGCACGTCTGGTTCGAGTGCCGGGTAGGCGGCCGTCTTCCTTCCCTTCAGCAGGCCGGAGGCGATCAATACCTGCACGCCATGACAAATCTGCGCCACCGGCTTCTCGTGCTCAAAGAAGTGCCGAACAATGCGCTGGCACTCGGCATGATTCCGAATGTACTCAGGCGCTCGCCCGCCCGGTAGGACAACGGCCGCAAATTCGGCTGGATTCACATCGGCAAACGCCAGGTCGGCCTCCCAGCTATAGCCCGGCTTCTCCGTATAGGTGTCGTAGCCCGGTTCGAAATCGTGAACCACAAAGCGTAACTTCTTTTTCGTCGGCGCCGCAATGCGCACATCGTAGCCTTCTTCGAGCAGGCGCTGATAAGGGTACATGACTTCCAATGATTCGGCTGCGTCTCCCGTAAGAATCAAGACCTTTGGGTTTGCCATGGCGGCCCCCCTGGAATTTTTCTTCGCGCGCAGAATACCACACGGTGACTGATTGCGACATCGGCGCAGTCCTGCTTGCGCTCGCAAATTGCGAGCGAAATCCCGCATAATCATCGGGAGGTTAATGGGTGTTTCCGGAGATCAACCATCTTGTGCGGGTCTAGGGCTCTGCGATGAATGGCCTTCGCCAGGGGTCGTTTCGTCTCTTCCGCCTCGCGGGAATTAATGTCTATTTGCACTGGTCTTGGTTTCTGATCGCATTGATCGAAATCAATGCTCGGCAAAGGGCTTATTCCTCCCCTGTGTGGAATGTCTTTGAATATCTGGCTTTGTTCGCAATCGTGACGACTCACGAATTCGGTCACGCGCTGGCCTGCCGGCAGGTCGGGGGAAATGCGAATCAGATCGTTCTTTGGCCATTGGGTGGAGTCGCCTATGTGGATCCGCCGATGCGACCCGGCGCGACGCTTTGGAGCATCGCCGCGGGCCCGTTGGTCAACGTGGCGCTTTTGCCGATCCTGAGCGCCCTCGCATGGTTTAGCCGATCCCAGGGTTGGGATCAGACGATGCGCGATTTCGATGTTTTCATCCAGGCGGTTTGGTGGACCAATGTCGTGCTGCTTGCGTTCAACATGCTGCCGATTTACCCGCTTGATGGCGGGCAGATTCTGCGCTCGCTTTTGTGGTTTGGCCTCGGCCGTGCCCGCAGTCTGCTGGTGGCCGTGATCGTAGGCTTTGTTGGCATGGCCGGCATGATCGCATTTGCCGTTTGGGTGCATTCGGTTTGGTTCGGCATTTTGGCGGCGTTCATCTTGCTGAATTGCTGGACCGGACTCAGGCAAGCACAGGCGTTGTTGCGCATCGCCAAGTTGCCCCGCCGCGAGGGTTTTTCCTGTCCAAGCTGCAGGGCCTCGCCGCCGATCGGGAATTATTGGATTTGCGCTCAGTGCCGGCAGCCGTTCGATACGTTTCAAACGCAGGGGAGTTGTCCGCATTGCGGCGCCCGGTTTGGCGTCGCACGCTGTTTAGATTGCGGCCGCTTAAATCCCATCGATGCCTGGGCCGGGCCTGTTCTTGCCCATCCGATCGTGTAACCTTCTCTGGCGAGTCGAAAGATCGGGTGATTTGGGCTTTCGGGTTGATCAAGACATGGTAGTCTTTGGCTCGACCCGCACCATCGCAGTTCGTTTGCAGGGGAAGACGGGGGGAACCCAAAAAATGTTTGTGAGACCTATCCAGTCGGTGAACTGTTGGCTGTCAAAGAAGCTTGTCTCTATGGTCGCAATTGGCGCTTTTTCGTTGGCGCTCGGGACGATGGGTCTCGCACGATCCTCTCCTCGTTCGCCAAACAGTCGACCGGACGGAGAATCCGGACGGGTTCTCGGCATTGCATTCGATGGACACCAGGTCTCGAACCTCGAGCAATCCATCAAGTTTTATGAAGCGCTCGACTTTCATCTCTCGGGTAAGCCGACAGATTGGAAGGTCGACAAGATGGTCAATGAACTGGGCGGCACAAAGGGCGCAGAGTCCCGCACCGCCGTCTTGCTGGTTCAGAGCTCGGTTTCCGATAAGCCGTTTCCGTTGATCCTGCGGGAATATCGAGGCGTCGATCGCAAGGACTGGAGCAACTTATCCTCCTCCGATCTTTTGTCAGGTCACATGGATCTGACCGTACAAGACGACTGCAACCCCATCATGGACAAGCTGAAGGCCATGAATATGCTTCGTGTGCCCCCGATGAACCTCCCGGGCGGAAACCCTGCACCAGGCGGGCCGCGCAGGTTCGTGTTTGTACAGGATCCCGACGGCTGGTTCATTGAATTGTTTGCATTGCCGACTCCGGCTCCGGGTGCGCCGCCGGCACCGCCCAAAGTTTCCAATTCCACGGCCACGCAAGCGAATATCGACCGGCTTGGGAAGCAGACCGGTTTCAACCACATTGGTTTGAACATTGTCGATCCCAAGAAGGCGCTTTCCCTTTACCAGGATGTCTTGGGTGGAGACTACCCGCCACTGGCCCCGTCGCCTGCTGCACCCGCAGCAGCCGGTGGTGCGCCCCGAATGAACATGCTCAATGGATGGTTTCCGCAAGCGACCACCGACGGCCACGTTCGGCTCGAATTGATCGCGTTTCCGCAACCGCCGGAAAAGCAGCAGCCGCCGGACCAGCACTTTGCCGATATCAACGTGAACTATGTCGGTTTTCAGGTAACCGATCTGGATGCCGTATATGCACGAGCCAAAGCGGTCGGGGCCATCACCGTCTCGGACGGGATCGTGAAGATGAAGGACGGGCGAGCCGTGATGTTGCGTGACCCGGATGTGGGTGGTTTTTTCGAACTGTGGGAGCCGTCGAAGTAAAACCAATAGCCTGGCCGAACTTGATCCATCGCGCGGCTGCGCCTGCGACCGTCATCTGTTTGCCGCTACCGACTTCGTTGTAGGAGCGAGGAGTCCCAGACCGACGTCGCGGACTTGGCCTGAACGATGTAAGATCGAAGACCCAGTCCCTGCGCATCGCCAAAGGAGTCAATCCGATGAGCGTGACTTCGCCCGCAGGCCCTTCCTCTGCCACGATCGGCGCCATCAAGGAAAAGGCTCGTCGACTGAGCCTGCTTTCGATCATGTCCACGACTGCGGCAGGATCGGGTCATCCTACTTCCTGCATGTCAGCCGCAGAACTTGTGGCCGGGACTTTTTTCTATGCCATGAAATTCGATCCGAAAAAGCCCAATGGGAATGATTCCGATCGCTTCGTTCTCTCTAAGGGCCACGCGGCTCCCGTGCTTTACGCTGCGCTTGCCGAAGCAGGTGTATTTCCCACATCGCGCGTGATGACCCTGCGCGCATTTTCAAGCGAACTCGAAGGGCATCCGACGCCGCGCATTCCTGGCGTTGATGCGGCAACCGGCTCGCTCGGCCAGGGACTTTCGGTGGCGGCAGGGCTCGCCATCGGCGCGCGCCTCGATAAGAGTCCCACACGCGTGTACGTCTTGCTCGGCGATGGCGAAATGGCCGAAGGCCAGATCTGGGAAGCGGCAGCGTTTGCCGGTTACTATAAGCTCGACAATCTAACGGTAATCGCCGACGTCAACGCCCTCGGTCAAAGCCAGCCAACCATGTATCAGCACCAAATGGACGTCTACCGAAAGAAATTCGAGTCGGAGGAATTTTCGACCGAAGTCATAGATGGGCACGATGTGGCGGCAGTTCTTGCTGCACTGGACCGTGCGAAGGCCACCAAAGGACGCCCACAGGCGATCCTCGCCCGTACTGTCAAAGGCCACGGCTTCAGCCAGGTTGCGGGGAAGGAGCATTGGCACGGTAAGCCGTTGCCCAAAGAGATGCTCCCACTGGCAATCCAACAGCTCGGCGGCCCGATTGACGTCCCCTCCGATCCGGGAAAGTCCTATGAAAGAACTCTATTGCCGAAGCCGCCGGATTTTCCTGCCCCGGCCGCACCCGATTATGATCTGACGAAGCCGGTTGCGACGCGCGAGGCCTATGGGCTCGCTTTGAAGCGGCTCGGCGCCGTGAATCCGCATATCGTCGCGATGTCGGGCGATGTAAAGAACTCCACATTCTCTGAGATTTTCCAGGACGCTTATCCGGACCGCTTCTATCAGGGCTATATCGCTGAACAGAATCTCGTTAGCTTGGCCGTGGGCCTGCAGGCGCGCGGCAAAGTGCCCTTCGCCGATACATTTGCCTGCTTCCTTTCACGCGCCTACGACAACGTGCGCATGGCGGCGATCAGTCGCGCCAATATCAATCTCTGCGGATCTCATTCGGGCATCTCCATTGGCGAGGATGGCCCGTCGCAGATGGCGCTGGAAGATCTAGCGATGTTTCGAGCCGTGCACGGTTCGGCGGTCCTCTATCCAAGCGACGCAATGTCGGCCGAGCGGCTCACCGAAGCGATGGCGCGACGCCCTGGCATTAACTACCTGCGGACTTCGCGTCCCAAAGCGGCGATTTTGTATTCGAAGGATGAAAAATTCCCGATTCCCGGTTTTAAGATTGTGCGGCAGGGGCTCCACGATCAAGTCACCGTGATCGGAGCGGGCGTCACCTTGCATGAAGCGCTCCGGGCTGCCGATGAACTGAAATCGCAAGGGATGGCGATCCGCGTGATCGATCTCTACTGCGTCAAGCCGATCGACGGCCAAGCGCTGGCGGAGCAAATCAAGGCCACAGGAGGACAGCTGGTCACCGTCGAGGATCACTGGCCCCAAGGCGGTATTGGAGAAGCGGTGCTCGGAGCGTTGGTCGAGGCCGGCACGCCGCCCGCGAAATACCGCTCGCTCGCCGTGCGCGAGATGCCCCATTCCGGGAAGCCGGAAGAATTGCTTGATGCGTTTGGCATTTCCGCACGGCGGATCGTCGCCGCCGTCCGCGAAATGGTCTCGTAGCGAAAATCTCTCTTAGAGCGGAACGATGGCTGGCGAAAAAATGGTCCTGGTCGGCGTCCTGCCCGAAACCGTCGTGATCGATCCAGGCGACCAGGTGGTGTGGTTCTCAAACGCGGGTACTTTGAAGGTTGAATTCGATCCGCAGCGCTCGCCCTTCGCCTCGAACGTTTTTCAGGCGCCTCCCGGGGTGCGTCTTCCGAGCGGCACGACGCGGCCGGGCCTGAACGCTGGGTCTTATAAGTATCGCCTATCGCTGAACGACGTGGTCGTCGCTCATGGCGAAGTTCTTCTCCGCAGTCGATAGGCTTTTCTATTGGAGGAGGCGGAACTTAGTCGCTCGCGAGGGCGCGGTCGCGATCACGGTCCACCGGACGCTCCGGCGCGATCGAATCGGCCAGCACGCGACGCATGGGCGCAAGCATCGAGGCCGGAACGGGCCGCTCACGAGGCACGCCGAGCTCGGCAACCTTCCGGGGGAATTCCTTGCGACGATCGAGCCACAGCCCCGACTCCCGCAACAAGTCGCCGGTCAGCTTGGGATCGTCGGTCCGCTCAACGCCCCAAAACCGAAGGCGCTCCTCGTTCTTTTGCAGCATTTGTAGCGCCTCCTCGAGTTTCTTCATGGCGCCATTGAACGAGGACGCGAGAAAGTAAACGGGTAGCGTCCAAGCGCTTTGGCTCGCTCCATCGCCGTTTGCTCCCCGCTTTCCTCCTCCGAAGGTCACCCGAATCCGAACGTTGTATTTGCCGTTTTGATTCCGCTCGATCGCGCAGACATATTCGTTTGCGTGGGCCGTAGCCTTTGGGAACATAGGATTCCTCAGTTTCCGTTTCTCTGTGACTGCCTCATTGATTCTTGTCCGGACCGACGACGGCCGGATGTGCCTTCCCCGTCGGGGAAGGACCTCGAGCCTGCTTGTGTTCGATCGTTTTGTCGGCATAAAGCTCCTCAGGAGGATCGGTTCGCTGCATTGTGCCAAGAATCCTCAGGTCAGGGGAGGCTCCTGCCTGCAGGTCAGACCCCGCTGGCATCGGGGCAGGCTCTGCGGAGGATTCTCATTCTAACGAAGTAGCGAGCAGGGGGCAAGGGGAGCCTCATTTCGATGTAAGGTCAATGTTTACATCCACTTAAGGAGGAGGTGGGTACCGCTCGCTAGCTTGAGCTGGTGAGACGACTCACAACGTCGGGATGAATCGTGAGCTTGCCTTCTTTTTTTAGACGGTCGATGAGCGCCGTGTGGAAGGCATCGAAGGCCGCACCCTGCTTGGCTTGAAGCAATTGTTGTTCGATTTCTTTCTGCTGTGTCGCTAGATCGGCCGGATTGGGGGCCTCGCGGGACACCAGGCGATAGACGAACCAGTTTGTGCCGGTTTCGGTCGGGGCGCTCACCTCGCCTGGTTGCATGCCAAAGGCCGCTGAAATCTGGCGCGCCGAACCGATATCGGGGATCGAGCCTGAGCGCGCCACAGAATCAGAGGTCTTGACGGCAAGGTCCAGCGATTTTGCGACCTTGTCGAAATCCTCGCCTGCGCGCACGCGCTTGGCCATTTCATCGGCGCGCGAGCGAGCCAATTCGGCCGATTTCTCCTTCTGGTAATCGGATAGGACTCGGTCCCTTACCTCGGCGAGCGTGGCCGGATGCGCCGGCTGGATGTCCTTTAGGGTGAGAATCACGTAGCCGTTATCGGTCTCGATGGGCTGGCTCAACTCGCCCAAATGAAGCGAAAACAGTGCGGAACGCAGCTCGGGCGAGTTCCCCAGCGGCACGATCGGGTCGGCGACGCTGGCTGGGGCCGTCAGGCCCAGCTCAAGGTGGAACTTTTTCGCGAGATCGTCGAGCGATTGGCGGTCAGACTGACGGATGGCAGCGGCCATTTGAGTGTAGATATCGCTCGCTTCGGAACTGACCTTTTGATCGAGGACGGGCTGCAGAATGGAATCGCGAACTTCTTCGAATGATTTGGTGTGAGCGGTCTCGCGATCGAGAACTTTGATGATGTGGAAGCCATATTGCGTCTTCACGAGGTCCGAGACGGAACCCTTCGGCAGGCTGAACGCGGCCTGCTGAAACTCCGGCACGGTTTGCCCCTCGACGATCCAGCCAAGAGCGCCACCCTTGGCCTTGGTGCCGTCGTCTTCCGAGTATTTCTTGGCGAGATCCTCGAAATTGGCGCCGTGTTTGGCTTGCTTGAGAACATCTTCGGCTTTCTGGCGGATCTCGGCGACCTCCGCATCCGTTTTGCCGACGGTTTTAAATAGGATGTGCTCGACGTTGACGCGATTTTCGACTCTGTATTCGTCGACATGGGAATTGTAGTAGACGCGCAAGGCGTCGTCGCTCACCGTGGTCGCGGAGCGCAGCTTTGACAGATCGAGCAGCGCGTAGCGTGCCGAACGTCTATCAGGGATTTGATAGTGCGATGAATTCTTAGCAAACCAGGAGGCAAGCTCCACGTCGCTGGGTTGGATCGATGAGGCCAGATCTTCGGGCTTGATGACCACGTAGTCGATTTTCACCTTTTCATTGCGCCAGCGGAACTCCCGTTCGACTTCCTGCTGGCTCACACTCAGGCCGTCGGTTACGAGCTCGCGGAATTTCTCAAGCAGCATCTCATTTTGCAGATAGGATTCGAATTCACTGACCGACATGCCTGTGGCGCGCTGCACTTCGCTGGCGTAGCGGTCCTTAAGCCAGGTGCCTCCCGACCAAGCGGCCGGTAGAATTTCCTTAATTCGTTGCGTCTCCTCTTCCGGTGTGACGCGGATGCCCAGTCGGCCCGCTTCATATTCAAGTGCGCGCTGGAAGATCATCTGGTCCAGAAGCTGTTTGGCATAGGCGCCCCTCATCATCGGAGGAACGGCCTGATTGCGCGTGACTTGGTCAAATTGCTGTTGGAAGTCGGCAACGGTGATATTGTCGCCCGCAATCGTAGCCACCGCGTCGGGGCTGCTCGCGCCGATGGTGCCGCTCATCAATCCCGGGATTAGCGTGACGACCATGCTGATAATGATCAGTCCAAGGATCACGCCCATAGTGATTTTGATCCAGCGGTTCCGATCCAGATCCCGCTGCTGAATACTTTTCAACATCTATGCGGAGCCTTCCCCCCCTGCAAGAGCAACAATTATAGAAGACTGCCAGGGAGAAACCCAAATTGAATCCGGAAGGCGAGACTTTCCGAGGCATTCTGCCCGCATCGAATGGTTTCACAACTGGTTGCCTGGACTGGCTGATGCAACCCACCGCATCGCAGGGGGCCTTGCAAATCGCGCTGGACAACCCCGACAAGGGGTGATACATAGGTTCCTCCAGCCGATCTATTCTCCTGAGGAGGCGGTCGTGGCCCCAGCCTCGGTTTTACCCTCGATATCGAAGACCAAGCGAAATCCGGTGTCGCTTGTCTTGGCGCGGTTCGTTTATGTGGTTGCCCTGCAGCTGGTTATCTTGCCGACGCTGGCTCACGTGCGAGCCGCATCACAGGAACAAGTGAAACAGCCTCTTGGTTCTTTAAGTGCGGTTGGGCAGGTGTACGTCGGCAGTTCTGTCGTACCGGCGGAATCAACGATTTTTACCGGTGACACGCTCCGTACCGACCCTGCGGCGACGGCAACGTTTACCATGAGTGGAAAAGGTTCCTTCGCAATCGCCTCGGGCAGTCAACTCGTGTTTGCTGGCGCGCAGCAGTATGTGGCCGAGTTGAAGTCGGGAATCGTGGTGATGAGTTCCGAAAGTGGAACTTCCGGAATTAATCTGCGAACCGGAAACTATGTGGTAGTGGCCGTTACTCGCGGAGAACAATCCTCAGCCACGGTTGAGAGTGTGGCGGATGGTTCCTTCGTTATCCGTTGTTCAGAGGGCAGCGTCGGGATCGTTCCTCTCCAAGGCGCCCCCAATGGGGTTTTCCTCCAAAAGGGTCAATCGATCACAATCTCCTCACAAGGTGAATTGTCGGCCCCAACAGAAGCAGCTATTTCGGCTGCCGCCCCAGCTACTGCGTCGACTCCCACCAGTCAGCCATCCGCAACGAAAAGCAACAAAACGGCCTTGATTGTTCTGGGTGTGGCAGGTGGAGCAGGGGCCATCGCCGCGATAGCGGCCTCTGCTGGGCATGGTAGCAGTTCCGTCAGCCCATCCTCCCCTTGAAGTCCGGGCTGATTTCAATTGCCCGTCTCCTCTTTTAGTTCGGGGTTGCCTGTGTGGGCAGTCGGAACGCTATTGCGACATCCTCCTCGATCGCGACTGGCAGATCACCGATGGAGCTATTCGTGTAGCGCCATTGTCGAACGGCGTTCGCGGCCGCCGGGATCAGCAACGCGGGGCCGCTGATTGGCTCCACGCTCTGGACCGAGCCGTCAGGCCCGATGAGGACGTGTAGTCTGACAGTCCCCTCGATTCGTTGCGTTTTCGCGTCTTCGGGATAAACAGGATCTACCCGCGACAACAGTTGGCCGATCTCGAGTCGGGCACCTTGCTGCGACTTGAATCCCGCCGGTACCCGAACCGAAGGATAAGGGGATAAGCTGACAGAAAAACTGGGCCTGGCAACCGGTGGAGTTTCCGCTGGTTTGGCAGGCAACACACTCTCTTTCACTGCCGTATTGGATGCTGCCACGGGTTGATTTGCGACCGGGCTAGCAGGGACCGGGATGGCCGTGCTCGGAGAACTTGCTACAGTGCTCTGAGTAGGCTTCCGAACATGCTCTGGCGTAACAGTAGGCGCAAGAGCGCCCACACCCCTCGTGCCGTCCGAAGGAGCGAGGTCTCTATGGGCCTCCTCTACAGGTGTGGCACCCACCGACGGACTGATCGAGTCGCCATCCTTGCTTGCGAAAGCATCTGCTGGTCCAGCTGCCGCCGAGGGGCCGGAAGCGCTCGTGACAGAGCCCGCCGAGGGGGATCCTGCCCCACTGACTGGCTCACCTTCTTTGGGAGTCGCCTTCTCGAACCGCGCCAAAGTCCTCGTCAAAGAGTCCGGCACCGCCGTGAACCAACCCGCCAGAAAAGATGTGAGTGCCGCTAGGGCAACGATGGTCGCAAGCGTCCCCCAGGCGTGTTTCCAAAGAGTTCTGCTCCGACGAACTTCTGCTACGAGGTTGGCAACGGCTGGTGCATCTGTAGCCGGTGCCGGCGTTGGCTCGATGCCAACGGTCGGCATCTCCAAAGGTCGCCAAAGCTTTTCGCGAGATCCAGCCCCTTCCGATTCGAAGCCGCCGCAGGAAAGCCACCTTCCCATCCGATCGCGGGCATCGTTGGGAAGCTCTAGAAACCGCAGACCAGCTTCCCTTTTCGACTTGCTGACCCATGCAATCTCTGCACCTACCTTCATCCAATCGCTGGAACCCGGCAATTGAAACTGCAGCTGTGTCGGACCGTCGGCATACAAAGGTGCCGCAGAAGTCACAGCCAATCCGCCTTCGCTGAGGTTGAGGATGATCCCGCCGTTGTTCTCACCCAAGTCGATGTAGGCGAGCGATGGCACGGACCTGCGCACCTCGGCACGCCGATCCGATGATTCAAGAGCACTGTCTACGCGCAGGTTGTCCGACACCGGTGGCTCGTCCGAGGCGTTGCCGCTTCGAAGGGTCTCTTGGCTCTCCTCGGAGTGTCTGTCGGTTTGGGTCGCCGCTTGGCTCGTTTCTACGAGCTCAGCAATCGCGTTTTTCACACAAGGGGCCGTCGCCAGTCTCGCAGATCGCTCATTCTCCGCAAAGGCTGCGGCTTTTTCCCGATCCAATCGCGCAGGAGAGGGTTCTTGAGAAATCCAGGCTGTAATGCGACTTCGTACATCTTCGGATAGATCGACAAACCGCAGACCGACCTCTTTCCTCGATTCGCTGATCCAGATAATCTCGCCGCACGCCGATAGACGATCGCTCGAACCCGGCAATTGAAATCGCATTCGTGCTGGGGCGTCGGTATCGAGAGGCGCCGCAGCGGTTACCGCCAATCCGCCCTCACTGAGGTTGAGGATGATCCCGCCGTTTTTTTCACCCAGGTCTATATACGCAAGCGACGCGACCGATCGGCGCGCGCAAACCCGGCGGTCCAGAGTTCGGAGAGGAAGTTCAGTATCTTGTGGCGTGCTCGACATGCATTGTGCTCATAGCTGGGTTGAACTCGTGCATGGTATCACGAGCAATGGTTACGCTTCGGCGAAACGCCAGAAGCAGGTAATTGGCGACCGTTCAACGCAACAGCCTAATTCTTCGACGTGGTTCGACTATTACGTGGGTCGTAGCCATAGCCGTAACCATAGCCGCCAGCCTTATAGTAATGGGCAACCTTCACGCTGGTCTCGTCCAAGGCGTTCAGCACTACGCCGACGATATTCCTTCCCTGCAGCTCTTGGCAAGCTCTCTGGGCCAAATCTGTCCGTGTTGAGCCCGCCCGCACGACCAGGATTACCGCGTCGCAGAGAGCGGCGATGATGGTGGCGTCTGCCACGGGCACGCATGGCGGCGAATCCAAGATGACCCAGTCGAATACTGGCCTCATGCGATCTAGCAGCTTTTTCAGCCGGCCATTCGAGAGTAATTCGCTCGGGTTAGTAACTTCATTTCCCCCTGGGATAAAACAGAGGTTCCCTTCCTGGCCATGCTGAATGATGGCCATCTCATCGGCCTCGCCCCGCAAGTACTCAGTCAAGCCCGGAGCAGTGGGCGCTCCGAGCGGCAGGTGTAGACGCGCGCAGCGTAAATCCGCATCAATGATCAGCGCCCGGCGGTCCGGCTGATGAACAATTGCCTGCGCCAGGTTAGTCGTGACAAAAGTCTTCCCCTCACCAGCCGCCGCACTAGTCACTAAGACGGTCTGGAGCGGCTGGTTGGCGCGACACTGGTACAAACGAGTTCGAAGCGTGCGGAACTGCTCTGCGGCGTGCGGACTCAACCCCTGGTTGAGGAAGACATTTACGTTCGGGTCGCAGTGCCAAACCGGGTGCGCACAATGCTTCTGCAAATCCTCAAACCGAAGATAGCTGGGCGGCGCAGCAAAGTAGTCTTTCTCGGCGGACGGATCGGGCAGTCTGGCTGGCGGGTTCGCATGCCAATCCTGTGGTTCTGGGACCGCCTCCTTCGGCGGGGCAGTGCCCTCTGCCACGGGCATCGTCGCCCGTTCCTCTGTCGCTTTCTTCAGCGCATCGTGTATGCGGCTCATGATTTCCTTTCTCGCGACGGCGCGCTGTTGATTTGACGCAACCGTCCAAGAACCTCATCCACATTGTTCAGCAATAGGTTGGCGGCCTGCTCGGCGGAGGAGGCGGTTCCGCCAGCAATGGGAGCGATTTCATCGAGTTTAAACTCTCGTGCCACTTCCTCGACCAGATGAGCCGGAACGGGGCGCAAGCTGTCCACATAGGCATTGATCATGGAATGTTCGCACAACATATTCACCACCCGGGGGATTCCGCGGGAATATAAATGTACCGTCTCGATTGCTTCCCTCGAGAAAATCGGCTCGCCGTTTGCTCCGGCCGTGCGCAGGCGTTCGGCAATATACCCGAAAGTCTCTTCGAGCGAGAGCGCAGCGGTGCGGCAGGAAATCGTGATGCGCTGGCGTACCTGGCGTAGCTGAGGTTGTTTGAGCTTCTCCTCGAGTTCCGGTTGGCCCGACAGTACGATTTGCAGAAGTTTTTCTGTTGCTGTCTCGAGGTTCGTCAAGAGGCGCACCTCTTCCAGCACCTCGTTGGAAAGGTTCTGGGCCTCATCAACGATGAGTACGGCTGTTTCACCAGCGCGATAGCGGTCGAGCAACCATTGGTTGAGCCGCAGCAGCACATGGCTTTTTTCCCGAGACTCATAGGGAATCTCAAAGTCGGCCATGATGAAATCAAACAGATGATTGACTTCCAGTTTTGAGTTGAAAATATAGGCAGTTGCCACACGCTGCCCGCGCAGCCAGTTGAGCAGACGGTTGAGCAGAGTGGTCTTGCCCGTTCCGACTTCCCCCGTCAGGAGGATAAAGCCCTTCCGATTCTGAATGCCATAGGTCAGTCCCGCCAGCGCCTCCTGAATGTGCTTGGTCATGAACAGGTAGCGCGGGTCCGGATTGACGTTAAACGGGCTTTCTCTGAGGCCAAAGAATCTCTGATACATGTTTTTTCTTCAGGCTCCTGCATCCAATCCCAGGTGGCTGTCCGCAAGGCCTCGAACCGCCGACCCATTCGGCTTTCGACCGCCCAGCGGCTCGATCGCCGGAACCATCGCCAGAACAGGCAGACCCAGACTGTGTTCGACGTCTCTCTCGCTGCGCAACGACGTGTCCTGCAACTCGAGCAGAAGCGTGATTCCGCATCCAATAGCCAATCCGCCGAATAACCCACCTAGAGCAAACAGGGGACGTTTCGGAAATGAAGGTTGATCCGGCAAATTGGCGGGATCGAGCACGACAAACTGTTCCGTCTGCTCCTCTCGGCTGAGCTCTCCCGACATCGCGGATTCCGTTCGTTTCTTTAGTAAATCGTTATACGAGTTCAGTGCTGTTTGGTAACCTCGAGTGAGTTCCTTGTACTGCTCCTCAACCGCAGGGCTCCCTTGCACACGGCTCTGATACATCGCGATTTGCTTCTTAATCTGTTCCTGTTCTCTGGTTTTCTCCGCAATGGTCTCTTCAGCGGTGTGGATTTGCGTTCGCCACTGGGTGACTTGCAGCGGTTCTCCCGAAGACTTCTGGGTCTTGGCCACGTTCGGTGCGCTCTTTGCATCTTTCGCATCGCCAGCCTCTGCGATTCTCTCTTGAAGCAGCGCGACGTCGTGCTTTAGTTTGACCACATCCGGGTAATCGTCGGTATACCGCAACCGGAGGCTGGCGAGCTGAGCCTGCAAGGTAGCAAGCTGATTCTCAAGAGCGCCGGGACTTTCTTGGCCGCTCTGAGACGCTTGCCAGGTGGCGAGCTGCTGCGTCAGCATCGATTCGGCGAAGCTTTTGTCTTGCTGTGCGCGCGAGAGCGCTTGGTTTGTTGCATCCAGTTGCGACGTCAAGCCAGTCAAAACATTCAAGTTGGTCGACTCCTCATCGGGTAGTGACCCCATGTAGCGGCTCTTGAAGGCAGCCAACTTCGCATCTTGCGCATCGAGATCGGCTTTTGCCTGAGTCAGCTGCGCGGAAAGAAACTGTGTTGTTTGTTCGGCGTGCTGCTGCTGAATCCGATTGTTTTCCCCGATAAACAGGGAAGTCACGGCGGTGCACACTTTCTGAGCAGTGGTGGGATCGGGCAATGTGACGTTGACAAAGAACCCAGGCATATCCCGAGCCCCCGATTCCAGCATGGGCTGCACGGCAGTCACGTTGATCGCGTCCTGCAGTTGATCAATGAGCTTGTTGACCGATTCTTTGTCCGAGCCACCCAAATCCGTTTGATGTACGATTTGCGCCAAACGCGAGCGGCTCAGGATTTGCTGCTGCATGCTGGCAAGCCGCTGTCCCAGGCTGGTGATATCGACTTGCGGCACCAATTCACCTGACACGTGCGGCGGCTCAATCAGCACCAACGTCTGCGACTTATACCGGTTCGGAAGCAGGTGGGAGACGCCGTAGCCCACTGGCGGCCCGATGAGAGCCAATACAAGAATCAAAACCCAATGACGGCGAAGCATGGCCAGGTAGTCCGCCGTTGTCAATTCCCGCCTAGGTTTCGTTTCCATCTCTCTTCGTTCTCCACGTACCTTTAGAAATTTTGCTAGAACGCCATTGGCCGCGGGTGCCAGCCCAATCCGAAAGAAACATAGTTGATGACGACATTCGTGCCACAGACGGCCCCGACACAGGGCGGGGTGTTCTGATATTGGAACCAATAGGAAAGAGTCAGCCCCAGAGACCTACCGACCGGGTGACTGAGACTCGCACTCGCGTACCAGTAGTCGTAGTTTTCATTGACGTAAACGGCCCCGCTCGTCGCCACTCCCTCATTGCGAGAATATCCGCCTGAAATGCCGCTGGAAAATGTCCGTGAAGCTTGTCTTGTGAGCGAGGCACTAAACGTATTGCCAATCGAACCTTCAAAGACGCCGGACCCAGGATACAGACCATGATAATAGTAAGCACTCAATCGGTTTCGCCCGGTCGTAAAGCTTAAACCTGCATTCAGGGCCCAACCTAGTTGCGACGTTGAGTTTACAGTCGTCGGTGTCGTACCGCTGACTGTGATGGGTGCTAGAGAAGAGGTCCATTGCGGCCCAGCAGCTATTTGGAACGCGAGCCGCTGCGTAACGACGTGACCGTAGGAAAGCGACGCCGTCTGGGAACGGACATATTGCGTCGAGTTGGCATAGGCATAGTCTGTAAACGTGTAGATGCCAGCGATCGTGTCCTTGCGCGTCAGCGCGTAATTGTAACCAGCCCGAAAACTCGGATTGATAGAGTTCACGAAGTCGCCGCTAAAGAAGTGAAGGACGTAGAAACCACCGGCAAGGGTGAGCGTCGCCCGGGCCGATATCTTGGTGTCGAGCTCAGCGACCAGGGAGTTCTGCAGGGTCTGACCTCCTCCGGTCAGAATGCTTTGGCCCGGTTGATAAACTGGCCCGAGTCCGGTCGAGCCACTTCCTGGAAGCGTGCTCCCAGCAAGCCCGCCAAGACCACCGTATCCAGTTCCGTATCCGGGCGCATAAGCGAACTGCTCAAAGAGGGAGAAGGTGGACCGATGAAAGGCAATCCGATCCGAGAACCCCAGTGCTTGTACGTTAGCGGTCGCATAGCCGGGATAAAAGCTTGCCCCGCCGAAATAATCTACATCCATGGTGGATGCACCCGAGATTCGATGGAAGTCCACGCCGCCTGACACAGCAGCGCCGGCAGTCCAACTCGTGTTGGACCCAACTCCAGTGGGGTTGTCGGTGAGCGTTGCGTAGGTGTTGATCTGCGGCTGCCAGTAACTGCGTGTGGACACCAGAAATGGCGAAAGATTCTGAGCTCCGGAGAGGGAGCGATTGTCCGGCGTCTCTTGCTGCGAGACGACATCGCTATTATCAGCGGTGGAGGCGAACGGAGAGTGATAGGCCGGGATCGGCTGGGCAGACTGACCTTGAGTTTGTTGCTGATCCGGGGTTTGCTGCTGATCCGGCGTCGGTTGCTGGCCTTGACTCTGCTGAGCCTGGGCCAAAGACGCACCCAGCGTCACGACACAGAAGGCAGCACACAGAACACTAGCGCGCGCGCGCATCATTCCCCCTATGGCACAACGATCGTATCGCCGGCCTGCAATACGAGGTCCTGATCGGGCCGCTTTCCGTCAATGACCGCCTTGTAATCAAAGGGATACTTCACCTGTTTCCCGTTCTCGTTTCTCAACATATAGATCTTTTTCCGGTTAGCGAACGGCGTAAAGCCTCCCGCGGTTGACAGTGATTCCAATATGGTCATACCTGGCAAGAGCGGAAAGGCCCCGGGGCGCGCCACTTCGCCGAGAATGTAAACGCGCTGGCTGTTGATTTGCGTAACGATGACGGTGACTTGTGGATCGGTCACGAATCGCTTCAGGCTCGCGGTGATCTGCGCGGCCAATTGGTTAGGCGTTAAACCCGCAGCCCGCACGTCATTCAGCAGCGGTAAAGAAATCTTTCCATCGGGACGGACCGGAACGGTGCGGGTCAGTTCGTTTTCCTTCCAAACGCTGATATCGAGCACGTCTTGCGGGCCAATGATGTAGTTCGGATCTTGGGTGACAGGTTTCTGAACGGAGTTCGCTGCAGCAACGGCCGCCTGATTTTGCCCTGCCTGCGCCGCTCCCTGCGCTCGCGCCGAAAAGGTGGCCCCCAGAATCACTACCACCAACATCCAAAAACGCGATCGTTCAAACATCGGTCTCTCCCGTCTCGCTAATTCACTTCGGAATCCTGGAATCCAATCTGCTTTAACTTGTACAGTAACGACTTGTAGCTGATCTGCAGCTCCTGCGCGGCTCGTTTGCGATTCCACCGCGTTCTTGCCAAGGCCTGCATGATCAATTCCCGCTCAGCTTCCCGTGAAGCCGCTCGAGATGCTGCCTTCAGTGAGTAGCTGCCCAAAGCTGGTGCCGGCGTCCTTTTTCTCGCTGACGTACCCAACTCCGCAACCGCAAGGGTCTCGTCGCCCAGCACCACAATCTCCCTCACGACGTTTTCGAGTTCCCGAATGTTTCCTGGCCAGGGATAGTTCACAAAAACCTGCAATGTCTCGGGACGCAATGACGGCCGAGGCCGGCTTAGCTCGGCTGCATGCTTTTTCAAAAAAAAGTCGGCAAGGGCCGCAATGTCTTCCTTGCGTTCTCGAAGTGGGGGCAACCGCAGGCACACGCAGCTGATCCGGTAGTAGAGTTCGCCGCGAAACCGTCCCGCACGCATTTCCTCATCCATGTTTCGGCTGGTCGTCGAAATCAACCGCGCATTCAAGATGCCCCGGCCCGGCATAGCGCCACCGTCCGGCAGAGCGCACAGGAGATCGCGCTGGCATGCCGCGTCCAGCTCTCCGATCTCATCTAGGAATACAGTGCCCGGTTCATTCCCGTTGTGATCGCGTCTTGTGCGAGAATCGAACCCGAGCTCGGCGGAAAAGGTTGCCGACTTCATCGAAGCGCAAGAGATCCTTGCCAGGGGCCTCTCAGACTGTCGTGAAAGCTGGTAAATTCGATTGGCGAAGACCTCTTTTCCTGTACCGCTTTCTCCGACGAGTAAAATGGGGAGATTCGTGGGGGCAATTTCCGCAACCATGCCCTCAACGATCCGGATGGTGTCACTCGCTCCCGGCACCCACCCTGCGTCGTTTTGAATCACAGACTCTCCCGCCAGGTTGGCCATGTAGTCTCGCTATCGTCAATCGAATCCGTGCTTTGCCGACACGGTCGCGACCCGCTAGAACCCGTGTTTGAGCCTGCAAGGCGGTTGCCAGCCCCGAAGACCGGCTATAACCGCCCCAGGCACGAATTAAGCCATTGTTCCTCAACGGAGTATGAAGAGATCGCGGCCTCCGGCTGCTACTGCAAATCAACCCCGGAGTCCCACGGACATTCCATGAAGTGGCAAAACGATTGACCTTCAGAACCCCGCCACCGACGGTACGGCCTGGTTTCGCAGATTCCCTAAGTTGCTAGACTTACGTGAAGGGCTCGTACAAGGTAAAGCATCATATGGTCGGTATTCTGCCTAAATGTGGAAAAGAGCTTCCACTGTGGATCGTCCGCTATGAGGCCCTCGAAGTCAGCTCACATCGTCGGCCTAGCTGAACCCAAGGCCGAACCAATCAACTCCACACGCGTCGCGCCGTATCTACGACGAGCTTGAGCTTGGCCCACTGCTCGTCTTCGGTTAGCAGGTTCCCCTCTGCGGTCGATGCAAACCCGCACTGCGGGCTGAGCGCTAGATTTTCGAGCGGGAAATATTTCGCCGCCTCCTCGATCCGCCGCACCACCTCGTCGCCGGTTTCCAGCTGTGGCTTCTTTGTGGTGATGAGCCCCAGCACGACAACCTTGTCC
>DASPVW010000016.1:0-5130 GCA_035622155.1 Candidatus Acidiferrales bacterium
CCTGCACTGGCCCGGCGTCGCGGCCTGTTGCAGACCAAGTTCGTGACGTCGGGCCAACCCGTTTCGCGCTCGTGGCCCCGGTCAATGAAAAGCGCGTGGGTTGGGACCCAGTAGCCAGCGCCCTGAAGATCGCTGCCTCACATTCGGGGCTCCCCAATTCCATTGCGCTCGTTTCTCTCGTGATCGATGGACTGCCAGGCCGTTCGGCACCAGAGTGATCTCAAGAAATTCGAATCACGTGCGAGCCAGTCTCCATAACTATGAGTCGATATCATAGTTTTACGCTCGAGGTAAGGCATTGAATTCGAATGAACAGCGATCTCAAAGCCTCTGCCTTCGGACACCAGGCATATAAGCTCCCGCCGCGAATGCAGAACGGAAGCCGCACAATTAGCCGAAATGAAATCGTGCGAACTTGTTCGTCGATGCAGTACCGTCGGCGTGACCTGAGGTGTCGCAACCTTGCAAAAGCGCCTTCCTTGTTTGGCTATGTATTTTGCAACCGCGGTCTGTCCGACATCGAGCCCGATCTTTGAGCAGTTCGTCCTAAATCCGTTGTAGCTCCCCAGGGGTTTGGCGACGTTCATCTCAACAATGAGCTGGCGAATCTCCGCAGGGTACTTTGCCCGCCGCGACGCAGTCGTGTGCCCGAAAGCCGGCGCGATGCGCGGTCAGGACTTCACGAGCCAAGCGATAGAGCGCCACGAACACCAAACGATCGACTTTGCTGAAAGCCACCCGAAAGGTTCGGAAGGCCAAAACTTCAGACAGGAAGTAGCTCACTGTTGCGCAACTGTCACCGCACCTCGCGCGAATCACTCGGCCGTCGAAGGGACTTGATTCGACCGGCCGTTGTCTCACTGTACCGTGCAGTACGGTACACGCGTCACATCGCAGTCCATTACATCGTGTCACATCGCGCTGCACTCTTCGATAGTGGGTTGAGAATGACGATTACTGAGAGTTGCTTTGCGAAAGCTAGTGCCTTGGCCCTCGGTTTTGGGTCGGTGCCGTGGTCGCCTTTTCACAGCTCAGCCTTGCGCGTGAAACGGGGCTGGCCTGGAGGATCAACCCGCGGCCGGTACCAACGGTTCGTCAGCCGACAACGTTCCGGTCGGCATCTTCATGAATCAGTTCTTTACTGACCAGTACGTCGTTAGCGCGGGACCAGGCGCGCGCGCCGTCGCAACGGCCGGCAAAGCGCCCAACCTGAAGGTCTTTGTCAACGCCAGCACGAAATCATATGTCGGCAGCGATCAAGGACGGCAAATCTTACCAGTCGAGCCGGCTTCAATCCGTGTCTGTCTACACCCATTGCCGGGACCTCCCGAAACAGCGGTTGATGCCTCCATCGTTAAGGTATTGAAATCCTTGACGCTCCCTACGGGCTCGAAACTGTGTTTCCACGTTTCCACCGGTCAGATTCAGCCGAATCTGGTTCTATATTACCTCAAGAGAAAACTGAGACGGCGCCGATCAATATTTTTTAACCATGCGAGGCCGGATCCGTGGGTGGTGCGTCAGAATAGTAGGTCCAATTTTCAATAATATGGCCATTGCGAAATCAATTTTCATATGCCAGGACCAATTTTCAGGAGTGAATCGATTCCGGATCGAAATTCAGGAGCAAAGCACAATTTTCATGAATGCACCGGAGCAGTACCATTTTTCAGGGCCTCTAACCGGTTTTCAGGAGATGAGGCTCCCTGAGAAGGCGACGCCTGCTGGCTACAGCGCGCTTATCGACGCTCTTGCCCTCGCGGTCCCTCTGCCGCGAACCCTGTCCGCCATCGGCGAGCGCCACCGTATCGTCGAGCGCGACGGCTGGCGGATCATGACGCCGCGCCATGCGCCACCTGCCAGCCTGGAAGGCCATCTGACCTTCGCCCTCAAGTACGAAGGCCTCGACCTCGCCGTCCTGAAGCGTCTGTTTCTGAAAACCGGCCCCGGACCGATCGAAGCGCTCGTTCGCAAGAAGCCGGCCGGCAGTTACGCAAGGCGCATCTGGTTTCTCTATGAGTGGCTGACCGGCGCGCACCTCGACCTGCCGGCTGCCGAGGGCGGGCGCTATGTACCTGTTGTCGATCCCGAATTGCAATGGGCAGCACCAGAAGAAACCGCGCCGCGCTATCGCGTGAAGAACAATCTGCCGGGCGGCAAGGATTTCTGCCCGCTGGTGTTTCGCACCGACGCGCTCACAAACTTCATCGGCCTCGACCTGCCCAAGCGCGCGCAGGACATCGTCGCCGCCTTTCCTCGCGATCTGCTCGCTCGTACGGCGACTTTTCTTCTGCTCAAAGACTCGCGGGCGAGCTACGCGATCGAGGGCGAGCGCCCGCCGCCGGACCGCATCCGGCGCTGGGGCCGCGCGATTGGCGAGGCCGGACGCCAGTCGCTCGACCGCGAAGAACTGCTGCGCCTGCAAAGAATCGTTCTGGGCGACGCCCGCTTCACGAAACTCGGCTTCCGGCAGGAAGGCGGATTCGTCGGCGAGCACGACCGCGAAACCCGTATACCGCTTCCCGACCATGTCAGCGCGCGGCCTGAAGATCTGCCCGCTCTCATTGAGGGCATGATCGGCTTCGACCGCGGACCCACGCAACATCTCGACCCGGTGATCGCCGCCACGGTCCTCGCCTTCGGCTTCGTCTATGTCCATCCCTTCGAGGATGGCAACGGTCGCCTTCACCGCTACTTGATCCATCACGTCCTTGCTGAGCGCGGCTTTAATCCGCCAGGCGTCGCGTTCCCGGTCTCAGCGGCGATCCTGGATCAGATCGATAGCTACCGGCAGGTGCTGGAAAGCTATTCGGAGCGGCTGCTGCCGCTCATTCAGTGGGAAACCACGCCGGACTACAATGTCCGTGTCACGAACGACACCGGAGATTTCTACCGCTTCTTCGATGCCACCCCTCACGCCGAATTTCTTTACAGTTGCGTGCAGAGAACGATCGAGCAGGACCTGCCCGACGAAACCGCTTTCTTGCGCCGGTACGACTCGTTCCGGCGGCAGGTCGACGCCTTTATCGACATGCCTGAACGCACGACCGACCTGCTTTTCCGCTTCCTGCACCAAAACGACGGACGATTGTCGCAGCGCGCCCGCACCAACGAATTCGTTGCGCTCACTGACGACGAGGCGAAGCGCATCGAAGCGATCTTCGGTGAGGTCTTCAGCAATGGCTGAGCATAGGGGCGCAACAGAAATCAACTACCCCGTCTGGACCGGTATCACAAGAAGAACGGGCTCGATCCGCTAGGCATGCAGAACAGCAGCGTCAATCTGTACCAGACTTTGTTGCCTGGCGCGAGCAACGTGACCCTGAGTATGCGCCACTACGGTCCTTTGCGCCTTTCTATGCTGCACCTATGCCAAGCGGGTCGGTAGTACCCGATCCCGTTGGCGACCGCACCGCTCGCTGGGCCAAGCGACTCCCTGCGGCGAGGCGATGTCTCTCCGGCAGCAAGCATGTCGAAAGATCGCCGCGGCACCTGTACTCGGCGGGTTACACCATATTTACCGAGCTGCTGCATGAGGCAGCGTTCCGTCAGTCGCGCCACCGTAGGGAGACGAGGTGTGTCGCGGATCGATCTGGCCCGTAGCCGCTGGCGCGGCGGGACTTGTTGGGGCAGCTGTTAGGACAGCGCGGAGCTCGGCGCGAAAATCGTAGCTATTCCAGCATGTTAGGTGACGACTTGGCGGAGACGGAGACTGCCAGACTAACCTAGTTAATACGTTGTATAGCTTGTATTTTTACAGTAACAAATTCGATGATGGCCCCACTTATACCGCCCAGAATATTGTAGATCGCCTGTGGCTGGTCGGATGCCCGATCTCCTTCATAGGCCTTTTTGAGATTGTTGATGTTCAGCATCTCTCCGGCCTCGACGGCTTTGGCAAACCGATCAAGCAGCGCCTTTCCTCGGCCAGCCTAGAAAGTGCCGTCATGCATGCGCCGAGAAATTCGGCTGGTGCCGGGGGCCAAGCCCGATTTTCAGCCTGAGCCTGGGCGCGCCTCGTTCGGGACGAGGGGCTCACAGGTTCAAATCCAGCCACTCCGACCAGTACTTAGCGGAATTCCCGTCCCGTTTCGCCGCCGGTTGCGCTCCGGTTGAAACCCTCGCTTCGCCTATGTTAACCAAGCCCGCGAATGCGGTTCAAAGTTTGAAGAGCGGTCGCTTTGTCGACGAAGACCGGCAATTGCTCCAAGAAGGGGCCTTTAACTCCTCGGGCGCCGGCGTGACAGGCCGGTGAACATGCTGACAAATCAATGGCCCGTTACAAAATCTGCGCGCAATAACGGGCGATGCAATCCGCGCCTCAGGTCCAAGGTTCGGCATTGAAACAGATGGTACGCCAGCTCCGATCGGCGTCGAAGGCTGAACTCGGTCGGGCCTCTCAACCCCCGTAGCACATTATTGCGGCACACACTGCGGCACTGCTCGGGCGGTGCTCTACCCCTGTCGGCCAGGGCATTCGCCGGGCCTGGAGGCCATTCTGAATACGCGCGCCGTCGGGAGGGATCGCGAGGCGGTGCGGCTCGGCGCGCGGTTTCGGATTGCCGCTCGCCATGAGCGACTCTGAATTCGGTTCCGTTAGACCAGCTCGACGCGCAGTTCGCGTCCGACGATCCGCGCCGCGCGCATCAGGGTTTCAAGGGTGGCACTGCCGTTGTCGGGATCGAGCAGCCGGTCGACCTGGGCGCGGCTGGTCTCCATCAGCTCGGCCATACGCGCCTTGGTAAGGTGCTGCTTCTTCATCTCCTCGGCAATCTGCCTGGCGATCACCGCCTTGATGGCGGCGGCGGTGACCTCCTCACGCAGGCCGGTTTCGTCGAGCCAGCTCTCGAAGGTCGAGCCGATATGGGGATTCTTCTTTTTCACGATGACACCTCCTTTAATCGCTGGCGCGCGAGCGCCAAATCATCGTCGGGCGTGGCCTGGGTCTTTTTGATGAAGCTGTGCAGCGCGATCAGCATCCCGTTATGAAAGCCGAATAACACGCGCGCCTCGCGCTTGCTCGGCAGGGACGACCGCACTTCCCACAAGCCCCGGTTCAGGGGTCGGCAGAGCGTCAGTCCGACCGGCCACCCAAACTGCACCTTGGCCATGTCGCGGCCGATCCGGCGT
>DASPVW010000017.1:0-58655 GCA_035622155.1 Candidatus Acidiferrales bacterium
AGAAAAGGGCTTTTCGCTTATCGAATTGCTCATCGTTGTGGCGATCATCTTGATCATCGCGGCGATCGCAATTCCCAACCTGATTCGCGCCCGTATTGCGGCGAACCAGTCCTCTGCTGCATCGTCTCTGCGCACGATTGCCAGCGCTTCTGCGATGTACCAGAGCACGTATCAGAACGGCTATCCCGTCAATCTGGCCATGATTGGACCCACCAACGGGGCGCTGGCGACGTGCACGTTGGCGGGTCTTATTGACCAGAACTTGGCCGTCGCTCAGCAGAAGTCCGGCTACAACTTCGCTTGGACTGCAGGGCAGGTTCAATCTCCGGCGGGCGCTTGCGGTACGCAGGGCTTCACGGACGGCTTCGCAGTCGTCGCCAACCCCGTCAGCGCATCGACTGGGACGATCGGCTACTGCGTGGATGAAACCAACGTGATCATGCAGAGCAACGCTCCCCCGATTGCAGCGAATGCCGCCAACCCAGGTGCGGGCATTGGTCCTACGTGCCCTCCTGCGGGGAATGGGGTTACTCCGATCGGCAACTAGTCCTCAGAGAAACTGCTAAGGAGGAAGCCTAAGGCTTCCTCCTTAGTATCTTTTGCGAGGGCCGCTACGATGATCAACAGCAAAAGAAAAGGCTTCTCGCTGATTGAATTATTGATCGTCGTGGCCATTATTCTGATTATTTCCGCCATCGCAGTACCGAACATCATGCGTGGGAAGATTGCAGCGAACCAAGCTTCGGCTGCGTCGTCTCTTCGTACTCTCAATACCGCTGCCGTGAATTACAGTAGTACGTTTCAGGATGGCTACCCGCCCAATCTTGGTGTTTTGGGGCCTTCCGGAACCGTGAATGCCACCTGCAACACCGCCGGACTGATCGACGCCATCTTGGCAACAGGACAGAAATCCGGATACCAATTTAGTTGGACAACGGGAGCGGAGCAAGTCGCGGCAGCACCCGCAGGCTGCGCGGCGCCCGGATATGCGGACATGTTTTCGGTGACAGCCTCGCCTTTTGGCTTCCCCTCAGGCACGACGTATTACTGCGTCGATGCGACCGGGGTCATCCGGGAGAGCTACACACCGATTGCGGCGACGACGGCCGGTTGCCCCCTATCGGCCATCCCGATCGGCGGCGACTGATCCGACGCAGTCTTTCGACGCCCCATCTATGAGGTTAAAGCCCTACCGTTCTGTGTTTTTCCCGCAATCCTGCTAATCTAGACAGGATGCTCCGTGCGTTCGTCTGCGTGTTCCTGTTAGCTACCTCTGTCGGGATCCCCCCCAATGTAAATGCCCTACGAAAAAGCCTCGAGAACCGCTACCGCAATGCGAAGACGCTCAAGGCCGCATTTTTCGAGCAGTACAGCGACCGTAGGGGGGGAATCGTCGCCGAATCGGGAACGGTTTATTTCTCTCGGCCCGGTAGGATGCGCTGGGAGTATCAATCGCCCACCGATAAGCTATTCCTCGTGGATGGCACGAACGCCTGGTTTTATGTGCCGGCAGACCACACGGCAAGCCGCGCCAAAATGAAGGAAAGTTCCGACTGGCGTACTCCGCTGGCGCTGCTTGCCGGGAAGGCCGACCTCTCGGAGCTTTGCCAGAGACTGGACCTAGTCGATGCTCGAGCCGGCGGGAGGGAAACGCCGCTCACGCCCGGTGACGCGCTCCTGCGTTGTATTCCGAGGGATCATTCGTCTGCCAACTCGGCAGGCGGCGTCACTCCACCCTACGTCTTGTTGGAAGCCGATCCGCAAGCACGGCTGGTACGAGTCATCATCCAGCAGCCAGGAGACGTAGAAACGGAGTTTCGCTTTGGGAATTGGGAAGAGAACATCGTGATTCCGGAGGCGAAATTTCACTTCGCGCCGCCGCCGGGAGTCGCGATTGTTGACGAAGAGTCCCTAGCCAATGAAATTCACTAGCGACTTTAATCCCGCAGAAACACGGCCGTCTCCCGAAGAAAAAGATCGATTTGATCGTGGTGCAACCAATGGCCGGCCTGGGGGACTCTTACCAAGCGACAGTTGCGGATCGCATGTTTGCGCGGATCGCCCTCCGGGACCGGAAAAAAACTCTCGAGCCCCCAGAAGAGCAGCACGGGGCTGGTGATCTGGCCGTAGATCTCGACGGAGTCTTCCATTCGGTGGCCATGCGGAGGAAGCACACGCACGTAGTTGTCGAACTTCCATACAAGCGACCCGTCCGCGTCCCAGTTGGTGCCGTGCAAGGTCAGATGCCGTGCGACCTCGTCGGAAAGATGCGGGTTGGCCTGTTTCATCCGCGCCACAGCGGCCGCGAGGTTTGGATAGGTTTTGGGCTGACGCTTTTCGGCTTTGCGGATGGCCTCGATCCAGCTGCGCATGCGCTCGGAGGCCGGTGCATGGGCGCGACTGTTGGCCGGGAAACCGAGGCCTTCGATGGCGACCACTTTGCGGACGCGATCGGGGTAGACGCCCGAGTAGTGCAGAACGATGCCGCCGCCCAGCGAGTGGCCAATCAAACGCAGCGGGAAGTCGTTGATGATATCGAGTAGGGCCGAAAGATCCAGCACATGTTCGGCAACGCTGTAGACTGCTCCGGGCGCCCACGCGCTATTGCCGTGCCCGCGAAGGTCGAGTGCGTAAACGTGATACTCCTCGCGCAGCGTCCGGGCCACCCAATCCCAGCTGCGCGCGTGATCCAGGCCGCCATGCACCAGCACCAGCGACGGCTTGCCGTCTTTCCCGTAGTCCCAGAACTGGAGCTTTAGCCGATCCGAATAGAAGAAATGGGAGATGGGTTCCATAAGGCTCCTTAGGATGGATCAAAAAGCATGACGGATCAGCGGCGACTGTATCACAACCGATTTCGGGCGCTTCGAGCGTTGTCACATCCTGTTCATCAGCTGTTTTCGCCAGCTCAGCCTGGGCTGGGAAGCGGTATGCTAGGGTCAGTTGGCGCGGAGACCCGGGGCCGCGCACGATAGAACACGATGGCGGAATTTGTCTGCAAAGTCGGTGACACCACCGGCCGGATTTTCCAGCACAGGGAGACGGCGCAATCGGAGGGAGAGGCTCGGCAGAAGCTCTCTGAGCGCGGGTTGTATGTATTCTCGGTACGCAAGCATTTCGATCTGGTTTCTCAGCTTGGCGCTGCCAGCGGCAGTCAGAGGATTCGTTCGCAAGACTTTCTGATATTCAATCAACAATTCAACACGCTCGTCAAAGCGGGTCTGCCGATTTTGAAGGCGCTTGATCTACTGGCTTCGCGCGCCGCGGCGCCGCAACTTCGGCCCATCCTTACGGAGGTGCGGGAGCGGGTTCGGGAGGGCGCTTTATTGTCGGAGGCTCTCGAAGCGCAAGGGTCGTTTCCGCCGGTTTATGTCACGGTGATAGCGGCTGGGGAGCGCAGTGGCAACCTGACCGGGGTTTTGGAGCAGTACATTTCCTATCTGCGTGTGAGCACGGGATTCCGCAGCGGTCTCGTCACCGCCTTGATTTACCCTGCTGTGCTGGTGGCGACGGCGATCTTCGTGCTGACGTACGTCGTGACCTATGCGATGCCTCGGTTCGCCGAGCTCTATCATGAGTTGGAGGTGCCGCTTCCGGCGCCGACGCGAATTCTCTTGGCGGTAGCCGATCCGTTGCGGACGTACTTTTTGACGCTGGCCATTGTCGTCGCAGGGGTCGCCGTCGTGATATTCCTATGGACGCGGTCACGACGTGGTGCCCTGTCAATTGATCGCATCAAGCCTCGCCTGCCGTTGTTGGGCGAAGTGTGGCTGAAGGCGCAAATCGCGCAGTTCGCCCGCACACTGTCGACTCTGCTCGCGGGCGGGACACCGCTGGTTCCCGCACTGCATACGTCATCGGCGGCGATTGGCAGCGCACTAGTTTCGCACTCGGTGGAAACTGCGGCTGATCGCGTGAGGGAAGGCAAATCGCTGCACGAGAGCCTCGCTGAAACGCGGCTCGTTCCCGAGCTGGCGCTGGAAATGATCGAAGTCGGGGAGGCCTCCGGCGCGCTTTCGCCCATGTTGTCCAGCGTAGCGGAATTCTACGAGGAGGAGGTGGGGATTCGCTTGCAGCGCACCCTTACCTGGATTCCCATCGTTATTTTGGTGATCATGGCCGTTGTGGTAGGCTTTATTCTCATCGCCCTTTATCTGCCCATGTTCTCACTTCAGATCGGAGCCCCAGGGGGATAGGCCTATATGGCAACGATCAGCAACGCCCCAAAAGGTCCGGACGAGACGGCTGAGCGGGAGCAGGCGCGGCGACTCGCCGAACGCTATCGGTGTCCCTTGATCGATTTGCGCGAACAGCGCATCGATCCCGAGCTTTTCCGGAAGATTCCCGCCGAGATGATGTTCCGGTACAACTTCGTCCCGCTCGAAGCACACGATTCCACGCTGGTAATCGCCTTGGCCGATCCAAGCCAGTTACACCTTACCGATGAATTGTCTTTGCTGCTGGGAAAGCGCTTGCAAATCAAGGTGGCTACCGCCTCTCAGATCGGCGATCTGCTGAAGCGTACCGAGCAATCCCAGCGCGTGCTGGATCAGGCGACCGAAGGCTTCACGCTCCAAGTCGTAAGCGAGGAGGAGGAGGAGGGCGACGAGAATATTTCGATGGAGAAGCTCACGCGCGGCGATACCGGCGTGAGCCCCGTTGTGCGACTCGTGGACACGGTCATCTTTACGGCGCTCGAGCGTCGTGCCAGTGATATCCACATCGAGACCCGCAATTCCGAAGTCGTGGTCAAATACCGCATCGACGGTGTTCTGCAATATGCCATGAAGCCGCTCGACAAGGATTGGCACGCTACGATTTTGTCGCGCATCAAGGTCATGAGTGAGCTCGATATCGCCGAGCGCCGCGTCCCGCAGGATGGCCGTTTTCGCGTTCGCTATCGAGGCCGGGACATCGATTTCCGCGTGTCGGTTATGCCGTCGGTACATGGCGAAGACGCGGTACTGCGGGTCCTGGATAAGGAAACGCTCAGCGAAAAGTTTCGAACTTTGAATTTGGATGTGGTGGGCTTTGATCCAGAAGAGGTCACAAAGTTCCGGCGCTACATTCACGAGCCCTACGGAATGGTTCTCGTCACCGGGCCGACCGGCTCGGGTAAGACAACGACGCTGTATGCTGCAATCAACGAAATCAAGAATGACGAGGACAAGATCATCACCATTGAGGATCCTGTGGAGTATCAGGTACGCGGCATCACGCAGATCCCCGTCAATGAGAAGAAAGGTCTCACCTTTGCGCGCGGGCTCCGCTCCATCTTGCGACACGACCCAGACAAGATCATGGTGGGCGAGATCCGCGACCAGGAAACTGCGCAGATCGCCATCAATTCGGCGCTGACCGGCCACTTGGTGTTTACCACCGTGCACGCAAACAACGTAACCGACGTGATCGGACGATTCATCAACATGGGCGTCGAACCGTATAACTTTGTTTCCGCCCTGAACTGCATCCTGGCACAGCGCCTGGTACGAGTGATTTGCGAGAGCTGCAAGAAACGCGTGGCTTACTCGGCAGAAACGCTGAAGGAGTCCGGGCTGGATCCTTCCGACTGGGATGGATTTCAGTTCTCCGAGGGTCCTGGCTGCCTGGAGTGTTCCGGCACCGGCTACCGCGGCCGGACGGCCATCGCGGAGCTGTTGGACCTGTCCGACTGCATTCGCGAAATGATCATCGATCGGCGTCCGACCTCGGAGATCAAACGAGCCGCTCGGGAAGCCGGCATGACATTTCTACGTGACTCGGGCCTCCGGAAGGTACGCGCCGGAGTGACGACTCTACGTGAAATCAACAAGGTGACCTTCATTGAGTAGCTCGACGAGCCAGAGCGGGGTAGCGGCCCATTTCTTCCAGCTCGGGCCAGTCCTCCGTTTTGAGCGCTGGATCCAGGCCATGCCGCATCCCCCGGTGGTGGTGGAGATTGCGGAGCCGCACGTAGCCTTGGCGCGACCGGCCAGCCGAGGCGGTCATCCGGAGGATTTGGCCGTGGAGGCTTTGCCGGCGGGCGCCGTCATGCCGTCGACCCTGGAAACAAACCTGGTGCAACCGGAGGCGGTTCGCTCGGCGCTCGGAAAACTTTTCGACCGAGTGCCGGTCCACGGCGCCCACGTGGCACTCCTGGTACCAGACTTGGTCGTTCGCGTCTTTCTCTTGCCCTTCGACAATTTGCCGCGACGCGCGAGCGAGGCGTTACCTCTGTTGCGCTGGCGGCTAAAGAAGAGCGTGCCCTTTAATGTGGACGAGACAACGGTCTCTTGGATGCGGCAGGAGGCTCGCGATGGCGGCCTAGAAATTGTAACGGCCGTTGCACGTCAGTCGATTATCCGTGAGTATGAGGCGGTCATCGAATCCTTCGGCGTTCGTGCGGGCGTTGTGCTCAGTTCCACTCTGGCCACTCTTCCTTTGTTGGAAGAACGCGGCGCGACGTTGCTCGTGCGGCTTTGCGGCAAAACGCTTACGACCGTCATCGTGCGGGGCGCGACTCTGTGCCTGTATCGTTCGACCGAGATGCGGGGCGATTCGACGCGGGAGCCGCAAGCCATGTTGGACGAGGTCTTTCCGTCCGTCGCCTATTTCCAGGATTCGTGGGGAGAGACGATCGAGCGGGCGCGGCTCAGCGGCTTTGGTGCGAAGGAAAACGTATTCGGCCAGGCATTGGCCCGCGAGCTACGGATTCCGGCCGGGTCCATGAGCGATGCCGCCGGCGTGCAGTCGCTCGGGCCGCTGGTGAAAGATTGGGTTCCCCAAGGGCTCGACGCGCTGGGGGGATGGATCATGAGCAGAAAATCCTAGGAACGAATAAGGGGATGAAACTTCAACTAAACCTGGCAACAGCGCCGCAGGAGAACAATAGGCCCTTTTTGGTGGCCACGTCGCTCCTCGGCACCCTAGGGATACTCGCGTTCCTGCTCCTGGCGCGTGCCGCATACCATTCCTGGCGCGCCAGCCGCGATCTGCGCGCCGACATCTCACGCCTGGAAAACCAGATTCGAGCCGACCAGCAGCAACGACAAGCCTTGGCGGCGTACTTTCACAGTACCGCTGCTCAAAACATCCTCGAACGCTCGGAGTTTTTGAACTCCTTAATCGATGAGCGCAGTTTTCCATGGACCAAGATCTTCACCGATCTCGAGCAGACGCTTCCGCCCGGAGTTCGGGTCGTGAGCATTTCGCCCAAACTGGTAAACGGCAGAGCCGAGGTGACGCTGGAAGTGGGAGCTGACAGCGACGCGAGCAAGATTAAGTTCCTTGAGGCCATCGAACAATCGAGCGTGTTCTCAGGGATGGTCGTGAAAGACGAGAAGAAGTTAGACCGTGCCGGGACATCGGATAAGGTGGTTCTCAATCTGACGGTGTGGTACTCGACCATATGATTCGAAACGCTTTTTGGCACTCCTGGAAGACTTGGACCGGCGTTGCATTGGGAGCGCTTTTGGTCATGGACCTCGGGCTCGGTATTTTTCTCTGGCCAGGGCGTCGCCAGGAGCCGGCCGCTTTGCAGGCTGATCGGGACCGATTGGCGCTGCAGGCAAGACTTCTGCGGGCCGATGTTCAACGGGGCGAGAAAATACGGCAGTCCTTGCCGACGGCGGGTAAGGAGTGCGAAGACTTCTACCGGTATTCGTTTCTCGACGCCAGCACGGGGTATTCGCAAATTGAGGCCGATCTCGGCGCCATTGCCGCCGAGACGGGCGTAAAGACGACTGGATTTAGCTTCAAGCGGAAGGATACCAAGGAGCGAGGGACAACGGAGATTCAAATCAGCGCTACGGTCGATGCCGATTACCCTGCGCTGGTTCGTTTCATCAACGGCCTGGAGCGGTCGAAGAATTTTTATCTCCTCGACAGCCTTCACCTGGCATCAGGAGAGATGGGTGGAATCAGGCTCGCACTTGAATTGCATACTTACTTCAGGACCTGAGCAATGAGAGGCCGCAAGGAATTCTATCTCTCGGTGGGACTGCTCGTCTTGCTTGCAGTGGCGACGTACTACTTTCTGAGCAGCCGAGGTGACGGGACCGGAATTCCGGGGGTGCTGGCGTCTGACACCAAGTTCGAGCCGCTGCAAATCCGAGAGCCGGAGTTGCGGATGGACCTGCTCGAAAAGGTTCGTAAGCTCGAATACACCGGGTCTCATCGGAACATCTTCGTGGTGATGCCGGCTCCCCCCCCGCCCTCGGTTGGGCAACCTGTTCAGGCTGCACGCGCCTTCGTTGGCCCGCACGTGCCGCCCCCTCCGCCGCCGCTTCAAGTGCCAGCGGAGTTTTTTGGATACGCTGCCGAACCTCATGGCGGCCGCCGGGTTGCGTTCTTCAGTAACGGGGATGATGTTCTGGTCGTTGGTGAGGGAGAGACATTCTTGGGGCGTTTCCGCCTGGATCACATTAGGAACGACTCAGTTGACGTGGAAGAAGTGGCGAGCGGGCGCCGCGCCACGCTGCAACTGGTGCAACCGCCGGATCAGGGCGCCAACCGGTGACCAGCCGATCCCGTCACGGTGGATGTTTCCGGCGACGCTCGGCCGAATCCGGCTATGCGTATCTCATGGCTTTTTTCATGATCACGGTGGTGCTCATCGGTTCTGAGGCTGTGTTGCGCAACATTGCCGTCGAGAGGAGGCGGGAGCGAGAGGCAGAGATGATTTGGCGAGGGAACCAGTACGTCCGCGCCATCCGGCTCTATTACCGCAAAACCGGCCACTACCCACAATCGATGGATGATCTGGAAAAAGGCGCCCCGGACCTGCACTTTCTTCGCCCGGCCGTGCTCAAAGATCCCATGAATCGGACCGACGGCTCCTGGCGACTGATCTACACAAACGCTTCTGGGCAAATCATCGGCAGCGTCCGCTATGCCACGATGCAGCAAATGGCGTTGATGGATCTGAACGAAGGTAAGCTGCCGTCGGCCGTGCCGAGTAGCATGCCGGGCACAGGCGTCGCGCAAGATACCGGCACTGGCAATGCGCCTTCTACGGCCGGCTCCGATGCTCAGAACCAGAGCCAGCAACCAGCACAATCCAACCTGACGTCTCCGCCAGGTGTGCTCGGGGCGACTTCGAGTACGAATGGACCGGGAAACGCACTAGCCAACCCCTTCAGCGCGAGTGCTACTACAGGTCCTCCATTGCAGCCGACCGGCCCTGTCGATGGTCCCGTCTTGGGAGCCTTCCTGGCCGGCGTGGCAGGCGGGAACCACTACAACGGCGATTCCGTGAAGACGTACAAGGGCGGGAAGACGTATCAGCAATGGGAGTTCATCTGGAATCCGCTCGAGGATCAAGCGCGTGCCCTCCAGAATGGGTTGTCGCCTCAGACGGGATCGGGGCAACAAACCGGCGGACTTCCTGGCCTGCCCATTGCCATGCCCAATGGCGGTGCTCCGGCAGCTTCTCCGAATCCCCCGAGCGGAACGCCGCAGTCTGCGCCAGAGCAACCCCAACAACCGCAGCAACCCCCACAGCCTTAGCGAATTGCTTCGATTGCAAAGCTTCGCGCAAAGATGCAAAATCAGGTTGTAAACACCACCACGGGAGGCGAACGGTGGCCGTCGAAATCGCGCGAGGCGTTACGCTGGAAAAACCGGGTGACAACGAGAATTTCTTGAAGGATGAAGGTATCCTTTTCACGTCGCTTGACAAGGTGGTCAACTGGGCGCGTCGCAGCTCGATTTGGCCAATGTCGTTCGGCTTGGCGTGCTGCGCAATCGAGATGATGTCGATGGCAGCATCCCGGTACGACATTGCTCGCTTCGGCGCCGAGGTTTTTCGCGGTTCGCCCCGACAGTCCGACATGATGATCATCGCCGGCCGCGTCTCGCAGAAAATGGCACCGGTGATCAAGGAGCTCTACGCGCAAATGCCCGAGCCGAAATGGGCGATTTCGATGGGCGCGTGCGCCACTTCCGGCGGGGTATTCAATAATTACGCCGTCGTGCAGGGCGTCAACCAGGTGATTCCCATCGATGTGTACGTGCCGGGATGCCCGCCCCGGCCCGAAGCCCTGCTGTACGCCGTGTTCCAGATCCAAAAGAAAATTGACAACGAGCGCGGCAGCTTTCTTCGTTCACTGAACCTCAGCAAGAGTTAGGTTCCGGTGAAGCCAGCGGTGCCTGCCGAAACAGTCCTCATTCGATCTGGAGCGATGCGAGCCGGAGTTCACCCGACGGTAGCCATCCCGCCTTCAAACTCGACTGTATTCCCCGGCGCGAACTTCTCGCGTCGCACATAGCCCATTCCGATGGCTGCGCCCACGGCCGGTGAAAACGCCGCGCTCGTAATATGGCCGACTTCCACGCCGTTGGCGCGGAGCTTCGTTCCAAGCGGAGGCGGTACCGGCGTCGAGAACGTTAGCGGGACGCGTTTTCGGTTTACGTGACCCCGTGATCGAACGCGCTCCACGATCTCTTGTCCTGTGTAGCAGCCTTTGTTGAAGCTGATGTGAGTGCTTTCAATCGCGGCTTCCTGCGGAATCACCGACTCGTTGAAGTCGGCAGGGAACCACGGGATACCTGCTTCCAACCGCAGTGCGTTCAACGCTTCCATACCGATCGGTTCGCCACCGCGTGCGCGCACCTGCGCAAGGAGCTTGCCCCATAGGGCCGTGAGCATCTCGCGCTCCACGATCAGCTGCGCTCCTGGCTCGCCGGTGTGGGCTCGCCCAAGCCAATAGCACGGCGTGCCGTCGATCGAAGATTCCACCGCCGACATTTCCAGCACCTTGCTCGGTGCCGTCGCACACATTTCAGGCAGCCTCTCGAGCATTCGCGCCCCTGCAAAGGCCAGGCTACCCATTCGGTCGGTTTGGTCATCGATCTGGACCTGCGAGCCTACAACGTATTTTCTGAGAGTCGCGATCGTCCGCTCGCGAAAGGCGGCATGCGACAGGAGGACCAGCTTGTCGACCAGCGCATATACCTCCAGTTCCGCAAGAATGTGCCCTTGCGGGTTGAGGAGCAATGCCAGGGTCCCTCGGCCTGCTTCGAGGGCTCGAATGTCTTGCGAGGAAATCGCGTGGAGATACCTAACGCGATCGCGTCCAGTGAGGAAAACAATCGCCTGCCAGTTTGTGTCGTAAAGGACGATGTTTTGCTTGGCCGCCCAGTACTCCTTTTCGAACGCAGAGAATCTTGCAGGCAGATGACAACCATAGAATTCAGCCATCTGCGCGCCAACGGCACGATGTTCATCGAGCAAGGGTGTGATCATCGGAGTATCGGTGGGCAGACGCACCCTCACTCATGTTAACAGATACCTTCCCATGCACGTTCCGCGCCTCGCGCCGTCGGCGTGCGTGCGAGATGGGGGTGTGTTAGATTTTTTCTATGTCACTCGGTGTATATATCCAGGTGCCCTTTTGTCAAACGAAATGCACGTACTGCAACTTCCACACGGGTGTGGTGGGACGTGACCGGCACCAGCCCTACGCAAACGCGGTTTGTCGCGAAATCGCAAAATCTGCCGAAGCGACGCACCTAGTTGCTGACACTGTGTATGTCGGTGGCGGCACTCCCAGTCTGCTCGAGCCCATGCATCTGACAAAGATGATGGATACGATCCGCGCTTCGCTCCCTACCGAGCTACGAGAAGTAACGCTTGAGGCCGACCCGGAAACAGTGAGTCCGGAAAAAGCGTCTGCCTGGGTCGCGGCCGGATTCAATCGCATTAGCCTCGGGTCGCAGTCGTTTGACGATCGCGAATTGCAGGCGGCCGGCCGGAGACATCGCCGTCGAGATACCTTTGGCGCCATCGCCTCGCTCCGGGCCGCCGGGATTGGCGACATCAGCATGGATTTGATCGCCGGGTTGCCGCTACAAACTTCCGATTCGTGGGAAGCATCCACCGATTCGCTCCTCGACGTGCGGCCCGAGCACGTCTCGGTTTACATGCTTGAGGTTGACGAAGGCAGTCGTCTGGGCCGAGAAGTACTCAGAGGAGGTAGGCGTTATAGTGCCGATGCGATCCCGGACGACGATACCATCGCCGACTTCTACGAAAGGGCGCGTCAGCGTCTGGGCGAAGCTGGGTATGAGCACTACGAAATCTCGAATTGGGCGCTCCCGGGGCACCGTTCGCGTCACAATCTGAAGTACTGGCGTCGCGAGCCCTATCTCGGGTTCGGGGCCGGTGCGCACTCCTTCGATGGAATGATGCGCTGGGCGAACGCCCACGATCCGGCGCGCTACGTCCGATGCCTCGAGCAGGGAAGTTCTCCGGGCGAACAGTTCGAGGGGCTGACGCCGATCGAGGTGCTGGACGAAGAGTTCTTTCTCGGATTGCGCTTGCTCGAAGGCGTTGACCTGGCGCCGATCGAACGCGAGGTAGCGCCCGATCTCGCTCGGCGGATGGCCAAGCTGCGAGAGCGAATCGAGCACCTCGGATCGCTCGGCTTCATCGAGCGGGAAGGCACCCGCATTCGACTCGCCCCCGACCGCCTGACGGTGTCCAACGAAATTTTCATTCAATTGCTGGCGTAGCGAATGCAGGGCGAGTCCGGTGGGACATCGGTCTCGAAGCTAGTTCTCGAGACCGAGGGAGCGGATTTTGCTGAGGAGAGTTTTGTAGGACACGCCCAGTTTTTCTGCGGCGCGCGTCTTGTTCCACTTGGTTTCACGCAGCGCGTTTTGAATCTTGAAGCGCTCGACATGAGCGACGGCACGCTGCGAGACTTCTTCGAGCGGCCCTTCCCAAACAAAGTGCTCGCCGAGCATGCCCTCGGGCAATTCCGACGGTGCCGGCCGAGCCGACGGCAGCTGTAGCGCCTCCGGGCCGATCTCCGAGCCATCGGCCAGGATCGCTGCCCGTTCCATGGCATTTTGAAGCTCCCGGACGTTTCCCGGCCACGGGTACGTTCGCAGCCGTGTGCGCGCATCGTCGGTCAGTTGAAGCGACGGCTTGTGAAACTCGCGCCTGAATCGTGCCAGGAAATGATCGGAGAGCAGCACTACGTCGTCTCCGCGCTCGCGCAATGGCGGAATCGTGATGGGCACGGCCGAAATGCGGAAGTACAGATCTTCGCGAAAGGCTTTGACCGCGATCGCGTCCTGTAAGTCCTTGTTTGTGGCCGTGATGATGCGAACATTGACTTCGATCGACTGTGTGCCGCCGACCCGTTCGAAGCGACGCTCTTCGAGCACGCGTAATAGCTTGGTTTGCATCGCCAGCGGCAATTCGCCGATTTCATCCAGGAAAAGTGTGCCCCGATGCGCGAGCTCGAGCTTGCCCATCTTGCGCGCTCCAGCGCCCGTGTAAGCGCCCCTCTCGTGGCCAAACAGTTCGTTTTCGATCAGACCTTCGGGAATCGCGGCGCAGTTGAGCGCTACGAAGCCTTGGTTGGCACGTGGACTTAAATGATGGATCGCTCGTGCGAACAGCTCCTTTCCCGTCCCACTTTCACCAAGCAGCAGGACGGTCGAATCGGTGGCGGCGACGCGCTGCACCATCTGGCTCGCTTCCTTCATGGCCGGATGCTCGCCCACCATTTGTGGGAAACCGTAGCGCTCGGCGTACTCCTCACGCAGAAGCAGATTTTCGCGCAACAGCTCCTGCTGGCGTGCTGCCCGCTCCAGCAGTAGCTGCAAATGGTCCAGGTCAACCGGCTTCTGAATGAAATCGAAGGCACCTTCTTTCATGGCGGTAACGGCCTCGTCGACCGACCCATAGGCCGTCATAATGATCACGGGAAGAGTTGGTTCGGCGCGCTTGGCCTCCCGCAAGACGTCGATGCCAGAATGGCCGGGGAGTTTCAGGTCGGACAGCACCAATAGGTAGCGCCGGTTGCGAACCTTGTCGATGGCCGCGCGGCCATCGGGAGCCTCTTCCACGGCGTAGTCAGAACGTTCGAGCGCTTTGCGGAGCATGGCCCGCAATTCGCTTTTGTCCTCAACCAGTAAGACCGGTTCCATCGGGCACGGTTCAGCGCGCCCAGCCGGGATCGCCGCCCGACTTGCGAAGTTCATCTTCCGCGTCGGAAATCGCTTGTTGATCAGCCTCGATCTGACTCTTCATCTTGTCGATCTCGGCAACCTTATTGTTGATGTCGCTCCGAGTGAGTTCCTGTTGCATCGCCTTCACGGGATCGTTGTAATACTGCAAATTGAGCTGACCCAGTTCGCGCTGCATCACCTCGAGATTGGCCTGGTCTTGCTCAAGCCTACGTCGCAAAGAGGCGAACCTGGCCCGCCAGGCCTTCTCGTCGTTGCCCGTCTGGCCCCTTCCGGCCGTCGCCGTGGCGTCGTTCGTCGGGGTACCGGTTGTGTCGCCGACAGTCGAAATGCCTCCCTCGCTCGGCAGATTATCATTCGTGAAGGTCTTGGAGCTCTTGGGAGCTTCCTTCTTCTGCTCGCGGGACTTGCGTGCCGCTTCGGCTAAGGAATCCTGACCGGCCGCTGGCGCTGCCTGCCCCTGGTCTGGGGTCGTGCCCTGGGAAGGTGGCTGACCGTTCTGTTGGCTCCACATGCTGGTCGGTAAGGCGAGCCACGCCACCATGACCGCGGTCAACCACAGGATTCTGCTCATACGGAGGCCTCCCGTGCGCGTCTTGGGATACACCTAGTGACAGTTTAGATGCGGGCGGTCCGGGAAGGGAATAGCGATGCCGACCGCTCCTGCCGCAAAGGTAACCAGAGAAGAAACTCGGCGCCGCCTCCGGCCCGGTTTCGAGCCTCAATGCTCCCCCCATGTTGCAGGGCGACCTTTTGAACGACGGCCAGTCCGAGGCCCGTACCCTCGGACTTTGTGGTGTAAAAGGGCAGAAATATCTTGGGCAGGTCGTGTTCAGCCACCCCGGGGCCGTTGTCAGATACACAGATTCGCTGCCACGTTTTGCCTCCCAGTTCTTCGACCGAACCGGAGATCGTGACCCGAGGCGTCTGGCGGCCAGCGGCCGCCGCTTCTGCCGCATTGCGCGTGAGGTTGACAAGCGCCTGTCGGAGAAGTGCTTCGTCGCCCGGCGCGTCGGGGAAGGTGCCCTCGCAGATCACCTCGCACTGGGGAGCCGTTTCGCGCAGTTCCTGAGCGACCCGTTCGAGCAGGGCTTGCATCGGCACCATTTCGTAGCTGATCTCCAGGGGCTTGGCGAACCGTAAGAACTCTGTAACGACGTGCGTCAACGCCCGGGTTTGATCGAGGATTCGCTCGGCCGACTCAAAGATTTCGCCGGCTTGAGCCTCGCTACGGATCATCTGCGCGTAGCCCGCTATCGTCGCCAAGGCGTTCTTGAATTCGTGTGCGATGCCGGCAGACATCTCTCCCAGGGCCGCCAGATTCTCTTTCCAGCGAATCTGTTTTTGGAGAGCGGTCAATTCGGTCAAATCGCTCATCAAGCAGAGGGCGCCGCTGACCTTGGGCACCGACTTGCTCGGCGGGTCCGACACATAGGTGCGCAGCGCGGGCCTGGGCGCCTGGAAGATCGGAGAAATGGTTACGCCCAGCCTGCGCACCTCCCCTTCGGGAGTGACATGTTCCACCTCGCTGCGTTGGAAGGTTTCTCCGTTACGTAGGCACGCACCCAGCATTTCGACGAGGCCGGAATCCTCGCCGAGGATCTCCCGGTAGGACCGGTAGCGGAGGGGGCGCATGCCGAGCGCTTCTTCCGCGGCCGGATTTGTCGAGCTGATCGTGCCCGTCGCGCTGACCAGCAGCAGCCCGGTCGGCATGTTGCGGGTGACTTCCTCAGTCAGCCGCTCAGACTCCTGCGCACGTTCCTGGGCCAGCATGTGTAGCCGGGCAAGCTCTTTTTCCTGCGCGCGGAGCCGTTCGATCACGCCTTGCATCGATGCCGCCACAAACGCCGGCGCATTGTCTTGATCAGCCTTTGGCCGGGCCCAATCATTCCGGAATTCGAGCGATTGGCTGCGAATCATTTTTCTCGCCAACATCACGAGGAAGATAGCTCCGCCAAGCAGAGCCGCCGCTGCCACTCCCCAAAACAGCAGAATGTTGGTCGGAATCATGGGGTGATGAGTCAGGGGAGGATTCATTGGCGGCCTCGGTTTCCCGGCATCATCTCACCGTTAACAACGACTCGTACCAGTTCAGCGCCGGGTTCCCCCAAAACAGGACCGCTAGCCCAGCAACTCCTAAATAGCTCCCGAAAGGAAGCTGGTACCGCCGCACCAGCACCCACTGCAGACGGTTGACAGCACCGAGACCCATTCGGTTTCCTCGCAGGGCCACCTTTTTCTTCCAACCCCCCAGGTAGAGAAAACCAATGGCGAGGAAGCCCAGCACGCTTCCCAGCAGAGACCCCGTCAGAATCATAAGAAATGTCCGCTTCGGTCCCAGAAAGGCGCCGGCCATGAGCATCATCTTGACGTCGCCCAAACCCATTCCTTCCCGACCGCGCAAACGAAAATAGAGTTCTGAAGCAACCCATAACAGGCCGCTCCCTATGGCTGCTCCCAAGAGCGCATCGCCCAGTGACAGGACAGGTACGGGCAGAGAGAGCTGGGTGTGATGAGCCAGCCACGGGGCCGTTCCGTCGGTCGGGGTTAGCGCCAGGCTTAGCCCGAGCCCGAGTAGAAAACCTGTGTAATTCACCGCGTCGGGGAGGATCCGGTCGCGCAGGTCTGTGAATACCAGCACGATCAGCAGAGCTGAAAAAACAGCCCATTTGAGCGATTCGAGAGTCAGACCGAACACCCGATAGCATCCCCAAAACAGCACGGCTGTCGTGAGCTCCACCAGCGGGTAAATGAGCGAAATCTTCGCCTTGCAGTTCCGGCATCGCCCGCCCAGCAGCATCCAGCTCACCACGGGGATATTGTCGTAGGGCTGAATCCTCACGCCGCATTTCGGGCAGGTCGACGGCGGCAACACGATGGATTTGTGCTTCGGCAGGCGAACGATACATACGTTTAGGAAACTACCGACGATGAGTCCAAAGCAGAAAACAAACACGTCGATGGCTGACGGCGAGACCACCCCTCGAATCTGCCACATCCGAAATGAGCCCTCAAGGCGCGGGCTTCGAGTCGTGCCCGACTGCTAACGCGTCGGCGACAAAAGCAAGGTGGTCGCGACGGTGGCGCGCTGGACTGCGGCGACTGTTCCTTGTTTGAACGAGGCTATACTCGGGCGCGGGTGATTAGGCGACTGTCGGGGGGTATCCATGAAGCGCGCGAACGTTGGAATCGAGCAGGAGGCTCACGATCGGGAACTCCGGGTTCGGCGTGGGACCGCACGCGACATCCCCACGATCGTGCGTTTGGTTCGTGAGCTGGCGAAATACGAGCACTTGCTTCGCGACCTCCGTCTTGACAGGAGACGTCTAGGTCGTGATGGCTTTGGCCGCCGGAAGTATTTCGAGGCCCTGATGTGCGAGCGAGAGGGGCGCGCCGTCGGCTACGCCATCTATTACTTCACCTATTCGACTTTTACCTGTAGGCCGGCGCTATTCATTGAAGATCTCTTTGTGCGCCGCGCGGAGCGGGGTCAGGGTGCGGGTAAAGCGTTGATGATCGCTCTGGCGCGCGTGGCCCTTCGACGGGGGTGTCAACAGATGGAGTGGATCGTTCTCGATTGGAACGCGCCTTCGATTGCGTTTTATCGCCGCCTGGGCGCGCGCCTGGACAAAACCTGGGTTCTCACGCGCCTTGTCGGAGCCCGTCTCCGACGGCTCGCTCGCCAACCGTGAAGGACAGGGGATGTGGCACAACCTCGGGGCCTCTCGCACTGTGAACCACGACGAAGCCTGCGGAAGCAAAGCGCATAGCGAAACGAGCCAGGCAAAAGGTATATTGGTCTTCTCGCGGAATGTCCTGGATCCAAAGACAGGTCCTTCGCTATGAGCGGATGCGCTTCGACCACGAGAAGCGCCGTAGTCGGCTGCCCTTTGCCTGGGGATTGGATCACATCGGCGGGGAGACCAACGGCGAAGACCCTCGCGCGTTTCTCGCGCGTTATGTTGAGGACGCGGTCGCCGGCAGTGACGAATGGTATGCCGCGGCGGAGGCGCGCGATTATGCTCTTACCGATGGGCTGCTCACCTTCACCAGTGCCATCACATCTCCCTGGGCTGAAAACAATCGCGTCTATGGACAACTATTCCGCGCCAAACGAGAGGGATCGGCGGTGGTGGTGCTGGCGCAATGGAACGCGCGCTGGGAAGAGCAGCAGACCGTCTGCCGTTGGTTGCAGCGCTTGGGCGTCACCGCCGTCAAAATGAGTTTGCCGTACCACGATCGGCGCGCCATTCCGCGCCATCCACGGGCTGATCATCTCGTGGGACCCAATATCGGTCTGACCCTGCAGGCTGTGCGGCAGGCCGTTGTGGACGTACGGCGCACGCTACGCTGGCTCGAGCAACAGGGGTACGGGCGACTCGGCGTGCTCGGGACGAGCGTTGGGTCAGCGATCGGCTTCATCGCCATGTGCCACGAGCCGGCCCTGCGCGTTGGGGCGTTTATCCATGTTTCGACCTACTTCGGCGAGGTGGTAGCGAGGGGGTTAACGACGGAAAACGTCTGGGAGTCACTGGCCGCAGCAGGCATCAAGCCTCAGGAGCTGCGTCAGTTTTGGGCGCCGATCAGCCCGTTTCCCTACGTACCCAAGCTGCGCGATCAGGGAAAGAGAATTCTCTTGATCACCGGGAGATATGATCCGACATTTTCCGCAGACCTCACAACCCAGCTGGTGGCGAAGCTCGAGCGCGAGCAGGTGACATTCGACCATCTGGACCTGCCCTGCGGACACTATTCGATGGGGGTATGGCCCTTCAGCATGCTGGCGGGCTATCGTTTTGGAAAATTCCTGCAGCGTGAGCTCCGATAAGAGCGGACCTCAGTCGAGCAAAGCCGCAAATGGGCCGTCGGCTATGACGCGTGCGACAGCTTCGATATCCGGCGAGAGAGATCGATCGACATCGACGCGGGAGGAAATCGATCGCACGATTTCGTAGGCTTTGAGCGACTCAGGGCTGCACTGCAGCGGCGCGAGAAAATCGATTCCTTGGCAGGCGGCCAGCAGCTCGATCGCCAGAACACTTCGCAAGTTCGCAAGCATCGGTTCCAGCCGGCGCGCGGCGCCCATTCCCATCGAGACGTAATCTTCCTGATTCGCGGAGGTCGGAATGGAATCCACCGAGTGGGGCACGGCGAGCGTCTTCAGTTCGCTGGCAAGCGCCGCAGCGGTGACTTGCAGAATCATGAAGCCGGAGTTCAGGCCCGCGTCGCGCACCAAGAACGCCGGGAGCTGGCTGGTCTGAGGGTTTGTCATTTGCTCGATGCGACGCTCGGAGATTCCACCCAGCGTGGCCAGCGCGATGGCCATGTGGTCGGCAGCCATCGCCAGCGGCTGACCGTGAAAATTGCCCCCGCTGATCACCTCACCGGATCCGCCTTCTGCGTTCGCAAAAACCAGTGGGTTGTCCGTGGCGCTGTTCAGCTCGACCGCCAACGTAGCGCGGACGTGAACGAGCGAGTCGCGCACGGCACCGTGCACCTGCGGAGCGCAGCGCAGGCTGTAAGGATCCTGCACGCGTGGATCATGGATGGGGGAGCGGTGCGACTCGCGAATCTCACTGCCCTGATTGAGGCGTTCGATGTTGCGGGCTGTCCTCAGCTGGCCCGGGTGCGGACGGATCTGCGCGATACGAGCATCGAATGCCGCCGGACTGCCGCGTAGCGCGTCGAGCGAAAGTGCAGCCGCGACATCGGCGGTCTCGACGGCAATCTCGGCCTCGCGCAAAGCGAGCGCCAGCAGAGCCAACATCGCCTGTGTGCCATTCAGCAGCGCGAGCCCTTCCTTGGCTTCGAGCACAAGCGGGGCAATTCCTGCCTCGCGCAGTGCTTCGGCGCCGGACGCCCGACGTCCCTGAAAAATGGCCTCGCCCTCTCCAATCGCTACCTGGGCCAAATGGGCCAGAGGCGCAAGGTCGCCCGATGCGCCAACGCTCCCCTGCGAGGGGACGACAGGATGCACGCCGCGATTGAGCATCATCAAAAGAGTCTCCACCACCACAGGTCGCACGCCAGAGAAGCCCTTAGCGATGGCATTGGCACGCAGAGCAAGCATGCCGCGTGTGGCAAATTCACTGAGCGGCGGGCCAACGCCACAGGCGTGGCTGCGCACAAGATTGAGCTGCAGGCGGCGGATGTCGTCGTGTGAAATGCGCTCCGAGGCCATTTTGCCAAAGCCGGTGTTAACCCCATAGACGCTGGACTCGGCTGTAAGCAGGCGATTGATGACGGCCCGCGAGGCGTTCATGCGCTCGTGAGCGGACTGCGCAAGTTCGGCTTCCACTCCTTCGAAAACGATGCGGAAGAGATCTTCGAAGCTCAGATGCTCACCGTCGATTAAAATCCGCGTCACCGTCGAGCCCCGGTTCCGAAGACAATTTCAATTGCTGTCATGGGCCTTTCTCCGTTGGGTCGCGGCACCGGGTGACTGCGCTGGAGGACATCCAGCGGTGGCGAAGCAGCTCCGGTATTTGGCGGGCAGCGATTTCGGGCGCCCCAACCGATCGCAGACTACATGGAGTGTCTCGCCGGCCGCGATCAGCTCACCCGAGGCTTGATGGAAAACTTCGTAGGCAAATCGGATCGTGCGCCGCTGCCACTCGGCTACGCGCGTGCGAACCGTCAGCAAATCATCGAAGCGCGCCGGACGCTTGTAGCGGCAAGACGCCTTGGCAACCACGATGAAGCTATCGTCTTCGGTTTCCATTCTGGCGTACTCCAATCCTAGCTGGCGACACAGTTCCACCCGTCCGACCTCAAACCAAACGAAATAATTCGCGTGGTAGACAATACCCATCTGGTCCGTCTCGGCGTAACGCACGCGAACGGTTGTGTCGGCGTGATCGGGCATGAACTTCTACCTAATCTCCGCTCCACTTGGGTGGCCGTTTTTCAAGGAATGCTGCCACGCCCTCGCGAAAATCCGGGGTGGAGCGGATGGCAGCGTTCGCTTCGATGGCGGCTTCCAGTTCGGCATGTACGGCCGCCCGGTCAAAACTTAATAGCAGCTTCTTCGTCTGTGCGATGGCCGTGGGACTGGCGCTCCGCAAGAGGTCGGCAATGTGGCGGGCGCGGGCCATCAGATTCTCCGCAGGCACGATCTCGGTAATCAAACCGATTCGAAACGCCTCGGCGGCGTCAATCACGCGACCGGTGAGGAGCAGCTCACGTACATGCTTGTCGCCAAGACGGCGGCGCAAGAAGACCGAAACGATCGCGGGTATGAACCCTAGCTTGACCTCCGTATAACCGAACTTGGCCTCGGGAACGGCGATCGTTATATCTGCCAGTGTGGCAAGGCCGCAGCCACCAGCAATCGCAGATCCGTTGACCGCCGCGATGACAGGTTGGGGGAACGTGTACAGGCGCGAAAACAGACGGGTAACGCGACGCGCGTTCTCGAGATTTTCCTGTGGCGTCTGGCGCGCGACGCGTTCGAGCTCGTCAAGATCCATGCCTGCGCAAAAGGCCTTGCCCGAGCCGGTCAAGATGAGGACGCGAAGGGCGCCGCGCTCGACCTGATCAAGCGCAGCGAGCAAGTCATCAATCATGTCGGAGGAGATGGCGTTGCGCTTCTCTGGTACGGTGAGCGTGACGGTGGCGATTCCGCTCTCCTCTTGCTGGCACGTCAGCGTCTGATAGGTCATGGTCCTTTGCCGGTGCGTCTAGCTGGGACTTGCGGCTTCGGCGGTGTGCGCGTATTTTCCGCGTAGCTCGCCCGTGATGGCGCAGGCAATGGCAAGTGACTTGACGTCAACCCCGGTCGTTACACCGCGTGCCGCGAGAGTCGTTAGGATCGCCTCGGTCGGGAGATTGCCGACCAGTTCATCGCCTGCAAACGGACAGCCTCCCAGGCCGTTCAGCGCACCATCGAAGCGCCTGCAACCGGCTTCGTAGGCGGCAAGAATTTTTTCCGATGCCCCTTCGGGGCGGCTGTGCAAGTGCAAGCCAATCTCGACGCCCGCCACACAGTTCTCCACCCTACGATAGAGGCGCGCAACATCGTCTGCCGAAGCTCTTCCCACCGTATCGGCCAGCGAGACGGTGCGCACGCCCGCGTCCTTGAGCCAGACAAGGGTCTCTTCCACGATTTCTGGTCCCCATGGCTCGTCATAGGGATTGCCGAAAGCCATCGAAATGTAAACGACCAGATTGCGCTTGGCCGCTTTTGTCTCGTGTTGGATTTTTTCGACCAGCGCCCGGGATTCGGCGCGGGACATGTTGGCATTGGCGCGGCGGAAGTATGCCGAAATCGAATAGGGATAGCCCACTGTCGTGACGCCGGGTGCGGCCAGAGCGCGCGCGAGTCCTTGCGCGTTCACAACAATTCCAATGATCTCGGGCGCTTCGCCCGAGGCCAGCCGGACTTTGCTCAGCTCCTGCATGACAACTTCGCTATCGGCCATCTGCGGGACATGTTTCGGAGAGACGAAGCTGACCGCATCGATGTGGCTGAAGCCGAGTGACACGAGCGCGCAGAGGTATTTGATCTTCTCCTCCGTCGGGATGTTCCCGGGCAAGCCTTGCCAGGCATCTCGCGGACACTCGACGATGGTCACAGGTTCTGTCATTTCGGTTTTCGGCGCACTCGCATGACGTCGGCCGCATCGCACAAAAACGGCACACGCCTCGCCGGCCAACTCATCCTAGCAGGTGCTGCTCGGCGGGTCATGTCTGCAAGACGCCGGTCTTGAATTCGCGGATCTCTGGATTCAGCGCAGCGCTCTCGATCGCTTCGATCAAGGCCTCGCGTGTGCGGGACGGATCGATGATCGCATCCACCCACAGGCGTGCCGCTGCATAACGTGGATCGGTTTGGTGCTCGTAGGTCGCTCGGATCGACTGTTGCAACTGCTTTTTATCCGCAGCGCTTAGCTTCTTGCCTTCCCGTTCGAGCTGTCGGATCCTGAGTTCGACGAGCGTTCCCGCGGCTGAGTCTCCGCTCATGACAGCATACCGGGCCGTTGGCCAGGCGAAGACAAATCGCGGGTCGTAAGCCTTTCCGCACATAGCGTAATGTCCAGCGCCGAAGCTTCCCCCGCAGATCACGACGATTTTCGGAACGACGCTATTGGCGACCGCGTTGACCATTTTCGCCCCGGAGGCAATGATGCCGCTCCATTCAGCCTCCTTGCCAACCATGAAACCGTTGACGTCATGCATGAAAATCAGCGGCACACGGGTCTGGTTGCAGTCCAGAATGAACCGCGCCGCCTTGTCGGCCGACTCTGTGTAAATCACACTCCCGAATTCGATGCGCCTTTCCCCGGTGCCGGGCGCGGTGGTGGTGACATGCTTTTTCTGATTCGCGACAATCCCGACGGCCCATCCGCCGATGCGCGCGAAGCCGCAGATAACCGTCTTGCCGAATTCCGCGCGATATTCCTCGAACTGGCTCAAATCGACGATGCGGGCGATGATGTCGCGCATGTCGTATTGCTTGGAGGCGTCGGAAGAAAAAATGCCGTAGATCTCTTCGGAGGGATACGCGGGTGGTGCGGCCGGCTTGTGGTCGAACGGCGCGCTCGGCCCAGGAGCGATTTTGTCTACGAGCGAGCGGATACGGGCGATGCAGGCTTCATCGTTCGGCTCGCGGAAATCCACCGTGCCGCTGACCTGGGCGTGCATCCGCGCCCCTCCAAGCTCTTCTGCCGACGCCTGCTGACCGATGGCAGCTTGGACAAGCGCAGGACCCGCCAGGAACAGACCGCTGCCCTCGGTCATGAGGATGTGGTCGCACATCACAGGCAGGTAGGCGCCGCCGGCTACGCACATCCCCATAATGGCGGTGATTTGCGGGATCCCCATCGCGCTCATGACGGCATTGTTACGAAAGACGCGTCCAAAATCGTCCGTGTCCGGAAACACGTCCTCTTGCAAGGGTAGAAACACGCCGGCCGAATCAACCAGGTAGATTGTTGGAATTCGGTTTTCGATGGCAATATTCTGCGCGCGGATCACTTTCTTTGCGGTCATCGGGAAAAAAGCGCCGGCCTTGACCGTCGCGTCGTTGGCGATGATCATCACGCGTCGGCCGGCGACATGGCCCAACCCGGTGACGGTACTGGCCGCAGGCGCACCGCCCCACTCCTCATACATCTCATAAGCGGCGTAGAGGCCAAGCTCAAAGAACGGGGAGGGGGGGTCGATCAGTCGGGAGATGCGCTCGCGAGCCGTCAGGCGGCCCTTCTGGTGCTGCGCCTGGATGGCTTTCAGACCACCCCCTTGCTTGATCTTCTCTGCTTCTCGCTGCATTTCGTCCAGACGGTTCAGCATGTCGCGTCGATTGCTGGCAAACGCGGACCCGTGGGTATCGACGTGCGTTTCGATCACGGTTCCCGGCACGGCACGCTCCTCAGGCTTGGTTCTGGCCCCCAAGCTAGACTCCTTGCCGTGCCGCGGCCACTCGCTGACGGATGAAATCGACGATGGCCTGTGTCGATGTTCCCGGAAGAAAGACCTCCGCGATACCGGCCTGCTTCAGCGCGGGAATGTCCCCTTCGGGGATTATTCCTCCGATCAGCACCGTGACGTCCTGCATGCCGTTGGCGTTAAGCAACTGCATCAAGCGAGGGCAGAGCGTGTTGTGCGCGCCGGACAGTATCGAGAGCCCGATCACATCCACGTCCTCTTGCAGCGCCGCCGACGCAATCATTTCCGGAGTCTGACGCAAGCCGGTGTAGATGACTTCCATGCCGGCATCGCGCAGCGCGCGGGCGATCACTTTGGCACCCCGGTCATGGCCATCGAGTCCCGGTTTTGCAATCAGCACGCGGATCTTTTTCTCGTGCATCGTGCTGCAAGGATACTTCAAATTCCTACGAAATGGATGTCGGCGTGCATGTTCCCAGTTCGCGAAACGCATTAGGTGACCGCGGATTCTTCGTACGTGCCCAGAACTTCGCGCAGGGTGTCGCAGATTTCGCCGAGGGTCGCATAGGCCTTCACAGCCTCGAGCAAGCTGGGCATGGTATTCTCGTGAAGCTGTATGGCCTTGCGGAGCGCGTGGAGACGACGCTGCACTTCTTCCTGGGAGCGTTCCGCGCGGAGCTTCCTGAGACGTTTTGCCTGGCGGTCCGCGACGGTCTCATTGATCTGCAGAGTTTCGATGGGCTTTTCCGAGGTGCTGTAGTCATTGACGCCGACAACGATCTTTTCCTTGCGATCGAGTGCGGTTTGATACCGATAGGCAGCGTCGGCAATTTCGCGCTGGGGAAAACCGCGCTCGATGGCCGCAACCATTCCCCCGAGCGCGTCAATCCGTGCGATGTAATCGCGGGCACCTTGCTCCACTTCGTTCGTCAATGCTTCAACGAAGTAGGATCCTCCCAGAGGGTCTACCGTGTTGGCTACGCCGCTTTCGTACGCCAGAATCTGCTGCGTTCGCAGGGCAATGGTCGCCGCGGCTTCGGTCGGCAACGCCCAGGCTTCATCGAGCGAATTGGTATGCAACGACTGCGTGCCGCCCAACACGGCTGCCAGCGCTTGCATGGCCGTGCGAACCACGTTGTTGTAGGGCTGTTGCGCCGTGAGTGAGCATCCTGCCGTCTGCGCGTGAAATCGGAGAGCCCACGAGCGAGGGCTGGTGGCGCCAAAGCGCTCGCGCATCACGCGGCACCACAGACGCCGCGCGGCGCGGTACTTGGCGATCTCCTCGAAGAAGTCATTGTGGGCGTTGAAAAAAAACGACAGGCGTGGAGCAAATTGGTCGACTTGCATCCCACGCACTAGACAGCTTTCGACATATTCAATGCCGTCGCGCAGCGTGAATGCCAGTTCCTGGATCGCCGTCGATCCCGCCTCGCGGATGTGGTATCCGCTGATCGAAACGGGATTGAATTTCGGCGTGTGCTTGCTAGCAAACTCAATCGTGTCGGTTACAAGATCGATCGAAGGCGCGGGCGGAAAGATGTACTCCTTCTGCGCAATATATTCCTTCAGGATGTCGTTCTGCAACGTACCGGAAATCTTTTCCCAACTGGCGCCCTGTTTCTCTGCAACGGCAAGGTACATAGCCCAGATCGCAGCAGCCGGGGAGTTAATCGTCATCGAAGTGGTGACGTCGGCGAGCGGAATTCCCTCAAACAGCGTTTCCATGTCCGCCAGCGAGCTGATGGCGACCCCACATTTTCCGACTTCTCCTTCCGAAAGCATGTGATCGGAGTCGTATCCCATCAGCGTGGGCAGGTCGAAGGCCACCGAAAGCCCTGTTTGGCCCTGTGAAAGCAGGTAGCGGAAACGGCGATTTGTGTCTTCGGCCGAGCCATAGCCGGCAAACTGTCGCATCGTCCAGAGGCGGCGGCGGTACATCGTCGTGTGGATGCCGCGCGTATAGGGGGGCGAACCGGGCACGCCGAGATCGCGGCCCACGTCCCAGTCAGCGAGGTCGGCCTGGGTATAGAGGCGCCGAATCGGATAGCCGGAAACCGTCGTGAAGTTGCCAGCGCGCTCGGGCGATTTCAAGAGCGCTGGTCGGAGCGTGTTCTCCTCCCAAGCCCGCTCGCTGGCCGAGGCCTTCCGGGCGGACTCGAAAGACAGAGCCGAAGAGGTTTTCCGGTCCTTCGTTTCACCCATGGCGTATCTACCTCGCTAACGGTGGCTGCTGGTTCCCGTTGTATCAGGCGTCCCTGGGATGTTGGGGATCGCACTGACGTGACCATTCATCGCGTCAGCCAAAGTGATGTTGTGAGCTTCCAACGTTCGACCCATCGCCTGATCGAAGTTGAGTTCCGCCTCGATCAAGTTGATACGGTCACGTAGTTCCGTCCCTTGCGCCGACGTGAGCAGCTGTTGCTTCTGTACGACGGTGAAAGCGGTCGAACTGCCCAGCTGCAGCCGCTTCACCTCATCATCATAGCTCTGTTGGGCTAGCACACGTGCCTGCTCGGCCGCCGTGATAGCCGCCCGGTCCTGCACCAGGGTGATCAGGGCCTGGCGGACATTGAGCACGATGGTGTTCTGCGTCTGCTCGTACTGAACCTCCTGTTGCCGCTGATTCAGTTGTGCCGTGGCATTGTTGGCCTGCGCGGCCCGGTTGCGGATCGGGAGGGTCAGGTTCAGGCCGCCCTCGAAGGTTGGGTAGCCAGCGGTGATCATCCGGTACATATCGTCGCCGATGCCACCGGGGAAGGAGAACAGGGAGGTCTCTGCTAGCGGCGCGTAGAGATCCTGCGGCATACCTGCACCATTCAGGATCGCCCCAGCCGCGAAATCTGGCACGACAATGCCGTTGGCAGCCGTGATCCTCTCGATACCACCGAGTCCGGTTGCCTGGTACTCCCCAAATATGTTGAGCGTGGGGAGCAAAGCATTCTTGGTTGCTTTTACTTCAATTCCGGCATTTGTCAGGTTCAACGCTGCCTGCTGAAGCTCGGGCCGCTTTTGCCAGGCTTCCTTCACCGCGTCTTCCAGCGAGATATCTCCGACGACGGGGCTATACAGTGGTGTCGTTGGCACGATCTCGACGCCCTTCAGCTCGATAGCCAGCGGGTTTTTCGTAATGGCGACAAGCAGCGTCGTCTCATCGAGCAGCTGGGTTGTCTGTGCCTGAACCAGGGCCTGTTGGTCGCTGGCCAGCTGCGATTGAGCCGTGATGACATCGAGGGGTGCCATGGTGCCAATCTCCAGCTGCTTCTTGTTGTTCTCATACAGCTGCTGGTCGGCGGCCACGGCCACTTGCTCGACCTTCACGTTCTCACGCGCAAAAACGAGCTCCCAGTAGTCCGTGGCTACGGTGGTGATGGTCGACATGACCTGTTGCTCGAACTGCGATTCCCCTACTTTGACGGTGTTCTTCGCTTCGATGATGTAGCGCTGGTTGGGAATCTTCCCGAAGCCGTTGAGCAGGGGCTGAGTTAGCTGGAAGGTCAGGACAGATTCCACGAACGGATTGAACAGATCGGCGGGGACGTTCGTCGACCCGCGCTGATTGTCAAACGTAATCTGTGCCTGGGTACCCGTCGACCACCCCTCGGTATATTGAAAATTGGCGTTGAACGTGTGATTGGCAATCGAGGGTGGAGCCGTCTTAACAGGGACGCCGGTAGGGGTGATCTCGCCCACTCCGGCAAAGAACGGGTTGTTCAGAGGTGTTTTGGCATCCGACAAATTGAAATTTCCGGTGAGCACGGGATCAAATTGCAACCTGCCATTGGCCCCGGACTTGGAGTAGAGCAAACTGGCCTCGTCAAGCCAAGGTGTATAGCGCGCGACAGCAACGCTTAGGTTGTTCTCAAGCGCCAGCGAAATGGCGTCTTCCACGCTGAGCATCAGTTTACCGTTCGAAATGAGCTGCCCGATGCGCGGCGTGTTCGCAAGATCCGGCTTCGGCACGGCCATCTGCGTGTACGGCGCAATGATGTTCGGGAACCATGAATGTCCGTTCGAATAGTTTGGACCGAAATTCATCTGGCGCGCCGGGGACGGTGGCGGTGCCGGCGATATGGGGGGAGGCTGGTACATCGGAGGGGCCTGCATCTGCGGCTGCGCTTGCGATTGCGTGTCGGGGGCAGGAGCCTGTTGACCTTGGGCAAAGAGCGGCGTGGTGGCTAGCGAGGCCACCAGCAGAAGCGCCAGCGATGCGTGCATTCGGCTTCGACTCATCATGTTTTCCTCTCGAAACAGCAATCTGGCTTGGGAATCTAAATGCCAACTCATTGAAACGTCCAGAATACCGAATTTGTTTCAGGCGCAGGCGGCCCGGCGCAGTTATCGGCACACGCGTATCCCGCGGAAAGGGAAAGCTGAAATGGAATTTAAGGCGTGCTGGATAGCCCGCACCCCGAAATAAAGCGCCGCCAGTGTAGCATCCGGCCTGTCGGTGTGACAATTAAGGCTGCCCCAACGATCCCGCGTTGACACTCGGCAGCATGACGCTCTACCATCGCCTGGCGTGATCGGGATGCTCACCTGCCACCGTTTTCCTCGATGGCCCTCTCCGCGTTCCCATCTGATTCGCCGGTCCGCCCTCGGACTGGGTCAAGTGGTGCGTCTGCTGGCGATCGTTTGCGTCACGGCCGTTGTGCCCGGCGCGATGTGGGCCCAATCGATCGATCAAGTTGCCGTACAGGCGAAAAACGGCTACGTGACCGATCTTGCGGGGGTTTTGAGCCAATCTGCCAAAGACCAGCTCACCGCCCTGTGCACGGAAGTCGACCAAAAGGCGCAGGCCCAGATCGCCGTTGTGACGATCAAATCGCTTCAAGGCGATGCGATAAGCGACTACGCGTTCAACGTCGCTACGCGACTCGGGATCGGCCCGAAGTCCTCTGATCGTGGGGTCCTGATCCTGGTGGCACCCAACGAGCACCAATATTCGACGCAGGTCGGTTACGGCCTCGAACCGATTCTGCCAGACGGTAAGGTCGGCGGATTCGGACGCGAGGCGGTACCCTACTTCCGGCAGAACAACTACGACGCGGCGATCCTTTTGATGACTCGCCGGGTCGCGGACGTCATCGCTGCCGACCGCGGCGTGACACTGTCCGGCACGCCACCCGCGGCTGCCAGAGCCCCAGGCCCCGAGAAGGGCCTTCCGGGCTCGATCGGGTCGATTCTGACCTTGATTGTGCTCATTCTCGTTTTTGGAGGTTTCTTGGGACCGATTTTCTGGGCCCTCCTCGGTTCTAACCGCTCCAGCGGAAGGGGCAGATGGACCGGCGGGCCTCCCTTGGGTGGCTTCGGAGGAGGCTGGGGCGGGGGAGGTTTGGGTGGTGGGGGAGGGGGATTTGGAGGTTTTGGCGGAGGATCGTTCGGTGGTGGAGGTGCAAGTGGCAGTTGGTAACGACCCGCGTTTTCGATTCGATGAGGCCGTGGGGTAGACGAACATCATGGAAGCAAAACTCAGTGAATTGGTGAACCGACTGAAATCCGCTGGAGGGGATAACCTCAAGGCGGTGGTCCTGTACGGATCGGCCGTTACCGGCGAATTCACCGAAAAGCATTCCGACCTAAACACCCTCTGCCTTGTCGAGCGCGCGGGCACGTTGGAGCTGGAGCGGCTGCACGACGCCTCCGATTGGTGGATGAAGCAGGGCAACGCCGCACCTCTCGTCCTCACGCTGGATGAGCTAAAACGCTCGGCGGATGTCTTTGCGATCGAGATGCTCGATATGAAACATCACCATCGCATGCTGTTTGGCCCGGACTTCTTTGATCAGTTGGAAGTACCGATGCGGCTGCATCGCGCCCAGGTCGAGCACGAGCTGCGGGTCAACTGGTTGCGTTTGCGTCAGGCCATCCTGGCGGCTCCACCGAAGAAAAAACCACATTTCGCCATGATGATAGCCTCGGTGCCCACCTTCTGCGCGTTGTTTCGGCACGCGCTGATCGCCCTGGGCCAGCCGCCGCCACATGGCCAGCGCGCCGCCGTGGATGAAATCGCCGCAGTCACCGGAGCGGACCCCTCTGCGTTTCATGCACTGCTCGCGTTTCGAGAAGGGAAGCGCAGAGAAAAAGACATTGACATCGAAGCCACGCTTCATGCGTATCTGGAATTCGTAGAGGTGGCCACGAGCGAAGTGGACCGCCGTTTCGATCTACACTGATTGGGACCGGAGGATTCTGATGAAGGCACTCGCTTTGGTTCTCGTGGTTGTTGTAGTCCTTGCTTTATTGGTCGGCTCGTATTTCGTCTCCACGCGGAACCAGATGGTGATCAAGAACGAGACGGTGAAATCCGACTGGGCTCAGGTCGACGTGGTCCTTCAGCGACGCGCAGATTTGATTCCGAATCTCGTCGAAACCGTGAAGGGATTTGCCGCCCAGGAGCAAACCGTATTTGACGACGTCGCCAAGGCCCGCACACAATATATGAATGCGCAAACACCCGCCGACAAGATCGCGGCGAGCAATCAGCTCTACGGCATGGAGGTGAAGGTTCTTGCACTGGCTGAGAATTACCCACAACTGAAATCGAGCGAAAATTTCCTGCGTTTGCAGGATGAATTGGCTGGGACGGAGAACCGCATCGCCGTCGAGCGCAAGCGGTACAACGATGCCATCCAGGACTACAACACCTACATTGGCCTGTTTCCGCAGACCATCGTGGCCGGAGTGTCCGGCTTCAAGCGCAACGACGCCTATTTTGCCGCCCCGGAGGCGGCCCGTGAGGCGCCCAAAGTTCAGTTTCCGGCTCCGGTAACTCACTAACCGAGGCCGTGTATCTTGACCGAGCGCAGCAGCCGCGCTAGGCTATCGTTGCGTCGATCGAGCTTAATGAAGCAAACCGTCCGACTTGCCGGAGGGATCAGTGAACTCTTCGGCCCACTTGACGAGAACCTGAAGTTTTTAGAATCCGCTTTGCAAATCCGCACGCACCTGAAGGACAACGACATCGAAATTGAAGGTGAGCCCGGACAGGTCGAGCGCGCAGCCCGTATCTTTGGCGCGTACAACGACCGGGTCCGCGACGGGCGTATTCCTGACAGTCGCGAGGTGAAGGCTCTGCTGCGCGTCGCTTCCGAGGAGCCGACCTCTGCGCTTCACGGGGCGTTTTCTCCGGCGCGCACGAGGCTGCTTGGCAGAAAGAGTATCGCTCCGAAGAGCGCAAACCAGAAGAATTACATCGAGGCTTTGGAAACCTTCGACATGGTGTTCGCCATCGGTCCTGGTGGCACGGGAAAAACATACCTTGCCGTGGCCATGGCTGTCTCCGCGCTACTTTCCAAGCAGGTGAACCGGATCATCCTGGCGCGTCCGGCTGTGGAGGCCGGTGAACGGCTCGGCTTTCTTCCCGGCACGCTGCAAGAAAAGGTCGACCCCTACATGAGGCCTCTTTACGACGCGCTGCACGATCTTTTGGAAGCCGACAAGCTCGAACGCTTCCTGGAGAAGGACATCATCGAAGTCGCCCCGCTCGCTTTCATGCGCGGGCGCACGCTCAATGATTCGTTCGTGATTCTCGACGAAGCCCAGAACACCACAAGCGAGCAGATGAAGATGTTCCTCACGCGGCTCGGTTTTAACTCCAAAGCGGTCATCACCGGAGACATCACCCAGATCGATTTGCCGGACTCGCGGCGGTCCGGCCTCGTCGAGGCGATCGAGGTGGTCGGCAAGATCGAGGGCATCAAGCTGATTTACTTTGATGAGCGCGACGTCGTCCGTCACAGTCTTGTGCAGCGCATCATCAAAGCCTACGACGAATATTCCGGGGGCAAAACGGGTGGCGGCACTCCCGGCCGCTCCGCGTAACCCCTTTGCCAAGCCATCTTCCCGCCGGGCGATACTGTTAGGGTACACTCACATATTTACGTGTGCCTGGGGTGGCGATCTTGGCGACGACGACGATTGAAAACTGGGCGGCACAGGTGCGCGCGGGAGACATGCGCGCGATCTCCCGCGCCGTGTCCGCGATCGAAAACCGGATGCCCGAGTCCGAATCTCTGCTGAAAGAGCTGTTTCCCTACACAGGCCATGCCGTCAGGGTCGGCGTCACCGGCGCTCCGGGCACGGGGAAAAGCACGCTCGTCGATAAACTGGCCGCCTACTATCGCTCCGAGAAGAAAAGCGTGGGCATCATTGCCGTCGACCCATCGAGCGCCTTTTCCGGTGGCGCGATTCTGGGCGACCGCATTCGCATGCAAGGCCATGCCTCCGACGAAGGGATCTTCATTCGCTCGATGGCGACTCGCGGCTACCTCGGTGGTCTGGCGCAGGCGACGGGCGACGTGGCGCTGCTGCTGGACGCCGCCGGCAAGGACATGATCCTGATTGAGACGGTCGGCGTCGGGCAGGGCGAGATCGAAATCGTTCGCCTAGCCGACTGCACGCTGGTTGTGCTCATACCAGGGATGGGCGACGACGTACAGGGCCTCAAAGCAGGCCTCATGGAAATCGCGGACATCTTTGTCATCAACAAGTCCGACCGCGAAGGTGCGCAAAAATTGGAGGAGCAGATTCGCGCGGTTTCGCAACTCATTCCCGTGCGTGACGGCTGGAGCCCACCGATCGTCTCTACCGTCGCTACCGAAGGCCAGGGCCTTGCTGAGCTGGCACACCAAATCGCGTTGTTTCGCGACCGTTTTGCACAGGCCAAGGACCCGCAGGCGAGGGATCTCGCGTATTGGAAGGATTGGTTGCTGCGTTTGCTCGAACGACGTGTCGTGGAGCAACTGCTGGCCAACGGACTGACCGAGGGAGATTGGGATACCATCGTGGCGCAGGTTGCCGCACGCAAAAAAGACCCGTACACCGCCGTCCGCGAGATTCTGTCAAGGAGTGGCCATTGAAATTGGGAGACATCGAATTTCACATCGTCTCAGATGGCCATGTACTGCTGGATGGGGGTGCCATGTTTGGAGCTGTCCCGCGCCCCCTTTGGGAGAAGAAGATGCCTCCGGACGCGCGTAACCGCATTAAGCTTTCGATGAATTGCCTGGTGATCCGCGCTGGCGGCAAGCGAATTCTCGTCGAAACAGGCGCTGGTGGCAAAATGAATCCGAAATGGCGCGATATTTATGGTTTGGATGGACCCTTCCTGCTAGATGGCCTGCGTTCTCTCGATTTGCGACCTGAGGACATCGACGTCGTTGTGAACACACACCTGCACTTCGATCACTGTGGCGGGAACACGCGCCTGGAGGACGATCAAATTGTCCCCACGTTTCCCAATGCACGCTATTTCGTGCAAGAAGGAGAACTCGATCACGCGATGCGACCGAACGAGCGCGACAGGGTGAGCTATCTTCCGGAGAATTTCGCGCCTATCGCAGCAGCGGGGTTGCTTTCGGTCGTGGAGGGCGACCATACCATCACATCCGGCGTCGACCTCATTCGGGTTCCTGGTCACACCGCTCACATGCAGTGCGTCAAGCTGACAGGTAAAGGAAGAACGGCCTTTTTCTTTGCCGACCTCGTTCCAACGACAACGCACCTACCTCTGCCTTGGATCATGGGTTACGATCTGTTCCCCATGACGACGCTCGAAAACAAGAAACGTTGGATCCCCGAAGCAATTCGTGAGGGTTGGATCGCTCTGTTTGTCCACGACGCGCGCATTCCCGTCGCCTATCTTCGCGACCGCAATGGCAGTTGGGAGGCCGAACCGGTTCGCGACTCCTAGATGATCGTCGTGGCGGGGTTGATCAAGCGCGGCCACTTGATACGAGGAACCAAAATGCCCAAGAGCAAGTCCCCGGCGAGACGTCGGAAGGAGCCGGTCAAAGTTGGCATTATTGGCGGCAGCGGTCTCTACCAGATGGCGGGGCTCGTCGACAGGCAGGAACTGCGCGTGAAGACTCCTTTTGGCAACCCCTCCGACGCGATTGTGGTCGGCACGCTCGAAGGCAAACGCGTGGCGTTCTTGGCTCGACACGGTCGCGGTCACCTGTTTTCACCGTCTGAAATCAACTACCGCGCCAACATCTGCGCCCTGAAGATGCTGGGCGTCGAGCAGATTATTTCGGTAAGCGCCGTTGGTTCGTTGCGCGAGGATCTTCCCCCCAAGGACTTTTTAATTCCCAGCCAGTTTTTCGATCGCACCCGTGGCCGCAAGGCTACTTTTTTCGACCGAGGGGTCGTCGGACATATCGCCTTTGACAAACCGACCTGCCCGCGCCTGTCCAAGCGCCTTGCAGACGCTTGCGGGCATTGCGGCGTCCAGGCACACCAAGGAGGTACGTATGTCTGCATGGAGGGGCCAGCCTTCTCGACCCTTGCCGAATCTCACACCTATCGCCAGCTTCGCTTCGATGTGGTGGGCATGACGAATCTGACCGAAGCCAAGCTCGCGCGCGAGGCAGAACTTTGCTACGCTAGCTTCGCGATGATTACCGATTACGATTGCTGGCATCCTCAGCATGAGTCGGTGACGGTCGAAATGATCATCGGCTACCTACACGAGAACACAGAAAACGTGCAGCGCGCCATTGGCGAGGTTGTCCGCACGCTCGGTGACGATCGCCAATGCCCCTGTGGCTCGGCCGCGGCGCACGCGATCTTGACTGATCGCAAGAGGATCCCAGCGGCCGCGAGGAAGCGGCTCGCGCCGATTTTCGGCAAGTACATCTGAGACATCTAGGCCTGTCGGTGCGGCCCGCTGTCACGGGCCGAACCCCGCTCGGAGTCTCATCGCAGTTCAAATCCAGTGCGCGGCGATGCTGTTTCCGCGCTCGTGAAGACCGGGAGCGTCGATGTCGCTTCTCATAGTCGGTTCGGTCGCCTTCGACAGCATCGAAACACCCTTGGGAAAGGTCGACCGCACCCTTGGCGGCGCTGCTACCTACTTTGCATTGGCCGCAAGTCATTTCACCCCGGTTCGACTGGTCGCCATCGTCGGCGAGGATTTCACAGAACACGACGAAGCTGTTTTTCGGGGCCGGAGAATCGACCTTGCCGGTCTCGAGCGCGTTCCCGGCAAATCATTCTTCTGGGCCGGTCGCTACAGCCAGAACATGAACGAACGCAGCACGCTCACCACCGAGTTGAACGTCTTTGCGGCTTTCCGTCCGTCACTGCCGAAGACCTATCGTGACTCCGAGCACGTTTTCCTTGGTAATATTGATCCCACGCTGCAACGCTCGGTGCTTCAGCAGGTGCGCCCGCGGCCGAAAACTGTGGGGCTCGATACCATGAACTACTGGATCAACGGGACCCCCACGGAGCTACGTGAGACCCTAAAACACGTGCAAATCCTCACAATCAATGATGACGAGACACGCCAACTCACCGGTGAGCACAACCTATTCCGCGCCGCCAGACACGTTTTCAAGATGGGCCCCCAGACGCTGATCATCAAGAGAGGCGAAAACGGGGCCATCATGGTCCACCAGGGATTTGTTTTCGCCGTCCCTGCCTTCCCGCTGGAAGAAGTGCATGACCCGACCGGAGCAGGGGATACCTTCGCTGGTGGATTTATGGGTTATCTCGCGAGCCGGGGACGCGTAACCGAGCCCGTACTGCGCTCGGCCATGGTGTACGGGTCAGTTCTTGCCAGCTTCACCGTGGAACGCTTTGGCGTCGAGCGACTAGCAAAAGTCACGCGCCGGGAGATCGCAGCGCGCGCCAAGCAATTCGCTCGCATCACCACATTCAAGATTTGATGTGGCTCAACCTAGCGCACGCCAGGTGGGGGACCTTCGCCGTAGCGGCATCGGGGTTGATGGCTGGTCCCCGACGAGGTGGCCAACCCTTACCCGTCGAATTGAATCCGAAGTTGACGCGTCATGAGCGGGAATGCTATCAAGCGTTGCGGTTCGGCAGGGAGATTTGCAGAAACGGTTTGGCATGTCCCCTCGTTCGGCATGCCCGGCCGCTGGTGGCCGGCGGATTCCGGATCCCGCAAAAACGTTGGAGGCACGGATTGAACCAGTGGCGCTGGCCTGTACTGGCATCGATGGCCGGAGTGTTGCTCTTGGGCGGCTGCAGTAGTTCACCCCCTGACAATGCGACGCCCGAAATCCGAAATCTCTTCCCGTCGAATATCACCGTCGGAAGTCCGGCCTTTACCCTTTCGGTCCAAGGAACAGGCTTCATTTCCACTTCCCGCGGCGCGTCGTTCGTCTACTGGAACGGTTTCGCTCGCTCGACCACATTAAATCAAACAACCGGTCAGCTGCAGGTTCAGGTTTTGGCGTCCGATGTTGCTTCCCCCGGCCCGGCCAGCGTAACCGTTATAAACCCGGCTCCGGGCGGAGGAACATCGACAGCCGCAGCATTCGTGGTCGAGCCCCTCGAACCCGGCGCGCCGGCCATTACTTCGCTGTCGCCGGCCAATGCCATGGCCGGTGGCAACTCCTTCACGCTCACCGTCAACGGAAGTAACTTCGCTGCGAATGATCCGGTCACATGGAACGGCAGCGTGCAAATTACGACCTTTGTGAACTCCACGCAGGTTACAGCCGCCATTGCGTCTACCAACATTGCGGCAGCCGGGTCCGCCAGTGTTGCTGTGTTCACGCCGAATCTGGTCGTGGGTTCGCCCTCGGTCACCTTTCCCATTACGGGCTCACCGAATCCGAAGCCGACGGTATCTTCTCTGTTTCCTCCCGCCGCTCCAGCGGGAATTGGCGATCTCCAAGTCTTGGTGTCGGGTTCTGGGTTTACCTCGCTGTCAAACGCCCAGTGGACTTTCGGGGCGAACAGCACCCCCCTCGCGCTGGCTTTCGTAGGCGGCTCGCAAGTCATTGTTTTGATTCCGGCTGGGAACCTCGCCCAGTCGGGCACGGCCATGATCGAGATATCGAATCCTGCACCCGGGGGTGGCACGTCCTCTCAGCTTACGTTTACCGTTAGTGATTGACCGGTCTCGACACTCTTAACTGTTAACTCTCGGCTCGACGGGCCGCGTCTAGACTCACTCGATCAAATTCCTTATTCTCATTGCGCCACATGCCGCATCCTCTCAAACCGACTGCGCTGTGCCGCGGCGATCAAATCGCCGTGCTCTCCCTCGCGAGCCCGGTCGAGCAAGACCGCCTGCAAAAGGGCTGCGACGAACTCGTCACTCTCGGCTATGCGCCCAAGGTCGATCGCGGGAGCGTATTGGCCCGCGATGGTTTTTTTGCTGGCTCTCTGGCAGACCGCGTCGCCGCCCTCCGGCACAGTCTGGATGAGCCCGGGACACGAGCGATTTTCTGTGCTCGTGGCGGTTACGGTTCGACCTACCTGCTCGACTGTTTTTCGGAGCCACCGACGAAACCTAAGATCGTTCTAGGGGCGAGTGACATCACGTCTGTCGAGATCTTTCTCTGGCAAACGGCACGCTGGGTTAGTTTCTACGGCCCCATGGTGGCAACGAATTTTGACCGTGGAGCGGGTGCCGCCCACGGCTACGATCGCGCCAGTTTGTTAACTGCCTTAACAGAGACCCGTCAGGGCTGGAGCTTGGACCTTCGATGTGAATCTCTGGTTTCGGGCGATGGGGAAGGAGTTCTTTTGGGCGGATGCTTGACACTTGTCGAATCGACTCTGGGAACTCCTTGGGAGCTCGACACCGCGGGCGCGATTCTCGTGCTCGAGGATCGCGGCATGAAGCCGTACCAAGTCGATCGGGCACTCATGCATCTGAAGCAGGCCGACAAGCTTCGCTACCTCGCGGGCATCATCCTAGGCGATTTTCCTGAGTGCAACGCAGCGGCAGGAAGCGAGACCATCCGCGACGTTGCCTGTCGTATTCTTGCTCCTCTCGGGGTTCCGATTGCTTGGGGCGCGCCGATCGGGCATACCTTGCGTGCGATGCTGACTTTGCCGCTTGGTGTCCAGGCGCGTCTATCCACTTCATCGGCGGGCACTCTGACAATTCTGGAACCGGCGTGCGTCCCGTGATTCTACACTTCTTGTCATCTCGAGCAACCGGCTTTCGCCGGGCAGCCTTCTCGCAACAGCTAGGTCTTCGAAAGAGGTGAAATGATTGGGAGTCTTCAAAGTTCGCGCGTTCGCCATATTCATCTGCTGGGAATAGCAGGATCGGCCATGTCGCCGGTTGCAGGCATGTTGAAGGAGAGAGGTTTTCACGTCACTGGTTCCGATGTAAACGTCTACCCGCCCGCCTCCACGCTCCTCGATTCGCTCGCTATCCGCTGGAACGAGGGCTACCGACCTGAAAATCTCAGTCCCGCGCCCGATTTGGCCGTGATCGGTAACGCCATTTCGCGGGGCAATCCCGAGGTCGAGTACATCCTCGACGAAAAGATCCCCTACTGCTCGATGCCGCAGCTCATTGAAGAGTATTTTCTGCCGGGCAAGACGTCCATCGTAGTGGCTGGTACCCACGGCAAGACGACCACAACCGCTATGCTGGCCTGGATTTTTCATATGGCTGGCCGGCACCCGGATTTTCTGATTGGCGGTGTCGCGCCCAATTTCGGCGACCGCAGTTACGCTTTGGGCGGAGGACAGGAATTCATCATCGAGGGCGACGAATACGACACGGCGTTTTTCGACAAAAGCCCCAAATTTCTCCACTATCATCCCGATGAACTGATTCTCACTTCGCTTGAATTTGACCATGCCGACATCTACCCTGACCTCGCATCGATCGAGCTTCAGTTCCGCCGTCTGGTCAACCTGGTGCCGCGCCGGGGCCGGATCTGGATGGCAGGCGCCAGTGCGGAACTGAGGGAAGTTGTTCGGAAGGCCTTTTGCCCGGTGGAGACCTTCGGCCTCACGCCGGAGTGCGATTGGTGCGCTGGCGATATCCTCTGGCACGATTCGGCGACCGAATTTCGCGTCGCCTACCACGGCAACGTGGTCGCGCGCGTCCGCACTCCCGTTGCGGGTCGCCACAATGTGCTCGATGCGCTGGCAGCCATCGCGCTCGCCTACCATCATGGGGTTGAAGGCGACGCGATTGCCTACGCTCTTGGGGCATTCCAAAGCGTGCGCCGGCGCATGGAGATCAAAGGCGAAGCGGCGGGCGTCCTGATCGTCGAAGACTTCGCGCATCATCCCACGGCTATCCGCCTGACGCTCGAAGCCGCACGCACGCGCTGGCCTGGCCGCAAAATCTGGGCAGCGATCGAGCCTCGCTCCAACACAATGCGCCGCCGGGTCTTTCAACAGGCGCTGCCGGACGCCCTTGATCTTGCAGACGTTGTGCTGTTCGGCCCCGTCAACCGGGCCCAATTGCTGGAAGAGGGCGAGCGTCTCTCGCCAGAGGCGATCGCGCAATCGATTCGCGCTGGTGGCCGCGAAGCGAGAGCCTTCACCTCGGCCGCCGAAATTGCGGAATATCTGGCAGACAAGGCCGGCCCGGGCGACCTGATCCTGATCATGTCGAACGGCAGCTTCGACGGGCTGACGTCGAAAGTCGCGGAGAGGCTCAACGCGCGGATCGGTACCCACCGATGAAGGCTCGTCGAGCCCGCGGTGCGTTTGTGTATCTGGCCAGCCTGGCGGCGCTGCTGGCCCCTCGCCCCGCTCGGGCGACGATTCAGTATCGGGTTTCGCTCGACGACCCTGCAGCCCATCGCTTCCAAGTCACCATCACGGTTCCGGTCGAAGGCAGGGACGTCGTGACGGCTTTGCCGGCGTGGAACGCGCTCTATCGCATTCGTGATTTTTCCCAGCGGCTCGAGTCAATTCGCGGCCTTTGCATCGGTCCCACGCATGTACCGCTCGAGAAGCGCCAGCTGGATAAGGACACGTGGCATTTCTGGCTGGAAGGTCCGTGTCAGCCCGGTGACCGAAATGTGCTACAAATCGAATACTTGATCGAATGGAACTCGCCTGGCCCCTTCAATTCCCAATTGGATTCGCGGCACGCCTTTATGAATCTTGCCGAAATTCTGATGTATCTACCGGACCGTCGAAACGAAAACGTGTCTGTTCAATTCGCTGACCTTCCTCCCGGATGGCGAACCGTCGCGGAGCTTGCCTCTACAGGAAACAATTCCTACACAGCATCCAGCTACGATCAACTCGTCGATGCTCCGGTCGAAGCTGGTCAATTCGAGGAATTCGAATTTGCGCAGGCCGGCGGTCATTTTCGAGTTGTCGTCGATGCACACCCCTGGAATCGAGCGGTCCTTGAAGATGCCCTTCATCGCATCACCGAGTATGAACTCAACCTCATGGGGGGAGCACCGTTTGATCCTCCGAACCGGGAATACACTTTCTTCTTTCACATCGGTCCGGGCGGCGATCTTGAAGGTGGGGGCATGGAGCATCGTAATTCGACCGCCATCTCCGCCACATCCACCGAAGCCGCTATTGCCATCGCAGCCCATGAGTTTTTTCACGTCTGGAATGTGAAACGCATCCGCCCGCAATCGCTCGAACCGGTTGACTACAGCAAGGAGCAATACACGCGGGCCCTGTGGTTTGCCGAGGGCGTGACCAGTGCGTACGCATCGTTCACGCTCGAGCGGACGGGCCTGTGGTCGAAGCTGCGCTTTTATGACGATCTCGCCGAACAGATTGATGAGCTTCAAAGGCGGGCTGCTCGCCAATGGCAGAGTGTCGAAGACTCAAGTTTGGAGGCCTGGTTTGAAAAGTACGACTTCTACAACCTACCCGAGCACAGTATCTCCTACTACAACAAGGGTCAGATCCTGGGCCTTCTGCTTGACCTTGCCATTCGCGATCTCACCGATAACCGCAAGTCTCTTGACGATGTCTTGCGGCGCATGAACCAGGAATACGGGCGGCCAGGGAAGTTCTATGACGACAGCGTAGGGATCCGAGCCGTTGTCGAGGAGGTCTCGGGGAAAAGCTTTGCTGATTTCTTTCACCTTTACGTTTCAGGGACCGACGAAATTCCCTTCAGCAAGTTCCTATCCGTCGCCGGGCTCGAGGTCAAGACCGCCGCTGGGCGCCTTTCGGTGTGCGAAGTTGCGCATCCCACCGATCGCCAACGGCGGATTCTGGACGGCATGCTCCGCGGCTCGACCGATTGATATGTTCCTCGTTTCCGTGTCATGATTCGCACATTTCTTGCCGGAGCCTCTGTTGGATTGGCGGTCGTTCTTCTTCTGCCGTGGCTTGTACTTTGGAGCGTCCTCACTGGTAAGCCGGATTTGATGTACCGATGGGCGATGGATTTTGTCCGTCTGGAAACGCGTCTTCTTCAAATCCGGGTGCGCGTGAGTGGTTTAGAAAATGTGCCGCCCTGCGCATGCCTTTTTGTCGCGAACCACGCTTCCTATCTCGACCCCATGGTCATGATGCCGGCCATCCCGCGGCGCGTGGGAATCTTCGTCAAGCAGGAGCTGTTTCGCATTCCGATTTTTTCAACCGCGATGCACCTGGCCCAGTTCGTGCCGGTCGATCGCCGCGGCAAGGAATCCACCAGCGCGACCGTTTTGCAAGTGGTCGAAAATCTGAAAAAGGGCTTCTCCTATGTGATCTTCTCCGAGGGAACGCGCAGCCCTGACGGTCGCATGCGCCCATTTAAACGAGGCGCTCTCACGATGGCGATGCAAGCTGGCGTTTCGATTGTGCCCGTGTCGGTCGGCGGAACCCATCGCCTTCTCGCGAAAGGAAAGGCAATCGTTCGCCCGGGCGAAGCCACGGTTCAATTTGGACCCTCCCTGGACGCCTCCTCCTACAAAATGGCACACCGAGCCGAGCTGTTGGATCGAGTCGAAGCACTGGTCGCGGCGGGCTTGCCGAGCGATCAGCGGCCCCTGTGAATCTGGTTTTCGTCATTCCTGCCTTGATGATTCCAGCGACTGCTATACTGTGCTGGCATGCCGGAACGACTGATTCACGAAGTCCTACCGGTCGGTCTCTTGCAGTGCAATTGCTCGATTTTGGGCGATCGGACTACAAGCGATGCCATCGTCGTCGACCCCGGCGATGAAGTGGATCGTATCTTAGAAATCATCGCTCACCACAAACTGAAGATTACCGCGATTGTCAGCACCCATACCCACATCGATCACGTGGGAGGTTTGGCGGCCTTGCATCGCGCCACCCGGGCGCCCGTACTTATCCATGATGCTGATCTCGGCCTTTACCGCAACCTTCATATGCAGGCTCAATGGCTCGGCGTTCCTACCCCCGAGACAGTTCTCATCCGCGACTTCGTAAAAGAGGGCGATGTTCTTCCGTGGGGAGGCTTTCTTGCTCACGTGTTGCACACCCCCGGACACACGCCGGGAAGCATCAGCCTCGTGATCGAGGACAGAGGGGACACACAGCAGGCGCACCATGCCCGTGGGCGTCGTCTGATTGCCGGAGACACCCTTTTTCAGGGCAGCATCGGCCGAACCGATCTGCCGGGCGGTTCCTACCCTCAAATCATCCGGTCCATTCACGACAAATTACTCACCTTGTCCGACGACATTGTTGTTTACCCCGGCCACGGTGAAGCCACGACAATCGGTTCTGAGCGCGAACACAATCCTTTCCTACGTTAGTGCGCTGACATGGTTCTAGAACCCGCTGTTGCGGGCTACGGAACACTTCTCGCGCGCATGCTTTGACTCTCTCGCAGGACCGGATGATAATCGCGGCGGTCATCCATGGTTGGGCCGTGTTCGGTGGGGCAGCAGGTGCCGAGGGCAGCACTTATAAGCAGCGTGGGATATTCTTCGTTCGTGTTTCTTACGGTGCAGTCCGCCTGATCGGCGGGCCTCTCCGGGGTCAGGGTTCAACGTGGGAGTTGCATTGCCCCGGACTGAACGTCACGATTCCGATGGAGTGAGCCATGAGACGTTCCGACTTAGTACGAAATTCGAGCAAGGGGAAGGCTTTGCGTACATCTCAAATTGTTTTTGGAGAACGGCAGCATCTTTTGCGGGTGCTCGATTCAGTTGAACGCAGCGCTCTGCCTGCGGTGCGCATGGATCAAGAGCGCCGCGTCATTGAGCAGTTGATTCACGCGCGCACGCAAGAACTCAACCGCATTAATCCAGGCTGGGACGAAAAGGTGGGCACGGTTCTGAGTGCCGATGTCAAGCCCGACGCGCTCGACCATCTCTCCCGTCAGGCCCCCAAGGAAGACTACTATCTCCTGCGTCTGATTAGTGAGCATCCGAAGGTTACTGCCAAGACGCTCGGACGTCTCTCGCATCATCCCTATTCAGCGATACGCGAGAATATTGCGCGCCATCCGAATAGCGACGCTGCCACGCTTTCGCGTCTGAGCCGTGACCGCAGCCAACCCTTATGGTACTTGGTGGCCTTTAATCCCAACGCTCCGGCCCCGCTCCGAAAAAAACTTCAAGAGCGCATGCGCCGGCTCGGCGAAAAAACAGCGACTCAGTAGTTCTCTTTGCTGTCGGATCCAATCGAAGCCGCGCGCCCCTGGGACCTAGTTGGCTGCCGGCAGTCCGAGCTTCGAAGTAATCTGGCGGACGTAGTTCTGCGTCTCGGGGAAGGGGGGCACGCCTCCGTAGCGGTCGACGACTTCCGGCCCCGCGTTATAAGCCGCGAGCGCCAGCGCCAGATTTCCACGATATTTCGCCAAAAGATCCTTCAAGTAGTGCGTGCCGCCGTCAATATTTTGTGCTGGATTGAATACGTCGGCGACGGCGTAGTGCGCAGCGGTCGTTGGCAGCAACTGCATCAGGCCCAAGGCCCGCTTCCGCGAAACGGCTTTGGCATCGAAGTTGGATTCAGCGGCAATCACGCCCGCGATGAGCTTTTCATCGACGCCATGCCTGAGTGCTGCCAGGTGAATCAGGTTGGCGTAGCGGACACCGAAGTCAACGTTGGCGGGAGGCGGAGAAGGAAAAACGTCCTCCGGCTCGACATCGATCAGTTCGCTTGCGGCGATCTCAACCACGCCGCCATCAACCGAAAGCAGCACGCGATCGCCCTTTACCTCATAGCCGGTGACATGCAATCGTGCGCCGGAACGCAGCACGGCGTAGTCGGCTCGTGCCGCCATAGGACCAAGAAGCAGAGCAGCAGCGGCGAGCAGGGCCGCCGGGAGCCTGGGGCGCGTAGTCATTCGTTGTTGGATCGTTTGAAGCCTTCGTGCGTGGCGTCGAGTCACTCCGCGCCACACGATTTCCCGAGCTGACGCTGTGTGCCCATCGAAAAATTCCTCGGCCCGCTAGCTCAACGGCTTCGAGGGAGGATTCGCGGGCGGTCGCTGACGGCTTGCCGGCGGCACGATTCCGTTCGCCCGCAGATAGACGACCATCTGACCATAGTGGTCCATGGTGTGCGAGCAGTCGAAAATCACAATGGCGGCCGGAGTGCGCAAGAATGGCGTTGGAGGCGTCTTCATGAGCTCAAAAGCGTTATCCGCATTGATGGTCGCGATGGCCTTGTGCCCGAGCGCGAACGAGTCGCGCAAGTACTGCATGATCTGCGCCTTCGTCTGAATGGAATCAGGACCATTCTCGGCTTCAAACTGCGATCCAGGTGTCGCCGCTGGCTGACCCAGGATGGCGCCAAAGAACCGGTTGTTGACGGTCGCAATGTGCTTCACCTGCTGCGCAAATGTGCGCACACCCTTGAACTCTCCGTTCGTGGGTGCGAAGGAATACTTGTCCTCAGGCATGGCGTCAGCCAGGCCGATGACTTCGCGTTCCTCGATCGAAAGTTGAAAATCCAGGGTAGCGGTGATGCTCGATGGCACCTGTGCGCCCCCGGTCTGGTTCCGCCCCACGGGGTAACCTCCGGGCGGCGCTCCCTGTTGCGGCGAGCTTGCGATCATCCCCAGAGACCCGGCAAGCAGCAGAATTCCGACCCGCGTCGAGAGCCTCATGGGTGTGTTCCTCTATTCCGAGCCGATACAGAGCGTGGCGATGCATCCGGTGCGCTAGGTGTTGCGTAGTGCGTATCGATGAATCGCTTCCGCCACTCCACACTCGTCATTTGAAAGCGTCGTCCATCCGAGCGACTTCAGCTCCGCCACACAATTGCCCATAACAACCGGCAAACCAGCATATTCTAGCATTTCGCGGTCGTTCCAGTTGTCCCCAATGGCCATCACGTTTTCCCGCGATATCCCTCGTTGCTTCGCCCAGGCAGCCAGGGCCGCCCCTTTTGTGACGCCAGGCGCGAGGACGTCTAGCATGGAAAGACCGCTCTGGGCGTACTCGGTCAAGGCCAGCGTGTAACCGGCCCGCAGGTCGAGGCCCTCGAGCTTGTTCATCGCCGCACGGATGGTATCGCAGGGACCGATAAACATGACTTCGACGGGGTCTTCCCCGCGCAAGCAATCGGCGAGTGGCGCGATTTCCAGAACCTGCTGGCGGTGGCGGCGGAGGTAAGGCCCGATGAACGGAGCTTCCCAATCGATGCGCTCAAACACTACCTGCCCGGCAGCGGGCCGGTCAAAAACCACAGCGCACATGGAGCGAAATCCCTCCGTGTTCCGCAGAATTTGGCGTGCGGTTCCGGCGGACAGCATAGAGCGCAGATGCGTTTCGCCCGATATCGACTTGACCAATGCGCCATTGCTCACAATCAATTTTGCTTCGCAGGGAAGTTCTTCCGCAATCAGTCGAGCCGAGTGAAATCGACGGCCCGTGACGATGACAATCTCGATTCCCTGCGACGCCGCTGCTGCAATGGCTTGAGCGTTTTGAGGTGGCAATTGGGCGCGGCTGTCAAGCAGCGTACCGTCGATATCCATCGCGATCAGTTGGATGTCCATCGCTACATTGTACTGTGCCGGAAAAGCCTCCCGAAACAAGCGACGCGAGAAAACGTGGCGCCGCTGTGTGCACTCTGCACAACATTCATAGGTCTAAAGCCATTGGAGTCCGACGCCAAACGGACCTTCTTCGTTGACCACCAATTCCGGGTTATACTGAGCTGAAAGAGTTCCAACAGGATTTAGCAGGTTGGACTCAGGCCGCGAAGATGAACTCGGCAAGTCTCGCTGAGTCCTTCGCGTAAACATTCGTTGACGATCATCGCTCGTCGTTCTTCGGGCGTGTAGCTCAGTTGGGAGAGCGCCTCGTTCGCAACGAGGAGGTCAGGGGTTCGAGCCCCCTCACGTCCACCAACCTTTTCAAGAACTTGTGGCTGCGTGACAGATTGCTCGGGCGAATTTGTGCCGCTCTTTGTGCCATAACTACCCCCTGAACCCCCGCTTGTGAGGGCATCCAATGCCTTCCGCTTCGCGTCCAGCCGCACGTGCGAGTAGTGTGCGAGCATGCAATCCTGCGGCGATGAGCAATGGCCAATTTCTTCGTGGGGTCAGTAGCAACACCGCTGCCAAGAGGGGCGAAGCGGGCCAAAACGACATGATGTTACTGGGAGGTATTCCCAGCGCGTACGCTAATCTATCTGCCTGGTAACACACGATCGCCACGATGCACAACAGGATCAGGGTAGGGAGCGGCGAGGTGAGCTTCCATGGAGAAGGGAAAATACTGGTGTCCAGCTTTCGCATCTGGCGTGCCCACCCGTTGTCGCGGCAGTTTATATCACAGCCCGAGCCCATCAGACGAGTTCAGAGCACACTAGAAGCGTTGGAGTCAGCCGAATGCATGGGTAACGGGGAATCATTTGCCACAGCCTTTGTCAGATCCTAATGTTCGTGGGTACTACAGCGGCGTCGAGCGTGGGACCAGGAATGTGTCGCTAGTGAACATCGAGAGGATCGCTAAGGGACTGAGAAAGAGCTTGCTCGATCCGCTTATTCGCGTCTGAAAGATCCCTAGAGTCGCCGAACGAAATCAATTATGGCTTGGTTGACGTCCTGCGCTCGCTCCTGCTGGGTCCAATGACCGCAATCCGGCAGCAACAATGTGCCACGGAGCTGCGGCACAAACTTCGAAAGGTTGGCGATGATTTGGTCCATCCCACGAAAGGCCAACACTAGATCACGATCCCCGGCGATGTAAAGCGCCGGCGTTGTCACTCGCGCTCCAGCCATCGGAGCTAAGAGTTCCCAATTGCGGTCTATGTTGCGGTACCAGTTCAGACCCCCACGAAATCCTGTGCGGGCAAACTCGCTCACGTAAAAGTCCACGTCCGCCTCGGTAAGCCAATGAGGCAGCGATGCAGGGTTCATCAAGCGGGATAGAAAGCCGCTTCGCCGCGGCACCATACCAACTTCGCCTCCAGCCGTTGTACGGTTTTCCTGTCGGGGCGCATTTCCTGAAGCTGAGTAGAGGAGACTTCGGATGCTCAGACGGACATCGCGTTCCAACTCCGCTTCAGCGATGCCCGGAGATTGGAAGTAAAGCTGATAGAACAACGCGTCCTCGGTCTGAGGCATGATGCTGGTGGGGCGAACGCGTCCTCTCGGCGTGAACGGCACGCTCAAGCCGATCACTCCACGAAACCGATCGGGGCGCAGAAGCGCAGAGTGCCAAGCTACGGGTGCGCCCCAGTCATGGCCAGCAATCACAGCCTGTGGGGCGCCCAACGCGTCCAGCAGTCCGACCATGTCGCCGACAAGAAGGAGGAGTGTGTACTGATCGATTTCCTCAGGCCGATCCGTCTGACCATAGCCCCTCATGTCAGGCGCGACACCGTGAAACCCAGCTTCCGCGAGCGCTCGCAACTGATGCCGCCATGAATACCAGGATTCCGGAAAACCGTGACAAAGAACCACAAGCGGACCGTCTCCGCACTCAGCAATGTGCATGCGGATGCCGTTTGTTTCAACAACGCGGTGTTTAACGCCGCTCAAGGTGGTCTCCAAACTTTAAGCAGAATTACGTTACAGTCATCAGCGCCTCGACGCGCTGCACAAGGTCGGGGTCGCGGTAAACGCTTTGCGGTTTGAGAAGATGCTGAACCTCGGCGACAAGCTTGTGGACGGCGGGGTCTTCAGCCGCGAGCTTGAACAAGGCGGAAAGGAAACGAAGGGTCTTTTCGAGATCCGGCGGGCGTTGACCCGGAGTGTCCGGATCGACGAAATCAGGGATCGCAGCATTTACCCATGGCGTCTCGATGATAGCCTTAGCCCCGTCAAAAAACGCCGAGGCCAGGCCGGCAAGTCCGTCCTTTTGAACGTCTTGTGTCCCAAGCAGGCACCGTAGGTGGCAAGCTTCCAGCGCGGCTACGCTCATGCCTTGGCCGTACAGGGGATTAAAGCGGCAGAGCGTGTCACCGAAAGGAAGTAGCCCGCGCGGGAATGTCTCGAGTAGCTCGAAATGTCTCAGCGAGCTCGCTCTAAACACGAATCGTGCGATCTCTCCAACAAGATTTGCGTGTTTGATTGCGTTGTAAATCGTCGGCGTCCGCAATTGTTGCGCAAATGACAGGAATCCACCCCAGTCATCAGGCGGCTTATCGTTGCGCCGTCCGCCGAGGCTCACGATCCAGCGATTGCCCTCTAGTGGAAGGATAATGCCGCCGCGCCTGTTTCTGGGAAACTGAGCGAAAGTTATTACAGTTCTCCAATCAGACGGTGCATCATCCGGGATGTCGAGGATGGCGCTCGCATAACCCAAGTCGACGCCGATCAAGGTCTCGTCCGGCCTTGGTTGGCCATTGGATTCCAGCATGTTAAGGGTGAGCTTGCCGTGCCCGGAAGCATCAACCACGAGGTCAGCCGGAAGCGTTTCGCCTCTCCCATCGCTGTGCTCGAATCGGACCGCCGTAACTTCTGTCGCGTCGGGCGTAGTGACGAACCGCTGAACTCGACAACGATCTCGAAGCTCGATATTGCTTTGTTCCTCGACGCGTTTTCGTACGGTCAACTCAATTAGCGGCCTGGAAATGGCGTATGCAAGAAGGCCGAGATCCCGCTGAGGAAATGGATTGTAGCCGGGACGCTCGACCCGAAAATCGGAACTCACGCGAAGCGGCACGGCGCCTGCGCGAGAAAGATTTTGCTCAAAACCGGGAAACAGAGTGCCGAGCGCTTGCTGGCCTCCCACAAGCAGGGCATGCGCGTGTCTACATTGCGGAGTTCCCGGCCTGTGGGTCGCCGCCGCAGGCAAGGGATCGTTTTCCAAAACCGTGACTTGCTCGAAGAAGTCCGCTAGCGCTTGCGCTGCTGTCAATCCGCCCATCCCAGCCCCTACAACGACAGCTTGCTTTCCCAGGTACGTGGACATTGCCACCTCCATGGGTCGCATGGCGTTGCCCTAGCTCGCGCCCTGTTGAGTTATTGAGCGTATGGTAACAGGGGAACGCTCGAAAAAGACATTCAAGCAGTCGCTTTCGGCTTACCGGACAAATTCAAGCAGCACTTCAGGCGTTGGGTGTCTCCGAAAAATAGCAGGCCGGTATTACTCTTCCCTATATACTATGCGCACTCAAACTAGCAGGGACAGGGTCCTATGCCCATTCAGTCCGGCACTCACTTGGGCCCCTATGAAATCCTCTCCGCTATTGGTGCGGGCGGGATGGGAGAGGTTTATCGTGCCCATGATCCCAAGCTAGGCCGTGACGTAGCCATCAAGGTCCTGCTTGAAGCGTTCGCCAACGACGCCCAACGCATGGCCCGCTTCCAACGTGAAGCCAAGGTCCTCGCCTCCCTGGATCATCCCAACATCGCTTCCATCTACGGGCTGGAGGATTCTGGCGGAACACGCGCTTTGGTGATGCAGTTGGTGGAGGGGCCGACACTGGCCGACCGAATCAAGGCTGGTCCAATTCCCGTCGATGAAGCTGTACGCATCGCCAGGCAAATCGCGGACGCTCTGGAATACGCCCACGAACGAGGAATCATCCATCGTGACCTGAAACCCGCGAACGTGAAGGTGACGAATGACGATGCCGTGAAGGTCCTCGACTTCGGTTTGGCCAAGGCGCTCGAAGGCGATCCGTCATCAATCGACATTTCCACGTCCCCGACCATCAGTCGAATGGCGACGATGCAAGGTGTCTTGCTGGGCACGGCTGCGTACATGGCTCCCGAGCAAGCCAAAGCCAAGACCGTGGACAGGCGTGCAGACATCTGGGCTTTCGGATGTGTGTTGTACGAGATGCTCGCGGGGAGACAAGCCTTTACGGGCGAGACGGTGACCGACACGCTCGCGTCTGTGATCAAGGAAGAACCCGATTGGTCACTCCTTCCAGCAGCCACGCCGATGCGGGTTCGTGTGTTATTGCAACGCTGCTTGCGAAAAGACCCGAAACAACGTCTACGTGATATCGGCGACGCACGCATCTCACTCGATGAAGTTCTCTCCGGTGTACCGGAAGTCGCGCCGTCGCCAACTTCTGTTGCCGTTGCGCCTATCTCACAGCCACTCTGGCGCCGTGCTCTGCCGTGGGCTGTAGGGGTTCTAGCGGTTGCCGCCGCCAGTTTCGCCGGTTGGAATCTGAAGCCTGTGCCTGCCAGACCAGTCATTCGCACCGTGATACTGCTGCCACCGGGTGAGCGGCTTGCGGAGCTAAACCGACCGGCATTGGCTTTGTCCCCTGACGGAACTCAACTCGCCTATGTCGCAACAACTCAGGACGGAGCTGCCCAACAGATTCATTTACGAGCTATGGACAGCGGCGAAGTAAAACCTGTTTCCGGTACCGAGGGAGCCTCTGGCCCTTTCTTTTCACCGGACGGCCAGTGGTTGGGATTTTTCGCCAACGGAAAGCTGAAGAAGATTCCAGTAAGTGGGGGAGTGGCGCAGACCTTGGCCGACGCACCACTTCCCGCAGGAGCCAGCTGGGGTAGTCGAGGAATGATTGCCTTCACACCCGGGTTGACGCAAATTCAGGAGATATCGGACTCAGGAGGAACTGCAGAGCCACTGACTCATCTCGAGAGGGGGGAGAGCGCCCACACTTGGCCTGAGTTTTTGCCCGGCAGCAAAGCGGTCGTTTTTCATGCCGCATCGGGCGTCGCGGTGCAACTAGAGGGAGCGAGCGAACGGCGAAACCTGATTCAGGGACAAGAAGGGACCATGCCTCGTTACGTGCCCTCCGGGCACCTGATCTATGCGCAAGCGGGCACTTTGATGGCCGTGCCGTTCGATCCGCAGCGTCTGGAAGTGAAGGGCGCGGCAGTGTCTGTCGTGCAGAGGGTCCTGCGAGGCGTCTCGCCATGGGCCACTCAGTACAGCGTTTCCGACACAGGGTCGTTGGTCTATGTCTCGGGGAGTGCTCAAGAGTTGGAAAACAGGCTGGTGTGGGTCAGTCGGAGCGGGACAGAACAGTCCCTGGCTGCTCCGGCCAAGGATTATGGGTTACCACGCCTTTCGCCCGATGGCCATCGCATAGCCCTTGTCAGTGGAGGTCAAGTTTGGCTCTACGACCCTGCCCGAGACACGCTTACCCGCTTCACATTTGAGGGAAGCGATAACAACTTCCCGACTTGGACGCCGGATGGCAAGCGGATCGCATTCATGTCAAACAAGGGAGGTATCGGGATCCTATACTGGCAGATGGCCGATGGCAGCGGCGGTTTGGAACGGCTGACCACCAGTCAGAACACCCAGATTCCGATGTCCTGGTCCCCGAATGGGGAACTGCTTGCCTTCGTTGAACTCGCACCCACAACGGCAGGTGACATCTGGGTGCTGCAACTCAACGACCGCAAGGCGCGGCCCTTCCTCCAAACGCCAGCCTACGAAGGGGCACCACAGTTTTCTCCTGACGGGCACTGGATGGCTTATGTCTCGGATGAATCGGGTCGCCGTGAGATTTACGTGCAGCCCTACCCCGGCCCTGGTGGGAAGTGGCAGATCTCGACGGAAGGCGGCACGCAGCCAGTCTGGAATCGCAATGGTCGAGAGCTGTTCTATCGCAGCGGCGACAAGATGATGGCCGTGGACGTAACGACGCAGCCAGGCTTCTCGGTAGGCAAACCGAAGATGCTCTTTGAGGGACGGTATACGATGACGTCCGGCGGCACCTTTCCCGATTATGACGTGTCCCTGGACGGCCAGCGGTTCTTGATGCTCAAACCTGTGGAACAAGAACAGGCCGCGCCAACACAGATCAACGTCGTGCTGAACTGGACGGAAGAGCTGAAGCGCCTCGTGCCGACTGGGACAAAGTGATGAGCATTGCGTCGGGCACAAAACTCGGCCCCTACGAGATTCTCTCCTCACTCGGTGCCGGAGGAATGGGCGAAGTCTATCGCGCCCGAGACACGCGATTGGAACGCATCGTCGCGCTGAAATTGCTTCCGAGTGAAGTCTCAAGCGACAAGCAAGCATTGGAACGGTTTCTCCGTGAGGCGCGTGCTGCAGCCGCACTGAACCATCCCAATATCTGCACGATCTACGATATCGGGGAGCACGATGGCCAGCGTTTCATTGCAATGGAGCTGCTAGAAGGCCAGACCCTCAGGCAGCGGATCGGAGGGAAGCCGCTACCTCTCGATGCCTTGCTCGATTTGGGCACGCAGATGGCGGACGCCCTGGTAGCGGCACACGCCAAAGGCATTGTGCATCGGGACATCAAGCCAGAAAACATTTTCGTTACCGAGCGCGGGCACGCGAAGATTCTGGACTTTGGGCTGGCGAAACAGGTGCCCAAGACCCGTGGGGCGGCGGGGACACAAGCGCCGACCGAGGATCAAGATCCACATCTGACCAGTCCCGGTGCGGCGCTCGGAACGGTCGCCTACATGTCACCCGAGCAAGTGCGAGGCGAGCAGGTAGATTCTCGGACCGATCTCTTCTCTTTGGGGATCGTGCTCTATGAAGCGGCTACTGGACGGCAGGCGTTTTCGGGGACGACGTCGGGGATGATCTTCGACGCTATCCTGAACAGGGCCCCGTCATCGCCGGTGCGGTTGAATCCGGATCTGCCGCAGGAACTAGAGCGAATCCTGAACAAGGCGCTAGAAAAGGATCGCACGCTACGCTACCAATCGGCTGTGGACCTGCGAGCGGATTTGCAGCGTCTGCGGCGTGACCTGGGATCGCTACATTCTGCTTCACCTGCAGCAGGGCCTCGTCCTGCGACGCACGGTCCTGCTCGCTCGGTCGAAGGCAGAGAGAAATCCTCCACTGGGAAGGAAAGCAAAACGATCGATTCACTGGCGATTTTGCCATTGGAAAATGCGAGCGGGGACCCGGAGAGAGAATACCTGAGCGACGGAATTGCGGAAACATTGATGAACACTTTGTCGCAGCTACGGAAGATCCGCATTATTCCGTGGGCAGTGGCTTCACGGCATCGTGGACCGGGCCTAGACCCTCTCAAGGCCGGGCAAGAACTAGGTGTGAGAAGCGTCCTATCAGGACGGATGACGCAGCGAGGCGAAGACCTGATGGTGTCGGTTGAGTTGGTGGATGTGGACCGGGAGGCGCGTCTTTGGGGCGGACGTTACAACCGCAAGATGACCGACCTGATTGCCTTGCAGGAAGAGTTGACGACAGAGATTGCCGAAAAGCTTCGATTGCAGCTCACCGGGGATGAAAAGAAGAAACTCCGCAAGCGCCCAACGCAGAGCAACGAAGCCTACCGGTTGGTGCTGAGGGCGCAGCACGTCATTGAACACGAGTGGCCTGGTGGCCTTACCAAGGGAATGCGCCTTCTGCAACAGTCCATTGACCGGGACCCGAAATACGCTCTGGCCTATGCACGCCTTTCGACTGCGTATGACTACGCGCGTCGTTTCGGGATGAGAGACGCAGCCGAAGCGGCGCCTCTCGCGTGGGCGGCGGCCAGAAAGGCTCTTGATCTGGACGACATGCTCGCCGAGGCGCATATAAGCCTCGGCAGCGTAATGCACGCTCGGGACTGGGACTTGTCTGGGGCCGAACGAGAAATCCGCCACGGCTTGGAACTAGAGCCATATTCATACAGTGGGCTGATGGCCCTCGTGAACCTGCGCATGAGCCAAGGGCGCCTCGACGGCGCGATCGCAGCGGCCCAGCGCGCGATCGAAGTGGACCCGCTCCGCTCGACGGCGGACACCCTCCTCGGTATCGTATATTGGTTTACCGCGTCTTACGAGAAAGCCATCGACCGCCTTCGTACGGTCTTAGAGTTCCTCCCGGACAATCCGTTCGCTCGCATGGTCCTGGCCGACGTCTATGCGCGTGTTGGTCAAACCGACAACGCGATCGACCTATGTGGAGGATTGCTAGCATCGACCCTACCGATGACGATCATCCGCCCGCATGTTGCGGCCACATACGCCATGCTCGGCAAAACCACGGAGTCACGTAGGATCGTTGACGAAGCCGAGCATACTTGGAAACCAAATGACGGGTCGCCGTTTTTTATCGCGGCGGCTCACGCACGCCTGGAAGAGAAAGATTCGGCTTTCGAATGGCTGGAGAAGGCACTGCCGGAACGTCCGCCGTTTATGTTGTGGCTGAAAATCCATCCTATGTTCGAGAATCTCGAGGGCGATCCGAGGTTCGACGATCTGGTGAAGCGCATCGGCATCCCGGACTGACCGGGCGGACTTTGACATGATTAACCAGACCATCTCCCACTACCGCATCATCGAGAAGCTCGGCGGTGGCGGGATGGGTGTCGTGTATAAGGCCGAGGACACCCGTCTCGATCGCTTTGTCGCCCTCAAGTTTCTTCCCGACGATCTCGCGCAGGATCGCCAAGCATTAGAACGTTTCCGTCGCGAAGCCAAGGCCGCCTCCGCCTTGAATCATCCGAACATTTGCACGATCCACGACATTGGCGAAGAGAACGGCAGAGCCTTCATCGCCATGGAGCTGCTCGAAGGCGAAACGCTGCGCCAGCGTATTGGCCACAAGCCTCTCGATTACGAGAACGTTCTTGATCTTGCAATCCAGATTCTTTCAGGGCTTGAAGCGGCTCACGCCAAGGGCATTGTCCATCGGGACATCAAGCCAGCCAATCTCTTCGTAACCGACCAGGCGCAGGCGAAGATTCTCGACTTCGGTCTTGCAAAGCAAGGAAACAGAGAGAAGGAGCAGGTAGACGCGGCGGGGCCGACCATCACTGGTGAGGAGAATCTCACGAGTCCCGGCGCTGCGGTTGGGACGGTAGCCTACATGTCACCGGAACAGGTGGCCGGAAAAACTCTTGACCCTCGGACGGATTTGTTTTCGTTTGGCGCCGTGCTTTACGAAATGGCCACGGGGCGTCAGGCGTTTGCGGGTAATACGACGGGCGTCATCTTTCACTCGATTTTGGAAAAGAATCCTTCGGCGGCGTCTCGGATAAACCCTGAGGTTCCTGCGAGGCTTGACGAGATCATCGCGAAAGCACTGGAGAAAGACCGGGAAGTACGATATCAGCACGCTTCCGATTTTCGAGCAGATCTGAAACGGCTTAGGCGGGATACAAGCGCGGGATCATCTTCCCGAGTGGCCGTGCCTACAACAATTCCGTGGTGGCGAAAAAAGTCCGTGCTGGCAGGAACAGCAGTGGCAGCGGCGATGTTGATTGCCGCCGGCCTTCTAGTGTCGCGCTTTGCCCTGCCGGCGAAGACGCAGACTATTCACTCGGTCGCCGTACTGCCCTTCACGGGTTCGAGCGGGAATCCAGATGCGGAGTTCCTTCAAGATGGCATCAGCATCGGAGTCACCGATGCGCTTTCTGAATTGCCCGGCTTGAAGGTGATGTCGAGCAGTGCGGCACAACACTATGCGGGTAAGAATCCCGATCCCCAGAAAGTCGGCAGTGACTTGAAGGTAGATGCGGTGCTTGTTGGGAAGATCGAGCAGCGGGGAGATACCATTTCGGTCGACGCGGAGTTAGTGAACGCGGCTGACAGCAGTCACATTTGGGGCGAGCAGTACAGTGAGAAGATGGTGGATGCCGCGGTGCTGCAGCAGGAAATCGTACGGGACATATCGCAGAAGTTGCGCCTGAAACTGAGCGGAGAGGAGAAGGAACACCTTTCCAAGCCTCCGACCGAAAATGCAGATGCCTACCGTTTCTACCTCCTCGGCCGGCACGAATTCGATCTATACAGTCCCGAACACTTCATGAGGGCCGCGGATTATTTTCAAAAGGCAATCGACAAAGACCCTACGTATGCGGCTGCCTACGGGGGCCTGGCGGATACGAACAGCATACTTGGATTTTTTGCGCCGTCCCTGCGCGAAACTGCGTTCGCAAAGGCCCGCGCGGCATCTGCGCGAGCGCTGGCGCTCGACGATCGTTCTGCCGATGCGCACCTGGCGATGGCTACAATCCATTGGCTTAGCTGGGAATTTACGGCGGCGGAACCGGAATTTCGACGTGCGCAGGAGTTGAACCCAAATTTCGCCAGCGCGCCGCAGGCCTACTCAACTTACCTGGTCACGATGGGCCGGTACAGCGATGCGCGCGATGCGGCTGACCGCGGTTTGCAGTTGGACCCGCTATCGTCCTACGCGAACGCTCAAGAAGGTTTGGTGTCTGCTGCTCAGCGTGATTGGGACAGAGCGATCGCTGAGGCTCAAAAAGCGCTGGGGATTGATCCCAACTCTGTCTTCGCGTACAGCGTTTTGGTCGGATCCTACGAGCACAAAGGGATGTATGACCAGTCCATCGACGCGAGGGGGCGATCATTGGCGCTCATGGGACTACCTGAAGGTGGCGCGGAGCTCAAACGGGTCTATGCGACGTCCGGAATCAACGGGGTACGGCGGTGGTCCATCGCGCTTCTGAGCGATCCGGCCAAATCTAACTACAGTGCCACCTATACGGCCGTAAACTATGCCCTGTTGAATGACAAAGACAATGCCTTCCTCTGGCTGGGGAAAGCTTACCAACGACACGAAAGCGAGTTGATATTCCTGAAAGCGGATGCTGGCTTTGACAATCTGCGCTCCGACCCTCGCTATGCTGACCTGGTCCGCCGCATTGGTTTCCCGCAGTGAGCTGGCAGCTTTCGGCGCACGCATGGCGGACTTCCTCGCGCTCTGGAAAGACGCCGACCCCGACATCCCCATCCTGAAGCAAGCCAAGGCGGAGTACGCGAAGTTGCAGTAGTTGCTTGTCAGTCGGTGGTTTTTCCAGCGATGGCCCAGGTGAACCAATTGTCCGGTCGAATTACCGAGACTTAGAGAAAACCTGTGCTAGCCCATCCGACCTTCCCGATGCGCCAGAAGGAATGTCTAGTCCCCTTGCGGGGAGTGAATGTGCGCATTCAAGTGGCGTGATGGAAACCTTGGGATATGCGCTTTTTAATCACCAACACTAACCCCAACCCGATGATCAGGAGACCGCTGGTGCCCGGCTCGGGAGCCGGGGTTGTCAGGGTACCGTAAATGTCAGGATTCACGGGGCAGCCGGAATAGCAAGGCCCCGTGAACCACTCATCGTCAGCGGTAGTTACGGAGCCCAGGAAGTTTAAGCTGCTGGGTAACGATACAGTAAGAACACCAGGGGGCACTTCCAGGTTGCCCCCAAAACCCGAAAGGTACTCGTTAGTAAATCCGACCGTCCCTAAATACACACCTGCAGCGGAAAAACCAAAGTCAAAGAAGCTTATGACCCCAGTGTATTCGCCCACGAAAATCTGCGGCATGTATGTGGATGCGGTGATGTCCGTGGAATTCAACGTGAAGCTGAACGCGGCGGGAGTGTAAGTCGCTTCCTCATATCCGGGGGACGATGTGGTGCTAACAGGAATGGACGACGGGTCCCATGTGATTGACCCGCTGAATGTGCTGTCGGCTGAGCCCCCCACGCTGGACAGGTTAACGGTGCCTGAGAAGTCCAACGTAACGTCGTCCGCCCGCCCTGATCCCGCCACCAGGAACAGCAAGGCCGCAAGTCCAACCATCTTCAGTGAACTCATTTTCATGGCCCCCCTGTCTCGACCGCACGGGTCAGAACCTGGGCCGACACATCTGGCTGTCTACTAGACTGCCTGCTTCATCGGAATTGCCCTCAGCTGTTGGAGTGAGCACATCGCGCGCTGCGGTTGCGTCTTCTTCACGCACTAGAATTTGGAATCCCGCACCGGACCACGCAATGTGTTCGCGCATTCCGCCAACCGAGTCCGCCTGCGTCATCGCCGGAATACCAGCAGCCTCGAGCGCGCCCTTGGCCAATTGAGCCTCAGCGCGGCTGCTGTATGACTTGACGACAACAAGCTTGGCGTCGTCCATGATGCTGTATTGTATGCCCGCACTGGCTTCTCCATTCGCTCAATTTCCACCGGCAGGTCCCGATTGACGCGGTAATCGGTCCTGAGAGTACGGGGACGGCGCGCCCGGCACGGCGCCGCGACCGTGGAATCCCGGCTGTCCCGAGTCGCAGAAAAAAAATTTAAAAAAATTGCCGCGGTGGGGTCCGGGGGCGTCACCGACATCACAGGTCTCTGGGACGGACAACTCGGCAACCTTTGTGACGTACTTTGTGCCATAACCCTGCCTGGGCACGCCTGGCAACTGCTGTCTTTCCGTGTCCGCTGCCGGCCGCGACGACCGAGCGTTTTGCGATGTAACCCGAACGGAATTGATCACTTGTGGCCACTCGTGTCACTTGCTGTCCGGTTCACTCGGCTTATTCGCAACGAGGAGGTCGCGGGTTCGAGCCCCGCC
>DASPVW010000018.1:0-78063 GCA_035622155.1 Candidatus Acidiferrales bacterium
TTACCCGCAAAACGCCAGCCTGCTTCGAACCCACCATCGACTACGTCGTAGTTAAGATTCCCAAGTGGCAGTTCGAAAAGTTTCCGGGCGCGGATTCCACGCTGGGCACGCAGATGAAGTCGGTGGGCGAGGTCATGGCCATCGGGCGTACGTTTCAGGAGGCCTTGTGCAAGGGCATCCGCGCGCTCGAGCCCAGCAGCGCTTGGCGACCCCCCGCGGAAGTCACTACCGCGCTGCTGCGCGAACGTCTGCACACTCCTGGCCCCGACCGCATTCACTGGCTTTTCGAAGCCATCGAACGCGGCCTAACACGCGACGAAATCCATTCGCTCACAAAAATCGATCCTTGGTTCATTCGCCAACTGGAGGAGATGGTTGGGCTCGATCGCCGGGTCGCTGCGACGACACTCACCAAATGCTCGCGCGATTTGCTTCTGGAATCGAAGCGATCCGGTGCCAGCGATGAAGAGCTGGCCAAACTGTGGAACGTCAAGTCGGCTTCGGTCCGAGCCCGACGCCAGGAACTCGGTGTCGTTCCGGTCTTTAAACGCGTGGACACGTGCGCCGCGGAGTTCGAATCCTTTACGCCGTATCTCTATTCCACCTACGAAGAATCGGACGAGTCCGGCGTCACCGACCGCCCGAAGATCGTCATTCTGGGCAGCGGCCCAAGCCGCATAGGGCAGGGTATCGAGTTTGATTATTGCTGCTGCCACGCCGCTATGGCACTGAAAGAAGATGGCTTTGAGACGGTGATGATCAACTGCAATCCGGAGACCGTCTCCACCGACTACGACACGTCAGATCGCCTCTACTTTGAGCCACTGACCCTGGAAGATGTGCTGGCTGTCTTGGACCGCGAAAGGCCGCAGGGCGTGATCGTGCAGTTCGGAGGGCAGACTCCACTGAATCTCGCGCTGGAACTGAAGCGCAATCGCGCGAAGATCATAGGCACCGATCCCGAATCGATCGATCTGGCCGAAGACCGACGGCGTTTCGGCGGGCTGTTGGCGGAGCTGAATATTCCGCAGCCTCGCGGCGGCACAGCCCTCGCGCCACAGGAGGCCGTCGCGGCTGCATCGGAGATCGGACTTCCTGTCTTGGTGCGCCCCAGCTATGTTTTGGGTGGCCGCGCGATGGTGATTGCCTACGATTTGAAGACGGTCGAGGAATACGTCACACAGGCAACGCAGATCGGGGGTATCTCCGATCCCAAGCGGCCGATTTTAATCGACCAGTTTCTTGAAAACGCCACCGAAGTCGATGTGGATGCCGTCGCTGACGGCGAAGACGTGGTCATCGCTGGCATCATGGAACACATCGAGGAAGCTGGAATCCACTCTGGTGATTCTTCCTGTGTCCTGCCGCCGGTCTCGCTCAAACCTGTGGTACTCGAACAGATTCGTGACTACACGATGCGCCTGGCTCATGCACTCCACGTTGTGGGGCTGATGAACGTGCAGTACGCGATTCAGCAGGACACCGTGTATGTGCTCGAGGTTAACCCGAGGGCCTCTCGCACCGTGCCCTATGTCAGCAAAGCCACGGGCGTACCGCTCGCAAAACTCGCCGCGCGTCTCATGACGGGTCGGAAAATCAAGGAACTGCATCTTCCGATCAAGCAAATGGATGGTGTAAAGGAACTCGCCGTCCACGATTTTTACGCGGTGAAATCGCCTGTCTTTCCGTTCAACAAATTCCGGGGAGTGGACATCATCCTGGGCCCGGAGATGCGCTCGACCGGCGAAGTGATGGGTATCTCGTCGACGTTCGGCTTAGCCTTTGCCAAAGCGCAGCTCGGTGCCGGTCAGCGTCTGCCACGGGAGGGCATCGTTTTCATCAGTGTCAACGACCATGACAAGCGTCACGTTGCACCGGTGGCCAGGGATCTAACCGCGGCGGGCCTGAAGATCATCGCCACGCGCGGCACGGCCGCGGCCCTGAGGCGTGCGGGGATTGAGATCGAAGCTGTCTTCAAAGTGAACGAGGGCCGGCCCAACATTGTCGATCTCGTCAAGAATGGCAAAGTGCGTCTTATTATCAACACTCCGCTAGGTCGCGAATCGTTTTATGACGAAAAGTCCATCCGCCGTGCTGCGGTGCGCTACAACGTTCCCTGCATCACTACGCTTTCGGCAGCCAGTGCCGCTGCGCGCGGCATTCGCGCCATGGCAGGCCATACGACCGAGGTCGCTGCCTTGCAGGACTTGCATCGCCGCAAATCGGCAGCCTTGACCTGAGACGGCCGCACCTTTTTTCCTTCTGTTTGCGAAGCATTCCACCGGACGGACACTCAGGTTTTCACGAATCTCTAGCGGGGCTGTGCTAATCCAATCTGTCCTGTGACAAACTTGCTCGAATTTCGGCTTTTGTGTCGAGCGGAGCGGCGTGTATCATGACGGCCCCGATGGACTCGCAACGCCTTCCGTTTGCCGAGATTCCCCACACCACGAAGCTGTTTTCCGCTTTCCTTGACGATTTTGCTCGCGTTTCATCCTATTTCGCTCATCCTCCCACAGCCGCCGGCGTGGAGGCAGCCGCGGGTGAAATTCATCTAGATCGCAGCCTGCGCACAGCCATCGTGGAGATCTTGGGCAATCAGAATCGCCTCTTGGCCCCGGGTGGCGAGATGGATTCGGCGACCTCTCGCAATCTAGAGCGTCTGGAGGCAGGTGCCGTTGCCATCGTCACCGGTCAGCAGGTCGGACTTTTTTCCGGCCCGGCCTACACGTTTTACAAAGCTCTGTCCGCCGTGCGTTGCGTCGAAGAGCTGAAACGGGGAGGAATCGAAGCTGTACCGATTTTCTGGCTGGCAACGGAGGATCACGATCTGAGCGAAGTCAACCACTCTTCGTGGCCTACCCGCAACGGCCTGGCTCGCTATGAGTGGCCTGCGCAGGAGGAGGACTCCGGGCGTCGTGTCGGCGAGATCGTATTGGGCAAGTCCATCGAATCAGTCGTGGGCGCCGCGATCGAAACGCTCAACGGCCCGTTTGCCGCTGAAATCAGCCGTGCTCTCCAGGAATCGTACACAGCACATGACACCTACGGATCGGCGTTTGGCAAGCTTATGGCGCGCCTTCTTGCAGGTCGGGGAATTATTTTCCTCGATCAGCTCGACCCTCGTCTCCACCGCCTATTTGTCCCGTGCTTCCTGCAGGCCGCCGAGCAGGCAGATCGACTGCGGGAGGAGCTGCAGTCACGATCGAAACAGCTGTTGGGCGCGGGCTTTCACTCCCAGGTAAAGGTCACACCGGAAACGACACTGCTTTTCTGGAGTACCGCAGGGCGCCGTGAGCCGGTTCGGAGTCGCAGCGGCGGCTTTGTCGTCGGGAATCATGAGCTATCGGCGGGCCAATTGCTGGACGCGATCCAGGCGCGGCCAGAAAGCTTCTCGCCCAGCGCCTTGTTGCGCCCGGTCATTCAAGACACGATTCTGCCGACCGCGGCCTACATCGGCGGTTCTGCCGAAATCGCCTACCTGGCCCAGGCGCAGGTTGTCTATCAAGCACTTGGCAGCCGCATGCCCGCCGTGCTACCGCGATCCAGCTTCACGATAATTGAGCAGCCCATCGCGCGGTTCCTTGCGCAGTACGATCTCGATCTGGGCGACGTGTTTGCTGGACGCCAGCACCTGCGTATGGAAATGGAGCAGAAATCCCTGCCCGGTGGGCTGGCGAGTCGGTTTGACGCGGGCGAGCAAGAACTGAACCGCCTGATGCGAGGGTTCGAAGATCCGCTTGCCAAACTGGATGCAACTCTGGTTGAGTCGCTGCATGGCGCCGAGGCCAAGATGCTTCATCAGTTCATGCAGCTGAAAGGGAAGGTCGCTCGCGCCGAAAACTTTCGCTCCGGTGTTCTCGACCGCCACGAGCGCCTCTTGATCGATTCGCTCGCGCCCGGGGGCGAGCTGCAGGAACGCACCTTGTGCCTGCTACCGTTTTTCGCCTCCTATGGCAGCAAACTTTTCGACGAGCTCATGGGTTTGAGTTCGGTCATCGACCCGGGCGAGGGGGCAGCCGACGCCACGCAACACCAAATCCTGTTTTTGTAGCGTGAGCTCGCCCTACCTTGGCACTATGTTAAAATTCGGGAAACTTCTCGCCGGGGGTTTGCCCAATATGAAAATCGGACCGGGAAAGCAAAAAGGTTTGCAGGCCGTTTCCAACTCGCGCGGCGTCATCGCCGCGGCGGCGATGGACCAGCGAGGCTCACTGAGGAGCGCCATCGCGAAAGAGAGGGGCCTGGAGAAGAACGCGATCACGCCGCAGATGCTGGAAGAGTTCAAGACGGCGGTCGTACGCGTACTGACGCCGTACGCGAGTGCGGTTTTGCTCGATCCCGAATACGGCCTCTCGGCCGCGAAGACCCGCGCCAACAATGCCGGACTTCTACTTGCCTACGAGAACAGTGGCTATGACAACACCCAGCCCGGGCGTCTTCCTGATCTGCTCGACGTCTGGTCCGTGCCCCGCTTGGTGGCAGCAGGAGCCGATTGCATCAAAATCTTACTTTACTACTCGCCCTTCGATCCTCCGCACATCAATGAGATTAAGCACGCTTGGATCGAGCGCATCGGCGGAGAATGTGCCGCGGCCGACGTGCCGTTTTTTCTCGAATTCGTGGGTTATGAGGAAGGCATCGACGAGAAAGGCCTCGAATACGCGAGAAAAAAGCCCGAGGTTGTCGCTCGCAGCATGGAGGAGTTCTCAAAGCCGGAGTACAGAGTGGACGTGCTGAAAGTCGAGATTCCCGTCAATCTGGCGTTTGTCGCCGGTGCAAAGGCGTGCAAAGGCGACGCCGCTTACACGCGCGAGCAGGCCAAGGACCATTTTCGGCGAGCTGCGGCGGCTGCGAAGAAGCCGTTCATTTACCTATCCGCGGGGGTAAGCAATGACGTTTTCAACGAGTCGCTTGAACTCGCAGCGGAAGCCGGCGTCAAGTTCTCAGGTGTTCTGTGCGGACGCGCGACTTGGAAGGATGGAATTCCGGTCTACGCCAAGCAGGGAGTCAAGGCACTCGAAGATTGGCTCGCGGATCGCGGCGTAAAGAACATCCAAAACGTGAACGACCGACTCAAAGCGGCGAGTCCGTGGTTCGGCTTCTATGGTGCCGCTTCTGCCTCGGCTCTGTCGTGACCCAGGCTCTGCTGGCAGCGCCTGAGCCGGTTCTTGGCGGGCGCCTGAACTTCCCGTTGACTATGGCTTCGCACCGCACTGTTCTTCGACCTGGGACCGGAGCGCATCATCCATGACCGCTCCGCGCCTGGATTTGGCCGAGCAAACCTGCGCGGCCGTTAATCCCAACGCGCCACGCAGATCCGTGCCTTCCAGACTCGTGGCGCTGAGATTGGTATTGTTCAGCACAGCGGCGCCCAGTTGAGCTCCGCCGAGATTAGCGCCTCGCAGATCGGCATCGATCAAGATGGCGCCTCCGAACTGTGCACCGCCCAAGTCGGCACCCGAGAGCACGGCGGACCACAGATACGCCCCCTGTAAGTCAACGTGGTCCATGTGAGCACCGCCCAGGAAGGTTTCGCGGAGGTCGGCCTTTTCGAAATTGGCCCGGTTCAATGTCGCGCCATCAAGTCGTGACGCGTACAGGCTCGCTCCGTCGAGCCGTGCATCCTCCAGAATCGCATCCTCGAGCCTGGAATGCGAGAGATTCGCGCCCCGCAAATCAGCTCGCCGCAGGTCGGCCCCGGCTAAATTGGATCGGTCGAGATTCACACCGTGCATCCTTGCCTGGTCCAACACCGAGTATCGCAAGTTGCTTTCTCCCAAGTCGGCACCGCGCAAGTCTGCCTGCGAAAGGAATGCTCCCTCTAGATCGGAGCGCAACAGGTGCGCGTTGGCCAGGAAGACTCCGTATGCCTGTGCGTACCTCAGCTTCGCGCCGTTCAGTCGGGCCCCGTCGACCGACCCGATCTGATCGTCTTCCGCACTCCCGGACCGTGGTCGAGCTGAGAGAGATTTCTCAGTCAGGTCCGGATAGGGATCATAACCGAGCCACGCGAACAGCGTCGGCGCCCATCGGCGAAGGTTCGCCGCGCCGAATCGAGGTGCGCGCGAGCGCTCGTGGGGCGCCCCTGCGATCGTGCCGGCAGAGAGAAACAGTAGGAGCCCACCGAGAATGGCTGCGATTTTAACTGGGTTGGCCGCCCCGATCTTGGCCGCGAGCCGCCGCGTCCATTGCTTCTCGAACTCCCACCGCTCCGGTGGCCGGCCAACCTTGGTGCTCGCGTAGAGGGCAATACCGGTGGCAACCACCGCGAGTGCTGCTTGCAGAACCGTTCCGTGAATTTCCTGTCGCGTCAAATATCGCGCCCAGAAAAGCAGCAAGGTCATGGGAACCACTCCGTAGGCTAGCCCTAGCGAAACCGCGCGCTCGACAAGCCGCGTGGAGGAAGGGTCGGGATTCATCCACCGAAAGTGTGTGCGCAACAAGCCTACGATAATGGCCGGTTGACCCTCTCCCAGGGGGTCGCCGTTCGGAAAGATCGCCGGGAGTTCCTGCACGGAGTCCCACAATTGCTGCAAATGAAAATGGAACAGCAAGTAGCAAATAAACAGGGCCACGGGAACGATCAAATATGACTCAGCGATCGGCAATGCCGCCGCCGCTGCGTGCGAGCGCAGAAACGGCAGCACGGCTGAATCGCTCACGAGCTGGGCGTCGCTTGTCTTGCTCACCAGCAGCCAAGAAATCAGACTGGCCACCGTCATCGCACCGAAGTAGCGGTGAGCCAGCCGTGCGTTTCGGGCGAACTTCGCGGCTGCTTCAAACTCCATCAGCTGCGGCGCCAACAGCGCATCGCGTAAGTTCGTTCCCGCGAGCTGTCGCGGCACCAGCCCCATGGCCGTTTCGAGGGTTGCCCCTTCCAGATTGGCGCCTTCTAAATTCGCGCCCACCAGGCATGATTCTTCGAGGTCGGCACGCACCAAGCACGCGTCGCGCAAGTCCGCTAGCAGCAGATCGCCGGCTCGCAGGTTGGCATCGTGAAGATCGGCGAACCGAAGGTTTACGCCGATCAAGTCGACGGCTTCGAGCTCGGCGCCGCCAAGATCGGCTCTCTGGCCCGCGCTACCATGTGACTCGACCCACTCGCGATGGCTCGCCAGCTTGTCGTCGAGGCCCCAATCGCGGTAGGGACCGGGTTGCGGCTCTGCGGGAGTGGAAGTCATTTCCTGGGGCGCCTGGGAATCGCCGGCGTGCGACGGCAGGTGTTCGGCGATCTTTGTCTCGTTGCCGGATGTCACAGGCGGGGAGGCGGCAGGGAATTCCGCAGCAGGAGCCGATGGCGGGTCTCCGCCCGGAGGGATGCCCACGGAGTCCTCGTTCGGCTTTGGTTCTCGAGCATTCGAAGCATCGCTTTCGAATGTTTCCCGCAGTCTGTTGGCGACAGAGGCTAGTTCGGTCTTATCCGAGCTCGCTGGGCTCGCGGATGTTGGCTGCACGAGCGGCTCCTCCGCAGGGAATATTTCCGCGAGGATTTCGGTCGCCGCGGGCAATTGGTCAGCCGAGATCAGTGTTTCCGCTCCCTCAGGGGAGCCCGTGACGGCGGCACCGGCCTCGGAATCTGCTTGGCCCCCCCGCTCTGCCGTTTCCCCTAGCTCCCGCGTCTTCGAAGCTGCTTTCTCTTTCTTGAGGTCCTGAAAACGAAACAGCCACGAAAACATGCCGCGCCGCTTGGGAGCAGCTTCAAGCTCCAAGACCTCGAGGCTGTCACTTTGGCGCGTTCCTTCGACTTTCGCCGTGTCTTCGATTTCAGTCTTTTCCTCGGGAGCTCCGGTAGGGAACAGCTCTGCTAAAGTCTCTGTCGCTGGAGGCAACTGCCTGGCGTGGATCAAACCGCTAGCGATTCCGGGCGATGGTGATCGTGCGCCCTGCCGGGCGGGTACGGGCTGCTCCGCCGCTTCCTCGTCCGATGACACACCATGGGTTGGAGACAGCACGGTAGGTGTCTTTTTCTCCTGAGGTTGAAATCTTCCGAAGTAGTTAGTCTACCCCCGCGTCCAGCATACCGCGGCTCCTCGCTGTTCGCCCCTGTCCAGGAGTGCAATACCCGTTCAGCTGGCCCCGCGATCTGGGGCGTGGGCTAGATTGGGAATTGGGCGAGGAATGTCTGCCTTCCCGATCGGCGCTCCGAGGCCGATCGAACGCGACGCTAGGGTTGAACGGGAGCGGGAACTACCTTCGTCGCGCCCTGTGTGAATTCAAATCGCAGGATCGATGTGCGATGCGTGAGTCGGCCATCGGCGGCAATGGGCGCAAACTTCCATTGGCGAGCGGCGCGAACCGCCAGGTCCGCAAAGTATCTGCTGGGGCCGGGTGAATCGATACTGGCAGCGGTTACGTCGCCCGACGGATCGATCTCGACTCGAATCCCGACTTTCACGCTCCCGCGGATCGTGTCACGGGCCTTCTGGGGAACCTCGGGTATGACTCGCCTGGTCACTTCGTTTAAAGCACCTTCGGCTCGATGCATTCCTGTGGCGTCGACTGGGGCCACAGACGGCGAAGCAGGTTCCTTCGAGCTTCGTGATTTGGCGACGGGAGAAACCTCCGGGTTGACCGCCGCCGGGTTCGCGTGGTCTGGTGGCGAAGTTGGCTTCGGCTCAAACGTCGCTACGTCACCTGGTCGGTGCAGCCAGAGATCCCTGATTTTGGGTGCCACAAAGATGAACACGACCGCTAGCACAATCAGCAATGTCCCCAGCACCATGCGCCGCCAATCTCCCGTCGAGCGAAGCCGTAAGCTCTCACCGGCAGCTTCCGCTCCCACTTCCGGAAGATGACAGGAAGATTGCAGTCGGGCCAGAATGTCGGCAATCGTCCACCGACGCTTAGGATCGCGCTGCAAACAGTTCGAGACGATGTCGAAGAACGGTTGGGGCAAAGGCCCTAAGGCAACCGGGTCGTTCTGCGGCAAGGGAGGAATGTGCTGTGTGAGGGCCTGGGCGAGAGTCATGCCGAGCGACCACAGATCGGCCGCCGCCGAGCACGCCCCCTCGGCAGCTTCAGGTGCGGCGTAGAGACTGGTTCGGCTCTGGCCTGCGCCGACGGCGCAAATCGCATCACTGGAGAGCTTCACTTGATTGCCGACCGCTAGCACATTGGACGGCTTAACGCTGCCATGTGCGAAGCCTTGGTCATGCAGGTACCGAAGAGCATCGAGGACCGACGGCAGCATCTCACCCACCTCAGTCGGCGTGAGCGCACGCTGCGGCAGAATTTCCGCCAGAGCCTCGTCCGCACGTTCCATCGCGACATAGACCAGATCCGCGTCCCCGATGCGACAATGTCCGGTTTCGAGCAACTGCACGAGGTTCGGATGCGGGAGACGAGCGGCCTGCGCCCAGCGCAAGAGATGATCTCTTGCCTCTGTTCCGCTCGAACGAATCAACTTGATCGCGGCCGGCCGCCCATCGTACTCAGTTAGAAAAACGCACCTGCTCTCGGAGCCACCGAGATAGGCGCGCAGCTCAAACTTTCCGGCGACGATCTGGCCTTCCCACTCCGGTGCGGGTTCGATCATCTTGGGCTGTCACCTGCGCGCGATCGCGGGGACTCTAGAGATTGGCTGGGCAGAACCTGAAACATGATGATGCGTTTTGAGGGGGAAGCGCAACTTCACTTGCGCAATCGTGCACGCCGAGGTTGTTTACGCCGTCGACGGGGAAAATTCACAATGTGTCAACATCCAACCCCTCGTTAGAGTCGGCGCAGGCAGGGACTTCCGCGGGAGCGCGCAACTGGAAGTGCGAGCGAAGATCCCGCTGCACGTCGAGACATTCCGCAGTATGCTTATCGTGAGGGGAAGGCGGATGGGCCTCGACGCGTGTTCGGCTGCTAGAAATGGGAGATCGCGTGGATAGCAAGACAGCGCCTGCGCCAAAACCAGCGACTCGAATCGAGTCGGACAGCATGGGCAAGATCGAAGTGCCGGCGGACCGTTACTATGGCGCCCAGACCGCCCGTTCTCTGCTCCATTTCAATATTGGAACCGACAGGATGCCGCCGGAGCTGATCCGCGCGTTTGGCCTGCTGAAGAAAGCGGCAGCGCTCGCGAACCAAGACCTCGGCAAGCTGCCCTCGGAAAAAGCCAAATTGATTATACAGGCTGCCGACGAGGTCATCTCCGGAAAGCTGAACGAACATTTTCCGCTCCGCGTCTGGCAAACCGGGAGCGGTACGCAGACCAATATGAACGCGAACGAGGTCATCTCGAATCGCGCCATAGAGCTCGCCGGCGGGGTGATGGGCAGCAAGAAGCCAATTCACCCGAATGACGATGTGAACATGTCGCAATCCTCCAACGACACGTTCCCCACTGCCATGCACATCGCTGCTGCGTCGCGCGTTGCACAGGATCTGATTCCAGCGGTGGAGCGGTTGCGCTACGCGCTTGATAATAAGGCGCGCGAGTTCGCGGGCGTTGTCAAGATCGGACGCACGCATCTGATGGACGCAACTCCTCTCACCGTCGCGCAGGAAATCTCTGGGTGGGTGAATTTGCTGGACCGTGATCTCGCGCGGCTGCGCGAAGCGCTGTGGGATCTGTATGACCTGGCCATTGGGGGAACAGCTGTCGGCACTGGCCTCAACGCCCACCCGGAATTTGCCGAACGCGCCGCGAAAAAGATTGCCGAACTGACCGGTTTGCCGTTCAAGTCTCATCCGAATAAATTTGCAGCGCTTTCCGCTCACGACGAGCTCGTCTTTGCGAGCGGCGCGCTGAAGACGCTGGCCGCGTCGCTCATGAAAATTGCCAATGATATCCGCTGGCTTGCCTCCGGCCCCCGGGCTGGCTTCGGCGAGCTGGTACTGCCGGAAAACGAACCCGGCTCCTCCATCATGCCCGGCAAGGTCAACCCGACGCAGGCTGAGGCCATGACCATGGTCGTTGCGCAGGTCTTCGGAAACGACCTCGCCGTTGGCTTCGGCGGATCGCAGGGGAATTTCCAGCTCAACGTCTTTAAGCCGGTGATCATCCACAACTTTCTCCACTCTGTGCGCCTACTCACCGATGCGTGCGGCTCATTTCGAGAGCACTGCATCGAGGGAATGCAGCTGGACATCCCTTCCATCCAGCAGCACTTGGATAGCTCTCTTATGCTTGTCACCGCGTTGACGCCGAAGATCGGCTACGATAAGGCCGCCGAGATTGCCAAGAAGGCTCACCAGGAAAAACTAAGCCTTCGCGAAGCGGCGCTGCAACTCGGCTATCTGACGGCAAGGGAATTCGACGAAATTGTCCGCCCGGAAAACATGACCCATCCCTGAACCGCTGCGCCATCAGAATTGGGCATGAAGTACGTTTTGACCCGGACGCACCGGAGATCCTATCGGTGTATTGTGTCGGAAACGGGTGAGGCCCGCTGGCGGGAGCCAGATCGAATCTCGCGCACGATCTGTTGCGCAAGCTGCTGGCTTGTGGAGCATTCGGAGTCGTTGATGCGGCACTGCGCGATCGTCAACTTACAACCGCACGTACAGAGTTCAGAGTTGAACCGTTTGAGCGCGGCGCTTTTTTGGTCGTCGGTGAGCCCGTTGAAATCTACGCCCGGCAGTTCCTTGGCGTGGATTGCGTTTTTCAGGAAGATCTGTCCCATATCCTCAAACGTCTCAATCTTTGCTTGCACTGGCAGGCCGAGCAGTGAACGCACTTCAGAATCGTACAAGTCGATCGGATAGAGGCCTTCGTGCTTTTGCACAATCCTTCCGTCGGTGTTCACCACAAACGAAGTTGGCAGGACCGGGACGCCGCCGTATTCGCTGGAGAGGGTCCGGCTGCCCATCACGATGGGGTAGTTGATGCCCATCTCGTTGACGAAATGCCTCACATCGTCGTCCGGTGCATCATCCATCGAGATTCCGATGATTTGCAGGCGATCCTTGAAGCGCTTCGACAGCTCAATCATTTCAGGAATCTCATCTCGACAGGGCGGACACCACGTGGCCCAGAAGTTGAGCAGTACGACTTTACCTCGCCAATTGGCTGTTGAAACCACTTGGCCATCCAGATCACTTAGCAGAAACGGCGGCATTGGCTGAGGATTGCTGGCAAACCGAATCACGATTTGTGTTCCCTTATCGCTCAAGCCCGGTTGGCGCAGTCTCGTCAAGGCCGCATGACGCGCAGAAGAAGACGACCGAACCGCGAGCGAGAACGCCAAAAGACTCGCTGCGACCAGGAGAACGACGATGGAGTACTTCCTCATCATTTGTTCCATCCCTATTATGCGGCAGAGATTGGCGCGGGACAATCAGGCCAAAGAAGGGGCCGTGGGCACCTGGAGCCCCGTCCCATCCCTACCGCGGGGGGGGAGCCAATCGGATTCACGCATGCGATAATGCTTCTAAGGGCATGCGTAACATCAAACTTACCATCTCATACGATGGCATGGGCTTTCACGGTTGGCAATTTCAGCCCGGTGTTCTCACCATCCAGGGAGCAGTGAATGAGGCCGCGCGCAAGATCACGCAGGAGAGGATCGTCGCCCACGGTGCGAGCCGCACCGACGCCGGCGTGCATGCCCTGGCTCAAGTCGCGCACTTTAAAACGCAATCGACGCTCTCAGCTTTGGAATTTCAGCGCGCTCTAAATGCTTTACTTCCTCCTGCCATTCGCGTCATTGCAGCCGAAGAGGTGGGCCATGACTTTCATGCCCGCTGGCTTGCTCAGGCCAAGACCTATCGGTATCGTATCTATCGCGGCTGCGTCCTCCCGCCCTTCGAGCATGGTCGGGCGCTGCACTACCCGTGGCCGCTCGAGGAAGAGCGCATGGTCGAAGCCGCTCGGCTGTTCGAGGGCGAGCACGATTTCAGCTCGTTCGCAGCTTCGTCGGGCTCAGAAGACGACGATCGCGACCGTAACACGGTTCGGGTGATTCTCTCCTCGGAACTTGTGCGGGAATCGGGCCGCGACGAAATGGCCTATCTTGTGCGCGGTCGGTCATTTCTTCGGTATATGGTGAGGAAGATGGTTGGGACGCTAATCGAGGTGGGGAAGGGAAGGCTCACACCGCAGGACATCACGCAACTGTTCCAATTGCGGGACCGCTCCCGCTCCGGCCCAACGGTTCCGCCGGAGGGTCTGTATCTGGTTTCGCTCGACTACCCTGACCCGGCCGATTCGCTCGCTTCCGCAGCAGGGCGTCGCGTTTCGAGGTCAAGCGGTTAGGCCGATAGCGACGTGAACTCCGCCTAACTGTAGGCAGCTTTGCGTTCTTGATCAGCGTTCGACCCGGTCACTTTTTTTGGGGTACAATTTTCCTTGTGTTCCATGAACGCCGAACTGATTTATGATTGGAACGCTCAGTCCGCGCCGGAAATACCCCCGAACCGGCGCGTGATGCTGAACGACGAAACCCTTCGCGACGGTCTACAAAATCCCTCCGTTCGTGACCCCTCGATTAGCGAAAAAATTCAAATTCTGCACCTGATGGAGGACTTGGGCATCGACGAAGTCAATATTGGCCTCCCCGCCGCCGGGCCGCGCGCCGCTGCCGACTCCGAGGCGTTGGCGCGCGAAATCGTCGGCTCGCGCATGAAGATTCGCCCCAATTTGGGCGGTCGTACGCACCGGGGGGATATTCAGGCAATGATCGACGTTTGTGAGCGCGTTGGACGACCGATCGAAGCGGCCGTGTTTCTGGGATCGAGCCCGATTCGCCGCTTCGTTGAGGATTGGAGCGTCGACCATCTTAAGCGAACCACCGAAGATGCCGTGACCTTCGCTGTGGCCCAAGGACTGCCAGCGATGTACGTTACCGAGGATACGATTCGGACAGATCCTTCGACGATCCTGGCACTCTACTCGACGGCCATTCGCGCGGGTGCGCGCTCGATTGTGCTGTGCGACACCGTAGGGCATGCCACCCCGGTAGGCGCCTACAATCTGGTGAAGTTCGTGATCAAGGAAGTCGTGAAACCTTCGGGTGAAGAAATCCGTGTGGATTGGCACGGACACAACGACCGCGGCCTCGCCGTTGCCAACTCGCTGGCGGCCCTTGCTGCGGGAGCCGATCAGGTGCACGCGGTCGCCTTGGCGCTCGGTGAGCGGGTTGGCAACACGCCCATGGAAGTGATGCTCGTGAATCTGCGCCTTCTGGGGTTGATTGATCGCGACCTCTCGAAGCTGAAGGAATACTCCGAGACAGTTGCGCGGGCGACCAAGACGGTCATCCCGCCGAATTATCCCGTCGTTGGCCGCGACGCCTTTCGCACCCAGACAGGCGTGCACGCCTCGGCTATCGCCAAGGCGCACAAAAAGCATGACGTGAATCTGGCAGACGCCATCTACAGCGGCGTGCCCGCGCATCTGTTCGGCCTCGAGCAGGTCATCGAAATCGGTCCAATGAGCGGTCGCTCGAATGTGGTTTACTGGTTTGGCAAACACGGCATGACCGCTACCGACGAAGTCATCGACCGCATTCTCTCTGCTGCCAAGCGGTCGACGAGCGTGCTCACGGAAGAAGAAATTCTTGCGCTGGCAGCGTCTTCGCCGGCCTGAACCACCGACGTGAGCACAACGCTGCGGGGGCATCGTCCGGGTCGCTTTTCGTAGCTTTTCCCGCCATGGGTGCCAATGCGTTCCAGCCTCGAACGCGGGGCGTGGCCATGGCGTGTACATCTTCGACGACTGGCGATAAAATCCCGCACGAATCGCGTGAAAGTCGCTTTCATCTGCTGTATCTTTTTCTGGATGGGCCCGCTCTCGGTTCGCGTCACCCAAGAACCCGTCACGCAGTTGGCGGAGGATCCGCGCTGTGCACGCGGCCTTGCTTGGATCGATGAGAACACCGCTTGGGTCACCGAGCAGCAGATTCGGCTCACCGAAATCCCTGCGCCCGAATTCGGCGAAGCTCGCCGTGCCCAAGCATTAAAGGACCTTTTCTCGGCGAGCCGCTTACAGGCCCGCATCGACAAAACCGGCAACGTGATTGCCGAGCGCCCATCAAGTGATGGGACAGGAGCGTCCGATTTAAGGGGTGTAATCCTTATCGCCGCGCACCTCGACACGGTTTTCCCCGCGAACACAGATGTGCGCGTCAGACGCGACCACGCTCGTCTGCTCGCGCCTGGAATTTCCGATAATGGCGCAGGTCTGGCTGCGCTCGTGGGACTGGCGCGGGCGCTTGCCGAGTCGGGCATTCACACGGAGAAGACCATCGTTCTGGCTGGGGACGTTGGTGAAGAAGGGGAGGGAAACCTGCGCGGTATTCGCGCTCTGGTCGATTTCTATGGCTCGCGGCTCGCGGCCGTGATCGCGCTCGACGGTCCCTCCTCTGATTACATCACGACCCAAGCGATCGCCTCGCGGCGCATCGAAGTCGACATCAGCGGCCCCGGCGGGCACAGTTGGTCGAACTTCGGGGCGCCGAATCCGATCACGGCTATCTCGCGCGGCATCGTCCGCTTTTCTTCTACTTCGATTCCGACCGATCCCCGCAGCACCTACAATTTCGGACTGGTGGAGGGTGGCACCTCGGTGAACTCGATTCCCTCACGTGCCGCTGCGAAAGTGGATCTGCGCTCTGAAGACGAGCGCGAGTTGGCGCGCCTTGAGTTGGCTTTGCGTGATGCCATGCAGGAGGGCGTGAACGACGAAGTCTCCCAAAAGGCGGCCAGGGGCGACGCACTTCGGCTGAATTTCCGCTTGCTCGGCACACGCCCGGCGGGAAAACTCCCGGACGATTCATCGCTCCTTGCCACCATTCGTGCCGTGGACCGCCACATCGGCAATGTCTCACGCCTCGAAAAAAGCTCTACGGATGCCAACCTTCCGCTTTCGCTCGGAATCCCTGCGGTCGCAATGGGCGGGGGAGGGAAAGGCGGCGGCTCGCACACGAGTGAGGAATGGTACGAACCGGCCGGCCGCGAGCTAGGCCTCAAGCGCCTATTTTTGGCAGCCGTCTCGGTCGCGGGCGTTGAACGATAGACGCCTTACGCGCCACCACAACGGATCGATGCTGCTGGTGTCTAGGGGTGCGGAGCTTCGGTCTGTGCGCGCCCGACTATGGCTTGTCGCACCGGTTTGCGCCGCATACACTCGGTAGCTCATGCCTACCAAGCGCTTGCTCGCTGACCTCGCCCTGGCCCTCTGCGCCTTGATCTGGGGTACGACTTTCGTCGTTATCAAGGACGCGCTGGCCGACATCTCCGTGCTCGCCTACCTAACCCTACGCTTCGTACTCGCCGCTATCGTCATGGCCGCAATTTACTGGCGCACGGTGCGGACCCTGACGTGGCCGGCGGTTTGGGCTGGCGCACAGATTGGCGTGGTCATGTTCGGCGGCTACATCTTCCAGATCACAGGCCTAAAATTTACAACCCCCTCGAAGGCGGCCTTCGCCACCGGAACGTTCGTCGTCTTCGTACCGATCCTGCTGGCATTGTTCGGGCGCCGCCGGATCGCCCTTTGGATTTGGCTGGGCGCGGCGGCGGCATTCGCTGGTCTCTATTTCCTCACGGTCCCACCGGAAGGCTTCGGCGCGCTGAACCGCGGCGACCCGATCGTGTTTGTCTGCGCGATCATGTTCGCGCTGCAGATGATTTTCATAGGGCGCCACGTAGGCCGCTACTCTGTCGCCGCGCTCAGCTTTCTTCAAGTAGCGACCACCGCCTTGTTATCCACCGCACTTTTGTGGATCGCCTCGGCGGCCCACTGGGAGCACCCACGCATCACATGGACTGGCTATCTCATCTTCGCCATTCTACTTACGGCCCTTGGGGCGACGGTTCTCGGCCTCTCTTTCCAGACCTGGGCGCAGCAGTACGCTTCGCCCTCCCATGCCGCGATCCTCGTCAGTCTTGAGCCGGTGTTCGCCGCTCTTACTTCGCTCGTTCTCGCACGAGAGCATCTTGGCACGCGCGCCCTTATCGGTGCTGCGCTTATCTTTGCCGGCATCCTGGTCGCCGAACTGAAAGGCGCCGGCTCGGCCGAGTCCGACTCTCTGGCCGCAGTCTTCCCGTCGTCCGAGTAGCGTCCCGCGCCGCTTCGTAGTGCGCTAAACGCCAGGCCGCCTATGACGCGGAACGAGTTTTGCCAGTTAGCTGCACGACACGTCGAAAAGAGTGATCGAACAGCGGGAGGGTTTCGCTCCTACCGAGCTGGGTAATCGTAACCTTTTCGCCTCCGGTCGGTTAATGCTATAGAGAGCTCGTTGCTTGGAGAACGGGTTGAAGGCTCCACTGAAAGAGGCCGACGAAAAGTTGCTCGTCGACGCGGCGCAGAAGGATCCGCGTCGTTTCGCCGACCTCTACGAAGCCAATTTCGAGCGTGTCTATGCGTTCGTGGCGCGCCGGGTACGCAGCCGCGCAGACACTGAGGATCTGACCGCAGAAGTCTTTCAGCAGGCGCTCGCGAAGCTGCCCAAATTCGAGTGGCGCGGAGTTCCGTTTTTGGCATGGCTGTACCGCATCGCGGCGAACGCCATTGCCGATCGTTGGCATCTTGCGTCGCGCGAGCAAGGAAATCCTGCGCCGGACAGCCCGTCTGACAGACCGACGCACATCGAGTTGGAAGGGGTCGAGACACGGGCGCGACTCTATCGCTTGGTGAGCACGCTGCCTGTGCAGCAGCGACGCGTCATCGAAATGCGTTTCGGCGAGGAAAAAAGCATCCGCGAAATCGCGCTGGAGCTGAAGTGCACATCCGGAGCGGTCAAGCAACTGCAGTTTCGCGCGATCAAGGCTCTTCGGGGTCAGTGGGACGGGAAGCCTGGCACGAACACGAGAAAAGCACATGGCTAAGCAAAACCCGAGCGAACAACTTGATCGAGTCGTGAGTGCAATTCTGGGTCTGTCCGCTTTACCGCTTTCGCCCCATGACGTGTCGCGACGATTCGACCCGGCCGTTGCGCCCTTCATCGAAGTGATCAGCGACCTGAGAAAACTGCCTCGGCCCGATTTCAAAGAGCGTCTCAAAGCCGATTTGGAAAGGAGAGTAGGTATGACTGCATCAGCGAAGCAACCGCAGGAACATGCCTCCCTTCGGGAGGGTTTTCACAGTATCACGCCGTACCTGATCCTTACCGGCGCGGGATCCTGGATCGAGTTCGTAAAGCAAGCCTTCCGCGCCGAGGAGCATCTCCGCGTCCAACGTCCGGGCCAGGGCGACGACATCATGCACGCTGAGGTCCAAATCGGCGACTCGATGATCGAACTGGCCGATGCCAACCCGCAAATTCCTGCGATGCCCGGTGCCCTTTGGTTTCGAGTCGACGATGTGGATGCTGCCTATCATCGTGCGCTCGAAGCAGGTGCAACGCCGATCCAGGCTCCTTCGGACCAGGAATACGGCTCGCGCGACGGCTCGGTGAGGGATGGGTTTGGAAATCACTGGTACCTCTATACGCCGAAGCCGGGCAGCAGGCTGTTTGAAGGTCTGCACAGCGTGACACCGTATCTGCATCCGTTGCGAGGTGCGGTGCTGATCGAATTCCTCGAGAAGGCGTTTGGCGGCGAGGAAGTATATCGCGCCCAATCACCCGATGGGGTGATTCATCACGCCCAGGTTCGCATTGGCGATTCGATGATCGGTATGGGCGACGCACATGGAGTCTATCAGCCGATGCCGTCCACACTGCATCTTTACGTGTCCGATGCAGACCAAACCTACGAGCAGGCGTTGCGCGCCGGTGCCCGTTCAATTCAGCCGCCTGCTGACCAGCCCTACGGCGAACGAAACGCGGGCGTGGTGGATCCGTTCGGCAATCGTTGGTTCATTGCCACGCCGACGCGGCGCTAAAATGGAATGGGGTGATTCACAGCGCGGCGGCGCGTCGTTTCTTGACGACCTGAAAACCAAGCAACTCACGGCGCAGTCGGGCAGCTTTTTATTTTGGATTCTCAGTGAGAGGACAGGCAAATGGCAACCACGCCCGGCGGAATCGGCAATGTCACGGCCAACCAGGCTCTGTTGGAAATGGCCATGGCGTACTCTCGCAGCCGCGTCGTATGCACGGCGGCACGGCTCGGTGTCGCAGACGCGCTTGCCGAGCGGGAGTGCAGTGTGGATGATCTCGCTCAAGTTTGCAGGGCGGACCGCTCCTCGCTCTATCGCCTGCTGCGAGCGCTCGCCAGCCTCGGAGTTGCTACCGAGACCGGGTCCGGCAGGTTCGCTTTGACGCCGTTCGGCGAACCTTTGCGCAAGGACGCTCCGAACTCAGTTTGGCCCGGAGTGGTGCTTTGGGCGGACCTCATCGAGGACAGTTGGTCCTACCTCACCGAGTGCGTGCGCACGGGCCAGACAGCCATGCAGGTGATGGAAAGCCAGGGAATTACCCCACGCTGGTCGAAGGATCCGGATGCTAACGCCATCTTTCGCGCAGTGATGGGCACAGCGCCTTCGGAAGACTACCTGCCGATTGTACGGGCCTGGGATTTCAGTGGTTCTCGAGTTGTCGCAGACCTGGGCGGAGGGGGTGGCGCGCTCCTGAGCGCAGTGATGAAGAGCTATCCTAATTTGAAGGGCATGCTCGTGGATCGACAGCAGTCGACCGAGGCAGCAGCGCCCCGTTTTCAAGCCGAAGGTCTGGCGGCCCGGTGTCAGTTCATCGCCGCTGATTTGCACGAGTCGGTTCCTTCGGGGGCCGATGTTTATCTGATGAAGCACGTCCTCCACGGCTGCCAGAATGAAGTGGCCATCAAGATCCTGAAAAACTGTCGCGCGGTGATGCACTCCGACGCAGTGTTGTTGGTCGTGGAATTCGTTTTGCCAGACGTGGTCTCTCACGCCGTTCCGAAACTCGAGGGCCTCTTTATGAGCGACCTGAATATGATGACGGTTACTGGCGGGAAAGAACGCAGCGCCTCGGAATGGAAGTCGGTGCTCGGGGCCGCACAGCTTCGCATGGGACGCGTCGTCCCAGTGGCCGCGCAAGATCGATCGAGGCCGAACGCCCCGGTCGTGGAAGGGGTTTCGATCATCGAGGCCACACTCGAGCCATGCTGATGTTCCCAGGTTTCCGATCGAGGGATGAAGTTGCGGCAGGAAACCGGTGCCAAGCATTCTCAAGAGTGCAGTCGAGCCCGTTGTTACGATTCCGCCGCAACGGGGCGTTTTTCCGCGGCTTCGTCCTGGAGGCGCACACGATCCACGGCGAGCCCGGCCTGTGCGGCGATCACGGCGAACACGTTGAGATCGTCCACGGTGAACATTCCGCGGCGCGATAGATTATCGACGTAGAGCAGCCCGAACCGCCGTTCCTTCATGCCCAGCGGCGCGCACATCGCCGATTGAATCCCCGCAGCCACAATGCTCTTGCTTGCTGCCAGGCGCGGATCTGCCTGCGGATCGGAAACCAGCAGTGGCAGCCCACCCTGCATCACCTGTTTGATAATGCTTTGCGAGATGGTGAGCTGGGGTGAGCCGTGCCCCTGCGGGCCGTTGGCTCCTCGGCGATGGCGAATGAGCGCGGGCTCAAAGGCGTATCCACCCTTGCTGAAATCGCCCTGGCCCATCGACTGCCGGTTGAGCAGCATTACGAAACTCCGCTCGGCGCCCTCCATTTCGAGGATGAGTTCGAGGATACGCTGCGTCACGTCGCTAACCGTACTGAGGTCTCCCAGTGCGCGATTGACGCGGTAGAGCAGCGTGAGGAGGCGATTCTCGCGCTCGAGCGCTTGGAGGCGGCCAGCCGAAGTGGCCGGGTGCGCCGAATCGGATAGCGCAGCGCCGGCCAGCGGCTGGACGGGCAGGAAGCTTGCCGAATAGGCGGGCTCGGCGATCACGCGCGCGACGCGCGGGGGGAGATCGGCCGTGCCGTAGGTAATCATGTTGCGCGCGGGTGAATCCTCGAAAAAGCGCAGGCGATATTCGCCGAGAACAATTTCATCGTTGGGTTTGAGGGTAGCTTCCTTCGTCGCTGCGCCGTTGACCTTCACACCGTTGGCGCTGCCGCGATCGATGATTTGCCATTGGCCTTCTGGGCTCGAACGAACAACAGCGTGCAGGCGCGAAATGCTGGGGTTGTCGAGGACCAGACTGCTTGCTTTGGCTCTCCCGATAGAGATGGGACGATCGCCGAGGAGCTCGAAAACGCGTGCGTCTTCGCCTGGATGATAAATCAGAAATCTCGGCATTCGGCGGGCCTCTGGTCCATCTTCGGCCGGGCTCACGCAGGAATCAAGACGCGCCCCGCCACCTTTTGTCCGATCACTAACTTGCCGGTGCTACAGGTTCCTGTGGCACGGGTTGAGGTTATTCGTGGTGGTATTGCACGTCGAGGGCGGAGTGAAGCGACGGGATGCGAAGATTCTTCTTCTCGAAAGCAGCGATTTCGGCTTCGTGGACCAGCGTGAGGCCGATGTCGTCGAGACCTTTCAGCAGACAGTCGCGGCGAAATGGATCGATGGTGAACGAATAGTTGAGTCCGGCGTCGTCTGTGACCATTTGTTGCTCGAGATCGACTGTGACACTGTAGCCCTGGTTCGCTTCGCTGCGCTTGAACAGCTCATCGATCTGATCGTTCCGAACGGTGACGGGCAAGATGCCGTTCTTGAAACAGTTATTGTAAAAGATATCGGCGTAGCTGGGCGCCAGAATGGCACGGAATCCATAATCACGAATCGCCCAAGGGGCATGTTCGCGGCTCGATCCGCAGCCGAAGTTCGCCCTTGCCAGAAGGATACTCGCGTCCTTGTAGCGCGGCCGGTTCAACACGAAATCCGGATTGGGCTGTTCCCCGGGCAAATACCGCCAGTCATAAAACAGAATCCGGCCGTACCCTTCACGCGTCAGGAGCTTCAGAAACTGTTTGGGCACCATTTGATCGGTGTCGACATTGACACGGTCGAGCGGGGCAACGACACCTCGGTGCGCTGTGAATGGCCGCATCGCTATTCGGTTCCGTCCGCGCTTGACCAGTTACGAATATCGACGAAGTGGCCCTCGATCGCGGCGGCGGCGGCCATCACCGGGCTGACGAGATGCGTCCGGCCGCCTTTGCCTTGGCGGCCTTCAAAATTTCGATTCGACGTGCTTGCGGAGCGCTCGCCGCTGAGCAGAACGTCATCGTTCATGCCGATGCACATACTGCAGCCAGCATCGCGCCACTCGAAACCGGCATCACGGAAAACCTTATCGAGGCCCTCTTTTTCGGCCTGCGCTTTCACGACGCGCGAGCCGGGCACGACGAGAGCCTGCTTGAGGGACTTCGAAACGCGCTTTCCAGCGGCGACGCGAGCCGCAGCGCGCAAATCTTCAAGACGTGAATTTGTGCACGAGCCGATGAAGACGCGGTCAAGCGGAATATCCACAATGGGGGTGCCGGGCTCAAGCGCCATGTAGGCGAGAGCGTTCTCGGCGGCCTTGCGGTCGACCGGGTCCTGAAACGACGAGGGATCAGGGACGCGGTCGGTTACCTGGGTGACCATGCCGGGGTTTGTGCCCCAGGTGACCATTGGAGCGAGGTCATCCGCCCTGAGAACCACCGTCGTGTCGTAGGGCGCACCGGGATCGGTTGCCAGCGATCTCCAGTAATCGATGGCGATCTGAAAATCCTTTCCCTGTGGCGCAAACGGCCTTCCTTCGACGTATGCGAAGGTAGTTTCATCCGGTGCAACCATACCGGCACGTGCCCCCGCTTCGATCGACATGTTGCACATCGTCATGCGCCCTTCCATGGAAAGGTTGCGAACCGCTTCACCGGTGTACTCCGCGACGTGGCCATTGCCTCCCCCGATGCCGATCTTGCCGATGATGGCTAGGATCATGTCCTTGGCCGTGACACCGCGAGGGCGCTTGCCCGGCATGTCGATCTTCAAGGTCTTCGATTTGAACTGTGAGAGGCACTGTGTGGCGAGCACGTGCTCAACTTCGCTTGTGCCAATGCCAAACGCAAGCGCGCCGAGCGCGCCGTGCGTAGACGTGTGACTGTCGCCGCAGACGATGGTGGCACCGGGGAGAGTAATCCCGAGTTCAGGGCCGATGACGTGCACGATACCCTGATTGCGGCTGTGCATGTCGAACAGATTAATGCCGTGCTCCTGACAATTGCGCGCCAGCGCTTCAAATTGGGAGGCGGCGTCTGGATCGGCGACCGGCAGCAGGCGATCCTTGGTCGAGACGGAGTGGTCCATGACGGCGAAGGTCAGCTCGGGCCGTCGGACTCTTCGCCCCGCAACCTTCAGACCGGAAAACGCCTGCGGTGACGTTCCCTCGTGAACGAGATGACGATCGATATAGATCAGCGACGGTTGCCCAGGCTCCTCATGGACAACGTGTGTCTCCCAGATTTTTTCGTAGAGTGTGCGTAAGGCCATGGGCGAAACTCGCAGCCATTTTAGCAGGGCTGACATGGTTCCGGCTAGGGATCGGGGGCAGGGCCGCTGGCGTGGCCCATAAAGCGGGGAGTGCTAGAACTCGTCGGATTCTTGTGTATAGGTAAAACCTAGCAGTCTCGCGCTTGCGCCGGACTTTGAAATCTTGATACGGATCGGTGGCTCTTCCTCCGATCCGGTTTTGCGTAACACCGCAAATGTGGTCAGCGCTTCGCTGTATATCTTGGTGATCAAGAACGTATCGCCGCTGTCGTCCTTCTTCCATACCTGGCCGACTTGAACCTTGTGGACGGGCACGTTATGACTCTAGACAGATTCAACGAGTGCGTCAATAAGTGTCCCCGGGTATGCTTCGCGTGGAAAAACCGGCCTCTCGAGCGCCTAACCGGGGGTGGCCCTGCGCGCGATCGGCAGCCATCCGATCCTCCTTTTCTCGCCCGACCCGTATCTTTTTGCACGCTTCGTTCTCTTGTGGCATCTTAGTATGCGGTGCGTGGACGCCATGGCAGACGACAAAAAGAAGATCGCCGTAGTGCTGTTCCAATTGGGCGGCCCGGACAGCCTCGCCGCCGTCGAACCGTTTCTTTACAATCTTTTCTGCGACCCCGATATCATTAACTTTCCCGGATCTTTTCTTGCGCGAAAACCTCTGGCCAAGCTGATTTCAACCACCCGGTCGAAAAAGGTTGGCCGACGTTATGCCGAGATTGGCGGCGGGTCGCCGATTCGCCGCCTCACAGAACAGCAAGCCAGAGCCCTGGAGGTCGCCTTAGCACGGCACCTTCCCGTGCGCACCATCGTGGCCATGCGCTATTGGCATCCGGACACGCAGGCGGCGATTGCTTCGCTTGAGAGCGCTCCCTATGACGAACTGGTTCTTCTTCCGCTTTATCCGCACTACTCCTTCGCCACGACCGGCAGCAGCCTGAAGGAATGGAACCGTCTGTACAAGCCGAAAGTACCCGTCCATGTTGTGGATCATTTCTTCGACCATCCCGACTACATCTCGGGAGTGATGGAACGTGTGAACGCGGTTCTGCGCCAGCTCGTAAGACCTGATGACGTTCACCTCGTCTTCAGCGCCCACGGGTTGCCGATGGCGCTGGTCGAAAAGGGCGACCCTTATCCGCGGCACGTTGAAGCTACGGTCCGTCTGGTGTGCGAGATGGGCGCGTGGCCCAACACGCACACGCTCTGCTTTCAGAGCAAGGTCGGGCTGCAGAAATGGCTGCAGCCTTCGCTTACGGCCACACTTGAAAATCTCGCACGCGACGGCGTCAAACGCCTGCTGGTGATTCCGATTTCGTTTCTCACCGAGCACATCGAGACGCTGCACGAAATCAATATCGAAGCGCGCGAGCACGCCGAATCGTTCGGCGTCCGCGATTTTCACATGATGCCGGCACTCAACGATTCACCGTTACTAATCCGCGCGCTCGCCGATCTCGTCCTGCGGGCGGTCGGACGTCGTGCCGGCGTGGCCTCCCTGACCATGTAGCCGATTGGTATAATTGGCAAAGCGACCGGTCCATCCCTGTTGACGCAAGCCAGTTTCCATCGCACGGTGCAGTGGCTGGGATCAAGACGGAGAACAAAATCGTGGAGTTTTCACTCACAGACGAACAGCAACAACTCCGCCGGACCGTACGCGAATTTGCCGAAGGCGAAATCGCTCCCCACGTCATGGAGTGGGACGAAGCCTCCCAGTTTCCGGCCGAGATCATTCCCAAGCTTGCCGAAATGGGTTTTCTCGGAGTGATCTTCCCTGAGAAATACGGCGGTGCGGGGATGGGATACGTCGAATACGCCATCATTATCGAAGAGCTTTCGCGCGTGGACGGATCGGTCGGCATCATCGTCGCCGCGCACAATTCGCTGTGCACCAATCACATTTACAAGTTCGGCAGCGAAGCTCAGAAGCAGAAATACGTGGTCCCGCTAGCGCAGGGCGAAAAGCTCGGATGTTGGTCGCTGACTGAGCCAGAGGCCGGTTCCGACGCCGGTGGAACGCGCACGGTGGCGGCAAAACAGGACGGTTGCTGGGTGCTCAACGGTGCCAAGACATTTACGACGAACGGCCATCATGCCGATGTCTGCGTCGCTATGGCTGTGACCAGTGCGTCCCAAAAGCAGCATGGCATCTCCGCCTTCATTATCGAGAAGGAAGCTTCCGGCTTTCGACCCGGGAAAAAGGAAAATAAGCTTGGCCTGCGGGCCAGTGATACAAGCGAGGTAGTCTTTACCGATTGCCGCCTACCGGCCGAAAATCTTCTGGGCGAGGAAGGCGAGGGTTTCGTCAATAGCTTACAAATTCTCGATGGTGGCCGGATCTCCATTGCCGCGCTCGGCCTGGGCATGGCGCAGGGTGCCTACGAGTGCTCGGTCAAATACGCGAAGCAACGCAAACAGTTCGGCAAGCCCATTTCCGAGTTTCAGGCGCTTCAATTCAAACTAGCCGATATGGCTACGCAGATCGAGGCCGCGCGCTTGCTCACCTATCGCGCGGCCTGGCTGGCCGACCGCGTCGGCGCTTCGGGCGACCCCGACGCACGTATCAGTCGCGAATCGAGCATGGCGAAATTGTACGCAGGAGAGACGGCCGTGCGTGTCGCCAACGAGGCGGTCCAGATTCACGGCGGTTACGGTTTTACCAAGGATTACCCTGCGGAAAAGTTTTACCGCGACGTCAAGCTCTGCACCATCGGTGAAGGTACCAGCGAAATTCAACGCATGGTCATTGCCCGCCAGCTTCTCCGTACGTAGCCCAGCGACGGTATTTCCGCCATCGAGTCCGTCGTTTGTTTTGAACTTTCAAGGCTCAACTGCTAACGTTCAACGCTTGCCTTTTGAAATCATGGGGAGATGGTTATGAAATTAATCGAGATCGCGCAAACACTTGATTGCATCCTCGACGGAGACGCAGATCTGGAAATCATCGATGTGGCCGGGATCGAAGACGCGCAGCCGGGCGAGTTGACGTTTCTCGCCAACCGCAAGTACGTTCGCGCGCTCGAGACAACGCGGGCCTCGGCCATCCTCATTAGCAAGGACGAAGAGCGGCCGCCCATTGCTGCCCTTCGCTCGTCGAATCCGTACCTCGATTTCGCGCGCGCGATCGAGCTTTTCCATCCCCCACTGCACTATGCCCCCAGCGTGCATCCCACGGCTCTGATTGCAGATTCTGCAGAGATCGGCGTTGGCGCGCACATCGGCCCGTATTGCTACATTGCCGACAACGTCCGGATCGGCAGCCATGCCGTTCTGCACAGTTTCGTCACCATTTATCGCGGCGCGCGGATCGGCGACAACTTTTTCGCCCACTCCCATGCCTGCGTCCGCGAGGATTGCTCGATCGGCCACCGTGTAATCCTGCAAAATGGGGTTGTGGTTGGCAGTGACGGCTTCGGCTTCGCGCGCGAAGACAGTGGCAGCTGGTACAAAATGCGTCAGGCGGGGATCACCCGCATCGCTGATGATGTCGAGATCCAGGCGCACAGTGCCATCGACAGAGCTACCGTGGGTGAAACGACCATCGGGCGAGGCACGAAAATCGACAACCTCGTGCAGGTCGGCCACGCGTGCAAGATCGGCGAAGACACGCTGCTGTGCGGCCAGGTCGGACTGGCGGGCACCACACGCGTAGGCAATCGCTGTGTCCTCGCTGGACAAGTGGGAGCCGCTGGCCATCTGGCCATCGGCGACGCCGCCACCGTTACCGCGCAGAGCGGCGTCCCAACTGACGTGCCCGCTGGTACCATCTATTCGGGCTATCCCGCGATGGAGAACCTTGCTTGGCGAAAATCTGTGGCCGTGTTTCATCGGCTGCCGGAGCTTCAGAGGGAGCTACGCGATTTGCGGGCGGAAGTGGCTCGCCTACGAGGGACGCCGAGCTAGCGTTGCCTTCAGAACCTTTGGACGCCGGGGAGATTCCACCCTGGGGGTTGCCTGGGCGCACTGACCCACACGCCGTTTTACAGCGTCCGTGCGGCGGACGCGGCTCCCGGTAAGGCTCGTCGCGCCCGTACACGCAGGACCTTGCGTTGGTTGGCTTCGAGGACTTCGAATCGCAGTCCGTCGAACTCGACGACTTCTCCTGTTCTAGGAACGTGTCCGGCGACACCGTTGAGCAATCCCGCGATGGTCGTGGCTTCCGAGTGCTCTGCCGCAGCCTCAAACCGCACGCCAAAAAGGTCGCCTACTTTGTCGACGGGGATACTCCCGCGCAGGATCATGGCTCCGCTTCCTTCGCGCACCACGTCCGGCGCAGGGCGGCGATCCTCTTCGCCGATTTCGCCCACAATTTCCTCGACAAGGTCTTCGATCGTAACGAGACCAGCCACGAGTCCATATTCGTCAATCACAACGGCCATTTGTTGGTTTTTCTGCTGCATTTCCTTCAGCAGTTCCGAGCCGAACTTTGTCTCTGGCACGAACAGTGCCGGGCGCACCAGTTCGCGCACACTGTGGCGAGGGGCATCGCGGTCGGGAACGGCTAGCATGTCGCGCGCCACAACAATGCCGGTGATGTCGTCGAGCGACTTGTCGTAGACGGGCAGCCGCGAAAATTTTGTTTCCACCACACGCTTTCGCAGCTCTTCGAGAGTTGCCTTCGCAGGAATTGCGACAATGTCCGGCCGGGGTGTCATGACATCGCGCACGCGCTTGTCCCCAAACTCGACCACTTGCTCGATCAGCCTGGCCTCCTCTTGTTCGATAATCCCTTCCTCGGCGGCTTGATCAACGAATGCTTCGATGGCCTGCTGTTCTGCCTCGGGTGCGCTTGGTTCCTCTTCGGAAAGCCGCAGCAACGAGACCAGCAAGTCGGTAAGGGTGCGGACCGGCCATAAGATCCAGAGCAACAACCGAATGACCGGCACGAGCGGGGCGATCCAGCTTCCTTCTGCGCCGGCCATCATAAGCACGGGCAGAATCTGCATCGCGACCACGACTTGCGCGCCCAGTAGGAGGACGATTTCCAACGCCGCTTGCCAGTGGTTTGGTACAAAGTGCAGCACGCCGAGTGCGGTCAGCGTGGCAACCAATACAAGCCACAGCCGCGCCAGCAAACTAAAGGCAGGTGCTGCGCGCGCGCGCTCGAGCTTAAGGAGTGGCTCAATGTCCGTTTCAAATGTTTCTAAGTGCTCGTGCATACGTCGGGTTGCAACACGCCCCAACTCACGGTAGACGCGGTCCAGGTAGGAGACGACGACCAGGCCTGCCGTCAGAGCGATCATGCCCAGTGTGTAGAAGAGAATGGCCATCGATTATGCCAGTCCGAGCATGCGGCGAAGGTAACGCTCGCGTCGGTTCATTTGACCTGTGTCGGTCTCATGGTCGTAACCCATCAGGTGCAGCAGGCCGTGAAGGATCAAGGAGCGAAGTTCATCATCGAATGTACGGCCGTAGCGACGGGCATTGCGCCGCGCCACGGACGGGGCGATGGCGATATCCCCAAAGTAATCTTGCGAACCAGACGAAGACAGCTCGAAAGCGAGGGCCTCGCCGTTGTGCCTTTGTTTTGGAGGCTCGATCCGCTTGTTGTCAGCTGGGAACGACAGCACATCGGTCGGACCTGGTTTTCGGCGATAGGTGCGATTCCAGCGCGCGATGGTGGCATCGGTGACCAAGCAGACGGTGACCGAGCCGGCGGGCAATCGCAACTGTCTCTGCGCGCACGCCAGGAATTTCCGAAGCTCTGTCATAGGAACTCGAATTCGGCGCTGGCGATTTAAGATCATCGATAGCGGACGCGATCTGCCAACCCCAAGCAAGCGCGCCAGGCCGGCTAGCGCCCGCGAGCCTTCTTCGCGGAGGGTCCTTTCGACCGCGACGGCGCGGCGTGCTTCCGCGGACCACTGTGCTCCCCGGCAGCCTTTCTGAAGTTTGGGCTGCGTGAAGCGGTCAGAGGTTGTTCGGCTGGGACGGCGGTAGCTCCCGCGGCCGCCTTGTGGGCTGGCTTGGGAGCCGCCGCTCCTTTTGTTTTTCGCTTCTTTTTTTCCTTCTCTTCTTTTTTCTTCGGTTCTTCCTTGATTCCTGCCAACGATCGGAGCGCCTTGCTGCGGTCTTCGGGCGTACGCGCCTTTCCACGAAGCTGTATTTCAAACAATTGCTCGAGGATCTTGTCGAATTTCGGGCCGCGGGGGATCCCCAGTGCGTCCAGCTCGGCCACGGGAAGCGCCAAGCGCATCGGACGCCATTTCTGGACGTAACTCCGAATCTTCGCGAGGGTCCGCGGGCTGGGCATCTCCACCTCGATAAACACGAGCATCTCGGGCGGTAGCGAAGCGATGTAGAAAAAGGCGTCTCGGGGCGAGTTTGTCTTTCGGCTTTTGAGGGTCTTCGCAATTTTCTGCGCCTCGGGAACCAGACTGGAAATCGCTTCGATTTCCGCCGAACGGAACTCCATATGGCGCAGGGCGGCGGCAGCTTCGCGGGATTTCAATCTCGCTAGTGTGTAGTACGTCACGGCTGCGGGCAGACGCGGGCGAATTCCCGCGGCTAGATAGTTGGTCCGGAAACGCGCGAGTTTGTTCAAAGCCTCGTAGTCCGGCTTGCGACGCTGTAACTGAGGATGAATCGCTGCCAGTAGGCCGCGAGCATCCCACTGTTTGAGTATTGCCGTGGGCTGGTCCTCGCGTGCCAGCGCCCTTACCTCGTCGCCGGCGTCGGCCCCTTCGATGTTTTCATGTAACCCGCGCTGCATCGCCAGCTCGAACCACTCCTGCGTTCTCGATTCCATCTTGCATCCCATGCGCGCACAGTAGCGCAGCACGCGCATCAGGCGTACCGGCTGGTTAGTGAACGCGTGGATCGAAAGTGCTCGGACTTCCTGCCTCTCTAAATCCGCAAGACCATTGGTGGGGTCGAGCAGCAAGCCACGGGAATTCGGGTTCAGCGAAATTGCGATGGCGTTCATCGAGACGTCACGTCTCCGGAGGTCCTCGATGATGCTAGCGAAGCGCTGTTCGGGCTTGGCACCGGGCCGCTCGTAGATTTCATCACGCGCCGCGGAAATTGAGCCGTCTGCATCCCCGGCGAAGACGATGTCGTAGGCACGAAGCCGCTCGTTTTCCATGAGGACGCGCGCTCCACCCTTCTCCAATTCCCTCACCATGCGCACCGGATTGCCTTCGACGGTGAAATCGAGATCGCGAATCGGCTGTCCGGAGATGAGGTCGCGGATCGCGCCCCCCGTTAGATAGACATTCATATCCTGCATGCGCGCCAGTTCCTGAACCCGTTCGAGGGCGGCCCGCTGCTCGGGGGAAAGCCTGCTCTCGAGTAAGTAGATGTAATCCGGCATGAAGTCCTGCTCCTCCTGGCTGGTCCACCCCGCCGCTTCAGGCCCGCGGGTGATGCGCCTTATAAACCTGTTTCAGCCGTTCCTCCACCACGTGCGTGTAAATCTGCGTGGTGGATATGTCCGAGTGACCCAACATGATCTGAACCGATCGAAGATCAGCGCCCCGATCGAGTAGGTGTGTGGCAAAGCTATGGCGGAGCATGTGCGGCTTAAGACTCTTCCGAATGCCGGCCTGGCGCCCATAATCGCGAAGCCGCTGCCAGTATGCAACCCGATCGATACTGTTCCCGGTCTGGCCCAGGAACAGATACGGCGCATGGCGGTCGCCCAACAGTTTGGGTCGCGATTCCCTCAAGTATCGTTCGATGGTAGCGAGTGCCTGGCGACCGACCGGCACGAGCCGTTGTTTATTGCCCTTGCCGATGCACCGCAAACACCCTTCTTCCTGCTGCAGGTCGGAGACACTCAGGCCACAAAGCTCAGAAACCCGCAGCCCGCACGAGTACATCAATTCGATCATGGCTCGATCGCGAAGACCGGTCACCGATGTCGTGTCGGGCTGACAGAGAAGACGGTCTACCTCTTCGACGGTGAGAAACTCCGGTAGGCTGCGGCGAAACTTTGGAGACTCGATGGTGGCCGATGGATCCTGCTCGACATATCCCTCGACGAGGGCAAACCGAAAGAAATTACGTATGGTCACCAGGTGTCGGGCCACCGAGCGGCTGTCGAGTCCTTTGCGGTATAAGGTGCCAAGGAAATCCACAATGTCGCTGCGCTCAACGCGCTCGGTTGAAAGCCTTCGCTGCTGACAAAAAGCAACGAACTTTTCGAGGTCGCGCCGATACGCCTTGATCGTATTGTCGGCAAGGCCCTTCTCGACTCGCACTGCGTTCAAAAAGGTTCGAACGTGCGCTTCCAAGTTCATCTTCCACCACGAATTTCCCGCCAGCCACTCACTCCGGCACGGCGACCAGCCCCTGGAGCCTGCTATGGCACGGCCACCTCCGCTACATCGCCGGCCCGCGGCGCCGGTCGGCGCAGCAGAAGAAGGAGCTCAGCGAGTTCCTCACACCCGAGCACACGGGCTAGGCCGAAATACGCCGCGACCGAGATGAGAACCACGGCTGCTAGATGTCCTGCCTGCGGGAGCAAGGGCCGTTGGCCCGCCAGGTGCGCGGCGCGCAGCCCGAGATAGGCTACGCAAGCCATGGCGCTGGCGCACACGAGGATCCTTCCCAACGATGACAGCCATTGGCGGGCTCCCAGTTGTCCATAGCGCCTGCGAAACAGCACAAACAGAGCCCCAAAATTGAAGTAGGCCGCGAGGGAGCTGGCCAGGGCCGGGCTCCCGTTGGACAGGACGCGAAAGAAGAAAAACAAAAAAACGGTGTTGAGCGCGATATTCAGGACGAGCACGTAGGCAGCGATCCGTGCGGGCGTCATCGTGTCTTGCGTTGAGTAGTACATTGGCGTGATGAGCTTGATCGCCGCGAAAGCGGGCAAGCCGAGCGAGTAAAACAGAAGGGCGCGGGCCGTCAAGATCGTGGATTGGCTGGTGAATTGGCCGTGCTCGAACAGCACCTGAACGATGGGCTTGCGCAGCAAAATCAATCCGGCCGCCGCAGGAATCGTGATGAACGATACGATTCGTAGGGAAAAGCCAAAAGTGCGCTTTAGCTGGTCCCACTGGCCGGCGGCCATCTGGTGGGACATCGTCGGAAACATAGCGGTTGAGACGGCGATCGCGTAGCTGCCCAGCACGAGCTGCATCACTCGGTCGGCCAGATAGAGCGACGTGACGCTCCCGGAAGGCATCCTCCAGGAATAGGCGAATACCGTGTCCACGAACAGATTGATCTGATACACGCCCATCCCGAAAAACGCGGGCCCCATCAATCGCGCCACCTTTTGAACGCCCGGATCCGACACAGATACAGCTGGTGTAAGATTCATGCCACGTCCAAGGAGGGCGGGCAGCTGCACCCCCAGTTGGAGCGCGCTGCCAAGCAAGACCCCCAGCGCCAGGGCCACGGCAGGCGTGCGGTAGTCGGGCGGCGTGCACGCTAGAATCGGACGGTACACAACGCTCAGTGAACAGCCGATCATGACGAGATTGAACAGCACGGGCGTCAGAGCCGGCAGAGCGAAGCGGCGGTAGGTATGCAGCAGGGCTGTGGCCACACCCGCCAACCCGATGAAAAAAACGGCGGGGAACAGAATCCGATTTAGGTAGACCGCAAGGTCCGAGGCGACGCGGTTTCCGCCAAGCAGGGTGTAGATGCCGATGAGTTGGCGTGAGAAAATCACGCCGAGGGCGGACAAGATCGCAAGTAGGACGGCCAGATCCCAAAGCACCTTCTGTGCGAAGGCCCAAGCGCCCGCGGCCGGGCCGTTGCGCAAATAGCCGGTGAACACAGGGATCAGGGAGGCCCCGAGCGATCCTTCTGCGGTCATTCGGCGTACTAGATTGGGAATTCGGAAGGCGAGCACGAAACAGTCGGCAGCGGGCGACGTTCCGAGCAGGAGAGCCACGCGTTGATCGCGTAAGTATCCGCAAATCCGGCTGATAGCAGTGATAAGGGCTACGACAGAGGCCGATCTTAGGATTTGTCCTTTGCTGTCGATCGTTGGCGCTCCGCTGCTAACCCTTTAAGCACCAATAGCTTGAGAAACGACGCACTCAAGATAACATAGTCGGAGAGGGCATAGCAATATTTCCCACCGAAGGACTTGAACTCGTGACGAGCCACTCCCCAGCCTCGACTCACAAGAAAGTGGTGGTTCTGCTTCTCGATCAGAAATCCTGGAAGGGGTATCTGAATCCAACGGCTCTGGGGCGCTCAGAAGCTATTGACCTGCTTACACTTGATGGGGAGCACGAGGCCATCCCACTACGCGGGGTAAAATCAGTCTCCTTTGTGCGCGACTTTAAGGATCCGGTTGAGCTCGAACGCAAGGCGTTTCTTAGCCGCCCGAAGCTGGACGGGCTGTGGGTGCGCCTCCGATTTCAGGATGAGGATACGATGGAAGGGATTGTCGCCAACAACCTACTCGAGTTACTGGACTCCGGGGTGCAGCTGATGCCACCGGACCTCCACGGGAACGTCCTGCACATGTACATTCCGCGTTCGGCGCTTGCTGAGTTGAGGGTCCTGGGAGTAGTGGGAGCAGCACGTCGGTCAGCCGGTGCCAGGCGAGCCATCGGCAAAGTCGTCGAAGCGCAGTCGAAGTTGTTCGGCCAGTAGTTCCACGTCTCCCCGGTTTTGCCGCCCTGAAACGACCATCTTCAACCAGTCCAAATTGGCACTTTATTAGCTTGCAAATCGCGGTATATTGGCCTAAGGGGAGAGTCCAATGCTACCGCTGCTTTTGCAACCGGAAAGTCACATTCCGCTCTATGTGCAGCTGCGGGATCAGCTACGCGCACTGGTTCATTCCGGAGAGCTGCGCGACGGCGACCGCATTCCGGCGAGCCGGGAGTTAGCCACCCAGCTAGGCGTGCATCGCACGACGGTCGCCAATGCCTACGCGGAGCTCGAGTCCGAGGGGTTGATCGAGGGACACGTAGGGCGCGGGACGTTTATTTGCGGCCCTGTGAGCAAACAGTTCTCTCCGCCACCGCGCACAAACGGAAACGGAGGAAGCGCACGCTGGGAGGCGTTATTTGCCGACGAGCGCGGGGACGAGAGCTTGAGCCGGCTAATGCCGGACGTGCCTGCGGGGGCGCTGGCCTTCACATGCGCGCGGCCTTCGGAGGAGTTTTTTCCAGTTGAGGAGTTTCGGCGCTGCGCGAACGCGGTGTTGCGGAGGGAAGGACGGCGCATTCTGCAGCTGGGCGCGAGCGACGGTTACGAGCCGTTGCGACGGGCTGTATTGGCCTGGTTCCGCGAGGAAAACCTCCTGGTGCGGCCCGAGCAGCTGCTGATCACCGACGGGGGGCAGCAGGCCATTGACCTGATTTGTAAAGCATTTCTTCGTGCGGGCGATGCGGTGGCGATTGAAAACCCAGCCTATCCAGGCGCCATTTCGCTTTTTGCGGGGGCTCGTGTGCGCACGCTTGCCGTTCCCGTCGAGGCGGGCGAGGCTCGCACCGGGCATGTGGGCCTCGACGTCGGAGCGCTAGAAAACGTTCTGCTGCAGAACCGTGTGAAGTTTATTTTTATTACGCCCGACTTCCACAATCCGACAGGGACCGCCATGCCTTTGTCCGAGAGGCGCCGGTTGCTGGAAGTGGCGGCGCGCTATCAGGTGCCCATCATCGAAGATAGCATTTACGCACGAACCCGGGTTCGGGGAACCGCGCTGCCGTCACTGCGGTCGCTCGACACGCATGGAAATGTGATCCAGATCGACAGCTTTTCGAAGATCTCTTTTCCTGGTTTGCGGGTGGGTTGGTGCATTGGAGCGGAGAGTGCGATGGAGAGGTTGCGTCTAGTGAAACTGGCAACCGACCTGCACACTGACCAATTTTCGCAGGCGACACTAGCCGAATTCATTGAGAGGGGCCACCTAAAGCGACACCTCGCGCGTATGAAGCGGGTGCTCCACAGTCGTCTGGAAGCCATGGAGGAGGCGCTTGGAAAACACATGCCAGATGAGACGGCTTGGACCCACCCGGAAGGCGGCATGACGGTGTGGGTGACGCTGCCACCGGGATTCGACGCGGGCGATTTGCTGATTCACGCTCGGGAACGCGGGATCTACTTCGTGCCTGGGCGGTACTTCTACCTGCAGAACCCGCAGCCGAATACCCTGCGGCTGGGTTTTGCGAGCGTAGACGAGAAAACCATTGCGCGGGGCGTGCACACGTTCTGCGACGTCCTGAAAGCGGAGTTGCACAAGCGGCAGCGCGGGGCGCGCGACGAGTTCCGCGGGCGCGTCGCGCTGGTCTGACATGTTACTACCACCGAATCCGACCAACGGCTGCTTTGTCTGCGGCGGTGCGAACACGCACGGGATGCAGCTGACCTTTGAGCAGGACGACGCAACACAACGCATTCGGGGAAGATTTCGCATCGGTGCGCAGTATCAGGGTGCGAGAGGTTATCTGCACGGAGGGATGATCGCCACGCTGCTGGATGAAGTGATGGCCAAGGTGAGCCGCTTCGCCAAAGAGCATGCCGTGACCGCAGACTTGACCGTGGAATATCGGAAGCCGGTGCCGGTGGGAGACGAGCTGGTCGTGGAAGGTTGGGAAACAGAGCGCAACGGGCGGCTGCGGTCGCGAGAAGGGGAGATTCGCACCGCATCGGGCGTCGTGCTGGCCAAAGGGCAGGCGAGGTTTGTGGTCATCGATCCGGCTCGGTTTCAGTCAGCTGCCGCGGCCGATGCGAAGTCGGCGGAGGCAGAGCGAAGCTAGCTTCAAGGCGGAGACGAACCTTGGATTACAACGACGGGTTCAAGTAGGAGGGCGGGGAGGAACGAACATGGATTTGATGGAAAACAATCTGTGGCGCGTGAAGGTGGGCCTGGCGGAGATGCTGAAGGGTGGCGTCATTATGGACGTAACGAATCGAGAGCAGGCCAAGATTGCCGAGGATGCTGGGGCGTGCTCGGTGATGGCGCTCGAGCGCGTTCCGGCCGACATCCGCAAGGAAGGCGGTGTGGCGCGCATGGCAGCGCCGCGGGTAATCCGCGAAATCATGGAGGCCGTTTCGATTCCTGTGATGGCAAAGGTTCGGATTGGTCATTTTGCCGAGGCCCAGGTGCTGGAAGCGCTCGAGGTGGACTATATCGATGAAAGCGAGGTGCTCACGCCCGCCGACGAGGAGCATCACGTCTGGAAGCACGGGTTCAAAGTGCCGTTCGTGTGCGGCGCGCGGAATCTGGGTGAGGCGCTGCGGCGAGTCGCCGAGGGCGCGGCGATGATTCGAACCAAGGGCGAGGCTGGATCGGGGAACATCGTCGAGGCGGTGCGGCACCTGCGTGCGATTGTTGGGCAGATCAGGACGCTCACAACGCTTGGCGAAGAAGAGCTCGTACATGCGGCGAAAGAGCTTGGTGCACCGTTCGAGCTGGTGGGATGGGTGGCGAAAAACGGAAAGCTGCCGGTACCGAATTTCTCAGCAGGTGGGATCGCGACGCCAGCCGACGCGGCGCTGGTGATGCAGCTCGGTGCGGAGGCGGTGTTCGTCGGATCGGGCATTTTCAAATCGGCCGATCCGGCTAAGCGCGCGCGAGCCATTGTGAAGGCGACAACGCATTATCGGGACGCCAAGATCGTCCTGGACGCGTCGGAGGAACTCGGCGAGGCGATGCGCGGTCTCGACGTGCGGCAAATGGAGGAGAAGGATTTGCTGCAGACCCGTGGTTGGTAGAGGGAAGGTGGTGGATCGTGCCTGCAGAGATCGGGATTGTCGCGATACAAGGGGATTACGAGGCGCACGCGAAGGGGATTGAACGCCTAGGCGTGAGGCCTAGGTTCGTTCGTACGCCGAGCGATCTGGATGGGATACGAGGCGTCATTCTGCCGGGCGGAGAGAGCACGACCCATCTGAAGGTGATGCGGGAGGAGGGGCTCTTTGATGCGCTGAAGCGTTTCGCCGCCAATGGCGGTGCGTTTTTTGGCACGTGCGCCGGTGCCATTCTGCTCGCGCGAGAAGTACACGGACCGACGCAGGAGTCGCTGGGCTTGCTGGACATCTCGATTCTACGCAATGGCTACGGGCGGCAGCTAGCAAGCGACGTCCATCTAGGGCTGACGAAACTGCGTAACGAAGCGCTGGAAATGGTTTTCATTCGCGCACCAATCATCGAGTCGGTCGGTGAAGGAGTCGAAGTGCTTGCAGAGGACCGAGGCCACCCTGTGCTGGTTCGAAGGGGAGAGATTCTTGCCTCGACGTTTCATCCGGAATTGACCGCCGATACGCTGGTGCACGAATTTTTTCTTAAGCTCATACCGCAATGACAAACGGCGGGCCGTAGGCAACCGGGGCCCATCTGCATGAGCAGAATGCGAGGGCAGGGGATTCCCGGCCAGATCGGCAGTTGGTTCTACGGACCGCTCCTGCCTTGGCGTCGATTGTTTTGCTTGGCTTCGTCGTCTACTACCTCCGCTTCGATTTGCGCAGTTACTCCCAGCTAAGACATTTCGTCGATCCCGAAGCCAGCGGCCCCTTGCGGCGCCTGGAACCCTACGAGGTGGGATATTGGCCTCGGTATGTTGCGCACCCAGGTGGCATGGTGGTTCTGCACGGGATTCATCATCTTGGCATGGATGAACCGCGACTGGTCCAGTACATGGCAGCGGTGCTCGAAACGGCAAACTAGCGCCCATTGAGGGAAAGCCCAGCAATTGTTGCAGGCAGAAAAGGTGAAAGGAGAGAATCAGTCCTCGTCAGCAAGAAGGATCGCCGCCGCAAGAACGGTCGTCCACAGTCCGCGCTTATCGCCGACGGCGGATTGGGTGATGTTCATGGTGCGGACGATTTTGTTCGAGATCCGATAAACTTCCTTTTTTTCATCCCAAGACAAATCCGGATCGAATTCGACGTTGAGCGTGGTGGCCAACATTTCCGCGGCGAGTTCCTCGGCGTATTCTCCGGCGACCTCCTCGGTTTCCCCGAACGAATGATGCTCGGACAGGTAGCCGTACATCGATTTGTCGCCGGGAAGGGCCAAGCCAACGCCGGCCGCAATCAAGCGGTGCGGCTCGCGCGTTTGATTCTCGCTGATGACGGTGAAGGCTACCTGGCCGGGCTTGAGATGCTTCAAGCCTTCGCTGCGAGAAATCAGTTTGCAATGCGGCGGAAAAATGGAGGAAACCCGAACGATGTTGCAGGCAGCGATGCCTGCGTTGCGGAGAGCCAGCTCGAAGCTCGAAAGGCGCTCGCGGTGCTTGCCAACTCCTTTGGTGAGGAAAATTTTCTTCGCGACGAACGCCATGAGCTGTGCCGGTTGGCGGTGCCTCCGGTAGGTGAGCTAGAAAAACGGCGCTCGAAAATTAGCAAGCACGCGCAGGGATGTCAACTCCTTTCACAGTGTGGGACGAGGGCTGATGCAAGAATTAGGCAAGACGAACTGCGTAACGATCACTCTTTGCTACACAGCATGATACATGGTGCGAGCGCCTCGGAAATCGTTCTCAGTTCGCGGAGTTGGGGATGGGTGAAATCGGGACCAGCTTCCGCGAGAGTCTTGCCTTTGCGCGAGACCTGAACGACTCCGATCACCTCGTCCCCGAATATGATCGGGGCGCTCATGATTTTCTGGATGGGATCTCCGCGCACATCGTCGACGATGGGCACCCCTTCAAAAACGGATGCGTGGGGGACTACGGCAAAATGATTGATGATCTCTGGGCGTTTTTCGCGGACCGTACGGACGGCGAGCGAGTTGGCGCTCGACAGCGGAATCTGGCCGACGGCGCGGAGACTATCGGGCGCAAGGAAGCGAAGCGAACGCTCGTCCGGCGTGAGGGCCAGAATGGCAACCTCGTGGGACTGCACGCCGAAGTCCTTGCTGATCAATTCGACGGCGCGGGTCAAGCGCACCACCTCGCCTTCGGTATTTCTGCGTGAAAGCTCTCCCACCCACTTCTTTAGATCGCCGATGTGCTCGCTGGGCATTGCCTTAAGGACCGCATTCCATGCTTGTTTCGGAGCGATACCTCCCGATGCTACGACAGATGAGTTCATTCGAGGCAGTAAAGCCGTACGCATGTTCTAAGGTGGCAACCCTGCCGCGGGTGAGCGAGCAGCACTCGATGGGCCGAGAAGAACCCAGGCGGGCGAAACATCGACTGCGGGCGGCCCGAATCGGATAGAATCGGTTCCATGTTTTCGGAAGGACAGCGCTTTATTTCGGACCGAGAGGGATAATGGAATGAAAGGCACGGCTGCCTGGGTTATTTTTTTTTCGATCGGGATCTTCTGTCCGGCGTTGGCGTCGCATGCGGCGGCCGCCGACAGCCAATCAACGGGTGTTCCAGCTGGGCCGACGAACACAGCGAAGACGCGTGCGGCGACAACTCCCGCGCCTCGCATGGCGACCGATGTTGCGTTACTGCATCCCGCAACGCTCAAGGAGAGGGCCCCCGATGTCTATGACGTAGTGTTCACGACGACCAAGGGAGAGTTCGTCATACAGGTGACGCGGGCATGGGCACCACTCGGGGCGGATCGTTTCTACAATCTTGTAAAGCACGGGTTCTTCACCAACGCAAGCTTCTTCCGGGTGGTGCCGGGTTTCGTGGTGCAATTCGGGATCAGCGGGGACCCGAAAGTTAGCGCGGTGTGGGATACGGCGACCATCAAGGATGATCCGGTTCGCGGGAGCAACAAAGTGGGCTTCATTACGTTTGCGATGGGCGGTCCCAATACACGTACGACGCAGGTCTTCATCAATCTTCGTGACAACGGATCGGCGCTCGATGGGATGGGATTTGCTCCCTTTGGCCAGGTAACGTCTGGCATGGAGGTCGTCGAGAAGCTCTACAGCGGTTACGGCGATCTGCCGGAAATGGGAGGGCGGGGTCCGAGCGAAGAGGCCATTTCCAGAGGGGGCAAGGCCTATCTCGACAAGTCTTTTCCGATGCTTGATAGCATTAAGATGGCGACCGTTTCACCTGCTACGGGGGCAGGGCCCGGAAATCCCACGGCGCATTAACCTGAAAAGCCTCCTGCGAACAAGGAATGACATCCTTCATCAAGGAAAACATTATGACGACGAATCCAGCGCTGCTCGAGCCCGCTTCCATGAACGAGCAAGCTCCTGACACATTCGGAGTGCAATTTGCAACAACGAAGGGAAACTTTTCGGTCCAAGTTACCAAGGCGTGGGCTCCGTTGGGAGCCGACCGCTTCTACAACCTCGTGAAACACGGCTTTTTTGCCGAAGCGGCGTTTTTTCGTGTCGTGCCAGGTTTCATCATTCAATTCGGCTTGAGCGCAGACCCGGCGGTCAATCGAGTTTGGCGCGCCGCGAATATCAAAGACGATCCGGTCAGGCAAAGCAACAAACCTGGATACATCACGTTTGCGACAGCGGGGCCAAACACGCGCACCACGCAGCTTTTCATCAATTTCGGGAACAACACATTCCTCGATTCGCAGGGCTTCGCACCGTTTGGGAAAGTCACGTCTGGTATGGATGTGGTTCAGAGGTTGCACTCCGGTTATGGCGAGCGACCCGATCAGGGCTCCATCACATCGCAGGGCAAGGCCTACCTGGATAAACACTTCCCCAATATCGACAGCATCCAGTCGGCGACGATCGTTTCGAGTTAAATGAGACGGCACATGGCCTGGTGGAGATCTCTGTGAGCCGCGCGGGAAAATACGCGCCCGGCCGCACCATTAGCAGTCTTGTGGCCGAGGGTTAAGATGATCATTTAGGCCGCCTGTTGCGTGCCTCCTTCGAGGGTCAAACCGAAGACAGGCCCTTAACGTTGAGGCGAACGTCTCCACGTTGCGGACCAGAAAGCGGGTGTTCTACCGTCGAGGTCTTCGCCGCGGCAACAGGACCTCGCGTTCAAGGCGGGCAATGTCGAGACCGGCTAGCGCGAGCTTGCGACTGATTTCCGAACCGAGATTCCTCACGATGCAAAGCAGGACGCACTCGGTGTTTAGGACGGGAATCGAGCGCTGTTCGGTGCGTTCATAGACTGGCGCGATCTTCTCGGCCTGCCGGAGCACCTCTCGGAGCGCGGTCGACGGCCCAGGCGGCACGGGGTTCTTCTGGCTTTTCCAGGGACGAAACAGACGCCAGCCGCGTGTCGTCTTGTTGCCATGTTGTTGGTCGTAGAGCTCAATCCACGTGTGCCAGCGCTGCGGGCTGATCTGACAGATACTACGAAGCAGGCCCTCAGCTTCTTCTCTATTCTGATCTGCCCAATACTCCGAGAGGTGCTCCCAGTTGCAGATGTACATCCCGGCCAGATAATCCGAGATCTCGATGGTCGGGGAGGAACGGCTGTGGGCGAGCATCGCGGCAAATCTTTCCACACGCTGCAGTTCCAGCGTGACCCGGTGTCGCGGGAGGGACTCCTCGCTCGGGTTTTGACCATCACCACCGGTGTGGGCGCGGACCGAGTCCTTGCCGTCAGAAGGGTTCATCTCACCGAAACCCCCTATCCCGAGTGTATCAATGTGAGCCCCTAGTCTGTTTGCCCCGGTGCTGTAGGGGTTTAGATTCGAGGATGAGCTGCCGCCGTATCCGATACGGCTCCTGGCCCGCTGTTTAGGCTCGACTAAGTCTCCAACTTGTATTTCGTGGCAGCCAGGACGTACAGCCGGCGCCACACAAGTCGGTTGATCGTGACCACCAGTGCCGCCATAACGATCGTGGCGCCCAACAAAAGGGCAAAGTTGCCGCTGTCGGTCGCGTTACTGATGATCGCGCCGAGCCCGACCGTGGAAAATGTTTGCCCCTTTAAATGCACATACTCTGCGACGATGCTGGCATTCCAAGCCCCGCCCGAAGCCGTTATTAAACCGGTGACCAAGTAGGGGAAGATGGCAGGTAGAAATAGTTCACGCCAACGCTCCTGAGACCCAAAAGAGAACAGGTCACACACCTCTTTGAGGTCGGTCGGAATCGCCATCGCACCGGCGATGACGTTGAACAGGATGTACCACTGTGTTCCCAGCAAGAGCAGAACAATCGAGCCCACGCTCAACCCTCCGCGCAGGCGGATTAACCCCAGCAGGATGATCGGAAACAAGGCGGTCGCCGGGACGGACGCTGCAATTTGCGCGATGGGTTGGGCGATCGCGGAAAGCTTAGGTCGCAGGCCGATCGCAACACCCACCGGGATCGTCCAGAGTGCCCCCAGCGCTAGACTCAGCTCCACGCGAAGGAATGTGGCACCGGCGCCCCCAAAGATGCTGCGCACTTCTGGGGTGGTCAGGGACATAAGCAAGAGGACCATTCGAACGAAGGCGTAGCCGATTCCCAAAATGGCAGCAGCGGCAACGATCCAGGCAAACCACTTCCGGGATTGGGTCAGCGAATCGCGCGGAAACTCCTCGGCGCGCTTGGCGAAGTGGAGATCGATTCGCTCGCGAAGTGGCCGGAAAATTGTGGAGGCAAAAAAGGGAGGAATTCTAGATTTTCTCAACAGGTCGAGGACGGGCGATTGAGGCGTTTCGGTAGCCTCGACCTGTTCGAACTTGAACTTCTCGGCCCACGCGATGACCGGACGCCAGATCAGCTGATCGATCAGTACGATCACGGCAATCATGGTCGCCAGTCCCAGCAGGATCGCGCGTGTATCGCCAGAATTGGCCGCCGTCTGCAAGTAGGAACCAAGTCCGGGTAGGCGCAGATCGCGGTCGCCCAGAACAAACATCTCGCAGGCCATCAAAAAAAACCACCCACCGGCGACCGACATCATCGAATTCCAGATGAGGCCGATCGCCGCGTAAGGCAGTTCCAGTCGGGTGAACCGCTGCCATAGGCTCCAACGGTACACTCGGGCCACTTCCCGCAGTTCGCGGGGAATCGCCTTGAGCGAGGAGTAAAAGCTAAACGACATGTTCCATACCTGGCCCGTAAAAATGAGTAAGATGGAGCCCAGTTCGACCCCCATTTGCTTGGTTGGAATCAGTGTGATCATGGCGACCATGACGCCTGGCAGGAAGCTCAAGACCGGGATGGATTGTAGGGTGTCCAGCAGGGGAATCATGACTTTCTCGGCTCTCGAGTTGTAGGCGGCGATGTACCCGTACACGAGGCTGAAAATGAGGCTCACCAAGTAGGCAAAGCCGATGCGCAGGACCGAGAACATCGCATACTTGGGCAGGGCGCTCGCCTGGAGGCTAATTTCCGTGTGGGTCGAGATGGGCGAAAGCCAGTAGTGCGTTGTCGAAAGCAGCGCATAGAAAAGGGCCAGGGCCGCAAGAAGGATGGGCAAATCATGGAGCAGGGAGGACATCCCAACGGCGAATCCTCCTATCCGAGAAACTCCGGAAGACGTTGACGGTCGCAGGATCATGAGTGGAGGGGGGCCGTTTCGCTCGTACCTTCCCGCTCGCTCGATTCAATGAGCCGTAGCCGGTCGGTCTCCGGATCGTAGGTGAAGATCTCCCCCCAGCGTCCCCAGTTGAGAGCCGTTTCAATTTGCTGGCGAGTTTCGTCTTCGGAAAAGTGCTCATCCAGAAGGTCGTGAAAGAATTCCAAAGGCATGGTGTGGTCCGATTTCTTCGCCAGGGCACCGTGGATTTGTTTAAGGAGCGGGACCGTCGCCAGCGCGGCTTCGCGGAACAGGGCCTTCCGAAGCGGGATGTCCGCTTCAACGAAAGCTCGGCCCTGCTCTGTGATTTCAACGTCGCCTTCGTGCGCTTGGGCGAAACCGACCAGGACCGAAGCCTCGAGAATCGGGAGAAGGTCGTCCACCTCCAGGTGCAGTTCGTCGGCAACGTGGTAGATGTCTTCTTGTCCGCCGCGATCGACCAGCAACTCCAGCATGCCCGACACGCCGCCCGGTCGAGCGTGGGGAAGCATATCGTAGTGCGTCTTTGTGGAGGTGCGCGCCTCCAAAGTTGATGGTGGGGCTAGCTCAAGCTCCGGCTGGGTCATGACCTTGTAAATGTAATCAACGTAGACCAGAAAGCTGGGCGATTTGCGATCTCTCGGTTGTTTGAGCGGGATGTGAAAATCGGCGCGGATTCGCGCCGGATTTCGTCCCAGCACCAAAACTCGATCCGCCAACATGACGGCTTCCTCGATGTTGTGGGTAACCAGAAAAATGCTGCGCGTCGGTATCTTCTTGGCCAGCCACAAGTCCATCAACTCTCCGCGCAGATTCTCAGCCGTGAGTACATCCAGGGCGGAAAAAGGTTCGTCCATGAAAAGGATTTCCGGCTCTACAGCCAGTGCGCGTGCGAATCCGGCCCGCTGCTTCATGCCACCCGAAAGTTCCTTGGGGTAGGCGCTCTCAAAACCCTTTAAACCGACGGTGGCCAGGGCTGCCAGGGACCGTCGGTGACGCTCGGGATGGGACATGCCCTTTGCAAGCAGAGGAGCTTCGACATTTTCCAAAATGCTCAACCACGGAAAGAGTGCAAAACTCTGAAAAACGATCGCGACATTCGGGTGTGACTCCTTAATCGGCACCCCATGCCAAAGGACCTCTCCCCCGGAAGGCCTTGCGAGCCCAGAAAGAATTCGCAGGAGGCTCGATTTTCCACACCCGGAAGGCCCGAGCACCGCGGTAATGATCCCGGCTTCTAGAGCTAAATCAAGCGGAGCGATGACCTGGATTTGCCTGCCATCGGGCTGGGCAAAATTCTTTTCGATATGCCGGGCCTCGACAATCGGTGGCTCGGCGATTGCGACAGGAAGAACGGGTGGTTCCTCGGGAGCGACCGTTGGCTCGCTGGGAGCCGGGGCGGTTGGCTGTGAAAGTTCGGCCATGAAATCCTTCCAGGTTTCTTCGGGCAGTTCGTCCAGGAAGGCTTCTCGTTTCGCGGGATCCATTCGATCGAAAATGCTGCGTATTTCCCCGGCTGGCCGCACATGCAAGAGCACGTAGGCGTGGTAATAGGGCAGGTGAGAAACCACGGTGGCCGCAAACACATCATCGAGCCTGCGGAAGATCGCGCGCTGCTGCAGAAAGGGAAGGCTGCTGAGAAAACTGGCGACAGCGGAAGGCGCCATCTGCCGCAGCGCTTCGATGGCCTTATCTCGCTGCCGTTGAGCGAGAAGAGTGCGAACGACTTCAGGTGTTGGTGCAGTCATGGCGACGAAACAGCCTACTACGGGACCGCCAATGCGCCCCAGAAAAAAGCGTCCCAATGCGATGGGCCGGGACGGTGGCGATCGTAGAAGCCGAATTTCCGCGGCTGGGTGTTCATGTCGTCGTGCAGAGGTTTTATTGGGGTGTGCAAACACGAGGGATGCCCACAAGAAGAATCTGGCTACCGAAGTTCCAGAGGTCGACCGGACTGCCTAGTAGCTCAAAGAGCAGCTCACGCTCGCGTCGGACCTCAAGCATCCAGAATCGCGCTTCGCGGAACAACATGCGATCCCTAAGCGCGGACCATTACCGCGCTTCTGAATGCGGCACAAAGCTTCTGTCGATCGAATCAGATATCGTAGTAGAGGTGGAACTCAAACGGGTGTGGGCGCATCCGCAGGGGCGTAACCTCCTTCGTCATCTTGTAATCGATCCAGAGGTCGATGAAGTGCTTCGTGAAGACGCCACCCTTGGTGAGATATGTGTGATCGTGCGCTAGAGCGTTGAGTGATTCCTCAAGGGAACCGGGCAACGAAGGCACGTGAGACATCTCTTCCTTCGAAAGCTCAAAGATGTCCTTATCAAGCGGCTGGCCGGGATCGATTTTGTTTTCGATGCCATCCAGGCCCGCCATGAGCATGGCTGCATAGGCGAGATACGGATTGCACGACGGATCGGGTGGGCGAAACTCCAGACGCTTAGCCTTCGGGCTGGCCGAGTAGACGGGGATACGCACGGCTGCAGAGCGATTCCGCTTCGAGTACGCTAGGTTGACGGGCGCTTCAAATCCCGGAACCAGGCGCTTGTATGAGTTTGTGGATGGCGCGGCAAACGCAACAATCGATGGTGCGTGCTTCAGCAAGCCGCCGATATACCACAGCGCCGTCTGGCTGAGGCCGGCGTAACCGTCTCCTGCAAACAGCGGTTTACCACCCTTCCAAAGGGATTGATGTGTGTGCATACCCGAACCGTTGTCGGAATATATGGGTTTAGGCATGAAGGTGACTGTTTTGCCGTATTGGTAGGCCGTGTTCCGCAGGACGTATTTGTACTTACACATGTTGTCGGCGGCGCGGATCAGCGTGTCAAATTTAAAGTCGATTTCGGCCTGGCCCGCCGTCGCGACCTCATGGTGATGGCACTCGACTTCGATGCCTATATCTTGCAGTTTCAAAACCATGTCGCTCCGCATGTCCTGAAAGTGATCGGTCGGAGGAACAGGGAAGTAACCCTCTTTGTAGCGCGGGCGAAAGCCCAAGTTGTGGTCTGCGCGACCCGAATTCCAGCGACCTTCGTCGGAATCGAGATAGTAAAACGCTTGGTTTTCGCGCGAGTCGAACCGCACACTATCCAAAATGAAGAACTCCGCCTCAGCTCCGAAAAATGCCTGGTCCGCGATACCTGTTTTCTGGAGGTGTTCCTCGGCACGGTGCGCCAAATTGCGCACGTCGCGCTCGTAAGGTTTGCGCGAGACAGGATCCTGCGCATCGCAGATCATGACCAGCGTCGGCGTATCGCGGAAAGGATCCATGAAGGCCGAATTTGGATCGGGGATTAGCAGCATGTCGGATTCGTGAATCTGGGCCCAGCCACGGATCGAGCTGGCATCCATTCCGAAGCCGTCCTGAAACGACTCAGCCGTCAGCTCCTGGATCGGGTAGCTGACGTGCTGCCAGACGCCGGGTACATCGATGAAACGCAAGTCGAGGATTTTTGCGTTATGTTTCGCGGCATACTCAAGAACAGCTTTCGGTTCCATCGATACCTCCCAGACAGAGTTTGAGGGTAGAAGATTTAGGGCGCAGACGTTACCTCACCGGTTCATTCCACGTCAAGCCCGCTGTGGTTCGAACGCAATTGGTTCAATCAATTTTTCGAATTGGTCCCAATCAAATTTTCTGGGATTGGTTTATGGAATCTTTATGCACCGTCCAGTACCCGCGTGCATCGCGGGCCTCGAGCGTGCATTCGACCGGGGTCGGGAAGTGTGAGGGAAGGTTCTGCACCGCCTCTGCTAGAATGATCGTACTGGCATCCGAACAATATCCTCGGCCCGCAACACCTCCTTGACCACAAAGCCCTCCGCGTATTTCACCCCGATCATGCGGCCGTAATAGCGAGCGGTGTCGTTCATGCGGCCTTCCAGCTCGTCCAGTGGAAGTACAACTTTAGAGCGCCGATCCCTGGTTAGAGGCCGAAATTGTGACGCATACGCGAGAATCGCCCTTCGCCGGCGATCGTACTCGTTGGTGATGTCCACGGCGAGTGTGGGCCGAACATCACCATATGCTGCGGCGTAAAGAATTTTGAATGGCCGAAACGCCTCGCCCGCCAAAGGGTAGTTTTTCAGACCGGCGATGAAGCAGGCCTCGTAACCCAGCCTGGCCGCCGTGTAGTGGTCCGGGTGGCGCCCTTCCCAGTAGGGAAGGATGACGGTGTGAGGCTCGAGTTCGCGAATTACCTCGGCGATTGCGACCTTGTACTCGTCGGAGACGCGCAAGTGTGCGTCCGGCAGTCCTAAATTGCGGCGGATTTTGGTTCCCATGATTTTCGCCGCGCGCGCGGCCTCGCGTAGGCGCGTCTCGGGGGTGCCGCGCGTTCCGGTTTCGCCGCGCGTGAGATCCAAGATGCCGGTGCGATAACCGGCCCTGGCCATCTTGATCATCGTTCCACCGCAGGTTAATTCAACGTCGTCGGGATGGGGCGCAATCGCGAGCAAGTCGAGTGTCATTCGGCCTTCCATGATAAGGGACAACCGTGTCAAGCCTTTGAGTCGCAAGGGAGGTCAGCCATCCTTCCGTCCTGGCTCATGACCTTCTCGTGGACTCGTGTCGGTCTCCCCGATTGCCGCCGTGGTTCTGTTCAGGCGGCTGCCTGTTTCAGCCGCAGCGGTTCGTACTGCGTTCCATCTCGCAAGAGATAGAATGCTAAACTCAACGTCTTTCCGGCCAGCCCCACGAGGCCGGTTCGCAGGCCTCGCCGGTGGGTCACTTTACAAACCCTCTCTGCAAAGGTTCCAGTTGCTGACCACGCACCAGGCTGTTCGCTGCCTGAACCACACCCGAACGCACAAATGTGGAAAGCAAAACCCTTGAACTCATGGCAACCTCACGTGCCAAGACCCCATGGTACTCGGCGAGGCCAACTAAGAACCCATGCTTACTGGAAAGTAAGGTCGGTAGTCAATCGGTGTGCGCATTTTGTTTTCGTCAGCGCGGATCGAATGTTATCGTGCCAGTCTCTGAGTTCGAGGGGTCGCAAGATGGAATCGAAGCCGCTTGAAGGGCGGGTTGCGCTGGTGACCGGCGCTTCCAAGCGCATCGGCCGCAGCATTGCGCTTCGTCTGGCCGCCGACGGAGCAAACATCGCTGTGCACTACCGCACGTCAGCGGCCGATGCTGAGAGCGTGGTGGGCCACATCGGTGCGTTGGGTAGAGAAGCCGTGGCCATTCAAGCAGATGTCTCGAAGCGGAGCGAAGCGGGGGAGTTGATCGCTGCAGTCGACAGAAGGTTCGGGCGGCTCGACATCCTCGTCAATAACGTCGGGGTTTTCTTTGCTGCGCGGTTCCCAGATCTGACCGACGAGCAATGGGACCAGGTAATGGGCGCGAACTTGAAATCACAGTTCCTTTGTTCGCAAGCTGCTGCGGCGATCATGAAGCGACAAGGGCACGGGCGAATTATCAACCTATCTTCGCTTGGGGGGATTCTTCCATGGCCGAGCTACACGCATTACTGCGTGTCGAAAGCGGGATCGATGATGCTAACGCGCTGCCTGGCGCGCGCGCTCGCGCCTGAGATTTTGGTGAACAGCGTGGCGCCGGGCACGATTCAGTTTCCGGGGGAGCCCCCCGATGAGGAATATATTCGCCGGGTGCCGCTGCATCGGACGGGCACGGGGGACGACATCTCCGCTGCGGTTGCCTATCTGGCAGCTGCGGATTTCGTCACTGGACAGATTCTCGTCGTCGACGGGGGCCGCAGTCTGGTCTGACGTTCGCAACGAAGGAAAATAGCAAGGGGGGGGCTTTAAACGGCTATGCCAGAATTGATTGAGCAGCCGACGCGAATCGAAGCGGCGGGCAGCAAACCGAAGATGATTCGCGAATACGTAGGACGGGTGAATTCGAAGACTTCCGCTGTGAGCATCGCTTTTATGCGAAGTCCAGCGGGCTGGTCCGAACCAGGGCAAACGCCTGACTTCGATGAATATTCGTTGGTGCTGAAAGGCGCGCTCGACGTTGCTTACGCCGGTGGAAATCTCGAGGTGAGAGAAGGTCAGGCGGTGATCGCGCGTCGCGGCGAATGGGTTCGCTATTCGACCCCGAAGGGCGCAGAATACCTCTCGGTTTGCTTGCCCGCGTTCTCGCCCAACACGGTGCATCGGGACTAACCGTCCCTACAATCGCACTTGTTCCTCGGCACGGTCCGTGACACGATTGACAGGTTCGGTGAATAAGCGTGCTTCTGATGAACATCTCATGGCGAACGGGCCGCAGAATTGCTGCCCTCGTATCGGGTGTCGTCGTGGCGTGCGCGGCCGTCGCATGGGGCGCTACGGCCCAAGTCCCGTCCCAGTCGGGCTCGAGCGATCAGGCGCTGCCGGCGCTGATTCGCTCGGTGAAAGGGCCGGATCTTTTTCGAGAATATTGCGCGCCCTGCCATGGTTTGGATGCAAGAGGGAATGGTCCGGCCGCTTCGGCGCTCAAAGTCAAAGTAGCTGATCTGACGATACTCGCCAAGAAGAATGGCGGGACGTTTCCCGCCGCTCAGGTGCGCAAAACCATCGTGGGCGATGACGTGGTTACAGCGCACGGCTCTCGCGAGATGCCAGTCTGGGGGCCGATTTTTCATCAAGTCGAACAAGACGTGGACCGTGGAAATGTGCGAATCGAAAATCTTGTCAACTACATCGCGTCCATCCAAGCGCCGAAATAAGCAGTTTGGTTACGGGCAGGCGAAATTTTGCGCCTGAAATTATTATTTGCAAAAGCGACATTCTCGAATATTCTGTTCCTAGTTTGTGGGGGTATCGAGCAGGGTGGCAGATTCTTCAACTCTTAGGGGACTAGCTCGCTTCGGCAGTACACAACGCCATGATGCGTGGTGGATCGAAATCATCCCCGCACTTCTGGTCTTCACCGCTTTCGTTATTTACGCGACCTGGCGGGCCTTCGAAGGCCGGTTTTACGAGTGGGGTCCGTATCTGTCGCCTTTTTATTCACCCCTGATTGATCCCAACCACCACTGGTGGCCTCTGTCTCCGGCGGTCCTGGTTCTCGGCGGACCAGCGGGCTTTCGTGTCACTTGCTATTACTATCGGAAGGCTTATTACCGGGCCTTTGTGATGCATCCGCCGGCTTGCGGCGTCGCGGAGGGCGAGCATCGGGGCTATGTGGGCGAGACGTCGTTTCCCTTGATTCTTCAAAACGTGCATCGCTATTTCTTCTACATCGTCACGATCTTTCTATGCTTTCTGTGGCACGACGCCGTGGTGGCGTTTCGCTGGCCAGACGGATTTGGCATCGGCGTCGGGGGTTTGATCATGCTGGTCAATATCATTCTGTTGACGATCTACTCCGCCTCCTGTCACTCGCTCCGCCATCTCGTCGGGGGGAAACTGGACTGCTTTTCCTGTGTCACGTTCGGCAAGCCCCGCCGCGCCGCCTGGCGCGGGGTAACGGCGCTGAATGAACACCACATGCTTTGGGCCTGGTTAAGCTTGTTCTCCGTGGCTCTCACTGACCTCTACATTCGCTTGGTGTCCGCTGGCATACTCAAGGACATTCGACTGTTGTGATAGCGGCCGCTCAATACGAAACCCACGAATACGACGTTTTGATCATCGGCGCCGGTGGCGCGGGCCTTCGAGCTGCGATCGAAGCCCTTGCGCAGGGTGCACGGGTGGCCGTTGTCTGTAAATCCCTGCTCGGCAAGGCGCACACGGTTATGGCCGAAGGTGGGCTCGCTGCGGCGATGGCGAATGTCGATAAAGCCGACGATTGGGGAACCCACTTCCGTGACACCATGCGCGGTGGAAAGTTCCTCAACAATTGGCGTATGGCACAGATTCACGCACAGGAATCGCCGGACCGCGTTCGGGAGCTTGAGCAGTGGGGCGCCTTGTTTGATCGCACGGCGGACGGCGAAATACTGCAGCGAGCCTTTGGGGGCCACACGTTCAAGCGGCTCTGTCACGTGGGCGATCGCACCGGACTTGAAATGATTCGCACACTGCAAGACCGTGGCGTCGCCATGGGTTTCGACGTTTTCATGGAATGTACCGTCACGCGGCTGCTGAAAGATGGCGACCGCGTCGCGGGAGCGTTCGCCTACTGGCGAAATTCCGGCAGTTTCGTCGCCTTTAGGGCCAAAGCTATCGTGGTGGCGACGGGGGGCATCGGCAAATCATGGAGGGTTACGTCGAATTCCTGGGAGTGCACCGGAGACGGAATGGCGCTCGCGTACGAGGCCGGCGCGGAACTTCTCGATATGGAATTCGTGCAATTCCATCCGACGGGCATGGTATGGCCGCCTGGAGTGCAGGGAATTCTGGTGACGGAGGCCGTACGTGGCGAGGGTGGCATTCTCCGCAACAACAAGGGCGAGCGCTTCATGGAGAAATACGATCCCAAGCGACTTGAACTCTCCACCCGCGACGTGGTGTCGCGGTCGATCTACACGGAGGTGAAAGAAGGCCGAGGCAGCCCACACGGCGGTGCGTTTCTGGACATTTCGCACAAACCGGCGGACTACGTAAAGCGCAAGCTCCCCAGCATGTACCACCAGTTCAAAGAGCTTGCCGATGTCGACATCACCAAAGGGCCGATGGAGGTTGGGCCCACGTGCCATTACGTCATGGGGGGCATACGTGTGGAAGCTGAAACGGGTCAGTCATCGCTTCCCGGGCTATTCGCGGCCGGCGAGGCCGCAGCCGGTCTGCATGGGGCAAACCGCTTGGGCGGTAATTCGCTGTCGGATTTATTGGTCTTTGGCCGTCGAGCGGGATTGGCCGCGCACCAATTTGCGCAAACGGCCCCCTTGCCGCTGATCGACGACGCCCAGATGGAGGACTGCGCGCGGAAGGCTCTCACGCCGCTTGAACGCACCGAAGGGGAAAGCCCCTATGCCATTCATGACGATTTGCAAGGGGTGATGCAGAACCTGGTAGGAATCTTCCGTACGGACCAGGATTTGCGGCGCGCGCTCGAGGAGCTCAACAAGTTGCAGGAACGTGCGAAGAAGGTTCGGGCCCAGGGTTCACGGGTGTTCAATCCGGGCTGGCATCTGTGTTTTGACCTACAGTCCATGCTGACTCTTTCCGAGGCATGCACTCGCGCGGCGCTCGCCCGCAGGGAAACGCGCGGCGCACACAGTCGTCTGGATTTTCCGAAGACCGACGAAGAGTGGGGCAGGAAAAACCAAGGGATTGTCAAGAAAGGCGATACGATGACTCTGTTCGAGGTCGAGCGAGCCGCGATGCCTGCGGAATTGCAGCAGATCTTGTCCGAAGAGAAAACGGCGGATTGACAAGCTTCGGCCCCGCCGCCACGGCGTCGGGACACGGCGTTCCTAGGGAGGTTTTGATGGCGGAAACGACGGCAACGCTGCGAGTTTTTCGCGGCGACCAACACACCGGCAGGGCCGTCGATTACCAGGTGCCCGTTACGCCTGGCATGGTTGTCCTGGACGCCATTCATTCCATCCAAGCTCATCAAGCGCCCGATCTCGCGGTCCGCTGGAATTGCAAGGCCGCTAAATGCGGATCGTGCTCAGCCGAGGTCAATGGCAAGCCCTGCTTGATGTGCAAGACGCGCATGGACGCGCTGCCCCTGGATCAGCCCATCACGGTGTTTCCGATGAAGGCTTTTCCAGTGGTCAAGGATCTGGTCACCGACGTTTCGTGGAATTACGAAGTCAATAAGAAAATTACGCCGTTTCGCCCGCGCCCCGGCGTTGCATGGAAGATGGACCAGGCTGACGTCGACCGTGTGCAGGAATTCCGCAAGTGCATCGAATGTTTTCTGTGTCAGAACGTTTGCCACGTACTGCGAGAACACGACAAGAAGAAGGAATTCGCTGGGCCGCGTTTCTTCGTCCGCACGGCGGCTCTCGAAATGCATCCTCTTGACGGCGCCAACCGCGCGCCTCTGCTGCGAGGGGAGCTAGGAATCGGTTATTGCAACATCACCAAGTGCTGCACCGAGGTTTGCCCTGAAGAGATCCGAATCACAGACAATGCGATCATTCCGCTAAAGGAACGGCTCGTCGACCAGTTCTATGACCCCTTGACGATGATCGTTCGCAAGATTTTTGGCACGAAATAATCTCAGGGCGCGTTTTCGCGCACGCGCATGGAGCCGCTCGCAAGTTTGTCGATCAGTTCGCGGTCGGCGGCCAGGAAGTTCAGCTCAGGCAAAGTCGCTGCCTCCCGCCATGCCACTTGCTCAAATTCCCGATTCTGAATCTCATCGGGCGCGATACAGGCGTTGAAAAAGATCAGTTCGATCGGCTCGGATATCTCGACGGGCGCATAGGTCGTGCGAAATACTTCACGCCCGATCTTCGCGATGACGCCGAGCTCTTCCCACAGCTCGCGCGCCAATGCCTGCTCCGGTGTTTCGCCTCGTTCGACCTTCCCACCTGGGAACTCCCACATCAATTCTGAGCGCCCACCGCGTGCGCGCTGGCACGCTAGGATCCTGCCTTGATGCTCGATGAGCGCTGCGACGACCGTCAACATGTTCTCAATCCCATGACGTCGCTTCCTTCACTGGACACCTGCCTGGCAGAGCCTTTTTCGTCGGTCTGTATTCAACAGGCAACTCAAAACCCCTGACATTGGATGAATTTTGGCGGGTGCCAGAATATATCGAAATAAAGAAGTTTGGGATGAAAGGCTTTACTAAAGACAGCGGTCGATGAGCTTTCCTGGTGGCGGCGAGCGCACATGAGTGGTTTCCCAATCATCGCAATCTTGAACGAGGGCATGCTCGTTCCAAAATTGGAATGGAATCGCATGTTCTTTACATGGGATCAACTCAGTGTGCTCCCCATGGGGTGGCAGTCGGCGTTGTCTCAGTGGAGTGGAATTTGCGGCGATTGTACGGTTTAGGGCGAAGTGAACGAATGCAGAGGATTGTGCGGCAAAATTAGCTCTCCGTCCGGCTATCTGGCTGGCGCTGCCACCGCTGTCACCAGGAGCCGCACCGTTCGCTGTGTCGCGCCATTCACCTGAATGAGTACAGGGCCTTTGCCTCGCACCGTATAGAGAACAGTTTTGAGGATGGTCGTGCAAGCCATCTTCATCTCGAAGGCCGAAGAATCCACTATCTGCCCGGATGCGACGAGATCAAGCCAAACCGGGTTGTCGGTGGAGATCCGCCAGCTGCCCGCCGGGAGATCGCTCAGGGAAAGCACTCCGGCGCTTCGTCCAGCCCCACCGCGGTTCTGGCCAGGCGGCAAGGCAAAATGAACCTGCTGCTGCGGGAGAAGACGGACCGAATAGGCCACTCCCGGTCTGATTTGAGCCGCATCCGCCGCTCCGCTGCCAGACGTGACGTCGGTGAGCTGAGCGGACATTAATTTCATCTCGGAATGGAGATCTGCGGTGTAGTCGCCGCAGCCGCCCTGCATCTTGCCCATGGCTTGGTTGTGTGCTGTCCCCGTCGGGGCGGTTACGGAGAACGTCAAAACAGCAATCAATAGGTTTAGAGCTCGCATGACGGTCCATCCTTTTAAATTCGGATCACTTCCGGTAAACCAACGATGCAACTGGGGATGTGCAGGGCTCGAGCAGCAGTATACGTGTAGCTCGCGATACGGGAATGAGGGGGAATCACAAGGCTCCTAACCTCCCGTAGCATGGTTTAGGCGTCCTTGAACCCAGTCTTACCTGCTCTTACGCGAGCTCATTTCTGCGCCAAGAGTGACCGCGCGTCTTGAAGTTCGGGCCGATTTCCGTCAGCATGGTCGCAGATGGCCAGCAGCTTGGCTGAATAACTTCTCGCCTTCTCAGTATCCCCGGAAAGGTTGGCCGCATGTGCGGCGCCTGAAAGTGCATTGAAACGGTTCGGCGCTGTGCGCAGAGTGGCTTCGAATGCAACCAGCGCCTCGGCCGACTGCTTCAGCTCGAGCAACATGTCGCCGAGAAGCTCGCGCGCCGGCAGAATGACGCCAGGGGTGACGTTGTGCTTGTCGGTCTGGTCTTCGTGGTCAGCGGCCGAACGCATCTGTTGCAGGGCTTGCTCGCGCTTGCCCTCTGCCAGAGTTATCCAAGCGGTTGCGACCTCATGCTGGATGTCCACTTGGTCGGCCCAGTATTTGTTGTTCTCTTGCGTAAGAATTTCTCGAATCGAAGCGAGCTGCCGCACGTCTTCTTGCGCAGCTTCGAGATCGCCGGTATGCGACGCGCCGAGAGCGCGCGCAAAATGCAGATTCGCCTCGGTCCAAGAATAACGCTCACGGGGAAATGTATTTGCCGGCACCGGCAAGGCCGCAGCCTCCGCCCAGCGATGCCGTTCAACAGCGTAACGCGCTGGCGAAGCACCCATAGCGTAAAGCCAGTTCATGTACTGCGGGTCGTCGGCACGACCTTGCGGTGGTGCCTCCAGTGCCTTTTTCGCCTCAAGATCCTGGGCGCCTTGGAGGTAGGCATAGATCAGATAGTCCTTCGCGTGTAGCTCGTTACCGGGCGCATTGTTTTTCTGGGCTGAAGCTGCCGAAGCCAGGTTGGAATCAATCGACTCCTGCCACAGGCCCAGCCGGGTGAAAATGTGTGATGGCATGTGGAGGGCGTGCGGCGAGTCCGGTGCGATCTTTGCGTAGAGCCGCGCCGCCTCCAAGGCTTTGTCCGCCAGCGGCGGGTAGTCGTAGGCATGGATGATATAGTGGGCCACTCCTGGGTGTTCCGGCTGCTCGACAAAAATCTTCTCCAGGATTGCGCCCGCCTTTCTTTGGTTCACATAGGTTTTGTCACTCGGAGGCGCAGTGGCGAGCAAAGCGAGGGCATAGAAAACAGCCGCTTCGCTATCGTCGGGATAGCGCGCTTGCAACTGCTCCATCGCCTTTTCATAGGCCAGGGCACGAGTGCGATGGTCGAGCTTGTCGTTGTCCTTGTAAAAGGTTCCGATCGCGGCGATGTAGTCCTGCTCGCGCTGTGTTTTGGCGCTGGCCGTTCTGGCTTGTTCGAGTGCGGACACACCCGCTTTCAGGTCCGCCGGGCCGGGCGCTTCCCAAATGGGATGGTAGTGCGTCATGGCAATTCCCCAGTAGGCCATGCCGCAATGGGGATCGTTCTGCGCCACAGTAGCGAAAGTGTCGCTGGCCTTTTCGTACCAGAAAGAATGGAGCATGGCCACGGCGGTGTTGAATTGCTGTTGGACGGATGGGTCACAGGAAATCGGGAAATTCACCTTGCCGAGTCTTCCCACGTCCCCCGCGGGATGTTCATGTTCATGTTGGGCTAGAGCCGGTGCTGCAAACGTCGCGCAGACGGCGGCCATTATCACCATGGAAATCAAGGTGAGTCGCTTCAGGCTGGCCTCCTTGCCTGCTAGTACGCCGACAGAGAAACGGCAAGCTTTCAAAGGACTAATCTTGCGTCGTATCTTGGGCCGCGGCCGCACCGAAGTCAAGTAAGCCGGAATTTCCATTTTGAACCTCCAAGCGCGGTCTCTACTCGCTCGCCGCATTTGTCGAGAGTGAAAAACTTGCACAATTCCGTGGAACTGCCCATCCAGCGGGCGATTCGGCGGGCCAAACTGACCATCCAAAGCGCCTCCTCGGCACTATGCACTTCACGACCGGCAAGAGCGGGCCAGAAACAAAGAACGCGCCGAAGAGCCTTCGCCCCCCGGCGCGTCCGTGCCTAGGAAAGAGACTACTGGTCGGCTTCCACCTTCTTGAGTGGTGGTTTCGGCCGCTGCCAAATCAGCGGGGCATCATCGGCATTGTTCGGGAAGAACTGTGTCGATTTCTTGCCCGACGGCAAGAGCACGATATCGGCGCGGCGGTTGTAGGCCAGCCAAGAAGTCTGTTTGTTGGAGAGTGCTTTGGGTGCGGGGTTCGGGTTGGTGCTTTGCAGCGTTCCCACCGTGGCTTGGTCGAGCGGGCGCTCTTTGCCATACGCTGCGGTTTCGATCTTGTCGGCAGAAATACCCTGGTCAACCAAGTACTGCTTAATCCGCTCGACACGGCGCTCGCTCAGGTCCTGGTTATACGGCTTTGGCCCGCGGATGTCCGCATAGGCCTCGATCGAGAGCTTTGCGTCAGGATCGTACACCAAATACTTCTTGAATCCGGCAGCGACGTTGGCGAGCGTAAGTTGTTGGCTGCGGACCAAGCCGACCTGCGGATGCTCCTTGTCCGGATAAGCCGTGGGATAGAAGACGCTTTGCAGCGGAACGGCCGGAACCGGCTCAACCGAGCCCGTGATGTGTATGGTGGCGGTCTGCGTGGAGGAGCCACCGCAAACGTTGGTGGCATTGAGGGTGACCGTCTTGTTTTGGTCAACCGATCGGGGCTGGCCACCCTCAGCTATGGGGCTTGTGTCCGATGGTTGGGCTGTGACCGTCTGAGATCCGCTGGCGCCCGCCGACTGTCCGTTAACGGTGACGTTGTCGGCATTCGATGTCTGCCAGCTTACCGTCGACGAACCATTGGTAATAACCTTGTCGCCCATCTGGAGGTATTGCAGGTCGGTCGGACTTGCGTTGATGGACGCAACCACCGTTGTGTTCACGTTGACGGTGGAGCTGCCGGTAACCTTGCCGCCGGGACCGGTTGACAGGAAGTCGTACGTCGTTGTCGCGCGCGGCGAGACCGACTGGCTGCCGCTCGGCGCAACCGCACCGACATTGGTGATATTGGAATCGACCGTCTCAGCTGTTTGCCAGGTCAGCGTGGAGGACTGCCCGCAATTGATCTGTGTGGGCGCTGCGCTGAAGCTTCCGGTCGCAGGCGCCACGACGACTCGCGTGGTGGCAACACCGGACTTGAAACGCGGCAGGTCCTTCAGCTTCTCGCCTTCCTTCCAGTCAACCGTTTTCTGCGCGTTCTTCTTGACGTCGACGATGACTCTCTTGTTGACCGCCACATTCACGTCGCCGGCCCAGATGGTCTTCCCTTCGCGCGTGACGGTAAAGTGGAATGTGCCGGGAGGCATCAGCAGGTCCTGCCGCCAAATGAACTCATGGTTGAACTCATCCACGTGGCCCACAAAGTAGCCTGGTGTGGTGCCATTCGAGAGTACTGCAGCACGATTGGTGGGAGTTAGTGCGACGCCCGTGAACTGAACCTTGCCGTAGGGCCCCGCCACCGTGGCGCCGACCGGGTCGAGCTTCACTACGATCTTGGTCGTCTTTTTTGCCTCGATGTTGACATCCTGCGTTGATGGCTTATAACCGTAATTGGCGACCACCACGGTGTGCTTGCCTGCGCTTAGCTTAACCGTGCGCGACCAGAAGTAGTTCCCTTCGTGGATGGCGTTTCCGTCCACGAATACGTACGCCTCTTTTGGCGTAACGCTCGTACTCAACTTTCCATCCTGGGCGAACGCGGCAGTCGCACCCAACACGACGGCAATCACGGGGGTGAGCGTGCGTAAGAATCGTCGCATCTGCAATCTCCTAGGCAGTTTGTAGGCGGATTTAAGTAAAAGGACTGTTCCCTCGCGCCCTGACAAGAGAACGCCGGCTAGGCCAGGCAGTCAAAATATCGCCCTAAGCCCCTGCATGTCAATAAGATTCAAACAAAGGGCGAAGGTTGCGACCTTAGGAGTCCGGCCGAGACCCCTCGCGAGCGGCCGACGCAGCCTGCTTCGATCCCTAGATCGCTGCTTTATACTGGGTCGGTGTTCAGCGAAACGCTTCTCGATCACTTTCGCAATCCCCGCAATGCGGGCGATCTTGCTGACGCCACGGCGAGCGTGGAAGTCACCAATCCCGTTTGCGGAGATATCTTGTGGCTTGCGGTTCGTGTTGACAAGGGCCGTATCGCTGCGGCTCGGTTTCGCACCCAGGGATGCGTTGCCGCGATCGCCTCGGGCTCAGCGCTTACGATTCTTCTCATCGGCAAAACCGCTGCAGAATTAGGCTGTATCGCACCGCAAGATATTTCCGAAGCCCTCGGCGGTCTCCCCCCTGCGACGTTTCACGCCGCTCAGCTTTGTGCGGACGCCATCCGAGCTCTGCTAGAGAGGATCTGATTCCCTACGTTTTCTCCCGGGCCAACCTCTTCAGGGTTTCCGGATCGTTGAGATTCAGGATGACGCCTTCCTCTTCGGTGGAGACTTCGACGATGTCACCCGCGTGTGCCCAAACAACTTGCCGCGCGCCCACCTCGGGCGAAGCCGTGAGCAATTCGCGATAAAGCCGCGACCGGAAAATCACGGGATGCCCGCGCTGTCCGCGAAACGTGGGCAGCGCGATCCCCTTCCCACTCGCGTCGAATGCTTCAATGAGTTTTCCGACGAGCACCTCGGAGATGATCGGATGGTCGACGGGGCAGAGCATGAGCCCTTCGGTGCGATCGGTGGGGAGGCTGCGAATGGCCGCGTGGATCGACGATAGCTGACCCTTTTGCCAGTCCTCATTCACGACGATGTTCTCCGGAATGAGGCACGGAAGCCGGCGAATTTCTCCGACGTGCGCCCCCAAAATGACCCGCGTGACTTCGATCCGCGGATGCCTGCTCACGTCAAGCAGGTGTTCGAGAAATGTTTTGCCGCGGTACGGCAGCAGCGCCTTGGGCGAACCCATGCGTTGCGATTGGCCGCCGGCGAGGATGGCCACGGCCAGCGGCCCCGGGTGAACGACCGCGGCAGGCATAGGGAACTAGTCGTGCGGGCTGCGGGCAGCCTGGGAAAGCCGCACCGACTTATGCGCGAGGTCCTGCGCGTTGCGGCGCACCGCGATCAGCTCCGCCGTGATGCTCACAGCGATCTCTTCGGGCGAAAGCGCCCCGATATCCAGCCCCACCGGTGCATGCACGCGCTCGAACTCGTTAGTCGAGTAGCCCTCCTTTTCGAGCGCCTTGTAGACGGATACGACTTTGCGTTTGCTGCCAATCATGCCGATATAGCGCGCCGCCGTTCGCACGGCCCACGCCAGCACGCGCATGTCGTCTTTGTGGCCGCGCGTCACAATGAGCAGGTAGCTCGACGCATTGGGTTTGATTTTGGCGAATGCCTCGTCATAGGTCGTGTAGAGCTCGCTCGCCATGGGGAACCGCTCAGGGTTTGCAAAGGTCTGGCGATCGTCCGCGACACTGACAGCAAACCCTGCAGCGCTGGCCGCGCGTGCTACTTCGAGCGAAACGTGCCCGCCACCGAAGATATAAAGCGTCGGCTGGGGCAGGATCGGCTCAACAAAAACCTCGAGCGTACCCCCGCAAATCAGTCCCGCGTCGTAGGCCGCTTCATGGTTTAAATTGAATGTCATTTTGCGGGGCTGCTCGGCGTTCATGACCTCTTTGGCGGTGGCCCACACCTCCGCCTCGACGCATCCGCCCCCGATTGTGCCTGCAATCGAGCCGTCTTCGCGCACCAACATCCGCGAGCTCTCATAGCTGGGAATCGAGCCGTTGGTATGGACGATCGTCGCCAGCGCACCTCTCCGGCCCGCCTTGCGCATCCGTACGACTTCTTCGAATAGATCCATGGGGTTTTCTTGAGCGTACGTCGGCGAGCTGGCAGTGTCAATTCTTTGTGCCGTTGTGTCATCTCGGGGACTGAGTCATCCTCGGCGTCCACCGACGAGACTACCGGAGGAGCCTCGCGTGGGCCTTCTGGACACCGCCCGATGGCGGTGCTACGTTAACCCGCTCGTTGATTGGGAGGCTATCATGAAAGCTGTCGTCATCTCGAGCCACGGCGGTCCGGAAGTTCTGCGCTACACCGACTTCCCCAAGCCATCGATTGGCCGGCATGAGGTGCTGGTCCGCGTCCGTGCCTGTGCACTGAATCATCTCGACCTGTGGGTTCGCCGTGGACTTCCAGGCCGGTCGGTTCCGTTTCCTCACATTCTTGGCAGTGACATTTCTGGCGAGATCGCCGAAGTGGGTGAGAACGTTACGAACGCACGCGTCGGCGAGAAAGTCCTCCTTGCGCCGGGAATTTCCTGCGGCCAATGCGCGGCGTGTATTGCCGGCCATGACAATTTCTGCCGGGACTATGTTCTGTTCGGCTCAACGGTCCACGGCGGGTATGCCGAATTCGTAAAATCACCCGCCGCCAACCTCATTCCAATTCCAGCAAGCCTCAGCTTTGAGGAAGCTGCGGCGGTTCCACTGGTTTTTCTTACAGCATGGCATATGCTCTTTTCGCGCGCACGCCTACGGCCGGCCGAAGAGGTCCTGGTGATCGCGGCAGGCAGCGGCGTCGGCAGCGCGGCTGTGCAGATTGCCAAGGTAGCGGGCGCACGCGTGATCGCCACGGCCGGTTCCCAAGCGAAGCTTGCCAAAGCGAAAGAGCTTGGGGCAGACGATGCCCTGCTGCACGTGGGCGAATTTGCCCGAGAAGTGAAACGCCTCACCCATGGCCGTGGTGTCGATGTCGTCTTCGAGCATGTCGGAGCGGCCACCTGGGATCAAAGCGTCTTCAGTCTTGCACACGGTGGGCGCCTGGTGACCTGCGGTGCGACCACCGGCTTTGATAGCAAGATCAACATCGGCTATCTGTTCGCGCGCCAGCTTTCCATTCTCGGCTCCTTCATGGGGCAGAAGTCGGAATTGTTCTCGGTGCTCGAACTGTTCAAGCGCGGCTTGCTCAAGCCTGTGATCGACTGCGTAATGCCGCTCGAGCGCGCTGCCGACGCCCATCGCCACCTTGAAAATCGCGAGCAGTTTGGCAAGGTTGTCTTGAACATTCCGTGATGCCTTTCTGGAATCGTTGTTGTCACATCGTTTTCGTCCTACACTAAAAGCTTCACGTAAACCTCGTTCATCCGACGAACCCATGCGGCGCGAAACTACGAGCGTGTCTCAAGAGGACTACCTCAAGGCCATCTGGGAAATCGTCCAGGAGGAGCAGGTACCGATCAGCGCGCGGCTTGCCGAGGATTTGGCGGTCACACCCCCTGCCGTCACGGCCGCACTGAAACGCATGGCCCGAGGAGGCTACCTGCGTGTCGAGCGCGACGGGCGGATTCAGCTGACGGCCAAAGGGAAGGGAACCGCACAGCACCTGGTGCTACGGCATCGGCTGGCGGAAAAACTTCTTACGGAGATTATCGGCCTCGAATGGTCGCGCGCACACGAAGAGGCTGAGCGTCTCGAGCACGGTATTTCGCCCGAGGTGGCGCGTCTTTTACTGGTGCGCTTTGGGCGTGACAGCCGTTGCCCGCATGGCGTCCCGCTTTTTGGCGGGATGTCACGCCTGCGCCGCAAACACGGCGCTGTGCGTCTGTCGGAGGCGCGCGTGGGTCATTCCTATGAGGTCCTGCGTGTGTACGAAAAGGATCCTGCCTTCCTCGAATTCCTCGAGCAGCGCAGCCTGCGGCCATCGGCCCGCATTCGCGTCCGAGGCCGCGCCTATGATCAGACCATGTCGCTCACCGTGTCCGGCCACGGTCCTGTGCGGCTCTATCTTGGCAAGCCCGCCACCGAGCGTGTCTGGGTTCGCCGCCTGCCATAACGACCTGTCAGGAGCTTTCCTCCACGCTAGGGACGCGCATCGATCGTGATACGCTGACGCGCTATGTGCAACGCCCTGCGCTACTACTGGAGCGTCGCCAAGGGCTATCGCCTGGCGCCGTGGAAATCGCCTTATATTCGATGGCGCATGGAAACTTTTTTCGGTCATGAGGCTGCTAACCTCGACGCTGGCAAGTTCTTCCGCCTGATCTGGCGGGAACGAGCCCGGACAAGGCGCTTCCTCGCGTGGGTCGCGCAGCGCAGGGCGGCACAGCGAGTTGCGCAGTGAAATGGTAGGCAAACGTCGTCATCGGAGTAATAATCTCTCGGGCGAAGCCCAGGGGGTGCCGCTGTGCGGAAGTCGAAAAGAGAGGCCGTGAATCGCCGGGATTTTCTGCGCACGGCCGCCGCTGGTACAGCCGCCCTGATTGCGCCCCCTGGCGTGGCGAAGGCGACGCCTGCCGTTCCGCGGGGCGACCCGGCGCCGCCACCCCTGCTCAAGGCGGATGTGGCCGACGGCGCAGCGAGCGTTGAGGTCCTCACCGTTGATCGACCCGGCTCCGATTTCATGGTCGACGTGCTGAAGTCGCTCACATTTGAGTATGTCTGCGCGAACCCGGGCAACTCGTTCCGCAGCCTGCACGAGTCGTTGATCAATTACGGCGGGAACAAGCAGCCCGAGTTCATAACGTGCTGCCATGAGGAGTCGGCCGTTGGCATGGGTCATGGCTATGCCAAGATCGAAGGCAAGCCGCTGCTGGTCTGTGTGCACGGCACCGTCGGCCTTCAGCACGCGTCGATGGCGATCTATGACGCCTTTTGCGACCGCGTGCCCGTGTATATCATCCTCGGGAATTTTCCCGATGCCGCCGTGCGTTTTGGTCAGGTCGATTGGACCCACAGCGCGCAAGACCCGGCCGCGATGGTCCGTGACTATGTGAAATGGGACGATAATCCGGTCTCCCTCGAGGCATTCGCCGATTCGGCCGTGCGCGCATACAAGATTGCGACGACTCCTCCGACCATGCCGGTCGCTGTGGTTGCCGGGCATGTGATTCAAGAGCATCCCGTTCCCAAGAGTATGAACTCCGCTGTGCCCAAGCTTACGATGACGTCGCCACCGGCCGGCGATGAGGGTGCGGTTTTGGAAGCCGCTCGCCTTCTCGTGGCGGCCGAGAATCCGGTCCTCGTGACCGACCGTGTCGCGCGGACTCCCGCAGGTCTCGCGGCGATGATCGAGCTGGCCGAAACGTTGCAAGCTCCAGTGATCGACCGCAACGGCCGGATGAATTTCCCGACCCGCCATCCTCTCAACATGACCGAGCATGGCGGTGACACGGTGGCCGCCGCGGACGTCGTCGCCGGATTCGAGTTGACCGATTTCTGGAGCGTTGTGAATTCGGTGCACGGGCAGGTCTATCCCGAATCGCATCGGGTGACCAAGCCGGGTACCAAGCTGATTAGTATCACTGCCAACGATCTCTACTTGAAAAGCAACTACCAGGACTTCCAGCGGTACCAGCCGGTCGATCTCGCGGTTGCCGCCGACGCCGAAGCGACGCTGCCGTCGCTGACAGAAGCCGTGAAGCGTCAAATCACCGACGACCGCAAGCGTGCGTTTGCAGACCGCGGCGCGAAAATCGCCGCGGCCCATCAACTGGCCATGCGGGCGCAATGCGAGGCAGCAACATCGGGCTGGGACGGCAGCCCGATCAGCACCGCGCGGATGTCCATGGAGATTTGGGCGCAAATCAAGAATGAAGACTGGTCACTTGTTTCCAACTGCCAGTTCGTCAGCCGCTGGCCCCTGCGCCTGTGGGACTTTCAGAAGCATTACCATTACATCGGCGCGGAGGGTGGCTACGGGGTCGGCTACGGCGCTCCGGCTTCGGTGGGAGCCGCACTGGCGAACCGCAAACATGGTCGCCTAACGGTCAGCATCCAGAACGACGGCGATCTCATGTTTGCGCCCGGGGTGCTGTGGACCGCTGCCCATCACCGCATCCCACTTTTGATCATCATGCACAACAACCGGGCCTACCATCAGGAGCTGATGCAAATCCAGGTGATGGCCAGTCAGCACAACCGCGGCATTACAAACGCAAGCATTGGCAGCGTTCTGGTCGACCCACCCATCGATTACGCAAAGCTGGCACAGAGCATGGGTGTGTACGGCGAAGGGCCGATCGCCGACCCGAAAGATCTTGCGCCTGCGATCCAGCGCGCAATCGAGGTTGTCAAACGCGGCGAGCCGGCGCTGGTCGATGTGCTTACGCAGCCGCGCTAACGGCGCCGCGGGGGAACGTCTGTGCCTTACGGGAAAGTGCTCGCAATGGGGCTAGCCCTGATGCTCGGTTTCTACTGGGCTCACGCGCAAACGTCCTCGCAGACTGGCAAAAACGTCGATAGCGGGAAGCGAATGTTTGCCAGTGCCGGCTGCGCGGCCTGTCACGGAGCGCAGGGGCAAGGAACGTTGCTCGCACCACCCCTTGCCCCACCTCCGCTGGAACTGCAGGCCCTGATTGCATATGTCCGCCAACCCACCGGCAAGATGCCGCCGGTTCCGGTCTCGACAGCGTCGGATCAGGACCTCGACGATATCTATGCATTTCTGAAATCGATCGCTCCGCCGCCTTCCTCAGCAAACCAACTGAAGGGGAACGCGGAGAACGGCAAGAAGCTGTTTCTGGCCTACGGCTGCTACGAATGCCATGGGCGGCAGGGTGCAGGTGCGGCCATAGCGCCGCGCATCGGGCCGCCTGCGTTGAGTCTTGCGGCAGTGCTTCGCTACGTGCGGGCACCGACGGGCCAGATGCCACCCTATACCGAGAAGGTCGCGTCCGATCAAGATCTTGCCGACATCTACTCCTATCTGAAGACTTTTCCGGCTCCGCCGCCGGCTAGCAGCATTCCGCTGTTGAATCCGTAGATCCCGCTTTTGGTTCCGGGTCCCGGACCTAAGCCTTGCCGGCTAGCCGGTGCTGGATCTCCCGCTCAAAATTGGGGAAATAGCGACCGATGGCGGTAAGATCGAATCGTGCAAGGATGGATTCCTTCGGCTCATTTTCGAGCAGGAATTCGAACGAGCGGTGGATTAGTTCTCCAGGCCCGATCTTCCCGGCCGCGATGCGATCATAGTCAACTCTTTTCAAAGTGACGTGATGTGAGGTTGAGCTGTTCCCTTCGGTCACGCGAACCTGAAATTCCTCATCACTCAGTTTCTCGACTTTGATCTGCGATGGCACGCCATCAGGCTAGCAGGGGGGACGTGCCTGTCAAGTGCGAAAACGGAAGCTCAACAATTGCCGACGCTATAGATGAGACAGGGAGAACGATCATTTCAGGCCAACAGTAGCGGAGAATGTGACCGTCGTCGCGCATAGCCTGAACCGGCCATTGCCGCCCCCAGCGGAATCTAGGTGACAGAATTCGGGCCGACAGCTGGCTGCCTTCGAGCTAGGCGTATAATAAGGTTAGTGCGGTCCATGCATACGGAAGCAAAGATCTCCGATACGCCATCTTGGCACGAAGCCCGGTGGTGGGAGGCTGAGCCGAACGGCAAGGTCCACTGCTATCTGTGCCCGCGGCACTGCCATATCGGCCAAGGCCAGGCCGGCTTCTGCTTTATCCGCGCCAATGAAGGAGGGAAACTCTACAGCCTAGGCTATGCGCATCCGGCTGCGCTGCAAATCGATCCCATCGAGAAGAAGCCACTCAGCCATTTTCTGCCGGGCACACGCGTCTTTTCGATGGGCACAGCGGGCTGCAACATGGGCTGCTTCTTCTGTCAGAACTGGGACATCTCGAAATCAAGGGCCGATCAAGTGCGGGCGGTGCATCTGCCCCCCGAACAGGTGGTGGCGCTGGCCATCCACCACGGCTGCCCTTCGATCGCATTCACCTACAACGAGCCGACAATCTGGGGCGAGTATGTCATCGACATATGCCACGCGGCCAAGGAGCGGGGCATTCAAACGGTGATGGTGTCGAACGGCTACATCACGCGGGAGGCATTTCACGACATCTACGACCATATTGACGCGGCGAATATTGACCTCAAGGCGTTCACAGAGAATTTCTACGGACGAATCACCCTGACGCATTTGCAGCCTGTACTGGAAACGCTCCTGTGGCTAAAAAACGAAACAGATGTGTGGTTCGAGATCACCAACCTGATCATCCCCACGCTGAACGACGCGCCTTCGGAAACCCGCGCGCTCGCCGAATGGGTGGCGGAGCATCTCGGACCGGACGTGCCGGTGCATTTTACGGCCTTTCATCCGGACTTTAAATTGCGCGACAAACCGCGCACACCACCTGAGACCCTGCATGCCGCCCGCGCCACAGCCCTCGGAGTGGGGCTGCACTACGTGTATGAGGGAAATATCTACGGTGATGGAGCACACACGTTTTGCCCGTCCTGCCAGAAAATGCTCATTCGGCGGTCATGGCACGATGTGCTGGAGAACCATCTTAAGAACGGTTGCTGTCCGAATTGCGGGTTGTCAATACCGGGCGTGTGGACGGCTTCGGTCGTGGCAGGGAGCAAGACGCAGTTTCCGCCGACCTTTGAACAGCCATTCGGAGATTGGAACCTCTGATGGCGCCGACGCTTACGGCCGCGGCCCGGTTTCTCATCGAGCAGAACTATGGTGCATACAGCCCTGAGCAGCACGCCGTGTGGGCCGAGCTGGTGCGCCGACGGCGGCCGCAGATCGACCGTTACGCGTGTCGCGCCTATCGGGAAGGGTATGAGATCCTCGGGCTAAAGGACGATCGGCTGCCGAATCTCCAGGCGATCACGGAGCGATTAAAGCCTCGCACTGGATGGAGCACCACGCCCGTAAGCGGTTTCCTGCCGAGCGACGCGTTTTTCGAGATGCTCGACGCGCGCATGTTTCCAACGACGACGTGGATTCGTGGGCGTGATTCGCTTGAATATACGCCCGAGCCAGACATTTTTCATGATGTCTTCGGTCATGTTCCGATGCATACTCATCCCGTGTTTGCCGATTTCCTGCAGCACTACGGCAACGTCTGCGCGAAAATCAAGGACACCGAAACGTTGGAGCGGCTCGGCCGGCTTTTCTGGTATACGGTCGAATTTGGCCTCATTCGCGAAGAAGGCATGGTCAAGATCTACGGAAGCGGCGTCATTAGCTCGCACGGTGAGTGCACCAACGTCATCGACGGTGGATGCCAAGTGCGCGACTTCTCCTTGGAGGAAGTGCTCAGCACGCCCGTAAAAGTGGACCGCATCCACTCGCGACTATTTGCCATCGACAGCTTCGATCAAATCTACGAAGCCATGCACGAGGCCGAAAGGCGCGTGCTGGCGCATTCCTAGCCTGGGCCGCCCGGAGGAGCCTTCCCAACCACCTTGTGGTTCGCGTCGTTTGGTATGTGGTTTCGGGGCAGCCGAAGAGTGCGCACTTGTTCATGCCGTACTGGGAACCTGCGGTACATCATCCCTTTGGGAGAGCAATCCGGGTGACACGGGGAACCAAAGGCGTTGGAATTACCTGGCCCGCGACAAGGAAGGGCTTTACTTCGGCTGAGGCCGCGATTGCGAGTTGGGCGTCCGCAAGCGATTCAGTTTGGTCCGCAAGCGCGCTGGATCGAGCCCAGCGGACTGACAAACCAAAGGAAAGTCTTTTTGATCTTGGAAGAGATATTCTTCGGCCTGACGCTTAGAGCGGAGAGGACCTGAAATCCACTCCTGAATCGTGGTCACGATCACGGCTTGCCAGAGTCGCACTTCGAGGCCCTGCGGCAGCACCCATGCATTTGTAGCCATTATTCCCCCGTGTGGCGCCGCGGCTGGGAGCGGCGGAGACTCCGTTTGCTCTAAGGGCAACCATCTGGCCGAAGCACCGAGGTCCGTGTTGTTTCTCGTGACCGTGTGCCGTTTTAGTGAAGAGGGAACGCTATGTGCAGACATGGGTTAGATCCTGGCAGCGGGGGACGCGGCGCGTCGAGGTTTCCAAGGACGCGCGCAATGGGCCGAACAGAGAAAGAATTTCCCTAAAGATAGTTTTTCTTACTCACGGCATGCTGCGATTCCTCCAAAAATCGGTGCGAATGTATACCTTGAGTTTCTCCACCGTTTCTTTGGCGATTATCGTGGCCGGGGTTGCCCAACCGGCTTGGCTGATTCTCGCCTCGGGAGGAAGTTCTGGCCCGGTTCGCTGAACTCTGTTTCGCAGGCTGAGGCTGTGGTGTAAACTGCGTCGATCGCAAGACTAGGAATGGCGTCTCGGATGCAAGAACTAGAGATGAGCGTTTTCGCCCCCTCACGGAAGCTCGCCTCGCCGCTTCCGACGGCGGTCCTCGTGTGCGTCGTGGCTATCGTTTGCTACTCCGCCGTCGGAATTGCAGACATGCTGGGCATCCCCCCTGAGCACGTCGCGTCGTTTTGGCCGGCGACCCCTTTCCTTGTAGCGGTGCTGCTGCTGGCGCCAAGAAGAATTTGGCCACTGCTAGTCGCTACCGGACTGGTAGCGTTAGCGATGGCTGACTTCAAAAAGGGGGTAAGCATCAGCTCGGAGATTTGGTTCTCCGTTGGCAATCTCGTCGACGTGTTAATCGTGACGTTTGGCGTCAGGCGCCTGTTCAAAGGGACGCTCCACCTGCGGAGCGCGAATGCATTGGCTAACTACCTCGCGATTGCTGTAATTCTCGCACCCTGCATCTCAGCGCTTGTGGGCGCCAACGGCTTTGCAAATCAGCGATATTGGCTGGAATGGAGGATTTGGTTTTTCGCCGACGCCTTGGGCTTTCTCACCGTAACACCCGCCCTGCTAAGTTGGGTTCACGGGGGGCGCGCCTGGGCCCAGGACTCGCGTAATTACTTGGAATTAGCTGCGCTGGTGGCGTGCTTGGTTCTTTTCGGGTCTCTCACCTTCACGGGAACTGGATGGAGAAACTCCCCGGCTCTGCTGTATTCGCTGGTTCCGCTTCTGCTGTGGGCCGCTTTGCGTTTGGGGCTAAAGGGTGTCTCGACCTCCATGCTTCTCGTTACCTATCTCTCCGTCTGGGGAGCAGCGCATGATCGCGGCCCTTTCACTGGGCAAGGACCCCTTAACAACGCCCTTTCGTTACAACTATTCCTGTTTTTTGCCGCCATACCTTTCATGTTTCTCGCAGTGCTTGTGGAGGAAGAGAAGCAGACACAAGATGAACTGGTCGATGAGCGTGCGCAACTCTCAGAGGCACAGCGGTTGGCACAGATGGGCAGTTGGCACTGGGAGGCAAGCACGAACACAGTCACCTGGTCCGATGAGCTTTATCGAATCGCGGGCCGCGATCCGAGTTTGCCGCCACTGAAATACAAGGAGCTTGGGCAGCTCTACACGGTGGAAAGTTGGACGCGACTGCAGGGTGCGGTTGAAGAAGTACTTTCGGCCCGCACACCTTCCGCCGAGTTGGATCTCGAGATGGTTAGGCCGGACGGCTCTACAAGGTGGGTCCGGGCGCGAGGCGAAGCGCAGCGTGCTCCGGATGGCCGGGTAACTCAGCTCCACGGCACGCTGCAAGACATCACGGACTGGAAGCTCGCCGAGACGGCACTCCGGGAAAGCGAAGCGAGGTTTCATGACCTCTTCCGGGATGCGGGCGTAGGGATGATTATCGTTTCGCCAGACGGCCATTTTCTCGCGGCGAATGAGATGTTTTGCGGCTACCTTGGGTATACAGAGCAAGAGTTGCGCCAGCTGACGGTTCAGTCGGTTACGCAGCCAGAAGACTGGCCGTCGTTCTCAGCGAAACTGCAAGAGGCCCTGGTAACCGGAGCGAGTTTCCGAAGGTTCGAGAAGCGCTGCCGACACAAGAGTGGTCGCACCGTCTATACCGAGAGCAGCGCTTCATTGATTCGAACTCCCAGCGGCGAGCCTCGGTATTTTGTTGGCGAGGTGTTGGATGTCACGGGGCGCAAGCAAGCGGAAGAGATGCTAAAAAGCGCGAATCAGAGGGTGATTGAGGCGCAAGAGCAAGAGGCCGCGCGGATCGCGAGAGACTTACACGACGACATTAGTCAGCGACTGACCGTGTTGATGATGGGGATGGAGACAGTGAAAAAGAGCCTGACCATCCGTCCGGAGGAATTGCGCGAGCAGATCGATGAGCTTTCCGGGCAGGCCGAGAAGATTTCTTTCGGTGTTCGATCCATTTCGCATCGGCTGCACTCCTCAGAGCTCGAATACCTCGGCATCGTGGCTGCCATGAGGGGGCACTGCAAAGAGGCCGCCAAACAGCACAAGGTCCAGATCGACTTTTCTTATGACGAGATTTTGCCTACGGTGTCCTATGAAGTTTCCTTGTGCCTGTTCCGCGTATTGCAGGAAGCTCTGCACAACGCCGTGAAGCACAGCGGCGAGCGCCGCTTTGAAGTGCAGCTCTGCGGAACGCCCGACGGAATCGGCCTCAGAGTGTCTGATTCAGGAGTTGGTTTTGATCCTGAAGCGGCAATCAATCAAAGTGGATTGGGGCTGGTCAGCATGCGCGAGCGACTTCGACTGGTCCAAGGCACTCTTTGCATTGGGACAAAGCCTGGCGGCGGCACAAAGATCGACGCATTCGTGCCGACAACTCGAGACGCAAAATCCCGCGCCGCCGCTACGTAACGCACGGCGTTTCTCCTTCGCTAGGTGCGACGAATTGCCCCAGTCAACTTGTCTCCAGCAGCGTCGAACTCACGCTTTTAGACGGACCTCGGGACGAAGCCCCACGCCCGTAGGCCTGATCGCACCCAGACTCGTTGCTGACCACTCCCACCGAGCGTGGGGCCACGTTGGCTCCGCCGTCGGGGGATCTGACGGCCGGAGCATGAGAATTGGGCGTAACGTAAGGCTTTCGACGCGGACCGGGCAATTGGACTTTGGTCCAATCGGCGATCGAGCCGAGAAATAGGGCGTGCAATGCAGGGTCGCGGCCGCGGACGCCGAGAGTGAACGATCAAGCTTTGGCGAGAAGGAGGAACCTATGATACTAGGGTCGAAAATTGGGTCGACTCTTGGCAGGCAGCGCCTTCTAGCCGATCCCTCGTGGGCGTGAGGAGAAAACGATGGCCAATCAAAATCGGATTCTGACGACGCACGTCGGCAGCCTGGTCCGGCCGCCCAAGCTCGTCGCTTTTCTCGAGCAAATCGAGGCAGACCGCCCTTATGACCAAGCTGCGCACGCCGCGTGCTTACGGGAATCGATCGCCGAGGTTGTTCGGCAGCAGGCCGAAGCGGGGGTGGACGTCGTCAGCGACGGTGAGTTCGGAAAGACCGAGAACTGGGCTTGGTACGTCCATCAGCGCATCTCAGGTTTCGTCGAGCGCAAGGCCACAGAAGAGGAAATGAAGGACCCTCTGGTAACGAGGAGCATGGGACAGGACTTTAAGGACTTCGCAGAGTTTTATGCCGAGTATTTCCCTACCCAGAACCTCAAGGCCCGGGCGACGAACGTCACCACCGTCTGCAAGGGCCCGATTCGCTACATCGGGCAGGCGCTCGTTGAGCGGGACATAAGAAATCTCAAAGCCGCTATCGCGAAAGTCGAAGTCGCCGATGCATTTCTTCCACTGGTTGCACCCGCCAGCGCGTTCCCATTCTTCCAGAATGAATACTACAAAGACGAGGAGGCACTTCTATTTGCGCTGGCCGAGGCCCTGCGCGAGGAATACAAAGCTGTGCTGGACGCGGGGCTTCGCATTCAAATTGACGACGCCTTTCTTCCCTACACCTATGAGCGCATCGTGCCGCCGCTGACGCTGGCACAGTATCGAAAATGGGCGGAGCTGCGCATCGACGCCCTCAATCATGCCCTGGAAGGACTTCCTCAGGAGAGAATCCGCTATCACATCTGCTGGGGAAGCTGGAATGCCCCGCACACGCACGACGTGCCGCTCAAGGACATCATCGACTTGCTTCTCAAATTGCGGGTCGGCGGTTATCAATTCGAGGCTGCGAACGTGCGTCACGAGCACGAGTGGAAGGTCTGGCAAACGGTGACGGTGCCCGAAGGGCGGGTGCTGATCCCAGGGGTGATCAGCCACGCGACGAATGTGGTGGAACACCCGGAATTGGTGGCGGATCGCCTGGTACGCTTTGCCAATATTGTTGGGCGCGAAAACGTGATGGCGGGGACGGATTGCGGATTTGCGCAGGGCCCATTCACTCGCAGAGTGCATCCGACGATTCAGTGGGCGAAACTCCGGGCGCAAGCGGAAGGTGCCAGGATTGCGACCGAGAGACTCTGGGGCAGAAGATCATCGGCCGCGTGACCTGGCGCAACCCCAGAAACGAGGTTGGTCGGACCGCGCGAAGACTCATCCTGGCTCTGCATGTCCCTCCGAAAGCGGCGAGGCCTGTGACGATCCCGCGCACTGAATTATAAATAGAATTTGCTGCTCGTTCTTGCCCGCTGACGCAATCTAAGTTGAACCGCAGTATGGCGGTTTCCGACGCACGGCCAGGCCGTCTTGCATTACCGCATCCTTGAAAAGCTCGGTGGTGGCGCTGCCATAAGCGAACAGAGAATGCGCGCATTCTCAATGGGATCCGTCACGGCTCAGTTCCCAGATTGATGTCAAGATCTGTGCGTTGGTAAGATCAAGAGTGTTGGGGTTGGTGCAGAGCGTCGGAACAACGCTCGGAGAGTGGGCCCATGTGTCGATTCGGCCGATAAAGCGGCTCGCAAAGTCAAAGCCAACGCTCGAAGGCGCCGGTGTGCACCTTCGTCGTGCTTTCGGATTTGGTAACACATCGGAGTTCGATCCGTTTCTGTTGCTGGACGACTTTCGCAATGACGTACCCGAAGATTATCTCGCGGGATTTCCCTGGCATCCCCACCGCGGAATCGAAACGATCACTTACGTGTTGTCCGGAACAGTTGAACATGGCGATAGTCTCGGCAATAGCGGCGTGATCTCAGCTGGCGACGTGCAGTGGATGACTGCAGGAAGTGGCATTATTCATCAGGAGATGCCCAAAGGCGACTCGGCCGGCCGCATGCACGGATTCCAGCTGTGGGGCAATCTACCTTCGTCGCTGAAAATGACAAGGCCTCGCTACCAGGAAGTGAAGGCGACAGAGATTCCGGAGATCAAGGATGATGACGGCACGCACGTGCGCATCGTCTGCGGCACGTTCTGGGGAAAGAAGGGTCCCGTCGAGGGGGTGGCTTCCGATCCCATCTACCTTGACGTATCCATTTCTCCAGGCCGGCGAAAGACTTTGCCGGTCGAAACGGTTCGCCACGCCTTTGCATACGTTTTTGCGGGCGCCGGAAAATTTTGCAACGCTTCCGGCCCACTGGCAGTGCCAACCGAAGGTGTGGGCTGGGCGGACGTGACACCGCCTTCGCAAGCTGCCGATCGTTCGCTCGTCCTCTTCGACAGGGGAGATGAAATCGTCGTGCAGGCCGGCGACGAAGGGATGCGATTCCTACTAGTATCGGGAAGGCCGCTCGAAGAGCCGGTGGCCTGGTACGGGCCGATCGTAATGAATACACAAGAAGAACTGCAGCAGGCTTTCCGGGACCTCGAAACAGGGAAATTCCTCAGGTAGGCCCATCGTAGGTTCCTGGACGGTGACGGCAACCTGCTGACCGTCGGGCGAAATCTGAACCGAGTCGTAAGGCGGGGAGGCCGCTGGTTCGTAGGTTCTGCGTGGAGTTCGCGAGCGATCTCTGCTATGGAGTCATTGATCCCTTGGTGAGGTAATCCTGTGAGGGGACACCGAAGGCGTCGGCCACGCGATTGAAAAACGCGAATAGCGCAGTTATGTAAACGGCTTCCGCGATTTGATCTTCTTTCCATCCGGCATTGCGCAATTTCTGGACGTCCGCGTGGGTGGAGCGTGCGGCGTCTTTCGTAATTTGCTCGACGTAAACCATCAGAGTGCGCTCGGCGGACGTCAGGCCGGCTTCATCGAGTTTACCTCCCAAAATTGCGGCTACGCATTGATCGGTGGCTCCCTGAACCCGCAGGAAGTAAGCGTGGCTGTCCAGTCAATACGGGCAGCGATTGAGAAAGGAAACGTAGCTGGCGATCATCTCCTTGTGGCGGCGGGAGAGATGGCCTTCCGAAAAGTGAACTTTATTGGAGAACTCCACAACCTGGCGAAGAAAATCGGGCCGGGCTCCGAAACATTTGATGATGCCGGGGACCTGTTGGCGTCCCGAGCCGGCGCGCCAGTGGTCGTACGCGGCGGCGACTTCACCGGCAGCTTCGGCGTCCTCGGTGATGCGGATTTTTGTGGGATGTTTTTGGGCTGAAGAATCGGCGGCTCCGGCGGTATTCTTCAGTTTTTCTTTCCCATCGGCTGACATCGAAGGCTCCCTTCACCGAGCGCGCGCTACGAATCATTTTTCCGCCCGGCGGACCCAGCTGAATACGGGCCAACCCGCCAGCACTACCACGCAGCCAAGCGCGGCTTCGCGCGGGCTGTCGGCGGCGAGCAGAATTAACATGATAACCACCAACACGAGGAACGCAATGGGAGTGAACGGATAACCGGCCGTGGGGACGATCGCTTCCGCATGCTGAGGCTTGCGGCGGATCACAAACAGGCCGGTGACGGTGAGTCCTAGAAACAGCACTGTGACAAAAAAGAAGTACGAGATGATTTGTTCGAACGAACCTAGCGTCAAAAGAATTGAGGCGATAATGCCTTGAACCATGATGGCGCGCCCGGGCGTGCCGAAACGCGGGTGGATCCGGGCGACGGACTTCAGAAACAGGCCGTCGCGAGCCATCGCGTAGTACACGCGTGGCGCGGACATTATAAAAGCTGCCAGGCTACCCAGCACGCACACGATGACGATCGCGGCAAAAACAATGCCGCCAGCCGGGCCGAAGAGGACTTCTCCTGCCTGCGCGACGAAGGTGCCGTCGGATGAGACTTTTTCGATGGGCACGAGATAAATGAAAACGGTACTAATGACGAAATATACGGTGGTGACGGCAATCACGCCAAGAGACAGAGCGCGCGGGAGCGTGCGACCCGGGTCGCGTACTTCGCCCGCAATTTTTGCGGCGTCCCACCAGCCGCCGAAGCAGAAGAACGCGCCGACCAATGCAGCACCCAGGGCCGACGCCAATGGCAACGCGCCAGGGCGCTGCGCGACGAAAGGAACGAAATTCGACCAGGACCCAAGGCGAAGTGCCAGCGCCCAAACGGTGAGGGTGGCAAGCACGCCAAATTTCAGCCAGGTAATCCAGCGGAGAAAGCCTGCGCTGATTCCCGTGCTGAAGATGTTCAACGCGCAGATTCCCCAGATGGCGGCTACGGCGGCGAGTTTTGTGATTACTGGCGGCCAATGAAAAATGTATGCCGTGTACGCGGCGAATCCCACGGCGAACGCCGCAGTGAGCCCGGGATCTAGGACCAGCAAGCTCATCCATCCGTAGAGAAAAGCAGTGCGGGGGCCAAGACTCTCGCGCAGGTAAACGTACGCTCCGCCGGCGCTGGGGAAACGGCCCGCGAGCTCGCCGAGGCAGAGCGCGCCGCTAAGCGTCATCGCGCCGACAGCGAGCCAGACGATGAGCAGCCAGAAGGGAGACGCGAGAGATTTGACCATCCCCGCGGGGGTGAGGAAGATGCCGATGGCGATCGCTTCGCTAGCGACGACGGCGGCGGCTGAACCGAGGCCAAGCTGGCGGCGGAGAATTTCGCCTGGTGGAGGTGTGATTCCGTTAACCGATGGCATTCGTCAGCGAAAAAGAGCCGCTCCTAGTGGGTGCGGGATTCTTGGCACGTATCTGGCGTGTCTAATGTTTGTCGCGATTCTGAGCGAAACATTAGGAGCGCCGAATGCTTTGGCGAGAAATGATATCACTGCGCGCGGTGGCAGCGGAGTGGCGTTCAAGCGTGCCAGGTTATCGCGGAGACTGGGGAGACTTCGGAACAGCGGGCGACTCGGGCGAGGAGCCGGGCGGACGTGCCGCCGGTTTGAAGAAATGGTGGTCCGTGCTTGGCGCGGCTTAGCTTGGGATCATGAGCGCGATAGACTTCTCCCATCCCGCCCGCACCTATAGGAGCAAGGATTTATTGCTCCCGTCACGGATTTTCTCTGTCACTGTTTCAAGTAACGAAGCGCAGCACATCCTGATTGAAAAACGTCGACTCAACAACAAGTTTCAACTGTCATCTTGCCGGTACAGGCGCGCTTTGGATTCACTTGGTGTACCTCCGCATCCCGCGTCGCGGTGATTCCCTCACGAACACACCGTGTGCTACCAGGCGCCTTGTTTTCCTCCAAACCACCAAACCAGACCTATCTCCGCCGTGTTTTGGTCTTTGCTCAGAGAGAATAGGGTCGACGTGAGGAAAACCGGCTGGTTCGACCAATCGTGGCGAAATTCCTCCCACATTTGGAAATTGCCCGAAATCTTGTATTGAAAATCGGCCGTCACCTCTTTGAGCGCCTCGGTTTTGCCGCTGAACAGCCCGCCGTCGTCAGAGAGGTACTCGCTTCGAGCCGCGAAGGCCACCTTAGAATTAAGTTGATAGCGCGCGTACGCAGCTCCGCCTTCGGTGTGCGATGGCTTTGAATAGGTATACAGGCGCTCGAGTACGTAGTCGCCTTCCCCTGCGAACGTGAGCTTCGCCGTTGCATTCCACGTCGCATAGGTGTCGAAAATATGCAGCTTGCCGTTCGGAGCATTGGGGATCGGCTCGAATGGCATCCCCTGAATCGTTGGCAAGTTAGGCGGTCCGTTCGTCACAAACTGAAAGTCCGCGTGTTCTTGGCCCAGATAGTAGTTGACGGTCCAGTTCAGGGACTTGGTCGGCTGAAGAACAAACCCAAATAGCTCATCCTTGTACCCGTTGAAGGGCTCAGTTTGATCAGTGCCATTCACGAGCCAATAGTTCAAGCCCAGTTTGTCGTTGACCTGATAATCGACGCGCGCGCCCATGTGATAGAAGGGCAGGAAATCGAACCAATAGGAACGCGAGTAGTTCATCTGATCCTGTACATAATTGCCTTCGATGCCCAGCGAGCTTGCCCACTTGCCGAAATCGATGCGGAGGCCGGTACCGATTGGTGCAACGTAGGTTCCGTACGCTTGGAAGATGTTTCGGTATATTTCTGGCCGCGGCTCGTTGGTGGCATTTCCCTGTAATGTCTCCGTAGCTTGTCCATATTGCAGATCGAGGCGTGCTCCCCA
>DASPVW010000019.1:0-119003 GCA_035622155.1 Candidatus Acidiferrales bacterium
GACGCGTGCTTGAACGTGCGTTATGTAGATTACGTCGTGCGCGGTCAAGGAGAAGACACATTACTGGAGTTGCTCGATGCCTTGCGCGGGAAACGCGATCTCGAAGGGATTCAAGGATTATCGTACAAGGACATCTTCGGGTTACATCGGCACAATCCTGAACGGCGCATGAAGCCTCCAGACGCCTTTCCCTGGTCGCCATTCCACCGTGTGCCGGCGGGCAAATATTTGCGGCCGTCGTTCTTCGGCAAGCGGACGGCCGCACATCACGCCAGTATTGGATGTCCGTTTCGCTGCAGTTTCTGCGGTGTGCATGCGGTCTACGGGAATCGCGAACTGGTGGAGAGTCCCGAGCGAACCGAAGCTATCTTACGCCACCTGAAGACGCAGTACGGTGCCGATTCGGTTCAGTTTTATGACATGAATTTCTTCGTGAAGGAGAGCCATGTCCGGGAGCTGGCGGAACGGCTGGCACCTCTAAGCTTTCGCTGGTGGTGCGAAGCACGAATCGATACCTTCGCGCGTTATTCGAACCAGACGCTCGATGCCATTCGACGCGCCGGTTGCGCGATGATTTTCTTTGGGGCGGAATCCGGCTCGAATTGGGTGTTGAAAGAAATGCAGAAAGACATTACCACGGAACAAACCCTCGCCGTGGCAGAACGAATTCGCGAATACGGAATCATTCCGGAATTTTCTTTCGTTATTGGCAACCCGCGCGATCCGGAGCGCGACACACGGGAAACGCTACAATTCATTCGCAAAATCAAAAGAATCAACCGCCAGTCGGAGATCATCATTTACCACTACACCCCCGTGCCGCAGCGCACCGCCATGTACGGCAATATCGACGGCCAGATTTCCTTTCCGACGACGCCCGACGAGTGGGCCACCAAGCGCTGGCTAGATTTCACGCTTCGCATCGATCCCAACACTCCCTGGTTGAAGCGAAAGACAAAAAAGCTCATTGACAATTTTGAGGTGGTCATCAATTCCCGTTGGCCTACGGTGCAGGATATACGCGCCCCGCGCTGGAGCCGGACACTCCTGAAAACGCTGAGCGCCTGGCGATATGCTGCGCGGATTTATGCCTATCCCAGGGAACTTCGTTTGGCTCAGCAGTTCATTACGTTGCGAAAACCCAAACAAGAAAGCCTATAGCGGCCGTTGCAAAATTCCATGGCGACTTCCTCTTCCACCTCCTGTGTTAGCCCATCGTATGGTTATCAGTTGTGGGCCGGCAGTTACGATCGCGAATCCAATCCGATGCTGTCACTGGAGCGGCGCATCCTGGAGCCCCTGTTGCCCCGAATCGAGGGCCTCGATCTTGTCGACATCGGCTGCGGAACGGGTCGCTGGCTGGATGCCCTAAAAGGAAAGGGCGTCCGGAGCCTTCGGGGCATTGACCTTTCAAGGGAAATGCTGAACCACGCACGAGCCAAGCTCGGCGATGCCGCCACATTCGTGTGTGCGGATTATGTCGATGTGCCGCTAGACGAAGCATCTGCCGACGTAATCCTTTGTAATTTCGTCCTCAGCTACGTCGCTGATCCTGTCGTGCTGCTGAACGCCGTAAGAAAGACTCTGCGGCCGGGCGGCTCTTTGTTTCTCTCGGATGTTCATCCGGAAACAGCTCGCAAATGGAACTGGCGTCGAGGGATTCGCGAACAAAGCGAGTTCCGCGAAATCCGGACACACTATAGAACTATCGAAGAAATCATCAACATGTGCAGTGACACCGGTTTGATCGTTCGGCTCCATCTGGAACCTCAATTCGGCCGCCAAGAACGAACTATTTTCGAAGAGCACGGCAAACTAACTTACTTCAACGAAATCCGCAGTTATCCGCCGATCTATCTCCTGCAATTGACCACTCCTGTAAAGCGGAAGCGTTTGGTGCCCGCACCAGACCGCACCGGAAGCATCACCGGAGTGCGTCGGGGCCGATTGGCATTGGGACCTGACGCCGCGGTTCGCGGGGAGATAGGTATCTTGGATGCGCGTGTGCAGTCGATTCGTGATGCTGTTAGCGGAGGTCCGTCTTCACGCAGCGAATCGTGCATCGATTTGAGCGGATACTTGGTTCTTCCCGGACTCATCAACGCCCACGATCACTTGGAATTTGCGCTGTTTCCCCGGCTTGGGAAAGGGAACTACGCCAACTTTCTGGATTGGGCCGAAGACATTCACCGCACACACGCTTGCGAAATTGCGCTCCATCGCCAGATACCAAAGGACGTACGGTTGTGGTGGGGTGGGATTCGCAACCTTCTATGCGGTGTTACTACCGTCTGCCATCACAATCCGTACGATACCGAGGTGTTCGACCAGGATTTCGTCGTCCGCGTACTAAAAGACTTTGGGTGGGCCCATTCGCTGCGATTGGAGCCGGGAGCAGCCCTGAAAAAGTTAGAAACACCGGAGGGCCGGCGTTTTTTTATTCATTTGGCCGAGGGCGTTGACGGGCGCAGCAGCGAGGAGATCTTTGCTCTGGATCGCACCGGCGCGCTCGACCCCAATACGGTAATCATCCACGGCCTTGGCATGGACGCGAAAGGGGGAACGCTGCTGCGTGCCGCAGGAGCAGGGCTTGTCTGGTGCCCAAGTTCGAACCTCTTCTTATTTGGCAAGACAATGCCCTTTGATGAAATCCGCCGGTTTCCCACTGTGGCTCTCGGAAGCGACTCGCCTTTGACCGCGCGTGGAGATTTGCTGGACGAGGTTCGTTGCGCTCAGCAGGTGCTGCGCACGCCTTCGGCCCACGTCTACGACTACGTGACCGACCAAGCTGCGCGGCTTATGGGATTGAAAAATGGAGAAGGTGCCTTGCGCGTCGGCGGCTTTGCCGATCTGATTGCCGCGCGCGACGTGGGACTCACGCCCGCGGAGACGTTGCCGGCGCTTTCTTACCAGGACGTGCAACTCGTGGTGCTTGGGGGACGGGTGCAGCTGGCGTCACCAGAAATAAAACAATCCCTGTCGAAAAACGCCGTCAAAGGGCTGCAGCCGCTTTCCGTGGAGGGCACGACGCGTTGGATTCGTGCGCCCCTGAACTTTTTGTTCGAGCAAACCGTTCGATATTTGTCCGGGCCCATCTATCTTGGTGGAAAGGTGGTGCGCCTTGGCGGTTAATGCTGAAATGTCTTCATTGCGCGGCTGTACGGAGGACCGCAACATCCTCGACACCTTGCCAGTTGTCGTTGTGTACGCGCACAGTTCCTGCAACTGCCGCTGCGTAATGTGCGACATCTGGAAGACGCGAGAAAGTAAAATATTCGAGGTTGCTGCACTGGAACGGCAAGTGCATTCCATTCGTCGGCTCGGTGTGCGCTGGATTGTTTTTTCCGGCGGCGAGCCGCTCCTAAATCCGGAGCTTCCGCAGTTATGTGCCGTGCTGCGCAAAGAGGGAATTCGGCTGACACTTCTTTCCACCGGGCTGCTACTGAAAAAGCACGCCTGCGACGTCGCCATCGGTTTTGATGACCTCATCGTTTCGCTCGATGGGCCTCCGGAAATACACGATCGGATCCGCCGCGTGGATCGCGCCTTCGTGCTGCTGCAGGAAGGCGTTGCCAGCGTCAAAGACATTCGCCCCGACGTGCGGATAACAGCTCGCTGCACGGTTCAGAAAGGCAATTATCGCTATTTGTTGGAAACTGCCGGGGCCGCAAAGCTCATCGGACTCAACGGCGTTTCCTTTCTTGCCGTCGATCTGACGTCGGCAGCCTTCAATCGTCCGCTTACCTGGCCGGTCAGCCGGAAAACCGAGATTGGCTTGTCCATCGAGGAGCTGCCAGTGCTCGAAGAGAACATCGATACGCTCATTCGGTGCGGAGAGCAGCAGTTCGGATCGGGCTTCATCGCCGAGTCGCCAGACAAATTGCGGCGTATCGCGCGGCATTTTCGTGTGCAGTTAGGGTTAGAGCCTGCGGAGGCGCCCGTTTGCAATGCACCTTGGGTTTCCGCAGTAATCGAAGCAGACGGCACGGTGCGACCGTGCTTTTTTCATCGCGCGGTCGGAAATCTGCGGAACACAACGCTCGAAGCAGTCATCAATAACCCGGCGGCACAAGAGTTTCGCGCCACTCTCGATGTTCCCACGAACGACATTTGCAAAAAGTGCGTTTGCTCTTTGAACTACCGCGCTTAAGCGACAGGAGCTGGACAGGATGGGTTCTCATCCCTGAACCCATACCGCGCCAGTGCCGGTAAACGCGGCGTCAGGCCAGCAAGAAACGGAAATATACGTCGGGCCATCGAGTGGCCTAGAGCGGACGGACCTTGACACGCAAGCCTGGCCTGCCTATGGTTTTGCGCAAGGATGATGCGAATCGGAAACTCCGTGCGATAGAATTTGGAGGAGGCCAACATGCAGGATACCTTGCAAAAGTATCAGAGTCTTGGCTTTGACACAGAAGGCGATTTGGCTGTCATAACGCTGAACCGGCCCAGCCGCCGCAATGCTCTTTCCCTTGAACTCATGCTGGAGCTGATTGACTGCCTGACACAAATCGAAAGGGATCGGAGTTTGCGCGCGGTTATTTTGGCAGCCTCCGGCAGCGTGTTTTCTTCGGGGCATGATTTGAGCGAGATGGTTGGCCGGGACCTTAGCGAGTATCGGCATCTTTTTGACGTATGTTCCGACTTAATGGCGAAGATTCAGTCCATATCGCAGCCGGTTATCGCCCAGGTACAAGGAATCGCTACCGCGGCCGGCTGTCAGTTGGTGGCCACATGCGACCTTGCTGTTGCTTCCGAGCAAGCAGCCTTCGCAACTCCGGGCGTCAAGCTTGGGCTGTTTTGCACGACACCCATGGTTGCGCTTAGCCGCGCAGTTGGCCGGAAGCGTGCGCTGCAAATGTTGCTGACCGGCGACATGGTGTCTGCCGTTACAGCCGCCGAGTGGGGTCTCGTCAACATGGTTGTCCCGGCAGCCGAGCTGCCTGAGGCCGCGAGAAAACTCGCAAGACGCATCGCGGAGGCAAGTTCGCTGACCGTCGCGCTGGGGAAGGAGGCGTTTTACGCGCAGATCGACCTGGACCAATCCAAGGCTTACGCTTACGCAAAAGAGGTCATGAGCATGAACTCGCTGGCTGCCGACGCTCAGGAAGGCATTTCCGCGTTCCTGCGAAAACGCCCGCCTTGCTGGGTAGGCAGGTAAGGCTCAAGTCTTGCTTTTGATCTGCGTCAGGCAGCGCGTTAATCAGGCGCCATGGCCCAACAGCCACCACTTCGTGCGGGTGCCGGATAAGCTCTGGAAAGGGAGTCAAGAAAAGGATATGTCCTCCCGCGTAGAGTGCGGCGAAGAACCGAAAGACTGTTCAAATGCTTGCGATGGTGGAGGCGGGGGGAGTCGAACCCCCGTCCGAGAAGCCTTGCCACCCGAAGACTACATGCGTATCCCGTTCCAAGGGTTTCGCCGGAGGAGCTCAGAGCGGGCAAGACGCGCCGCCGGCTAGTCCGATCATCTCGCCAGCGCATTCCGGACCGAAACGCGATGGCCAGCCTACTGTGTGACGCCTCATCTCAAACGCGCAGGCGACGCTTGAGGAGACGCGCTACCTACTTTTGGTTAGGCAGCGAGAGCCAACTGCGAAGTGCCAGTTGTGTTGTTCCACCCTGTTGCGGGCGGGCGGACCCCGGCATGCCTTCGAGCCGCGACAGCTTCCGTCGAAACCGTGTCGCCCCCGTTCGGACACATCTAGTTTATCATCCACCTGGCTTAAACATGTTGCTTCGCGGCAAGTCGTACAACGGCAAGCCAGTGCTTATGTTGCCGGAAGAATCGGACGCATCGGGTGGTCAGGGATGGGAACGCTGTCGGGAACCTGCAGCCGCGGCCTTCGCTTCCCGGTAAAGTCCAGATAGAGCTTATGCTTGAGGATCCACTCCGGAAAATGGCCCATACGGAGCAGCGGATACTTCATTGCTCTGCCGAACAGACGGCGACCCAGGAAGTAGTAGTAAAGCGGAATGCCCAAATTGTAGACCAGGTGCGCCTTTTTCGAACGGTGGAAGAAATCGAGATTGTAGCGCCAACATGTGAAGAAGAACTCCCACTGTAGGTCGGTCAGCTGGTAGAGCTTTGCGCTTTCGCGCTTCTGGAGGCGCGTGTCTTCCAGCGGCACGAACAGTGTCGGCACCACGCACCACTTCGCGTCCTTCAGCGCATGAAGCAGGTCGAGCGACTGGCGGGTATCGTCGTCCGTCTCGCCAGGCAGGCCTAGAATCCAGGTGCAAAAGGGGAACCAATTGTTGCGGTTCAAAATCTCCATCCCTTTGAGGATGACGTCGGGCCACTGTTCGGGGCGGAACGGGTAGCCCTTGCCCTTCATGAGCTCCTTGAAGAGGCGAGGAGAGCCGGTCTCAATGCCGACAAACAGATTCTGATAGCGCTGCTCGGGATGCGTCGAGGCAGGGTGGGTGTGGACGCTGCGGTCCACGGCGAGCTGCAGTTCGCCAAGCATGTTCGGTTCGGCAACGATAGGTGCCATCGTGCCATGCGTAAGGCCGACGTAGTCAATTCCTTCGACAGCGGCGACCGATTCAAATAAGCGCTTGAGGGCCGGAACGTTCGGTCGAAAGCGCGGTCCATGCTCGTACAGGAACAGGTCTTCAGTGACCAGGAGCGCAAAGTCTGCACCCTCGGCAGCTTGCGTTCGCACGTTGGCCAAAATTTGCTCCAGCGGAAGGCTTTTGCCAGCACGGAGAGCCACCGAGCAGAACTGGCAGCCGCGTCCACAGCCGCGCGTGATCTCGACTGCGCCGAATGTTGAGCGGTGCCGCAACGGCGGAATACTCTCCAAATGAGGGCTGTGCCCTTCCACTTTGCGCGGCAGCGGCTCCCCACGAACGGCCGCCTCAAAAATGGGCACCACGATCTCTTCGGCCTCACCGTTGACGATGCAGTCCACCAGCCACTCATCCTGCAGGTTCTTCTTCTCGATCTGCCAGGCACCCGGGCCGCCCACGATAATTTTCAAATGGTGTTTGTGCTTGCGCAGCAAGGGATGAAGGATGAGTCGTCGGAATTGCTCGGCGTTGATGGGCTCAACGTCAGCGCCGTAAAAATAGGCGTAGACATCGGTCGCGAAAGTAATGCCGAGGGGATTGTGTGCGTGTATCCCAACGACGAGCGTCTCTTCACCAAGAAACTGGTCGAGCTGATCTGCATAGCAAACGGCGATGTCTTCTTTCGGAAACTTCTGAGCGAGCAGCGCTTCAACGACCCGGAGACCTTGGGGTACGAACTTGGCCTGACCATCAGGCCACGTTTCGCCCTCCGAGGCCCAGGTCACGTTGAACACGGAGGCATAGCGCGCGGGTAAAGTTGCGAGCAGCATTTGTTTCCAGGTGCTGTGCATGTGCTCGCACGATTCGGAGGTGCTCGCTGCCAGCACGATTTTTTTCCCGCGAATCGTCATCAGTTCAGCCCGAAGCTAGAAAATCGGCTTTCGCGCCTCCGAAGGCGAAATTCTAGCATAGGCCGCTGGGCCTTTTATACTGCCCCTCACTCGGACTTCTCCGTGCTCCCTCGCCAGAACGAGGCCGAATACACGATTGCGGCGGCGACGAGCCAACCAAGAGCATACATCGGCTGGGACTTCCAGCTAAGAACGGCGGAGTGCATTAACCCGAACCAGGAAAACAGGCTGGCGACCAGGCACCAGATCGCCGCGCGCCCGAAATGGCGGTCGATCGCCTCGGTGACGACCGACGCGACGACGAGCACGAGGAAGAGAAATCCGTTTCCGAGACCACGCAACGAGGCCCAGTAAATAGAGCGATCGAGCGCGGCTTGAACGTCGGCACCGGCCTCCGACAGTTGGAGCGCTGCAAGCGCCGAATTCACAACTGCTGACACCACCGCTCCGACCGGCAGCACAAACCCTAGGAGCACAACGCTCAAGTATTTTCGATCGACGCGCGCTAGCGTGGCTCTACCAACGCCGACTGCCACGTAGGCGATCAGCGCCGCCAGAATCGGCCAGGGAAAAAGCGCCGCAAAGAACGAAGTGAGTCCCGTCATGACCACCAGCAGCAGGATTACTGGCGTCCAGAAGGCAAACCCGATCCGCGCTCCGAGCGCCTTGTAGGGTGGATGCAGAGCGTAGATCACCGGCGTGACGATACTGCCCGCCATACCGCAGAGCAACGTGCCGACTGCGTCCCATGCTACGACAGAGCGAGCATCGTAGTTATCACCCACAGCCGTGGCCCCTTCAACGGTGGTAATTGCCTGCAACACGTGATACATAGCCATCGGCGCGATGACGGACAGGTAGGGAAGCGCTTGAGCCATTGCTCCCAGCGGGTTGTTGGCCCGTACGAAGGGAAGTACCAGCGCAGCACCTGACCAGAAGGGGTGGACGTAACCGACAGTGATTCCGAGAAGCAATGGGATCAGCCACGCAAAAAGAAACGGCGGAAAGCGATACCGGGTGACCGGCACGTTTGCGAACACTGTGATGCCGACAATCGTTAGTGCAGCGATTCCCACCAGCGGCTGATCGAATAGGCGTTGCAAAACGACAAGCGCGAGATAGCTGTACATCGCTGCGCCAAACACCGTCATCGACGCAGGCACAGGGATGTAACGACGCAAGGAATCGGCGAACGGCGCGGCGCAAAGCTTAAGGATCCCGGTCCAAACTACAGCCGCTGCGCCGACGCCCCAGGCCTGGTTCACGTCGTGCGTTCTCAGATATACGGGCAGGAAAATCGAGAGCGTGTAGGTAAGGATCGCTGGGACATTGTTTCCGTATACCTGGGCGGTGACATCGGCCCGCCCCTGGCTCCTTGCGAGCTTCCAGCTGAGATAAACCAATCCAAGCGAGCCAACGAGAAAACCCGATGCAAAACCAGGCAGGCAGTGGGTGAGGCTGAATGCAGGAGAAACACCCACGGGTGCGAGAAGCAGCACGGGGATGAAAAGCTGGGCGACGATTGCGCCAACTTGCGTGATCGTCGCATCGATGTCGCCGCGTGTCAGCACCCACCAGTTTTGTGTGATCGCGCTAGGGCCGGATGGCAGGGACACCTCCTTGGGCGCAGGCGTTTTCTTACTGAGGAACTTGGACCACAGTTAGAGACTTGAGCATTCGTACCCAGCGTGCCGGACGCTTTTCGTGCGGGGCGATGAGTCTGAAGGGACCTTCACCGCTGCCGATCGGTGCGCCATTCATCGTATCCGCCAGCAGAATGTCAGAGTCCAAGAACCCGGGGTCCAGCTCAGCAAGGGAAAAAACGACGCGGTAGCCATCCGCAGCTTCCGCGAGAAGGTACGAGGCCATCCACGGTCCGCGCATCTGCTCTCCCTGAGGCACGCCGGCCTGTTTGAGCAATGTCGCAACCGACACGCCCTCGTAGACTTCCTCCGTGTGACTGCGCGGGTTGGTGACACGGACCGTCGTGTGCGGCATCTTCGTCAGCTCTTGCGCCGACACGGTCAGTGGCGTCGCCACCGCACCGCCAATCGTCACTTCTGACGGCCCCACCTTCGCCGACTGTTGCGCCCGGCCTGCCTGTGAAAAAAAGGCCCATCCGGCTAGCCAGATCAGGAGGGTCGTCGCGACGGTTTGGTGGCGCATGGTTTCCCCTTTTTCCACCGCCCGTCCGAGGGCCAACGGGCTCAAACCTTAAACGATTCGAGCGTCTCGCGCGCAAAAAGATCCGCCGGCTCCAGTGGGCGCTGCGAAAGGCCCTGTTCGAACGAGTAGCGCAGAAAGGTCTCTAGCGTGTGCGTGTTTTTCTCAAGCCCGTACGGCCAGAAGTCGACACCCATCAGCGCGCGCGCCTCTTCCACGTGTTCGATGAGCCAAGGAAGCATCGTGCTCAGTGTGCCCGAGTCATACAGGTCGCGATAAGCACACTGTTGCGCTTGCTGGAAGGCTTTCAGAAGAGACTGCGCAATCCAGGGAGACTTGTCGTACACCTCGCGACGGATCACAACCGTATGCATGATCGGGAAAATCTTTGTTTTCGCGTAGTAGTCCCGTTCGACCTGGGGATAATTGACGAACAGCCGCCGCACTTTGCCGGAGCCATTGACGAACGTGGACGGCATGCGTGCCGTGTAGAGTGCATCGATTTCACCGGCCGCAAGCATAGCCGAAAGAGTGTTTCCTTGGGGGACCGATTCGAGCCGGATTTCCGGAGGCAGGGTCAAAGGAAGCTTCTCGAGGCGGCCGGGCTGTTCTTCTCCTCCGCGAACGTATGTCACGCTCGAGACCGGCACGCCGTACTCCTCACTGAGCATGCCGCGAATCCAAACACCCGCCGTCATCTGATATTCCGGGACGCCGACGCGCTTGCCGATCAAATCCTTGGGTTCACGAATGCCGCTATCACGATAGAGAAAGATGCAAGAGTGCCGAAAAAAGCGGGAAGGAAACACCGGAATCGCAAGAAACTGTGGAGGTTCGGCAAAAAGCGAAATGACGTAGGAGGAAAGCGACATTTCCGACACGTCGAATTCGTGGTGGCGCAACATGCGGAAGAAAATTTCTTCGACGGGTAGGCTAAGACAATTCAGGTCGATTCCGTCAACGCGGACGCGCCCATCAAACAGCGCGCGGGTCCGATCGTAGTTCGAACAGGCCATCGAGAGCCGCACTTTGCCCATGACCGACTCCCTGTTTCCGCGAAGCGATCATATACTCAAGGCATTTCTGCCGAGAAGCATTTGCTCTTAGTTGACCGGCTTGATTGAATCCATCAGACCGAAGAAGCCCTCGGCCAGAGTCGGGTGAATGTAGACGGCGCCTTTTAGGAGCGTATACGGCGCGCCGGCCAGCATCATGGCTCCGAGAATCTGTACAAGCTCGCCGCCTTCGGTGGCTAGAATGGCCGCGCCCAGGATTTTGTCCGTTTCGGCATCGATGATGATCTTCATAAGGCCCGCGGTCTCGTCTCGTTCAATTGAGCGCGAGACGTAGGCCATCGGATACGTTCCCACCTTCAGTTTACGGCGGGACGCACGCGCTTCCTTTTCGGTCGCGCCCACACGGCCCAGCTGCGGATCGGTGAACAGCGCATAGGGCAGGTAGCGATCTTCGATGGTCCGATTCGTGCCGTCGATGAGGTTGGCCCAAAGGATCTGGTAGTCGTTGTAGGAGATATGTGTGAAGGCGGGGCCGCCCTTGACGTCGCCGAGGGCCCAGATACCGGAAACGTTGGTTTCCATCCGACCGTTCACTTGGATGTAGCCAGAAGAGTCAACGGCAACACCCGCTTTCTCTAGGCCCAGATCGTCCGTGTTGGGCCGGCGTCCGGTCGCAACCAGAAGATGTGTTGCGGTGAGGGTCCTCGTTTGCGGGCCGGACTGGATCGTGACGGCAATGCGGCCATCTTTTTTTTCAACACGCGTCGACGTGGATTTCAGATGAAATTCGATGCCCTCTGCTTCGAGACCTTTTTGCAGCTCACGGGCGATTTCCGGATCTTCACGAGTCAGCAGCTGATTGCCGGTGTGAATCACGGTGATGCGGCTGCCGAATCGCCGAAACATCTGCCCGAATTCCAGACCGATATAGCCGCCGCCGAGAATGAGCAGATGTTCTGGAATGTGCTCGAGATCCATAACGGTTTCGTTTGTCAGGTAGCCCACCGCATCGAGACCCGCCAGGTGCGGCGGTTCGGGGCGCGTCCCCGTGTCGATGAAGATTTTGTCGCTTTCGATCGTGTCATCGCCTACTTGAATGGTGTGGGAAGCCACGAAGCGCGCATGGTTGCGGTAGAGTCGCAAAGTTTTGTGGTCGGCAACGCGTTTCTCGTTTCCGCTTCGAAAACGCTCTACGACGGCGTTTTTGCGCGCGACGACAGCGGCAAGGTCCACGCGAACGTTATCGACCGCCACACCCCAACGCGAGGCGTTCCTCGCATAATGCGCCACTTGAGCCGACGCGATCATCGTTTTCGTCGGCGTGCAGCCTGTGTTGATGCAGGTGCCGCCGAGGTGCGCCTTTTCGATGAGCGCCACGCTCCAACCTCGTCCTGCCAGCGCGTAAGCCAGAGGATTCCCACCCTGCCCGGAACCAATCACAATCGCATCATGCCTCATGGGTTCACCCCCGACGGCTGGTAGTCCGTGCACACAGAATGGCATGCTTTGCACTCCGGCTCCAGTCCACATAAGATAGACCGCATGATTGTTCCCCGATGTTGTTACCCGACTAACCGTTTGAGTGTGATCGAACTCATTCCCACCGAGGCAGCCCAGCTGTCGGCCAAGCTTCCAGTCAGAGGAGACGATGCTCGAAACAAGGTGCAGAGGTGTGCGTCTGGTGGTACTGCTTGCGGTTACGATTTCTCTTGCGGCCGCGCGGAGTCGGGCGCAGGCGACTTTCGGACCCATTCACGTCGACGTCGATGAAACCCTCGCTCCGCAGAAAATCCTGCACACGCACCTCGAGATGCCGGTAGAGCCGGGCCCGCTTGTTCTCTATTACCCCGAGTGGATCCCCGGGGAGCACATGCCCGATGGTCCCATCGTCGACATGGCGGGGCTGAAGTTCACGGCTGGGGGAAGGACAATTTCGTGGCGCCGTGATCTGATCGACATGTTTGCGTTTCACCTGGATATTCCTCCGGGAGTAACCTCACTTGAAATCGACTTCGATTTTCTGCTGTCGGCGCCTATGTCGGGCTTTTCCGCGGGAGCATCAGCCTCGGCGTTTCTCAATTTGGTGAGCTGGAATCAAGTCGTGCTCTATCCAAAAGGCTACGATGCCGCAGATATTATGTGCCTGCCCAGCCTGCGACTCCCGCCCGGCTGGAAGTTCAGCACGGCGCTGCCTGGTGCCAAGCAGCAGGGGGACACGATTGGCTTTTCGGCGGCGTCTCTTGAGACGCTTATCGATTCGCCCGTTCTCACAGGACGCTACTTTCGCACGGTCGATTTGACGCCGGGCCAGACCCCCGTCCACGAAATAGACATCGCCGCCGATAGCCAGACGGCTCTGGAAATGACTCCGGAAACGGTGAGGCACTTCAAGCAGCTCGTCGCCGAAGCAGGCGTGTTGTTCGGATCCAGGCACTATCGCGGTTACCATTTTCTGCTCACTCTGAGCGACAATACCGCTCACTTCGGCCTCGAGCATCATGAATCCAGCGATGACCGCAGCCGCGAGCGTAGCCTCATCGACGAATCGAGTCGCATTGTCTTCTCCGACCTGCTTCCTCACGAATACGTCCACTCGTGGAACGGGAAATATCGCCGACCAGCAGACCTACTCAGCCCGGACTACCATCAACCGATGAAGGACGATTTATTGTGGGTATACGAAGGGCTGACGGAATATCTCGGGCAAGTCCTTACCACGCGCAGCGGACTTTGGAATCGGCAGCAAGCCCACGAGGATCTGGCCCGTGAGGCCGCCACGCTCGACATGGAACCCGGACGCAGGTGGCGCCCGCTGCAGGATACAGCCGACGCTGCGGTCTTTCTCTACGATGCGGATATGGATTGGGAAAATTGGCGCCGCGGGACGGACTTCTATGAGGAGGGAGTCTTTCTGTGGCTCGATGTGGATGCGACAATTCGACGCCTGACACACGACCAGAAGTCCATAGGCGATTTCTGTCGCCTTTTTTATGGCGGCAGCAGCGGCCAGCCTGACCTAAAGCCCTATACGTTCGATGACGTCGTCAACACGTTGAACCGCACAGCTGCGTTTGATTGGGCAAGCTTTCTTCGCTCCCGTCTTGACTCCACCTCTCCGAAAACGCCCACCGAGTCGATCGAAAACAGTGGATGGAAGGTCATCTACAATGATGAGCCGAATGAGATGCAGAACGATCGCGATGAGGTCGGGAGAAAGATCAATTTGACTTGGTCAATCGGATTGAGACTTGCCGACGATGGAACCGTTGAGGATGTGATTTACGACGGGCCGTCGTATAAGGCAGGCCTCGGTCCCGGAATGAAAATCACGGCGGTCAACGGTACGCAATTTTCCACCGATGCCATGAAGCACGCCATCGAGGCTGCCAAAGACACTACCACTCCCATTCAACTCATCGTAGCAAACGGGCCGGCCGTAGAGATGTATGCGGTCGATTACCATGATGGTCTTCGCTATCCGCATCTGGTGCGCGACGAGGGACATTCTGATTTTCTGAGCGAAATTCTGCAATCGCAGGCGCCCTAACGATCTTATGGCCTTCTACGCACTGTCGGGCAGAGACCAGTCACAACCCGGACGGCTGGGATGAGAAGATCTACGACACTGGTCGGTGCCGTGTTCATCCTGCTTGGTCTGCTTGCCTTGATCCACCCCAGGGTCGAAATGCCCGCACGGAAAACCGAAGTTCAGGTTGTCGGCCAAAAGCTGTTGATCGAGACCCGGCGTATTGTCACGATTCCATCGATTCTAAGCGGCTTGCTGGTCGTCGCCGGGATGAGTTTGATGATTTTCGGTCCGCGAAAACGTTGACGCGGCTGCCCTCGGAGGCTTTATGAAGGACAGCGGTACTACCATTGGAATCGGAGTGGTCGTTTGCCTGCTAACTGCTCCGGCGATCGCCCAGGCGCCCGAAAAGCGTGCGATTACGTTCAAGGACCTAATCGCCATGCACCGCGTCTCCGATCCGCAGATTTCACCCGATGGCAAGTGGATCGGCTATGACGTCGCCACTCCGGATTATGCGGCGAACCGTCTGTCGCAGGACGTATGGATCGTGCCGATGTCGGGCGGCGAGGCGCGTCAGCTTACTCACGACGGCGCTTCCCAGCGGGCGCGATGGTCGCCCGATGGACAGCATGTTCTGGTCCTTTCTTCGCACAACAACCCTGCGGAGGTTTACTCGATTCCGGTCGGAGGCGGCGAACCGGTGCGCATCACATCGCTTTCAACCGGTGCGGACAATGAACTCTGGTCACCCGACGGCCAATGGATCGCCTTCACGTCTCGCGTGTATCCGGACTGCCACGACGACGCCTGCAATTCCGCGCGCGATGCGGCCACAGAGCAAAACCCGGTCAAAGCGCACGTCACCGAGACATTGCTCTACCGCCATTGGGATGCCTGGTCCGACGGCAAGCGCAGCCATCTGTTTGTCGTGTCGGCCAAGGGCGGCGCACCGCGCGATTTGACTCCCGGCGCGAACTATGACGTGCCCCCGTTTAATCTCGACCAGACCGAAGCCATCGCGTTTTCACCTGATAGTCTCCAACTTTGCTTCACCGCGAACACGGATAAGGACCAAGCAACCAGCACCAACGGCGATCTGTTCATCGTACCCGTCAACGGAGCCAGTGAGCCGAAGCGCATCACCACAAATCCTGGCGATGATTGGGGACCGATCTATTCCCCGGATGGTAAATGGATCGCATACCGTGCCCAAACGCAGCCGGGATATGAAAGCGACCGGTGGCAGTTGATGCTGTACGACCGGGCGACCGGCGAGATCATAAGCCGCACGGCAAACTTTGATGGCAACGTCGAAGCGTTTGCATGGTCGCCCGATAGCAGGGAGATTTATTTTCAGACGGAAAAAGAATTCGAACTGCCGATCTATCGAGTGCAGGTGGAGGGCAAGGATTCGCCTAAGCCAGTCCTTCCGACTGGCGCGAATGGGGAGTTCGCGATCAGCCCCGACGGCGGTACGATCGTGTTCACGCGCATGAGCCTCAACATGCCCGCCGAGATTTTCGCTGCGAATTCAGACGGCACAAGCGTTCGTCAGGTCACCCATCAGAATGGCGCGTTGCTGTCGCAGCTCGACCTTCCGGCTCCTGAATTCTTTTGGTTCGCTGGCGCGGAAGGAACGCGGGTCGAGGCGCTGCTGCTAAGACCACCACGGTTTGATGCATCGAAAAAATGGCCACTGCTGGCGCTGATTCACGGCGGACCCCAAGTTGAATGGAATGACGGGTGGAGCTACCGCTGGAACGCACAAGTGATGGCGGCGGCAGGATATGCCGTCCTGATGGTGAATCCGCGTGGCTCGGCGGGCTACGGCAGCCGGTTTGAACAGGAGATCAGCCGTGACTGGGGTGGAAAGGTCTACGAAGACTTGCTGAAAGGCATCGATGCCGCACTCGCGAAATACCCATTTCTAGATAGCTCGCGCATGGCCGCCGCGGGCGGCTCCTACGGCGGCTATATGGTGGACTGGATCGCCACCCACACGGGGCGCTTCAAGTGCCTCATCAGCCACGCCGGACCGTGGGACGCGGTCAGCAGCTTCGGCTCGACCGAGGAACTGTGGTTTATGGACTGGGAATTTGGAGGGCCGCCGTGGTTGCACCCCGAACTTTACAAGACATGGTCCCCCAGCGAATATGCCGCGGCGCTCGGCAAATACAAAACGCCGACGCTCGTGATCGCGGGCGAGCTTGATTACCGCGTCCCCTATTCGCAAAGCCTGGAATTTTTCACCGCGCTGCAACGGGAAGGTGTCCCATCGAAACTCGTCGTCTTCCCCGACGAAGGCCATTGGATCCTTAAGCCGCGAAACTCCGAGTTTTGGTATCGGACGTTCCTGGACTGGCTCGCAACATATCTGAAGTAGCCGGAACGCGCTCGACAAGAACAGACCGGAACCCATTCTCTTTTTGCGACCAGCGCTCGAGAGGCAAGCAAGGGAAGCTATTAACACCGCACACCCTCTGCATTCCAAGTTGACTTCTCCGCGCACAGCTCTTGTAATGACTTGGCTCCACCTATGCGCCGTCCGCGTTCACTTTTGCTGTGACCGACCCAGCGACGATCAAGCCGCCCCGGGACAGAACCGGGAGGTTCGCATTCCTGGTTGCGGCGGGAATTCTTTCGAGCCGGATCGCCGGACTGGTTCGCGATCGCGTTTTCGCACATTTCTTCGGACTCTCGGAGTACGCAGACGCTTTCCGTGTCGCTCTGCGCATTCCGAATTTTCTCCAAAACCTATTCGGCGAAGGGGTGCTCTCGGCCTCGTTCATTCCCGTGTACGCGAACCTGCTCGCACGAAAGGATGATGAAGAGGCGCGTCGTACGGCGGGCGCTGTAGGGGCACTACTGACGCTGAGTACCGCGATCATCGTACTGATCGGCGTTCTGGCGACGCCGTATCTGATTGATGCCATCGCGCCAGGCTTCCACGGTGAAAAGCGTGAACTCTCGATCCGGCTCGTACGCATTCTCTTTCCCGGAGTGGGAATGCTGGTTCTGTCGGCGTGGTGTCTGGGAATCCTAAACAGCCATCGCCGGTTCTTCCTGTCCTATGCTGCGGGCGTGATCTGGAACGCGGCCATGATCGGAACGATGTGGATCTGGGGAGGAAGCCGCGATCAATACTCACTCTCCGTCATTCTGGCATGGGGAGCTGTCGTCGGAAGCGTGCTGCAGGTGGGAGCCCAGTTGCCGATTGTCCTGCGACTGCTTGGGGGACTCCGTCTTTCGCTCCGCTACCAAACCGAAAATGTGAAAACGGTGGTGCAGAACTTTTTTCCGGTGTTTGTCAGCCGTGGAGTCGTGCAGATCAGCGCCTACGTCGACGCGCTGCTTGCAAGCTATCTGCCCAACGGAGCCGTGGCCGCTTTGGCCAACGCGCAGTCGCTCTACCTGCTCCCGGTCAGCCTCTTCGGCATGTCAGTCTCGGCCGCCGAGTTGCCCCAAATGTCCGGGGCACTTGGCAGCGATCGTGAGGTGGCCGAGGTCTTACGCAAACGGCTCGATGCCGGCCTGCGCCAGATCGCGTTTTTCGTCGTGCCTTCCTCCGCTGCGTTGCTGTTTCTAGGAAAAGTCATCGTCGGGGCCATCTATCAAACCGGCCGCTTCCGCCAGGCCGATACCACTTATGTCTGGGGCATTGTCGCGGGTTCAACCGTGGGCTTGCTCGCCTCGACTCTGGGCCGCCTCTATTCATCGACCTATTACGCCCTGCGCGACACGCGCACGCCTTTGCGTTACGCCATCCTTCGCGTCGTCTTGACCACGATTCTCGGATACGCCTGCGCCATACCGCTACCCCCCGCGTTGGGGATCGCACCACGGTGGGGCGCTGCAGGCCTCACGATTTCTGCGGGCGTCGCGTCCTGGGTCGAGTTCACACTCTTGCGAGTCACGATGAATGGAAGGATTGGCCGCACCGGACTTCCCCGCGAAGTCTTGGCCAAGCTCTGGCTAGCGGCGATTGCGGGCTCTGCGATCGGTTGGTTGATCGATCGTTCCGTCGGCCATCGCGCGCCCATTGTGGTCGCGGCTATCGTCCTGGTGCCTTACGGACTGGTCTACTTGGGGGTAACCTGGCTGCTGGGCGTCAAGGAGACGCGCGCTTACCTCGGTCGCCTCTTTCCCCGCTAGCTGCCCGCCCACGGGAGCTCCGCGGAGGCCCTTAAAAGCTAATACTTGAAGACGACGCCTCCAGCAAATCGGGGGCTGTATTGGTATGTGCTAAAGTAGCGCGTGCCAACTAAATCGGCCTCTCCACGGATCGCCCAGCGCTTTCGGTGCGATCCCAGATCAACTCCGGCGCCAGCCTCGAAGGCGAAAGCCCCCTGGCCACCAAACGCGGTCTGCGGAGAAAAGCGTGTTCCACCAACCAGCGCGTGTCCCCAGACTTCCGCTTGACGTGGCGCTGACCATCGGAAGCGAACCCCTCCTAGTCCCAATCCAAACTTGAGGCCCTGATCAAATAGGCCGCCATATTCGCCCACGAATTGACCTTCGACGCCGATCCATCCCACATGCGGATAGTAAACGATCCCGAAGTCCAAACCATTCGTGTTCACTGTGACGCTGGGCTTCGACGAGATATAAAAGCGAAAAAATGAATACCCAGCATAGATCCGCCAGTAGTAATCGGGAAAGACGCCTTGCACAGTCGGCACTTGCGGGCTCCCCCCGCTGCTCGCCCCAAGGGGGTTGGGAAATGGGGGCGGTGCGGTGGCCAGGGCGAGCATTGCAGTCCCGATGGGCGTAACGGTAGCAGCCGAAGGCTGCACGGGTGACAATTCCGCCGGCGAGTCGTTCATAGTTGTTTGTGCATGAGCATTCAACGCGAAGATCAGGATGGCCCCGAGCAGAAGTACAACATGTCGCATCGCCTATCCCCCTTGTGTTGCTCCCTCCCGCCTCTGCCCCGCCCCTTTAATGTGAACGAGAGCAGGCTAAGGTGTCTATCCAAAATTCACTAGTGAGAAGAACGAGTTACCTATGGAGCTGCCTTTCAGCTGGGGTCCGCAGGAGAACGCTTGCTATCCTCCTGGGCTACGTTGGCATCCACAGAATAGCTCCATGCCCAAACCTTGCACAATGCCACAATTTTTGACCTGTCAAGCGCGACCAACCGCCTCGCCTTCCCGGCAATGCTAGGGACGGGCTAAGATTGTATGCTAAAATGCGATCGTGTGAATTCTACGTCGATCATTGCAATGGATCGCATGTACTTCATTCCTACGAAGTTAGAGGTGGACACCGATGAGCAAGGCTCAGGAGTGGGACGCTGAACGGGCGCGCTCCCGCATACAAGAGCTAGCGCCCCTGCCTGGGGCCTTGCTGCCGATTCTTCACGCCCTACAAGACGATTTCGGGCACATCGACAAAGCGGCGGTTCCGCTGATAGCCGACGCCCTGAATTTGTCTCACGCCGAAGTGCATGGCGTCATCACGTTCTACCATGATTTTCGTTACACCCCGCACGGGAAACATGTTTTGAAAATGTGCCGCGCGGAATCATGCCAAGCGATGGGCTGTGAGGGCGTAATTCGTCACGTCGAGGATCGCCTCGGCGTTAAGCTCGGCGCCACCACAGACGACCAGCTTTTCACCTTGGAACCCGTCTACTGCCTTGGAAACTGCGGGCTGTCGCCGGCCGTGATGTTGGACGGCAAGCTCTACGGCAGGGTCTCCTCGGACGTCGCCGATTCTCTGATTGACAATGCGCTGAGGCACGCGTGAGCAGGAAGGTCTACATTCCGCGCGATGCTGCCGCCGTTTCGGTCGGCGCCGATGCCGTGGCTCGGGCGATGACCCAACAGATCGCTTCGCGCCGATTGGACGTTACGGTAGTCCGCAACGGCTCGCGCGGCATGTTTTGGCTCGAGCCGCTGGTGGAAGTGGAAACGTCCGCCGGGCGCATTGCCTATGGCCCAGTTTCCGTTGAGGCGCTCGAGGACCTGATCGCTGCCGGTATGTTCGAGGGTAAGCACCACGCTCTTTGCCTGGGCCCCACCGAGGAAATTCCGTTCCTGAAGAAGCAGCAGCGGCTCACCTTTGCGCGGTGCGGCGTGATAGACCCTATTTCGCTCTCCGATTACGTCAGCCATGGCGGCTATCGCGGACTGGAAAAAGCTCTGCAACACACGCCGGAAACGATTGTCGAGGAAATCGTCACGTCAGGTCTGCGCGGACGCGGCGGCGCCGGGTTTCCCACCGGGATCAAATGGCGCACCGTCCTAAAAACCGATGCAGACCAAAAATACATCGTGTGTAATGCCGACGAGGGTGACAGTGGTACTTACGCCGATCGCATGATCATGGAAGGTGATCCCTTCGTTCTGATTGAAGGCATGACGATCGCCGCGATCGCGGTCGGCGCGACGAGCGGTTACATCTATCTGCGCTCGGAATATCCGCACGCCTTCCGCACTCTGCGCCGCGCTATTGCCATAGGTTACGAAAAGGGCTATCTCGGTCCGGATGTGGCCGGCAGCGGAAAACGATTCGAGCTTGAAGTGCGCCTCGGAGCTGGCGCATACATCTGTGGCGAGGAAACGTCTCTGCTCGAGAGCCTCGAAGGGAAGCGAGGCCAGATACGCTTCAAACCGCCCGTGCCCGCGATCGAAGGCCTGTTCGGCAAGCCGACCGTTGTCAATAATGTGATTTCGCTTGCAACCGTGCCCATCATTCTCGAAAAGGGCGGGCCATATTATCGCGACTTCGGGATGGGCAAGTCCCGCGGCACGCTGACCATTCAGCTCGCCGGAAACGTCCGGCACGGCGGTTTAGTCGAAACAGGCTTTGGGCTCACGTTGCGCAAGGCGATCTACGATTTCGGCGGCGGCACCGCGTCCGGCCGCCCGCTGCGTGCGGTGCAAGTCGGTGGACCGTTGGGCGCGTATTTTCCGGCGTCTCTACTGGATACGCCACTCGATTACGAAGCGTTCACCGAGCGAAAGGGCATGCTCGGGCATGGCGGCGTCGTCGTCTTCGACGATACGGTGGATCTAGCACAGCAGGCACGCTTCGCCATGGAGTTTTGCGCCGTCGAGAGCTGTGGCAAATGCACTCCTTGCCGCATCGGGTCGACGCGTGGCGTTGAAGTCATCGACAAGATCATCGCCAATGAGGATCGAGCCAAGAACCTTGCACTACTGGATGACTTGTGCGAGGTGCTGACAGATGGCTCTCTCTGTGCGCTGGGTGGGCTCATTTCGCTGCCCGTGCAGAGCGCGATCCGCCATTTCCCCGAAGATTTCGATCGGCCGGCCCCGTCGCCACCTCGACCGAGCTCCGGTCAAAGTCAGGAGGCACGATGGCACTGATTCGAGAGAAAGACTACGGCACCCCGAAGAAAGTGTCTGAACGGCTGGTGACGCTCGAAGTCGACGGCCTGACAATCACGGTTCCGGCGGGCACATCGGTGATGCGCGCGGCCGCCGAAGCCGGTGTTGTGGTACCCAAGCTCTGTGCCAGCGACAATCTGGAACCTTTCGGCTCCTGCCGTCTCTGTCTTGTGGAAGTGGAAGGTCGACGCGGCACCCCCGCCTCCTGTACCACGCCAGTCGAAGCCGGCATGAAGGTGAGGACGCAATCACCCAAACTCGCGAAGCTCCGCCTTGGGATCATGGAACTGTATGCTTCCGATCATCCCCGGGAAATGCTGCCAGGTCCTGCTGAGGGTGGCACCGAATTTCAGCAGATGGCGGCAGTCGTGGGTCTGCGTGAAGTGCGCTACGGCTACTCCGGCAAGAACCATCAAAGTTCGGAAAAGGACGAGTCGAATCCCTATTTCGTTTTTGACCCCACCGTGTGCATCGTCTGCTCGCGCTGTGTGCGCGCTTGCGACGAAGTGCAAGGTACTTTCGCCTTGACCATCGATGGCCGCGGCTTCGCTTCGGTGGTTTCTGCGGGCGATAAGCCTTTCATCGAATCTGAATGCGTCTCCTGCGGTGCGTGCGTGCAGGCATGTCCGACCAACAGCCTGGTCGAAAAGTCACTGCTCCAAAAGGGGAGTCCTGAGCACAGCGTGATTACGACCTGTGCCTATTGCGGGGTGGGGTGTTCGTTCCTGGCCGAGCTGAAGGGCAATGAGGTCGTCCGCATGGTTCCGTACAAAGAAGGCAAGGCGAATCATGGTCATTCTTGCGTAAAGGGACGATTTGCGTGGGGTTATGCGACCCACCGCGACCGCATCCTCAAGCCCATGGTCCGAGCGAAGATTACCGATCCATGGCGCGAGGTAAGCTGGGAGGAAGCCATCGGTTATGCCGCGAGCGAATTCAAGCGGATCCAAACGAAATACGGGCGTGGCTCGATCGGAGGCATTACATCGTCGCGTTGCACCAACGAGGAAACCTTCCTGGTACAGAAGATGGTCCGCGCCGCCTTCGGCAACAACAACACCGATACCTGCGCCCGCGTCTGCCACTCTCCAACCGGCTATGGTCTGAAGACCACCCTCGGCACGTCGGCCGGAACGCAGGATTTCGATTCGGTGGACCATGCCGACGTGATTATGATCATTGGCGCGAACCCTACCGACGCGCACCCGGTGTTTGCCTCGCATATGAAGCGCCGGCTGCGGGAAGGGGCCCGGCTGATCATCGTCGATCCGCGCCGCATCGATCTCGTGAAAACACCGCACATCCAGGCTGACTCTCACCTGCCACTGGGGCCCGGCACAAACGTGGCCATGATCAACGCGATGGCGCATGTCATCGTTACCGAAGGGTTGGTCGATGAGGCTTACGTCAAGGAGCGGTGCGAAAGCGCTGCATTTGAACAGTGGCGAAAGTTCATCGCCGAGGAGCGCAACTCGCCCGAAGCGATGGAAGCACACACCGGCGTTCCCGCAGCCGACGTTCGCGCAGCGGCCCGGTTGTATGCAACCGGTGGAAACGCCGCCATCTACTACGGCCTCGGCGTCACCGAGCATAGTCAAGGCTCAACCATGGTGATGGGCATGGCCAATCTGGCCATGGCCACCGGCAATCTCGGCAAGGTCGGTGTGGGCGTCAACCCCCTGAGAGGTCAAAACAACGTCCAGGGCTCGTGCGATATGGGCTCCTTTCCGCACGAGTTCTCCGGCTACCGCCACATCTCGGACGATTCGGTTCGCAAGCTGTTTGAAGCTGCGTGGCAGGTGCCGCTAGACCCGGAACCCGGATTGCGGATTCCCAACATGCTGGATGCCGCGATCGATGGCACCTTCAAGGGAATTTACATTCAGGGCGAAGATATCGTTCAGTCCGATCCAAATACCCAGCATGTATCGGCCGGCCTTGCTGCGATGGAGTGTGTGGTTGTCCAGGATCTGTTTCTCAATGAGACCGCTAGCTACGCGCACGTTTTCCTGCCCGGATCGACTTTCCTCGAGAAGGACGGCACCTTCACCAACGCGGAACGACGCCTCGGGATGGTGCGCCGGGCCATTGCTCCACTGGCAGGAATGGCTGACTGGGAAGTGACCGCGGCGCTTTCTACCGCGCTGGGCTACCCCATGCACTACCGTCACCCATCGGAAATCATGGCCGAAATTGCGCGCCTCACGCCAACCTTTGCCGGTGTGACCTACGAAAAGCTCGAGCGCCTAGGTAGCGTGCAGTGGCCATGCAACGAGAAAGCTCCCGAGGGAACGCCTGTCATGCACATCGGTGGCTTCGTGCGCGGAAAGGGCAAATTTATGATCACGGAATTTGTGCCCACCGATGAGCGCACCTCGTCACGCTTCCCCTTGATTTTGACGACCGGCCGGATCCTGTCGCAGTACAACGTGGGCGCACAAACCCGGCGAACCGACAACAACGTCTGGCACGACATGGACGTGCTCGAAATTCACCCCTTCGATGCCGAGCAGCGCGGCATTAAGGACGGCGACTTGGTGTCGCTCGCCAGCCGAGCCGGTGACATCACTCTGCCTGCGCGTATCTCCGAGCGCATGCAGCCCGGCGTCGTCTACACCACTTTCCATCACGCCATGACTGGCGCTAACGTCGTCACCACTGAGTTTTCCGACTGGGCGACCAATTGCCCGGAATACAAGGTGACGGCAGTGCAGGTTCAGCTTGCGACGCACCTTTCCGAATGGCAGGAGCATTACCGCCACACGCGTGAGATCACTACGCAAATCTCGAAACACAAAGAGTCCCTGACCGGCGATTGACCGTGGAGGAATCCCATATGGTTCACATGGCCAACCAGATCGCCCTGTTCTTCGCAAGTTATTCGCGCGAAGACGCAGTCGCTGGCGTCACTGACCATTTCAAGAAGTTTTGGGAGCCGCGCATGCGCAAACAGATCATCGAATACGTAGCGCACGGCGGAAGCGGCTTGCATGAACTCGCCCTCGAAGCCGTGAAACGCCTTCCGTAGCCGACCCTGGGCCCCTCCGCAGTCTCTGCATGTGCCAGATCGGCGACCCCTGCTAACCTACTACCACGGGCGATCGCCTCCCAGTCAACCCAGTGAGTCCCGAAAGGAGCGCCGGATGACCACTGCTGTCGAAGCCGTCCGACCGCGAGGCGGCCCTTTCGTTTTCGCCATCTCGACCATTTCTGCTCTGGCTGGCTTGTTGTTTGGGTACGACACCGGAGTCATCTCCGGCGCGATTCTTTTTGTGCAGGAAGACTTCCACCTGTCCACATTTCAAGAGGAAACCGTCGTTGCGGCCGTGCTGCTGGGCGCGCTGATCGGTGCGGCCATCGGGGCGCGCCTGGCAGATCGCTTCGGCCGACGAAACGCCCTGATCCAAGTGGGGTGCCTGTTCGTTTTGGGTGCACTGGGCACGGCCCTGACCTCTGGGACCGCGTGGCTCGCCGCAGGTCGCGTTGTCGTGGGCATAGCCATTGGCATCGCGTCGTTTACCGCCCCGCTCTACATCTCTGAGATTTCGCCGGCCCAGGTGCGCGGAAAACTCGTGTCCCTCAATCAATTGATGATCACCATCGGAATTCTCGTTTCCTATCTCGCAGATTACGGGCTGGCAGCCTCACGCGGATGGCGATGGATGTTTGCCCTGGCGGCCGTTCCGGCTTGCATCCTGCTGGCCGGGTTGCTGTTTGTCCCGGAAAGCCCGCGCTGGTACGTGAGGCAACTCCTGCACGAGCGCGCTCGAGAAGTGCTCAGCAAAATTCGCCAGCCTTTCGAAGTTGACCCGGAACTCGCTGAGATTGAGGCTAGCCTTACACTGCAACAAGGAAGCTGGCGTGAGCTGCTGAGCCCCGCACTGCGCCCCGCACTCGCGATCGGAATTGGGCTCGCGATCTTTCAGCAATTTACCGGCATTAACACCGTAATCTATTACGCGCCGACCATTTTCCAGCTGGCTGGCCTCGAGTCGCACTCCGCTGCGATTCTAGCAACGGCTGGTGTTGGGGTCGTGAATGTGCTTATGACCGTTTTAGCCCTGGAGCTGCTGGACCGGGTCGGCCGCCGTCCCCTGCTGCTTTACGGTCTCATCGGAATGATTCTCAGCCTCGCCTTGCTCGGAATCGGGTTCCTGACGCAAACTCCCACGCCCGTTCTCGCCTGGCTCTCGCTGCTTTGTGTGATGGCCTATGTCGCCTGCTTCGCGATCAGCTTAGGTCCCATTTTCTGGTTGATGATTGCCGAGATCTATCCGCTGAAGCTTCGCAGCCGCGCCATGGGCCTGGCCACCATGGCGAACTGGGGATCGAACCTGCTTGTGGCCCTCACGTTCCTCAGTCTACTCCATACTCTGGGACGCCCCTGGACCTTCTGGCTTTACGCGATCGTTGGCGTCGTGGCGTGGATTTTCGTGCTGCGCATGGTCCCCGAGACAAAAGGGAAAACGCTTGAACAGATCGAAGCAGGCTGGAGATCGCACCGCGAGGCGGAGCGTCCCATTGGTTAGGAGGGTTAGCACAGCCGGTTGCGCTGCGCGCAAAATTCCACGACGCGGGCTTCGCACCAGAACCGTTCTTCCCCGCTCTGTTGGGAAATGAAGGCACAGTGCCCACCGAAAGGCGGTGCCAGCAGCTGGATGTTGGGATTTTCGCCGATCGCCGCCCTTTGGAAGATCCGAAACGGTACGAACGGATCATTTTGTGCCGCCACGATCAACGTGGGCACGCGAATCGCCTCTAAGAAATGCATGGCGCTCGACCGCGCGTAGTAGTCGTCTGCCCCTCGGAAACCGCTAAAGCGGGCCGTAATCGCCTCATCAAACTCGCGGACGCTTCGGACTCGCCTGAGTTCGGCCGCAAGTCCATTCGTTCCGTACACATGAGGAAATAATCTCGCTTTTTTGCGCATGCGGCGCTTCAGGCTTTCGACGAAATGCCGGTTGAAGAGAAAATTGCGCCGCTGGCTCAGTGCATCGGAACACGCCGCCAGATCCAGGCACGGCGCCACCGCCACAATTCCACGTAGCGCCGCGGGAGCTGATTTTCCAAATTCCCCTGCCATCTTGAGAGCTAGGTTGCCGCCCATCGAAAACCCTGCAACGACAATGGCAGGCAGGCTATCGCGCTCAATCAGTTCGAGCACGATCGTGCGAAAGTCCGCACTTCGCCCCGAATGGTAAAGTGTCTCGGTGAGCTGCTCGGTGCCGCCGCAATTCCGCTGGTTGAGTCGCATGACATTCCAGCCGGCCAAGAACGCCTTTTCGGCCGTTCCGAGCATGTAGCCCGATTCGCTCGAACCTTCCAGTCCGTGCAGCAGAACAAGCGTCGGATGACGCTTTCGATCCTGTTGCCAGTGGCAATCGCCGCGCAGCTTCGTCCCGGGCTCGACCTCAAACAACCTCGCAGCGCTCACGGGCAACTGTGGGAACCGGCGCCGCAAAAAAGCGCCCACGATGGTCATTAAGTGGCCGTTGCGCAGCCCCCAGTACGGTTGGAACTCGTTCATGCATTTGATGGTATGTGCGCCGAGTTGCCCGCGCAACCTGTGCTGTTATTACGAAGACAGACTCGCCAGCGTCTCGGCCAGCACGAGCACGCCGCGGGAAATGTCTTCGATCGATGCGTACTCATCTGGCCTATGGCTGTAGCCGTTGCGGCAGGGAACGAAGAGCATGGCGATCGGTGCCACACGCGAAAGGAAAAGTGAGTCATGGTAGGCACGGCTGACCATTTGCATGAATTTCTGACCTTGGTTTCGGCACGCCGACGAAAGCGCATCGACGACAAAGGGAGCCGAGTCAGCCGGCGCATCCGCATTGAGCAGCTCGCAACGCATCTTCACCCCCCGGCGAGCAGAAATTTCCTGGGAGGCGGCCTCCATCACTTGCATGACGTGATCGCGCCGCGCAAGGTCGGTGTCGCGGACGTCAACGGTGATTCGCACGCGACTCGGAATGCTATTGATCGCGCCCGGAAAGACGTCACACATGCCGACCGTGGCTACGCTGTCGGGCGAACCGCTCGTCCGGGCCGCTTGTTCGACTGCCAGAATCAGCTCAGACGCTGCGCAAAGCGCATCGCGCCGATCCGGCATCAACACGCCGCCGGCGTGCCCGCCATCCCCCTCCACCATGAAACGTGCGCTCGCCGGGGCCGCAATCTTCGTCACGATCCCCAGTGGAACCCCCTCGCGCTCGAGCAGCGGTCCTTGTTCGATGTGCAGTTCGACAAACGCTTTGTAGTAGCCCACCGGCAACTTCACGTTCTCGAGTTCGCCCTCGAGCCCCACGTTGCGGCGCACCGCGTCGATCGATTCGCCGTTTCTATCGGTCAGATCTCTCGCTGCGGTCGGCGAAAGCGTCCCAGCAAGCAAGCGGCTTCCCAGGCATCCAATTCCAAACCGCGTCGGTTCCTCCGATGTTAGCAGCAACAACTCGATACAGTGCCTCGGTCGAAATCCGCCGTGTCGCAGCGCACGAATCGCTTCAAGACCACCGAGCACCCCTACCACGCCATCATATTTCCCCGCGTTGGGAATAGCGTCCATGTGTGAACCCGTGCCGACAATGGGGGCATTCAGATCAAGTCCTTGCCAGCGCGCGAACATGTTTCCGATCGCATCCCTCCGGACCGAAAGCCCCGCGGACTGACAGCGGTCGGTGAGCCATGCCCGAGCGCGCATGTCCGCAGGCGTGAAAACGACTCGCGTCACCACCGGCGGATCTGCCTCCGATATCAAAGCGAGCTCTTCGATTTCAGAAAGCAGCCGAGCCGAATCGATCTGGATTTTCATGTGCGGACGCCTGCGAGCGGATGTCGGTTCCAGTCCTTATAGATAAGGTATTTCGCGGGGACTTTCCCGATAGCACCGAACCATTGCGGGCACCACGGTCCCATCCAGATGAAATCGCCGGCCGTGACCGGATACCATGAATCTCCCAGCCGGTAAACTCCTCCACCTTCAAGCATCAACAAACCGTGCTCCATCACGTGTATTTCCACCATGCTTAGCGCAGCTCCCGGTTGATACACCATGGTGTTCACCGCGAAATCGTAAGCCAGGCTATCCGGCAACAGGCATTTCACCTGCAAATCTGCATCGCCGGCAAGCGGCTGGGAACCAACCGCGTCTTCTGATGACACGATCGGCTCCGGTGCATCCCGCGATGCGAGAGCAAGGTACGGTTTCTCGATCACAACAGCTCGGCTCGCGCCCACCGCCACCACTCGGTGTGCCGACCCGCGCGGCAAAAACGCATACCCGCGGGGGCCCATCTCGCTCTTCTGGCCCTTCATCTCGACTTTCACGCTTCCCTCGATCACGTAGAGGAACCGCTGCGCGTCGGTTCCCCCCAATTCACCACCAGCCTCAAACTCCGCCGTGTATTGTGTGAAAGCCGCGCCAATCGCCGGTCCTACATGAACGATCGCCACGCAACGTGTCATTCCGGGCAGAGGCGCGCGCACAAATGTGTCCGGCGTCAGCAGCAAATGGTCGGCGCGCCGGGCACTGCGAGTCTGGCCGAGATTATGCACGCTTCCCTCTCCCTGGCCGCGCGGGCGAGCCAGCAAGTAGTTCGAGCAGGTGCGAGCCAGTCTCCAGCGCCTTGGCCACGTCGTCGATCTCCACTCTCTCTTCAGGGCTGTGGCTGACTCCACCAGGCGTGCGGAGAAACACCATCGCAGCGGGCACCCTTTCCGCCAAAATCATGGCGTCGTGCCCTGCTCCGCTTACCATGCGATGCGGCTCACACCCCGCTTGCCAAATGGCTTGTTCGATCTTCTCGACCAGGACCGCATCCATCGGCACCGACGGCTGGCTCAATAGGGTGCGTTGTATCACACTCAGCCCCCGCCGGGCCGCCGTCTGCTCCGCCGCGCGGATCAGCCGATCGATGGCCTCGTTTCGCACGTCGTCGGCTCGGTGCCGAACGTCGACGGTCAACCGCGTCTCTTTGGCAATTACGTTGGTCACGCCGGGCGTGGGCTCCACTGTCCCCACGGTCGCCACCAGACCCGGCACTGTGTTAGCTTCGCGTTCGACCTCCGAGATCCATTCCGCCGCGCCCGCCACCGAATCGCGGCGTAAGTGCATCGGCGTCGTTCCAGCGTGGTTGGCCCTACCGACAAACGTAAATTCCACCTTGCTCTGGCCCGCCACCGCTTCGACGGCGCCGAGCGGAAGCCCGAGCTCATCGAGCACAGGCCCCTGCTCGATGTGAAATTCCACATAGCCTACAATTTCACCTTTTAAACGCGCGCCGGAGATTTTTGCTGGCTTCAGCCCAAAGTCTTCGATCGCGGCGCGGACGCTTATCCCGTGTGCGTCCTCCCGTCGAAGCAACTCTTCATCCACTCTGCCCACCAGCGCCCTGCTGCCGATGAAGGGTGTGCCAAAGCGTACCCCCTCCTCCTCGGAAAATCCGACGATCTCGATTCCAAAGGGAAGGCGTCGGCCCTCGAGTGATTCGAGCAGCGCCACGCCTAAAACCACGCCGAGCGTACCGTCAAAGGCCCCAGCATCCGGTACCGTGTCCAGATGCGATCCGACCAGCAGCCGAGGTGCTTCCGGCTGAGCGGCTGGATAGAAGGCGCGCAAATTTCCAGCGGCATCGATTTTCACATCGACGCCTAGAGGTTCGAGCCATTCCGTGATTTCCTGATGGCAATCGCGCATCGGCGGAGAAAGAAACGTGCGGCACGTCGCGTCGGCCCGCTCGCTGAAACCGGCCAGCTTGCGGCAGCGGTCGATCACCGTTTTCGTCCTGGCTCGGTCTTTCTCGGTGATCGGCACGGAGTTTGTTCCTCGCGCTATCCCTGCCGACCCATGCGCGCCTCAATGTAGCCGTGGGGCTCATCGGTCGGCACGAAGATTTCGTTCGGATTGTCCTGGCCGAACCGCGCAAGGTCTACGAGTAGGCAATGAAGGTTCGGCATGGCGAGCGCGATATCTTTGACTTCCGCGACCGCCTGGAGCACCGCCTCGCCCATCGCATACATCGTATGCTGTACCGACTTGCTCGCGTGTCCGGCAAATACCGCGATCAGGATTTCGCGAATCCTGGCACGCAGCTTGGCAAAATCCCCGTGGGGCGCTAGATAGGTCCAGTGGGCTTTCAAACCCGTAGCGAAAAGACGGTCCGACGTGGGCTCGAGCGTGGTCAACGAATCCTGAAGGTAGCCTTCAAATCCCGATCCCGCCGTCTTCAGGATGATCAGATTTTCGAGCCCCGAAACGACCGAACAGTCTCCGCCTGAGGCACGTTCCACTTTGGCCGTCTGCCGCTCGCCACTGGATTGCACGAATGTCGTGGGATGTGGCTTTCCGCCTACTTCGGCATGCTCCCAGACCTTTTCCGCGACCGTGACCTCGGCATGAGACACCTGCGGATTCCGCCCGAGCAGGAAATCGATCAGCTCGGTCGCAAATTCCTCCATCGAAGCGGCAGCTGACCGGCGTGCGAGGGAATAAACCGTATTCTTCATCGTGTCCGTCGGCAAAATCTTGCTGTTATCGCCACGGGTGAAACAGGTCTGAAAATCGCCTTTCAACAGGATCTCGACTGTCCAGTCGCGCAGTTCGTGGACCTCGCGCCCGCGCTTCACGCGCACCAGTCGAACACGCGATTTGCCGTATCGGTTTTCGCCCAATGTGATCATGCGTTCAGCTTCCTCGGTATGTTGTGTATCCGTGTGGGCTCAGCAGCAGCGGTATATGAAAATGCGACTCGCCGTCCCGCACCGAAAATGTCACCAGCACGATCGGATACAACCCGTGCTCGTCCTGCCGGGCGTGATAGCCCGCTGTGTCGAAGGCCAGGCGATAAATCCCCGGCGCGATCGTTTCGCCCTCTGGAATCAACTGTTCGCACCGCCCGCTCTGATCGGTTCGCTCTGAAGCGATGACACGCCACTCCCCGGAATCCAGGTGACGTTCGAGATGAACCGACATGTCCCGCGCCGGAACCCCGCGAGCCGTGTCAAGCACGTGGGTAGAAATCCGCATCATTCCGAAAGCCACCTCTGTAAACGAAGCCGCGTGATCTGTCGCTGCTGTTCAGCCGCTTCACGCATCTCCGTCGCTCGATCGTTGTGAAGCCGATGGCGCAGAATCTCCAATATCTCGGCTCCCGTCTTGCCTGTCGCACAAACAAGAAAGATCCGCCCGAAGCGCCTCTCGTACTCGTGGTTTCCTTCCTCCAGTGCGGCCTTCACCGTATCACCGTCATCGCCGACGTTGCGCTGTTCGTCGGCCGACCAGGCTTTCGATCGGCGATCGACGCCCGGCTCGGCGCGCGAGGCGCCGATGCGCGGGTGGCTTTGAAATGCCTCCATCCAATCCTGCTCGCTCAAACTGCGCCAAACGTCGTCGGACGCGCTCAGCAGCACTGCGGCATCCGCAATCGGCCGTCGGTTCGCCATCTGGCGAGCCCAAGCGCGCGAACCGCAGCACGCCACAATTTCATTCTCCGCTTCTTCCGCCGACAGCCGATTCCACCGCGCTAGCGCGTCACTTATCATGGTTCGCACGACCGAGCGCTTCAAGAAATTCGACGACTAGGTTGCCAACCACCTCTGCGCGGTAACGCGCCGTTGAGCGGATGTCATCAATCGGTCGCGTCTCTGCCACAGCGAGGCGGCGTGCATGGGCAATCACGTCGGCCTCAGGGGGCTTTCCTTGGAGCGCGTGCTCAGTCTCCGGTAAGCGAAGCGGAACCGGCGCCACGCTTCCCAGCGCGATCCGAACATCGCGGAACTCACCGTTCTGGACTCGTCCCAGTGCCGCCACCGATACCTTCGAAATCGCCTGCGCATTGCGCGCGCCCACCTTTCGCGCGTGCGAGAAGTATCCTGAAAAGCGCCGCGGTAGACACACGGCGCGGATCAATTCGTCCGGCGCGAGTTCCATCTGCTTGTACCCCGTGTGAAAATTCACGTACGGCACCCTCCGTTCACCACGCGCCGAGCAGAGGACTAGGTCCGCTTCATAGGCCAGAAGCGCCGGCAAGGAATCGGCCGCCGGCGAGGCGTTCACGATATTTCCGCCAAGCGTGCCTCGGTTCTGATTCGCAATGCCGCCCGTCCAGCTCGCCGCACGCGCCAATAAAGAAAACTCGCGCGCGATGACTTCGTGACCGCGCAGATCGCTGTACGTTGAACCTGCGCCGATCCGAATTTCGTGCGGTGAGATCTCGATCCGCCGCAGCTCGGGAAGGTTCCAGATGCTCAGCAGCTTGCGCGCCGCAAGAGTTCCCGCCGCGAACTGGACCATGACATCGGTGCCGCCCGCGATTGGCAGCCATGCCTTGGGCTGCTCCGCCAGCAGTCTCACAGCCTCCTCAAGCCGGGTGGGCGCCGCGAATTCATAATCGGCTGGATCCGATCTCATCGCACCGCTGTCCGCCTCGCCGCCTCCGCCACGGCCTCCAGGATCTGTAGGTAGCCTGTGCAGCGGCAAAGATTGCCCGACAGACCTTCGCGAATGTCGTCCGTCGTCGGAGCCGAATTGCGATCGAGCAGATGAACGGCCGCCACCATCATCCCTGGCGTGCAAATGCCGCACTGCGCCCCTCCGCAATCGAGAAATGCTTGGCCGAGCGCGCTGAACCGCGGGTTGGCCGCCACTCCTTCGATGGTGACGATGCGGGCGCCCTCGGCTTGTGCCACGGGAACTAGACAGCTGTCGACCAGTGCGCCATCAATCAGGACCGAACAGGCGCCGCACTCGCCTTCCCCACAACCCTCTTTCGTGCCTGTCAGGGAAAGCTGCTGACGCAGCACGTCGAGCAGACGCTCCATGGGATACACACACACGGTTCGGTGGTCACCGTTCACGACAAAAGAAATTTCACGCTTGGCACCGCGATTCGGCGTCATTGGACCCCGACCGGTGAACGAGTTGAGCGGGCGCGAGAGGAGGCTGCCGCGACGCCGTCGAAAATGCTCTCGGGAAGTAGCGGCACGGTGTCGAACGGAATGCCCAGCGCGTCTTCGATCGCGTTCACAATGGCGGGCGCTGGCCCGTCCATCGGCAGCTCACCGATTCCTTTCGCGCCAAACGCGCCGTGCCGGTTGCCCAATTCCTCGAAGAAGACGCGGATCGACGGCACATCCGCCGAGGTTGGAATGATGTAATTCGTCATCTGATTGTTCGCCATGCGGCCATCGCGCCATTCTACTTTCTCGTATAGCGCGAATCCAATTCCCTGGGTCACGCCACCCAAAATTTGTCCACGCGCGAGCACCGGATTCATGACTCGTCCAATTTCCTGCAGCGCGACGAAATCCTTCACACGCGCACTGTATGTCGCCAAGTCAACCTCCACTTCCGCGACGTAGATCGCCCAGGCAAATGCTGCGTAGGCTTCCCCGCGGTATTTTTGATCGTCCCAGAAAATTCCCTCCGGTTGCTCGTATCGCGCCAGGGAACGCAATCTGCCGCGCGCAGCCACATAGCTGCGGCAGGCGGCGCGAAACTCCTCAGCCGTGCACCTGTCCCTTAGAACTCCTGCGCCCACCAACGTCTGCTTTACCCCCAACGCAGCCGAGGCCACCAGTTTTCCAACCACCATGGCCGTGCGGGACGCCACCGTAGGCCCGCTATTCGGCACCTCCATCGTGTCCGGCTGGGCGATGGCCACATCCTCGTACGGCAGACCTAGGGCCTCGGCCGCGATCTGGCAGAGTACCGTATTGGTTCCCTGGCCGAATTCGGTGCTCGACACCAAGACCCGCACTCCGCCATCGGGCCGTCCTTCGACGCCAACCACCGAACCGAGGTGGCGCTCTCCGGATCCCGTGAAGCCCGCGCCATGCAAAAACGCAGCGATCCCCATGCCGTTTTTCTGCCGGTTCGATTGGTTCTGTTCCGCGAAACGCCTCCTTTTCGCGTCGTAGTCGGCCAGTTCGAGCGCCCGATCGAGCAGCTGGCCGAGATCGATGGGCTCATGGATCGCTTGCTCGGTCGTCGTTGTCTGACCTGGCTGCAGAAAGTTCTTTCGGCGAATTTCCACCGACGATACATTCACGGCCCGTGCGATCCGCTCGATGTGCCGCTCCATCGCAAACAGGGCCTGCGGCGCGCCGAATCCTCGAAACGCGCCGTGCGGAGGCGCGTTGGTCGCGACGGCCTTGGTGCGAATGCGCACGTGCGGCCAATAATAGGGCCCGCCAGCATGAATGGTTGCGCGCGACAGCACCACCGGCGAAAGCGTTACGTATGCGCCGCCGTCAATCACCAGCTCGATCTCGCCGCCGAGGATTCTTCCGTCCTTACTCACCGCCGTGCGATGGCGCGTCCGCGAGGGGTGCCGCTTGGTCGTCGCCGCCATGTCTTCGGCGCGATCATAGATCATTTTCACGGGCCGCCTGGACTTCATCGCCAGCAGCGAGGCGTGCGCGGCGATCATGGAGGGATATTCTTCCTTCCCGCCGAAGGCGCCGCCGGTCTCTGTCTGCACCACGCGGACCTTGTCTTCCGGCAATCCGCAGAGTGTCATCAACGCCTTGTGCACATAATACGGACACTGCAACGAGCCCCATACCGTAATGCCACGCTGGGCGTCGGATTGAGCGATGACACCGTTCGTCTCGATGTAGAGCTGCTCCTGCGCGCCCGTACAATACTCACCCTCGACGATGTAGTCTGCCTTGGCCCAGACACCGTCCACCTCACCCTTCTGAATCAAGAACGCTTTAAAGGTGTTATCCGTGCCCCAGATGATTTTGTCTTTTCGCTCGCTCTCTTCGATCGTGAAGACCGCCTCGAGCGGCTCGTACTCAATCGAGACTGCCGCTGCAGCCATCGGCAGTCGATGCCGGTCCGGGTGGGCGAGCAGCAGGATGGCCTCCTCCGGATGATTGACGACGCCATCAGCCAGACACGGCTGATCGTTCTCGATCAGAGCGATGCAGTTCTTTCCAGGAATGTCGTTTGCCGACACCACCACAAACTCGTCCCACCGAACTCCAGCCCCGAAATGGATGCTTTTGATCTTTCCGCGCGCAATTCGGCTGCGCACCGTCGTGCCATATAGCATGTTGGGAAAACGGATGTCGTCGATATAACGCGCGCACCCGCTGACCTTGTCGCGCCCCTCTTTGCGCGGTGTCGAGGATCCTACGATGGGTTCAGTCAAGACGCTCCCATTGTGAACGAAAACCTGTGATATGTGTACGCTTCTTCATTCCATCGCTACCGACGCTGCTCTTTTCCGCTTGGCTCGGAAGGAAATTGACCGCTCTCGAATACCGCTTTGCCGCGCACGTAGGTCGCTTGAACGACACCGCAGAGTCGCTCCCCTAAATACGGTGAGAGCGCATGGCGCTGGTGCAATCGCTGCTTTGTCACGACCCATTCTGCTTCCGGATCAAACACGATGAAATCTGCGTCGGATCCCACCGCAATTCTGCCTTTTCGGGAAGCGCACCCGGCCAGCCGCGCCGGTCTCTCCGCCATCCAACGCGCGATATCGCTCAATGCAAATCCTCGTTTCTGGGCTTCGGTCCACATGACCGGCAATGCCACCGACAGGCTCGAAATCCCTCCCCAGGCGGTCTGGAAATCTCCTGCGTCCAGCTTTTTCATCGCCGGCGGGCACGGCGAATGGTCGGTCGCGACAAGATCGATCAGTCCCTCGCGTATCCCCTGCCATAATTCTTCGCGATTGGCTTGGCCGCGAATCGGAGGCGCACATTTAAAGAGCGTCGCGCCGTCAGAAATCTCCTGCGCGGCAAAATGCAAATAGTGTGGGCACGTCTCGACAGTCACCGCGAGCCCTTCGTCTCGCGCCGAGCGCAAACAATCCAGCGCCCCGGACGTCGACAGATGAACGATGTGCAGCCGAAGCCGAAATTCTCGGCCGAGTGCGATCAGACATCGAATCGCGCCCAGCTCTGCCTCATCGGGCCGCGATCTCAAATACGTCGCGTATGACCGCCAGTCCTCACCATCGAGCCTCGCCGTCGCCGCCTCCACCGGACCGGGCACCTCCGCGTGCACCAAAAGCGGCAATCCCGTGCGCGCAACGCACGGCGCCGCGGCGCGCAGTTCCTGCTCGGTCACCATCGTGAAGCCATCGATCCCGGGGTGAATCAGAAAGCATTTGAATCCGAGCACGCCTGCGCCAGCCAGCGCCTCAATCTCGTGCGCATTGTCAGAAACTACGCCGCCCCACGCCGCCCAATCCACGCGACTTTTCCCCCGCGCCGCCGCGCGTTTTTCTTCGAGTGCTGCCACGTTGGTCGTCGCCGGAAGACAGTTCAGAGGCATGTCGACAAGCATCGTGTACCCGCCTGCGGCGGCTGCACGCGTTGCGGTCTCGAAGCCCTCCCACTCGGTACGCCCCGGCTCGTTGATGTGCACGTGGGAATCAACCAGGCCAGGCAAGATGGCTCGGTCGCCCAAATCGTGCCGCTCGGCGTCGGGTGGGATTTCGCCAATCGCTAGGACGGCGCCAATGCGCTCGCCATCGACGAGCACCGCCGCTGCCCGTATTCCTTCGGGAGTTACCACACGCCGCGAGATGTAGGCCCGCTGACTCATGGCATCTGCTATTTCCAGGGTGTGGCCACCGCTGGACGCCCAAAAAGCCTATCGTACGCCCCAGCCTGTTTCAATCAATCACTAACCTCAGCCATTCCGCATCGCTTGTCTGAGAACGATGAGCTTATACTCAGTTGATGACAAACCCGTTCATGTCGCGCGCGATCGAACTTGCCATCGAGAATGTCCGGTCCAGGCGCGGTGGCCCTTTCGGCGCCGTGGTGGTCAAGGATGGCAAAATCATTGCCGAAGCCGCCAATGCCGTCACCACGGCCAACGATCCCACAGCGCACGCCGAGGTACTCGCCATTCGCGCCGCCTGTGCGACGCTCGGCCTGTTTGAGTTGCGAGGATGCGAACTCTACACGTCCTGCGAACCCTGCCCCATGTGCCTGGGGGCTATCTATTGGGCTCGTCCGGACCGCGTGTACTTCGGCGGCAGCGCCGCTGATGCCTCCCGCGTGGGCTTCGATGATTCACTCATTTATCGGGAGATCGCGCAACCGCACTCGGCGCGCAAGATCCCTATGATCCAACTCATGCGGGACGAAGCGCTGGAAACTTTCCGCACCTGGGAACACCAGGCCGATAAGGTTCCCTACTAGTCGCGTTTTCCGACAAAATCCGGGAACTTTTTGCCGTTGTTTCGGGCAACTATGTCCGAGCGAAGCTTTGATCCCCGGGGATAGATCGATGCCCGCTGACCAAACCATGGTGTCTGGTGGGAAACTGCTGGTCTTATTTCTCGCCGCACTTCTCCCTACCTCGGGGCAGGGCATGCAGGCCGTTATCCACTCCCGCGCGCGGCTGTTTCCGACCGTTGGTCCCGGCGTCTCCGCCCTGAAACGCGACGCCGCTGGCCACTACTACGTCGTTGCGGAACCAGCGAGCGCGATCCTCATCTTCAATTCCGCCGGCCAACCGATCGGACAAATTCCCAACGCCAATTCGCGCGGTGTGGTGATCCACTACGCCGTCAGCATCGACCTCGATTCGCGTGGACTCATCTACGTCGCTGATCGCGGCGGCAACGCCGTCGAGGTTTTCTCCTTAAACGGTGCGCTCATCGCCAGCGTGCCCATCACCGCTCCGACCTCGGTCGTGGCTCTCCCCGATGGCCAATTCGCAGTCACCAAGCTCCAGTCCAAACGTCTGGTGCAGGTCTTGGACCAGGCAGGTGCAACCATTCGCACGTTCGGTGATCCGGCCGATGAGCCGGGTGGCGTGGCGGCGCAGCCTGCGTCCGGCACCCCTCCCGTGCTGGTGATCGACCGCGGGCGCATTACGGGCGATTCCTCCGGCAACATCTATTTTGCTTTCACTGCTCTCGACGATCCTACGATTCAGCGGTTCGACCGCTACGGTTATTCGGCCTACGATTCGGTCTTGCCTGCCACTGCGTTCGGCGCGCTCGCAGGCCGCAACGGGCGCGAGGTTCAGCTCGGCTACTCCATGTCGGGCGTGACGGGACCGGCGACGGTCACAACCTGGACCGATTTGCACTCCGTGAATACCTCCGTATCGACGGGCAGCCGCGCCCATCGCGCCCAGCCGACGGCCGGGGGAACCGGCACGGGAGCGACCGGCGGATCGCCCACAGCGGATTCATCCACCTCCTCCACCATCGCAGACCCCTCCGATCTGGATAGCGAAATCCTGAGCTTCGACGCCGAAAGCTACTCTGATTCAGGAACGCCCGGTCTGTTGATGCCCGGCATGATGGGGATGGGGCTCGGCGATCCTTTCCACTTCGGCGGAATGCACGGCGGAGGAGGCTTGGGGAACTTCGGCGGCGAAGGGCTTAGGCCGGATTTCTTTGGCGGAAAACCTCCGGAGGGCGCTGAGGGATTCGGACACCTTCATCCCGGCGGATTCGGAACGTACCGCGCCACCGCTACGCTGCGCGTTGGCCTCGACGATCCGTCCAAGCACAAGCTCGAGAAGCCCGTCATTACCGCGCTCGGAATCGACCCACAAACGCAGGAGGCGTGGGTCGCCATCGGCGACATGCTTGCGCATCTCGATAGCAGCGGCTATCTTCTGGACACGTACTACGTGACGATTGCCGGGGACACCAGCGTCAAGCCCACCGCCGTTCTGGTCGAACCGGATCGCATCTTGATCGCCTCCGATCCCTGGGGCATCTACGAATTCCCCCGCCCCGATAAACCGCTACCAACACCTTCCGGCAGCCTGATCCCGAAGCAGGTCGCTCCGTCCCCCTCGTCCCGCTAGCCGTCACTAATCAGGTATCACACTTCACCTTTTCGCTTTTCTGTCGCGACAACCCTGGGCTATGCTGCCGATCGCTTGGAAAGGAGTTTTGAAAGTCGGAATGAATGTGCAGCGATGGATCTTCTGGCCGAGCTTTCTGCTGCTAGCTGTGGGCTGTGTCTATGCGTCCTACCGCGTCCGTTGTTCCGCCGAGAAAAAAATGGCTGTCGACTTTCTCGCCGCACACCAAGAGGCTCTCCGCTTCGAGCAACAAATCGTCCACTTCACCGAGCGGGCCCTTCCTAAAGGACTCCCTTTTGCCGCGTTTTTGCAGGCCCTGGGCATGGACGCGCCTACCGCCGCTCGAGTGGTCGCTTCGTCACAGCCGGTTTTCGACCTGCGCCATCTTCGCGCGGGAAATCGATTGGCGATAGGCCGCTCGCCGTTCGGCGACCTTCGTGAAGTGCGTTACACGATCGATCCGCAGCACATCCTTTCGATCGCGCCACAGGGTGATAGCTTTCGCTCTGAGATCGAAGCGGTTCCTTCACATTCCGAGACGGTCGGCGTGACCGGCCAGGTCGACGACTCGCTGTTTCAGGCTGTTATCGATGCGGGAGAAAGCCCTGCCCTGGCCCTACGGCTCGCCGCCATCTTTGCCTTTGACCTCGATTTCTACACCGATACGCGCCCGGGCGACACCTTCCGCGTCGTCGTCGAAAAACAAACTCTCGCGAGCGGGGAGACCATCTCGTATGGCCGCATTCTGGCCGCTGAATACAACCACGGCAGCCGCTCGTATCGCGCCGTGCTGTTCCGCGACACCTCCGGCAACGAGGCCTATTACACCGCGGAAGGCAAGGCTATGAAGAAAGCCTTCCTGCACTCACCGCTCAAATTCGCCGCGCCGATCACGTCGCATTTCAGCTATCATCGCTTCCATCCCATTTTGAAACAGTATCGCCCGCATCTTGGAATCGACTACGGCGCTCCCGTGGGTACTCCGGTGCAGACAATCGGAGACGGCAAAGTGGTTTTTACGGGACAAAAGGGCGGCGACGGGAACCTCATCAAGGTCCAGCACCCTAACGGCTACACGACCTATTACATGCACCTGTCTCGCATTTTCGTTCGCGACGGACAGCGCGTCGAACAGGGCCAGCGCATCGGACTGGTCGGCATGACGGGTCTGGCCACCGGGCCGCATTTGGACTTTCGCATCGAGCTGCGCGGACAGTTTCTGAACTTCGAAAAACTGCCGTTGCCTACCGCCGAACCGATCTCGAAGCACAATGAAGCTGCATTCGCTGCCGCGCGGGATCACGCCTTCGCACTGATGCCGGCGCTAGCTGGAACGCGGACCGCGTTGGCACAAAATGGGCAGGCCGCCGTGCGTTCGGCAGCCCGCTAAGTCGGCAAGGTGCTGGCGGAACTTAGGCGCGAACTTCCCAGGTATCGCCCGCGTGCAGCAGTTTGTTGAGGTCGCCTGGTCCGCGTTTCGCCTGCACGTCGCGGATCTGCATAGCGATGGTCTCCTCATAGCGCGGCGCGTCGCTCCAAGCGCGAAAAACACCGATCGGAGTCGGGAACCCCGGCTGCTCCTCCATATGGGCGAGCAGAAAGCCGTACGCGGGTCGCGGACTCTGCTCATCGTGGACCAGGAGATCTTTCTCGGTGATGCCGCCACCGAGCGTCACAACCTGCAGATCGAGTCCGTTCAGCCGGATGCCCTTGTCTCGGTTCTTGCCGAAGACGAGGGGCTTGCCGTGCTCGAGTTGCACGACGTGTTCGGACCGCGCGTCTTTCTCCGTGACCGACTCCCAGGCATGATCGTTGAAAATATTGCAGTTCTGCAGAATTTCGACGTAGGCCGAGCCTTTGTGCGCCGCCGCTTTTCGCAGCGTTTCCTTCAGGTGTTGCTGGAAAATATCGACCGAGCGCGCGACAAACGTCGCATTGGCGCCCAACGCAAGGGCAATCGGATTGAACGGACGGTCGGCCGTACCATACGGAGTCGATTTTGTTTTCTTGCCGATTTCCGATGTCGGCGAATACTGGCCCTTTGTCAATCCGTAAATCCGATTATTAAACATCAGCACTTTCAACCCCACGTTGCGGCGCAACATGTGTATGGTGTGATTGCCGCCGATCGAAAGCGAATCGCCGTCGCCTGTGATGACCCAAACATCCAAATCCGGCCGCGTGATTTTTAGCCCTGTCGCAATGGCGGGAGCACGCCCGTGAATGGTGTGGAATCCAAAGGTATTGACATAGTAAGGAAAACGGCTCGAGCACCCGATCCCCGAGATGACGACGAATTTTTCGCGCGGGATGCCAAGCTCAGGAAAAACGGACTGAACCGCCGAGAGAATCGCATAATCTCCGCAACCCGGACACCAGCGTATCTCCTGGTCGGTCTGAAAGTCTTTCTTTGTGTACGTTGGCAAAGTAGCCGTACTCATGTGGATTGCTCCATCGTGACAGAGAAAGCAAAGCCCAGCACCGACCGACTCGGCATGATCGTCGGACGCTGATGGGACGCATGCAAGCGCATTAGTCGAGGATCTCCTCGATTTTCCGTTCGATCTCGGATTGCTTGAAGGGCTTCCCCTGGATTTTATTGTAGCCGACCGCATCGACAAGATACTTGGCGCGCAGCAGCATCCATAGTTGGCCCATGTTCATCTCGGGCACGAGAACGCGGTCGTATCGCATCAGAACGTCGCCAAGATTCTTCGGCAGCGGATTCAGATGGCGCAAATGAACGTGGCCGATGCGACGGCCCTTGGCGCGTTCCGATCGCAGCGCCGCGGTGACCGGGCCGTACGTCGAACCCCAGGCCACGATCACCAAATCGCCCGATTCGTCCCCTACCGGAACAGCGTCGGGAATGTCCTGCACGATCCTGGCAACCTTTTCGGCGCGCAAACGGACCATGCGCTCGTGGTTGAGCGGTTCGTAGTTGACGTTGCCGGTTACGTCTTGCTTTTCGATTCCGCCGACGCGATGCTCGAGACCGGCCGTGCCGGGAATCGCCCAAGGGCGGGCGAGCGTCTCGGGATTCCTCTTGTACGGCTGGAATCCTTGCGGGTTGGTTTCGAACTTCACGGGGATGTCCGGCAGCTCGGACACCTCGGGAATTTTCCAAGGCTCGGCGCCGTTCGCAAGATACCCGTCGGAAAGAACGATGACGGGTACCATGTATTTGACAGCGATACGGCTCGCCTCGAGCGCAATCCAGAAGCAATCGCCCGGGGTCGAAGGCGCCAGTACGGGAATCGGTGCCTCCGAGTTTCGCCCGAATAGTGCCTGCAAGAGGTCGGCTTGTTCGGTCTTCGTCGGCAATCCTGTGGAGGGGCCGCCGCGCTGGATATCGCATACGACCAGCGGTAACTCCACCGCCACGGCGAGGCCGAGCGATTCGGTTTTCAGAGACATGCCGGGACCTGAGGTGGTGGTGACGCCGAGCGCTCCGCCATAAGCCGCGCCGATCGCCGAAGTGATCGCGGCGATTTCGTCCTCGGCCTGAAAAGTGATCACACCGAAATTCTTGTAAGCCGACAGTTCGTGCAGGATGTCGGAAGCCGGTGTGATCGGATAGGAGCCGAGAAAGAGCGGCAAGCCGGACTTTTGCGAGGCCGCGACGAAACCCATGGCCAGCGCGCTGTTGCCGCTGACGTTGCGGTACACGCCGGGCGAAAGCTTCGCCGGCGGGATCTCGTAGGTGATCTGAAACGCTTCGGTGGCTTCGCAGTAGCTGTAACCCGCCTGCATCGCGGTTCGATTGGCGTTCACGAGCGCAGGCTTGGCCTTGAATTTGTCTTCGATCCAGCGGAGCGAGGTCTCCATGGAGCGGTTGTACAGCCAGTAGCACATCCCCAGGGCGAAGAAATTCTTGCAGCGGTCCATGCTCTTGGCGTCGAGGCCGAGGTCCTTCAGGGCGGCGCGCGTCAGCTTGGTCAGCTCGACAGGGAATACGCGGTAACCGTCGAGTGAATGATCTTCGAGAGGATTTACGCTCAGCTGCGCTTTGCGCAGGTCGGTCTCTTCAAAATTGTCCAGATTGACGATGAGAATCCCGTTCTGCTTCAGGTCTGGCAGATTCATCTTCAAGGCCGCGGGATTCATGGCCACAAGCGCATCGACGCTGTCGCCGGGCGTGTACACATCGCTGGAAGAAAAATGAACCTGAAAGCCGCTGACGCCGGGGAGGGTGCCCGCGGGAGCGCGGATTTCAGCCGGGAAATCGGGAAGGGTGGCCAAATCATTGCCGTAAAGCGCCACGGTGTTGGTGAATTGGCTGCCCGTGATCTGCATGCCGTCACCCGAATCGCCGCAAAAACGGATCACCGCATGCTCTAGCGTCTCCCGCTTGCGCTGCGGAGGACGAACCAACGTGGTAAACATAAGTACGCTTATCCCTGCTAATTAGATGTCAGAGCAGATCAGCGAGATGCCGGGCCGATCCCCCAAACCCCAGAGCAGCCACCGACGCTCTCGTCAGCGAAAAGCGTAACACAAACTGCAGCCAACGAGCCACTCAGTCACACCGATGCAAGCAAAGAGGCACGACGGAGGAACGAGTGGACCTTCACTCAGAGCCGAGAAAAATATAGCGTAGCAGGAACAAAACGCTAAGCACCCAGATCAACGGACTGATCTCTCGGCTTCTCCCGGCAAACAATTTCAGAAACGTAAACGACAGCAGCCCCATGCTTAGCCCTGTCGCAATGCTGAACGTCAGTGGCGTTGCAATCAGAGTCAGAAAGGCGGGCACCGCGTCGGTGAAATCGTCCCATTTCACGCGTGCGACCGCACCGCACATCAACGCGCCGACCAAGATCAAGGCAGGGGACGTTGCGTAGGAGGGAATGGCCGCCACCATCGGCGCGCAGAACATGGCAGCGAAAAACAGAGCCGCGATCAGCAAATTGCCCAGACCTGTGCGCGCGCCCGCCGCCACGCCCGCCGCGCTTTCGACGTAGCTTGTGACCGTCGACGTTCCCGTCAGCGCACCCAGAATCGTGCCAAAGGCATCGGCCAGCAACGCGCGGCTGGCTCGAGGCAATTTGCCATCGCGCAGAAATCCACCCTCCTCACATACGCCGACAAGCGTTCCCACGTTGTCGAACAGATCGACAAAGAAAAACACGAAGACCAGTTCGCCGAGCCCCAGCTTGGCCGCCGAACGCAGGTCCAGTTTTAGAAAAGTTCCACCGGGATGGGGTAGCGAGAAAAGATGCTGCGGCCAGTGGCTTACCCCCAGCGGAATGCCGGCGATGGTAATCGCCACGATGCCGATCAAAATCGCGCTCCCCGCGCGCCGTGCGATGAGGATCGCAATCAGCAGTACGCCCACTAAAGCCAGAATCACCGTGCGGTCGGAGAGTTTTCCCAGCCCAACAAACGTCGACGCATTCGCAACGATAATATTGGCATTGCGAAATCCGATGAAGGCAATGAACAGCCCGATCCCCGCCGCCGTGCCGTGCTTCAGGCAATCGGGAATTCCGTTGACGATCTGCTCGCGCACGTTCGTCAGCGTGAGGATGAGAAACAGCAGACCGGAAAGCAGCACCACACCAAGCGCCGTCTGCCACGGCACGTGCCGCCCGATGACGATCGAGTAGGTGAAATAGGCGTTCAGCGACATTCCCGGCGCGAGCGCGATCGGGTAATTCGCCCAAATTCCCATCACCAGGGTTGCGATGGCCGCTGAAATGCACGTTGCAAAAAGCACCCCATCGACTGGCATTCCGGCCTGCGAGAGAATCTGCGGATTCACAACCACGACGTAAGCCATGGTCATGAACGTTGTGAGCCCGGCCAGCAGCTCGCGACGCACCGTCGTCTTGTTCTCGGAAAGATGAAACATTCGCTCGAGCACCCTCGATCTCCCCTTAGCAAAATGAAAATGAGCCACTATAGGGTGGGGGCCACTCGGGCGTCAACCAGCAAGGCGAGGGGCTCGTTCAACAAGAAACTGTCACTTGCGCGGAATAAAGACCGGCGCGGACGGCGTGACGTGAAATTCCTTCGAAAAATCGCCCTGATTGATGGCGATGCCGAGACGCCCACGCGAATCGATATAGATAAGGGGCTGCCCGACCGGCACCCCCATGAACGTCTTCTCGTAGGGGAAGGTGTACTGTTTCTTGTCGATCTTTACCGGAACTTTGTCTTCGAGCGTATAGCCGAGCATTTTGAAATCGTCGCCTTGAATGTCTGTGATGAGGCTGCCGAACGGATCGTCCAGGCCGACGACCTCCCCGCTGATGCCCTTTTGCTCCAACGTGGCGACGCGAGGATTCAGGCGCACTAGCTCGCTAACCTCCGGCCCCGCAAGCATCCAGTCCTCTCCTTGGGCCAGGTGTGCGGCGGCAGGGGAAAAAATGTCGCGGCCATGAAACGTCGAGGAAATCTTGTCGCCAATCATCCAGGCAGGATTGGTGATTTCACGCGCGCCCGCGAACCCATCGCGATCAATCACCGGTGTCATCAATCCATTGTCCGGCAAGACGAAATATTGCCCCTTGTTGGTCTTCACGATGACTGCTTTTCGGGATGTCCCCACTCCTGGATCGACCACAACGAGAAATACCGTGCCCGCAGGATAGTAGGGGGTGACACCGGCAAGAAACCGCGCTCCCTCTTCGATGGAAAAGGGCGTGACTTGATGTGTGATGTCCATGATACGTGCGTCGGGCGCGATTTGTGTCATCACCGCTTTGCAGATCGCCACGGCGTCGTTCGCGGTGCCGAAATCGGTCATAAAAACGATGGTCGCCGGCGATACGGGCCTCTTCTCTTCGGCTCGGTGGGTACTGCAGCCGGCACACAACACGAGAACGAGAACCGGAGAGACTACTGCGTGAAGCCGTTTGTTGTTCGATGCCATCCTGCCTCCCCGATTCCGTCGTGTGCGCAAAGCGGGGGCGATTATAGCCGCTATCTCCCTTCGACTGCTCGCTTCTTGCGCTGGCGGCTCTGGACCTGTATGGTACGCCATGGTCACACCAGCCCAATCGTCGGAACGCGCCAGGCCCTCCGCGCCCCATCCGAGCGCGCCCGGCAGCGTAAAACCGCACTACGGTCTGCGCCACGAAGTCCTCTCGGCGATGGAAACGCTGGCACAGTCCGTTTCGACGATGGCACCCAGCAGCACGCCGGCCGTCACCATCCCCTTGGCGTGTGCCTTAGCTGGTAACGGAACATGGCTGGCCTACCTGCTGGCGACCGTGGCCGTGCTTCTTGTCGCCCTGTGCATAGCCAGCTTCGCACGCTACTCATCGTCGCCAGGTTCCCTTTATATCTACGCGGCCAAGGTTCTCCCGCGGTGGATGGGAGCCATCGTCGCCTGGAGCCTGCTGCTTGCCTACGTGGCCTCGGGTTCCAGCGTCATTGGTGGCTTCTACCAATACGCCGCCATGGTGCTTCTGCGTTCCCCCGTCACGCCTGCTTCGGCCGTGCTGCTCACTTTGGTCGTCACCGCGATTTCGATGTGGGTCGCATGGCGCGACGTGAAGGTTTCCGCACGTTTGATGCTCTGGATCGAAGCGTTGTCTCTTTGTACGATTCTGATCGTCGTAGTGCTTGTTCTCACCCACCACGGCCTCCGCTGGGACAGGAGCCAAATCACGCTGGAAGGGATGAGTGGCAGCGGTCTGCGTCTCGGGCTCGTTCTGGCGCTGTTTAGCTTCGTCGGATTTGAGAGCGCCACCACGCTGGGCGCGGAAGCGCGCAATCCCCTGAAGACGATCCCCCGGGCCGTGATCCAGAGTTCCCTTCTCGCCGGAGCGATCTTCGTCGCGTGTGCCTACACCGAGGTGCTGGGATTCCATATCATTGGCCAGAACTTGGGCAACAGTCAGGCGCCGATGCAAACGCTGGCGGGGGTGGCCGGTGCACCGATCCTCGGGACGTTGATCAACCTGGGAGTGCTGGTAAGCTTATTCGCCTGCACGCTCGCCTGCGTTACGGCGGCTTCGCGCGTGCTGCTCCTCATGGCGCACCACGGGTTAGCGCACGGTCATCTGCGCAGTACCCACCACCGTCATGAAACCCCGGGCCCGGCGATTGTGGTTACGGGAATCGCCGCGGGGCTTCCCGTCGTGGTCCTGGCGGCCCGCGGAGCCAGCGGACTAGACGTCTACGGCTGGATGGGGTCGCTCGCGACCTACGGCTTTATGGTGACGTATGCGCTGGTCTGTATTGCACTCCCGCGCTATTTGCGCAGCCACGGCCGCGTACGGCCGACCACGCGCATCATTTCCGTGCTGGCGTTTGTTGCGATGCTGCTGGCGCTCATCGGGAATTTGTATCCTGTGCCCGAGGGACCCTACGGCAAGCTTCCCTACATTTACCTTGTCTATCTCGCGGCTGGCTTACTCTGGTTTGTCGCCGCCCGCCGCAGGGGCTCGGCCTCAAGGTCAGGCTAGGATTCCGATTCGGGCAGTACCACGAGCAGCAGCACAATGCCCACCACGGCAAAGTTACGGAAGGCCGCCTCCTGCCCGTTCCAGGTCTTCGATTGCCACATCAGGAACCACTCGCCGCCGACGCTGAGAAATGCGACCAACCACATCAGTAAGCCGAGAGTCAGCGCCGCAATAGCCATACCCTTCGCACTTTGAAAATCTGCCACGCTTGCGCTGAGCATCGTCAGGAGGCGAAATCCCCCCCACCAGCACAGCAGCATCGTTACGAACTCCCACACGATGATCGCAAGATAGAACGTCGTCTGAACCCCAGGCGAATTGATCGCGCGCCACATCCCGTGATTGCCAGGTAAAGTCGAGTCCATCATCAACACGTGTCGTACGAATTCGTGGTTCGAGCTGTAGTCGCTGAGGTTGTTGAATACGACCAGGGTGTAGAAGACCGCCACGCCGAAGACCAGAAGCACCTTCGCCAGGCGCAACATCATGGGCTCCCCGGCTGCTGAAAGGATCGAAAGTAGGCGGTCAACGCGTCGAGAGTCAGGTGGTCATACTCCGGGTTCGCCGGCATTTGGGATTGCGGGCTTTTCGACTTCGGATCGCTCACATACTTGGCGAAGAAATCCGGCGACCCCGCGGCAACCGCCGAAAGCACGGCCCAGGTCACCCCCGACTTCTTCCCGCCTTCGTCTCCGGCGTTGTGGCAGCGAAAGCAATTCTGCTGTGCGATCCGGTAGCCTGCCTCTACCGTGCGATCTTTCGCGAGGGGTCCGGAAGGGGCAATCGCACCGAAAACCTGCTCCTGGTTGCGAAATTCAAGACGCACGACGCCCCAAGGAATCTGCGCCTCGTCGTTGTGCGCCAGCACCCTGAATGCTGGAGTGAAGTTCGGGTGCGTGATCATATACGGCCCCAGCCCCAAGTCAAATTCGTGCCTGCTCGAATCCCGCGGCCAGCCTGAAGGAGGTTTCCCGTTGATCTCCAGCACCAGCAGGGGATGGTGCTGCGCGAGATAGTCGCGCGAATAATTCGTTTGGTATTTGTCCTTGCAAATGGCCACCACCATATCGCCAGCCGGCGCGCCCACATCGCGGACTAAATCCTCCAGGGGCACGCCGCTCACGCGCGTGGGCCCCAGAAAATTCGGATCGTCACTTACCGTAAAACTCGCTTGCCGCAGCCCGAGTAGATCCTCGCGCGTTAAGTACCAGGTGGCGCGATGCGGCATGACCTCCAGATTGCCACCAATCTCGAGGTCGGCTGGCGAGCCCCGCTCCGCGAGCAATTTTGCCGCAAGCGGCGCACTCGATGTCGGCTGCGCCTGCGCCCACCAGACCTCCCGCACAACCAGCATCCCCAGAGTAGCCACCATAAACAGAAAACCAGCGGTGGCCCTGATTCCGACTCGGCGCATGGCGCCCATCGTATCGCACCACACCGCCGCCGCAAGCCCCAATCTCGCGACGACTTCGGTGTGCTAGAGTGGCGCTTTCCGATTCTTTCCTCGGAGGATCCTACAAGGCCATGCCGACAGGAACCGAAGCGCGTTTGGTACAACTTGGCATCGCCCTCCCGGCGCCAGCCGAAGCCGGAGGGAACTACGTCCCCGCCAAAACTCTCGGTCGTATGGTCTATTTGGCCGGAGTCATTTCCACAGGCCCGGAAGGAGTCATTGCGGGCACCGTCGGCCTAAATCGCTCGGTCGAAGAGGGCTACCTAGCCGCACAATCTTGCGCGCTCACACAGCTCGCTGTGCTCAAGCGCCATCTTGGCTCGCTGGACGTAGTCAAGCAAATCGTTACCGTGAACGGCTACGTCAATGCCGTCTCCGGCTTTCCGGATTCGCCTCGGGTAATCAACGGTGCATCCGATCTCTTCGTTGAACTTTTCGGTGAAAGCGGCCGCCACGTCCGCGCTGCCCTCGGCGTATCTGCATTGCCGCGCAACGCGCTGGTTGAGTTGCAAATGACCGTCGAACTTGAGCCCTAACGCCATGGCCGAACACTCCCTTGCAGCCGATCCTACGCACTCCCGTTGGAATCGCCATCTCGCGCCGCGCCTAGCCGTCGCCCCCGGCGACACCGTACGTTTGGAATGTCATGACGCCAGTGGCGCGCAGGTCCGGCCTGGCATGACGCTGTCTGAATACCTCGGAATCGATCGCGACCGCATTCACGCGCTCACCGGCCCGATATTCGTTGAGGGCGCTGAGCCAGGCGATGTCCTGGAAATCGAAATCCGAGAGGTTGCCCACCGGGGCTGGGGCTGGTCGAGTGTGATCTCCGGCCTTGGCTTCCTCAAAGAGCGTTTCCGGCAGCCCTATCTCTTTCACTGGGAGCTCGAAGGCGCCATCAGCCGTTCGCTGGCCCCCGCCGTCGTACCGCTGCGCCCGTTTTGCGGTGTGATGGGCGTCGCCCCCGCCGAAGACGGCGAATTCCGCACACGCCCCCCCGGGATATTTGGCGGCAATATGGACGTACGCGATCTGTGTGAGGGCGCCACTCTTTATCTGCCCGTTTTCAATCGCGGCGGGCTGTTTTCGGCCGGTGACGCCCACGCCGCCCAAGGCGACGGCGAGGTGTGCATCAATGGTATTGAATGTCCGGCCGACGCCACCCTGCGCTTTCGCCTTCACAAGGGCCAGTTGCTGCCCGCGCCCTTGCTTGAGTCACCTGCCCCTCGCGAATCGGTCTGGCTCGATGGTGCATGGGTTGTAGTGGAATCGGCCGCCGACGCCGTTGCCGCGGCCCGCGCCGCCACTTCGCGCATGATCGACCTACTGGTGGCGCGCTGGGGCTTCCGCGACGTCCACGCCTACATCCTGTGCAGCGTCGCCATGCACCTGCGCCTCAGCCAGGTCGTCAACGAACCCATGTTCACCGTTACCGCCCTACTGCCGAAACGCATCCTTCCGCTGCGAGGTCTTTTCCAACGGACTTAGCTAGGCGGCGCTGAGGGTCACCGACAATGTCTCGACCGGGGCCGCCCCGAACTGCTCCTGCAGCTTGGCGGCGGAAGCGAAGAGCTTCCCGGCGACCTGTCGCGCTGGAAACTGGAAGGTGAGAGAAGGCTCGGCGAAGGGATAGGGATCCAGCACGAAATGGCGTGAGCCGGCCGACCGCACCTCGACTCGGCTGCGCGTTCCGTCTCGCAACGGCAACGCATGCAACAGGCTCGCAGGTCGAGGAAAGTCCACGCAGGCAAGAAGCGAAAGATTGTCGGTGGCTTGCAGCAACCGGAAATGATCGAGGATCGCAGCCTCGGTTTTCTGTGCGACCGGAACACTGCGATCGGCGGAAATCTGCTCAAGCAAATACCGTTGAAAAACCTTTTGCTGCTCAAGAAACTCATCGAGCACAGGCAGCTCCGCCGGTGCAATCGTCGAGCGGTCCGCATGTTCGCTCAGCAAATTGTGGGTGTGCATCGAGATCAGGATGGCAGCATACGGGTCCTCCTCTGCGATCAATCGGAGGGCGCGATCCCGTACCGTTAGGTAGTCTCGAAGGTCTATTTCCTCAAAAGCAGAATACTTTCCGACCAGCTCGACCGAGAACGCGCTGGGCTTGCCTTGCCGCGTAATCTGCGGGGCAGCATCGCGCACTGCCCAGCCATCGTCGTGTCGCGCAATGCCTTTCAGGACGCGCGCACGCGGCTCGGGAGCGAGGAAACGCTGGTTGCCCCAACTCTCAGCGAACGCTCCGGCCAGGCGAGCGTGGTCGGGATGTGTAACCAGCCACCATCCGGTTTCGGTTTCCAAGCGCAGCATGGAAGCGACTCCGTAACTTTTGCCCTCATTGTAGAGGAAACGCGTCGGGCACGAAAGCGGGCCTGGTCTTCATGGGCCCCTTAGGTCCGGGACTCGTTGGGCTTGCTATAATGGGACATGAGGATTTTGCTGTTCACCGGCAAGGGCGGCGTCGGAAAGACGAGCTTGGCGGCCGCCACGGGCGTCCGGCTGGCGGAACTAAATCATCGGACGCTCGTCATGAGTATCGATCCCGCACACAGTCTGGCCGATTCCTTTGACCTGGCAACCGATCTGTTCCACTCGCAGACCTCCGACCCGTTACCCATCTCGGACCGGCTCTCGATTTTCGAGCTGAATATTCAGAAGGAGATCCGACGTCACTGGCAGGAGATCTCGGCCTACGTCACCTCCGTATTGCGCACGACCGGCATCAGTGGCGTGGAAGCCGAAGAACTCGCGATTCTCCCCGGCATGGAAGAGCTCAGCGCCATGATGTATATCAACCAATACCGCCGCGAGCAGCGGTACGACGTGATCGTGCTCGACGCCGCGCCCACAGCCGAATCGCTCCGATTCATCAGCATGCCCACAACACTTGACTGGTACATGAAGCACATTTTCCCCTTCCAGCGGAACCTGCTGAAGGCTGTGCGCCCGATCGCCAATCGCGTGGCACCGTTCGAGTTGCCGACCGACAGCTATTTCGCGAACATCCGAGACCTGTTTGAAAAGCTCGAGGGTGTCGATGACTTGATGGAAGACCCCTATACGACCAGCGTCCGATTGGTGACCAATCCTGAAAAGATGGTTCTGCGCGAGACCCAGCGCGCCTTCGTCTATTTTTCACTGCATGGCCTAACTGTGGATTCGGTCGTCGTCAATCGGCTTCTTCCGGCAGAAGTGCAGGACACATGGTTTAACGAATGGCACACGTCCCAGGACAAGGTGTTGAAGGAGATTGAAGAATACTTCGCGCCAGTCCCCGTTTGCCGCGTGCCTTTGTTTGCGCACGAGGTCCTTGGCAAACATCGGCTCCGGGAATTGGCACGTGTGCTGTATCATGACCAGGACCCGGCGGCGGTGACTCGAACCGAAAAGCCGTACACCTTTGGTAAAACGGACGGGATTTACGAGATTCGTCTGCTCCTACCGTTTGCGGCAAAGGGTGAAGTGACGCTGTTTAAGAAGGGCGACGAGCTGGTGGTCGAGATCGGTACTCTCCGACGCCACATTGGCTTGCCGCGGTCGATGGCAACGCTGGTTCCCTCACGCGCCAAACTGGATAACCAGGTCTTGAAGGTTGAGATGAAGGAGACACCATGAGCAACGAACAGACACCGAACGCGGCGGCCGAGCACAGGGCAAGCGAGCGCTGTGCTTGCCACGAAGTCTTGGATCAGTTAGGAAAATACTTCGACATTTCGCCTGCCGTGCGCCAGCACCTCGCCAATTCGCGGGTCGAATTCCTCAAGGCGATCCGGGCCGTTATCGATCATCGCATTGAACGGCTTTCGGCCACCGCGCAACGTGGGTCGACAATCGCCGTTGAATAGGCGTTTCGCTCGGATCATTCTGTTTCCGGGGTGCGCACCGACTCGTGCCAACGGTGTAGGAAATACCACTCCCAAAACATCACCACAAAGAAAAAACTGAAACCCAGCACCGTCGCCGCAAGGACCAGCGCAAACAGGTAGTCCGTCTGCAACTGTGACGAGGCGTAGAGTATCGAGTAGCCCAAACCGCCCACACCCACTTGGCTCGATCCAGCATACAGCTCTCCCGTGATGGCGCCTATGACGGAGATGCCGCTGGCGATCCGAATACCGACGAAAAGCGAAGGAACCGCGTGCGGCAACCGAAGCTTGAACAGCTTCTGGGCTGACGAGGCATTGTGCATCAGGAAGAGATGCACGAGATTTTCGTCCACGCTAATCAGGCCCTGCGTGGTGTTGGCAATAATGGGGGCAAGCGAAATGATGAAGGCGATCAGCGCCACCGCCCCGATGCCAGCGCCGACCCACATCAGGATCAGCGGAGCGATCGCGACGATGGGCACAGTTTGAAGGAGAATCGTATACGGGTAGAGCATCTTTCGGACCCAACGCGATTGAGCAAAGATCAACGCGGCGATGACGCCGACGACGATGCTGGCCAGCAGGCCCCCGAGAGACTCTTCGGCGGTGATGGCGGTCGAGGTCAATAGCGAAGGAAAGCGTTCACCGACGGCACGCGCGACGGCCCACGGTGAGGGCAGCATGTAGCGCGGCACGTGAAAGACCCACAAGATGAGCTGCCAAACCACCAGCAGCGCGAGAAAAACAGCGAGGGCATTGGCGACGGTAATAAGCCGCTGCCTCACGGTGCCAGCACCTGGCGGAGAACGTGAGACGCCCCCGCCACCAGTCCTTCGAACTCGGGGCACTCCCGAAGCTTTGCCGTGCGCGGGAAAGGGAGATCGACTGGAACCACGGCATGGATGCGCCCCGGATTCGGCGCCAGGACAACGACGCGTGTCGACAGAAAAACAGCCTCGGCCACTGAGTGCGTGACGAAGACAGCGGTCCAATGCTGCTCGGCGCGCAGGCGTAGCAACTCTTCATTGAGGCGATCCCGCGTCATTTCATCCAGAGCTGCGAAAGGTTCGTCCATCAGGAGCAGACGCGGATTCGTGGCGAGCGCGCGGGCAATCGAAGCGCGCATTTTCATACCGCCGGAAAGCTCCCGTGGATACGCGTCTGCGACCTGGCCGAGACCGACCAGCTCGAGCAGGGAGGCAACTTTCTCGGCGCGGCGCTTGCTGACGATATGCTCCAGCTCAAGGCCTAGGCCGACATTGTCCGTTACGGTGCGCCAGGGAAGCAGCGTGGCATCCTGAAAAATGAACGACATCGTCTCCCGGGCATGTTCGGGTGTCATGCCGTCGACTTGAATCGTGCCGGCGCTGGGTGGCGTAAGGCCTGCAATCAATTTCAGAACTGTCGATTTGCCGCAGCCAGACGGTCCGATGAGGCTGACGAATTCGCCTTTGAGAATTTTCAAATCGATCGCTTCCAGGACCGCTCGGCCGGCGCCGTAACTCTTGCTGACACCGTCGAACTGGATCTGCGGCACATTCGAGGCGACCATCATCCGGGGGCCTCGAGAGCGGGCAAGTAGAGCGCAGACGAGTGAGCAGAGGTGTGATGAAGGATTTGCGTCGAACGCTGCCAATCCCAGGAGGTGGCACGGTAAGACGGCACCGCTGTGCCTGGATTGCGGTCGTAGAGCGCAAAGGCGCTGCTGGCGATTTCCAGCCGGATGCGATCGCCGACGTCGAACAGACAAGACGTGGGCTCCAAATCGAACTGCCAATGATGGATTCTGTCTTGCGTGTATCCGGTCCGGGCGAACAGCCTACGAGAGCGCGCGATGCCGATGCAGATGAATTCGGCTGCACCGCTCGGGCGGACTCGCACGAGTTTTGAAGTGAAATCGGTGTGTGCCGCCGAACTCGAGGCATACAGCGAGACGCGCGGAATACCAAAGATGCGGAGGGGCGACGAGAGCGGGGCGGTCGTGTAGACCAGCACGTGGTTGCCGAGTTCGAGCGCAGACTGATCGAATTGACCAGGCGGCGCGGCCAGACCTCCGGGAGCAGGAACGGGCACCTCCGGATCGTGGAGGAAGATGTCGGGGGGCTCGTCCGGCAACGGTTCGGCACGAGAGAGGACACCGTCGCCTTTGCGCGAATTGGCCCGGCCTGTGCTGTGCAGATACAAAACGTGATCCGCTGCCAGGGGAAAGGTGTCAGCGCTGCGCCAACGGTTCTCGCCGAGTACGAAATAGCGAACCCGGGGCTCGTCGGAAAACTCCCCGGAGCCCTTCAGCCAATGATCGAACCAACGAAGCAGGAGTGCGTCGGTGTCGAGCAGTGCCGAGGCGCCCAAATCGGCCGCGCCAACGCGGTCACCCCAGGGAATGTGCAGCCAGGGGCCGGCCACCAGATACTGATGACGACGCGCGAAATCGGTGCCAGCGCAACGGGTCAACGCCAGGAAACTGTCGATCGTGCCCTTGAGATAGGTGTCGTACCAGCCGGAAATGTGAAGCGCGGGGATGCGAATACGGCCAACCGATTGACTCAAATCGAGCGACGACCAGTAATCGTCCGGCTCAGCATGCTCAAACCAATCGAGCACATAGGAGGGCAGGCCTTCGCTGCCAATCGCGGGATGCTTGCCGAATGGCAGAACACAGGTTTGCGCCGGAAGGTTGGCCCAGGCCTGTTCGAGTAGGTCGCTTGCTCGGCGCAGCTTGAGGCGACGAGCATCCCCCTTCAGCATCTGCAGTCCCCAGCCGAGCGCCGATGCCAAGCGCAGCACACCATTGTGATAGAACCAGCCGTGGTACAGATCATGGGCGGTCATGCCGGGCGCGATGCAGATCAGACTGTCGGGAGCCTCTGCCGCGGCCAGCAACTGCGTGATTCCCTGATAGGAGAAACCATACATCCCGATGCTGCCGTTCGATTCGGGCCGCATGCTCAGCCAGGAGATGGTTTCGGCGCCATCCCGCGCCTCATGACGAAAGGGATAAAAATCGCCTCCGGAATCTCCGCGGCCGCGTACGTCCTGAATGACCACGTTGTACCCGGCACGGGCAAACCAGGCCGGATGCGCGTAGGTGACCGTCGAGGCCAGATCGCGGCCGTAGGGCTGGCGCATCAACAGCGTGGGATGCGGACCGGGCTCGGGCGGATAGTAGTGGTCCGATAGGAGGTCGATGCCGTCGGACATGCGGCAACTGACGCCGCGTTCGAGGCGGACACCGTTGCCGCATTCGATCCAAACGCCGCTCATGGTGCAGTCGAATGCGGGAAGCCGAGCATGACTTCGAGGATGCTGGCCAGCCGGGTGGCCGCCTGGTCGAGCCAACGTGCGCCATTGTCGGCGGTCGCTGGGCGCGGATCGCCCATCACCCCGCTCGCGGCGATGTCGCTCGTGAGCCAAGCGAAGGTCGCCGGAGCGTTTTCCGGGAACAGCACCCCCGGCTTCGCCACGTCGGCGATGTAATGGCTCGTATAGGCAGAGCGATCGACCAGCTCTGGCACGGAAGCCAGGAGAAACGCGGTCTCGACTTCTCCAGCGTGAAAACCATAAGCACGCTCCTGCGGAGCGAGGCCTTCGAAGTTCGCGCCCGCCGAGCCATGCACAGTAAAAGTGCGCAACTTGAATTCGGCGCGAAGATCGCGAGCCATCACCTCGACGAGAGCGGTGTTGCCGCCGTGCGTGTTGTAGAGCGCCAGACGCCGGAAGCCCGCGCCAGCGATGCTGGCACCGAGATCGCGCAAAACCGCCATGAACGTGGCGGCGCTCACCGAAAGCGTGCCGGGAAAGTCCATGTGTTCATTGCTCTTGCCGTAGTACACAGGCGGCAAGGCGTACACAGGAAGATGGGCCGGCAATTTCGCGAGCGCGTGACCAAGCAGAAGATTATTGATCAGCGAGTCGGTTGCAAGCGGGAGATGAGGGCCGTGCTGTTCGACGGCCGCGGTCGGGAGAACCAGCAGAGTGGCCTCCCGCGAAAGAGCATCGACCTGTTTCCAATTCAGATAGGCAAAATTGCGCGCGTCCGGAATCCAGGTCTTCATCGAACCAGCTCTTGCGGCTTGAATGTGATCATTTTCCCCGGATTCAGCAGACCCTTCGGATCGTAGCGCTGTTTGGCGAGCAACTGGACGTTGTCGTTGCGGTAGCGGCCACCGCCTTCGACATTGTTGACGTGAGGATTGGCGACAAAGACACCGATTTCGCGGCAAAAGGAGATCATGTCGTTCAGACGCTCTTCGGTCGTGTAATAAACGACCGGGATCGCCCCTGGAATCATGCGGCCGTTGCCCGCTTTCCAAAATTCCATGTGGAAGAGAATTTCATCGCCGAAGCGTTCCTTCAGGCGGCGCATCTGATCGCGCACCGTTTCCGGATCGAACGCGCATTGCAGGTAGGTGTAGGCTTCATCCGAGCGCATGGCCCAGAGCGTGGTGTGGTTCCAGGTGTAATCGGAGAGAAGCGGCCGGGTCCGCAAGCCGAGATACTTTCCCGAATAGGTGACCTCCCCTCCGCTGCGGCGCGCGGCAGCCTCCAGTTCGGCGCGTTGCGATTCGGCGATCAGGAAGAAAATGAGCGCCTTCCCGTCGGGCGCACACTGTTTCACCGGCGTGAAGAAAGAAGGAATGGGCCATTCAAAGGGCGTGACCAGACGCTTGGTCCACCTGGGATCGGCGGCGATTCGTTCGCTGAAATCAAAGGCGGCTGCAAAGGTGTCGAAGGCGATCGCGCACTGCGCCCACTCGACGGCCGGAGCGAGCGCAAGCCATATACGCGTGGCGATGCCATTCGTTCCCCAAGCGTGGAGAATATCGTGGACTGCTTCGCCTTCGTGAAGAACGATGCGCGGTTCTGTTTCCATGGTAACGACTTCCAGCGCCCGGACCGTCTGAAAATCGCGGAGGTTGCCGTGGGCAACCGAGCCGATGCCGCCCGAGCCCCCACCAAGAAAACCGCCCACCGAGGCTTTGATGATTGTCGAAGGATAACATCGCAGCTCCCAGCCAACTTTGCGCGCTTCATTCTCAAGGACGCCGAGACGAACGCCCGGCTCGCAGATGGCGACACCGTCAGGCGTGATCCGCTCGATGCGGTCCATGCGTGCCAGGTCCAGAATGACCCCTCCATAGAGCGGAACGGCCTGGCCATAATTGCCCGTCCCCGCACCACGGGCGGTGACGGGGATATTGTTGGCGTGACAGTAGCGGAGGATTTCTTGAACCTCGGCGGCAGCGGTCGGCTGGATGACCAGGTCGCCCACTTTGCCGTCAAGCTGCCTGCGAAGAACGGGAGAATACCAGTAAAAATCACGCGAAAGCTGCTCGACCGTTGGCGGATGGGTAAGAACGCGCGTGGGATCCCCAAGCACAGAAGCAAGTGCGGCGGCGTGGCGGGGGTCCATCATGCGGCTCCGGGTAGGGCTATGACACTCTCCTGTTCGACGTGCTCCAGGTACGAAAGGCTTCTTGCATCTTCGGGTGAGTAAAGAGCTTGACGCACAGATCACGAAGCACCGGGCCATCGACGACGCACTCCATATCCGAGCGGCGTGCGATCTCGCGAGCCGGAATCTGAATCTGCAGGCAGTGGCGGTTCGCGTCCGCAATCGTGGCCCCGTAAACGACCCGATCCAGGCGCGCCCAGAGCGCGTTGGCCATGCACATCGCGCACGGCTCACAGGTCGAGTACATCGTGTAACCGATGAGCGAAGGGCGCTTCAGTTTCTTGCACGCAAGGCGCACGCTACGAAGCTCGGCGTGAGACGAAGGATCATGTTCAGCCATCACCGCATTGGTGGCTTCGATGAGCGGCTTACCGGTCTTCGTTTGCACAATGAGCGCGCCGAAAGGCACCGGGCGCGCGGTCGCCAGCGTGCGAGCGGTGAAGCGGTAGAGCGCCCGCATACGGTCTTTGTCCAGACGGGTCTGGCTGGAAGGTTTCTGCAAAAGCTGCGCCATGCGAGATTCTAGCATGGGTGCAAGGGAAAAAAGCGCTCTGGGCACGGCCCGCCACGGCGGCGCCTCCTGCTCACGACCAGCCATATGACGGAGAATGCTTCCGGCCGGGGCGACGCCGTGCTAGTCTCGAACATGCGTCTTTCCCGTCTGTTCTGGTCCCTTCTGATTCTTTCTAGCATCGCCGCCAATGGGTGTCATCACGCCTCGGGCAGCGCCAACCTCGTGAAGGTCACGTTGCAGGCGGATTGGTATCCGCAGCCAGAGCACGGCGGCTTCTACACCGCGTTGGTAAAAGGCTATTACAAAGACGCGGGGCTGGATGTAAGCATCCAGCCCGGGGGACCTTATGTCACACCCGAGCAGCAGGTGTCGGTCGGCACAGCGCAGTTTGGGATGAGCTCATCGGACAAGATTTTGGAATCGATCGCCGACGGGCAGCCTTTGGTTGCGGTGGCGGCAACAATGCAACGCGATCCGCAGGGGATCATGGTTCGGAAGGACTCACCGATCCACTCCTTCGCCGATCTGAATGGACACACGGTGGCGGTTAAGGCGGGTTCGACCTGGTTTGAGTACGTCGAAAAGCGCTATCAACTGAAAAACGTGCACGAAATCCCGGCGATGATGAATGTGGCGAATTTCGTGGCCGATCCGCAATACATCCAGCAGGCCTTTGCGACCTCCGAGCCGTTTTTCGCCCAGCAGGCGGGGATTCAGACGCGGGTGTTGTTGACCAGCGAGACCGGTTACAGTCCGTACCGCGTGATGTTCACCACACGGGATTTCTTACAGCAGCATCCCGATGTGGTGGGAAGGTTTGTGGATGCTTCGATCCGAGGTTGGCGAGAGTACCTGGACGATCCTACGGCGGCCCACGCTGCCATCATCAAGTTGAATCCGGCTCTCAATCCGGAGTGGATGAACTTTACCTGGAAGGCGCTACGGGACGGCCACTTCGTTCAGGGAGACGATCCGAACGGGGCGCAACTGGGAAAGATGCGTGCCGACCGGTGGGACACGATGTACAACCAGCTCCTCGATTTGAAGGTCATCAACCAGCCGTTCGATCCGAAGACGGCGTATACCCTTGAGTTCTTGCGGTAGAACCGGACTTCCGGCGCTGGGCGGGAACGACGTGGATCTATTTGTCAGAGGCGGTACAGTGATCACCATGGACGCGGAGTTCCGCGTGATCGACGACGGGGGCGTGGCGATCGAGGGCGACACGATTGCGGCGGTCGGAAAGAGGGCTGATCTGGAGGCCAAGGCAAGCGGCGCGAGGAAGATCGAAGCGGGCGGCACGCTTGTCATGCCAGGAATGATCAACGGGCATGCGCACGCGGCGATGAGTTTGTTTCGCGGCGTTGCGGAAGATCATTCGCTCAACGATTGGCTGCAAAAATATATCTTTCCAGCCGAAGCGCGAAATGTCACCGAAGACTTTATCCTGTGGGGCACGCGCCTTGGCGTGCTGGAGATGCTGCGCGGCGGGATCACGACCTATGCGGACATGTATTACTTCGAGGATGTGGTTGCGAGTGTCACCAAAGAGGCCGGAATGCGAGGAGTGCTCGGCGAAACAATCGTCGATTTTCCAGCACCGGATCACAAAACACCCGCCGCCGCGTTAGCCTACACGGAGAAGTTCATCCAACGCTGGAGGGGCGACCCGCTGATCACACCGGGAGTTGCTCCGCACTCGATGTACACGCTGTCGACCGCCAATCTAAAGGCTGCCACAGCGCTCGCAAGACGCACCGGTGCGCCCATTCTGATTCATGTGGCGGAGGCACCGTTTGAGAGCGACTTGAGTCAGAGCAAACACGGAATGTCGCCTGTGGCGTATCTGGACAGCATTGGACTGTTGGGGCCGGACGTCATTGCAGCGCACACGGTTTGGCTTGACCAGGAAGACATCGCGACGCTGGTGCGGCGCGGCGTGGGATCGATTCACAATCCTTCGAGCAACATGAAGCTGGCTTCCGGGGTGATGCCGGTTGTCGATTTGCTGGCGGCGGGGCAGGCGGTGGGTCTAGCGACGGACAGTGCGGCCAGTAACAACAACCAGGATCTGTTCCAGGAAATGAACATCGCGGCCAAGCTACAAAAAGTGACGCGCATGGATCCCAGGGTTTTGCCCGCCCGGCAAGTGGTTGAGATGGCGACAATCGGAGGCGCGCGCGCCCTGCATCTGGATGCCCGGATCGGATCGCTCGAAGTGAGCAAGCAGGCCGATATCGTGCTGATCGGGACGGGCGCGACGCATGCCACACCGATGTACAACGTTTACTCGCAATTGGTGTACGCGCTCAATGCGCATGACGTCAGGAGCGTCGTGATTGCAGGGAAGATTGTCATGGAGGATCGCGTCATGTTCACGATGGATAAGCCGGCCATCCTGGCCAAGGCCCATGAGTATCAACGAAAGATATCCGCATCTCTGATCGAGGCCAGGGCCATTTAGAGGCTGCGACCCGCCGCTAGAATGCCAGCTTGACCCACCTCGATCGCCTCGCCAAGATCCCTCCGCTCGATCGGAACGCCAACGCAAATGTTTCGTCGCTTGTGCGCTGAGACGGTGGCCCATATACTACCCGCCATTTACAGGGGGAGGGCGACAGAGAAATGCACCGGTTCGTCGGAATCCTTGGCATCGGTTTTGTGATGGGGATGGGGATCCTGTTTTCGACCAATCGCCGCGCGATTCGGCTGAAGACGATCGCCTGGGGGCTGGGCTTGCAGATTGCGCTGGCGTTCGTCGTGATTAAGTGGAGCTTCGGACAACTCGTCTTCCACGAGCTCGGCAGAGGGGCAGAATGGCTGCTTGATTTTTCCTATTACGGTTCGTCTTTCGTCTTTGGCGAGCTGGGCCAGAAGGATTCGCCGCGCGGATTTATCTTCGCCTTTCAAGCCCTGCCAATCATTATTTTTATCGCTGCGTTTTTCGCGCTGCTCTACTACTGGGGTGTTATGCAGATCATCGTAAAGGCCGCCGCGCATGTCATGACACGGCTGATGGGCGCTAGCGGCGCAGAATCGCTGAACGTGGCCGCAAGTATTTTCATGGGACAAACCGAAGCGCCCCTGACGATTCGACCCTTCCTTCCCGAAGTGACTCGATCGGAACTGATGACCATCATGACCAGCGGCATGGCGCACGTCTCCGGCAGTTTGATGGGCGCCTATATGGCTTACGGAATCAAGGCGGAGCATCTTCTGGCGGCCGTGATCATGACGGCTCCGGGCACGATTCTGATCGCCAAGGTGCTAGTGCCGGAAACCGAGAAACCGCTCACGGCAGGCCGAGTCGAAATGGCGGAAATCGAGCGCGAGACCAATGCGTTGGGCGCCATCGCACGGGGAACCATCGACGGGCTTCACCTTGCGCTCAACGTGGCCGCGATGCTTGTGTCGTTTATTGCCATCATCTACCTGATCGATGCGATCCTTGGCGGCGCGCATCATCTGCTTGCGGCGTATGGCATGGAACGGTTCCCTTCCAGCCTCGAACAGATCTTCGGTTGGATCTTCGCGCCGGTGGCGTGGCTCACCGGCATCCCCTGGCATGACTGCAACACCATAGGCCACTTGATGGGATTGCGCATGGTGACAAATGAGCTGGTCGCGTTCCAGCGGCTTGGTCCAATGCAGAAGACGCTCGACCCGCGCTCGTTCACAATCGCAACCTTTGCGCTTTGCGGGTTCGCGAATTTTAGCTCGATCGGGATTCAAATCGGCGGAATCGGCGCGCTTGCGCCCAACAAAAAGTCCGAGCTGGCACGCCTGGGTATCCGTGCCATGCTTGCCGGGACGATGGCAAACCTTATGTCCGCTTCGATCGTGGGAGTCATGCTTCGATGACACCGGTTGCTAGAGTCAAAGCTCGACGGGGAGGCGAGTTCGAACGCGCGTCACGCGCAGCCAAATTCATCTGCTCCCGAACAAAACTGCGACCCAAGATCGGGCTTGTGCTTGGCTCGGGGTTGGGAGCGTTCGCCGAGGAGCTCGCTGTTGCTACACGCATTTCTTACCACTCAATCCCCAACTTCCCCCGCTCGACCACCGAGGGGCATGCCGGGGCGCTCGTCATCGGGAAGCTCAACCATGTCCCAGTGGCTGTGATGCAGGGGCGCGTGCATCTCTATGAAGGCTACTCCGCTCAGGATGTTGGATTTCCGATCCGCGTACTGGGCCGGATGGGAGTTCGCGCCGCGATTCTGACGAATGCAGCGGGCGCAATCAATTTGAAATACAGCCGGGGTGCGCTGGTCGTGATTCGGGACCACATCAATCTGCAGGGAACGAATCCGCTCATGGGCCGCCACGATGAGCGGCTCGGCGTACGATTTCCGGACATGACGGAGGCGTACTGGAAGCCCTACCGCGAGATCGCGCTTTCCCAGGCGAAACGCCTTGGGATGACTGCTCAGGAGGGAGTGTACGCGGCGCTTGCTGGGCCGAGTTTCGAGACGCCGGCCGAGATTCGTTATCTGAAAACGATTGGCGCGGATTTGGTGGGAATGTCCACGGTTCCCGAGGTCATTGTCGCCCGACAGATGGAGATGCGGGTGCTGGGCATCTCCTGCGCCACGAATATGGCGGCGGGGATTTTGGGGCAACCCCTGAGTCATGTCGAAGTGATGGAAGGAAGCGAACAAGTCAAGGGGCAGTTTATCGCGCTGCTACGAGCAGTGATTCCGGCGATTGAAGAAGATCTGAGATGAAGGCCGCCGCTCGAGGCCATCAACTATCTTGACATTTCCCTAGCGAACACGCAATCACCGTTCCCGATGGGAACGATTTGGATTTTGAGTTTGCTGTTTAAGAGTTCCCTCTGCAGACTAGCAGTGACTGATTGGTGTAGCTAACACCATCTCGCTTTTCCACGTGGAGAAGTATTTCTTCCCACCGCTCTAGTCAAGCGGTGGCGCTGTGGGCCCGGTTCGGATCTCGGCCAGAGATTCCTAACGGTCTTGCACGGCCTCTACGCTGTTTTGGAAAAGGAGATGAAGATGTCAGGGTCCAACGCAGGTGTTTTTCCGCAGGCCGCTCGAGAAAGCATCGATCTAGGTCAACGCGTTCCTCACCCTTCCCTGCGAGCCACGGCCGGCGGACATAATCTCTTCGCCGATGCCATCATCGAGGAAAACGCGCGTGATCGTGGCAGGCGCGCCGCAAAAGCCGGACTGGCGTTCACAATCCAGGCGGTCATCGTGGGCGCCCTGCTGTTGGTGCCCCTTCTGTTTACCGAGGGCATCGATCTCTACAAATTGAATAACACGGTGCTCCTTGCGCCGCCCCCACCTGCCGCACCGCCTCCGCCCGCCATACGCGTGGAGAGCATTCCCCGGCAGGCGCTTCTTCACGCGGCGCTGACTGCTCCGACCGTGATTCCTAAAAAGGTCATTGAATCGGTCTCCGACGCCGGTGAGGCAGCCCCGGCCGTTTCCGATATGACGGGAGGTGTCCCGGGCGGAGTCGGCGACGTTCTGGGGGGAACGCTTACCGGCGCCCCCCCGCCTCCTCCTGCACCCGCTACAAAACCGAAGGAACCTGTGAGAATTTTTTCGGGAATGAAGGAGCCGGCGCTGGTGTATGCCCCGCCGCTCGAGTATCCGATGATTGCCAGGCAAGCGCACGTCTCTGGAATCGTGGTGATTGAAGCGGTCATCGACGACAAGGGAAACGTGACGCAAGTGAAGGCTGTCAGCGGCCCACCGCTGCTGCTGGGTGCTGCCCTCAAGGCGGTGTCGGAGCGCAAATATCAGCCGACCATCCTCGATGGTATGCCGGTTTCCATCCGGTTTGATGTAAAGGTTCAGTTCAATTTGAGCTGAGCCCTCGACACCGTCCTAGCGGTCGATACGGCGCTGGTGGGCAGACTGGGAGAACGAGAGCGGCGGGCCGCCGTAGGCGGCGCCGCCGCTGCTTGGAGCCGCTGGGCTAGTCCGAGGAGGTCGTTGCGGACATGCGCGTGGACCGTGTGAACGCGGGCTTGTCGAGATCATCCGAACCGCCAGAATCGCCGGCCTTGTCGATCTCGATCGAACCCTTGAAGTAGGCGCCATCTTCGATCATGATGCGAGCCGTCGTCAGATCACCGACGACGGAGCCGTCCTTTTTAATTTCGATCCGGTCACGCGCTCGCAGATTCCCCTTCACATTGCCATAAACGACGACCTCGCGGGCGATCACATCGGCCGTCACGCGTGCGCTTGCGCCAATCGTCAGCTTGCGATCTTCCAGGTGAACCAGACCCTCGACGCTGCCGTCAATGGCCAGGTCCTCATTGCCCGTGATCTCGCCCTTCACATGCAAACTGGCGCCGAGACGGGCGGTGCTGCTGCTGCTCCGGTCTGACGCCGCCGGATAGGTCGAATCCAAAGGTGCCATGGTCTTTGCCTCCCCAGAAAAAGTTGAAGGTGGTGATGCGACTGGTCTAGGCTGCTGCGGGAGCGGCGTCCTAGCGGGAGCATCCTGCTTCTTCTCTCCCCACATTGACAATGCCTCCTTAGCCCAAGTGCGCCGAAAGTTGCGGGATAAATTGGGACTGGGGTATCAATCTAGTCTGTCGTCGCGGCCGTGCCAAATCCAAAATAAGGCATTGTGTCCGGTGTATTAACGGGCGAAGAGACAGGCGCGAGAGCTCGTCGGCCAGACCGGTGAGGCTGAACGTCCAGGTGGGGAATGGACCAGACGATAAGGTGATTCAGTACTTTCGCAGCACTCCTACTACGCGTCCTTGAATCTTCACATCCTGAGCCGACACGATGATGGGCGGCATCGCTGAATTTGCGGGCTGAAGACGAATCTTTCCGCCTTGCTCACGATAAAACCGCTTCACCGTCGCCTCATCCTCGCCAACCAGCGCCACAACGATTTCGCCCGGATTTGCGACCTGCGTCTGCTCAACCACGATGTAATCGCCGTCGAGGATGTGATCGTCGCGCATCGACTCGCCCTTCACTTTGAGGACGAAGTTGTTGTGCCCCCGGGTAAAATCCGCAAGGGAAATGGACTCGTTGTCTTCAACCGCCTCAAGCGGCCGTCCTGCAGCAATTCTCCCGGCCAACGGCAGCTCGACCACGTGACGGTCGAGAATTTCCTCCCGCACGGGCTTCGGTAGCTGCGTCACCTCGATCGATCGGCTTTGATTGTAGCCGCGCCGGATGAACCCCTTTTTCTCGAGCGTCGAAAGATGCTTATGAACCGTCGCGAGCGAGGTCAACTTCAAGGCGTGCGCGATCTCCTCAAAGCTCGGTGAATAGCCGTTCTTGTTAATGAACCCCACCAGGTAGTTCAGCACTTCCTTCTGCCGTTTCGTTAGCGCCATGGTCTTCTTCCCCTGGCAAACACGATTTTGCCTCCCGCCACTTTAGGCGAATTAAAAGCGAAAGTCAATGGTACCCGGGGACAGGCCGCGACTCTTCTTGCTGCTATGGACGATGGAACAGGCGAAGAGTACGAGTAGACCGAGCCGGCTGGGCTATGGGCGAGGGCGGCTTCAGGGCTGCGAGACATTGCGGGGAGGAAGGTTAGGGGTCAACTTCCGGATGATGAATTCCTGAAAAACGCCTGCCACAGCCGTTTCTCCGATCCTGATCCCCGCGGTCTCGAACGTCAGGCCTACCCCCCGATTGCTCGCCGGGTAGTAGAGATTGGCGATTCCGCCCGCCGCGAAATTCCCCAGGATGTTCGAGTAATTGGGCTGCCACTGCTTATTGTCGCCCTTGCACATCACCGCGTTCGACAGCGCATAGAGAAGTCGTGATCGAAAACTGCCGGTTCCCTTATAGAAATAGCGCGGATCCTGTTTCAGTAAGGACGGAAATACGGCGCTGCCGAGGAAGGTGCCATCCACAACATCGGCGTAGGTAGCGCCGAAGCGCTTCGCGTATCCTTGGGCGCCTTGACCGTATCCCTTGAATTGATTTGTCGCTTGTTGAACTCCCGCCAATACGCCCACGCCCAGGAAGGTGACCGGATCGATCGAGGTTTTCCAGGCAAGCCCGAACTTCTGCTTCGGTGTGAGGGGAGCCGCGTCAGGAACGTAGCTGACGTAGAAATTCGGAATGAAGCCGAGGACACGCTGCTTCTCCTCTAACTTTACCTGCTCTTCCGCCACTTCCTCCTGGGTCAGTCCTACGGTCACCCGAGTGACCTGAGTGGCAAGAGGCAGCGTAATCTCTGGGACCACGTAGGTCTGTCCGGGACTGACGGTTCCCGAGACTACTTCCGTTGCGAAGTTTGCCGCCGAAATCGAAAGCTGGAAGGGACCAGATGGGACGTTGGCAAAGGAGAACTGTCCGTTTCGATCGGTTTCCGTCTCCTGACGTGTCGAGTCATCGGGACGGGTCAGCACGACAAGAGCCCCCGGCAGTAGGGCTTCGGTCTGATCGATCACCGTTCCGGTGACGCTTCCTGGAGACTGAGGACGCGACGGCTGGGCTCCGGCCGACGGCGCTCCCTGAGTGGAAGAGACTTGTTGCGCCCGAGCCAAAACCGGAAAGCCAGCCGCAACGACGCCGAGACTCAGCCAAGCGAAGCTCCGCCACAACAGCCGCTTTGGCCTGCTCAGCACGAAGGCTCCCGGTTCAACTCTTGTTTTCCAGAACTCACTCTCATTACTTTACGCAAGCCAGGTGTTTATACGGTCCGCTGGGGCAGTACGGCCGGTTGCCGGAATCGAAAATCAGCAACTCTAAGATTTTAGCAGGAGCGCCGCAGTCAACAGCAAGCGGTTTGAGTCTTGTGCCGCGGTCACCGTGATGGGGGGGTCGGCTTCCCACGCCGGTCCATAAGGCGCTGTCGCATGCTCCGTTTCCCTACAGCCGACTTGGGTCCGACCGTCATTATCTGGCAGGGTCGGCTAGCGCGTGCTGTACGATCGTCAACGGTGCCGGATGATCGGGCTTGAGGTACCGATTCACGAGAACCCGTTTCCCGTCCTTCGTTACATCATAGGTAAACAGATCGGTCGACGAAATCGGCGCGCGGGCGCGAACCTGGAACAGCGGTGCAGGTGCGCCCGAGGAGAATGTTCGAGCCGTTTCGACCGGTACAGCCATGAGCGTTTCCGTTGAGGCGAGATAGAAAATTTCTCTGCCGTCACCTCGCCAGCGCGGCTCTGTTCCTCCACCGCGGGAAACTTGCCATTTGCCCGCCGCTGCCGGGAACGTTGTGACATAAATTTCCCAATCCCCCGATTCATTCGAAGCATATGCGACCCATTTTCCATCTGGCGATATCTGCGCGTTGGTCTTGCTTGAATCGCTGGGCAGGAACTTGGTTAACTTCCCTCCGCTGGCCGGAATAAGAACGATCACAGACCCTCGCGAATCGCTCGTGGACGTCTGCAACGCGCAAAGAATTTGCGAGTTGTCCTGCGACCAAGAATTGGGTATGAGGTCGTAGCTGTCTGCGTTGCCTACTTCCTTCAGCACACCTCCCACCTTGACCAATGTTTTCTCAGGCTCCAGTCCGTCCGCATTCTTTAAATTCACGCCCGACCCCTTCGCCACGGAACGAAAGGCAATCGCCTTTCCGTCACGCGACCAGACCCCGGTCGTCTCCTCGGCGGGGTCAAACGTAAAGCGCGTGCTGGTGCCCTTGGAGATGTCCTCGATCCAGACGTCGAGATTGTTCGCCTTCAAGTCCGTAATATCGACGGTCACGCGACGATCATCGGGTGAAAGCGATGGGTTCGCCTGCACGGCCGGTTCGCCCACGCGCCCGAGTTCTGTACCCGATCTGTCGTACCAGGTCAGGATAGATTCCGCGGCCTGCGCCACAGAGCTATAGACGATGGTCCCGTTCTCCGCCACGGCGAAGGTTCCCCAGTACACCGAGGGCTGGTAGCCAATCGTCTCGATGACCAGCCGCGGATCCCCCACGAGCGTTCCTTTCTGGGGGTCGAACGCCGTGGCTCGGAGGGCTTTCTGTTGGTCTACATAAAACAGATAGCCCGCCGCATATCCCGGATTGGACATTGCCGGGACCAACTTTGTATTCTCTTTTCCCGAAACAGAGCTCAGATAGATCGCCGATGCGGCATTCTCCTCGGGCGTCCCAAAGTTCGCGGCGAGAAATAAGAAGTGCTCTCCATCGGGCAGAAAAAGCGGCCAGCGGTGCGAGGACAGCTTCCCGAGCAGTTTGTCAGTGACCGGAGCCGCGTTGCTTCCATCGGCATTCACCCGCCAAATGGGTCCGCCGGGATCAGGTGTATAGAGGATGATATTCCTCGAGCCCCAACTCCCGCCGCGCGCAAAATTCACTCTTGCCACCGTTTGCAGGGAGCCATCGCTCACCGAAACCCGCTCGAGTTTGCTGTTTGCGAAGAACGCCACTGCCGCATCGTCCGGCGACCAAAACGGATAGCTGGCACCTTCCGTGTGAGCCAGTTCCGTTGCAGCCGGACTCCCGACGCGTTCGACAAAAAGCATCGGTATGCCACTCTTGTCGTCAGGCGAGACAAACGCAAGCATGCGGCCATCGCGCGAAATCGCCAGATGGCTCACTTCGCCGGGCACAGGGATGGAAAACTGCATGCGAACAGGTGTTTCGGCTGGGCGCCGCGCGACGAACCACGTGACCGCGGCGAGCATCCCCAGCGTTAGCGCCACCGGGACCCACACTCTCAGAGAACGCCATCGAAAGGGTGTGGAGGACTCTTTGGCAAAACCGCTGGCATCGGTTCCGGAAAGGGCGCTCAGAGCAAACGAAAGATCTCGCGCCGATTGAAATCGCTGCTCGGGACTCTTCTCCAGACAGCGCCGCACGATTCGATCGAGCGCAGGAGAGACCAAACAACCAGCGTCGGAAAACTCCGCCGGGTCTTCCTTCAATACGGCCGTCATAGATTCCGCTGCAGTCTCGCGGCGGAATGTGCGCACACCAGAAAGCATTTCGTAGAGCACAGCACCAAATGCAAAAATATCGGTTCGGGCATCGCTGCCCTGACCGCGTACTTGCTCCGGCGCCATGTAACCCGGCGTTCCCAACACGACGCCCGCCGCGGTGACCGCAGGGGGCAAGGCTGCGAGAGTCGCTCCTTCTGACTCTTCGCTCAGAGTTTGCACGAGCTTTGCCAATCCAAAATCTAGGATCTTGATTCGCCCGTCCTTGATAACGAAGATATTCTCTGGCTTCAAATCGCGATGCACGATTCCTTTGTCGTGCGCCGCCGCGAGTCCTTGCGCAATCTGCACCCCATACTCGATGGTTTTCCGCTGCGGAAGAGGTGAGCGATCGAGAATGGCGCGGAGGTTTTCGCCTTCGAGCAGTTCGGAAACGAGAAACGGTGAGCCCTGGTATTGACCGATGTCAAAGACGGCCAAAATGTTGGGATGGCTAAGAGCTGCAACCGCGCGAGCTTCCTGCTCGAAGCGTTCAAGCCGGTGCGGTTCAATGGTAAATGATGGAGGAAGAATTTTCAGTGCGACATCGCGCCCGAGCCTGGCGTCGAATGCGCGGTAAACCTCGCCCATCCCACCCGCACCGACCGGGGCCTGGATCTCATAAGGTCCTACCTTCGTTCCTGCGGCTAACAGCATGAGCGCCCGAAAGTATAGCGTGTACGATTTCGGAAGGGAACGGCGCTGCCGAATGACGAGCCAGCCATTACTCGAGGGAAAAGGCCAGCAGTACGTTGCCCGAATTGCTTCCCGTCACCGCGTAGCCGGATCCGATGAAGAGCATTCCTTTCACAATCGAAGGTCCGATCGACGCGATTGCGCCGCCTTTGGCAGGAACCTTATTGACCGTCTCGAACGGTCGGGCGGTGTCATACTCCCACAGAAGGCTGCCGTCGACCGTTGAAAGTGCGTGTAGTTTGCCGTCCGATCCCGCCAAAAAGACCGCGCCCGGCATGGCCGTTGCGGCCGCCGAGTTGACAATGCGCGCGGTCCCTGTTTTCGGGAATGTCGCACGCCACAGGACATCGCCGGTCGCGAGCTTCACAGCCACCATTCCGCCTGCTTGCAGTCCGTAGTAAATATTCTGATCGTCCGCCGCACCTCCCCACACAACTCCGTTCAAATTCGCGAAAAAGCTATATTCCTGGCCTTTGGGAATTTCGACGACATGGACCTTCCAGACGACCGAGCCGCTCTGATCCGGATCAAGAGCTGTGACGGTTCCGTTCTTCATTCCGAAGACAACCACGCTTTTGCCACCCGCCAGCTTCCGCAAGATAGGCGAGTTGCCAATGTCCTGATCGGGGCCATTGGTTTTCGGGCAGTTGTCGGTTCGCTCGGGCCCATTGCAGCCGCCCATAAACGCGTCGCCAGCCTGCGCCTGATAGGACCACAACAATCGGCCGGTCTCGAGGCCGAGCGCAACAACAGCGTCGGTCGTGTCGGGCACAGGTTCACTCTGGCCGTCGCCGGTTCCCACGTAGATCGCGCTCCGTTCCACATCAATCGTGGGGGAATTCCAAATCGAGCCGCCGGATGGCGAATATTGTTGCACCCCTTTGGAATTTTTACGCGTCGGCTTGGGCTCAGCGACCATATACGTCTTCCAGACCTGTGTTCCCGTATTGGCATTGAGTGCGACCAGACTTCCTCGGCCGGTGCAGCAGGGATAGTCGAGGCTGGAGGACGAGAATTCCTCTGAAGAGGATACTGGGACATAGACCCGGCCCTGGTAGACCTTCGGTGCTGCCGTGATACGCGCCACAAAGTGATCGTCGACACGCGTGGTCCAAAGCTCCTGTCCCGTCTGCGCATCGACGGCGTACACGTTGGCGTGTGCATCTCCAAAATAGGCGGCATATTTCGTTCCGTTGTGGCCTTCGACCGGCGCCACGCTGACCGCCGGGCGAACGGCACCTCGCGCGGAGTAGGACCAGTACACGCAACCCGTCTTAGCGTCGAGCGAATAGACGTAACCAATATCGCTCCCGACAAAAACACGTCCGGCGACGACCGTCGGCTGGCCGTATGCCGACAGCCCCTCGGGGTAGCCGAAAGCCCACTTCAATTTCAATTGAGGCAGTTGATCAGCTGTAAGTCCGGCTGCCTTCGCATTCTGAAATCGCGTGTTGGTCACATCGGGACTCCATCCGTTCCAACTGGGCTCGACGGAAGGATCGCTTAGCGGCGGATTCGACGCACACCGGTTGGGCATGTCCTGCGCGTCGCCTTTCTTCAAGCTGCCGAGTGGGCGCCCGCTCAGAAAAGTCGCCAGCATCTTTTGCTGATCTTCGGTCAAACTGTCGCCTTGCGGTTTCATCACACCGGTGGTCAACGCCTCGTAGATTCGCTCAGGGGGCATTTGACGAATCGTGTCCGGAGAAGGCGCTCGTGGGATGCTGGGGTTTCCGTGGCAGCCCATGCAGTGCTGCTGAAATAGGGCGATGCCGCTTTCGGTTCCGGCGGTCGTTGGTCCCGCGTTCGCGGCAGGTGGCGGTTGCCTTTGCACCTGCCCTGGCGCCCGCGCCGCCCCGCGGAGACTAGCAAGACTGCAAAGTACCGCTGCGAGCAGCGCGATCGCGCACACGAATCTATTCATTGCCTGGTTTCCCTTTGAACCGTTTACTTGTCGCTGATTCCGCCCCACGCACTGTTGAGATGATATTGCAGACCGGAGCCCATCATTTCGATGCGCCGGATCTTGCCGCCCGTAATTTTAAAAACTTCAGTGACCTCGAGGCTCGAGGGCCGGCTGAAATTTTTCATGGAAACGTCCTGACCATTCGTCAGGTGAATATTTTGCACCGTGCCGTTCTGATCGAAGATCACATAGGCCCACACAGCTCCCCTCTCTTCATCCACCAACGGAAATCGCCGGTGATGAATTCGCGTGACCACCGCGTAATAGCCGCTCTTGAATTGCGCCATGCAGCCCAGGGCAAACGCGTTGAATGGCGCATTGGGCGAAAGCGTCGGATTGTTGGTCGTGTGAATGCCGTTTTCGATCCGATCGCAGTCATCTGCGAAGGGATACACCCCCTTGCCGTCGTTGTTCTCAAGTCCGGCGAAATACATGTTTGCCGTTGCGATCAACTGTTGCCGCGAGGCACGCTGGGCTGGAGCAAGCGTCTCAAACCAAATCGAGTCCGGTTGGCTGGTATCGAAACCGGCGATATTCGATGGACCTCCACCACCCTGCCGGTAATAGGTCGTCTCGATTTCAGTGATTCTGCCCAGCTGTATGCGAAGCCGCATGCCCATGATCAGCAAATGATCGCCCTCGTGCATTGTCACAATACAGCCGACTTGCTCTTCGGTCGGGTCCGCGAAGCAGTGTCTGTACCCACCGACCTGAGTAGCCGTGCCCCAGAATCCATCGCCGACATCCATCACCTGGTCCTGCTCGGTATACTTCACATCGGCTGCCAGCGGCAGCCGCTTCGGATCGTGCGCCACCAGCGACGCCAGGTATTGTGTCGCCAGGCCCTCCAGACACGTGCGATCACAATCGGTTGCAATCGGGCCGACGGCCGCAGCCAGCGGCGCAAGTCTTCCCACCATCATCAGCACAGCAACGCCACACGCAGCCCCTATGCCAGCCCGTCTGTTCGATTGCACCGTTCCGCCTCCTTCGGCGCCTCTCACTCGGCCCTAGCGCCCCGATCCCATCGTCCACCCGTTGCCTAGCCCATAGGGAATGGTGACGAACGGGAATACCTCCACTTCATGGATCAGCCCGCCGCGGATTCCGAATGTTTCCATGGTCACAAGATTCTGCAGCATCCCCGGAGGTGCGTCGGGTGGCGCGCCGCGACGGGTGCCGTCGTGCACAAACAAGGGAAACGTCGCCACCAGTCCCTTCTGTTCGTCGATGATCAAAGCCCTTCGTGGACGGATGTGCTTCATAAACGCGAACGTCTTGCTATCGATCTGCTGTTTGCACGTCATCATGCTGAACTTCAGTTGCGCCTTGCCTTGCTCCGTGTTGGGATCCGGCAGCACCGGGGCAGGCATCATTCGCCCTCCGGGGGGCGGGTTGTTGACGGTCTGATATCCGTTTTCGTGCCGCACGCAGTCGTCGGCAAACGCGCCGATGGCGCCGTTGTCCCCCTCGAGCGCGTCAAAATACGAGTTGGCCGCCCAAAGCATGATCGTTCGTGACGTCCGCTCGGATGCGGGTACATCGTCTACCAGTGTTTCTCGGGGAGTCGTCAACAGCGGGATCGCGGCCTGATTGATGTTGCGATCCCAGAGCTGCTCAATCTCCTGGATCCTGCCGCGATCGATTTTCAAACGCACCGCCACCAGTGTGTCCCGGCCCTCCATCTTCAGGCGCGCCTGTTCAGCGACCTGTCCAGCGACGGGGTCTGCAACGTAGATCTTGAAGCTGGTGGGCTCGACCTTCGAACGCCACAACATCCCTTCGCCGACATCCATCTGCCCTGTGTTTTCCGTCATCCTCACGTCTAAAGCCAGCGGAGGCATGGCCTTGGGATCATGCTTGAAGATGGCCTCCATATAGCCATCCATGATTGCGACGAGGCACGCTCGATCGCATGGCTTCACAAGCGAAGGGCTCCACACAGGCTCGGGTCCTTGGTACTGCTGCGGCGCAGCAGCGGTCGCCATCGCCGCAGCTCCCCGAAGCAGTAGCACCGCACACACCCCAATCACTTTTCTTGTCATTGCTCCCCCCCCCGCCGCCACGGCCGCGTGAATGCCGGTGACGATAGCGCGCCCGGGGCGCGTAGGTCAACCTGCCTCGGCCGAGCGGTTGCTCGGTTTTCGAGAGGGCTTTTCCCAGACCGAGCGTATGATCTGGCCCATGAATCGTTGTGTTGGCCGAGCGTGTTGTGGACGCGAGGTTAGATGAGCTTTCAAGCGACTCAATTCGAATTTCGCAACCGCTTCTGGATTATCGCGGGGATCTTCACCCTCGGTTTCTTTCTCTACAACCTGGACCACGTGAATCTAGCGGTCCAGCTCAGCCGGCTCGTTTTGGGAGGGCATCCGGACGAAAATTCAGCTTCCTTTGGCCATTGGATCACGGTTTTCTTCACGCTCGCAACGTTGCTCGTTACCATGGGCGCGCTCGTTCGCTCCTGGGCGGAATCCTACCTTCATAGTTCCATCGTTCACGATGCCGCTCTGCATGGCGAGCGTCTTGTCGCGGACGGACCTTATCGCCACGTGCGAAACCCACTCTATCTGGGAAACCTTTTTCTCGCTCTTGGTTTAGGATTCTTGGCGAGCCGTTCCGGATTCCTCGTCATTTCGCTGGGCATGGCAGTTTTCGTCTATCGCTTGATCCTCCACGAGGAGGCGGGGCTGCTCCAATCACAGGGTGAAAGCTATCAGCGCTACGTTGCCGCCGTTCCGCGCCTGTTTCCATCTCTGAGACCGCGTATTTCCGCCGCAGGAGCTAGGCCAAACTGGCTGGATGGTTTCACCGGTGAGATCTTTATGTGGGGCGGTGCTCTGGCCATGGCCGTCTTCACGCTTACGCACAGTCTGCCCGGTTTCTGGATTGTCTTAGGCGCTGGCTTCGCTACCTATTTTCTGCAGGGCTACCTTCGCACCCGCCGTAAGCCCGCCGCGTGATCCATCTCGCATCACGTTCTGGACTGATCGGCTTGCTCGTGCACATGTTTTCTGAATTCGACGGGACGAGCGATTTTGTTAAAGGGCTCAGGCGTGCCGCCGGTCCCGCGGACGACCACGGTGCCATACCCGAGCACTCTGCCCAGGAACGGCTCTGTAATTCCGATGCTCTCGACCTTGGGCAGCATGATCTCAATCGATCGGCGGTGTGCCAACCCTGTCTTGATGATCACCCGCCGGTTGGTCACAGCAATTTCCGTGGCGTTTCGCTTCACCATCGCCACCGCTACCACGGCCGCCGCCACTACGACCAGCGCCGCTCCGACGTAGAGAAAGTTCGGGTCCTTTTGCAGGAAGCACAAAATCGCACCCGCACCGATTAACAACGCGGTCACCACCGGCCCGCATAGCACGCTCCAGTGCACTCCTGTCTCGTAAACCAGTGATTCCCCGGCAACCAGATTCTTTTTGACGTAGCTCATCAAGTCTCAGCGGGGATGCCAGACAACCTCAACTTCGCACGCGAGGTTACCCCGGTAACGGCAAGGCCTGCAACAAGGAGTGTCACTTTGGGGACGTTTGGCAGCAAACCGCAGGCCGTGACGCGAGCGCGTTGGTACCATTTTGATTATCGATCCTACGGCCGCTGCGATATTCCTACGACGGGCGTCGTCGGGCAGTCGATCAAGCGTCCGAGGAGATATCGCGCGAGAACGGTTCGAGGGCCGAATGAGCAAGACGTCATCGGCGAAAGACACGGCCGACAAGCGGCGCAGCACGCGTCTGACCCTGGCTCTTCCGATCAAAGTGAGGGGAGTCGACGCACTGCACGAGGCGTTCACCGAGCAGACGCGTACGGTCATGGTCAGCTGCCATGGCTGCAAGTACCTCTCCCGACATTACGTTACGAAGGGATCGGAGGTCCGCGTGGAGATTCCGCGCGGCGACCCAAAACGCCCGCCACGCGACGTCACCGCGAAGGTGATTTGGGTGCAACGCCCGAGCCACACCCGTGAGATGCTCCATATTGGGCTCAACCTAGACGTACCTGGCAACGTCTGGGATATTCCTATGCCGCCGGACGACTGGTTCCCGCCTCCCGGCGAACCCGCGTTTGTTTTGGAAGAACCACCGCCACCCCCGGCGCCGCCCCCGGCGCCTCCCCACTCGCCGGTTACCTTGACGGCGTCATGGGACGCCAGCGAAATCTTGGTCATGGCGGGTCGCGCTGAGGGCCGCGAGGCAGAACTCACGGCCGCGCTGGAAATGGCAAAGACCCAGGCCGCGGTCGCCACGAAGGAGGAAATCGTCAGGACCGAACCAGATCGTGTCCAGCGAAAGGCCGACAAGCAGCTCTACGAAACCATGGAAGAAGCGCTCAAGGCATCGATGGAACGGCTCTCGGAGTCGGCCGTTGAGAGAATTGTGGAACGGGCATCAGCGCACATGGCTCAGATTGTCCAGGAGGCGCGGCGGGCCTATGAAGTCACGACCGAGCAACTGGATGAGAAGGTCCACAAGGCTGTGCGGGATGCTTTGAACGGAGAGACTGGCAATAAACACGGGCGCAGTCGGCGAAAGCGGTAACGACGAATCACTTTCGGTAAATCACGCCGCCCTTCATGACGAAGGCGACCTTCTTGAGCGCGCCGATATCTTGCAAAGGATCGCCCGAAACAGCAATCACGTCAGCCAGGTAGCCCGGTTTGAGCGCGCCGATTTGATCGTCCCAGGCCAACAGCCTTGCGCCGTTCAGTAGATCTGCCTGGAGAACAGCCAACGGTGTCATACCGTACCTGACCATGAGCTCAAACTCCCGCGCCTGGGTGCCATGAGGGAACGGGCCGACGTCTGAACCCACGGCCATCGGCACACCTGCTCGAAGCTGTCTATTGAAGTCCTCGACTTTCAACTCCAACAGTTGGCGGTCGTGTGTGGCCTCGGCGGGCGTCGCAGCATGGTCGGCAAAATACTCAAAGATTGTGAACGTCGGCACGGCAAAGATCCGTTTTTCGCGCATCAGACGTATGGTTTCGTCGTCGAGATGGTTGGCATGATCGATCGATGCGACGCCCGCCTGAGCGGCAAAAAGGGCTCCCGGCTCGCCAGTCGCGTGTACCGCGACACGACCGCCCAAACGAGCCGCCTCCGCAACCGCCGTGGCCAATTCCGATTCGGTGTATTGGTAAGTCGTAGAGGCCTTTCCATCGCGCACTGTATCGGCACCCGTCTCGTAAATTTTGGTAAAGTCCGCCCCTTCTTTGTATTGCTGGCGCATGACGGTCACCAGTTCGGCGGCATTGTTTGCGTAATCGGCGTTGGGAAGCACATGTTGCGCCGGGTTGTAGCCGATGGCATCTTCGTGTCCGCCCAAGATGTTGATCGCGTTGCCGCTGATACGCAGCCGGGGGCCTGGAATGCTCCCCGCGTTAATGGCGTCGCGAACGGCGCTATCGGCCGAGCCCGCGCCCTCCGTACCCATATCCCTCTCAGCGGTGAAACCGGCCATGAGATCGTCGCGCGCGGCCAGGGTCGCCATGATGGTGCGCTGTGGCACCGACTCTTCAATGGTCTGTAGGTCTTCGGCACCGGGATGAAGGAACAAATGGACGTGGGCGTCAATCAAGCCGGGCAGAAGCGTTGTGTCGCCCAGATCGATTGTCTCTGAACCGGTTGGATGCGTCACCGTGGACCCGACTTCCACGATTCGTTCGCCTTCGACGAGCACCTCGCCTGGCCTCAGGATATTTCCGCTTTCGATGTCGAGTAGACGGGCGGCATGCAGGACCGTGGCACGGGAAGCCCGCGTTTGCGATAGAGACGGCGAGGTAGATCCGGATCCGCACCATAAAAGCATCACGGTGAGAGCTGAGGAACGCGGAAACTTCACCATCGCGGGGTGATGATATCACTGACGGCGAGCCTTCGCTCGCCGTCACGAGGACACGAGCGCTACCAGGTTGGATTGCCGCAGGTGAAACTGGCAGCGTCGGTGGTCTTGCCGCTGCCGTTGTAAATCGCAGCCTGCGGATACGGGCAAAGAGGCCGTGAGTTGTCCACCGTCCCATTGGTTGCGTGCGTGGCAATTATTTTCTCCGGAGCGGCGTTCTGCTCGCGCCACTGCTCGAGCGCTCCGAGCGCATCGAACGTGTTCGGGCCGGGCCCGCCAGCGCAGTGGCCCATGGCGGGAACCATGAAAAGGCGCAGAAATTCCTGCGTCTTTTGGGCGCCTCCCATCTTCACTACCACGCTCTGGTAGTAATTCACGCTATTGCCCGGGGCGATCGCTGGATCCGACCAACCGTGATACATGATGAGTTTTCCACCATGCTTCTCAAACGATTTCAGGTCCGGGTCGATCGCGTTCACGATCGAGCCAAGTTTTTGATCCGCCACGTGGGTATCGCGATCCACATCGAAGGAGTGGAAGTCCCACTGGGGATCGCCGAAAACCATATATTTGAAGAAACCGTCGGCGATGCTCACCGGCTCAGGACCTTGGGCCATAACGCTCCAACCGAGTTCGCTGCCCGGCTCAAAGCCTGGGAAAATCTGCTTGCCGTCATGGTATTTCGCGCCGGCGTAGAGCAACTCGGCCGTCTTCACCTGCGGCGCCGTGAGGCACTCGGGACGATCAGCGCCGGAGCACTCGATCGTTTTCGGATCAAATGGGCACCGCGTCGGATCTTCGATCAAGCCGTCGCTGACCTTGTCGAGCGAATCACAAGCCGCCAGCGCGGCTTTGTACAGCGCCGGATACTTGTCAGGCGGGATGTAGCTGGGCGCGCCGGTTCCATCCTTTAGAACCACCCAACTGGAGTACATCGACCAAGCCTGTAGATGCGTGATGTAGTTCGCCGGAGCTCCTGCGACGATTCCGTCGAAGTCGGCGGGATAGCGCTGGGCCTCCGTGAGACCCTGCTTGCCGCCGGTCGAACAGCCATTCCAGTAGGAGAGCTTAGCCGGTTTGCCATAGAAGGCTTGAATGACAATCTTCGAATCGACGGCCATCTCGTGAACCGCACGATAGGACCAGTCAATGAGCTTGTCGGGATGCCCGAGAGCCCAGCTTTCATCGTTGCCTGAGGCGTGGCCGGTGTCGGTTCCGGCGGCAGCGTAGCCGCGCTCAAGCGCCGTGGCGAGCGCGGTGTAGCCGATCTGGCCTATGAAGCCACCATTGCCGACCGCTTCAAACTTTCCATTCCAACTGGCTGCGACCGGTAGCCAGACTTCGAAGGTGATGTGCGAATCGCCGGTCGGCGCCGCCGAGGCCATGACGCGGCAAAACGGAACCGATACAGTTAAGTTCCTCGCCAGACCTGCCGGGCCCGGCGGCAGACGCAGGTTGGCCGGCGGAGGCGGGAGAGGTATGACCAGGTTGGGTGGGGGGGTGATGGCGATGGCTGAGGTGATCGTCGCATTTGCAATTCTGACCGATGTAAGGCTCTCACAGGACTGCTGCGCGCTGACGCAACCCGGCACAACCGAAACTCCAAGGAACAAAATCAGGTACACAGTGATACGAGCGTTCATGCAACCCCCTCGAGACGGGCGCCCCGGGATGCGGCTGTGACGTATACACCGCACCACCGGTTGTGCGCAAGGGCGGAGGAAACCGAGCGGTCGGAAATCCATGACAGGCCTGAGGAACCGATTGCCCTTGACACGGCTCGGAGGCCGGAGGTAGGTGTGAGTGCGCAACAAGATCGAAAGACGCTGCCGAGCGGGTGAATTTCGATGAATCGTCAAAGGCTGGCCACGATTGCGGGAGTGATCGCCTGGCTTCTGGCAGCGCCCACTCCTGCTCATCATTCGTTTGCTGCCGAGTTTGATCTGGACAAGCCCATCACGCTGCACGGAACAGCCGTCAAATGGGAAATGATCAACCCGCACAGCTACATCACGCTGGACGTGAAGAATGAGGATGGAAGCGTCACGCGCTGGAGCGTCGAAATGGGAGCTCCGAGCGCCTTGTATCGGAACGGATGGCGGAAGGATTCGGTTAAGCTCGGCGACGAGCTCACCATCGAGGGCTACCGGGCCCGCGACGGATCGAACACGATTTTCGGTTCGCAAGCAAGGCTCGCAGATGGAACGCGCGTGTTAGGCGGAGCACCGAAGAACGTCGCAGCGCAGCCATCCAGCCCGCCGACCCAGGATAAATCACCGAATCCTTAAGGGGGCGCTGTGGTGCCGAAGGTGGGCCCATGCATGACGGGGACGGTCCTTTTGGCTGTTCTTTCCTTCGCTCCTCGAGCGTGCCGGGCGCAAACGGTCGAAAAACCAGCCACCGAAGTAAGCCCTAGAGACAAGCCATCGGATATCCCACGCATGGCGGATGGCCATCCCAACCTCCAGGGACTCTGGCACAATGAAAGCGGTTATCGAGCTGCGATGAAAAACGTGAGGGGAGGTGGTGGCCTCGCCGTTGCTCTCGGAGATTTTCACAGCGCAGGCGTTCCTCTACCATTCCCTTACTTGCCCATTACGAAAGAGATTCGGGATTATCGGAACCTCCACGACCCCTATCACGATCCCGAGGCCCACTGCCACGTTCCCGGCGTGCCCCGCGAAACCGAGCAGCCCTCCTCGCTGTTTCCCTTCCTGATCGTTCAGGACGAAAACTACATCGTCATTCTCTACGAATACACACACGACGTTCGCATCATTCCTGAGAACCATGGCTCCCACCCGAAGCACTATTGGGCATGGGATGGAGACTCACGCGGGCATTGGGAGGGGGATACGCTCGTTGTCGATGTGGCGAATTTCAACGGCAGAACCTGGCTCGACATGGAAGCTAATTTCGTGGATGAAAACGAGCATGTCGTCGAGCGCTATACGATGACGGGGCCCGACACGATCCAGTATTCGGCCACTGTCAAGGACCCCACGGTCTTCACCAAACCCTGGACGATGGAGCTGGAACTCAACAGAAATACCGCCAAGGACCAGATTGTTTATTATGACTGCCACGAAGGCGAACGAGACGTCCAGCATTACCCTCAGTCCAAGGGCAACACGGCGAACCCGCATGAATAGAGGCATTCTCAGTCTGTTGGCGATCGGGGCCGTGATCGCCACCGCCAGCGCAGGGCCGCCAAGCGAGGGGGCCGGCGTTTTCGATTCCCCGCGGCTTTCCGACGGCACACCGGATTTCCGAGGCATCTGGCTGGTTCGCGGGACGGCCTACATCAATCTCGAGGGCCATCGGGCCGAAGCGGGGGTTCGCGCATCCCCCAGTGTTGTGATCGATCCTGCCGACGGCAGGATTCCCTATCTCCCTGAGGCCCTGAAGCAGCGGGACCAGAATTACGAAAGCCGCGCGCGGATCGATCCAACCATCAATTGCTTTCAGGCCGGCGTGCCACGCGCAACCTTTCTGCCGACACCCTTTCAAATCTTTCAAAGTGTTGGGCATTTGGCCATCGTCTATACGGACAATCATTCTTACAGGATCGTTTTGGCGTCATCGATTCCACACGACGACGGCATCGACTTCTTTATGGGGGATTCGCGAGGGCACTGGGAAGCAGAGACGCTGGTCATTGACGTGACGGACCTGGGAGACCAAACGTGGCTGGACGCTGCCGGCAACTACCACAGCGATCAGTTGCATGTCGTGGAACGGTACACGCTTCTGGGTCCTGACACGATGAAATACGAGGCCACGATGACCGACCCTGTGGTCTATGCCAAACCTTGGACCGTCCGCATACTTCTCGATCGCGACAAAAAGCCCCATGCCAGAATCATCGAAGACGAGTGTATCGATGGAGCAGATGGGGTCTGGCAACACGTCTCACCGTTCGACCCCCAAGCACTCCTTCACCACGACTATCCCGCCGAGCTTGCGCGCGAAGGGAAGAAACAGTGACCCGCCGATCGGCTGACCGCCGAGGGCCAACAGCGGTGGTTAACGGGAAATGCCGGAAGCGTACTGCGTGAAGTGGGTACTGCCGGTGTCTGCCCCGGCGAAGAAATTACGCTCATAGAGACCACGGTAGATGCGGCCAGCAATCTCCGACGCGTGTGGACCACTGATGATGCGGCTACCGCCGTGGAGCAGCACCACGATTACAATTTTCGGATGGGCCTGATCGGCGTAGGAAACAAACCAGCCTAATCGTCCGCCGATGTCTTCATCGTTGCAGGTCCCGGTTTTCCCCAGGTCCTGCTCGCCATCGGGATCAAAGCTCCGCCGGGCCGTGCCATACATGACGGCTGCAAGCATCCCGTCGCGCAAGTCCGGAAGCAGCGGTGCGATTTCGAACTGTTGCCGGACGCGGGGTACGAAATTCTGGCGATCCGCCTCGGTGCGAGGATATTGCAGCAAATACTGCGTGCCGCCGTTGGCCAGCATCGCTGCCAACGATGCCAGTTGGAACGGCGTAATGCGAATACCTTCGCCAAAGCTGGACATCCGAGCCACACCGCCCAATGCCGGCGGCGACGACGGCACCCAGCCGGGTTGTTCTTCGGGAATACTGTAGCCAACGCGCTCGCCTAGGCCGAACATCCTGTCGTATTTCACAACACGCGAGAAGCCAAGCTGCGAACCCACTTCCTCAAAAAACTTGTTATTCGAGTGCGCCATGGCTTCGGTTAGGTCCATATAACGGCGCCGGGCGACGCGAATCATGGTGTCGCGCGTGATGATACCTTCCTGCAGTCCCGCAATCGCGATGAACGGTTTGATAGTCGAGCATGGTTCAAAGCCGGACGAAAAGGCCATCTTCTGATTGACGACAGCGAGGATGCGGCCATTGGATGGGTCGACCGCTACCACGGATCCCTTCTCGTGGCCAAGAGCGTCGACCGCAATGCCGCGAACAATGGGATCATCGTCGGCGGTGACGTCATCCCTGGTTGGATCGGCGTTCTCAACCGCGCGAGCGCGGTGCCGGTGTCCAGCCGGCGCCCCCAAGGCGATGCCGAGGCCGCCCAGGAGGATCAACCCCAGAATCGAGACCACTTTTTTCAAGGCCGGGAACCTTTTCCTATGTGCTTGCTGCGGACTTTTCCTCCGACGTAGTCTAGAAAAAGGGGGCTGGATTTCGCAACCAAAATAGAAAAGTCATTGTCCATGGCGACATCCTGAGAACGCGTCTGCCATCGGTAGGGAGGCACCGGCGACAAACTTTGAAACGAGTCAGGCCGGAGGTATGATGTGCAACGAACAGGATAGGGGGCGAAAAATCATGATGACGGCAGGTGAACGTGAAACAGTCTTGAAACATCTGGGGGAGTCTCGCAAACGATTGCTGGCCACCGTAGAAGGGCTTTCGCCGGAACAGCTCCATTATCGACCAGAGCCCGGACGATGGACCGTGTCAGAGATCGTCGAGCATTTGACGACGGTCGAAGGACGCGTTCTCGGGCTGATTCAAAAGACACTGAGCGAGGGCCCGAGTCCAACGAAGAGGAGCGCCATGGAAGGTCAGGACAGCGCCCTTGTCGAAGGGGTGATAGGGCGCCTGCAGCGGTTTCAGGCGCCGGAGTACCTGCAGCCTAAAGGACGGTGGCCCGATGATGAGCTCCTCAACGCATTCGAAGCGACTCGCCGGCAGACACGGGATTTTGTCAGCACCACCGATGGCGATCTGAGAAAACATTTCTATCCACATCCTGTGATCGGCGAGCTGGATCTCTATCAGTGGTTGCTGCTGATCAGCGCGCATTGCGACCGCCACCGAGCGCAAACGGAAGAGGTGATGGCCTCCACCGGATTCCCGCAGCAAAGTGAGAGGAAATCGGCATCGTAACGAGGGGGGAATAGATCTAGCGCCCGGAGCGGCTCTGGGCGGCGACGGCAGCCTTGGCAGAGGGTTTATCGCCATCACTGGCCGCTTTCTTTGTCTCCTCGGCCAAGGGGGTCAGCAAACCCAAGGATTTGCGGAGTTCGTGATCGATTTTGTCGCGGATGTCTCTATGCTCGCGCAGGAATAGGCGGGCATTCTCGCGGCCCTGCCCCAGACGCTCACCTTTGTAGGAAATCCAGGTGCCGGATTTTTCTAGGATACTTTTCATCACGCCGAGATCGAGAAGATCGCCTTCTTTGGAAATTCCCTCGCCGTAAATGATGTCAAATTCGGCCTCGCGGAACGGCGCGGCCACCTTGTTCTTCACAATCTTCGCGCGTGTGCGCGAACCGACGACCTGGTCTCCTTCCTTAATCGCCTGAACGCGACGGATATCAATGCGAATCGACGCATAGAATTTCAGCGCGCGACCGCCCGTCGTCGTTTCCGGATTGCCAAACATCACGCCGATCTTTTCGCGGATTTGATTGATAAAGACCAAACAGGTCTTCGACTTGTTCACAATGGCGGTCAGCTTGCGCAACGCCTGCGACATCAGGCGCGCTTGCAAGCCCATCTGTGGCTCTCCCATTTCGCCTTCCAGTTCGGCTTTAGGAACGAGCGCAGCCACGGAGTCAACGACAACAATGTCAATGGCGTTGGTGCGGATCAGCGCTTCGGCGATTTCCAGCGCCTGCTCGCCATTGTCCGGTTGCGAGACAAGGAGGTTATCGACGTCGACGCCCAGCTTGCGTGCGTATACCGGATCAAGCGCGTGCTCGGCGTCGATAAAAGCGGCTTGGCCGCCCATCCGCTGCGCCTCGGCAATAACCTGTAGGGTCAGTGTCGTCTTGCCCCCCGACTCGGGACCATAGACCTCGATCACGCGACCGCGCGGGAACCCACCGACGCCAAGAGCTGCGTCGATCGAGATCGAGCCGGTGGGAATCACGCTCACCGGCACAAGGACGTCGCGGCTCCCCAAGCGAACGATCGAGCCCTTGCCGTACTGCTTCTCAATTTGCGAAATGGCAAGATCGAGATTCTTGCTTTTGTCATCGTTCATATCGGACACCTCAAACAAGGGCTTTCGTTTAGGTCCCGCCGCGTGAGCGGCGCCTGATTCTAGCAGAGCGCGGTCAGCCTGGCCCGCTTGCTTTCTATGCCCAGCCTAGCACAGGGCGAAGAAAAAGCAAAGACCTATTCCGGGACGCTGAAGTCGTAGACGCGGCCCGAGGCTGCACCGCCAGAACGATTTCCGCCCTTTGCGCCCGACATCGTCGACATCATCCCGGTGCCCATAAAGAAGGCGTATTCGCCGGGACTGAGATCTTCGTCGAGAGTGACTCGGTAGGTGCGGATCGCAACGTGCTCGGCTTTGTAGGCAACTTCCTTGTCGCGTTTGACACCTGATTTGCCGCCGGTGACACCGCCAAACGAGCCGATTTGGAATTCGCGCCGGTCACCTTTCTTGTTGAGTTTAATCAGAACGTAATCGGACGCGTCGTTTCCCTCGGGAACATAGAAGTAGAAGAAAGGCCGGCGCTCCTGGACGACATTGGCCGATGTGGGACCCTCAATGTAAGCATCCCAGTGCTGGTTCCTCATGCCGTAGGTGAGATAACTGCCGGCGCGGCCGCCGACCTTGGCCTCATCGATTGCTCGGCCCTGAATCAAGACGAAGTTGGCTTTATTTTTCCAATACACGCCAACCTCGGGAGGGGGCAGGTTGGGGTCTGGGACAGCCGGAGAAACGGCAGACAGTGTCACAGGCGGAGGCGGAGCGGGGTTGATCATAACCTTGATAACCGCATCCGACACGTGCGCGTCCTTGAGCGCCTTCAGACCGTCGATACTTGTGTCAAAAGCCGTCGCTTCGGCACCCGCCGCACTGGCGGTGCGAATCTTGGCGATGATGACGTCGTCGGAAAGTCCCAGCTGCGTCATGCTGATGATGTCTTGATTGGTGAGCCGCCTGCCAGGCTCCTGCGGGCGGCCGGGGGCAGGCAAAACCAGCCCGGCGAGGATCCAAAGGACGACGCCATTGTTCCACATAGCGTTTTCGAGCGAACGAACAGGTCACATTAATGCGGAAAAGGAGATGAGTCAATTGCGGTGGCTACCAATAAGCGATCCAGCGGCCGGCGGCGATGACACCCACCCACGCAACCAGTGAGAAACAGGCGGCGACTTTGGCGCCAATGGGCGTGCGGGGAGCGTCGTCCCACTGCGCTACATGGCGAAACGCGGTAGTCTCGAAGACCAAAGCGTTGATGCCGGCCAGCAAAATCAGCAGCATTTTGAAACGAAATGCACTGTTGTTGTACATCTTGGCGGCTTCCGAAGCGAACATAAACGATCCGCTGACCAACATGACTGTGAACCCAGCCCAAGTCCAACGGATCAGCCGATGGTGCAACTCCGAAACGCGCTGCTTCGTCAGGATCAGTCCGAGCAGGCGCAAGTCCAGCACCCCGGTCGTTCCCACGAGCAGGATAATGCCCCAGATGTGAACAGTCTCGATCGCTGGAAACAACCAGTCCGACTCGGCCACCTCGGTGCCGACCGAGGTGTGCTGCAGCCACTTGCAAAACTCAGACAGAAAATGCATCTGGCTGGAGAGAACCTCGTCTACCCTCGCTCCACCATGAAGGGATGCTTCGAGCCCAAAAGCCGACCTACATTAAGGGCGGGGTAACAGCTTGTCAAGCTGTCGGGGCCGTGGGTTCTCCTCATCGATCGCCGCCGAGATCCGGACCGCGCGTATAGGCAGTCACCGTTCGAATCTGGTTGCTCACCAGGATCGAAGCAAAGGCAATGACTGCTACGGCGGCCGCAAACAGCAACATGTCACGCGTCCTCCACCCTATCGAGAGAAACACGCCGCCGAGCAGCGGGCCTAGAATCGAACCGATTCGGCCGACGCCCAGTGCCCACCCGACCCCCGTCGACCGCACCGAAACCGGATAGAATCGGGCAGCCAGAGCATTCAAGCCTCCTTGTGCACCGATAATCGTGAGGCCTGTGCTGAAAGTCATCACCAGCATTACGGGAAATGAAACTGGAATGAGCGCGAGTGATGCGATCAGTAGCCCGGCCATTGCATATTCGGTGACCAAAACCTGGGAGGCGCCCCATCGTCTGAGCAGAAGCCCTTCGACCAGGCAGCCGAAAACGCCTCCGAAGCTGATCAATGCCGTGGCCGCCACGCCGCCCGAAACAGACATGCCTTCGTCCCGCAACAGCGCCGGCAGCCAGCCGCTGAGGAAGTAAATGAGCAACAGATTCATGAAGTAAGGAATCCAGAGCAGAACTGTCCCGGCGGTTCGGCCGTCGGCGAACAGGTACTTGACAGGCACGCCCCGAGCCCGTTTACGGTCGAAGTCGACAACGCTGACGCCGGAACGTGCCAATTTGGGTGAGATGCGGACCAGAATCTTTGCAATTCTCTCCGGGCTCTTGCCTTGGACGGCCAGGAATTGAATCGACTCGGGGAGCACGATCATCAACGCCATGGCAATGACCAGTGGCACAATCCCGCCTACCAGGAACACCGAGCGCCAGCCCCACACGGGAATCATCGCGGCACTCGTGAAGCCGCTAATCGTTCCACCCAACGGCATGCCGACGAAGAGGATCGGAATGACCACCGCCAACAGGCGTTTGGGAATGTATTCTGAACTGAGTGCCACGACATTCGGCATCGCACCGCCAAGCCCTAGACCGGTTAGAAACCGCAGGATCCAGAACTCGCTGCGGGTGTTGGCCCGCGCGGTGAGCAGGGAAAACAGCGCGAAGCTGAGGGTGGAGAAAATCACGGGCCATTTGCGGCCCCATCGATCCGCCAACGGGCCGGTGGTCAAAGCCGCAACCATTAGGCCGATCAAACTCGCCGACAGAATCGGCCCGAAGCTGTGCACCGGAATCTTCGTCGTCTCGGCAATCGAGGGAGTTAGATAGTTGATGGTCTGGCCATCAAACCCATCGAGCACGAGCACCAGGCCACCTAAGATTACCGTCCACACCTGAAACCCACTCATCGGCCGCTCATCGATGAGGCTGCTAACGTCCAGAGCTTGCGATTTCTGCTCCGCGGTAGAAACCATTGCGGTCCCCGAGGCCTGCACGGGCCAAACTGGCACCGAGTGTACACCGAGGGGAATTACAGCCGCATCAGAAAGAGGTCGCAGGAAGACTACTGGCCGTGGCGAGCAGAGCAGACAGTTCTGCTTCGCCTGCCGGGGCGCTCTTGCCGAGATGGATCTCCAGTTCGTGGCGGGCTGACTGAACGGTTTCAAGTTCCGGGCTACTGCTCGCTTTCAGCAGCTTCTCCGCACGAGTGAAGCAAGCATAAGCCAATTCTCCAGGCTGTTTATGACGGAGGATAAATTGGCCATAGTTAAACCAGTCGATGGCTTCACCCCGCATGTCGTTTGCATTCACGTCGAGAGCCAAGGAACGCTGATAACTGGCGGCTGCGGACTTGGCGTCTCCCGCTTGCTCTTGCAAATCTCCTAGATGGGCGAGCGCCAAAGATTCCAGTTTCCGGTCGCCGGCGCGGCGCGCAAGGTCGACGGCCTGTTGATACTGCGAACCCGCCAAGTCGGCGTGATCGGTTCGGAACTCATCGTCCCCCAATTGAATCCTGGCGGAGGCTTGCTCGGTGATGCCGGCGGCGGGGTCGTCCGGCCGCAAAGCGGCGGCCCGCAGATACTCCTGCCAATGTCGCGCGGCGGCGAGGTGGTCGCCTCGTTGATCGAAGGCTTCGGCCAAATAGAGATGAGGATTGGGTTGATCCGGATCAAATTGGACGGCCCGTCCCCAGGCATCGATGGCCTCGCCGGGATGGCCCAAGCGTGCCGCGAGAAGACCATAATTAATCAGGGCGTCCTCGTCGCGTGGAAATAGCTTGAGCATCTTGGCGTAGTGGTCGTAGGCATCCTGATAGCGGCCGTCTTCTAGCAAGGCGCGCGCACACGCCTGCTCGAGCGCCGCATTCTGCGGATTGATGCCTACAGCACGCCGTAGCGCCGCGATCGCCTCATCGCGCCTGCCGGCCTTGCTCTCCGCGATCGCGATGCGAGCTTCGACCGCGCTGTCATAGGGATTCATGTGCGATGCGTGCATCAGAGCGGACAGGTTCCCGTCGTCGGTACCAAGTGCGTAGCGAACCTCCTCAGCAATACCCCAGAGCAGAAGAACCCCGATCACTACGACGCGACAGGCGGGCGCACGGAATAGGCGAGCGGCAAGCGACGGTAGCGTGGCTGACTGGGCGGGCGCGTTCACCGCGCTCTCCGCCGTTCCCCTCCTTCCCTTGTCAAGCAGTAGCTCGGCAACGCGGGAATCGCGCAGCTTCCAGACAGCACCGTCGAGAATGAAATGGTGGATGTTCACGAGAGCCGTGAAAATCAGCAAGCTGGTCGTAAAGTCGAAACGCAGCAGGTAGCTAACAAGCCAAGGCCCCGGGATGAACAGTGCGATGCCGCCGGCAATCAGCGTCAGGAAATAACCCACCATCCGCCATTCCGACTGGCCTGCCGCCTTCGCTTCTCGCTGCTGGTAGTAGCTGGTAACCCAGAGATATTGGGCCGAGTGCAGAACAGCGAGAATTCCGCTGCTGTATTGTGTCTGCGGAATCTGGTATGTGGACCGAAGCTCCAATAGCGTCGGCAAAACGAACCAAAGGAACTGCGTGAAAGCCAACAGAATCGGTGCTGCCACCGCGGAAAGGCTGCTTTTCGCGACGAGGGGCCGAAAACCGAGAAAAACAAACACGGCGAACAGTGCTCCCAGCCCGAGCCGCAGCCACAGCGTGAACCGTGCCGGTAATCCCATCGAGAGAACCAGCCGATCGCTCGACCCGGCGGTTTCAAAGCTTGCCAGGAGCATCCAGTAGGAGGCGACAAATGCCGCGCGTATCCAGCGCTGCTCCGACCGAGCCACGACGGCCCCGCTGCGCCGCGCGAACATCATCAGCAATCCGTAGTTTTGCCCCGTGTAGTGCCATGGGCTCCAACAGATATACAGGGTGAAAACCCATGGCAGCAGGCGTGGCCAGGCGTGGAGGAAGACACCCGTCAGCACCACGAGCAACGTCACGTGCAGGGTAAAAATCTTGTATTTCTCAAAACTGTCCCGAGTGTGATAGGCGCGGTAAATCGTAGCCATGAAGTGCGGGTAGTTGAAAACGATGGCAAGCGCATAAAACGCAACGGTCCAGGGGTGCACATGTGCGGGCGTTATCCACGTCGCGACCGCTAGCAGGGGAGCCGACCATGCGCCGCATCCAACCAGCAGATCAAGCCACGGGCGGTAGAGCCACGGACCGGCAGGATCAGGGGCGGAAATCGTTTGGGCGCGAGCGCTCAAGGGGAAGTCCTCAAGGCGCCTTTCGCGATTTCTAGCCTGTACGCTCAGCTCATTCCAGCCGCGAAAATGCGCCGCTAGGTAAGTCTACCCCGCCGGCCGAAGCAGCCACACGGCACGAAGTGAAGCATGCTGAAAGCGTCACGCCCAATATCTCGGCTGACCAAATGCCGACGGTAGGGTCGTCGAGCGAGCGTCAGTGAACGGTTGGAGAAAAGGGCGGCTCCTGCGCAAGGAATTTCACCGCCGCTTCCAGTGCCTTCCGGTCATCTGGAAATACCCACGCCCTGCGATCCCCGGCGGTAAAATGGACAGGAGGTATATCCAGGCGCCCGTCATAGAGAACGTAAGCGATCGTGACCGACGCAACGTTCCACCTTGGCTGATAAATCCATTCGCGGGGAGCCGTGGCTTCGAGGACAGTGGGCGTTTGACCGAAAATTTCGTTGGAGGCCAGCGACGCCTGACCCATCGACTTGGATTTCGACCAGATCAGCAGATAGCGAGGCTTGTCTCCGGAAGTCACCGAGCCGTTCAAACACAAACCCGGATACTTTTTCTCTCCCTCGCTCTCCCACCATTTCTTCTCCGATGTGTCCATACCGGCGACAAGACCGGGCGATCCGGGATGAGCGCGCACCACTTGGAAGAAAGCCTTGCACGAGGTCTGATCTTGCCCAAACGTCGGAATCAACGCCAGGATCGCGGCCCCGACAACCAGAGTGAATTTCATGGCAGCCTCGCCTTGGTGCAACATACGAAGTCGGTTGGCCGTTTCGCCACCGCCGTCTTGCAAAGCAGGGCACAGGCAGCATAGCAAAACGATCTCAGTTTTTCGTAAGGGTTGTATTAAGAGAACATCCGGTAAGCCGTCCGAACCGAGTGCAGCGACTACTGCGCCTGCTCGGATCGACCCTTCCTATCGAATCTACGGCGAAGATCGGGCCAGAATTCTTTAAGCATATAAGTCACTAAGTCGATGCCCATCTGCGTGCCCCAGACGTTGGCAACGTTTCCAGCGCTTTGATCACCTGATGGATGATACCCATAGTCGGAAATGGCGGCCGCCATCCCCGAGCCGAAAATTTCGGAGTAATTGAACTGCTCCTTCCCAGCATCGCTGCGCGTGACAAACAGGCGGCTGAATGCATGCCAACTGCGGCGGGCGAACCCACCATGGCCCAGTTGGTAGTATCGCGGATCCTGATGAAGTAACGATGGTAGGACGGCACTCGACATCATGTTCTCCACTGCATTATCGGCGTAGGCGGTCGCATATCTTTTGGCATAGCCCTCAAATCCCTGACCGTATTGTGGAATGCTGTTGCTGGCCTGTCCGAGACCCGCCACAACCGCCGTCAGCACGAATTCGGAAGGATCAACCAAGCCACGGACTTGCGTTTCAAATTTCTCCCGGGTGGTCAGCGGCGGTACCGTGTCGGTACTCTCGATGGTCAGAAAGTTGGGGAGTACCCAAAAGAGACGATCCTTCGATGTACCGGTTTGCTCTTCGTGTTGGATGTTTTGCTGTTCTTTGATCGTCAGGCCCGGCTGGATTGGATTTTGTGAGGCCACGGCTCGCACGGCCGGTTCAGCCGGTGTCTGCTCGGCGGTTCCCTGTTGCGATGCCGGTAGTGGCTGACTCCCTACGTCGGAGGTGGACGACGGCTGTTGGTCTGCGACGACTGGCAAAACGGTGAGCGCGGTCGCCAAAACGACTGCGCCAAGTCGAATCGTACCTGCTGGTCGAGTTCTCACGATACGATCACGATTCCGTTTGCGCAGTCTAAAAGTTCCCTCGCACAGCTCGAAATCAAGACCTTCACCCACGTAGGTCGGATAAACAGGAGCGGCAGCTTTGTGAACTTGACCTCTCGTTTGTACCACAGGCTACCGCACCTGTGCCACAACAGTCAGACGTATGTTTCGAAGACGGGGTTGGACGGTATCGCCCCAGGGAGGACGGAAAGAGTTGCCTTCTCGGAAAACAGGGCCTTGTGCTAGTGTCAATCGCCACCACCGTGCATAGCCCCATCGGAGAGCTTGGATGAGCGTAATTTTCTCTGACGCCTGGCTGATTACGATGAACGAGCGGCGGGAAATTCTCGATGAAGCAAGCGTCTGTGTGGAGAAAGATCGAATCGTGGCTCTGGGGACGCGCCGAGACCTCGAACGGCGGTTCCCCGAGGCGGAGACTGTTGATTGCAAAGGGCGTATTGTCATGCCGGGAATGGTGAACACGCATACGCACCTGTTCCAGACGCTGCTCAAGGGCCTCGGCGATGACATGGTTCTGAAAAAGTGGTTCACGTGTATGACCGGCCCTAGCGGTGTTCATTTGACGGTCGAGGATGCGCATGTGGCTGCGCTGCACGGATGCGTTGAGTCCATACACTCTGGCGTGACAACACTGGTGGATTTCATGTACGTCCATACCAAGCCTGGCATGATCCCGTCGATCGTGGAGGCGTTCGAGCAAACCGGGATGCGGGGCTTCGTGTGCCGCGGCTTTCTATCCACAGGGGAACAGTACGGCGTTCCACCAGAGCTGATCGAGCGGCCCCAACACGCCCTGGGAGATGCGCGCAAGCAAATCCGGCGCTATAACCGGCCGGGCGGGCGAGTTCAAATCGGCATCGCTCCGAATATGATCTGGGCGGTAGATGAAGAAGGATACAGGCTGACACGCAAGCTCGCGGACGAAGAACGGGCACTCATCACGACGCATGTGGCGGAGACAACGTTTGAACTGGAAACGGCCGCGACGCGCTATGGTCAGACCGACACCGAATTCCTGAGCGAGATTGGGTTTCTCGGGCCCGACGTTCTGGCAGCCCACTGCGTGCATTGCAAGCCGCATGACATCCGCATTCTCCGCCATCATAAAACGAAAGTGGCCCACAACCCTTGCAGCAACATGTATCTTGCCTCGGGATGTCCGCCGATCCCGGAGATGCTCCTGGCAGGCGTCGACATTGGACTTGCTTCCGACGGCCCGGCAAGCAGCAACAACCACAGTCTTTTCCAGGCAATGAAAGTTGCAGCGCTCATTCAGAAGGGATTTCATAAAGATTCGACCATCATAACGGCGGAAAAAGTGCTGGAAATGGCGACGATTGATGGGGCACGGGCCCTTGGGCTCGAAAGGGAGATCGGCTCGATCGAACCGGGAAAGAAAGCCGACATCGTGGTTCTCGACTTCAACAACCCTTTCATGACGCCGATTCACCACCCTGTTTCGGCAATCGTGTATTCGGCACTGGGGCACGAAGTTTCGACGGTGATGATCGACGGGCGTTTTGTGATGAAAGACGGTTTGGTGACCGGCGTCAACGAAACCGAACTAAGACGCAAAGCGCAAATGCACGCAGACAATCTAGCGCGCCGTGCCGGTTCAGACCGATTGAGGAAAAGGCCGTGGCGCTCGCTGGCGATCTAGATCCCCCTACCCGGCTAGGCTTTAACGTAAGGCTTCATCAGCGCCGCCGGCGGAACGGCTCTGTTGCCGAACAAACCCGAAATCCCCAGGATCGTCACCACATAGGGCAGCGCTAACCAAAGCTGCGGCGGAGCCTTCGTTCCGATAATCTGAAGCGATAGCTGCAATGCGTCGCAGCCACCAAACACCAGAGCGGCCAAAGCGGCCTTGAGCGGGTTCCAGCGGCCGAAAATTACGATGCCGAGTGCTATGAATCCCTGTCCGGCGACGATTGTTTCGCGGAACAGTCCCACCTGCGCGAGTACCAGGTAGCCTCCCGCCATTCCCGCGCCCGCCCCCGACAGTAGGGTTCCTAGATAGCGCATCCGATGCACAGAAATTCCAGCGGAATCGGCGGCAGCGGGGTTTTCGCCTGTTGCGCGGAGTGCCAGCCCAAAAGAGGTCCGGTAGAGGACGAGCTGAGCGACAACAGCCAGCGCCAAGGTTAAATAGAACGGCGCGGTCTGCCCAAAGATCACCGGTCCCACAATAGGTATGCGGCCAAAAAGCGGAACGCGCAGTGGTTGGAAGACGGCGATGCTTTCTGGTGCAGCCACGTTGCCCAGAACGAGCCGGTAGAGCGTCGTCGCCAGACCGAGCGCGAAAACGTTGAAGATGAGTCCGGTAATCACCTGGCTGGCACGCACGCTGATGTACATCCAGGCTAGAAAAAGACTGAAAGCCACACCGACCAGCGTTGCCACAAGCAAGCTCGTCCAGATCATTCCCGTGCGGTAGGAGGTGAGGAAGCTCGCGAGGGCTCCCAGCAAGATGGTTCCCTCGATCCCCAGATTCAAAATCCCGCTCTGCTCGGCGAATGTCTCGCCCAAAGCAGCCACGAGCACAGGACCTGCCAGCCGTAGGCTTGCCGACAGCCACGCAGCGAAAAAGGCTGAAACCATCAGCGTAGAGCCGTTCACGCGGAATCCTCGCCAGGCGATACGCGCCATTTGAAGCGGGTCAGAAAGGTAAAATTAAGACGATAGAAACGGAAGATATCGCTTGCAAGGACCAACAAAATAGCAAGGCTTTCCAACAGGAACGTGATCGAGGACGGGATGGCGGCGCGTCGCTGCATGGCATCTGCACCGACCGACATCCCACCGTATACCAAGGCAATGGGAACGGTTGCGAGCGGATTCAATCGTGAGAGCAACGCCACAATGATTCCCACGAAACCCATGTTGCCGCTGATACCATCCATCAGTCGGTGCTGTGATCCGAGAACTTCCACCATTCCCGCCAAAGCGCCCAGTCCTCCGGCGAAAAATCCCGCCAGCATCATGCGGCGGCCAACCTCGATGCCGGCGTAGCGTGCAGCGGCCGGATTGAAGCCCGTCACGATCAGCTCGTACCCCAGCGGCAGTTTTTGTAGCAGTGCCCAGACCAACAACGCGGCTGCCACAGCGATGAGAATTCCCGCGTGGCCTCTGGTTCCGGGAACTAGGAAGGGCAGCCAGGTGTCATGGGGCAACACGGAAGTCTCCGGCAGGCTACCCGGCGCACGGAGCGGACCGGATACCAGGTACTGCAAAAAGAAACGCGCCACGTAGTTCGACATGAGCGAAATCAGAACTTCGTTTCCACCTAGGCGCACGCGGACGAAAGCAACCAGACCGGCCCAAAGTCCTCCGACCGTCAAACTGAGCAGGATTGCGAGCGGCAGGAAAAGGGGGCCGAGGTGAGGACCGCGGGGAGTTGCAAGCGACATCCATCCGACCGCCGCGGCGCCGATCACGAAGCAGCCTTCGAAACCCAGATAATAAAACCCTGAACGCCAGCTCACGATCGTGCCCAACGCAACCAGCGCCAGAGGCGCAGCCCGGACGAGCGCATAGCCAAAACCATGCAGCGTTCCAAACGGTTCGTGAAATAGTCCGAAATACGCCTGAACTGGGCTCGCTCCATAGTGGTGAAAGAAGATGGCTGCGATCCCCATCGCCACACACACGGCCAAGGCGGTGGTGCCAGCAACGGCAAGAGGAGAATCGGCAGGAGTCAACCTGCGCTCAAAGAGTTTCGTCACGTTCGGGTTCCCGGGCGCGGCCATGGACTGGAGGGACCCGATGGTGCAATGCCCGCCATCAAAAGGCCAATCTGATCGACGCTCCCGAAGGGGGCATCGAAAACCCCCAGGATGCGGCCGTTGAACAACACGGCGATTCTGTCCGAGAGATTCAGCAGCTCCTCCATTTCCGTCGAGATCAGTAGCACCGCCTTACCTTCTTGACGAGCCAGCAGCAATTCCTTCCAAAGGGACTCGACGGCACCCACATCGAGGCCGCGGGTGGGTTGCTCGACGATGAGCATGCAGGCTCCACAGGTCAACTCCCTGCCAATGATCAGCTTCTGAAGATTGCCGCCAGAAAGCTTTCCCGCAGGCGAATCGATGCCTGCGCCACGAACTCCGAAGCGCTCGGCAAGTCGATCGGCTGCGTGGCGGGCGTCCCTGGCACTTCGAAACGGACCACGCCTATACCGTCTCTGCAGCCCCAGAACGGCGTTATCGGCAACGGTCATTTCTGTCACCGAGCCCACGCCACGCCGGTCGGCAGGCACATACGCGACGCCCCTGGCGCGGCGCTCGCCAACACTCATTCGGGTCACGTCCGCACCGGCCAAAAAGATGCGACCGCTCTTCGCTTTCCTAAGGTGCAAAATCGCCTCGGCCAGTTCGGACTGTCCGTTGCCATCGACGCCCGCGATTCCGAATATCTCTCCGGCGCGCACCTCGAGGGTTACTCGGTGCACCTTCTCGACGTCGGAATCGTCGGCAACGCAAAGTTCTTCGACGCGCAGGATGGGCTCGCCCAAATCCCTGTTTGGCTTCACCGCGTGCAGTTGGACGGCGCGTCCAACCATCAGTTGGGCCAACTCCTGCTGCGAAGTCGATGAAATCGATTTCGTTCCCAGGGTCCGCCCGTCTCGCATCACCGTGACGCGGTCTGCCAGTTCCATGATCTCGTTGAGCTTGTGCGTCACGATCACAATGGAACAGCCGCTTCGACCGAGCTCTCTTAACACCGCGAAGAGTCTGTCTTTTTCCCCGGCCGTGAGGACCGAGGTGGGTTCGTCAAGAATCAGCAGACGTGCATCTCGGTAAACAAGCTTTAGGATCTCCACACGCTGCTGCACGCCGATCGGCAGAGCGCCGACTTTGGCAGAGGGGTCGAGTGCCAAGCCGTAGCGATCACTTAGGTCCCTTATCCGGCTCGATGCCCTCGCCAGATCGAGCATCGCTCCGGCGCCCGCGCCTAGACCGAGGACGATGTTCTCCACGACCGAAAAGGTTGGGACGAGCATGAACTCCTGATGGACCATTCCGATACCAAGAGCGATCGCGTCCTTCGGACCGCCCAGGCGGATGAGCTGGCCATCGATAAAAATCTCTCCAGAGTCCATGGAATGAAAGCCGTAGAGAATCTGCATCAAGGTACTCTTGCCAGCGCCGTTTTCGCCGACCAGTGCGTGTATCTGGCCCGCTTGAATGGTGAACGAGGCATGGTCGTTGGCCACCACACCTGGAAAACGTTTGACAATGTTCTTCATTTCCAACGTGTGCTTCACCGTCTCATCCTCGACAAAACCCTGTAAGACTCTTGCGGTGAACGACAGATGGGCGAGGAGCAACGTAAGCTAAGGAATCATTCGATCAACATCAATCTGGCCCGATGCGATATCCGCCCATACCTTTTTGAAAGTCGCCCACTGGTCAGCGGACACGAGCCGTGGATTGTGATCACCATTGATGCCGCACTTGAGCAACCACATTTGATTCACCGGCGGCCGCCATTCCGTGCCGCCCGCAAAAGTCTGAGCAGCCACTGCGCGAGCGATCGTCGTCACCATTCCCTCGAGATTCATCTCGAAACTTGTGGCCATATGGTTGGGAGCGAGCGCCGTCTGATCCGAGTAGCAACCCATGACCTTCGCGTTCCCCGCAACAGCACCCTGTATGGCACCCAAGCCCGTCACGTCGGCGGCGTGCCAAATCACGTCGGCCCCGTTTCCAATCAGGATGGAAGCAGCCTCGCGACCCTTTGCGGCGTTGTCATAGTCTCCCGTGATGATGGCAAGCGCGCGAATGCCGGCAACGGTTCGCTGAGCTCCTGCGACGAAAGCCCTTTTTATGCGTTGCTGATTCGGATCGTCGTTTCCACCGATGAAGCCCACCGCTTGCTTCTTGTCGGAGATCAGTGCAGCCAAAACGCCCGCGCCATACGCAGCACCCCAATAACCCAGATGGATGTACATGATATTGGGCGGCACAGTCGGCTGAGGAAGAAATGTCGTAACAAAATAATGCTGGTTCGGATAGTCCGGCGCAACTTCGAGTAGGGTGCTGCTGAATTCGACGCCATGCCCAATAATCAGATCGAAGCCGTCGTCAGAATAACCGCGCGCGACTTGATCCATCTGGGCCAGGGTGATGTTTTCCTCGTAGGCGGTCTTGAAACTACCCTGGGCCTGGAGTTCCTTCAGCCCGTTGTACGCCAACTCCGCCCAGCCGCCGTCGGTGATGACGCCCGGAAGAAGCAACGCAACGCGAGTCAGGCGCTTTTCGCTTGCTCGTGCGACGGGAAGAACCGACCACGCAAAGACAGAAACAAGTCCTTGCTGAAAGGCGCGCCTTGATATGGTCCTCATACCGTCAAACCTCAAAAGGGAATTGCGAAATCGCTGCGGAGTCTTCGATGACACTCGTAGCCTACCATCCGCGGAGACGGGGCGCTATGGACGGCGTGGCAAATCGGTCCGACAAAGGAGTCGGTCCGCTAAGCAGGTGGAGTATGTCGCGTTGCTGCTCGGCCGAGACCTAGCGGCCTTCAGTTAGCAGCCGTGACGATCAGCTCGGCCTCCGAGGAGCCACACATCCCATAGATGGTCCCGGAAACGCAGGCCCCCACAGAGTATTTGTAGCAGCCCGGCTTGTTCGCAACCACGGAAATGGGTCGATCGGCACCGCCGATGATCGTGCCCGGTGAGAGCATGTTCGAGGTGCCGAATGGCGAAGAGGGTCCGAAGTCTAAGACAAATCCGGTACTCTTAGAGGAACTCTGAAACGTTACCGTCGTTCCGACCTTCACGCAGAAGGGAGCGTTGCCTTTAGCGTTCGGAATGTCGGGCGTGGCCGACGCGGAACTGCCTCCGCTCCGCTTAACGTTCACCACGCAAGGTGAGGAAGCCGATCCACAGGTCGTGGCGGCAGAGCACATACTGGCGGGGTTGGTCTCCGAGCAGACATACTTGCTACTCTTACCCTGCGGTTGTCTGGCGGCCATGTAGCCGGCGGTCACAGCAACCAATAACAAGAGCGAGCCAAGCCAAATTGCGACACGGCGCTGTAACTTCATGACACACCTCACTGTCGAAAAAATTTTACTTCGGCCCTGCCCTCCTGATTCGAGGCAACCTTTCCGGTGACGGGTTAGTTCTCTCCGGGCGTTCCTTTCCAATCGATTACGTCCACCAGCTTCCAGGCATTCTGGTTGAGGTCAATCTGCAATTGACCTTGCTTGTCGATGATGAGCTGCGCGGCGGGATAGAGGACCCCGGTGCTCTTGCTCTTGTCCTGGTCATCCAGGTTGAACTCTCCAGCCGTCAGGTTGTAGGACATGGTGGGGCTGTCGGTCCAAGCTTCGCCGAATCGAATTTGTCGGTTGGTGGCAAAGCGAATAATTCTTCCCGTCGGAGTCGGGATCATCCGAATGAAACTGCAGTCGTTACCCAGTGTGCCTGTAATCTCGACACGGCCCACCGATCTCATCTTACTGAGGGCGTTCACCAGTCCTTGGTTCTGACCCTTCTCGAAAGCCTGCACCAGGACCTGTCGATCGGCCGGCGTGGAATACTCGTTGATGATGAGAGTTACGCCGATGACCGCGCCAAGTTGGGTGCCCGTGCCCATGGCACTTGCTTCAATCGTCTCCGGTTTTACCCTTTGGGCAGACCGGCTGGGGAAGTTGCCAATCAACACCAACCCAAAGAGCAGAAGACCGCCAACGATCAGTTTGTGCATCCTCGGAAGCGCATCCTTTACTCGCCACATATCATTCTCCTTTTTTTACCCCAAGGCGGCAGACAACCAAGGTCTTCGTCTGAGGAACTGCTCGAGGACAGTTCGACCGCTTTCGTCAAATACATAGCGCCAGGGCGTAGATTGCCCTCAAGACAGACCTCTAGGGAACTGTCAGATCTACCAGGTCTCATCAGGCCACTTTTTCCGCCCTGGTGTGTCCTGGGCGCTCCCGTTCGACCGACCTAGGTGAGAGCAGCGGGTACTCTCTTCGGCGAGCTGGCGTGGATTAACTCTACGATCGGTTTGCACCGAGCGGTTGGCACCCGCGATTGGACTTAAGATCCCCGGCGGCCATGGCAATCGACCCATTATTGTTTAACGTGTTGACCTGGCGTGTTGATTCATACAGAATCGCATGCCAGATTAACGCCCGGCTCTGCGACCGGGCCATGCGGCGGGCGCTTACGCCAGAACAGTTTGAGTGCCCGCCCCTCCCCCTCGCTTGCAGCGCGCCGTGGTACGCAGAAGGGCTGATAGGCAAAGCCACCATTGGGGCGAGAACGGGGACTGATCCGCTTGACTTCTCTATTTTGCAGAAGCAAAATCCGTCACACGTGCCCAGCCAGAGGTCGGCATCCCGATCCCCCCTGAGCCGCCCTTTCGAGAGGAGACCTAGATGAGCACCGCGCCGCGTCCTGCATTGGACATGGATAAATTGAATGCCTTTATTGGGCAGTTCGTGAGCGACCTCGGAGCGGCTGCGCATGCCGGAATGGTTGTGATTGGTGAGAGGCTCGGATTGTACAAAGCACTCGCTACCGGGCCGATGAGCTCAGACGAACTGGCCGCTCAAACCAAGACCGATGAGCGCTACGTTCGAGAGTGGCTGGCCTCGCAAGCAGCCGGCGGTTATGTCACCTACGATGAAAAGACAAACAAGTTCAGCTTGACCGAGGAGCAAGCTTTCTCCCTTGCAAACGAAGACAGCCCGGCTTATGTGCCGGGGGCATTCGAGCTAGCCTTAGGGTCGCTCGCAGCTGTTCCACGCTTAATTGATTCCTTTCGTACCGGCGCTGGAATGGGTTGGCATGAACACGACGATAGAGTATTTCATGGGTGCGAGAAGTTCTTTCGTCCAGGCTATGCGGCCAACCTCGTGAGCGCCTGGATCCCTGCCCTCGAGGGCGTAAAACAGAAGCTCGAAAAGGGAGCGCTGGTTGCCGATGTAGGTTGCGGCAAGGGTGCCTCAACCCTGCTGATGGCGAAAGCATTCCCCAGATCACGCTTCTTTGGGTTCGACTATCACGACAAATCAATCGAAGGAGCTCGCGATTCCGCCAAGCGGGAAGGCGTTGCCGACCGTGTCACGTTCGAGGTGGCGAAGGCCAAGGAGTATCCGGGAAAAGACTACGATTTTGTCGCCGTCTTCGACTGTTTGCACGATATGGGCGATCCGGTCGGAGCTGCCAGGCATGTTCGGCAATCACTCGCTAAGGATGGTACATGGATGATCGTCGAGCCGTTCGCAAATGACGATTTGAAGAATAACCTGAACCCCGTAGGTCGCGTCTACTATTCATTCTCGACCCTACTGTGCACGCCCTCGTCGCGATCCCAGGAGGTAGGACTCTGCCTAGGTGCGCAAGCGGGCGAAGCGCGCATTCGGCAAGTAGTGACTTCGGCGGGTTTCAGTCGCTTCCGGCGAGCCACGGAAACGCCCTTCAATATAGTGTACGAAGCGAAGCCATGAGCGAGTCCTGCACCATCACGACAACCCTTCGGTGATCCCGGGGACCCTCCCCATCTCAGTAGAAGTCTATGGAGGAGGCGCAGTCTTCGCTGCCGGTGGGGGCAGCGACGTCGGTGGCGCGGGCGGTGGAGTGAGAGTGAACCGGCCGTTGACGATGGGATTGCGCTCCTCGCCCTCACAGTCCTCGTACACCATGCGTTGTATGTGTGTCACGCGACGATAGGTGCGGCTCAAGCGCCAGGGCCCCGTGAGATTGTTCGGATCGATGACAGTCATCTGATCCTCAAGATGATCCTTGTCAAGCATCCGCATCCTCTCAATGAAATGCGCCTCCGAACTCAAGTAGGTGATCATCTGTTCTTCTTCAATTCCTCCAAATGCCAAGATGGGCGTGCCCTCCAGACCCGTATGTTCGAAAGGGGATTTAACCGCGATGGTGTCAATGACGAGAGTCTGTCCTTCCCAGTGGCCGATCGAATCGCCCCACGGCGTTGCCCACAGGTCCTGCTTCGCGGTGTGCGGCCGTCCATCTGTGTAAACGTGGCGGATCTCCCGGCTCGAGAAGATCAGGGCTGTCTCCTTCGGTGTCGAAAGCACCTCGAACATCAAAGGTGAGTCGATCATCAGCGCCGGAAATCCGAATGTGCAGGCGCGCACAGCGCCCCCGGGATCCACGCCTTGGCGCATGGCCTCCATTTCCTTTCGCTCCAGCGCCACCATCTTCTCAACTTTGGCCTGTACCTCGGCGTTGTTCGGCGGCCCCCATGACATCTCCTTGAGGACCTGATCGAGCGACTCCTCGAATCCCCCATTGGCACTTGGTGTTACGCCGACAATCTCCCACTGGCCGCTCCAGTCCGGCAATCCCGATGACGCGCCCATCGTGACGAGGCACCCCAATAGGAGCACCACGAATAGTGCCCGTCTATCTAAAATCATTCTTCCCTGCCGCAGGCGCAGGAGGTGAGAGGACTTCATAGGCTCGAATGAACACAGCTCCCTTGCCGACGTGGAGTTTGCATATCGTACACACGACGAGTGCTACCTACCAAGCCGATTTATCTGGACCGAAGCATCGTTGAGGGCTTCTGGTCACAGGGTTAACCGAAATGTTTGCCGCATGAACCGTTTGGGTTAGAGCAGGGTGGGCGTCAAAGAGCTTGGGCCTGCGCAATGTGTTCCAGATCCCGACTAACCTCCCTCGATCAGCCAATCGATTGCCCAATGAGGTGCTCGTCGTTGATTTTTCCGCAATGGTATTACGCCTGCTTTTCACACTGCGTCCGTCGTTTTCAAGTCGGCAAGATGAGATAGGGAGCGACGACGAATGAGGGCCAAGAGGCACGAGCCGGCCATAACCAAATCGGGCTGGGCCTACTTAACCTTCACTGAGGAGGATTTTATGAAAGCGCTTCGCTCTATCGCATTGGGCTTTGGCTTGCTACTGAGCACAGCAGCCGCAAACGCCCAGGGATTTGACCTGCGAGCAAATATCCCATTCGATTTTGTCGCTGGAAATCAGACGCTTCCGGCGGGCGAATACCAGATTCAGTCCGGAGCGGTCAGTGATGCAATCCTGATGGTGCGGAGTTCCGACGGAAAGAGGACGATGTATCTTACCGCAGCTAACTGCGGAGGCGGAAATCCGGCGGAGAACACAGAACTTGTTTTCCATCACATCGGGAAGCAGTATTTCCTGTACCAGATTCAGGTCCGGAGCCATCGCGTGGGACGTCAGCTTCCAATAAGCCGCGCCGAAGCCGAAGTGGCGTTGAACCAAAAGGCTGATAATGCCGTGATCTTGCGGAACTTGTGAGTCGATCAGCCTGGAGAAGTCCTGCCCCGCTGAGCCCGCACAACGAAGGGGGCACATGACGTGCCCCCTTTCCATTTTCTTGCTTTCGTTGGCCCGTTGGGCACCCGACCCCGGGGCCGAGTTTGATGCCCCGGCGTCATTTCTTCGGGAGCGAGGGCCAGTTCAGCAGAACGGTGATAGGAAGCGTCTGCCGTCAACGGTATAAACCCCCAACCGTCCGCCTCGTTAAAAGGCCGTTCGCAAGAGTTTCTTGGTCTGCTAATGCGCCCGCCCGCTAAATTCGAATGTCTCTGTTGCCGGATGGCCACGGGAGTGCCGCAGCCGACCAGAAAAAAAGGAACTTCCCAACTAGGCTGGCGGAAGGCAGGAAAAGAGGAGAGGGTGTGCCGTGGCAGGCGATTTGTGTAAATCAAACAGGCAGCGGAGATTGCCCTTCACTTCCAGGACCGCAAAACATTGATAAGTCGATTCTCTGGGTCTTTCCGGAGCTATCCGTTTGCTTGCGGTGCGGAGAGGTGCGATGCCACTTTCGCATAGAGCAAAACGCGTCTGGATGGTCAGGTTAGCAGACGCCTCGTAAGTAGAGGTGTAGTCGGAAACCGGACATTAGGTTCGTCGGAACGATTCGACTTCCGGGAGATGCTCTCCAGGCAAGGAGAAACGGGTGAAACTGACAAAAATGCTGTTGTTGGGGCTGTTATTGGGACCTGCGGTGTTCGCGCAAGATGATCCGAAGATAGAAATACCGGTGGGGTACTCCCATATGTGGTTCAAACCGGAGAACAGCAACATCGTCATGTGCCCATCGCCGATCACATCGGGCCTGGAAACATGCCCCTTTTCCCTGAATGGTTTAGGAGGTGGCGTAGCGTTCTACCTCAAGAAGTGGTTGGCTATCGGGGGTGATTTTCAAGACTATGGTAGCAGCCACCTCGCGGCGTTCCTTGTGCCAGCGGGAAGGATCACGGGATGCCCGGATGGCTGTACTCTGATTGCACAAGGCAATCTCGTCACCTACAACGCATTGGCCATCGCCAAATTCCGCGCCCAACACTTTGAGCCGTTCTTCGAGGCAGGATTCGGCGGCGCCTACACGAACCTCTACGCAAATCTCTACGGCAACTGCGCGAGTTGTCTGGGTGAAAAACCTCCGAGTAACACCTCCTTTGATTTCATCATCGGCGGCGGTATCGATATTCCATTGACCCATCACATTGCCTTCCGGCCTGGAGAGTTCGATTTCCTTCGGACAAGGTTCTCCAGTGCGTTCACACCAGGCTATCCAAGCCAGAACAATTTCCGTTATTTTGTCGGGATTGTTGCTCGTCTCTAGGCCTTATCCGTCAACGTATAAGGAATGCCGCCTTATCGATACGAATCTTCCATTCTTCTCAACAACGTAATGCGCCATTACCAACCCGCTTGGCGCATCCGCTCTAGGATGAGTCCGCTGTAGTGATTCATGTGGTCGGGCCGTCGCTTCAAGGGCAAGGGCAGAATTGCGGCGAGTTGGGCCGACTGTTCTCGGTCGATATTCCTGGCCGAGGTTCGATAGTAGTAACGGCACGCCGACTCCGCACCGTAAACACCAGGGCCCCATTCGACCACGTTGAGGTAGAGTTCCAGGATGCGCTGCTTGCCAAGGACCAATTCGGCCACCGGGACAAGCGTGAACTCGCCGCCCTTACGGAGGATCGAGCGGCCGGTTCCGAAGAACAGGTTCTTAACCAGTTGCTGTGTAAGGGTGGACCCTCCGCGAATGCGGCCGCCTTCCATATCGTCTTCAGCAGCGATTTGGATCGCGTGCCAATCGAATCCATGATGCTGGTAGAAGCGTGCGTCTTCGGCGGCGATGACAGCATGCTGGAAATCGGGCGAGATCTGGCTCAGCGGAACGAATTCGTATCGTTCGTGATACGGCGTGTGGTGAATCCAGGCCTGCAACCGACGCTCCATGTGCACGGCGGTGGTCGGTGGGTCGATCCACCGAGTAGCCACAAGGATCAGGACAGCAAGCGACCAAAGAAGCGCTGCTCCGATGAGAACCCATCGAACAAGAGAGCGGAGGGCAGTCTTCGGGCGCGCGCCTGGGTTTTCAGTCACATTTCAGAATAATCGTTTGGATGGAATTGACATAGTGTTTGATAAATTGAGAGACACCCATCGTTTGTGAACGAAGCAGGGGCTCCGCCCTCTCAAGATTCTTCCTTGGTCTCACAGACACAACCAAGTCTAATCGGTCGAGGGGAGCGAACGACCCTATCCAAACCAACACGTCGGGACCCAACCCAGTGTTTTTGATGGATTCAGCGGAGAAATGGAATCAGCATTCGCCAAAGAACCGCGCGCGCACTTGTTCGTTAAAGGGCAAGCCGGGACCGCTAAAAATGTGATCAGGAACGCGCGTGGGATCCTCAGCAATCAGGGGCATAGTCCTCGTCCGCAATGCCGCTGCTTCCGGCGAGCTATCTTGAAAGAGCGTACGTAACCATCCCTCTACCGTATGGCTTACATGAAAACTCCGCTGATGCTGTTCGGCGTAGCGGTGTCCTACAGCTTCCCAATCGGAATTTTTCGTAAGTTCGTCGCGAAGCACTCGCGCAGCACGCAAGGCAAACGAGAGCCCCTGGCCATAGGTGGGATCGCTGGTGGCCGCAGCATCGCCGACCAGCACCACGCCGTCGCGATAAGGGTGTTCCACCCAGCTGTCGCTCGCGTCAAAACTAGCCAAGGGCCCGATACTTTTCGCGTTGGCGCAATAATCGGCCATCGGAGGATAGCCTTTCGCGGATTCACGAACGAATAGATTCAGCATGGATTCACCCTGCAGACGGTAGCCCATCGTCTTGGGATAAACAAAGTAAGCCCGAAACTGGTCGCCCATCTGGGGAATCAGACCGGTCCAGGTGCCGAGCTCAGGGTTGAACACAGCATAAAAAATTTCCTTAGACGCGTGTACATTGGTCAGCAGCACACCAGCCATGTAGTAGCCATTGCTTTGTTCGCAAACCGAAAAACCGGACCATTTTCGTGCCGCAGAGCCGCGACCATCGGCGGCAACCACGAGACGGGCTGAGATCCGCTCGTGCCCGTGCCCACCGACCACCACAACAGGTTCGGCCCCGCACTCGACCTGCTCAACGCAAACTCCGCGGCGAACTTCTGCGCCGGCATTTTCCGCTGCCGCAAGCAGTGTTTCCTGCATAACCTGGTGCGGGAACGAAAGTAGAGGTAACTGCTGCAGCGTCGTCGCTCTGAGGTCTCGTAACCCCGAACCAGCCTCAACGTAAGGCACATCATGGGAGCACTTTTCCTGGAGCAGACGGCAAATTCCGAGTTCATTCGCTTCGGCTACACCCCATGACACAACAGCCTCTCCGCGCACACGGTCTCTAAATTGCCTTTCCCGCTCCAACACCAGGACCTTGGCGCCTCGGCCGGCCATCGCTTGGGCCAATGAGGAAGCCGCAATCCCGCCGCCTACCGTAATGATGTCGTACCTTCGTGCCGCCATCTCGATCTCCTTCGGCGGAACCTTCGGGGATTGCGATCAGAATCGAACGTCGAGTTGCAGGGGCATCCTAGTGAATCGTGTCGTGAAGAGTCAATTGATTCACGAATGAGACCCCTAGCCCATCAGCTCCTCAGAGCCTTGATCGGACGAGCAGGACTGGAGTATTGTTTGCGCCATGGCAGCCACACCAATTCCGGGCTCGCAAAGCCGTCTGGATTTGATTCGAATCGAGGCCGAAGACAAAATTGCGCTGAACGGCTTACTGTGGGAGCCGCAGAGGGCCAGCGATTCGCTGATCCTCATGGTGCCTGGGGGTACCACGGGCGCGGCATTCTATCCGGCGCATGATTACGCTCCTCTTGCCAGCGGACTGATAGAGAACCGCTACGCGTTCCTGCTTTCCAACATGCGTGCCTCGTACAACAACGCCTACTCTGAGTATGGCGACGCGGTGAAAGACATCGCCGCGTTCGTCGCGTATGCGAAATCGAAGGGCTACACGCGGATCGCCATTTTGGGCATCAGCCTCGGCGGCGCTCGCATGGCACAGTACATGGCTGAGCGGAACGACCCGGTGGTCAAGGCCGTCGGCTTCCTAGCTTCGATCCCGTCGCCGTATCTTGAGTTTCAAATTCGGAGCAGCGAAGCGGACAAGCGGCGGCTGGAGGACACGCTCCAGCACGCGCGTGAGCTGGTCGCCCAAAGCAAAGGGGAGCAACCAGTCAGCTTTGACAACTGGTTTCCCGGCAGCGTGTCGGTGATGGGAACAGCAAGGTCCCTAATCAGCTTCTTCGGGGCGCCGAGCGACCCGAGCGCGCCCAGCTCTGTCAAGTACGGACCGCAGATTAGAGTTCCGGCCCTGGTGATTCACGGCGACAAGGACGAGCTTGCCCTCCCGCCGAACGCTCAAAAGATCTACGACAGCCTGACGGCGTCGCCGCAGCGCGATCTGATCTGGGTTAGGGGTGCGAGCCATTTTTTGACGCCCGGCCCGCTCGCGGAGTCCTATGCCAGACTGACTGTCGATTGGCTCGTGAAAAACTTCCCTGCCTCCCCTCGCCGATAGGCATTGGCCGCGATTGCCGCTCGTTACAAAAGGGTAGGTTTCGTTGACATCTTGCGTTTCCCGAAGCATAAATGCCGAGTCAACGCCGTCCAAAGCCTCGGATACGCCGGGAGAATTTGATAATGCAATCTGTCGCGACCAGCGAAACCAACCACAAGTCGGCCGGCAGGAAACTGAACGTAGTGCTGTGGATCATTCAGGGCCTCTTGGCCCTCCTTTTTTTATTTGCAGGCGGCGTGAAGCTCGTCCTACCTATTGCGCCCTTGGCGAAGCAGGTCGCACTGCCAGGCTGGTTCCTCCGATTCATCGGCGTGGCTGAAGTATTGGGCGGAATCGGACTCATCCTCCCCGGAATCGCGCGAATTCGGACGGGTTTGACGTCTCTGGCTGCTTGCGGACTGGTGATCATCATGATCGGCGCAACATGGATCACGGCGACGGAAGCCAGCATCCGCTCGGCACTATTTCCCCTAGCAGTCGGACTGCTCGCAACCTTCGTTGCTTACGCCCGATCGAAGCTGGCTCCCCTGCGCGAATCGGGCCGAGTAACCGCGGGAGCGGGAAGTCTCAGTGATTAGACTCGTTGTCCCGTTGGCCCTGTGCTCGGGGGTTTAGGTCCTGCCACTTCTTATTCGGCGGAATGCTTTCCCTGGTTCGCTATTCTGATGATAGCAGCCAAACTGCGTTCGACGTCCTCTTCGGTTGTCGCCCAACTCGAAACGCTTATTCGCATCGCAGTGCGGCCATGCCACTCGGTGCCGCCGCACCAGCACGTCCCCTCCTTCTGTACCTCGGCAATTACGCGTTGGGTTTCACCGGAACTTCCAAAGGAAACAAGCACTTGGTTGAGTTCGACCTCATTTAACACTTCAAAGCCTTCTCGCTGAAGGCCTTTTGCAAAGGCTTTCGCCAGGTGGCAGTTCCGCTCGATCAACTCCCGGAGTCCGTCGCGCCCCAGTGACCGCATGGCAGCCCACAACTCGATTCCTCGTGCCCTTCGCGAGGCTTCCGGGGTGTAGTCGCAAGGTTCACGCACGCCGCTGGTTTGTAGATAGGCGGCGCGTATAGACATCGCCCTCCGCAGATCCCCGGCATTGCGAACTACCGCGATACCTGAATCGTAGGGCACATTGAGCCACTTGTGGCAGTCAATTGCCCAGGAATCAGCGAGGGACGTACCCTCTAACAGATGCGCGTAGCGCGGAGACACCGCAGCCCACAACCCGAAGGCTCCGTCCACGTGCACCCACGCCCCAGCTTCCTGCGCGAGCCCACAGATCTCCTTGGCAGGATCGAAAGCGCCCGTGTTCACATTTCCGGCCTGAATACAAACCAGCGTTCGCTGATCAAGCTGAGGGAGTGCCGCGGCAATCATTCGGCCTTGAGAATCGGTTGGCACCGACATGACGCGAGAACGGCCGAAGCCCAGCAAGGCGAGCGCCTTAAGCAGTGAAACGTGAGCCTCCTCTCCCACGACTACCCTGATAGGCGGTGCGCCAAACAATCCATTTTCCTCGACATTCCAGTTAGCGCGCTCGAGCAACACTGTCCGTGCTGCCGCCAAGGCGCTGAAGTTTGCCATGGTGGTTCCGGTAACGAAGCCGGCACCACACTCTGGGGGCAGACCGAGTAGGTCTAGAATCCAAGCCAGTACAATTTCTTCGATCTTCGCCGCAACCGGCGACATGACCGAGTAGGCGGCGTTTTGGTCCCAGACTCCCCCAAGCCAGTTTGCTGCGAGAGCAGCGGGCAGCGTGCCGCCGATAACAAATCCGAAATAACGCCCACCGGTTGTGGCAACGGTCGCGGGCGACCCTATATTATCGAGCAAGGCCAAAACCTCAGTGGGATCGCAAGGTTTCACTGGCAGCGTGCCACCGAGCGCGTTAAGACGTGCAATCTGTTCAGGCCGTGGCGAGACCCGCCGACTCCTTACATCCGCCACATACCGTGCCGATCGAATCGAGGCCTCCGCCAACAATTCCTTCATGGTCGCCCCCCGGTTTCGCAAGGCACTACCGTTCCGCGCGCTATTGCCGCTGAGAAGCCATATTAACGTAGGGAGGTATGGCTCACCCGTCCATTCGCGAGCCAAAATCGATTCAGTCGTTTGAGCGGAGATCCGGATATCGTCAGTGCGGGTGAGGAAGATGTCTTAGTAGCCTACCATCGGGGCTCTACAACTGAGGCAGATCCCTGGCCCGGGGGAAACTCCGGCCCTGCCGTGCGCAGCAGTCCGGTCTTGGGGTGGCAGTTACTGTATTCGAAATATTGCTCGCTTACAGTTGCTACGGTCACCTCGTGGTAGAGCTTCAGCTGGGCGGCCGGACCTACTTTACGGAGATAGTTTATGGCGGCTCCAAAGATTGCCAGATGGGTGGGGTGAGACTCGGCCCATCCTTCCAAGTCCGCTAGGCTCCTCCACCAGCTCATAGCATAGCTTTTCTCCACCGGTCTGCCATCATGATCGACCATGGTCATGTAGCGGTTCGCAAAGCATCCGATTTTCAGACCATCGTCTCGCAGATAGTCCATTCCGGCTCGCAGTAGCGGCTCCACATCCTCAAGGTACATCCGGCGCTGCTCTCCTTCTGTCGCAGACCAGTCCTGCCCGGAACGAATCAAGCAAACGTTCTCGTGGGGAATTACGCGCAAGTGCCTTGCATTGCCGACGACTCTCGGGGCACCAACCGGCGCCATCGCGTCGGTCTGCGACAGAGGAATGCGGTCCCGCATGCCTCCCCAGTAGGCATGCTCTTGCACCAAGTCACTGAACCCGGACGCCAAATGGCCCACGCCTTCCGGAGTGTCTGATGAAAACAGTGTTTCGAACCGCGCAGCGGCCGGCCTGACTATTTCCGTGAAGGTTCCCATGCTTTTTTCGCTGGTACCTGATGCCCAATCCGCACCGTGGCGCTCAAACCAGAGGTCGAAATCGCTGGGATCGCTCCAATAGCCGACGCTGAGCGTATTGGTGTAGTCGGCTTGGTCCTTATAAGTTGCACGATCCCAGGACGCCGGACCACGATGAGCGCTAAACGCACCTGCTATCTGTTTCAGCAGCTTAATCGCATCGCCTGTGGCCGACTGGTTTCTGTATTGCACTCCGAAGTAGGCCATGACGACCTGCGTGAGTGTTGGATCGAAACGAGCCACGATGGATGGGTAGGGTGGATTGTAGTCATCGAGTATGCGGCGACGCCGTGTGCGCGGGCATTGCAGGTGTTGTGGAATGGCAGATTCCATCTCTTTTGACGGGCGAGTATAAAGCAGAGATCGCGACTCACAAAGTCCGCGAGGCGGGGTCTGACATGCCGCCCCTGTACCCAATCCTAAGCCGCACTGCACCTCCATGGGCGAACTGCCGGTCTCACTTCGGCTGCCAGATGCCAAATGAGATCTTTGGCGGCACGATTATTCCGGCCTCTCGAAACTATTGGGCTCCGATTACTACCTTCGTGATTACACAGTCGTCGCTTGGCCTGCAAACGGCCTGTCCGAACGACGCTGGCAGAATGGGTAGGCGCGCTTGTGACACCTCGACGAATTACTTTCGAACGGCCGGTACGAAATCCATGCCTTGAAGGATTTCCTGGACCAAAGGAAATTGACGGCGGAAACGTGGCGGCGTAGGCTTCACCATCGGAGTTCACCGGTGCGGACAGACGCGGAAGCTGAATATGGCGCTGGTTACCAGAAGACGGTTCGTCCACGAAGCCGCAGTCGCGGCGGCAGCACTCTACGGTTGCCCGATAAAGACGCTTGAAGCGCTCTTTGAAGAGCGTGTGCACAATGCGGCCGCACTTGACTCAGCGTCAGTCCACAGGCTTACATCCGAGATTAGCGGCCACGTAATCACGCCAGAAGCACCCGAATATGAATCGGCACGCCTTGTTTTCAACCGCGCATTCGATCTGCGTCCAGCACTCATCGTGCGTTGCGCCAGCGCGTCCGATGTGGCCCGTGGCCTCGACTTTGGTCAGAAACATAACTTGCCACTGGCGATTCGGGGTGGAGGCCACAGCCGGCTCGGGTTCGGGACGTGCGATGGGGGCGTGGTAATCGACCTCTCCGCAATGAAACGAGTTGAAGTAGACGTAAGGAAACGGGCGGCAAGCGTGGAGGCAGGCGCTCTCGTGCGCAACCTGGACGAAGCGACGCAGCGTTTTGGGCTCGCGACAACGTCAGGCGGCTGCCCAACGGTGGGAATTGCCGGCCTGACGCTCGGCGGAGGAGAAGGTCGCCTAGATGCGAAGTATGGCGCAGCATGTGACAACCTGTTATCGGCGCAAATCGTCACCGTGGATGGAAGACTCGTCGAGGCCAGCCAGAAATCCAATCCAGATCTTTTTTGGGCGATTCGCGGGGGAGGCGGTAACTTCGGAGTGGTGACGGCGCTGGAGTACCGACTCCATCACGTAGGCCAGGTTCTGTCAGGAGCGTTGACCTATCCGACTGGACGCATTCCAGAGCTCCTGCAGGCTTTCACTAGGTTTCTCGAAGGGGCCCCGGATGAAATGGGCGCGTTCGCTCAGTTATTGCCGTCCGAACAGGGGCCAAAACTCAGAATCGATGTCTGCTATTGCGGCGATCCACGAATGGGGAATGACTTGGCCAGGCCACTGCGGGCGCTCAAACCGCAGGATGACAGCGTCAAGGTCATGCCTTATCTAGAAGCCCAGGCGGCAGGTGGCTTTCTTCAAGCGCCAGTTGCGCATTTCCAAACCGACCTCTTTCTTTGGGAGCTCAGCGGGCCTGCAATTGCGGCGATGGTGACGGCAATCAACAATGCGCCAGCAACGTGCAAGATGATCATTGTGGCCTTGCGCGGTGCTGTGAGTCGCGTTGGTACAAGTGATATGGCCTTTGCTCTGCGGCACCCCGGATATGAGGTAGACATAGCGGGGGTCTGGAGCACGCCGGCAGAGAAGGCTGAGGTCGTGCGGTGGGTCCAGGCTACGCGCGACAATTTGCAGGTCTTTGCTCATGGCGTGTACGTCAATCAGCTGGGTGATACGAGTGAGCAGCTTGTCCGCGCGGCCTACGGGCCAAACTATGCTCGCCTCGTGGAGATTAAGAAGAAGTACGACCCACACAACGTGCTGCGGCTCAACCAAAACATAGAACCGGACGGCGCCTCCCCCCGGCTGCCTTGACGCCAATCTCCAGGTTCTCCAAAGCTCGCCGAGTCTGCGCACCAAGGTCAAGGCGATGGGCGATATCTTGTTTGGCAGTCCAGGCTACTGGACCCGACAGGTACACGGTCCTCTTTCTATTGGTGGCGATCACTTGGGAAAAACATACGGCTGGCTTGGGAGAAAGTCGTGGGGATTGAAATACGCCTTCGACACGATTGCCTCCCTGCGACATGATCCACAGCCGGGCCCGAGTCTGCGAGCGGCGGCGACCTTCGCCTTCCCCCCGCTGGATCATATCCGATGAATGGCCACTCGCGTGGCATCACGGTCTCACATGAAATTCTTCGTGTGGTAGGCCGACATGTTTGCAGCCAGCTCGGGCTCGAACCCAAGCGACTGCAGCCGTTCGCGCCGCGTACGATCCATCTCGCGCTGCAGATTCGCTAAATGCCTGGCGCCCTCGCGCAGTTGCGCAATCGAAAGGCCACCTCCTGTGTAAACCACGAGCGCGTCATGAACGTAAGGGCTCAATCCTGAAATCGACGCTAGCATCTGGCTGCGCCGCTCGACCGCAGAGGCCATCGAAATTCGCTTCTCTGGCTCACGTTCGAAAACGTAGCGCATGTGTTCGACGCCGAAGGCCACGTGGCGTGCTTCGTCGCGGTGGGCCAGCCTCGCCAAGGTGGCAGTCACTGGATCAGGTGCGTGATCAGCCAGGAACTTGAGCAGAGTCAGAAACGTGCCCTCGCCCATGACGCACAGCATAAACGTCGCAGTCGTGAAGTCGGGTTCTTCGAGAAGAGTTTTTAGCGAGAGCTGCCCGCTTATCGCCGTTGTCCCGAGCCCCGCGCCGCCTGCTTCGGCCCGCCGCGTGAACACTTCTCCGTGGCGCGCCTCGTCCACCACCTGCATCGCCAGCACTTCCACGACCTCGCGATAGTGCGGGTGAATCCGCGGGATGAATCGCGCCGGGACGTACAGTGCGGCGAATTCATTTTCCGTGAGAAACGTCATGGCCTGAGCGACCGCGGCTTCGACGTCTTCCGGCAACTTCGGAAGCTGGTCCCACGGGATGTCTCGCGCTGCAGACCACTGATTCGCCGTTGCCTGCGAGTAAATTGAGTTCAACTCGCTCGCCCACACGTCGCGCTTTTGCCGCAGCGTAAACCCAAACTCGGGGCCTCCGCGCTCAATCCGCGCCCCGCGCGGCGCGATTCCCCAATCAGGCTCGGCGGTTTCGGCGATCTCCGTGCGCGACATCAAGGTCAGCGGCACCGGTCCTTGGGCCTCGACGCGAAACGTTTGCGGCACGCCTCGTTGTGTCTGGCAGTGCAGGCCCTGCTTTCGGCACCACGCCACGAGATTGTCCGCGAGTTCCGGCGAATCGCCGCGCACCTCGCACCATTCGCCCGTCTCCAGCTGGGAGAGCGCCCGGCGCAGAAGTACCGTGGCTCCTTCGTGAAGCGAAAGGTCTTCGAGCTCGACCCTTTGTTTTGGTGTGGAGTCGGGCATTTCTCGAGAGCAGCGCAGCTGGTCGCCTAGATTCCAGCCGAGGTGGCGGCTCCGCCGTAGAAATTGAATCGCTCGACAGCCTTTTCAAGCTGCGTGTAGCCGGCCGTTCGCGCGGGCAGCCACCTCTTTAGCCCTTCCATCTCCATGAACGCCCGGACCTCCGAGTCCTGAGAAGACATGCCCAGAAGCACATCGACGAACGGCTTCCAACGATCTGCGGGCAGGCTCGCACGTACCGTGAAATTGCAGTGGTCGAAGGCTGGAGTGGTTGCCAAGACGCGCGTTGTGCCCGGATCGAGCGTCCCTTCGTTGATGAACACGCCATAGTTTGCATCGAGCACGCAGGCTGCGTCGGCGGCTCCGGACGCAAGCGCCCTCGCGGCATCGCGCTCTCCGCCCACATGGTCGCCGTGCTTTCCAACCATCACGTTGTGATACAAAACCTTGCAGTCAAGAAAAGGATCGAGGCCGGATTCTGCCAGCAGATTGAGCGGAATCAGTGTCGCCTGCGGCGAATCGGAAGCGCCGACGGCGATCGTCTTCCCTTTGAGGTCCGGGAGCGATGTGAAGCGCGAATTCGTACGCACGATGATCTTCGTGGTGAGATCGCGGTCGGAATCGCGCATCGCGATGGCGAGGCACGCCCCCTTGCTGTCGATCTGGCTCTTCACCCAGGCCAGAGGTGAATTCCAGGCGACGTCAACTTCTCCAGAAAGATTCGCCTCCACCTGCGCGTCGTAGTTCGAGTACAGAACGTAGTCGGTCCATACGCCGTGTTTGGCGAAATAGGGTAGAAAACCCTCCCAGATCGTGACAACCTTCGGGTCGTATGCAACCGCTCCGATCCTCAAAGCATGCCCAGCAGGTGCTTTCGACATGCTCCCTCCTTAAATTGGCTCGCCGCTAGAAGAGCGGCAAGCCCAGAGTTGCCTTTCCCATGAAATCCTTCAGTACGTCGCTTGAAGGCGCCATCACGGCCGCCGCCTGCGCGTCGCGGAAGATCCTTTCGAGTCCTCCGCGCTTGCCGAACGCCCAACCGCCGCCGAGGGTCATCGCGCGCGAGACAGCGGCAAGGCAGGAGTCCGCTGCGGCCACCTTCACACCCAGCACGTCGAGCATGGCCGCTGGATCAGCTGCCAAAGTCTTGCGGATCGTTTCCCGCAGAAACGCGTGGCCGGAGTTCACCGCCAACGTGATTTCGGCCACCAGGTATTGCACCCGGGGAATCGATGCCAGGGCGGCGCCGCCTGCCTGTTCATACTTCCGGGCGCCCACGCGCGCCACGATCGCCTGCTGTGCTGCCTTTGCGAGCCCCACCGAAATTGAAGCCACGCCGATTTGAAAATGGGGCAGCACCACCTCAAGCATGCTCTGGAAGCCTGTGCCCTCCGCTCCCAGGCGCGTCGCGTCGTCGATAGCGACGTCGTTCAGCGACATCGGAGCGCTGGCGTTTCCTGCCAGGCCGAGCCCCTCAAATCGCCCCTGGGTCGCAAATCCCGGCGCGCCCTTCGCTATGACGTAGAGATTCGTTTCCGTAGGCGCAGTCGCTCCAGCCCTGCGCGCTGAGACAACATAGCTATCCGCCTCGCCCGCGCTAGTGACGAAGCTCTTCGCCGCACTGAGGGTTTTCCGTCCGCTGCTTTCACGCACTTCACTGACCGGCATGTAGAAGTGGCCGCCCGATCCGGCTTCGCTGAAAGCCAGCGTGGAGATGTTCTCGCCTCGGGCGCACGCCGGGAGGATTTGTTGCTTCAACGCATCGCTCCCTTTCGCAACGATGACCGAGGTCGAACAGTAATGCATCAGCACGACCATCGCTGTCGAAGCGCAGTTCTGAGCCTGCGTATTGAGCACCTGCGACATTTCGGCGAGGCCGGCGCCGGCTCCCCCGTGCTGCGTCGGAATTAGAAGACCGAGAACGCCCGCATGGCCTAGCGCCCGAAGGTTTTCGCGGGGGAAACGGCGAGCCTGGTCGATCTGATCCGCGTTTCCACGAAGCATCTCGAGCGATAGCTTTTCATTTTCAGCAAGAATCGTCCTGATGTCCGCCATGGATCCTCCGCTGCTCAAAGGAGCGGTGCCATCGAGTCTAGAAATATCGGAAATGGGCGTCAGTGCAGATACCTGCAGACTTGGCGGAAAACGGATCGGCGGCCGCCGGGCGCCCTTAGGAGGAGATTCAAGTAAAGCCAGCAGCGCGGCTCAGCACACATCGAGCTGGAACCTGCGACATTCGCGAGTTTCCGAGATCTGCGCCATCGTAGGGCAGATCTCAGCGATGAGTATAAGCGTTGCCTTGTTGGTTGCCAAGGTCGGGCAGTGCCAGGCTGTCCTCCCTCTCTGGAAAGGCGCCGACCCCAACATCCCCATTCTGAAGCAAGTGAAAGCGGAGGAGTGTTTGTGCCCGGCGTCATTTCTTGAAAAAGCGCGGTTGCGACAACGATACACGGGGCCAGCTCGGATTGGATCGCTTCCGGGCAACGATCAAGCAGATGAAGCCGGTTTGTTAAAGGACTTCCTTCTTTTCCTCTGCCGGCTGTTCGGTCTGCTTCTGAACCTCCTCGGCCTTTTTCTGGACGGTCTCGGCTACTTTCTCCATGACGATCTCTTGGACCTTTTCCTGGAGCTTCTCCGCCTTCCCACCCTGATCCTGAACGGCTTCCTTCACCTGTTTCTGAACCGTTTCGAGCACCTGGGCAGCGACCTTCTCCGCCACCTCTTCGTGGACTTCCTTTGCGACCTGGGCGGCTTCCGGTTTGTCCGTCTCCTTGGCGACCTCGGCGCTTACCTCTGTTACCGCAGCCATCCCCTTTTCCAGGACCTTCTCCGCCTCGACTGCTTTGAATCCCTGAATCAGGAAGGCGATTACGCCTGTCCAGCCGGTCTGATGGCTGGCCCCGATTCCTGCACCGGTGTCCCCATGGAAGTACTCGTAGAACAGGACGTGGTCGCGCCACTGCTCATCGTTCCACCGGTTGCGAGTGCCTTGGGCGGGGCGGCGTCCTTCCTTGTTGGGGATGAACAGGCGCGACACCCGTCGCGCTAACTCCTGGCTGACCTCCAAGAGATTCAGCTGGCGGCCCGAGCCGACCGGACACTCGACCCTGAAGTTGTTGCCCAGGTGGGCATACTGGTTGATCATGCCGAGGATTAGCATGAGCTGCATCGGCATCCAGATCGGTCCGCGCCAATTGGAGTTACCCCCAAACATCCCGCTATCGGAATCGCCCGGAACATAGCCGACCCGGTAATCCTGTCCCCCAACGTTGAAGTCATAGGGGTGCTCGGCGTGATAGCGCGACAGCGAGCGAATCCCGTATGGGCTCAGGAACTCGTTCTCGTTGAGCATGTAGCCGAGTATCCGGCGAAGCTTGTCCGGGTTGAGCAGGGAAAGGATCCGGCTGCCGCCAGCTCCCACCTCCAATGGAACGGTGAGAATCGCCGCCATGTACGGGTGTTGTTCCAGAAACCACTGCGCCTGCTCGAAGAAGCGCGGCAGCTTTTCCCGCAAGTCGGCCGGCAGCACAGCGGTCGCCGCCAACGGCAGCAGCCCAACCAGGGAACGGACCTTGAGCCGCACGCCGTTGCCGTCGGGAAAGCGCAGCACATCGTAATAGATACCGTCGCCTTGGTCCCAGAGTTTGACGCCCGTATAGCTGAGGTTGTCCATGGATGAGGCGATCCACAGGAAGTGCTCGAAATATTTCAGCGCCATGGCCTCGTAGTGGTCGTCCTCCAGCGCGAGCTCGACTGCAATTTGGAGCATCAACGACGCAAAGAACGCCATCCAAGCGGTGCCGTCCGATTGTTCCAGATAGCCGCCCGTCGGCAGTGCGCTGCTGCGGTCGAAGACCCCGATGTTGTCCAGGCCGAGGAAGCCTCCCGAGAATACGTTGTTGCCATCCACATCCTTGCGGTTCACCCACCAGGTGAAGTTCAGCGACAGCTTCTCGAAGCAGAACTTGAGGAAGTCAACGTCCCCGCGCTCCCGCAAATGTTTTTCGTAGCTGTACACGGTCCAGACCGCCCAC
>DASPVW010000020.1:0-152569 GCA_035622155.1 Candidatus Acidiferrales bacterium
CTAGCTTGCGTTCGGTTACGTCGATGGCCGAGCCGATGTAGCCAGCAAAGGAACCGTCCGCATTGAATCTCGGCACACCCAGGTCCAAAATCCAACGGTACTCTCCATCATGCCGCCGGAGTCGATACTCCATCTCGAAAGGCTCCCGGCGATCAAAGGCCTTCGCATAAGTATCCCAGCACCGTTGTAAGTCTTCAGAGTGGACGCCTTCGGCCCAGCCGTTTCCCTGCTCCTGCTGGAAAGACCGCCCGGTGAATTGCAGCCAAGGGTCATTAAAGTAGTTGCACAGCTTGTCAACTCCGGACATCCAAATCATTACCGGAGCCGTATTGGCAACCAAGCGGAAGCGTTCTTCGCTTTCGTGCAGACTCGCCATCGCCTGTTTGTGTTCGTGTCGCGCTTGCTTTTCCTCTTCTACAAGCACCGCGAGAACCATAAAAGGGATCGCGGCAAAGAACAGAAACAACTGCAGGGCCAAGGCGTTATTGAGAGGCCCGAGCCCGGTGAAGGGGCCGCGATCGTGTGCAGCTCCCCAAACCGACAGAAAGGTCACAATCAGCATCGAGGTCGACACACCTTTTAACCCAAAGCGCAGGGCCGCCCACAGCAAAGGAGGCACCAGCGAATACAGCAGGGCAGGTGAATTCCTCCATCCAGTTCCCGTGAACGTGAGAGACCCCAAAAGAACCACGCACGCCAGCAGTGCCCCTATTTCCAGGTAATTACGGGGTGCCTGCGCCCAAGTGCGCCCCTCGTGGACCCAGCTCAGTATGGCAGGTGTCACAGTGAGTAATCCCAAGGCATCGGCGAAAAACCAAATCCTCCACAGTAACCAGTAGCTGCCATGCGGGAAACCGGTTGCGCCCACAAACCCTGAAACGCCGGGTGCGAGGATCACGGCAACTGCCACATATTTCGCCAGAGCATTTATGCTTCGAAGATCAGGCGTACCTCGAAACAGAAAATGAATCCCCAACGCTGCGATCAGCACCTCGACTAGGTCGCCCAGCGAGAGCCAGATCTCGGAGGTAACCGGTACGCCGTTTATGAAGTCAGCGATCGGAGGCGCTGCGAGTCCGGCAACGATGAGCAATGGCCAAATTCTTGTTGGTGTGAGCAGCAAGACTGCCAGCAAAAATGGAGTAAAAAGCCAAAATGAGGCTTTGTGTTCAGGGGGAATTCCCAGTGCGACGGCAACTCGGACGGCGTAGTAGCACATGACGGCCACAAAACACACCAAGAACAGCGTAGCAAGAGGCGAAAAGGTATCGTTTACCTTTGACGAGGGCTTCGCAGGGGCGCTCATCCTAGTTGTCGCATCAGGTGGGCGAGCTAGGGATCTCTTAGATGCATCATACTACAGCCACCTCACGACCAAGACTACCTCAAGTAGAAGATCCATCACCGGAAGAGCAGCGTCGCAAGATCTGCACGTCAGAGGCTTCCCACCGAAGAACGGACGCGTAGTTGTGGCGTCGCGTTGGGGGATCCCCTTATTGCAAAGGCAGCCACTCTAGGGGGAAAAGTTTCGCGGCTTCGGAGGTGTTCATTTTCAGACCGGCCAACCCTGCTGCTCGGGCGAGCACGGGATCTCGGTTGTCAGCTAGGTCCTGCGCGGACGGCAGAACGATTTCATCAGGCGTAACGCCAACGTGTTCGAGGCTCCTCCCATCGTTCATCACTAGGTCCGCATCAGTTACCGAGAAGGCATAGAAGATCTTCGTGTCCATACCCTGCGAATACCGGTAGATTCGTGCCTCCATGACGCTTCCGGAAGTGCGATCGCCCAAGACCGTTCCGCGGTGCTCAAGCTGTGTCACACGAGCAAAAAGCTCGGCGGCCGAAGCGGACCGACTATCCACGAGAACAATCATTCTGCCCCCAAATGCGCGATCTCCGCGGGTCTTCGCAATCTGTGGTTTCTGTTCCTTTCGCGCAATGCGATCTGCAATTTTAAGATCGTGGTCGAACACATTTCCGACCATTCTTTCCAATGTGGTGATCGCGCCCCCGGGGTTGCCCCGCAGATCGAGGATAAGAGTCCTGTGCCGTTGAGCGACTCCAAAGAAACGATCGACTTCACTGTCTTCCAGAAAAAATTCGGGCATCTTCCAAATCATGACGTCGCCGATTTCCACATATTGCTGGCGAACCAGGTGATCCCGGTTTTCCTCCTCGCGAATGTACTGCCAAACATCCGAGCCGCCGGAAGTGAAATCCAGCACTTTGCGCCCTTGCTGAAGCTTGGAATTCACACTAACCTGCCGGATCCCGCCGTCCGGGTCGCGCAGGTTCAGTTGCGAGACAGCTAGGGGGGACAGGCTGTTCAGGTAATAGGAAAGGTCATGAAAGTCCCGGCGATTCACGCTGAAACCCTGGTACAGCGTAATCTGATCGCCGGGATGAACCTTGGATTCTGCATCGGTCCCCGGGCGAACATGGGTAACAAAAACGTCGTCGCCGAAAACCTGCATCCGAAAGCCGTACTCCACCTGCGAGGTTCGGGCAGGTGGAACGAAAAAGGTGTGGCTGTCGTTCAGACCACCTAGAAATGCAGCAATCCAACGGAACGCCTCGCCGTTTACGGGAGCCGCTTTGATTTTATCCTCGCACTGCCGATATCGCGCGTCCAAATCCACGCCGTGGTAGGTGGGATCGTAGTAGTGCTTCTTCACCGCGTCGTAGGCATCTCGTAATATCCCGCGGTCACGATCCTGGTCGATACTGCTCAGTTGTTCCCGCTGGGCTAGGGGACCCCCGACGAAGATAGAGGGACTTGCCAAAAGGAGGAGAAAAGCAGCCAGTACATAACTGGGCTTCCGAATGTGCATCCTCCCGCGTCGTTTTCTAGGCGTTGTTTCAGAACTATACCAGATGAACTGCGAACTCAAATCGATACCCTGACGCCGTTTCGTCTGCGGTAACCCTCTTGATACGATCCTATGCAGCGACATCGCGAGGTGTTGTTGCGTCTACCAAGACGTGCAGTATACTGCTCCTCCTACTGGGATGGGGTGCCGCATCGTGGGCGCGGTTGCCTGGAAAGCGATCGCGTGACAACGATGATGGATCGTGTCGCGAACGTGGAACTTCCGGAGCGTTACAACCTCGTGGAGCATTTTGTCGACCGCCACATCCGAGACGGTCGCGGCGATCGGACCGCGATCATCTGCGGCGACAAGCGAGTTACGTACAGAGAAGTGGCGGAGCAGGTCAACCGCGTCGGGAATGGATTGCTTAGGCTTGGGCTACAACAGGAACAGCGCGTGTTGCTGGTTCTGCCGGACACGTTGGAATTTGCTGCCGCATACTTCGGAGCGATGAAGATTGGAGCTGTGGCGGTACCGACCAGTACCGCGGCACGCGCAAGCGAATATGCCTACTTTCTTCAAGAGAGCAGAGCCAGAATTGCGATCATCCACTCGAACCTTCTCGCGGAACTTGCGCCTGCGCTATCGGATCAGCCTTACTGCAAGAACGTCATCGTGTGCGGGGAGCCCGTGGGCGGTTACATCTCTTGGAATCAATTTGTCGACGACGCGTCACCCCAACTGGACCCGGCATGCACCAGCAAGGATGACACCGCCTTCTGGCTTTGGACCTCGGGCAGCACCGGCCGACCTAAAGCCGCCGTGCACCTGCACCACAACTGGGTCTACTGCTGCGAGTATTACGCTCGCGGCGTAGTGGATATCAAGGCGGACGACGTCACGTTCTCTTCGTCGAAGCTTTTCCATGCTTATGGGCTCGGTAACGGCCTCATGTTCCCGTTTCATGTCGGAGCTTCAACGATTCTGTATCCGGGCAAATCACAAGCCCGCGCGATACTGGACACAGCCCAAGGGAATCGGCCGACGCTGTTCTTTTCGGTGCCGACGCTTTACGCCGCGATGCTACAGGAGGCGGAACAAAATACGGCGTACGACTTGCGCTCGATCCGTCTGGCCATCTCGGCCGCCGAGCCGCTTCCCGCGGATATTTTTCGCCGCTGGAAGAACCGTTTTGCCATCGAGATTCTGGATGGAATCGGTTCCACCGAAGTCTTGCACATCTATCTTTCGGCTCGAGCCGGACACGTTCGGCCCGGGAGCACCGGCCAACCCGTCCCAGGTTATCAACTTGCCTTAGTTGATCACGCGGGAGCTCCGGTGGCCGCCGGGACGATCGGCGACCTCATGGTGGCTGGGCCAAGCATCGCTTCCTGTTACTGGAATCGCCGGGCCCTAAGCCAGGAGCGAATGCGCGGGCGCTGGTTCGTTACCGGCGACAAATACCGCGTCGATGAAGATGGCTACTATTGGTATGCCGGCAGATCGGATGACATGTTTCGGGTGTCTGGTCAATGGGTCTCACCGATCGAAGTAGAATGCACGCTGATTGAGCATCCCTGCGTTTTGGAAGCTGCGGTAATTGCGTACGAAGAAGACACAGGGCTCCACACCCCGAAGGCCTTTGTCGTACTCCGCCAAGGCCATGCGGGCAATCGGGAACTTGTCGGGGAACTCCAGGACTTCGTGAAACGGCGAATCGCACCTCACCAATACCCGAGGCGGATCGAATTTGTCGCCGAACTGCCGAAGACGGCTGCCGGAAAGGTGCTGCGGTACAAGCTGCGCGAGCTAAGTCGTGGCACTGTGGGGTCTCAATCACAGCGCTCGTGATCTCGATTCAATCCGCCGATAAAAAGCCGCCCAGAATTCAACGCCCAGCTCGGGCTATTGCGATTTCGGTCACGTAGTCCTCGACGAACCGCTGATCCGGCGGTACACAGAAGCTACGGAGCAATGTCCCGGCCCTCGTCGACTTTCTCCGACGGGCGAAGTGCCTCGGCCGCCTGGGGAGAGAGCTGTATTTCTTCGAACGGGTAGGCATTCGACACTCGGATCAGACCGGCGGCTGTTAAAACGCTGAGCAACGCATAAAACTCTCCTACGTCAAGACCGCACGCCTCCAGAATCTCGGGGGGCGTAGCGGTGCCCTCGGGCTTTGGGTGGAGCGGGCCTTGATACGCCTGACGTACGATTACGTCGAAGAGCTTTCGTGCGGAGGCAGAGACCGTTTGCAGTCGGTCGTGGACGAACGAAGCGGGATTGTCGGAGACGTGCAAGGTCAACCTCAGGCAAAGCGGACATATTCGAATTCGATGGGCAAGTTGTTGATGCCCCTTGCCGGAGGAGCGATCCAGTTGGCGAATTTTCCCGGCTCGACGACTCGCCCCATTAGCGAACTGACGAACTCGTGGTCATTGTTCGAAGGAAGCCAGTGTGGCGAGCGGGCCTCCCAATCTTCCTTGGAAACGGATTTTCCGTCAGGACTTATGTAATGGCCGGCAAAAGCTCCGATCTTGCGATGAAATCCCACGTGCGGCAACGTGAAGCGAAACGGAATTCCGAATCTTTCCGGAATCCGATTCCATCGATCGAGCCCAGCTTGAATCTCGCCCGTATAGTCGTCGCGCAAGCGCGCATTGAGAGCCGTCAGCGCCGGAACCGACCGGTGTACGACAGCACCATTTACAATCTCTTGGACGGTGTACGAGTCCCTGCCGAGGGAATGGTCGTCACCTATTTTCGCTTCCTCATACCGGCCTTTGAGACCACCCGTGTAGTAGCTCGCCGCGTTCGAGGAGATCTCGGAGCCGAACAAGTCCAGTGTGACGCTGTAGTGAAAATTCACAAACTTTTGCAAAGTCTCAAGATCGATGACTCCCTGGGCGCGGACCTCCGAAGGCAGGGTCAAGTTGTGCTCACGCATCACTTCGCATGTCCGTTGCAGGACGCGCGCGACACCAGATTCCCCGACAAACATGTGATGCGCCTCTTCGGTCAGCATGAACTTTGTCGTTCTTGCCAGAGGGTCAAAACCGGACTCGCATAAAGCAGCCAGCTGGAATTTGCCGTCGCGATCGGTGAAAAAGGTAAACATGTAAAACGCCAGCCAATGATCGGTCTTTTCGTTGAAGGCCGTGAGGATGCGCGGGTTGTTGGGGTCCCCGGACCGCCTCGCCAAAAGAGCCTCCGCCTCCTCCCTTCCGTCGCGCCCGAAATAGCGATGCAGGAGGTACACCATCGCCCACAAATGCCGTCCCTCCTCGACATTGACCTGAAACAGATTCCGGAGGTCGTACAGCGAGGGGCAGGTGGCCCCTAGAAGTTTCTGTTGCTCGACCGAAGCTGGCTCGGTATCGCCCTGGGTCACGATAATCCGCCGCAGCGTCGACCGATATTCTCCAGGGACTTCCTGCCACGCCGGCTGATTCCGGTGATCTCCAAAATTAACCTTTCGATTCTCATCTCGCGGGGTCAGGAAGATGCCCCACCGATATTCCGGCATGCGCACGTATCCGAAGTTCGCCCATCCGTCGCGATCCACGCTTACGGCGGTTCTCAGGTAGACCTGCAGCCTGACACTATTGGCCGGTCCCGTTTCGCTCCACCAGTTCAGAAACGCCGGCTGCCAACGTTCGAGCGCCCGCTGCAAAGTTCGATCATTGGAAAGATCGACATTGTTGGGAATGTGCTGAGAGTAATCGATCGCCTGCTGAGTTGCTTCTGTTTGTTCGGCCATTTGCGTTATACCCGCTCCCAGTCAAACTTGGCGCGATTGCCCGTGCCATACACCTTCAGCGTTCCCGTAGGTCCAACCGCATTGGGGCGCAGGAAGATCCAATTCTGCCATGCGGAAAGCCGCCCGAAGATGCGCGCGTTCATGTTCTCAGGGTTACCAAAACGGAGATTGGCTTCCAGACCGGTTATTGCGTCAGGCGAAAGAGCCAGGCGGGTTTCAATGGCGAGCCTTATCTCGTCGGTCCAATCCAATTCATCGGGCGTGAAAGTGACCAGGCCCAGCTCTACGGCTTCGCGGGGGCCGAGTGCCTGGCCAATTCGCTCGCGCGTTTTGGAGAAGCGAAACGCGTCACGATAGAATCTCGCCTCCAAACGAGAAAGACCGCTGACAGCTTCCAGCCCTGTAAAATTCATCTCCGAGAGTGCAACGGCACCTTGGGGGTCCTCCCGCATGTATGAGCGGTCTGCCGCCAATGCCAGCTCCAAGAGACTGCCGGCAAAGCACGAACCCGGCTCAATGAAGGCGTAAACCGATCTGGATGTAACGTCCACGCGGGCCAGTGTTCGGCGCATCATGCCGATAACTTCGCGGACGAACCAGTTGCCGCGATTCGAAAACAAAGTGGCATCCACATCAAGCACATTCCTCCAATCGCCTTCCGTTCTCACGATCCACAATCCGAGTTCGAGCTGGTTGGTTCGTAGTGACAAAATTGCGTCGTCTAGCTCCCGAGACATTTGCAAAGGCCACCACTCAGCTCCAGCACCGAGAATTTCGTCCATCGTTGCCGGCACCGGGGTCTTAGGCGCCCTGACCGTTAAGGCTGCCGTGCGGCGTTGCGCGTCAAAGGCTACGTCCACATATTCGTAGTGGTATCCGTGGTCGTCTACGGTCCGCGCCAGCGGCGAAAGGTCGACGCCCCGACCCTCCTTGGGGCGATCCGACAACTCAGCCAACGCCAGCGCGCGACCGTTCACGTATGCGTCGAAGTTTTGTGGCTTGACGGCGTGGTCGACGAGTCCCCATTCTTTTGCGCGTTGGCCCTGCACACCTTCCGGCGTGGTGCAAAATACATCTGCTACATCTCGCCGAACGCGCCTCTTGTCTGTAAGCCTGGTCAACCCGCCGGTGCCCGGAAGCACGCCGAGCAGAGGAACCTCCGGCAAACTAACCGCAGACGAGCGGTCATCGATCAGCACAATCTCATCGCATGCCAGGGCGAGCTCATAGCCGCCACCGGCGGTGGATCCATTGCAAGCCGCGATGAATTTCAGGCCTGAATTGGCGCTGGAGTCTTCCATTCCGTTTCGCGTCTCATTCGTGAATTTGCAGAAGTTCACCTTCCAAGCATGGCTTGATAGGCCCAGCATGTAGATGTTGGCACCGGAGCAGAAAACTCTCGGCTTGGCGCCGGTGAGAATGACACTCGCGACTCCGGGATGTTCAAACCGAATCCGCTGAAGCGCGTCGTGCAACTCGATATCCACGCCGAGATCGTAAGAATTCAATTTGAGCTTGTATCCGGGCCGTATGCCTCCGTCTTCTTGTACGTCCATCGCCAGCACCGCTACGCGACCCTCTACGGATAGCTTCCAATGGCGGTAGCGCGACGGTGCCGTCTGAAAATCTACAAAATCTGAAACCAACCAACTCGAACCACCCAGGGAGGCTTCCATACTCATCTCCTGGTTCTCGCACTTCCGCCAGCAGTGTCAATATATTGCACACCTATACCCACAGTCAATAATCGGACAAGTGCAACATTTGGCGGCCATCACGGGGCAGTGCAGATCGCTCTCGATCTTGTAGGCACGGGAAGGTGCCATGAAATGTACTATAATGCATGGACGTTGGATGCGGCTGCTGCCAGCTCCCAGGTGAGCGGCGGGCTTGCCTCGCCCTGGCGTTGCGCCGCTCAGAGGTAGGAAAATTTTCGGGCCGCCGATTCTGCAGGAGCCCAATTCAATGCGCAGGAGTGGCACCCAGATCCAAGTTAGCTCTTCGACCCCCCTAAGGTCACTCGGGGACCGCGTTAGGCAAGCGCGAGCCCGCAGGGGCATGACCAGAAAGCAGCTCGCTCGGGATTCCAGTGTTTCGGAGCGGTACCTTGCGCAAATCGAAAGCGGCAACGGAAACATTTCCATTCTAGTGCTGCGACGGCTGGCCAAGGCATTGGGCATGCCGGTTGACGCTTTGCTTTTTGAGGGCCCTGAACCGCCAGTAGAACTGACCCATACAGTCGAGTTCCTCCGGCGCCTCTCCGTAGATGACCTTCAGCGGGCCCGCCAGATGCTGCTTCATGAGTTTGGTGGAATGGATCAGGCGGCCCGTCACCAGAGGATTGCCCTAATAGGGCTGCGAGGCGCTGGAAAGTCTACCCTAGGGACCGCACTGGCGGACCGTCTGGAAATGCCCTTTTTCGAGCTTGATCGCCTGATCGAGCAAGAAAGCGGCCTCACTCTAAGTCTGATCTTCGAATTTCGCGGGCAGAGTGGCTTCCGCAAGCTCGAACGGCAGTGTTTGGAAGTTGTGATCGGACGACATCCCTGTTTTGTCCTGGCGACCGGAGGAAGCCTTGTATCGGAGGCGGGCACGTTCGAACGATTGCTATCGAGTTGTTTCACGATTTGGCTAAAGACTTCGCCAGAAGAGCACATGCAACGGGTGATCGCCCAAGGTGATATGCGTCCAATGTGCGATATCCGCGATGCGATGTCTGATCTCAAACGAATCCTCGCTGAGCGCGAGGCGCTGTACGCCAAGGCTGACATTCAGATCAACACAGCAGGGCGCACCGTCGAGGAGAATCTAAGGAGGCTGATCCAGGCTTTGAGGAAGACGCCGATTAGGGACTCATTGACGTCGACTGCCGTTCCTCGTTGACCAGTGATCGCTCCCATGAACGGCACTTCCATCGTCGCGAAGAGCTACTTGATCGACGGCAAGCGGCTCGAGGCGGTCCGAATCGAAGCCCGTCACCCACATCTTCCGACGATCGTAATGCTTCACGAAGGACTCGGCTCGATCGCTCATTGGAGGGACTTCCCTGTTCGCCTGGCCGAAGAAACGGGCGCCGCTGTGTTTGTTTATTCGCGGTACGGACACGGCCAGTCGGATCCCTTCACAGAGCCTCAACCCGTGTCCTACATGCATCACCAAGCGCAAACCGTGCTTCCGCAGATTCTCAAGAAGGCAGGCATCGAACGACCCGTACTTCTCGGGCATAGCGACGGAGCGTCGATTGCCATTCTCTACGCTGGCATGTTTCCCGATTCTCCTGCTGCGCTTGTCTTAGAGGCACCTCACGTATTCGTCGAACCCGTCACACTTTCCAGCATCGCCCAAGCCAAGGTACTCTACCAGGAAACGGACTTGCCAGAGCGGCTTGGGCGATATCACGCGAATGCCGACTCCCTTTTCTGGGGCTGGAATAACATCTGGCTCGATCCAAGCTTTCGGCTGTGGAACATCGAATCGTTCTTGGATCTGATCCGCTGCCCAGTCCTGGTGCTTCAAGGAGCGCAAGACGAGTATGGCACCACGGCACAGGTCGACACTATTCGGGCCAGAATCTCCTCGACCTCAGCCATCATCTTCGAGAATTGCCGCCATGCTCCCCATCGGGATCAACGCCCAGCGACCTTGTCTGCCATCAACCAGTTCCTACGCACCCTGACGACCGCCCAGCATTAGAAATCTGTCAAGCACCAGCGACGCGGAGCGTAGTCTTCCGGGCTGCCCCTCTAGAGGGTTATTGCGATTGTCGAAACCGCCCGAGCGAAGGCTCCTAATGGCCCGCGGCAGCTCGTGCTAGGCTCTCTCGGGAGAGCGAACAAATGGCCGATTGTCAATGTGGCATTCCAAATTGCCCAGGTCACCCTGTCGTCAAAGACAATGGAAGCGAATACCTCTACCTTACGCCGGAGCAATTTGAGCGAATCAAAGCTGCAAATGAAGCCGAGTTGAAAACAACGAAGGATTTGATCCAAACCCGATGACTTGCTACCGTTTCCGATTCTTTTCTTCGTCGGGGCGTCCCGTTTACAGTCCTGAAAATCTGATCGAAGATTTTCCAGCACGCACGTGACATTCAGGCCGGCCCAACCGTTGTAGGTCTAGTTCTCTCCGTCAGCAGAGCCAATCTCTGTTCGTGATTCATTGGCTCCCACGGGACAAGTTTCTCGGCAAGTACATCCATTCGGCGAAGGACAGTCAACTCGAAGAAGAGCTTCATAAAATCCAGGTCCCGGAAGACCAAAGAGCCGGACTCTCTCATCTTGTCGCGAATCCGCTCCATATGGGCGGGCATCTCTGTCCAGTGAAGGCCGGCCCGGTGGTGATGACAGAGGTGGTATCCTTCGTTCATAAAGTTCACCTCATCAAAGAGAGTCACGGTACTCGCAAAATAGTCTTCGGGACGTTCTGGGTCATAGAAAGCGTGCTGAACCCACGCGGTGACCGCTGTGATGAAGTTCATGCAGAGAAGAGGGACGAGCACAAACATGATCCCAATTCTCCAATCGTAGACAAAGACCGATACGAAGTAAGCATAGTACCGCGTGATTCCCCATAGCATCTGTTTTCGATTTTTTTTATCCCCTCTTGCTTGAAAGTAGGCGTACGGAGCAATGCCTAAGACCGTCCAAGTGTTGTTCGAAAGATACCAGAGGAAATCCAGTCGACTAGTCCGATTGTAGGCTCTGGAGTAGGTTGTGTCGTCGGGTCCGCTGTTTTCTCTGTGGTGGATACGGACATGAACGGTCCGATCCAGTTCGGGAACGTTCCCATACAGATATCCGAGAAAAAATTCGATATAGCGGCCCAAGAATTTATCGTATTTCTCGGAGAAATAGCCCTGCCGCCGATGCGCCTCCACGTGCTTGGCGCTGAACATCCTCACAAACCGCCCGAAATTGAGACCGTAGAGTGAAAGATAGAAAGCGACCACGAGCAGGAGTCGAGGTTTTCCTAAAACCAGTTGGATCACGAAAATTGGCACAGCACTAAGGCTCAGCGACACCATGATCCGCAGCGCGGGAGTGTCTCGGGGATCCCGCAGAATCCGCTGGCCGAGCCGATCGATAAAACGGTCGTAGGCCCGGGAAAGAAGTTCATACGCGTTGCGTAAGGGGCGAACCCTGCCGAGAAGGATGGCCGCGCCATAGCATCCGACGGAAAGCGCGGCCACAAGCGATACCGCCGCCGTGCTTGCCACAGCCATCAGGACCGCCCACCATCGAAACAACAACTTAGGTTTGCCGACGTCTAGCTCGAGGTTTTCAACTTCCATGTATGCACCATGCACCGGGTTTGCCATGGAACCAGGACAGGTTCACAACGGCCATTGGCAGCACTAGGCCGCCTTAAGGTCGCACGTGCTCTGCCGACATCTGCCTCTTTCCGGGGGACACCGCCGCTTAGGTCGAGGCCACGATACACGGCATTGATCGGGAAGAGCGACGTGACGTTGTTTGCGAAGATCGCAGAGTCCGCCAGTAAAGGCGCTCCGCGGCGCAGCATGGCTTTCGTTTGGCGACGAATCCCAGCAGTTGTCACCACCCTACCAACGGGAATTCCCAATTTCGTCGAGAAGATATCCGCTTTAACCAGGCAAGTCAATGCACAGCTGCCGGACGCGTGCTGGATCCTGATATTGCCTTCCCGTCACGGTAACGGCCACTAACTGCCTGCGGGTCAACGGCGGAAGGATGCTGCATGATGGCTTCCCATTGCTCCGCCGACCCTTTTCACGCTGGCCTCATTTTGGCGACGGCTGGAAAAAACTTACTCGCCCGTTACTTCGCGAATCACTCGCAGATAATTCTCGCCCCAGATCTTCTTCAAGTCGCGTTCCGCGTAACCGCGTTTCAGCAGCTCTGCCGTCAGCGCCGGCATCTTCGAAACATCTTCCAGTCCGTTCGGCGGCCCCGTAATCCCGTCGAAGTCGCTCCCAATCCCAACGTGATCGATGCCCGCGGTCTTCACGGCGTGCTCGATGTGATCGGCCACGTCGCTTACGGTAGCTACGACCTTCACAGGCGTCCCGAACAACCTCCGTATATCCTTCGCTGCATAGTCGTCCAAAGGCCTACCGGTCAGTGACGGGCCGGTCGTCTCGGTTTGGATTGTTGATCGCAACCTCTCTGCGTCCCTGGGATTGATAAAACCCTCTCCGAAATTGATACCGATCACACCACCGTTCTTGGCGAGCGCCCGCAGCATTTCGTCCGTCACATTCCGCCGAACATCTGAAATCGCCCGCATCGACGAGTGCGAAACGATCACCGGTTTGGTTGTGACCGCCAGCGTGTCGTAAAAGGCTTTGTCGGAAACGTGCGAAACGTCGACCAACATCCCCAGTCGGTTCATCTCCCGCACCACTTCCTTTCCGAAATCCGTCAGTCCGTTGTGCGCCGGCTTGTCAGTCGATGCATCTGCCCAGTTGTTATTGCGGGAATGCGTCAGGGTCATCGAGCGCATCCCCAACTGGTAGTAAGCGCGCAGCACGCTGAGGTCGTCGTCGATCTGGTGTCCGCCCTCGATCGTTAGAAACGCAGCGATTCTGTGCGCCTTAACGATCCGTTCGATATCGGACGCTGTTGTCGCCAGCTCGATCTGATCCTTGTGTCGGTCTAGAACCGACTGCATCGCATCCCGCAAATCCAACGTTCTGCGCACGGCTTCGGCGCCCACGTAATACACGGGAACCCACAGCGCGAAAAACGGCGCGTGCATCCCGCCTTCATGTAGACGCGGAATGTCGACGTGACCCATGTCCGACCGTTTACCCAGATCCTGACCCATCATCAGCACGCGCTGAATCGTATCGATGTGGCTGTCGATGCCGATCGCCTCCTCCGCCAAGTCCCGCGCACGTGTCGCCATATCCAGTGCCATCATGTTCATTGCTCCCGTTGTTAGCCAGGTGTGAGGTGGCGTGACAGTTTTGCCAGACGAGACGTAGGTCGTTGCTTGAAGTCGTGGCCTTTGTTCCCATGGCGCGCAACGACGTCTGCTTACTCTAGATGCTTCCGCGACAGATGATCCGCAGAAAGAATGGCAAGCCGCCTGAAGAGTGCTTCCGCCTCAGCTTCCTTGCGATCAGGTAGCTGCTTCAGGAGCTGCTGGACGTCTGATTCCAATTGCTGCAGCTCCTCGGTTTGCGCGATCTCGGCCAACCGCGCAAACAGGATTTTGTGTGCTTGCTTGCGCTCCATCACTTCCAATCCATCCAGTATCTGGCGGTGCGAAGTCCCTTCCCAAATGGCGAGAATCATCGCTTCCCGCAGCCAGCGTTCTGCGTCATATTCGCCCAACACGCCCAGGCCCCCGTGAACCTCCATCGCCCATTTAGCCGTATCCACCGCGAGCTCCGCCGTCCAGTACTTGGCCAGATGGGCTACCAGCCGGAAGAAATGATAGCGCTCGGAGTACGGCGGCCGCTCCATCCTCACTTCATCGAGGAGCCGAACTGATTCCCACGCTAGGGCAAACGCAGATCGAAGCGATCTCAGACTGGCCTCAAACTGGTGCCGAAGCAGCGCATGATCGACAATGCGCTTGCCGAATGCCGTGCGGCACTTCGCGAAGGCGAGCGCATCCGCCAGGGCCCGTTGAGCCAACGCAACGCTCACTACGCTATTAGCCACGCGGGAAAGATTCAAAACTTCCAAAATCAGATAAATTCCCGAGTCCGGTAGGCCCAACAGGTAAGCCTCGCTGTCCCTTAGTTCGATTTCCCCAGTAGGCACCGAGCGAGTGCCAATCTTGTCTTTCAGTCGTCGGATGAAGCGGTTGAGGCTGCCATCTCGGCGATAGCGAGGTACCAGGAACAGCGCCAAGCCGCGCACGCCCGGCGGGGCTTTTTCGGGGCGGGCAGCCACAACCGCTAATTCAGCCGCTGCGTTGCTTGCAAAATATTTGTCGCCTGTCAGCAGCCAGCCATCCGCTGTAGGCCGGGCCATGGTCTTGACATTGGCACCCAAATCAGAGCCGCCGCCGAGCTCTGTCATCCACGTGGCTCCCTGCCACACGCCATTATCCTTCCGCAAGAGCGGGGGCAGGAACCGCGTCTGCGATTCCCTGCTCCCGTACTTGGCCAAAGAAACAGCCGTGCCGAGCGACACAGTGTAGGGGCAGCAGATCCCAGGATCGTAGAACGAAATCACATACATCAAGAGATAGGTCGTGAGGAGCGATTTTTCTTCGAGCGCGCGCCAAACTACGCCGGAGCGGTAGCCCTGCCACAGCATGGTCTGATATTCGGGAGGGTAAAGGATTTCATCGGTGCGCTTACCAGACCGATCGAACATGCGAAGCCATGGCGTTCCAGCACGATCGATTGCACCGGAGATCGCGACTCCATCCGCTTTCCACCATTCCTGCTCTGCCGCGAGCAGTTCGGCGTGCGGAATTACCGGAAGCATGCTTTGCAGAAACGCAAGCGGAGAACCGACGGCGTCGAGCAGGGCCATAACCGGAGGCTTTATCTTAACCCAAGGAAGGAGCGCTATGGCTGCCTTCGATCCGCATTGGGGAGCGCACTCAGCATCGAGTCTCAAACGGATAGTAAAGGAAGCTGACATCGAAGCGCTGTCGATGGAGCCAACGTCAACAAGTTAGTACAATCGCCTCATCGCAATTCCGAGCAGGTGTCTGTGGCATCGTAAGGTGGAGGTAGGTCGCTTGCTATGTTAGTCGCTCTGGATGTGTCGGCAAAGGTTGCCATATTTGTTTTTGTGGTCACCAGCATGCTCGGTGTGGGACTGGGACTGACCCTGTCGCAGATTTTGGAGCCATTTCGCTCAACCAGGCTAGTCCTGTCTGCCGTAGCGGCCAACTTCGTCCTAGTGCCATTGCTGGCCTACTTCATTACGCGAATACTCACCCTTGACGAACCTCTCGCCATTGGGATCCTGTTGCTGGGCAGTGGCGCCGGTGCGCCTTTCCTGCCCAAACTTGCGGAGTTCTCCCGAGCCAACACCGCCTTCGCGGTGGGGCTAATGGTGTTCTTGATGGCTTTGACGGTTATTTATATGCCGATCGTCCTCCCGCTGCTGGTGGCCGTCGATCACGTCAGCCCCTGGCTCGTGGCCAAGCCTCTGGTGACGGTCATGCTTTTGCCTTTGCTTCTTGGTCTGTTGGTAAGGGCGCGTAAGGCAGTTCTTGCCGGTTACTTACAGCCCTACCTCCGTCGAGCATCCACGATAGCCCTGGTACTCGTGATCGTCTTGGTGATGACTGCCAATTTCAGGAATCTTACCCGGACCATGAGCTTAAACGTAATTCTAGCTGGGAGTGCGTTACTACTCGGTTCAATCGGCTGTGGGTTCGCTTTGGGAGGACCATCTTCGGACAGCAGGAGAATCTTGGCGCTGGGGACAGCACAACGTGATTTTTCAGCCGCTCTGCTGGTTGCGGTGGACAATTTCCGCAACCCTGGTGTTGTAGCCATGCTCACCGTAGTCGCCCTGCTCGGACTTTGCCTTTTGGTGCCAATTGCCCTTGCCTTCGGAAGACGGGCCGTCCGACGGAACCCCGTCTGGGCAAATAGGCCCTCCTAGCACAGTGCGAGCGTCGCTGACTTCAATGACGAATGCACGCGTATTCGGGTAGTGTGCGCTGAACCAGAGTTGCGGCGCGAAGAATCTAAAGATCGAGAGGACAGAAGCAGATGGGCACATTGCTATTGCTAATGGCACAGCACGGGTACGGCATTCTCTTCCTGATTGTCTTTTTGGAAGCGATCGGGCTACCTGTTCCTGCTGCCCTGGCATTGGTTGCCGGCGGAGCGGCGACGGCATCCGGGATTCTACGCGTCCCAACGGCTCTGCTGTTGGCGGTCGTTGGAATGTTATTGGGTGACTCACTGCTCTACGTCCTCGGCAGGCACCTGGGATGGGGTCTGTTGGGTTACCTCTGCAAAGTCTCGGCCAACCCTGAAACTTGTATTCTGCGTTCGGCGGAATCCTTCTACAAGCGAGGCCGAACAACTCTGCTGCTTGCCAAGTTCGTTCCTGGCGTCAACACCATGGCCCCGCCGCTGGCCGGAAGTATGAAAATGCCGTTCCTCCAGTTTTTCGGGTTGGATCTAGTTGGGGCATCCCTCTATGCGCTGGCGTATGGCCTTATCGGATTCTTGTTCCGCGACTTTCTCGCCGTCATCGCGCGTGGTTTCCAAGCGGTGGGACATGCGGTTGAGATTGTGGTCATCGGGGCAGCGATCGCCTTCATTGCTCATCGTCTGTGGCGCTACCGGAAATACCGCGTTTATCGCGTTGTGCCGCGGGTCCAGGTGATCGAATTAGCCAAGAAGCTCCAGTCGGATGAATCGGGGAAGATCCTGCTGGTCGATGTGCGCAGCCACGGTTACTATGATCCCGGCGCCGCCCGCATCAGAGGCTCCATTCGCATCGAGCCCAACAACTTGTCCGAGGAAGTCACGAAGCTTCCCAAGAACAAGGACATCTACCTGTACTGTACTTGACAGCGCGAAGCCACCAGCGCCCGTGTGGCGCATCTATTGAGGGAGCAAGGATTCAACGCTTTTGTTATCGTGGGCGGCCTAGCGGCATGGCGGAAAGCCGGTCAACCGGTCGAGACTGTTCCAAACAGCGATCTCGTACATTTGCCCACCTTCAGTCGGTAGCAGGCGCGCGCGCTCGATCGTTCTCCAACCACCCCTGGGGCCTCTTGCCCGACCATGTTTTGGAGATGGAAAGTAACCGACGGTTTGACGATCTGCCGAGATCTACCGAAGTAAAAGGAAACTTGCTGAATCGAGGTGACCGGAATGTGGCGGATCGATCCTTGGCTGTCACTGGGAGTGCTTGTCTCAACGGCGGCAACAGATGCCGTATATGTCCTGTTCAACGCAGCGGTCTCGTCACGAAGACGCGTGCCGGCGGCCACTTGGAGCAGCGTGTGGTATCTATTGTCCGCGTTTGCGGTCATTAGTTACACGAAGAACTGGCAATATGTCGTGTTTGCTGCGGCAGGTTCTTGGGTCGGAGCCTTCCTGTCGATGACGCTTTTGCCTAGAGCCCCTGACCGGTCAGCACCTCGAACATCTCGAGAAAAATGAGCAAGCTCGATCGGCCGCTTATTCGTCCAAGCAAAGCCTCTGTGCAGGCCGACGCACCACTTATCCCCAACGCTGGTTAGGCTTATCGGCGGGCTCTGCCCCGTTGGCCCTTTTTGTCCCTTGGGTTATGAGTGTCCCGTCGTCAGACACCACGGCGGTCGTCTGAACGCTTTTCCTCACGAGGGCCCCTCGCTCGGCTTGCCCACTCCACGGGCGCGCTTCCGCTTCCAGACGTAGTCCTTGCGCAGTTTTTGCTGATGTTTTTTCAGCTGGTTCTCGAGCTCTGCAAAGGCTGCCTTTGCGCTGGCACGCGCGTCTGCCGCCGATGCCGTCGCATGAAGCGTTCCGGTCGGAAGGGCGAGATTCAGCGATAGACTGTATTCGGTCCTGCGGGGCAGCTTTTCTAGTGTGGTGTGAAGTTGGATCAAGTCGGGGGCGTACCGTTTCAGCCACCGGTTCAGTTTCTCAACGTGGCGTGCACACTCCTGCTCAATCGGTTGGCGGAACTTGGCTTCTATGTGACGGAACGTGACTCTCATCGAAACACCTTCCGCTCGAGAATCGACAGACTCATCGAGACGATTTCAGAGTAGCTCGGGAGCTGAACTGCGTGCAACGGACGCGAACGGTTCGTTCGCGCCGGGACGAATTGACAGGCTCTCGGCGCACATCATACGCTTCTGGTTATATGCTTAAGCACCCAACGAAGGATCCGCAGTCGGAGCCACGGCCCGTGCAAAGCGGTCGTGTGCTCATCGGCCCGGCCGGCTGGTCCTACCCCGATTGGAACGGCATCGTCTACCCGCCTCACCGTCCCCGCGGATTCCACGAAGCCAGCTATCTAGCCGAGTATTTCGACACGATCGAGATCAACACCTCATTCTACAGCCCACTGCACCCCAGCCACGCGGCACAGTGGATCGAGCGTGTCGCGGCCAATCCGCGCTTTCTTTTCACGGCCAAATTGTGGCAAAAATTGACGCACGAGGACGACGCCACGGCGGCGGATGAAGTCGCTGTTCGCGCTGGTTTCGATGTTCTTCGCAACGCCGGAAGGCTGGGCGCAGTGCTGCTGCAATTCCCCTTTTCGTTTCACAATACGCCCCCCAATCTCGCGCGCATGAAACAACTTCTCCATTTGTTTCGTGATTATCCGCTGGCTGTCGAAATTCGCCATTCCTCGTGGGCTCATCCTGAGTTCTACGAATTCCTCCACGAGCAGCGCGCCGGCATCTGCAACATCGACCAGCCGCTTATCGGCCGTGCGATGAAGCCCGATGAGAGCGCTACATCTCGGCTCGGTTACGTGCGGCTGCACGGCCGTCGTGCCGACGCATGGTTCAGCGATGATCCTGCGCTGGCCCGTCACGAGCGTTACAATTATCTGTATTCAGAACGCGAGCTCGAGCCCTGGGCGCGTCGGGTTCGCCTGATTTCGGAAAAGACCGAGACAACTTTCGTGATTGCAAACAATCACTTCGAAGGGAAGGGAGTGGTGAACGCGCTGCAACTGATCCATATCCTCGGCGGCCACAAAGTCAAGGTACCGGAGCCGCTGCGGCACCGCTATCCTCTGCTGGAATCGATCGCAGATGCTCCGTCCCAAGAGCCAACCTTGTTTCCCATTCCTCCGCCCTGAAACGCGCCCCGGGAGAACCCGGCGATCGAATTTTGGCTGGGACATCGTTCTGTGCAAACGGGGTTGCTAGGATGCCGTCGGAGCACGACTACTTCTTGAAGAGGTCTTCAAAAGCTCTGCGCGCGTCGCTAGGTCTTGAGGCGCTCGGCACCGCCGTAGCGTTTTTCGCATAGTTGACCGGGGATGTGTCTTTTTCGACCGTTACACGAAACTCGAAAAATCTGCAGCTGTTCTTTGCATCCTTCTTGGCGATGCGCTCGGCGATCGGTTGCGTGCACTCGAACTGCCGGCTGGTATCGAAATGAACGCACTGCTTGCAGCAGTGGAGTTCGAACTGGCATCGAGGGCATTGACCGTTCGGATCAAAACCTGGAGCCAGTACGGCGCCGCAATTCGAACAGCGCGCCCGCGTCACGGTTCCCACCATGCGAGGAGTACGCGGCCCGAGCAGGTCCTGCTTCGGTCGCGGCTCGGCCGGCCGTTCCGAGCGATCGGCACGCTCGCGCTTTTTCTCGTCGCCATCGCGGTCGCGATAGCCCCTCTGCTTATACTTCCGCTCCATGGGAAAAACCTCCGGGGGTTACCTCAATCATAACCCGGAATTCGCAAAATCCATCGCGAAGTTCTGGTGCTATGCGCAAACATGGTTGCCGCAGTTCAGCTCCTTGGGGCAGCGGAGCTGCGCCGTCGGACCCAGAAGCCCGATAGGCCTTCGACGGGCAAGTCTGGCTGCATCAACCTTCGCGGACGACCAAGAGCCCCCAGCGCCGCCTCGGCTGCCAGATATCCACTGCGAACCGCTCCTTCCATCGTCGATGGCCAGCCGGTGCGGGTCCAATCGCCGGCCAGAAACAGATTCTGCACGCCGAAGTTCTGAGCGGGACGGAATCGATCGACTCCCGGTTCGGGCGCAAATGTCGCCGCTACTTCTTTAATCACGGTGGCCTTTGTAAGGCGTGCCTCGCGGCTGGCTGGCAGGACATCAGCCAGTTCCGCGCGACACAGATCGATAATCTCCTGCCGCGAGAGCGCGACCAAGTCGTAAGAGGCGCTGATCACAAGCTGCAAGTATTGACCACCTCTGGCCGCTGCGTCCTCGTCGCAGTCGCCGCTTGTCTTCGCAACAGAGAGGAGCGACTTATTGAAAATCCATTGCGTCTTGTGTTCGAGCAACACCAAAAAAGGCTCGGTCATGACCCACCGGTCGAACCACATGTGAATGCCCGTAATTGGCGACGTTCGAATGTGTTGCAGCCCTTCAAAAAGACCTCCGGCTTCTCCGAGGTCTTTCGGAAGAAGCTCGAGCAGCGTGGTATGCGGCACCGCAGCGATGCAGGCATCGGCAGCCAGCTCCGAGCCGTCGTCCATGACCGCCGAAGCGAACCTGCCCCCGCACAGTCGAATACCCCGAACTCCCCGACGTAGCTGCACATTACCTCCTCGACCCACGATCGCCTCACGGCAGCCTTCATACAACGCAGCCAGAGGCACGGTGGGGATGCCCAGACGGTAACCGTCGCGGTTGGCAAGAAAACCCTTCCAGAAGACATCAATTCCGTACTGCGCTGCTGTCTGAGCGAGCTCCTCATCAAGTGCACTCACCAGTACGACGCGCCAGAACCTCTGGATCGCACCGGGGGGTTGTTGGACATGGTGCAGCCAATCGAGCATCGACATGGACTCGATGCCCCTCGGTTTGCCGCCCGATCGTGCGATGGCGAGCAAGGCCCTGGCGATGGCTCGCTTATCAGCGAAGCCCAGCGAGCCAAAGCCCAGAAAGGATGGCGCCATATGCAGTGGCGCCGGCAAAGCGGACGCCCAAATCACCGAGCGGCGGCCCGTGCGATCGGCAAAGTAGAGCCGATCGTAAAACCGAAGGCTTCGAGCGGCTCCGACCCTGCGATAGAAGTCCGCCAGATTGGTGCAACATCCCAGCGTGACATGCTGGCAATTGTCCACTTCACTGCCGTCAGGCAGCGTGTAAGAAGTGGCGCGGCCGCCCAGGTGCGGACGCTTTTCCAGCAGGCGCACCTGAAGGTCCGCTTCAGCCAGCGCGACGGCGGAGGCCAGACCCGCTAATCCGCCGCCGATCACCAGCACGCTTTCTGAGGGCATCCGTCTTCCGCCAGCCTGCGATTGCTGTAACCAGGTACTGAACCTTTTCCGTACCCGACAGTGAGATGCGCGAGGAAAAAACATCGTAGCCGCGCTCTTCAATCCGTTCAAGCAGCGTACTGTAGGTACGAACCAAAGCCCAAAGAGTGGCGCGGCTATCCGCATCCACTTGGTGAACGAGCGGCGCACCCTCCTCGTACAGACGCCAAGTGCGCGCCGATTCGAATGCCAATAGTCTCTCAAGCTGGGGAGTTCGAGGACCTTGAAGGCTCTCGGACCTGAGTCCAAACCGCTCTAGGTCCTCCTGCGGTATGTAGATCCGGCCCATTTCGAAGTCGGCACGCACGTCGCGGATGATGTTGGTGAGTTGGAATGCGAGGCCCAGCCGTTCGGCAAGATCCGGGGCGCGCCGATCGCGGAATCCGAAGACATGCAGGCACGTTAATCCGACCGTACCAGCCACACGATAACAATATTCAGAGAGGCGGTCGAACGTGGCGTAGGAAGCAACCGTAAGGTCCATTTCGGCGCCGAGAATTAAGTCGTGGAAATAGCGAGTGGGTATCTGGAAGCGGGCGATGGTGTCGGCCAAAGCCGGAAGAATCACATGACCACTTGTGTTTCCAGCATCTGCCTGGTCTAGCCTGGCTCGCCAGCCCGCCAGAGCTCGGCGCTTTGATTCGAGAGCACCCGGCTCGTCCGACACGTTGTCAATCAGCCGCATGAAGGCGTAGAGCGCGCAGAGGGCGTTTCGCTTGTTTTTAGGGAGACCGAAAAACGCGAGATAGAAGTTGCTGCGGGCGGCCCTCGCAATTTGATTGCACTCTCGGTACGACTGTTCGAGCCCAAGCAAGGGGGGGGGCAGAGCCACTTCCCTGGTGCGGGCCGTCCCATCCTTCGGACTGACCGAGGGGCCAATTCGCTGGTCGGAATCCCAACTTCCTGCCATCTTCGCGGCAATCGCTCGTGCCATCAAGCCGAACTTGGTCCATTTCGTGAGCACGGGACGATGCTGAAGCGTGTTGTAACCGGAAGCTTCCACAGCGTCCAAAATGGACATGCCGCCACGGCTGAACAGCTCCATATCGATGCGCAGGGAAGGGTCGACACGGCGGGCCAGCGGCAAGCCCGAGAGAAACAATTCCCGCGTGCGGCCGATTAGGTCTTTCATCAGCGCGACATAGCGGTAATCGAAACGCCGGGCGACGATGTCTTCCTCCGACAACGCGTGCGCTTCCAACACACTCAGAGGAATGTAGATGCGATCCATGTCGAGATCGCGCGAGACATCCTGCCAGAAATTCGCTAGCTGCAGAGCAGTGCAAGTGCAGTCGGAAAGGCTCTGCCGCTCTGGATCTCGATAGCCGCAAAGGTAAAGCACCAGGCGTCCCACGGGATTTGCCGAATAGACGCAGTAGTCGAGCAGCTTCTCCCAGGTAGCGTACCGGTGAACGGTTTGGTCTTGCCGGAAGGCCCTCAGCAGATCGGCAAACGGCTCGATTGGGATGTTGCGAGCCCGAATGGTTTCACGAAGCGCGATCAGAACGGGATGGGAAGGCTGGCCGCCCGGCTGATAGATCAGCCGCAGCTCGGCCTCCCATGCATCCAGCAGGCGGAGCGCTCGAGCGCGGTCGGCAATCTCGTCGCCTAGATCGTCCGACCAACGGCAGTAGGCGTAGACATTGTAGAAATGCTGGTGCAAGCGGCGCGGAAGAAGCCAGGAGACCAGATGGAAGTTTTCGTAGTGCTGCCTGGCGAGCCAGCGCGTGTAGCGCTGGGCTGAATCTTCGCTCGAACCCTCTGGTGGGAGGTTGCGCGCGATTTCGAGTTCCGGCGTCGGTAGCATCTTCGTCTAAAAGCAGACCTCGATTCGTTTACCGTGGACGAACTCGCCTAGGCTTGCCCTGCTGCCCGCGTGCCGGGCAGTTCTCTAATCCTTTTAGGGGACGCGCGGCAAAACCAAACAGTTTTTCGTCGAAACAACACGCGCTGTAATCGAAGCGCGATCAGGGGATCACGGCCGTTTTCAGCTCGCCATTGCTGCGATTCTTCATGTGCTGGAATACCTCGGGAAGCTCCGCGAGCGGCACCTCGCCGGTGATGAAATCGCGGGCGCGAATCTCGCCGCGGACAATCGTATCGAGCGCCTCGCGAATAAACTGCGGCGTATGGTGAAACGTGGACTTGATCGTGATCTCCGAATAGTGCAAGGCCGCCGGGTCGATCTTCACGTGTGCCCCTCGCGGGCAACCGCCAAACAAGTTCACCGTACCGCCCTTGCGAACCATTTGCAGAGCCCAGTGCCAGGTTTCCGCGCTACCGACAGCTTCGATCACAGAATCCGCACCCCTCCCGGCGTCGGTCAGCCGGCGGATCAGCGCGACAGGGTTGTCGATCTCAGAAACATCGAATGCCGCGGCGGCGCCCGATCGCTCGGCCGCGCGGATCTGGCTCGGGCGCTTGCCGACCGCAATCACATGCACCCGTCTCGCCGAAAGGATGCGGATAAACTTCAACCCAATGGGGCCGCAGCCAATAACCACGGTTGTGTCACCTGGTTGAACGTCCGTTTCGTGAACGCCCCGCAACACGCAAGCGAGCGGCTCGACCATGGCCGCGTCGACAAACGACACGGTCTTTGGTATCTCAAGCATGTTCTCGCGGACGATTCGGCCGGGGATGCGAATGAACTCGGCGTAGGCGCCGTTGTTAAACAGAAGATCTTCGCAGAGGTTTGGCTGACCCTTCCGGCAGTAGAAGCAGCGGTTGCAAGGGGCGGAATTCGACGGAACCACGCGCATGCCCTTATGCACGCCGCCGTTGACAGCTCGACCCTTCTCTTCGACGACTCCGGAAAGCTCGTGGCCGAAAAGTGCGGGTGGATGGATCATCCGCGGATGAAATCCCTGGCGCCAAACCTTGAGGTCGGTCCCACAGGTGAGCGCCACCTGGACCCGCACGAGCACATCGTCCTCGCCGAGAGGAGGAATGTCGACGCGCTCGATCTTAACGTCTTCGCAGCCATAAAGAACGGCTGCCCTCATGTGCCCGTTTCTCTGGGTTCGGTTCATTCGTGTGTGATGACTACCTTCAGGGTATCGTTTTTTGGGCGCGCCGCCAACTCCAACGCTTCGCCAATGCGCTGAAGCGGGAACCGGTGCGAGATCATCTCGCGAACCGGCAAGCGGCGACGAAACACCAGGTCAGCTGATTCTGCCTGCTCATCCACCGATGCGCTATAACTTCCGAGGATTTCCTTCTCATCGACACCCACCGCCGCAGCCGGAAATTCCAGTTTCAGCACGGGATCGTTGTGAGCGAACAGCAGCACGCGGCCGCCCGGGCGAGCGATAGTGAGCGCCTCGGGAACCAGCGCAGGATTCGGCGCAGCCAGCAGAACAGCATCGGCGCCCCGGCCATGGGTTCGTTTGCGAATCTCGGTGGCGAGGTCCGACAGACCCGGATCAAACGATTCGGCGGCACCGAACCGGGCGCTCGCCGCACGGCGGCCGGGCAGCGGGTCGCTCGTGTAGACCGTGGCACCCTCGATTCTGGCCAGCAGGGTTAGGAGCATTCCGATCGGGCCCTGCCCCACCACCAGGACTGTTTCTCCCGCCGACACGCGCGCCTTGCGCACCGCCTTGAGCGAGGTATTAACCGGCTCAACGAACGTCGCTTCTTCAAAGCTCACGTCCGCCGGCAGCGCCATCATTCCGCGGTCTACAATCCAGGGCATCGCACGAACGTACTCTGCAAACCCCCCGCCGTTGGGCTCAAAACCAGCAGTTAACCCCGTTTTCTTGTAGCTGGCGCACTGCGAGAAAAGCCTTTTTTCACAGTAGAAGCAGGCACCGCAAGGAATGTGATGGAAGCTAACGACGCGGTCACCCGGCTTGAACTTACTGACGCCGCGTCCAACTCTGACCACCGTACCGGCCAATTCATGCCCGAGAATCTGGGGTGGAGCGATAAATCCGTGATGGATCTTCTTAATATCGGTTCCGCAGATGCCACAGGCGGCGACGCGGAAAAGCGCCTCCCCTTCACCGATTTTGGGAATCGGCACGTGTTCGACGACGACGCGGCCTTCACCGCGGTAGACGCCAGCGCGCATGTAGCCGCCCTGATTGAACGCCTCGTCGTGCCCGATTTGAATCGCCGTATTACTCATGCCCTGATGCCACGGTGACCTGAGTCTCGAGATTTCTCGCTCGCTCTGTCACCAGAGTCACATAGCGATCGAGAAAACTCGTCAACGACTCGGCGGCGCGCCGACTTCGTTGACCCAAATCGACCAGACCCGGCAACGACCCGGGATGGAGCACCACCTGACCCATGACCCGCGGAAGGCTGACATGGCCGCGGTCGTCAAAAATTCGATTCAGGTCCAGAGGCAACTCTTCGTCCGCTTCGTCGCTCACCGCCCGGATGGCCACCCCTGGAACTCCACGTTCCACGCACTTGCGTAGAATCTCAAAACTCTCCATGTCCACCGCGTCCGCCGCACGCCCTAGCCAGCGCTTCTCTTCCGCCCGTAAAACCACATGCTCGGCCGTAAAGAAACGGCCGACTGGAGTGGCACCGAGCTCAGCGGCGAACGAGATCAACGGGGCGCTGGTTTCGAGCACGCGCTCGGTGGCCGAGCACGGCAATCCCGCCGAGACGCTCCGGGCCGCCAGCACTTGACCGACCTTGTATCCGGGGCGCAAGGCGCCGGCAAGCCCCGACGAGATACAGAACTGCAGCGAGTCCTGCTCGGCGTCCAGCGCTCGCGAGCCGGCGAGCGCCGCCTGTTTTGATCCGACGCCGGTCAGCACCACGCCGATCTCTGCTCCGCCTATTTCGGCTGCGTAGACATCCCCTGCACTCCACCTGGCGCGGCGAAACTCGCGTATCTTCCGCCACGGGGTGAACTCGCCTTCGAGCGCAAATGTGACAAGAATTCTCACGACTTCTCGTTAGGCTGCCTTTGTTCCGGCGACGGCCTGGTCGTGACCTCGCCCGCGAACATAGCCGTGCTCCTCATACCAGCCGACGGCAGCCGCCAGAGCGGGTTCCACACCGCCGGGGTGGTAACCAAGTTCTCGCTCCGCTTTGTCGCTTGCGACAAACATCCGGTGGCGGGACATCCTCACGCCCTCCAGCGGGATCTGCGGTTCGCGGCCACCGATGCGCGCGAACCACTGATCGACGTAGCCGGCCGCAAGGGCGACAACATGCGGCAAGCGCACGCGGGGGGCCCGACGCCGCGCCATCACGGCGAGGACGTTCAAAATCTCTTTCAGCGTCATGTTGCGGGCGCCCAGGATGTAGCGTTCTCCAATGCGACCGTGTTCGGCGGCGAGCAGGTGCCCGGCCGCGACGTCTTCCACAGCGACAACGTTAAGTCCGGTATCCACATAGGCCGGCATGCGGCCGTTCAGAAAGTCGACGATGATGCGGCCTGTCGGGGTCGGCTTCCAGTCGCCGGGCCCAACCGGCGCCGTGGGATTCACGATGACGACCGGCACGCCAGCAGCGGCGGCCTTCCTGGCTTCCAGTTCGGCCAAGAATTTCGACCGCTTATAATGCCCGATCATCTGAGCCAGGCTTGTGCAGGCTTCCTCGTTGGGAAGTGCACGGCCGGGGCCGGGCACTGCGATCGTTGCGACGGTGCTGGTGTAGACGATACGCTCCACTCCGGACTGCGCCGCTACCTCCAGCAGGCGGCGCGTGCCTTCCACATTCGTTTCATACATTTCATCGGGAAGGCGCGTCCACAAACGATAGTCCGCGGCGACGTGAAAGACGCGCCGCACGTCGCGCATGGCGCCGCGCAGCGAAGCGACGTCACGCAGATCGCCTTCCACCGATTCGACCCCGAGTCCATCGAGCGCCCTCCGATCGCTCGACCGGCGGATCATGACGCGCACACGATTCCCGGCCGCGAGAAGTTGGCGCGCCACGTGACTTCCGACAAAGCCGGTAGCGCCCGTAACGAGCGTGGTCATAAAATGCGGAAAGCCTCTTTATCCTGTTCTGCCTCGGGAGGAACAGCTACGGCGCGAGACGTCTGTTTGCCGTTTCCGTTCAGGTGGCCGTTGTCAGCGGATGGGGAAGGCCGATCCTTCAAAAGGCCTCCCATCTTGCCCGAAAGAGTCCAACTTAAGAGTTTCCAGGTATCCCCGAATTTCTTGTTGCCGCCCAAAACGGAAGACGCCTCATAGCCCACATGTACCATACAGTCGGCGCAGCGCGGGTCACGGCCGCGGCCGTAGTTCTCCCACGGCGTCTTTTCCATCAGATCGCTAAAATGTTGGTGGTGAGCATCGGTCATTAGGTAGCACGGGCCCTTCCAGCCGCGCGGGTTGTAGGTGGGGTTACCCCAGGCCGTGCACATCAGTTCGCGCTCCCCGCGCAGATATTCCATATAAACGGGTGTGGTCATGATGTTGTAGCGTTCAAGAAGCGAGCTGGCTTGTATGAACTTCTGCCGGATTTCTGCGCGCGACATAAAGATCTCTTTCGTATCCACCGCTGCGTAGGAATACGCGGGCGAGATCATATGGCCATCGACGCCGAGCGTTTGCAGATACTCGAGGAGCTGGTCAATTTCCTCGATGTCTGTTTCTTTGTAGATCGTCGTGTTCGAGGTAACGAGGAATCCCGCAGCTTTGGCTGCTTTGATTCCCTCCACTGCTTCGCGGAACACCCCATCCCGCTCGACGCAAATATCGTGTGTCTTTTCCAGGCCGTCAAGATGAACATTGAAGAAGAAGCGCGACGTCGGCTTGAAGTCTTTTAGCCGCTTGCGGATGAAAATACCGTTGGTGCAAAGGTAGATATGCTTGTTGCGCGCCAGAATCTCACTTGTCAGCCGGCCAATCTCGGGATACATCAGCGGTTCGCCGCCGCAGATCGAGACGATCGGCGCGCCGCACTCATCGACGGCGCGTAGGCACTGCTCGACGGTAAGCATTTCGCCGATGGTTGACTTGTATTCCCGAATGCGGCCACAGCCGGTACAGGTTAGATTGCAGGTGTGGAGCGGCTCGAGCATCATGGTGAGCGGGAACTTCTTCTCGCCACGGAGACTTTTGCGAACCAAGTAGCCCGTCATGGTTGTCATCAGGCTGACAGGAGTTCTCATCCACTATCCCCCATACCCGTTTGGATGCTCGATTTTGCTTGCAAGAACTTGCGTGCCGATAAACCTCCGGCGGCCGTGACGCAAATTATCGTAACGCGCCAGTGCATAGAGCGGGAAGGAATTTCGATACAGGTGATATTTTAAATAGAACACCTTCGGGAAACCGGTGCCCGTGAAGGTGTCTTCGTCCCAAGTGCCGTCCTCGTTTTGACGGGAAATCAGCCAATCAACAGCGCGCCCCACGGCCGGGTCGGCGGGGCTGACGGCGGCGAGAAGACCAATCAGACCCCAGGCCGTTTGCGACGCAGTGCTCTCCCCGTCGCTTTTGAGGGCCGGATCGTAATACGACAGGATCGTTTCGCCGAAACCGCCATCTGGATTCTGCACGCTACGGAGCCAGCTGGCCGCGCGTTCCGATTCGTTGGAAGATCGACAACCCACAGCTTCCAACGCGCGCAGGACCCCACTGGTGCCGTACACGTAATTCACTCCCCAACGGCCGAACCACGAGCCATCCTTCTCCTGTTCGTGCTTCAGATAGGCCGATGCGCGCGCCACGACAGGATGGGCCACCGGCCAGCCCATGTGGCCAAGGCACTCCAAGGCGCGAGCGGTCACGTCGGCTGTCGAAGGATCAAGCATGGCGTTATGGTCGGCGAACGGGATGTTGTTCAGGAAATCCAGATTGTTTTCATGATCGAACGCGCCCCAGCCACCATCGCGATTTTGCATGCTGACGAGCCACGCCAGCCCGCGCCGCATCGCCGCGTGCAACGGCCCTGGGTTGGGATCCGACACGCGGCTGAGGGCCATGAGAACGAACGCGGTGTCATCCACATCGGGATAGAAATCATTGCGGAATTCGAAGGCCCATCCACCCGGCTCCGCCTTTCTGTTTTTCACTTGCCAATCACCGAAGCCGAGGATTTGATTGCGGACCAGCCAGCGCGAAGCCGCCAACAGGGACGGGTGCGCGGGATCGAGTCCGGCCTCCTCGAGCGAAACCATCGCAATGGCCGTATCCCAAAGCGGCGAGATGCATGGCTGAACCCGTAGGGAACCCTTTTCCTCGATCTCATAGCGCTCGAGAAAACCGATTTCGCGCACGAGCAACGGGTCGGCGGTGTCGCCGCGTTCGGCTAGTAGCGCGAAAACCGAATTCATCATGGCGGGATAGATCGTTCCAAGGCCCTCGCTGCGCTCGAGGCGTTCGAGCATCCACGCGCGGGCACGAGCCAGCGCGATCCGACGGAACGGTTTCCAGGGCAGGCGGTCGTAGAACTTCACGCAGCGGTCTAGTCCGAGGAAGAAATTCTTCCAGCAAACCATCCGCTTGTCCCATTGGAGCGACGACGGCTGGGCGCCGGGCTGGCGAAAAAGTTCGTCGACACCGACACCGCCCGGAAGGCGCCAAACGGGCTTGCAGGCATAGACGATCGTGAGCGGCACAACAATGCCACGCGTCCACGATGACATCTCGTAGAGGTTGAGCGCGAACCAATTGGGCAACAGCATGATCTCCGGCGGAATCGCCGGCACCATCTTCCAGTCGATTAAGCCCACCATGGCGAGGTAGAAACGCACGTACGAATTTGTGGATTCCAGACCGCCAAGTTCGTGGATTTTCTTTCGAGCGCGCTCTAAATGCGGCTCAGACGCCGATTCACCGGCCAGACGCAGGGCCAGCCAAGCCTTCACCGTCGCGTTCAGTTCCGACGGGCCACCATGGAAGATATTCCAGCCACCGTCCGCCAGCTGGCGGTCGCGAATGTAGCTTGAAAGCTTCGCTACCTTCGGGGATGCACCTTGCCCGAGGACGTGAAGATACAGAATGTAATCGGATTCCAGCGTCGTGTCGGCTTCTAGTTCGCCCCACCAATATCCGTCGCGATGCTGTGCGGACAAAAACCATCCGACGGCCCGGGCGACCGCGTGCTCGACCGAAGTGTCGACATCGCGGAAGCGGCCGGTTGCTACAACGTGCTCCGAGCCGAGCCCCACCCGCAGAAGCCGCGCCTCCGGTGTCATCAACCCCTCAGACATAAATCGTCACAGTTGAGTCGCCGCGGCAACTCAGTTCGGTCTGTCGTCCCACCCCCGCGGAATGCGAACGCCCGAAACTCCTGGCACTGGATGTTTTTGGATCAGAAGTGCTCAATCCCTAGCCCTACAGATAGTTACGGGCCGAGACCCTCTGGTATTATCTTTGGTAAACTCGCCCGGGTCAACTGAAAACACAAGGGATTCCCCTCCTGACTTGGACACGCAGTTAGGATGACGAAAGGCGTCGGCTAGGCTGCCTTGGCTTGGCTATCGTTGCCGGATCGGCAGACGCTCGCTTTGGCCTGGTATGGCGTGTCTATCCTTCCTGCTCACTCTTCTCGAGGGTACGCACGCGCTGGGCTAGCGCAGGGAGCCGTGCGAACCATGCGTACTGTTGCTTGAATTTCTCAAGGGGTCGCGCGGGGGTTCCCCAGACTGTCTGGCCGTGGCGAATGGTCTTACGCGAAGGGATGCCGGCTTGGGCGCCGGCGACTGCGCCATCCTCCAATCTGCAATGGTCCGCGATGCCCACCTGGCCGCCCGTGATTACGCCCGTGCCCAGCGTGCTGCTGCCGGACACGCCCGTCTGGGCCGCGAGAATGGAATGCTCGCCGATTCGGACGTTGTGCGCGATCTGGACTAGGTTGTCGATCTTCACGCCCTTGTCGATTCGCGTGGTTTCAAGAGAGCCGCGGTCGATGGTCGTGTTGGCACCGATCTCGACATCATCGCCAATCTCAACGGTGCCAATTTGCGGAAATTTCCAATAGCGGCCATCGCCGAAGACATAACCGAAGCCATCACTTCCAATTACGGCTCCCGAGTGCACCTCGACACGCCTGCCAAGGCGCGCTCCGGCATACAGCGTCACGCGCGGGTGAAGGCAGCAGTTCTCCCCTACGGCGGCGCCACGGCCGAGAAAACAGAATGCTCCCAGCGATGTTCCCGGCCCGATCGCAACGCCGTCCTCGATGACGACATAGGGCCCGATGGTAACATCGGCGGCGAGGTTTGCGTCCGGCGCGATGATCGCGGTTGAGTGAATAGATACCGAGGTCGCGGGTCTCGCCACAAGCAGCGCTGCCGCCTTCACAAATGCCAACTTGGGGTTGGCGACTTCGAGGATGGTCTTTCCTGGGACGTGAAGATCGGGCGAAGCCACCATACACAGTGCGGCAGACGCCCCCGCGCGCCCGGCATGCCGAGCAGACGCCAGATAAATCAAGTCCGTTCTACGAGCACGCTCAGGGCTTGCAACGCCGGAGATTATCGTGCGCGCGTCACCACGAAGTTTCGCTCCCAGATATTGGGCCAGCTCGGCGGCGGTGTGGTTCATAGACACCTCGGTTAGGATTTCAGGATTCGGATCGATACAGCGGCCTCTCGCCCGGCGGACGCGTCTTCCACCGCTTGTGCACCCAGAGCCACTGGTCGGGATGCGCGCGAACGTATTGTTCGACCACCCGCGTGAAGCGCGCCGTATTCTCAACGATATCGGTTTCTTCGCGCCCCGAGCGCGTCAGTGCAATCGCCGGATCGAAACGGAGGCGATATTTCCGAAGCTCCCGGTCCCAGGAGAGAAAGCCGGGCACGACGGCGGCGTCGGTGCGCAGCGCAATCCGGGCAAGGCCCGAGGTCGTCGCGGCGGGGATGCCAAAGAAATCCACAAAGACACCTTCGGCCGATGTGTTGTGATCGGAAAGAACGCCAACCGTTCCGCCTTCGCCTAGCACTTTCAGGACCGAACGAGCGGACCTATTCTTCTCAATCGGCTGGTTGCCGCTCCGGCAGCGATAGCCATTGATGAGACGGTCGACCCGAGGGTTGGAAATCGGCCTGACCAGAAAGGAAAGAGGATATCCATAGAGGGCCTGCGCGAACGGAGCCAGTTCCCACGCGCTCATGTGCCCGGTCAGGAACAGGATGCCCTTTCCGCGGCGCCGCGCGGCATCGAAATTTTCGAACCCATCCAACAGGACGATGCCTTCAATATTTTCCCGCGTGTACTTGGGAAACTGCGAGAATTCGCCGGCCATCCAGCCCACCTGCTGAATCATGCCACGAATCACGTGCTGACGTTCGACCTCTGTCCAGCCTGGAAAAGCAAGCCTCAGGTTTTCCATGGCAGTACGGCCCAGCGAAGGCCGGAGCCTGTATGCAACGGCTGCGAAAATGGCGCCGACCCATCGGGCCACCGGCCGTGGCAAAAGTCCCAGAAGCTTAAGTCCCACCCACGCTCCGATGTACTCGAGACACTCCCGCATCGCCGGCCATTATACGGTTGGCAAGTTCAAATTGAGTCGAGGATGCTAGACTCAGTCACGCATTGAGTTCTGTCCCCACAAGCAAACGGCGACTTGCCACCTGGTTGGCTTCCGCCGTTGCCATTGCCGCTTGCCTATTTGGAAATCTAGGAGCCATCGGGTTCGTAGGACCCGATGAGCCGCGCTATGCATGGATCGCGCGCGCGATGGCGGAAAGTGGCGATTGGGTCACACCGCGCCTGTACGGTGAACCGTGGTTTGAAAAGCCGGTTCTCTACTACTGGGCGGCAGCCCTGGGCTTTCGCCTCGGCCTGCCGGCAGAATGGGCCGCGCGACTTCCGTCGGCGTTTGCTGCTCTGGCGGCGGCACTCGCCATTGGATGGCTAGGGCGGAAGCATTACCAGCGCGATGTGAGTTCGTTGTGGAGCCCCGCCTTGTTGGGGCCATTGCTGTTTTCAACCAGCGTAGCGGCGATTGGATTTTCGCGCGCTGCTTCACCCGACATGCTTTTCGGTGCGCTGTTGGTTCTGGCGATGGCCAGCGCGGCCTGTGTGTTGCAGCGGGCCGGAGCACTGCGCGAGGCCGATCAAGGGGCTGGCCGCGCCGACTGGGGACCGCTCGCCTGTTTTGGATTTTTTCTGGGGCTGGGCATGCTAGCGAAGGGACCAGTAGCGATAGTGCTGGGAGGCGGCGCCCTGGGGCTCTGGGCGGCGTTGACCGCGAAATGGCGCGTCGCTCTCCGACTGGCCCACCCGGTTGCTCTCACCGTGTTCTGCGTTGTGGCACTTCCCTGGTACGTGATTTGCGCGATGCGCAATCCAACCTTCCTTCACGTCTTCCTGGTTCAGCACAACCTCGAGCGTTATTTCACCCCGATGTTCGAGCATCACCAGCCGTTTTGGTTTTTCGGCCCCATCATTTTCCTGGCACTCCTGCCCTGGACGGTGCTTTTGTGGCCGGCGGCCCGAGAAGGAACACGGCTGTGGCGAGAAAAGTCCTGGGGAAACTCACCTGGCCTCTTTCTCGCTTGCTGGGCGGTGTTTCCTGTTCTTTTTTTTAGCTTTTCGCACTCGAAACTGCCGGGCTACGTGCTGCCTACGATTCCACCGCTGTCACTTCTGTCTGGCGTGGGGGCGATCCGGGCCTTGAACGAAAAGCGCTTTCACGCGCGATGGGTATTCGCCGGCATCGGATTGGCATGGTTTTTGCTTGCCATTGCCGCATGGCGTGGCCTAGGCCGTGTTTCGACCGACGCCATGGCGAACCTGCAGACACTCGGAGCTATCGCGGGGCTGCTGATCGGTGTTGGGCTCGTCGCCGTCAGTTTCTACCGACCACCAGAACAGGTGATTGCGCTCGCCGTGCTTTCCGTCGCGGTCGTGGTGGAAGCAGGAAGCTTGACCGCGCTCCCCAAACTCGCGCCCCTGCTTTCAGCGAGAAGCCACGCGGCGTTCATGGCGAACGACAAGCATCCAGAGCGAATCTTTATCTACCAGTTACGTCAAAGCTGGGACTACGGCCTAGCTTTCTATTTTCACCGAGAGCTTCCGGAATGGACGCCGGCCGATCCGGAGGCAGCCCTGGTGCTGACCACTCCGGGCGGTCTGGCCGAGATAGAGAAACTCGGGCGATTGCAGGGAGGGCTCGACGAGGACTATGTAGGGATCCTGTATGTCCCCGTCCGGCGGGAGCCGCGCTAGTGCGCGGCTGTGGGTGGGATACTCTGCAGGAAAAAACTTACGATCTGGCTCTCATAGTTTTTGCGATCATCATCGGACATGTCGCGATAGCTCTGCGGTTCGCGGAAAGTGGATTTCGGATCTGGGGCCTTGATGAAGAGGTCGAGAGTCTGGTTTGAGAGTGCCGGGTGATCATCAGACTGTATGAACAGCTTTGGCACGCCCGCTGTCCGCGCCAGGCGAGTCGAGACAGGCGGTTCATTGCGGAACGAATAGTTGACCATGCGGAATCCGAAATCGGATAGACGGTCGACAAAAGGCAACGCCGTGAGCCCCGATTTCTGTATCTCCAGGCGGGCCATGGTGCGGGGGTCATCGTAGGCGTCGTCCACGGCGAATGCGGCGACGCGAGCGTCGGTCGAAGCGACTTCCAATACCGTATAGCCTCCCATATCGACGCCCCACAGCCCGAAATGGCGCGCATCGACATCGTCCCGGGCCGAAAGCGCTCCGATGGCAGATCGGAGCTCTGTGGTCTCCCGATAACCGAGCGTGGTCGTTTCAGGACTCGTACCGTGCCCCCTAAAGTCGAACAGAAAAACGTTGAACTGATGATCCTGCAAAGCCGTTACCAACGTTAACACCTCGGCGCGCTGCGAGAGGTAGCCGTGGCAGACGACGATCGCCGGCGCACCGCGCAGCCCCGGAAAGAGCCAACCTTCGTGCGTCGAGCCACCCGGAACCTGGAAATCGAAAGTGGTCGGATGACCCATCATCATCTCGGGGTTCAGCGTGGTGGCATTCTTGATGGGATGCAGGACCTGATAAAGGAGGCAGCCACACACTGTCGCGACAGTCGCAAATCCAAAGAGGATTAGCGCCAAAAGGCCTGAGAAAACCTTGGCGAAACGCACTGTGGGAAAGCGTAGCTCTGAAAAGACGGCCATCCAATAAGTAAGAGCCGGCGCCAGATTCGCAACTCGGCGAAGCCGATGTTAGCACAGTTCCCCGACCGAACTCGGCCCTCCGACGCTTGAGGTGCTTGATTCGCACACTGTGTTCCCAACGCTGGCGAAGTTATAATGGTGGCAGGGCGTATTTAAACTTTCATGCAAATCGTAGACCTGCGGCAGCTACATTCACGATCACTCGAGGGCCTGTTCCAGGAGGAGGCGCGTCGCTGGCGCGAGGAGCTGTGCTGGGACTATCGGCCGTCGATCAATCTGGTGCGCAAATTCATCGATTCGCATGCCCTGGGAGGGTACGCTACGGTCGAAGAGGGGCGTTTGACCGGATATGGCTTCTACGTCATTGAGGAACACAAAGGTTTGATCGGCGGACTGTTTGTTTCCTCGCCGCGGGCCCAAGACGCGACGACCCAGAAGCTGCTGGCGGAGCTCCTCAACACTCTTAGAGCGACACCTCGCCTGGAGCGCATTGAGGCGCAACTGATGCCCTTTGGGAGCGAGCTCGATCCCGGGTTCCTCTCACAATACCTCCAGCTTCACGCCCGACAGTTTATGCTCCTGAAGCTGGGCGAAGCCAAGGTCAGCGGCAAGCCTCTTTCCCCCGGTCTTCGGATCGAGCCATGGACCGAGCGAGCCTTTGACGCGGCGGCTCGGCTGATCCAACTGGCCTATGCGGACCACGTGGACGGGGTCATCAACGACCAATATCGAACCGAGTCGGGCAGCCTTCGATTCCTGCGCAATATCGTGCTGTTGCCCGGCTGCGGACATTTCTTGCCGGAGGCTTCCTTTCTTGTGCGCCCTGTGACCGGCGACCGGCTGGTCGGGATGGTACTGACATCCACAGTGGCAGAGGGCGTCGGCCACACGACCCAGGTCTGTGTTATGCCAGGTTATCAAGGCGGCGGGGTCGGCCGCCATTTGATGGAGCACTCGATCCAAGCGCTGCGCCGGCGCAACTACGAATGCTTATCGTTGACGGTCACCTCGACCAATCGGCGGGCAGTGGAACTGTATGAGCGGATCGGTTTTCGTACGGTGAAGAGGTTTGCGGCGGGAGTGTGGCAGGCCTAAGTCACTTCCTCGAGCGGTCCTTTAGCAGACCCTTCAGCTCATCCATGAACTCCTTCACATCCTTGAAGTCAAGATAGACGGACGCAAAACGAACGTAGGCAACCTTATCGAGTTTTTTGAGTTGCGCCATAAGGAGCCCGCCAATTTCGGTGGTGGTGCGCTCGCGGTCAACGGCCTCGCTGACAAACGCCTCGGCCTGGTCGACGATCGCCTCGAGTTTGCCGACCGGGACAGGACGTTTCTCACAGGCCTTCAGCAGCCCTTGGAGAATTTTTTGGCGATCGAACTTTTCCCGACGACCGTCCTTCTTGATAACCATGTAGGGAATTTCGTCGATCCGTTCATAGGTGGTAAAGCGGCGGCTGCATTTCAAGCACTCGCGGCGGCGGCGAATCATGTCGCCGGTGCGAGCTTCTCGCGAGTCGATAACTTTGTCGTCCAGGTGCGTGCAGAATGGGCACTTCACTGCGGTTTCTCCTCGAGGGCTGCGGCACGCTCGGCGCCGGAAACAAGCTCGGCCTCCTCGGCCTTCGCCTCCGAGCGTGCCAGGCGTCTGATTTCGCGCATCGACCAACCCTCGCGAAGCAACAAGGGCAGTCCGACAAGACAGCAGCTGGCAAACGCCACCAGCCAACAGACAATCGACGCCACGGCTGCTGGCTCCTTTTCAATGCCGAAGATCAGCGTCAAAACCAGAAAACTCGCCGCCTGCGATCCGCCCCCCGCGACGGGAATCTGCGCCGCAGATCCCACGAGCGTAAAGGCGACGACCAGCACGATATCGCTCCAGCGTAATTCAGAAAGTGCGCCCGGGAATGCGTGGATCGTCCAGACGTAGGCGAGCACAACCAACACCCAATGCGCGGCCGTATAGATCGACGCTCTGCCCAGGTCTTCCCAACTCCGAATACCCTCGAGGCCTTCACTGAATCCTTCGAGCAGCGCAACCACATGAGCGCGCCAGCCCTGGCGCCACTTCGGCCGAGTGAGCCTTGCCCGGAACCAGCGGGCGCCGTGATGGCGAAAATAGATCAGGAATGCGACCCCAGCCATGAGACCGGCCAGCAGTAGGATTCCCGCCGAGCGTGCCGAGGTCATGACGAGGTTGCTTGCCGAGCCTGCGGGCCCGCTCCGTTGAAACGATAACAATGCGAAGATGGCGAGCGCGGCAGCCGCCGCCATGTCAAAGATCCGCTCCAGCACGTAAACGCCGAACATCTGAGAAATCGACAGCGAGTCTTTCCGGGCGATGAGGACGGGGCGAATCGGCTCACCCGGCCTGCCGAGTAAGAACACACAGGCGAAGCCCATCAGCGTGGCCGCATACACGTGGTTGAAATGTGTCTGGCCGAGCGAACGGCAAAAGCCCATCCAACGCAGCGCACGCAGGGCATAACAAGCGTAGATGGCAGCGAGCGCCAACACGAGTAGCCGGAAGCGGGCGTGCACCAGGGAAGCGGCTACCGTAGTCCAGCGAAAGTCTTGGAGCCGAATTCCTTGGCGAAACTTGTAAATGCAATAGACAGCGGTCAGCAGGGCCAGGACGGGGAGTAAGTACTTTCGAAATCGGTGCAGCATCCGGCTTGAACCGTAGCAGCAAGGTTTTGATAGTGTCAAGGAGCGCGAGCGCTAGTGTGTTATTCTCAAACTGATCCAAGCGCAGATGGGCGCCCAACACGAGCACGCGCAGAGCCCGCTTCAAGTGCAACGCAGTCAAGCCGGTTTATGTGCCGATTGCACGCACGCGCGCCTGATTCAGTCTGATCGCGGCTCGACCTTTTACCTTTGCGGCCTATCGGCAAGCGATCCAGCATTTCCCAAATACCCACACCTTCCCGTGCTCAGCTGCGAGGGTTATCGACATCGCGGTTGAGTACCTGCGGTTTGACGTCGGCTTTTCCGAGATCAGTGCCCGGCGCCGGAACCCTGGGCCAGGTAGGTTCGATTCTGGGGACGGGCCTTTTCAAGCAGCTCCCAGGTCTGCTTAAACTCCGGCATGGTTTCGCGTCGGTGCGGCGAGCTTTTCAGCACATCGTTGATGTTGGCGAGAAGGACCGTATAGGCGAGCTTGGGATCCGAGCCAGGCGCCAGCACGTTACTAGCGCTGAGGCCGACAACCGATGACGTTCCATCGCTGTTTTTCATCCCCAGCCATAGGCCGCCGTTTTCGTCCATCGAGGGCGTGCCATGTTGGGTCATTTTCTTATAGACATGGCCCAGCGAACCACGGTCGGCAATGATTCCCTCCTGCACGGCGTCGTCCGCGATCGCGTCAAATTTCTCGCGATAGGCCTTCCATTCATCTGCGCTTCCCACCACGTCGGCTCGCTCCTGCGCCTCAGCTTCTTTCAGCTCGCTGGCGCGCACATCGTCAGCGGCTTCTGCGAGCTTCTCGTCCTCGCCGAGCTCGGTTTCGCGCTCGGTGGCGTGCCATTCAAACTCGCGCTGGGCGTTGAATCGGCCCGTCAATAGATACAAACCCGCGGCGGACAGAGGCAGTTGCGGATAGGAAAGAGCTGCCGCAGGAACCACGAGCTTCTTGGAACGATACAACTGTTCGGTGCCACTGCGGCACTCGCTGCTACGCTTGATCGTACCCGGCAACTGTGCAAAATGAAGAACGTGGTACTCGATTTCCGGGTTCCGGTGTGCGTAGTGAGCAAAGGTTCGGGCAACCGCTTTGGGGCTGGTCACTCCGAAATCGTTCAACACGTCGCGATGCGCCGCATGGGGGAAGTAGGTGTCGATAATGCCCTTGGTGAAATCGGCGCAGTTCCGCCTCGCGGCATTGAAATGGTTGACGTTGGGCATGGCATTGAACTTGGCGACGAGCTCTAGATCCTGTTCGACGGTAGTCGACGCAATCAGGATGTAAAGGGTCCGCTCGGCGGTGGCACCAACCATTTCGCGCCATTCGGCCTTTCCACTGGTTTCACAGAAATGCGTGACGCAGTAATCGTCCAGAACCTTCTTCCGGTAGTTTTCCTCGAGCAGGCGCTTCAGGGGCCAGGACGCGAACAGCAGACGGTTTCGCGGGTCGGTAACGCCGTAAAGGAACATGTTAAGCGAGACGATGTTCCATTCAAATGGCTGGTCTTCGCCGAGCGTGGTGTAATTGCTGATGACCGAACCCTCCTCCCCGGGTCGGCAGAGGCGAAGCTTGACGGGAGAAGCAGGACAGATCCGGGAAACATAGACGGCACTATGTCCCGATCCGGTGATTCGCGCCACACTGGTATCAAGCGAATCGTTGAGAACGACTCCCACATCCCCGGAGGCGCCTGAGCAGAAGGCGAGGGGCACCAGTAGCGCGAAACCAGCCCATACCGAACGTCGCAAGCCGTTGTCCTTCCTTATCGAAGTGGGCCCAGTCGATCGTCGATCGTCTCGGGCTGGATTCGTCCTACCAGCCTATCACACCGCCACCATACGGTGAGATGCTGCTTCGCGATAGGGGGTAACCCAGGCTTGTGTTCGCAATGGCAACTACTTAAGATGCACGGGGCGCGGAACTTTCTGGCCCACGATTGCGTTACAACTGATGAGGCCAAGAAGGATGAAGATTGCGAGGCGGAGCAGGCTTGGAACCCGACGCCCAATTGGTCCGACTTTGCATGCGGGGCGACGGGCCTTCCTGGGAGGAACTGGTGCGACGGCACACGCGGCGGGTCTATAGCCTCTGCTATCGGTTCACGGGGAGCTCGGCGGTAGCCGAAGACCTGAGCCAAGAGGTCTTCCTCCGCGTCTATCGAACTTTACCGAGTTACAACTCAAAGCAGGGGGCTTTCGCCACGTGGCTGACCAGCGTCACGCGAAACCTGCTCGTCGATCATTATCGGCGTACGCGCCGCGACCGTCTGACCGATTCCATCGACTCGATCCCGCAATTCGAGCAGCAAGCCTCGATCTCGCGCACGCCAGATAGTCTGGCACAGGCGACCGAGCTCAGTGCGCGGGTACAGCAGGGGTTGGCGAAACTTTCACCCGAGTTGCGCGAAGCGGTCATCCTTCGCGATTTGCAGGGATTGGATTACGCCGAGATCCGAGCGGTGCTCCAAGTACCGGAAGGCACCGTGAAATCGAGAATTAATCGAGGACGCATTGAGCTTGCGCGCATCCTCGAAGAAATGGGAGTGCGCCCGGCCTAGCGAAGCTATGAATTGGGATTGCACACTTACCGAGGAAAGATTGAGCGATGCGCTCTCGGGGACACTCCTGCCGGAGGAAAGCGCCGCCTTTCGGGCACACACCGCGAAATGCGAGAGATGCGGACAGCTCGTGGCACGGGTTGGCGGAATCGTTTCCCAACTCCAAGAGCTCCCGCCGATCCAGGAGCCTCCCTTCCTGGCGTCCAGGATTATTGCCCTTACGCGCGGGATGCCCCTAGGAAACAGCGCCACCCAGCGGTGGCCGGCCATCTGGCAGACGCGTTTCGTCATGGGGTTAGCGACCGTGGCCGCGACGGCCTTGATCGTCTTCCATGCGCTAAGCGCGGCCGCGCCGAGCAAACTCCAGTTCAGTCCGGCGAGTTTGTATCGCGGCGCCAACCGGCGGGCACACCTCACCTACGCTCGCGGGGTGAAGTTTGTGAATGATCTGCGCGTCGTATACGAGATTCAGTCGCGACTTTCTTTACAGCCGGAACCAGATTCGCGGCCCGCGCCCGAACACCGACGGCCGGACTCCGACGCTCTGCCCAGGCCGGAGATCGATCGCCCGCCAATCGGTGCGCCTCGGAGGTCTGCCGAGCTGGCGGTTCTGATGTTCTACGACCGGCCTCAGAGCGTGTTGAGCCGAACGTTGAGGAGCCTTCCATGAACTGTGCCGTTCACACCGACGTAGCAGCGACTGGCTATTGCCGACAATGCGGCAAGGCGCTGTGCCCGGAGTGCGTCCGCGACGTTGGCGGCGCGCTCTATTGCGCGAATTGCCTGACAGGCATCGTCTCGGCCACGTCGGCAACCCCAGGGCGCGAGGCTTCCAAAAACCACCCGGGTGTGGCGCTGGCCCTCGGTTTTATTCCCGGTCTGGGCGCCGTTTACAACGGCGAATACATCAAGGCATTGGTTCACGTGATGATCTTTGGTGGCATCATTGCACTGCTGAACACCAACCTTCCCGACGCCTATGATGCTTTCCTCGGGATCGCGCTCGCATGCTTCTACTGTTACATGCCGATTGAAGCGTATCGCGTAGCCAAGGCGCGCCAACTGGGAGAGCCCCAACCGCGGGACTTCGTATACTCTCGCGGAGGAAAACCGGTGGGCGCCGTCGTCTTGATCGTGCTGGGAGTGTTGTTTCTGCTTGCGAACTTTGGGCTCTTGCGGAGCGAGTGGCTCACGAAGGGCTGGCCGATCGGGTTGATTGCGATCGGTGTCTGGATTCTCGCCGATCGGCTGAAAGGATAACTGGCAAAGGGCGCCACGCCCCGACTCCATCCGACCGCGGTGTTCCTATGCTGATTACGCTCGGCGTGATCTTTCTGGCTGGGAACACCCGGCACGGTTTGGACGAGTTGTGGCCCGTGCTGCTAATCGTTGCGGGTCTATTGGCGGTTTGTCAATCGATGGCATCGCGCGCCGGACATACAGGAACCTGAAAAGATGAGGAATGGAGAGAGACGTCGAAGTTCGATTTTTACAGGCCTCCTGCTGATCGTTTTGGGAGTGATTTTCCTTATCGATCGCCTCGATCCCGCCTTCCGTCTTGGACACGTGATCGGAACCTACTGGCCAGTCCTTATCATTCTTTGGGGCATCGCCAAATTGGTGGAACATTTCGCCTTTCCGCACACTCCCGGATCGCGCGCGCCTTTGCTTTCGGGGGGCGAGGCGGCAGTGCTGATTCTGCTAGCACTCGTACTCAGTGGATTTGCCTTCCGCGACTGGGTTCACAGCCACTATCCCGACTTCGACGTCGAACTCCCACCCTTCCACCAGTCCTACACGCAAGAGCAGCAACTTCCCCCGCAAGCGATCCCCGAGGGGGCACACGTCGTTGTCGAGACCCAGCGAGGTAATCTATCGATTCACGCCGCCGCCGACAATCTTCTTCGCGTGCACGCGACCGAATCAGCTTGGGCGCCTACCAAACCTTCCGCCGATGAGCAATTGCGAAATCTGCACGTTGTAATCGAACAGGAGGGCAACACCTATCGCCTGCGCCCGACCCCTTCGTCAGACGGGCACATCGGCGTGGATCTCGATGTGGCGGTGCCCGCCACCGCCAGCGTGGAAGCCGACACCCGGCACGGCAACATTGAGACCTCCGGAATCATGGGCACTGTCGTCGCGCGTTCCGGCAGCGGCAACATCGACCTACAAGACGCCGGCTCGGATGTTGCCGTTCATCTAGAAAAAGGCGATGCGAAGATCGCTCAAATCGCCGGAAACGTCGAGCTGACGGGACGCGGCGACAACGTCGACCTCAGCAATGTATCGGGCGATGTAACGGTCGAAGGCGCATTTGTCGGAACGGTGCGGGCCAGCAACGTGGCCAAAACGATCCGCTGGGTCTCCCCGTGGGCCGACCTGACGATCGCACAGTTGTCCGGTCACCTGGAAGCCGATTCGGGGGGCGTTGAGATTTCTGGCGCCCGGGGTGCTGCCAAACTCATCACCCACAACAAGGATATCAACGTGACGAACGTTGCCGGTCGAATCGAGATCATCAACACACACGGAGACGTGAAGGTTAGCTATCTAACGCCGCCGCACGACGATCTTAACGTTAGCAACGATTCGGGCGATGCTGAGGTGACGCTACCGTCAAGTTCGAGCTTCCGGGTTTCGGCGATTTCCAAATCCGGCGAGGTGAAAAGTGACTTTGACTCGCCGTTGCTGAATACGTCCAACGAGGATGACCGGGGCCAGATCACGGGGCAAATCGGGACGGCTGGTCCGATGATTACGATCGTGACCAGCTATGGAACCATCGAGCTGAACAAGGCCGGCTAGCAAGGACCGCTTACGGCTTTTCGACTCCGCGCAGGCGCTCCAGCGTTGTGAAAAACTCGGGGAACGAAACCGCTACACAGTCGGCGTCGCGAATCACAGTCTCACCCTCGGCGCCCAGCGCCGCCACGGCCAGCGCCATGGCGATGCGGTGGTCGCCGTGAGGATCCACTTCGGCGCCGCGCAATTTCCCAGCCGAACAGCCCTCGACGCGCAGTCCATCGGGGAACTCTTCCACCCCGGCTCCCATGCGGCGCAGCCCTTCTGATAACGCGGCAATGCGATCGCTTTCTTTCACGCGCAATTCTTTCGCCTCATGAATCTCGATTCCCCTCTCGGTGAAAGGTCCAAGCGCCGCAAGCATCGGGAGTTCGTCGATCATCTCGGCCACCTGGGTACCGGAAATCGTGCCGCCCTCCAGCCGTGCATGGGTCACCGAAACCGAGCCGGCCAATTCGCCATCGCGCACCTGTAAAGAGGGTACGCGAATGGGCGCCCCGATCGAGACCAGAAAGTCGAGCACGCGGGATCGGGTGGGGTTCAGTCCGACCTTCTCGAGCATCAGAGACGACCTGGGCAGTAGCAGCGTCGCTCCGATCAAGAAGATCGCGGTCGAAAGATCACCCGGCACGACCAGCTTACGCGCAAGGAGTCGGGGCCGCGGGTGAATGCGCACCATGCCGCGGCTCGTCACAACCTCCGCGCCAAACTCACTTAGAGCGAGTTCGGTGTGGTCTCGGGTACCAACGGATTCGCGAACCGTCGTTTCGCCGTCTGCGTAGAGTCCGGCGAACAGAATCGCCGATTTCACCTGCGCGCTGGGCACCGGCGCGGTGTAGTCGATCGCATGCAGTCTTCCGCCTCGAATTTGAAGCGGTGCCCGATCCCCCGCGCTGCTCTGAATTTCCGCGCCCATCTGACGCAGCGGGTCCATGATGCGACGCATGGGTCGGCGACGAAGCGAGTCGTCGCCCGTGACGGTGGTTGTGAACGGCTGTCCCGCGAGAACACCGGCGAGCATGCGCATCGTCGAGCCCGAGTTTTGCGCATCCAGCTGGCGGCGGGGCTTCTCTAGACCATCCAGGCCCTTGCCCGAAATACGGATGAGGCCATCGTGTGATTCGACCGGGACGCCCAAGCGGCGAAGGCATTCCAGGGTGCTCTGGCAGTCGGCCGCCGAAGCGAAATTCGATATCTCGCTCGTGCCTTGAGACAGCGCGCTGAGGATGGCGTAGCGGTGCGAGATCGATTTGTCGCCCGGAAGTTCGACTTGTCCGCTGATCGATCCGCCAGGTGAAACCGTGCGCCTGCCCATTGCAGGCGATTCTAACACGCTCATCGAGAGCCATTGCCGAGGCCAGCCGTCTCGATCGAAGTGGAAAAGCCATGTCTTTCAGTCATTTGCATTGACGAAAGCGGTAAATCCTGCGAGAATCGGCCCTTGGTTTGTGGGGTAGTTCTCGCGTGTATCGGCTCCCGTTCCGGGAGTCCTCACCCGGAGGAACGAAGTCCATTCAGCACGGTGGGTTTGCGGGTGTGGACAGTTCAGCCGCCCAGCAAGTTAGCTGCTTGCCAATGTGTGAACGCCCAAATCTTCTTGACAACGCAACCGATGGAGGATCCATGATGTCGAAAGGAATGGAAGGCTGCCGTCCGAACGGCTCTCGGCGAAGCTTCTGGACGACGTTTTCTGCTGCGGCCGCCGCGCTCGCGCTCACATTGCCGGCTGCGAGCGCTGCCCAAGCGCAAGAAGGCAGCGCGGGCGAAGCAACCCTGAAGTTGCCCGACCTCTCACAGGTACAGTTTCTGGGTGTCGACGGCCACAGTCTGCTGCTGTGGGGCATTCTGTTTTGCGTGTTCGGACTGTGCTTTGGGCTCACGATGTATGTCCGCCTGAAAAACTTGCCAGTGCACCGCGCCATGCGGGAGATCTCGGAGTTGATCTATGAAACTTGCAAGACCTATCTGGTCAACCAGGGCAAGTTTCTGTTTCTGCTGTGGATTTTCATCGCTGCCGTAATCCTGCTGTATTTCGGTATACTGAGGCACTATCCCGCGCTGAGCGTCCTGGTTATTCTCTGTTTTAGTGTTGTTGGAATCCTGGGAAGTTACGGCGTTGCGTGGTTCGGCATTCGTGTGAACACGTTTGCCAATTCGCGAACCGCCTTTGCCGGTCTAAGAGGAAAGCCCTATCCGATCTACGCCATTCCGCTCCGCGCCGGAATGAGCATCGGCATGATGCTGATCAGTGTCGAGCTGCTGATGATGCTGTTCATTCTTCTGTTTGTGCCCTCCGATTACGCCGGGCCATGCTTTATCGGATTCGCGATCGGTGAATCACTGGGCGCGGCAGCGCTACGCATCGCGGGCGGCATCTTCACAAAGATTGCCGACATCGGCTCCGATCTGATGAAGATCGTCTTCAAGATTAAGGAAGACGACGCGCGCAATCCGGGCGTCATCGCTGACTGCACGGGTGACAACGCCGGCGACTCGGTTGGCCCGAGCGCCGATGGATTTGAAACCTACGGCGTGACGGGCGTCGCCTTGATCACCTTCATTTTGCTCGGTGTCTCCAACTCGATGGTGCAAGTCCAGTTGCTGGTCTGGATCTTCGTGATGCGCATCGCCATGCTGGTGGCCAGTGCCTTGGCCTATTTCATCAACGGCGCGTTGGCAAAGGCCCGCTATGGGAACGCCGACACAATGAATTTCGAAGCACCCCTGACCTCACTGGTCTGGATTACGTCGGTGGTGTCGATCGCGCTCACCTACCTGATTTCCTACTACATCATCCCTGACCTGGCGGGCGACAGGACGCAGTGGTGGAAGCTGGCGACAATCATCTCCTGCGGAACGTTGGCGGGAGCGGTTATTCCCGAGCTCGTCAAGGTATTTACCTCGGTGGAATCGCGGCATGTCCGTGAGGTCGTGGCTTCGGCCGAGGAGGGTGGGGCGTCGCTCGGTATTTTATCGGGGTTCGTCGCCGGCAATTTTTCTGGTTACTACCTCGGGTTGACCATGGTGGCTCTGATGAGCATCGGCTATCTGTTCAGCACGCAAGGACTGGCGGCGCTGATGATCGCCGCCCCCGTATTCGCCTTTGGTCTGGTGGCATTTGGCTTTCTAGGAATGGGACCTGTGACGATCGCAGTCGACTCCTACGGCCCGGTGACCGACAACGCGCAGTCGGTGTATGAATTATCCCTGATTGAGAACGTTCCGAACGTCAAGCAAGAGCTGAAGCGTGACTTCGGTGTGGATGCCAATTTCGCGCGTGCGAAGGAAATGCTGGAAGCAAACGATGGGGCTGGCAACACGTTCAAAGCTACGGCCAAGCCAGTGCTGATAGGAACCGCCGTGGTCGGTGCGACGACCATGATTTTCTCGATCATCATGGCGCTTACCAACGGACTCAGTTCGAACAAGGAAATGCTTTCGCTGCTCCATGCTCCCTTTGTTCTCGGCCTCATCACCGGCGGAGCGATGATTTACTGGTTCACCGGTGCTTCTACGCAAGCCGTGACCACGGGCGCCCATCGTGCCGTCGAGTTCATCAAGGCCAATATCAAGCTGGAAGGAACCGAGAAAGCGTCGGTCGCTGACAGCAAGAAGGTGGTGGCCATCTGCACCCAGTATGCGCAGCGCGGAATGCTGAACATCTTCATCGCCGTTTTCTTCGCGACGCTAGCCTTTGCCTTCGTCGAACCGTTCTTCTTTATTGGCTATCTGATCTCGATCGCTGTGTTCGGCTTGTATCAGGCCATTTTCATGGCCAATGCCGGCGGCGCGTGGGACAACGCGAAGAAAATCGTTGAGGTGGAGCTGAAACAAAAAGGCACAGAATTGCACGACGCCACCGTCGTCGGGGACACGGTAGGTGATCCGTTCAAGGACACCTCCTCGGTGGCTCTCAACCCGGTCATTAAATTCACGACGCTGTTCGGACTGCTGGCGGTCGAGCTGGCCGTTGAGCTGGCAAAGCAGAATGCGCAGCTGACAGGGATTCTAGCTGCGGTCTTCTTCGTCGTGTCATTCTTCTTTGTGTACCGCTCTTTCTTTGGGATGCGAATCAAGACGCAGAAGGAATCGGCGGTGCCTAGCGCGCCGAAAATGACCGCTAAGCCTTGATGAGGCCGAGGAACTGGCCCGGATCGTTGGCGAAGTCTGGAAATACGGTCTGGAGATTGCGTTCCTCGAGGTGCTTCGACAAGATCTCACCCAGGACACTGCGGTAGTCGGTGGTCACAGCCAGATCGCGGCCTTGATAAAGCTGGGTCTCGGCCATGCCCGGCCAGCGTGTGTAAACCTTTCCGCCCTTGACATCTCCGCCCATCACGAACATGCAATTGGCGTGACCGTGATCGGTGCCCCGGTTGCCATTTTCCCGCGCGGTCCGACCGAATTCGGACATGCTCACAAAAACGACATCGCCCATGCGGTCGCCCATGTCGCGGTGAAATGCTGCGATTCCCTGCCCCAGGTCGCGGAGCAGATTCGACAGCTGTCCTTGCGTGCCGCCCTCGTTGACGTGGTGATCCCAGCCACCGCTGTCGAGGAACGCGACTTCAAGACCGATATCGGCCTTGAACAGCTCGGCGATCTCCATGAGACTCCTTCCAAAACGGCTGGTCGGATACTCGGCTCCGTCTTCTGGCCGATACGAGTCAGGACTTATTTTCTTGAGCTGATCGATGGCTTCAAAAGTCTCCGCGCCGACGCCTCGGAGCGCCTGATCGAGCGTCTGCGCGTACATCGCTTCGAATCCGCCCTCGACGGTTTGTTGTGGGCCGAACATTTTGAACTGCTTTAAGTCGGGTATGGCGACCGCCGGTGCGTTTCCGGCCAGCGTGCGCGGCAGGTAGGGGCCAAAGGCAACGGCGCGGAAAGCCGAGGTCGTGTTCTCGGGCGTCGACTGAAGCGCGCGATTGAGCCAGCCATCTTCGGTAGACTTGGTGCCAGGTGTGCCGGACTCCATGAAATCCTGTGCGTCGAAATGTGAGCGCGTCGGATCGGGCGAGCCGACGGCCTGCACGATCGCCAGCTGGCCAGCTCGAAACAGCGGCTCAAGCGGTTCCAGGCTGGGGTGCAGTCCGAAGAAGCCGTCCAGATCGATTGCGGTGTCCGTCGCTGCACGCCGAGGCGGGGGAACGGCAATCGTGGGTCGCAACCGGTAGTATTCGGGTTCGGCGAAGGGCACGACGACGTTGAGCCCATCCATCGCGCCACGCTGAAAAAGCACGACCATTTTTTTCTTGCTCGGCGCGGCCGCGGCGGCAACGGCGCGCTGAAGGAATGAGGGCAGAGAGGCCATACCGAGCATGGCGACGCCGCCGTTCTTCAGAAAATAACGACGCGAGATCCTCATAGCCGCTCTCCTTCGGACCGGACCTATCGCCGCTGAAACTCCGGCGTTCCCAATACCAAACCGGCCAGCAGGCCTTCGTTGACTTGTTCAACCGGATCGTCGAGACTGGCCTGCCGCACCGGTGGATCGCCCAGCCGGGCCTCCAGCGTCTGTCGGGTGGACGTATCGACCTGTCCGCCGAGGAACAGTTCGACAGAGCGCGTCAGAGCCAGCTCCGGATCGGTCGCCGCACCCTGGCCAAACATCGGCTGCAAGTTGACCGTTGTCCCCGGCATCTTCCCGCTGGCGAAGGCCAGCGCGAAATTCAGCCGATTCAAAAGCGCCCCCGTGTTAACCCAAGTGGAGGCTTTGTCGGAGTAGCCGGTTGGCGGTTGACACAGGAAAAGGGGCTCGCCCATCCTGGCGACCCACAACTCGAGTGGCAGTGATAGGCCGACATCGGCATTGAGGGCGCGCGCCGTGCTGGCGACCAGCTCGAACGGCGTCTTCACCTTCGCGCGATATGCCTGCTTGGACCAGAACTCGGGCGAATAGATCATCGTATGCAGCACGCTGCGAATGTCGCCGCCGGTCTGCTGGTAATTCGCGGCCATGCGGTTGACCAGCGTGGCGGGCGGATTGTCGGAGACGAAGTGGCGCGCAAGCTCTGTGGAGAGGAACCGAGCCGTGTGGGGATCGTTGGCGAGCATCTTCAAGGCTTCCTCGCCGTCCCGCTCGTCGCCGTAGTCAAACGTATGGCCCATCACGACCTTCTCCCCGGCCGCGTGGAATTCCGGCTTAAAGACATAAGCCGGATCACGCCGCGGCTCTCGAACCGTCCAGCCAGTCAGGCATTTCGCCATCTCGATGACGTCCTGCTGCGTGTAGCCGGCGTCGACGCCGACGGTGTGCAGCTCCATGACCTCACGGCCGTAGTTTTCATTGAGGCCGCGCTCCTGCCGCTTGGGGCGCTGATTCGGCGTACGCCCATCCGGAGCAGGAAAGGTTCTGGGATCGGCCGCGAGCCCTCCGACGAACATTCCCTGAAAGCGCTGGTGGCCGAGGGCGGCTTGCTCGCGGCTCTGCTGAAAGGCCATCGGGTCGACGCTCAGCCAGTTATCGAGAAAGAACAGCATCGCAGGGCTCTTTGCTGTCGCCATAAGCAAGTCCTGGAATTTGCCCATGGTGTGCGGGCGAATCGTGTCACGCACATACGAAGTGAGAAGCCAGCGGTCGGCGCCCTTGCCAGCAAAAACGTTAAAATGGTTAAACCAGAAGTCCTCCATCACCGCTTCCAGCTGACGCTGGCTGAAGATGGCGCGGTCGAGCTTGGCCATGGAAAGATCGGCGATAAGCCTGCCGGGGCCCTGCATCTTGGCAAGAGCCATCTCAGGCTTGCTCGAGCTGCTCGCATCGACGCCCTGCGCCATTTGAGCCAATGCGGCGCGGCGCTTCTCTTGGAGCTGTTCCGCCGCCTCCTGCTTGGTTTCACCCTCCCTCTTGGCGGTTTCTGCAACCGTGGGAAATCTTTCCGCCAACTCCTTCGAAGACATCCTCAGCGTGGCGTATTTCTCCTCCAAGCGGTCCTCGAGTGCGGAATCATCGAGAGTCTCCGGATGCAGCTGTTGGTTGATCCATTTTTCCAGGCCCATCTGACGGATGCGTTCGACGTCGCCAGGTCGCGGCCCATACCCGAGGCGGTCGAGCGCATGTAGGATCGCCTGATCCTCGGTAAGCTCGGTGATCGGAAGGTGACCCTTGAACTTCCTGCTGAGCTGGGTGTCGTCAGAACGGGTGACGGGCTTCTTCTCGCCCCCGCCACTCGTTCCGGGAGAGGCAGATGCCAGTGACGCGGCCAAGGTCGCCGCGAGCACGCGACAGAGCAGGCTTGTCTGAACCCGATTCATGGCTTCTCACAGTTTAACCCTCTGTCGGAACAATAGTTGCGGGGCGAGCGTTAACAGTAACCCACAGGGCAGCAATCGCTTAAACCAGGTCGGCTGTCCTTCCCTCCTGCTGACCGGCACGGAAGCCATCCAGGGTCCAGAAGTCTTGTGCCTCGTCATGACGCAAAACATAGTAGTTGCCATCGTCGGCACGGACACGGAAATAGCTCGCTTCGGGTGAGTACCACTGTCCATCGAGCTCGTCGACCCGAAACTGCCGGCCCCGAATCGCAAAACGAAGGGGCTTTTCATCAGCCCGGTGCCCCGCATAGCACTCGACGTGGATGTCGCTCATCGTCTGCCTCCGCGGGGTACGAGCAGGCCACCGCCGGCGTTTCGATTACCGCGCCTAGTGTACCAAGTACAGCGCCCTGCGCAATGGTTTACACGCGAGTTAGGACGTAAGAAGGGTAACGCGAGGGTGACGGCTGGAAGCCTCCCGAGCCTCCGCGTTGTAGGCAGCACCGAGCAGCACGATGATCGCAGTCAAAAACATCCAAACCAACAGGCCGATCGCCGAGGCCAGCCCGCGATACACCACGTCGTAGGGCATTCTGCGCACGTAGGCTCCAAAGGCGATGTCGGCGGCCCACCACAATACGGTTGAGACCACAGCGCCCGGCAGCAACTCTCGCAATCCGGGATGGCCGGGGCGTCCGATGCGATACAGCGCCACGAGCACCCCCATCGCCAGAATGAAAACGGCCGCTGCGTAACACGCCGTCGCGAGTTCGTGGGTAAGACGCGCGGAGCCGATTCGCAGCAGGGAACGCCACTGCTTACCAAAAACCGTGAGAAAGACGACCGCGAGCATCGGTACAATCGTCAAGCAAAGCAGCCCCAGGGCGCGCATTTGGCGCCGCCAGTATCCGGGCCTGAGCAGATCCCCCTCGATGATCCGGAAGCCCTCCATGAAACCGACCATGACCTGCGTGCCGGCGAGCAGCGTCCCTGCCAGGCCCAGCGAAAACCAAGTCCAGGGGTGTACGGTACGCCGAACAAAATACTCGGCAACGACTCGGGAGCTGCCGGGAGGAAGTATCATCATCAGTCGATTGGGAATTTCTCGCAACGCGTCGGCAAACAGCGCTGTTCCTCCCAGCAAACCGAGCGCAAGGAGCAAGAGCGGGAAAAACGCCAGAAACATATTGAACGCAATGGCCTGACCAAGTGTCACGCAGTCGGGGAAGACCCGACTCACCGCGCGTGCCAGGTTTGTGAGGATCGCGCCCATCGTTGCTCCAAATTATACGGGAACGCTCGGAAACCGCGAGCGGCGTTTGATTGGATCGGCTGAGCGAGCTTGCCCGAGCACAATCGCAGAGAGTAAACTGCCCGAACATGGCGACCCAACGGAGAATCGCAAGTAGCCGCAGCGAGGAGATTGTTCGCAAGGAGCATCAATATCTCTGGCCGGCGGTCACAAACTACTATGGTGAACCTCTCGTGGCGGACCACGCGTCGATGCAATACGTGTGGGACATCGAGGGGAACAAGTATCTGGACTTTTTCGGGGGAATCCTGACGATCGGGGTAGGCCACTGCAACCCGAAGATCACATCGAAGATCAAGGCGCAGACCGACAAGCTCCAGCACACCTCCACTCTTTATCCCAACGAAGCGATCGTCGCGCTGGCCGAAAAACTCGCGGAGATCACGCCCGGGCAGCTGCAGAAGAGCTTTTTCACGAACTCGGGCACCGAAGCCAACGAGGCGGCCCTGCTGCTTGCGCGCATGGCGGGGGCGAGCTACGACGTCATTGCACTGCGCCACGCCTATGCCGGCTCGTCCACGCTCGCAAAGGGGGTCACGGCGCAAGCGGCGTGGCGCAAGAGCGCTGTCATCAGCCTGGGGGTCGCGCACGCAGTGAATCCATACTGCTACCGTTGCCCGCTGCACTTACATTATCCCGATTGTGGAGTTGCCTGTGCCAACGATGTGGAGAACCTGATTCAAACAGGAACGAGCGGCTCAATTGCAGCGTTCATCGCCGAGCCGATTCAGGGAGTCGGGGGGTTCATTACCCCTCCGCCCGAGTACTTTAAGATCGTGTTCAGAATCGTCAAGAACTACGGCGGGCTCTTCATTTCCGACGAAGTTCAGACGGGCTTTGGACGCACTGGAAAAAAGTGGTTCGGCATTGAGCAATGGGAAGTCACGCCGGACATCCTCACCTGTGCCAAAAGCATGGGCAACGGAGTACCGGTTGGTGCCACCATTACGACCGCGGAGCTCGCAGGCAGATTTCAAGGCCTAACGATTTCCACGTTCGGGGGAAATCCGGTCACCTCTGTCGCGGCGCGTGCGGTGATCGACGTGATCGAAGAAGAAAACTTGCTCGAAAACGCCCACGTGGTTGGAAACTATTTTCGCGAGAGGCTCGAAGTGCTCAAGGACAAACATCCGCTGATTGGCGATGTCCGCGGCATGGGCATGATGCAGGCGCTCGAACTGGTCCGCGACCGGAAGACCAAAGAGCCGGCGCCGGTGGAGACGACGGCCTTGATGGAAAGGGCGCGCCGCAACGGACTGCTCATCGGGAAGGGCGGACTCTATGCCAACGTCATTCGCTTGGCACCACCGCTCAACATTTCAAAAGTCGACGTCGATGAGGCCATCGACCTGCTCGATAAATCGCTCAGTGAAACACAGACGTAGTACCGGTTCCCGCTAACCCGTCACTCACACGAGCATTCATCCTAGACGGATTCTCCGGGAACCTTGGCGCTGATGTATTCTCCTCATCGATGAGATTCCCTCCCAAGGTAGCTGATCGGGTCGCAGGGTTGTTGGTTCTGGCACTGTTACCCGCCTCGGTGCCGCGGGCAGCTCACCTAGGGGCCTCCCAGACGAGTTCGACGAGCGACGGCGCCGAGCGTCTTCACTGGAAACCCGTGGAGCAAGCACAAGTGAAACTCGACGACAAAACGCCTCTCTCCTGGAACGTCTACCAACCCGATAAGAAGGACAAGAAAAGCGCGAAAAAAGCCTCCACTCTGGTGTTGTTGCTGCTCGGCCATCGCTACCTCATGCTTGATCTGGAGGCGCGGCTGGCCTACGAAGTGCCCGTTGGAAGCTTGCAGGCGCGAGGGACAGATTTCGAAAGCGGAGACCGACCCTCGGATGAGCGGTTGATTCCGTCGAGCGATTGGACGCTGCGCGACGTGGGACCGGCCGAATTGATTCGTCTCACGCTCGGCGATTACGGCCGCGCGCTCGAGGTCTCGCTCCCCCATCCGCCGGACATGCGACCGTTCTACTGAGCTGGAGCTCACGACCGTCCGGGCCACTCAGCCAAACAGGGCTGCCACAGATCTCAGGGCCTCGACACTCCCGCGACCCACGGAATGCCCACCAAACCGCCTTGAACCTGGATGTTGACCGGATCGCCCGCATGGTAGGAATCGAAATCGCTGCGGTCAATCGGAATCCGCTCGAAACGGTGCTCTTCCCGCCACGAGGTAACCACCAGCCTTCGAATCGGGAGTGCTCCCGCCATCGCGAATTTTCCGACCACGCGCTCTTGCTCGATGTGAGAAGGCCCGCGGTCAAGCCCTCCGTTCACGATCAGCAAGGCCGAAAGCAACCACGGGATCGGGACGAGTCCATAGTAGACGCGTTTGAGTGCTTCGACTTCGGCGTGGCGCAAGGCCCTCCGTTCGACCCAGATCGCCAGACCCAGCGTCGGAAAAAACAAGGCGCCGATAAAAATCAAAACACCGTCGGCCTCCACGGGCGGATACCGAACACTTGCAGCGATGAACGCTAGCGCGCCGAGCACAAAGATGGCGGTCCGGTTTAGCAGCCTCTTACGGAGAAATAATTCGGCACCGGCAGAGCTGAGGCCACAGGACTCACAGGTATCTGCCTCTCGTTCGGCTCCGCAATTCAGGCAGCGCGTCATTTCGCAGAGCGAACGCTGGTCGGCGGGTTGTCGAGGCAAACCATGTTTTCATCCCGCCCGTTGGCAAGGAGCTGGCAGTCGATCTCTTGCGCGCTTCGTACCGCTTGATCATAGGTAGATCCGGCGGCTGTGGCACAGTGCATGGCACCTTTGAAGGTGACGCAGACTTCATAACGCTCGCGTGTCTGTTGGAACGATGAGTACGCCAGCACGGCAACCAGCACTACTCCGCCGGCCGCCATGATCCATCGCACTCGATGTGATTTGTGTGCCATCGGCGATCTCCGGCCTCGCCGGCCGCACTCCCTAGAAGGATTTCCCGGCCTCGAACCGCCGCGCCAATTCCTGGCGGACGTGTTTTTTTAGATGCGGCGCGAGTCCTTCGAGTCGTGCAATGTCGTTCAAATCACCGATCGTCAGATCCGGCAAGAAGGCGCGAACGCAGGCCGCCGGCGTGTGGCAATGGCGCACCAGCGTCGTGCGAACATTGTATTGACATGACCACTTTGGGTGCTGGGCCACCGCTGCCACCACCCGCGCGGGGACGCCAGGCTTTGCCAGGGCTTTCAACACCTGGCTTTCGGTCAGAAATGGGTTCGCGAGCGCCAGCTTGAGGGCCCGTGGATGGCCTTCGGCGAGAATCGCACCCGCCACTCGTGGGGGACCGCGCCGCGCAAGCGTCAGTTTCTGTCCCGCGGCGAGGTGCGGCACCCGTGTCAGAATCACCTCTTCGGCCAGGCGGCGGACGTCGGCTGGGGCCGAGGGCAACAGGCTCAAGCGCACGAGGTCGAACAGATACAGCTGTCTCACGGCCGCCAGCGCAAAACGCTTCGGAGTGCGCGGATGCTGTGCCAGCCGCAAGCGAACAGCTTCACTCGATGTCCATCTTCCCGCGCCGGCAACGGCGCTCAGTACGGTCACCGGCAGATCGAGACGGTCTAGCAGTTGGGTCACGTCAGGCTCTTCGAGGTTCGGATTCTCAAGCAGAGCTCGCAATCGTTCTTCGCTCGCCTCGTGCGCCAGAGATTGTAGCTCCTCGCGCGCTGCGACGCGGGCGTGGGCAAGCCACCGCTTTGATTCAGGCGGCATTTCCCTCCGCACCGACTAGCCGCTCCGCCATACGGACGGCGGCCTCGGCGGGAGAGATCTCTGCCCGCACCAGACACGCGCGCGGTACGCGCTTTTCGAGCTCCGCTTCGATGGCAGCGTCCAGGAATTGGCAGCGTCCGTGAACGCCCCCCATCCTGGCCAGCAGGAAGTCCCGTTGTTGCCAGCCAAGCTCGCGTGTCACAGCCACAACAAGTTCGGCGAGTGAGCCAGCGGCGCCTGTCATGATCTCGCGACTGACCGCATCACCTTGATCGGCTAGATCGGCAACCAGGGGGAAGGTCCTCGGAAAGACATCGTCGGGATTCTTGAAAATCTGATCGGCCAGCGCGTCCCAATGCGTGCAACGGAGCGCAGGAAACAGATGGTCACAGAGCGCTGTCGCGGGCCCTCGGCGCTCTCCGGACCGCACCACGGCCCACACCGCGCGTCGTCCAATATCGAAAGCGCCGCCCTCGTCGCTCACCCAGGGGCCCAAGCCGCCTGCTCGCGCCGTGCGCCCCCCAAGATCCCGGCCAAAGGCCGCCGAGCCGGTGCCGGCAAGCAGGATCATTCCTTCGGCGGGGCCAAAGGCAGCGTCGAGCGCGATATCAAGATCGGTGGTCACGCGAATCGTAGCGTTCGGGTAGCTACCTTCCAGGAAGGTGGCCACGCGGCGCACCACACCATGACGGCCTGCCCCACCCAGGCCCGCGCAAACCGCGCGCACGTGCGCGGCATGAATTTTTGCTTTTGCCAGAACGCGGTCGCCCGCTTCGCTGAGCGCAAACCACGCCCGGGCATATCCTGTACGAAGCGGATTGGATGGGCCCGCCACTGCTCGGGTGATCACGTGTCCACCCCGATCGGCGAGCACGCACTCGGTCTTCGTCCCGCCGCCGTCGAATCCGAGAAAGTACGAAGCGTCGGAGGCGGCTATTTTCTCTATCATCGGGTCTTCGTCACCGATCTTGACAGTCTTCAAAGCAGGCGGTTAGCATCGCCCGTCCCGCCAGTTCCACATCATGCGCATTAGCACGATCGACTTCGCCATCATCCTGGTCTATCTCGCCGGCATCACTCTATTCGGTATTCGGTTTCGCCAGAGCCAGCATAGCCTGCGGGACTACTTTCTCGCCGGGCGCGCGGCGCCTTGGTGGGCGATCGCGGCCTCCCTTGTCGCCACCGAAACCTCGACGCTCACAATTATCGGCACGCCCGCGATTGCATACGACGGTAATCTGGGCTTTCTCCAACTCGTATTGGGTTATCTGGTCGCGCGGGTGATTCTATGTGTGGTTCTCGTCCCTCAGTATTTCCAAGGTGAATTCTACACGGCTTACCAGCTTCTGGAAAAGCGCTTTGGCGTGCAAATCAAGCGTTGTGCCGCCATTGTATTCATGATTACCCGAACGCTCGCAGAAGGGGTCCGCATCGCAGCCATCGGGAAAGTGGTCAGCGTGGCGTTCGGAACCGCGCAGCGATCCTCCATCGCCATCGTGGCCGCCCTAACGATTCTCTATACGTTGGAGGGAGGGATGCGTGCGGTCATCTGGACCGATGTCGTGCAACTTGCGCTTTATCTGACCGGCTCGTTGGCAGCATTTGTTCTGTTATTGCACAAGATCCCGGGCGGCTGGCCGACGGTGGCGCGCGTCGCGGCCGTCTCCGGAGACAAGCTCCGCATTTTTGACTTCACAGGGAGTCTCACGGAGAGTTACACGTTTTGGTCGGGCATTCTGGGCGGCACATTTCTGACAATGGCGAGCCACGGGACCGATCAGACCATGGTGCAAAGGCTGCTCGCTGCTCGCAGCGAGCGCGACAGCAAGAAGGCCCTGCTCGCGAGCGGCGTCGTGATTTTTGGTCAGTTCACGTTATTTCTGCTTCTCGGCGTGATGCTGTTTGTCTACGGGCGACACGCTTGGTTGCCCGTGCCGGGTGGGGATAGTGACCGCATTTTGCCCGAGTTCATCGTTCGCGAAATGCCCATAGGACTAACGGGCTTCGTTTTCGCCTCCATCCTTGCCGTGGCGATGTCGAATGCCAGTGGCTCTTTGAATTCGCTCGCTTCGTCAAGCATGATGGATTTAGGCGCTAGCAAAGCAGCGCGTACATCCACCCAGCGGCTTCGGCGGTCGCGCTATCTGACCCTCGCCTGGGGCCTCCTTCTCGCCACATTGGGATTAGCCCCATGGGGCCACGTTCTCGAGGCGGGCCTGACCATCGCATCGATTACTTACGGTGGACTGCTCGGTGTGTTTCTGCTCGGTATTTGGAACTCTCGTGCCAATCAGACAGGAGCGCTCGCGGGATTCCTTGTCGCGATCATCTCAATGATCGCCGTGTGGCGCTTCACCCCGCTGGCATTCACCTGGTACGTTCTCACCGGCACGATCATCGCCTTTAGCGTTGGATCGATGGCTAGCTTTCTGGTTGACGCCCTGCCTCGGCGAGCATGAAGCGAGTGTCCAAAAGCCCAACCAATCGCTAGAAGAGCGATAGACGTCGAAAGGAGGTTTCCAAGCCTTTCGAAGCAAACAGATCTGGGTGAAACAAATGGGCCAGGACTGCGACGCCGTCGGCCAGGCGCGGACCAGGTCGTGAGAAGTAGGCGTTGGCGTTTACGGCGAAGACCCGGTGTTGGCGCACGGCCGGAACGGTTTCCGAGCCCCGGGGCAATCGGTCGAGCTTAAACTCGGCGGTGGCGCGGTCCACATCGTATCCGCACGGCATGATGACGATCACGTCGGGACACGACTCCAAGATCTGCTCCGGGGTGGCCCGAAACGAAGGTTGGCGTGACCGACCGAGTACGTCTTCCCCGCCAGCGATCGACACCATCTCTGGCACCCAGTGCCCCCCCACATAGTATGGTTCGAGCCATTCCAGGCACAGAACGCGTGGGCGCTCATGCACACGGGCAGCCCTTCGGGCGATGCTCGCAACGCGCTCTCGGAGCGACACGGCCACCGCTTCGGCTTGGGTCTCGCGTCCCGTGGCCTCGCCTACGCGACGGATATCGTCCCACACGTCGGTGAGCGATCGCGGCGTGAGGGAGAGAACGTGCGGCGGCCTTGGAAAACGTGCAAGCGCCGTCGCTAAGTCGTCCGGCGAAGCCGCGCAGACGTGGCACAGATCTTGCGTCAGGATCAAATCCGGGGCGAGTGAGCCAAGGAGTTCAGCGTCGACGGCGTAAATGCTCTCACCCCGCGCGATGATTTCACTCACCTGGCGGTCGATTTCCGCCGGCGGCGCCTGGGGATTCACTCGGGGACGAAGCAGGGAGGGCTTCGTCGCTGCCTCAGCGGGGAAATCGCATTCGTGGCTCACACCACAAATCGAGTCGCCCAAACCGATGGCGTACGCAATTTCGGTGGCCGATGGCAGCAATGAACAGATCCGCATCGTGACTTCACTGATAGAGCAGATATTTTCCCCGCATCTGGCGGAATTTGTCGAGATCGGCTGACCATCCCGCAATGATCTTGGTTGGAGGATCACCGCGCGCCAGCCGATCGATCGTCGATTGCGATCCAAGCAGAGTAATGACCTTCTGCAATTGGAACTGTTCAGGATACATCCGATTCAGTGCATCCGCGATCTCAAGCCCCAGGCGAAGGGAACGAAATGCATCGCGATTGGTGAGAAGGATTTTAATTCCACTACAACTCTCTCCTTTATAAGGGTTCTCACCGGGACTGAACGAGGTGCTTTCAAATCGAACGCCTGGAATCGTTCGACGGTTCAGTTCCGAGGCCAATGCTTCCGCGTGAATCCAAGGCGCCCCGAGAACTTCAAAGGGCGAATCGGTGCCGCGCCCGACGGAAACTCCTCCTGCTTCAAGGATCTCGATTCCGGGATAGACAACGGCCTCGTTGAAGGTCCTTAGATTGGGTGAGGGCGAAATCCAAGAAAGGCCTGTTCGGTCGTAGGCATCCAAACGGCTCCAATTCCTCAACCGAACGACCCGGAGGTCCGCCCCGACGTGGTTTTCCGTATTGAACAGTCTTGCCAACTCACCGATGGTCATTCCGTAGCGAACCGGCAAGGGAAAATAAGCGGTAAACGACGTACGATCCGGGTCGAGCATCGGGCCTTCGATGACGTTGCCTCCCAGTGGATCGGGACGATCCAGAATGACGAATGGAATGTGATGGCTCCCGGCGGCCTCCAGCGAATACGCCATTGTCGTGACGTAGGTGTAAAACCGCACGCCCACGTCCTGCAGATCGAACACGAGAAGATCGATGCCCTTCAACATCTCATCGGTCGGGCGGCGTGTGGTGCCATAGAGGCTGTAAATGGGTAGAGCGGTGGCCCCGTCGGTGGAGTCTCCGATCACGGCGTCCAGAGACTTTCCCGCGATGCCGTGTTCCGGACTGAAAAGCGCTACAAGCTTCACTCCCGGCGCATTCGCCAGGACATCAATGGTTCGCCTCCCGCCGGAGTCCACTCCTGTTTGGTTGGTGATCAGTCCGACGTGCTTGCCCCGCAAAAAGTCAAAATTCTGTTCTTCGAGCACGTCCACACCAACCAGGACGGGGCCCGAGGGCGTTGCTCGAACCTCGAAGGTTCGGCGAGGCGATTGCTTGGCCCAGACCAGGAACACCGTCACCAGCCAGATGGCCAGCTGAGAACGAAAACGAAACATGCCAGTTGAGGCTCGATTGTGCCGCATGAAACCGCGTGCTATATACAGCTGCGGGAGTTAGACGTCAACGATGAAGACCGGAGGCGGAAATTGTGCGTAGGTACGGGCTTTTCGCGCTGGCGCTCATCTTTCCCGCAGCCTTTTCTCTCATGACATCCTCCCTGCGCGCCCAGAAGAATGCTCGCCCGGGGTTGCCGCCTGCTGCCTCCACCCCGTGGGTCGAGCAGACACTCAAGAACATGACGCTGCGCGAAAAGCTCGGGCAGATGCTCATGGTGCCCTATTTTGGCGTGTTCGAACCTGTGGACAGCCCGGAATACAAGGAAATCTTGCTCGAGGTCGAACAGAACGACGTCGGCGGACTCATCATCGTCACCGACCGCGGCCGGCTCGGTATCGAACGCAGCCAGGTCTATCCGACTGCCGTCATGACAAACGAGCTGCAGCGGCGCGCAAAGATTCCGCTTCTGGTCGGCGCGGATTTTGAATCTGGGACGGGAATGCGGCTGGACGAAGGCACATCGTTCCCTTCCGCCATGGCCATCGGCGCCACGGGCGATCCAAAACTTGCGTATGTCGCCGGCAAATACACCGCGCTGGAAGCCAGGGCCGCGGGCGTTCAATGGATCTTCGCACCAGACGCCGATGTCAACAACAATCCCGACAACCCGATCATCAATATTCGTTCATTCGGCGAAGACCCCGAAGACGTTGCCGCGTACGTGCGGGAATTTGTGCGCGGCGTCGAAGAAAACGGGGCGCTGGCCACTGCGAAGCACTTTCCCGGTCACGGCGATGTCAGCGTGGATTCGCACCTTTCGCTTGGGGTGGTGCCGAGCAGTCGGAAGGAACTCGAGGCCACCGAGCTCGTCCCGTTTCGAGCCGCCATCGAGGCTCGGGTCAGTTCGGTCATGCCGGGTCACCTTGCGGTGCCCTCTTTGGAACCAGATCCACACCTCCCCGCCACGCTTTCGAAAAATATTCTTACCGATCTTTTGCGCGAGGAGATGCGTTTTCGCGGCCTCATCATCACCGACGCACTCGATATGGGAGGCGTGACCTCGCTGTACCCGCCGGGCGAGGTAGCGGTCCGCTCAATCGAAGCCGGCGCCGATGTGCTGTTGATGTCGCCCACTCCCCATGCTGCCCTGGCTGCGCTGGACGCCGCCGTCCGCTCGGGCCGGATTGCTGAAAAGCGCATCGATGCGTCCGTGCGCAGGATTCTTGCCGCCAAGGCCAGGCTAGGCCTCGATCAAAATCGTTTCGTCGATGTCGGCCGCCTCCATGAAAAATTCGCGCTCCTGAAATATGAGGCGCAGGCGCAGGCCGTCGCCGACCGCGGCGTGACCTTACTACGCGATGCGTCGCACCTGTTGCCGCTGGACGCGACACGCCCCCTTCGTGTGCTGCTGGTCTCGCTGTCGGCCGATCCTGATCCCGATCCGGGTGAAACCATCGAGCCAGAGATACGCACGCGGGTCGATTCGCTCACCGTGCTGCGCGCCGACACGCAATACACGCCGGTCCGCGCACTCAAATTGCCTCCTCCGGACAGTTATGATCTTGCCGTGGCCGCGCTGTTTGTTCGCGTCGCGGACCGCAAGGGCGATATTGGCTTCCCCGAGGACGAGCGCGTCTTCGTCGATCAATTGATTGAAGCGGGAAAGCCGACGATCGTCGCTTCCTTCGGAAGCCCTTATCTGATCGGGAGCTTTCCACGTGCGAAGACATGGGTCGCAGAATTCTCCTCCAATGATGTTTCGCAGCGCGCCGTGGCACGCGCGCTCTTTGGGCAGACCTCGATCGGAGGCAGGATTCCGGTCAGTGTCCCTGGCATCGCCCGACGCGGAGATGGTCTGCGCGTCCCCGAGAATCCGATGACGCTTCAGCCCGCACCCCAGGCCATGTTGGATCGCCTGCGACCAGTCTATGCATTGCTCGATCGGGCCGTTGCCGACGGCGCCTTTCCCGGCGGTGTTCTTGCAGTGGGATGGAACGACCAGCTTGCCGTCCATCCCTTCGGTCAGCTGGAGCGTGAAGGTGAAGCCTACGACGTCGACGAGGATTCCTTGTACGACGTCGCCTCTCTCACCAAGCCCGTCGTAACGACCACAGCAGCGATGTTGCTTGCCCAGCAAGGAAACCTCGATCTGGATTCGCCTGTCGAACACTACCTGCCCGAGTTTGCCGCCGCCGCCAAGTCCGACCCCAATCCAAACTGGCGGGCCCGCGTAACCGTTCGCATGCTGCTGCTTCACGATTCGGGGCTTCCCGATCATCGTGACTTCTACAAAGAAGCCAAAGGCCGCGACGCCATCTGGTCCCGGGTCATCGCTGAGCCTCTGGTCTGCCCCCCCGGCACGAGGATCCAATACTCCGATCTCGGGTTCATTCTGCTCGGTGGAATCATCGAACGGCTTACGGGCGAGTCTCTGGACGCCTTCGCGAAGGAAGCGATCTTCTCCGCGCTCGGAATGAGCCGCTCCCTCTTTAATCCGCCACGTCGCTTGCGCGAGGATATTGCGCCGACCGAGCAAGACACGATCTATCGGAAACGAATGGTCTGGGGCGAGGTTCATGACGAAAACGCATGGGCGATGGGAGGTGTTGCCGGTCACGCAGGTTTGTTCTCCACTGCTCCGGATATAGCAGCCTTTGCGCAGATGATACTCAACGGTGGCATCTATGAGCACGACCGCCTGCTGTCTCGCGCGATTATTCAGCAGTTCACAACTCGCGTGGTCATCGGCGGCTCCGCGTGCGCGCTGGGTTGGGACGTGCCGTCAGAGCCCTCCTCATCAGGCCGTTATTTTTCCGCTAAAAGCTTTGGCCACCTTGGCTTTACCGGCACGTCGCTTTGGATTGACCCCGAGCGCCAACTTTTCGTTATCCTGTTGACAAACCGCATCCACCCCACCCGGGCCAACGAAAAGATTCGGCAAGTGCGCCCGGCTGTGCACGACGCTATCTTTGAAGCCTTGGGACTCGTGAGCAGCCAGACAGCCGCCCGGTAACCCCCTCGGCACATCCGCGGCCCAGATCACTGGGCTGCGCGCCATTGTGCGTGGACCAGCCTCTATAATCGAATGAGTGCGAGGCCCTTGAAAACGGCTACTACAGAACGGCGCAATGCGCATTCCTCCGGCCTGGATCGGAAGTCCACGCTGGAGGTTCTGCGCGCCTTAAATCGGGAGGACGCACAAGTGGCCGCTGCGGTTCGCCGAGAACTGCCCAAGATAGTTCACGCCGTCGACGCCATCGTGGAATCCTTGCGGCACGGCCACAACCTCTATTACGTCGGAGCTGGGACGAGTGGCCGCCTTGCCGTTCTGGACGCTGCCGAATGCCCGCCCACCTTCGGAGTGTCCCCACGAAGGGTCCGGGCCGTTCTGGCCGGGGGAGCGAGAGCGTTCTGGCACGCGGTCGAAGGCGCCGAAGACTCCGCCTCCAACGGGGCGCGCGATCTTAAGAGAGCCGGTACATCCAGCCGAGACGTTGTGGTTGGACTTTCGGCCAGCGGCGCGACGCCTTATGTTCTGGGCGCGCTCGATTTCGCACAGCGCATTGGTGCTGTAACGATCGGCGTTACCTCAAATCCGGGCTCTCCGTTGACGCGCCATGCGCACATCGCCGTCGTACCCCAAACGGGCCCCGAGGCGATCGTGGGCTCGACGCGCCTCAAGGCGGGCACAGCACAGAAGTTGGTCCTGAATCTGCTCTCCACCGCAGCGATGGTGCGCCTCGGCAGAGTTTACGACAACTGGATGGTTTATGTAGCGCTCACAAATCGGAAGCTGTGGCAACGAGGAGTGCGGATACTAGAGCAAGCCACGGGCGCAAGCGCGCGTGCATCCGAACACGCCCTGCGTCAGTCCGGCCACAATCTGGCAGCGGCGCTTATCATGCTCAAAATGGGGGCGAATGCGCGCCAGGCACAACGATGGCTCGCCCAAAATGACGGGAACGTGCGTCGAGCGCTGGAAACCGCAACGAAGGAACAACGCGAGCCCTAGCTACCGACCGCAAGGACGAGAAATGGACAAGTTCAAGATCGAAGGCGGCCGCCGGCTGGAAGGGACGGTTCGGATTAGCGGTGCGAAGAATGCGGCACTCCCTGCCATGGCCGCAGCGCTGCTGACGCCGGAACCGGTACGGCTTGAAAATATTCCGCACGTGCGCGACATCATTACGATGGCCAAGCTGCTGGCACACATGCGCTGCCGCGTCGAAAGCCCTGACATTCCACCGAGCGAGTTCCGAATCGACGCCGAACGAGTGTCTCACACCGAAGCACCGTACGGGCTCGTAAAGACGATGCGGGCCTCCGTACTGACGCTCGGCCCACTGCTGGCGCGGTTTGGTCACGCACGGGTTTCTCTTCCGGGCGGGTGCGCGATCGGAGCCCGCCCCATCGATCTTCACATTCAGGCACTTGAAAAACTCGGGGCGACGATTTCCGTTGATCATGGCTATGTCGAGGCGCACGCCAAGCGCCTTCGCGGCGCCAGGTTCCGCTTCCCGAAGATTACCGTCACCGGAACCGAGAACATCCTCACAGCAGCCGTGCTGGCCGAAGGCGAAACGGTCCTTGAAAACTGCGCACTGGAGCCCGAGATTGCTGATCTCGCCAACTTACTGATCAAAATGGGTGCCAAAGTCGAAGGAGCCGGAACGTCTACGATCCGCGTCGAAGGAGTCGACAAGCTTCACGCCGCTGCGCACACAATCATTCCCGACCGCATCGAAGCCGGTACATTTCTCGTGGCCGGAGCCATCACGGGAGGCGAACTTCTTCTGACGAACTGTGAGCCGAGACATCTCGGTCGAGTGATCGAAAAACTCAGGCAATGCGGCGTAGAGGTCCGGTGTGAGGCCCCTTGCACGATGCGTGTCCGCGCGGCGAAAAAGCTCATGGCCGCCGACGTCACGACAGAGGAATATCCCGGCTTCGCCACCGACATGCAGGCGCAATTCATGGCTCTCGCGACTCAGGCACACGGCGTCTCACGAATTCGCGAAACGATATTCGAGAATCGGTTCTTGCACGCCAGCGAAATGATGCGCATGGGAGCCAACATCGCTATCGAAGGCAATCTCGCCATTGTGAAGGGCCCGACACCGCTCAGCGGCGCTCCTGTGACGGCATCGGACTTGCGGGCAAGTGCCGGGTTAGTCCTGGCCGCGCTTGTCGCCAACAACACCACCTGGATCGATCGCGTTTACCATATTGACCGTGGCTACGAGCAGATCGAACGGAAGCTGAGCGGCGTCGGCGCGTGCATCGAACGTGTCACCGGAGGCGGTCGTTAGCCTCTGGGTCTTGCCAGGAAAACCGGACAGCAGCGGATGGTACTCTCGGAAATCTGACTACATGGCGGCTTCGCTTCTTTGCTGCTTGTCTCGCTGATCACGAAGCACTGCCTTACGGCTGAGCCGGATTTTGTTCCCCTCGATGGCCAGGACCTTGACGAGAACCTGATCGCCTTCCTTGAGAGCATCGCGAACCGAGCGAATCCGCTGCTCTGCGATCTCGCTGATGTGCAGCAACCCGTCGGTACCAGGAAAAATCTCGACGAACGCTCCAAACTCCGCAATGCGCACGACGGTTCCGAGGTACGTCTTGCCGATTTCGGCGGTCGCGGTCACATCGCGAATCATTTTCAACGCATCCTCAGCCGCTTTTCCATTGTTCGCGAACACGTGCACCTTGCCGTCGTCCATGACGTCGATCTTCACGCCGGTGGCCTCCACGATCGACCGAATTTTCTTGCCGCCGGGCCCAATCAGATCGCGAATCTTGTCGGTTGGAATCGTCAGCACATGAAGATGCGGCGCAAAAATCGAAATCTCTGGCCGCGCCGCTGCAATCGTCCGGTCCATAATGTCCAGAATCTCCATGCGCGCTTTGCGAGCCTGAGCCAATGCCTCGCGCATCATGGCAATGCTCACGCCCGAGACCTTGATGTCCATCTGCAGCGCCGTGATTCCTTGCCGTGTCCCAGCGACCTTGAAGTCCATGTCCCCGTAGTGATCCTCCGCGCCCGCAATGTCGGTGAGAATCGCGTACTTGTCCCCTTCCACAACGAGACCCATCGCAATGCCGGCGCAGGGAGCCTTCAGCGGCACGCCCGCATCCATCAGCGACAACGATCCGCCGCAGACGGTTGCCATCGAGGAGGATCCATTCGATTCCAAAATGTCTGAAACCACGCGCATTGCATACGGGAACTCCTCCTCGGCAGGAAGCAGGTTGGCGAGGGCACGCTCGGCGAGCGCACCGTGTCCAATTTCCCGCCGCCCAGGTCCCCGCAAGAATTTCACTTCGCCCACGGAGAAGGGCGGGAAGTTGTAATGCAGCATGAAACGCTTAAACGCCTCCTCTTCAAATAGGAGGTCGAGGCGCTGCTTATCCTCCTTGGTTCCCAGAGTCGTGGTGGCCAAGGCCTGCGTTTCGCCCCGCGTGAAAAGAGCCGAGCCGTGCACTCGGGGCAGAATCCCGATTTCACATGTGATCGGGCGAATTTCGTCGAACGCGCGCGCGTCGGGACGCCGGCGGCGGATCAACATGTCGTCCCGGAAAATGCGCTCACGCAGCCGTTCAAAGGCGCGGTCGGCCAGCTTCGCTTTCTCCTCGTCTTCCTCGGATATGCCCGCCGAGATTTCTTCGTGGATCGCGTCCACCAAGCCGTAGCTTTTCAGCTTTGGATGCTTCGCCGTATCGAGCGCGTCTCGCAGTCGCTCGCCATATTTCGTGGTCATCTCTCGGTAGAGCACCTCATCAAACGCCGGCGTGGCCACCTGCAACTTCACCGGATTCACACGATTGCCCAAAGCGCGGATGACAGCGACGATCTTCTTGATCTCCGCATGACCGAATTCAAGAGCGTCGGCAACCGTATCCTCGGAAACCTGTAGCGATCCCGATTCCACCATTACGATAGCGTCGGCCGAACCTGCAATGATGATGTTCAGCAGGGTCGTCTTCTGCTGGGCAACGGTCGGATTGACGATGAACTTGCCATCGATCAGTCCCACGCGGACGCAGGCGATCGGGTTAGTAAACGGAATCGTTGAGATGTAAAGCGCGGCTGAGGAAGCCGTCACAGCGATCACATCCGGGTCATTTTCGCTATCGGCCGAGAGCACCGCCGCAACCACCTGTGTTTCGGCAGACCATCCGGGATCGAAAAGTGGCCGCAACGGCCGGTCGATCAACCTCGAGGTTAGGATTTCGCGTTCCGACGGACGCCCTTCGCGCTTGAAAAATCCTCCGGGGATCTTTCCGGCGGCGTAGGTGTATTCACGGTAGTCCACCGTGAGGGGAAGAAAGTCCTTTTCCGTTGCTTTGTTGTCCATACAAGCCGTGGCAAGCACCATGGATTCTCCATAGCGCGCCACGACGGCGCCGTGCGCCTGTCGCGCTATTTTGCCTGTTTCGAGCGTCAGCTTTCTTCCGCCCACATCCAAACTCACTTGTTCAAACATCCAGCACATCCTTCTGTCCCGGCTCTCCGGGAGCAATTTTTCAGTTACGAGACGATTCTCGCAAGGTCATCGAAGAGACGGAAACGCAGAAGGCCAAACGGTGGCTCAGCCTGCAAATGGCCGAGCGACATTCCGGTAGGATCGCATGCACGGCGACCCACAGCTCAAGCCTTGGCGGTGGAAGAAATTGCGGCCGGAACGGCCGCTCAGGAATTCCGCGTTACTTGCGCAAGCTGAGTCTTGCCACAATCTCGCGATACCGATCCGGGTCGCGCCGGTTCAGATAATCCAGCAGACGCCGCCGCTTGTTGACCATCATGATCAACCCGCGCCGCGATGCGTGATCCTTTGCGTGAGACTGGAGGTGGGTCGTAACGTAGTTGATGCGCTCACTCAATAACGCGATCTGAACTTCCGGCGAACCTGTGTCCTTGGTGTGGATCCTGTACTGCTCGATTACGCCGGCTTTGGCTTCCATCAACCCGTACCTCCCCCTGAAACGTCGTGCCCTGCTGTACGTTCTTACGTTTTTCTTCGACTTCAAAATGCTAGCACACACACGCGTGGCAAGCCACAACGATTTTATTCTTCAGCGACCGGCGGCGAGATCGGCCCAGTCCGAAACCACGCGGAGGAAACGCGTCTTTCTATTTCGCGCCGTGGACCAAGGAGAGAAACTCATCCCGCGTCTGCTTGTTTTCACGGAAGGCCCCCAGCATGGCGCTGGTCACTGCCGCGGAATGCTGTTTCTCGACGCCACGCATCACCATGCAGAGATGCCGCGCTTCGATGATGACGCCTACGCCGTGTGGCTTCAGTTTATCGTTGATCGTCTGTGCGATCTGGCTGGTTAGCCTCTCTTGAATCTGCAACCGTCGGGCGTACATGTTCACCAGTCGGGCAATTTTGCTCAACCCCACAACCTTCTTGTTGGGAATATACGCCACATGGCATTTGCCGAAAAACGGCAGCAGGTGATGCTCGCAGAGGCTGTAGAGATCAATATCTTTCACCACGACCATTTCGTCGTAGCAGACGCTGAACATCGCGCCGTTCAGCAGCCTTTCCGGTTCTTGCCGGTAACCGCTGGTCAAAAAGCGCAGCGCTTTCTCAAAACGCTCGGGCGTGCGCCGCAGCCCCTCACGGTTCGGGTCCTCGCCAAGTTGCGCGAGCATCCGGCGGACCAGTTCGGCGATGTCGCCGGTCTCGCCGAGCTCAACGGCTGTCAACCTAGGCTCTTCGGAAATATGGTTCATGCTTGCCTTGCTCCTCATTCCGTGCTGTCCTGTGTCGCTTCCGGTTCGCCCGTGAATTCGACACTGTTCTTGCTGGTCTCTTCGATCCGTACTTTCTCGAGTCGTGCAGCAGGAAAGCTTCGGAGCCGCCGGTAGATTTCCCGACAAACGTTTTCTGTCGTGGGCACGTTGTCCTGAAACTCTCCCACCTCTTCATTGAGGTACGTTTGATCGAATGGCTCAACGACCTCGCGCCTGACGAACCGATCCAGCTCGCTTAGATTTGCCACCATTCCCGTGGTTGGATCGACCGGACCGGTCACGGTCACCTCGACCACGTAGTTGTGCCCGTGACCGTAGGGATTGCCGCACTTCCCATACAGTTTTTGATTCTCCTGGTCGCTGAAGCGGGCGCTATACAGGCGGTGCGACGCCGCAAAGCGGTAGCGGCGCGTCAGCGAGAGCTTCAGCGGCCCGCTCAAAACCTGCCGTCTCCACGGTTGGCACCATCCACGCAGTCCGCAAACAAATCGGGCGATTCATAGACGCGGACGCGGTCGAGCCGGCCTTTGGTGATCCTCGGTTCGAGCAAAGCCCAGATCACGGCTGCGATGTTCTCACATGTCGGAATCTTACCTGCGAGTTCCGGCACTTCGTAATTCAAATGACGATGGTCCATCCTCCCAGCCACTTCACGCTCCAGAACTTCCTTTAGCTCCTTCAAATCGAGTACCATGCCCGTGGCCGGGTCGGGTTCACCTGCAACCGTCACTTCAAGAACATAATTGTGTCCGTGCCCCCGGGGGTTGTTGCACTTCCCAAAGATGCGTCGGTTCTCTTCGGCTGACAAATTGGGGTTATGGTAGAAATGCGCCGCTGAAAACTCAAGTTTGCGTGTGACTCGGATCATCGTATTTTCGATGGATAAGTCCTGCCCTTCCACACGACCGTTCCGTAGGTGCTCTTCCACCAAGAGCCGACGAGCGCCGCACCATACAATAGCGACCCTACATAACAGTATTGGATGTAGGAGATAGGATACAGATTCCGGTACAGTGCACTGGCGTAGAAAATGGCGCGCGAAACCGCGGCTCCCACCATGGCGCCGGCCAGCCATGCCAGGAACATGGCTGGTACCCCTACGCAATACGACACCAGCAACGCTGCCAAGGCAGCCAGCTCGGGCAAGGGCAATGCCTCGACCAGCTCGGCCAGCACCGACCTCAGGTTCCCGCCCGCGAGCGGATACAGATTCTTCGTCCAGCCCTGCCACATTGCCGTGAAGGACCGGTACATCCGGGTCCTCACGACACCCATGGGCGCCGTGAAATAGATCCCGTAGCCGGCTTGCTTGACTCGCCGAGCCAGCGCCACGTCCTCCAGAATCTGACAGGCCACGGCCGCGTGTCCGCCCACGCGTTCATACACGTCTCGCAGAATTAAGATAAACTGACCGTTTGCCGCTGCATCGGGCTGTCTCGGATCATTCACGCGGGCAAAGGCGAATCTTGCAGCGAGCCTGCAATACACAAACGGAACGAGCGCCTTCTCCCAGAACGTCTTGAGGTCTTGTTCGGGAGAATAGGAGACCAGCACGGCCTCGTGATCCACCGCATCGGCCAGTCCCCGCGCCACCGAACCCGTCCCATGGTAGGTGTCGGCGTCGGTGAAAAGCAGCCAGTCCCCGCTGGCCACCGCCGCTCCGAGTGACACGGCGTAATTCTTGCCCACCCATCGATCGGGAAGCTCCACTGTTTGAAGCACTTTCAACTTCGGAATCCGCTTGGCCAATTGCGCGAGGATATCGCCGGTTCGGTCAGAGGACTGGTCATTGACGACGACGATCTCCCCCACTTCGTTTTGCACGGCCACCGATTCGACGGCACGCGCGATCGAAAACTGTTCATTGCGAGCGGGAATGATCACCGATACCAAGGCTTTGCGATCCAATCTGCGGGGCTGCTAAACTGCTCTCTTGGGATCAGGAATACTCCTATTATAGTTCCCCAGGATCGCGGATTGAAACGAAAACTGAGAACGGGCCTTGTTTTGGCCTTCATGGTGGGACTCCTCTATCTTTTTGCGCGGCCCGATTACCGGCAAGGCGAGGCCAGCCTTCGGGGACGTTCGGCCAAGGATTTTCCGCTCACCTTCGATGGTAAGCCAGCGCATCTTTCTGACCTTCGCGGCAAAGTTGTGCTATTGAATTTCTGGGCCTCTTGGTGCCCACCCTGCGTGGATGAAGCTCCCGCCCTCGACCAACTGCAGCAACGCATCGCCGCCCAGGGTGGGACCATACTGGGCGTGAGTATTGACGACGACCCGAACGCCTACGAGGAATTTCTGCGCACCTACAACGTGAACTTCCCTACTTTTCGCGACCCGTCGCGTCAGATTTCGCTCGGCTACGGCACGGTCATGATTCCGGAAACCTACGTCATCGACCGCAACGGCCGCATCGATCGCAAAATCGTCGGCCCGCAGGATTGGACCAGTCCCGCCATGCTCGCCTATATCGACTCGGAGTTGCACTATAAGTAGTCGCGTCACTCGTAGCGCAGGGCCTCGACCGGGTCCAACCGTGCGGCCCGCATGGCAGGCACGAGTCCACTGAGCACGCCGACAAGCACGAGCACCCCCATCGAAGCCGCAAGAACCTCCCCTGACACGCGCATATGGATGTCCACGGCCCCGGATGTGTCCTCATAAGCCGGTCCGAGAAATGGCAGCGTCCCGATCCCGGCACCGATTGCAACCGAGAGCAGCGCGCCGATCGAGCCCCCTGCCAGCGTCAGCACGAGCGCTTCGGTCAGAAACTGAACGCGGATGTGCCGCCGACGAGCACCCAAGGCGCGGCGCAGTCCGATCTCGCGGGTACGCTCATTCACCGTTACCAGCATGATGTTCATTACGCCAATTCCACCGATTCCAAGCGTCAATAGCCCTACAAACAGGAGCAAGCCTTCCAAACCATAGGTGATGGCCTCGTAAATCGGTCGGAATGCCGCCATGCTGATCATGCGCACCGCGCGTTTGTCGCTAGGTGAGAAGTGTTGACGCTCCGCAAGCATGCCCAGAACCTGTTGCTGGGCCTTGGCGCCGAGTTCCGGCGCCATAGGAGCGACCACGAGCACGCTCGCCGACGTGGTGTCCCACAGGTCTCCCGCCGTCGCATACGGGATCCAGGCTGACTGGTCGTCACTCTGAAAGTAGCTACTGTCTTGAAACTTCCGGTCCATCGTGCCAATCACGGTGAAAGGAGCGCCGTCGATTCGCACCGTTTCGCCGACCGCCGCCATCCCGCCAAACAGCTTCTTCTTCATCATCGCGCCAAGAAACACGACGCGGCGCCTATTCACCTCATCTTCGGCGCTGAGCCAGCGTCCCTCGGAGGCAATTTCGTTTCTCATCGCGCCGTACTCCGGACAGACCCCGCGGACGGCCGTGGTCGCAAACCTGTCTTCGTGTGACAATCCGAGAAACTTCACCGTCTCCGGGCAAACCTGCTTCACCGCGCTTGCTCCGGCGCGAATATTTTCGACGTCCTCGTGCTCGAGTCGCACGATCCGGCCCGCCCGTTCGCCACCCGCCTGCTCGCTGGTCGTGCCAGGCCAGCAGACGATCACGTCATGTCCAAAGGCTTCAAACGTGTGCATCAGCACACGCCGAAAACCCGCGCCGTAGGCAAGCAGCAGGGTAACGGCCACGATTCCCCAGACGATCCCGGCCATCGTCAGACAGCTTCTCACCGGCTGCCTGACGAGCGACGTCCACGCTTGCCTAACGATCTCTTCCCACACGCGCTAGCCTCCCGCCTCATAGCGTAGAGCCTCGATGGGATCGACGGCGGCAGCCCGGCTGGCCGGATAAAGCGCTGAACCCACGGCAATCGCCGAGAGCAAGGCGAACGACAACAGGCCCGATTCCCACGTCGGTAGCAGTCCGGCGAACACGTCTGGCATCGGCAGCAAATCCACGAGCACACACATGCCATAGGCGATGCTCATACCCACGGCACCGCTTAGAAACGCAAGGATGAGTGTCTCAATAAAAAACTGACTGACGATGGCTCGGCGCGTCGCGCCCAGCGCCTTGCGCACGCCGATCTCCCGCGTTCGCTCACGAACAGCGACCAGCATCACGTTCATCACACCGAGCCCTCCCAGGCAGAGCGTAATGATGCCTATGGCACCCATGAAGTATTCCATCCCATCCATAATGAGGGCGTTCGCTTGCGCGTTCTTGATCGTGTCCCAGACGAACGCTGCCTCCTCGTCCTTCGGATCGAATCGGTGAGTCGTCGCCAACGCCGCCAAGGCTTCGCGTTTGCAGTCCATGTGCTCGGCGAGCGATTTCGGTACGACGATCATGTGGTCGATCGTGTGAGCCGGCACAGGCGGCTTATTCGGGAAGTCGCGGACCATGGCGCTATAGGGAACGAATATTTTACGAATGTCCTCACCGTCGTAGTCCGAGTTCTGATTCTTTGCGCGCATGACTCCGATGACAATGTATGGAATATCCTGCAACCAGATCGTCTCTCCGGTTGCGTCGCGAGCGCCGTACAGCTGCTTCTTGGCGTCGCTTCCCAAAAAGGCGACGCGGCTAGCGCTCGCCTGGTCCTCGTCGTTGTAAAACCTACCTTGCGCGATGTCGATGCTGCGCTGGGTCGCAAAAGGTGGAAGTGACCCGACGACGAGCAGGGTTGCGCTGTTGTAGCGGCTGCGCAGCGGCACCTGATTGCCGATTTCTGGCAAAACATATCGACACGCCGGCGACTGAGTGAGTACGTCGATGTAGTCGTCCTCCCGCCAATGGATATCTCTTCCGGCGCGCATGCCTCCGGCTTGCATACTGGTACGGCCATTAAAAAAGATCATGATGTCTCGGCCGAATGTTTCCTGGTTGCGTTTCAGACCGATGCGGAGGCCCTCGGTTGCTGCGACCATCAAGGTGATCGAAATGATTCCCCAGGTAATGCCGAACATCGTCAGAAAGGTTCGGAGCTTGTGGCTCCAAAGCGTGTGGAGGGTGTCTTTCAGGAGATCACCGAATTGCATGGGAGCCGTCTCGCAGCCGCGGAATGCTACTGCACAATCACCTTCTGCCCTTCGCTGAGGCCGGAGAGAATTTCCGCTTTGACGCCATTGGAGATTCCCACCTTCACAGCAACCTCTCGACGTCCCGTGTCCGCTTTCGGATCAGGAACTTCAACCGACGTGTTCTTGTTCTTGTCGAAGACCAGCGCGCCTTCGGGTGCGACCAGCACACCCTTCTTTTCCTCCAGAATGATCTCGGCATTGGCGCTCATGTTGGCGCGTAACTCGCCGGTGGAATTCTGAATCGAAACGCGCACCTCAAACGTTGTCACGTTGTCTTTCTCGACGCCAAGCGGTGAAATCTTCGTCACCGTACCTTGAAAAGCTCTGTCCTTGAACGACTCGACGACGATCCGTGCCCTCTGTCCCAGATAGACCTTGCCGATGTCGGACTCGTCCACTTTGCCTCGCACGTACACTTCGCTCGTATCGCCCAGCGTCATCACCAGCGTCGCCTGCGATCCCAGCACAAGAATCGAGCTGACGGCGTCTCCCACTTCCACATCCCGCGACAACACCTCGCCATTGATCGGGCTGGTGATCGTTGCGTATCGAAGATTCTCTTTCGCGTTTTCAAGCGCCGCCTGGGCCTGCGAGATTTGTGCTTTCGCTTGCGCCACCTGCGCCCTGGACATCTCGGCGTTTCGCTCGGAGGAGACCTGCCGGTTCAGCGCGAGCTGATAGTTCTTCTCCGCGTCCTGCATCACACTGAGCGCAATCAGCCCCTGCTTGTAAAGGTCGTGCGCCCGGTCCATGTCCTTCTTCAGGAACGGAACGTCCGGCCCTTCCGCTTCGACCAGATTCTTCTGATAGGACGCCTGGGCAGCCTCGAGCGCGGCCTCGGCCGCTTCAAGGTTGGCACTCTGCTCGGCAACGGCAGCGCTCAGCTGCACTTTGTCCAGTTCGGCGAGCACTTCCCCCTGCTTCACGTGCTGTCCCGCATCCACCAAGATCTTCTCGACGATCCCGCTGGCCTTCGATTTCACCTCCACTTTTGTTAGGGGTTCGATTTTCCCCGTGGCAACAACTGATCGCGCTATATCGCTGCGCTCGACGGCGGCCAGTTTGTCGGGGTCGATCGTACGGTTGGGACGCAGCGCTGCCGCAACCCCGACGATGACAAGTGCCAGCGCTGCTGCCAGACTCGCAAAGAGAATGAGCCTGTTTCGTTTCTTCCGCTTGCCCTTGCCGTTGCCGGCGTTGGTGTTCAAGGACACCCCCCAACTAGCCATTTCGACTTCCCACGGCTCGCATTCGTTAGCTAGATACGCGGGCCGGAAACCAAAAGTTCCCCGAAAGACCTCCGGCCATCTCCGCCCTAGCCCACCGCAGGGGGTCATAATCTCTTGCCTTTTGACAACCGCGCCGTCATTCTGACGAAGTGGAGCGAGATCCGGTTTGTGCCATGGCTGTCGACCCGGCGGGGGCTGTTGCCCGGGTCGAGCACAACGGAAAGGTCTACTATTTCTGTTGTTCGAGCTGCGCCGACACTTTCCGCGTCGCACCCGAAAAATATTTGAACGCCGCGCACCCGCAGCTCCCTATTGCCGAGCCCGCTCCTGCTCGATCGCAGCAACCCCCGCTCTCGACCGACTACACCTGTCCCATGCATCCTGAGGTCGTGCGGTCCGGCCCCGGTTTCTGCCCTCTGTGCGGCATGGCGCTCGAGCCAGGTGCCGCCTCTGCCGAAGCCGAGAATCCCGAGTACCGCGACATGCTCAGCCGACTCTGGGTCAGCGCGCTTCTGACGGCTCCTGTTTTCGCCATTGCCATGTCCGACCTCATTCCGGGAAACCCTGCTGAAAATCGATTCTCGATGCACACCTGGATCTGGATCGAAATGATCCTAGCCACACCGGTGGTTCTCTGGTGCGGCTGGCCCTTTTTCCTGCGGGCCTGGCAATCGGTCGTTCATCGCAGCCCCAATATGTTCACGTTAATTGGCCTCGGCACCGGAGTTGCCTACGTTTACAGCGTTATCAACACGGTTGCGTCGCGCCTGTTCCCTGGGTCGTTTCGCGGAGCTCCGTATTTCGAAGCCGCCGCGGTGATCACCGTCCTTGTGCTTCTGGGCCAGGTGCTCGAACTGAAGGCCCGCAGTGCGACAAGTGCAGCGATCCGGGCACTTCTCGGACTCGCCCCTAAAACCGCACGCCTGGTTCGCTGGGACGGCACCGAAATCGATATTCCGCTGGATCAGGTGGCAGTCGGCGATCGATTGCGCGTCCGTCCCGGAGAGAAAATTCCCGTCGATGGCGTTGTTCTGGATGGTTCGACCAGCGTCGATGAATCCATGATCACGGGGGAGCCGGTAGCTGCAGAAAAACAGGCTGGTGCACGCGTCACCGGGGCAACCATCAACGGCACAGGCACCATCGTCATGCGCGCACAACATGTCGGATCGCAGACGCTGCTTGCGCAAATCGTGCACATGGTGAGCGAAGCGCAACGCAGCCGCGCCCCGATTCAGAAATTGGCCGATGTCGTCGCGGGCTATTTTGTTCCGATCGTTGTGGCCGTTGCTGGGGTCACATTTACAATCTGGGCGTTCTGGGGTCCTGTTCCTCGCATGACGCACGCCCTCGTCAATGCCGTCGCGGTCCTCATCATCGCCTGCCCCTGTGCGCTGGGCCTGGCGACGCCAACGTCGGTCATGGTCGCGACCGGCAAGGGGGCGTCCGTAGGGGTCCTATTTCGGCACGCCGAGGCGATTGAATTGCTCCGAAGGGTCGATACGTTGGTCATTGACAAGACGGGAACCCTCACCGAGGGCAGACCGAAGCTGGTTGCCGTCGAGCCCCTGCGAGGATACAGCGAGGAGGAATTGCTTGGATTCGCCGCCTCGCTCGAGCGCGGCAGCGAGCATCCACTAGCCACGGCCATCGTAAGAGGCGTTGAGGAGCGCGGCATCGCCTTCGCCTCCGCCACAGAGTTTGAATCGTTGGCCGGCCGCGGTGTTCGCGGCCGCGTCGATTCGGTCCAAATAGCCCTTGGCAATCGCCGGCTTCTCGAGGAACTCCACGTTGACTTTGCCAACGCCGTGGAAAAAGCCGAGGCGATGCGTGCCGGCGGCCAAACCATTCTGTTCATCGTCGCCGATGGACGTGTCGTGGGCCTGCTGGAAGTTGCCGACCCTATCAAGCAAACGACCCCCGAAGCAATTCGCAAGCTTCACCAAGACGGCGTCCGCATCATCATGCTCACGGGCGACAGCAGCACCACCGCCCGCGCTGTTGCCCACACCCTAGGCATCGACGATGTCTTTGCGGAAGTATTGCCTCAGGAGAAAGCAAGAATTGTAAAGGAGCTCCAATCCGAAGGCCACTGTGTGGCGATGGCGGGCGATGGAATCAACGATGCGCCGGCTCTCGCGCAAGCTCACGTCGGGATTGCCATGGGGAACGGCTCTGACATCGCGATGGAAAGTGCGGGGGTCACCCTGGTCAAAGGTGACCTTCTCGGCATTGTCCGCGCGCGCCTGCTCAGCCGCGCTACGATGAATAACATTCGCCAGAATCTTTTCTTCGCCTTTCTCTACAACTCGCTGGGCGTCCCCATCGCCGCCGGAGCGCTCTACCCACGGCTGGGCCTGTTGCTGAACCCCATGATCGCCGCAGCGGCGATGAGCTTCAGCTCGGTCTCGGTGATAGGGAACGCGCTCCGATTGCGTTACTTGAAGTTGTAACCTGCGAACCAGCACAAGCTGGCCGCACTCGAGGCCGATGCTATACTGTTTCCATGACATTCATGACTGTGACCTACGAATTGCAGACCAAACTCAGGCCCGAACAGTTTCAGGCGCTCGGACGCTTCGCCAATACGTACGGTTTGCACCGATTCCGATTCGATGAAAAGCTCAACCGGCTCCATTTCGACTACGATGCGTCGCGCTTGCGGGAAACCGTTGTCGAGCACGTCTTACGCCAAGCAAGGATTCCCGTGCTGCGGCGCGTCGAATAGCACGGATCGGCGCCTTCGTAGCCGTAGGCTCAGGGGAGGATCGACGTTGCCGCTGTACGAATACGAGTGCGTCAAATGCGGACATCGTTTCGAGAAAATCGAAAGTGCCTCCGCTTCGGCCACAAAAAAATGTCCCCGGTGTGGCTCGAAAGCCGAGCGCCTGCTGACCGCACCCGCCATTCAGTTCAAGGGATCGGGTTGGTACGTCACTGACTATGCCGGACGGAGTTCCGAATCGAGCTCGGCTGAAAGTGCCACCGATGGCTCGACGAAATCCGACAAGCCTGCCGAGAAACCCGCCGAGGCGAAAGCGGAGACGAAAACCCAAAAGGCTGATAAACCTTCGGAACGAAAAAAGAAGTGAGATCCCACAGAGTTCTCGAAGCCGAGCTGCCTACCTCCGCAGACGCCTTGGCCCACTAACGTAGTGATTACCGCGCTCATAAAAACGGAGCTTGCGATGGGCTTCGCGGGAAAGCCCGATCCGCGTGCTGACGCCAATCGTGCCGGTGGGCCGCGCCGCCGTACCCAACCAAAGGGGGCTGCTCGAATCGCACAGGTCAACGCCATCGAAATGCTTGTTGATCTGGAGCGCTTCCGAAAGCCTGCCGGGCCCCCGGGCTAGATCCACCACTCGCGAAACACGACGAAGACGCATCATTTGCCCGATCCCCTCGAGCGGTTCGATCGCGCGGATCAGGACCCCCGCTCCCATTCCGCGAGTTTCACTCGACACATTAAAAATCCAGCACGAACCATACGTGAGACGGACATAGGCATGGCCACGCGGGAGGAAAAGCGAGCGGTTGGCAGCGCTCAATCCCGAGAAAGCGTGCCCGGCCGCATCACCAACCGGATACGCCTCGGTTTCAACGATCCGCCCGGCGAGCCTCCCGTGCGCTCGATCATGCACGACCGTTTTGCCGATGAGGTAGCGCGCTAGTTTAGTGGTTTCCGACGGCAGCTGGGAGCGTCTGAGCCTCCGGATCGATTTTTCTGCCTGGGTAGATCCCTTCCGAGTAGGCGCCGACCGGCCGGTCACGCGTTTGCCTGGATTTGCCGCACGCATGGAGTTAGAGTGGGCAGCTTACGTCGCACCTCGGTTCGTTCTACCATACCTTTTCGGGGTACGCGGCGATAGCTCAGCATTCCGCTGAGAGAGGCAATCACAGGCACCATGTCCGTTAGGCCTCAAACCCGGGGACTGGCTGACTACCAACCGTGGCCCGCTCTCCCCCTTGCCGATTGGGCCGAGACGCGTGACACACTGCACATGTGGACGCAGATCGTGGGCAAGTTGCGCTTGGCACTGAGCCCGCGCGTGAACCACTGGTGGGAGGTCCCTTTCTACGTCACCCCCCGCGGGCTCACGACATCCGCCATTCCCTACCTGAGGGGACTGTTTGAGGCTGAGTTCGATTTCCTCGCGCACGTCTTGCGGTTCACCACCAGCTTCGGCGAAATCAGAACCATAGCTTTGGCTCCCCGCACAGTCGCCGACTTTTACGCCGAGTTCCGCGGCACGCTGGCGACGCTGGGCATTGATGCCAGAATCTGGCCCATGCCCGTCGAAATCGCCAACCCCATTCGCTTCGATCTCGACACACAGAACAGCTCGTACGACGCCGAGCAAGCGCATCGCTTCTGGCAGGTCCTGGTGTCGGTGGACACGGTCCTCAAGGAATTCCGAGCAAGCTTCATCGGAAAGGCAAGTCCCGTACATTTCTTTTGGGGCAGCTTTGATTTGGCGGTGACCCGTTTTTCCGGCCGGCGCGCGCCCGAACGCCCCAACGCCGACGCCGTCACGCGCGAAGCTTATTCGCACGAAGTATCGAGCGCGGGATGGTGGCCCGGAGGCGGTGAGATTACGTCCGCGATGTTTTACGCCTATGCCGCTCCGGAGCCGGCGGGATTCCGCGATGCTCTTGTTCGCCCCGCCGTAGCGTCTTACCACTCGCAGCTCGGCGAATTCCTGCTTCCCTATGACGAGGTCCGCGGTGCAAGCAACCCGCGCAGTACCTTGATGGAATTCCTGGAAAGCACCTACGAAGCCGCCGCCCGGCTCGGCCATTGGGATCGCGCCGCCCTTGAGAGACAACCCTAGCCAACGCTGCGAAGCGGGTCAGACGGTCGAACTCGCAGCCAACAGGCGCGCACCGGACGGATTGGCGACGCGCGGGAAGCCGTGCCGATGGATGACGGCCAGATGTCGCGCCAGGAAGTGCTTCTGTGCTCGGTGTCCCCAGGTGCGCACGAAATGATAGTTGATCAAACCTGCCGCACCAGCACTCACCACCGGAACGATTCGTCCAGCCCACTTCTCAGCAACGTCGGCGCCTACTTTCACCGCCATCCGATCGATGATCCGAGGCACGAGTCTTTCGACCGCCTGCTTCTCCAAAAAGCTGCGGCCGATGTCCACGCCCGCCGCACTGGCCGCAGCCAGCCACAACGAGATGTTCTCTTCCTCGGTCCGAAATTCAAATCCGTGCAGCAGGCTAAGTTTCTGTAGCATGCGCAGTGTGATGGCGGCGAGAATGCCCATATCCGGCACCACAGTTAAGAAGCCGCCGATTCCGAGCCCCATGCCCTCGAGCGCGGCCAGTTTCGACGCCGCGCGAATAGTATCCCGCGCGATGGGATTCACAACCTCCGGTCCGAGCAGAAACATGTCCGACCAGGAATCGATGGGCAGATGGTGTGCTCGTTTCACCTGTCGTAGGTAGCGGCGCTCATCGATTCGAATCTGATCGTAGGCGCGCTGGAAACCGACTTGCGCGGCCCGGCCGAGTATTTGGGCAAGCATTCCTCTGTGGCGTTGGCCTTTCATGACGACCCCGAACCGACCGTCCCGCTCCGGTCGGTGATTCCTTTCGTCCACATTGTACACCGTTCTAGGCGGGGCGCTCCCAGCGACCCTCGGCTGTGCTTCAACACCAGAAGGTTTGCGGGAATCGGTTTGCAAAACCAGTCCCGATACCGCATCATGCTGTCTTTTGCTTTCTTCCGCGCTCGGCTTCGGGGTAAAGCGAGCCAAATCGATCGCTCGACGACAGAGGGGAACGAACCGGATGCGCAGGCCCGCAAGCATTGCGCCGCCAAAGGGAAAACTCGGTGTTTTGACACCCGGCATCGGTGCGGTCAGCACCACACTGATGGCCGGCGTCGAGCTGGTCCGCCAAGGCGCGTCGATCCCCGTCGGCTCGCTCACGCAGATGGGCACGGTTCGCCTGGGTAAACGCACAGAAGGCCGTGTGCCGAAGATCAAGGACTTCGTGCCGCTCGCCGAACTAGACGATCTTGTCTTTGGGGGCTGGGACATTTATCCCGACGACGCCTATGAGGCCGCAGCGAAGGCAGGCGTGCTCGATGCGGAAGACCTCGCCAAGGCGCAGAGGTTTCTGAAGAACATCCGCCCTATGCGAGCGGCCTTTGACCAGAACTACGTGAAAAATCTACAAGGCCCGCATATCAAGAAAGGCAAAACGAAATTCGAGCTCGCCGAGCAGATTCGCGACGACATCCGTGAGTTCAAAAAGAAACATAAGGTCGATCGGCTGGTGATGATCTGGTGCGCTTCCACAGAGGTATTTCTCAAGCCCGAAGCTGCTCACCAGGATTTACCGTCCTTCGAAAGGGCCATGAAGTCAAACCATCCGGCCATCGCTCCCTCCATGCTGTATGCCTACGCCGCGATCAGCGAAGGCGTGCCGTTTGCGAACGGGGCGCCCAACCTCACGGTCGATATTCCGGCGCTCGAGGACTACGCCAAATCGAGAAATGTCCCGATCGGCGGTAAGGATTTCAAAACCGGTCAGACACTGATGAAGACGGTCCTCGCGCCGGCATTCAAGGCCCGCATGCTCGGATTAAACGGCTGGTTCTCGACCAATATTCTCGGCAATCGCGACGGCGAAGTCCTGGACGATCCCGGTTCGTTCAAAACCAAGGAAGAATCGAAGCTCGGCGCGCTCGAGTACATCTTGCAGCCGAAAATCTATCCCGAGCTGTACGATCACTTTTATCATAAGGTGCGCATCAACTATTACCCGCCGCGTGGCGATAACAAGGAAGGTTGGGACAACATCGACATCTTCGGATGGCTCGGCTATCCGATGCAGATCAAAGTTGATTTCCTGTGCCGCGACTCGATCCTGGCCGCGCCGATCGTTCTCGATCTGGCGTTGTTGATTGACCTCGCTCAGCGCGCGGGCCTCCGAGGCATTCAGGAGTGGCTCAGCTTCTATTTTAAATCGCCCATGTGCGCGCGGGAGCTGTATCCCGAACATGATCTCTTTATTCAGTTGATGAAACTCAAAAACACCCTTCGCTGGATGATGGGCGAAGAGCTCATCACTCACCTCGGTGCCGAATACTACGACTAGGATTGACCCTCGAGGGGGTCTTGCACCCTGCGAATCGCGCACCGCTTATTCCTTTGCCACAACGGCCCACAGGCAGGTACCGTAAATCAGGTGCCTTTGGTGGCAACTCGGTGCGCTTCTGGTTTTGTTCGGTTGCCCGTCAAGCGCAGGCCCTAAGAAAATCCAAAATTGACCCTGAACCTGTAGACGAACCATGAGCCGCTATACGCCCATGCCGCCTGAAAACTTCGGCGGCATCCCCGAGGAGCACTCGCGTTACGAGTCGTCTCGCGCCGTCATTTTTCCGATCCCGCTCGAGCGCACGACACCGCACCCCGGAACGCGCAACGGCCCGTCGGCGATTCTCGCGGCCAGCCGCCACCTAGAGCTCTACGACCACGAGCTTCAAGTTGAGCCTTATAAAGAAATCGGGATTCATACGCTGCCCCCGATCGACACCATGGACGGCACGCTGGACGAAGTCATGACCGAGTTGTTCACGGCCGAATGCGCGCTACTGGACGATGGCAAGTTCCCCGTCGCCCTGGGCGGCGAGCACTGTCTGACGCCGCCGCTTGTCTCGGCGCTGTCGAAAAAATACAGAAACCTCAGCGTGCTGCATATCGGCGCTCACGCCGCGCTCCGCCGGGAATATCACGGCAGCCCTGCCAACCAGGCATGCGCAATGCGGCGCGTTATCGAAGTCTGCCACGCTGTGCAGGTTGGCATTCGCTCGCTTTCCGCCGAAGAGGCCCGGGAACTTGCCCATCTCCCCACGAAGATCTACTGGGCCCACGATATCTCCCGAGTTCCACTGAAAAGCTGGATCGCCACGGTGCTTTCCGATATCAGCGCCAGCGTCTATCTGACCGTCAGCGTCGATGCGTTCGATCCTGCGATCGTTCCCGCCACCAGCAGGCCCGAGCCTGGCGGTCTCGACTGGTATCAAGTAACCTCCCTCTTGCGTGCGGTTGCTGGACATAAGAAGATTGTTGGGATGGACGTGGTCGATCTGGTTCCGCAGGTGGGACACCACGCCTCGGATGCCCTGGCGGCGAAGCTCGTCTATAAGTGCCTGGGTTATATCTTCTGCCAGGGATGAGTTGGGAGGCGCTCTCTCATGCTCCTGGCGCTATCACTGCTTTTCTGGGATTCCCGTATCTACTTTGTGGGCGTGCAGACCAATAGCCTGATCGCCTGGCTCATCGTCGGGCTCATTGCGGGTTGGATTGCGGGTACAGTTACCCGTGGGCGCGGATTTGGCTGCCTTGTGAACGTCATTCTTGGGCTGGTTGGCGCCGTGATCGGCGGCTGGATTTTCACCAAGCTAGGCATACCTACTTGGGGGTTTTGGGGGAGCCTCGCGGCGGCCATTGTTGGCGCCGTGTTGCTTGTTGCCATTGCTCGCTTGTTCGCGGGCAGCCGCGACTAACACCTTCTAGCGGGCTAAGAACCATCGCCAGGTCGCCCATACGACGGGGCAAGCCAAAATCAGGCTGTCGATGCGGTCCAGCACGCCTCCATGCCCGGGCAGCAGCGAACCCGAATCCTTCGTGGCGGCCCCTCGCTTGTACGCTGACTCGATCAGATCGCCCATCTGTCCGGCGATGTTGCCGAATGCCGCTATCATCAGAAGCGCCGTCGTATCGACCTGCATCCATCGCGCAAACAGGAGACCGACCAGGAGCGATCCGATCAGGTTGGCGAACGCGCCTTCCCACGTTTTCTTGGGGCTGAGTTCCGGAGCCATCGGTATGTGCCCAAGCGCCTTGCCTACAAAATAGGCCAGCGTGTCGCCCGCCCACATCAGAAAGAGCGTGAACAGCACCAGCAGCCGCCCGGAGTGTTCGATTTCATCGATTCGCACGATGTAGCTAAACGGCAGCGCCACGAAAAGTAGTCCCGCTGCACTCGCCGCAATCCCTGGGAGCACTTCATAAATAGGGCGCCGTGTGCCGATCCCGATCGCGGCCATCCCGAAAACGAAAATCAGCATGACGGCTTCCAGTGAAATCGTCCGTCCCGCCTCGCGAACGATCGATACGCCGAGAAAGGAATGCGTCTCGACGAGTCCGGCCGTATACTGCGCATAGATAATTCCACCCGCACACGCAAGCGTCCAGTCGCGAAACGCTCGCAAACCCATGCGCCCTGTGAGGTTAAAAAACTCAACGAGCGCCAGGATCGCAACCCCTGCCGCAATCGCGGCCAGCAGCGCAGGCGGCCCCCACCACACCAGAGCAAGGACCAAAGGGATCAGCACGGTAGCGGTCAGAATGCGGGCCAGCATTCGTCGGTCAGCCTCGCTCCGAACGAGCCGACCGCACGGACACGCCGTTATCTAACGGTGGCGTTGAGGTGCGCCCTGCTGCCAATCCGCCATAACGTCGCTCGCGCTTCTGGTAATCGAGCAAAGCCTCCAGCAGGCGCGTGCGTGAAAAATCAGGCCAGAGCGTTTCAGTCACGTAGATTTCAGAATAGGCGATCTGCCACAGCAAGAAATTGCTCACACGCATTTCGCCGCTGGTGCGGATCAGGAGATCGGGATCAGGCAGGCCCGCGGTGTAAAGATGGTCGGAGATGGTCTGCTCATCGACGCGAAAGGCCGAAAGGCCGTTCTCGCGAACATGATCGAGGACCGCGTTGAAGGCATCAGTCAATTCGGCGCGACCACCGTAGTTCAGAGCGACCACAAGCTTCATTCCCGTGTTCTGTGCCGTCCGCTCGATGGCCTCTCCGATGTCCTTCCGAACATCTCTGGGCAGCTGCTCCGAGCGCCCGATCACAAGCAGCCGGATATTGTTTCTTTGGATGGCGGGCAGCTCGCGCTTCAGGTATTCGCGCAGCAACCGCATTAGAAAATCGACCTCTGTTTCAGGCCGCCTCCAGTTCTCGAGCGAAAAAGCGTAGAGAGTCAAGCAGAACAGTTTCAACCGCGCGCACGTCTCGATTACGTCGCGCACTCTCTTCATGCCAGCGCGGTGCCCGGCGATCCGCGGCAGATGACGCCGTTCAGCCCAGCGCCCATTGCCATCCATGATGACGGCGAGGTGGTGCGGGAGGCGCTTCGGGTCGAGCTTTTCGATCAGTTCCGCTTCCTCGTGGTCGACGGGCTTCACAAGTTCGGCGGCCTTCACAGGAAATCGCTCAAGGAATGTGGCCCTGCTGGTGGACGACTCGGCCGGACCTCGTCCGGTGTCAAAACATCGCCCGCGCCGACGGTAGCACAGCGACCCTTGATCCGCAACCCGCTGCTCGACTTCTGTCGTTAGCACACGATATGTCCGGTCGAATTAGCGAGTGAAATGTCCGCTTTGGGGGCGCGGCTCGAGGTAGATCTGCCTGCTGGAGCCAGGCATGCTTTCTACCCAGAGCCCGCCGTGGAGCGGGCCATGAAGACTCAGGAAGTCATTTTGCGAGCGATGGCAAATCTTCCCATCGATCGCACCGGATAGGTCGGGCTGGTTGAGCCGATGAACGCCGGCAGCTAGGGGAAGCGCACGGGCCGCATCCAAAGAAGACCGGAAAAGCCGGCAGGGGACGACTGGAAGATGGCCGTGTACATCAAAATGAGCGTCAGGATAATCATGATGATGCTCGAGGCCCACGCAATCACATTGAAGCCCCAGGTGTTGGTGTGCTCGCCCATCAGGTCGCGCCGGTTGATGAGCAAAAGGATGAAGATCAGCACGATGGGCAGCCAGATACCGTTGCCGACCTGCGAATAGAGCAGGATTTTCCAGAGCGGCGCACGCGGAATCAGCACGATGCCGGCACCTACGATGATCAACAACGTGTAAAGCGAATAAAATGCGGGCGCTTCTCTGAACTTGTTGTCAAGTCCCGCTTCAAAACCGAGACCTTCGCAAATCACATGTGCGGTCGAAAGGGGCAGAATCGAAGCGGCAAAGAGCGAGGCATTTAGCAATCCGAATGCGAATAGCTCTCCGGCAAACTTTCCCGCCAGCGGCTGCAGTGCCTCGGCGGCTTCTTTGGCGCTTGAAATATTCGTCAGGCCATGGAGGTTGAGTGTGGCCGCACACGCAACGATGATGAAAAACACGATCACCATGCAAGAAATGCTGCCGACCAAAACATCGAGCCGAGCATGTTTGTACTGGCGCGACCCGACACGCTTTTCAACAAATCCAGCCTGCAAATAAAAAAATTGCCAGGGGGCGATCGTCGTACCCACTAGACCGATGAGCATCAGGACGTAGGGGGAGCTGAACTGGACCGATGGGAGAACAATCTGTCGCGCGGCGAAGATCCAGTTCGGCTTGGCGAGAAACGCCGAAATCACGTACGAAAGATAGAAGGCGCAGGCGAGGAGGAAAATCTTCTCAACCGCGCGGTAGGTGCCGTACACGACAAGAATCCAGACAACAATCGCTGCCAGGGGAACCGAGATATAGCGGCTCACGTGTAGGACTTCCCCGCCCTCAGCAATGCCGGAAAACTCCGCCACGGTGTTGAAGAGATCCACGCCCAGCGCGGCCAGCATGACGAAGAATGTCGAACGAAACCCAAATTCTTCTCGAATCAGATCCGAGAGACCCTTGCCCGTTACAACTCCCATGCGCGCGCACATCTCTTCACTGACATAGAGCGCGATGGTCATCGGAATCAGCGACCATAACAGCGCATAACCGAACTGTGCACCGGCCGCGGAGTACGTACTGATCCCGCCCGCGTCGTTATCGACATTCGATGTGATTAATCCGGGCCCCACCACGGCCAGGAAAATGGCAAGGCGCCTGCGGAACAAACGGGTGCGACGGTTCAGTTCCCGGCGGCGCTTGGCCAGCCGCGAGAAGGTGTCGGTGAGCGTCACCCAGCTGTTCATCGCAATCGCGTGACGTCGGCTTCAGCTTTCCGTCTAGAGTTTGGCGCAGAGTCGACTGACCACGTCATCGACGGTAATCGAGCCGATGGGCACATTGGTTTCGTTGACGACGGTCAGACTGCGCAGATTGTATTTGTCGAACACTTCGAATACTTCCCGTTCACTGGCGTCGGGTGGAACCGAAAGCAGCGGCTCGAAGACGAGTTCGGCCATGCGCTGGTCCGTAGCAGCGAGAATCAAACGTGCGACGGGCACAGTCCCAGCGAGCTGGGCGTCTTTGTTGATGAGTACGATGTTATCAAGCTGATCGACAGCGATTTCATGGAAGCGGATGTAGTCCACCACTTCGCCACGCGTGGCGTCTTCGCCGACCGTGACGAGCTCGGTGTTCATCATCCCGCCCGCTGTATTCTCGTCATAGCGCAGCAACTGCTGAACCTCATTGGCATCCTGCCGGTCCATCTCCTCCAGAACTTCTTTGGAGGTCTCCGGCTCGAGGCTCTGAATCAGGTCGGCGGCTTCATCCGGATTCATCTCCTCGATGATGTCGGCCGCCTTTTCCGGATCGAGCTTTTCGACGACCTGGGTCTGGAGCCGCTTGTCGAGCTCGGCGATCGCCTCCGCCGCGGTTTCCTCATCCAACGAATCGATGATGGACTGACGCTCGGCTGGGGAGATCTCCTCCATAATCTCGGCCAAGTCGGCGGGGTGCAGGGTGGCCAGCTTATCTCCGGAAAGGCGCAGCTTGACCCGTCGAAGCGGGTCCGGTTCCAGCAAGTTGACGAACTCCCAGAGGATGGTCCGTCTCGGAAGCTTTTCCTGAATGCGCCGGATTCCGTTCGGGGGAACGATGCCCTGCAGCAGGCGGCGAACAGCGCCCGGTAGGCCGACATCCACCTCCGCGATGCGAAGCTCCGTGTTGCCGTTGGTGCGCTGATCAGCGAGTTCCACATCGTTCACCCGCACGACCTTGCGGCCGCGGGTGTCGATGATCTGCTGATCGAGCAGATCCTTCCTGACGGCCAGCCAGGATTCGGTCGGCTGGTATAGCTCAAGGGCGGATTCGTCGGTGGCAAGCCCGATCCGCCCGGGTTCGACCGACTGGATCTGATCGGCCCGTGCCACCAGAGCACGATATTTTCCACGGCCAATCAGCAGGCGCGAAACACGGTTTGGCTGCTCGTCCGGGACGATGAACAGCTCCTTCACGCGACCCACAAAATTGCCGACCGAATCATAGGTCTCGGCTCCCAGAACCTCTGTGGCGTGCACCATGCAACTCCTCCAGACAAAAAAAATGCCCGGGACCGGCGAACGACCCGGCCACGGGCTGATGAAAAACCGCCCTCCGACTAGATCAGGCCGGGCCGCGTCTCCCTGCCCCCGCGTGCCCAATCGACGCACCGGCCGTGCCGATCCCCCTGAGCACAGGACCGGTGACCGAAAACGAACCTCGCGATGGCCGCTCGCCGTCGGACTATCCTCACCGGCCCGGCTAGGCGGCTACCCCCAGGCTCCGAATTGGACGAACGCTCTCCCATACCGATGCGTTGGTCGTCGGCTCGACTATTCAATGCGCAGGAAGGATTGTCAAGGCAAGAGTGCGGGCTGGCGAAATTTTTTTCGAAGAAACCGCATATTCTTCGCAGAAAGGCGGCGACGGCGACGTTCGGCCTGAAAAAGGTCCCAATACGTGCTCTGTAGGTAGTCCCGAGGCGAAAATCCGAGAGCCCGGGCGGCCCGGTCGATCGCCCGTGGGACTCCCTCTAACTCCAGAAACGTACCGATGGGCGTTTGATCAACCTCGAGGTGGAGGCCGGGGAGCCGGAAGGTCGTCCGGTATCTCTCATAACAGAAACCCTGGCGGAATCCCAGCGAGACAAATCGGGCAGGCCATCGGCGAGGCGCAGAAACGACGAGCTCTCTTTCGAGCCGCTCTTTGTAGCGCGACCCGGAAGCCGGAGCGGGAGCCTTCGAGGTGATCACCGCCTGCTGCCTGCCTCCCGCAAGGTGGTCGATCGGAGCCGGCCTCTTGATGCGGAGACGGAGAAGGCGCCCTCGGCGGCGATAGTCGTCGCCGGGTGTGTCATACAGTGAGTTCTGTTCAAAGACCCTGCCCTCGCAGGTCGCATTCATCTGACCCAACTTGGCGATCAAACCAGAGGTGTCGACGATGGGGATTTTGACCTCGATCTCTCGCAGGGTGCGGGTCATGGCTAAGTATAGCGGCCCGATCGGAGAAGCGGCAACGAACCATGTTGCCAAAGGATCGGGCGGGACACATAATCGCTCGACCGCAGGCTCCAAGCGTATCCATGGCAGAACCCACCACACCGCTGATGCAGCAGTACCACACCGTCAAGAAGCAGCATCCAGAGGCGCTGCTGTTGTTTCGACTCGGTGACTTCTACGAGCTTTTTTACGAGGACGCGGTCGCCGCTTCGCGCCTCCTGCAGATTACTCTGACGGCACGCAATAAGGAGAAGGGCGAGCCGATACCGATGTGCGGCGTTCCCTACCATGCTGCCGATAGCTACATCGCCCGGCTGATCCGCGCTGGACACAAGGTGGCAGTCTGCGAGCAGATGGAGGAGCCGGGACCCGGCAAAAAGCTCGTGCGGCGCGAGGTGATCCGCGTACTGACTCCGGGAACGGCTGTCGGCGGGGCGTTCGCCGATCCTAAAGAGAACAACTTTCTTGCTGCCGTCGTTCGGAGCGCTGCTGTGAGCGCCGCGGCGGCCTCACCGCGCGGCAGTGCGAACAGCCCCCTTTCCCCGGCCCGGATTGGGCTGGCGTATGTTGATCTATCGACCGGCGAATTCCGCGCCACCGAATTCACAGGCGAGGCGGCTGAGGCCAGACTGCGAGATGAGGTCGAGCTGTTGCGGCCACGGGAGATTCTAATCTCCCGGACCGCAGGCTTGTTTCCAGACGCTCGGTCGACTGAGGCAAAGGGTCTAGCCGTCGAGACCCGCTTGGATGACTGGGTTTTCGAGCCGGGCTACGCGACGCGACAGCTCGAAAATCACTTCCACGTGGTGGCTTTAGAGGGCTTCGGGCTTGCCAACCATCCCCAAGCCACTGCTGCGGCGGGTGCGATCGTTCACTATCTGGGTGAGACATCGGCGATCACGGCCAGCAAGCCGGACGACGCGACCACACCGCTGGGACTTCGTCCTGCAGGAGCGGGGTTGGAACACTTGGATCGCGTCGCCTATTACGAGCAGCAAAACGCTCTGGTGCTCGATCCGGTAACAGCGCGAAACCTAGAACTCGTCGAGCCCGCCATGGGGGACGACCGGTCGGCTACGCTATTTGCTGCCATCGACGAGACGGCGACCGGTATGGGGGCGCGGCTGCTGCGTGCGTGGGTTCTGCGGCCGGAGGTTTCGCGAGCGGAAATTGAGGAGCGGCTTGACGTTGTCCTAGCGTTGAAATCTCAAACCATCGCGCGGGAGGAGATCGGTAGGCAGCTGGAAGGCATTCTCGATCTGGAGCGATTGGCGAGCCGTGTAACCCTGGGGATCGCCACGCCGCGAGATTTGCTCGCTCTGGCGGCGTCGCTTGAAAGGATCCCTCGTGTGCGGTCCCTGGTCGAGGGCCTCTGCATGATCGAATCGGGACGGACAGTCCCGTCGAGGTTACTCGCACTCAACCAGCAAATGGACGAGATGGGGGACATGCGCGATCTGATCAAGCGAGCGATCGCCGACGATCCTCCGCCACTGGCGAACGAACCCGGGGTGATTCGACGCGGATTCCGGCCCGAACTTGATGAGTTGCGTGACACGCTCCAGCAGGGTCGGCAACTCATCGCTCAGATGGAGGGGCGGGAGCGAAAGCGCACAAACATTGGGTCACTCAAGATTCGGTACAACCAGGTGTTCGGCTACTACATTGAGGTTTCGAAGCCTAACTTAGCGCTTGTTCCGGCCGATTACGAACGCAAGCAAACGCTCGCCAATGCAGAACGTTTTACATCGGATGAGCTGAAGAATTACGAACACAAAGTGCTCACAGCGGAAGACTCCTCCCTCGCGATCGAGAGGCGGCTGTATGCCGAAATCCGCGAGTCCCTAGCCCAGCAAGCGGGTCGGTTGCGGCAAGCCGCGGCTGCCATCGCCCAACTCGACGTATTTGTAAATTTCGCAAGGATCGCTTCGGCACGAAACTATGTGCGGCCGGAATTCACCGAAAGCCAGGTCGCCAAACAAGGTCCTCGAGGTGTGCTCCTGGTCGCCGGCGGACGCCATCCGGTGGTTGAAAGACTGCTAGAACAGCGGGGTGAGCGATTCGTGCCCAACGATCTGTACCTCGACGGCGAAGCGCCGTTTCTGCTTGTTATTACGGGACCCAACATGGGCGGCAAATCGACCTATCTGCGCCAGGCGGCGCTGATTTCCATCCTGGCGCAGATGGGCTCGTTTGTTCCCGCGAAGCGGGCACAACTGCCGCTTCTTGACCGGATTTTTACACGTATCGGTGCCTCTGACAGCCTGGCGCGGGGCCGATCGACCTTCCTGGTGGAGATGAGCGAGGTAGCGGCGATATTAAACACCGCGACGCGAGCAAGTCTTGTGCTGCTTGACGAGGTGGGCCGCGGGACCGCTACGTTCGATGGCTTATCGATTGCCTGGGCGGTAGCGGAGGCACTCCACGCCGGTGCGCGGCCGCGCACGCTTTTCGCCACGCACTACCACGAGCTGACCGAGCTCGAGTCATTGCTGCCCGGAGTGAAAAATGTCCACGTCTCGGTGGAGGAGGTGGGACACGAAATCGTCTTCCTGCGACGGGTTGAGCCGGGAAGCGCGGATCGAAGCTACGGCATCGAGGTCGCGCGGCTGGCCGGCCTCCCCAACAGCGTCATCGTGCGCGCCCGGGAGATCCTCGATCGACACGAGCGGCGCGAGCAAAAGCTCACGCAGGAACTTTCTCCCGGATCGGCGCGGTCCCCGGCCCAGCAAACCAGCTTTGCGGCCATCGACCAATCGGTGGTGAATGCGGTGCGGGAGGCGGATTTGAACCGCCTGACGCCGCTCGAAGCACTGAACCTCCTTGCGGAGCTGCAGAAACAGTTAGAGTGATTTGAGATGACAAGGCTGACGCGGGGCCATCCTAAACGGATTCAAAGCATGCGGTCGTGCGTTTGATATTTCCATCGATGGCTTAAGCTGTCAGCGGCCAGCCGCTTTTGGCAAACCTACGGCTTCCGGCGGTAACTTGGGTGTCGCGAATGCACGTGCTAGGTATGATGTCAGGTACGTCGGCAGACGGCATCGACGTGGCTCTTGTCGAGGTCACGGGCGCTGCGCCAAAGCTCGTCACGCGCCTTGAAGGACACTACCAAGTTCCCTTCCCCGACTACATGCGGCAAAGGATCCTGCGTCTGGCGAACGGCGCGGAAACGACCACTGCGGAAATCAGTGAGCTAAACTTCCTCGTGGGTGAGGCGTTTGCCGGCGCTGCGATGCGCGCGTGCAAGCACTGGAGAGTGGCTCTGGGGACGATCTCGCTGATCGGCTCGCATGGCCAGACGGTCTTCCACCTTGGCTCGTCAGCCCGTGTCCAAGGGAAAGTACGAGCGGCTTCCACGCTCCAAATCGGCGAAACAAGCGTGATTGCCGAGCGCACGGGAATCACCACCATTGGCGACTTTCGCACGGCGGATATGGCCGCGGGAGGACAGGGAGCACCTCTGATTCCCTTTGTCGATTACCTGTTGTACCGCGATCGGTTGCGCGGGCGCGTCGCCTTGAACATCGGCGGAATCGCCAACCTAACCGTCATACCGCCGGACCCACGGCTTGCGGATGTCTTTGCCTTTGATACAGGGCCTGGCAACATGGTCATCGATGCGCTCATCGAGAGGATCACGCGAGGTAAAGCGTCGTACGATCGCAATGCCCGCTTTGCCTTAGGCGGACGTACGATTCCAGAGCTGCTGGTGCGCATGATGCGCGAGCCCTACCTCCGCAAGAAACCTCCCAAGTCGACCGGCCGAGAGCTTTTCGGAGCGCCGTACGCCGAGATGCTGCTGGCTTGGGGCCACCATCACCATGCGGGAAACCCAGATGTGGTGAGGACGGCAACAGTCTTCACGCCCCTGTCGATCGCGGACGCATTCCGAAGATTCATTCTTTCGCGGGTGCCGATTCATGAGTTAATTGTGGCCGGGGGCGGAGCGCGCAATCCACTCATCATGGCACAGCTGGCGGCTTCCCTGCCGGGAATTGACGTCGTGCCCGCGAGCCGGTTTGGCGTGCCGGTCGAGGCCAAGGAAGCGTTCGGATTTGCATTGCTGGCCTACGAGACCTACCACGGACGGCCGAGCAATGTGCCGTCGGCCACGGGAGCAAAGCACGCGGCGGTGTTGGGCAAGATCGTACACGGCCGCCGAGACCGCAGGTAGGACAGCTCGGAAGTCGTCACGGACCTAAATTGCGGGGAAAAACAGAGCCTCAACCTAAGGGGTTTTCAGCGCGGCTCGCGCTCGCCTGCACGCTGACGATGGTGACCGTGGCGCCGGGGTGCGGAAAGTCGCCTCGTCCAAGCGGCAGCGACACGGTCAATTTCTTGATCGAGTTTATGCCCACCAATCTTGACCCCCGTATTGGGATCGATGCGCAGTCGGAGGATCTGGACGGCCTGATCTTTGACGGTCTCGTTCAACGTGATCAGCAAATGAACGTTGTTCCCGACCTCGCCGAGACTTGGGAAATGCCCAATCCGGTAACGTACGTGTTCCATCTCCGGCACGGTGTGAAGTTTCACGACGGTCGATCGCTCACCTCCGCCGACGTGAAGTTCACTATTGATTCCATTCTTTCTGGTAGCGTGCTAACACCCAAGCGGGGAGCATTTAAACGCATCGCCTCGGTGGAGGCTCCCGATGAACAAACCGTGATCGTCCACCTGAGCGAGCCGTACGCTTCGTTCCTGCTGAACCTCTCGCGGCTGGCGATTGGCATTGTGCCGCGCGCGGCACAGGAGCAGCCAGCGCGCCATCCAATTGGCACCGGGCCGTTTCGTTTTGTGAGCATGGCACCGGATGAAGAGATTGTCCTGCAGCGCAATGCCAATTACTTTGGGCGGGTGCCAAAAGTCGACCGCGTAGTTTTTCGGATTGTGCCGGAGGCCATCGTGCGGGCCCTCGAATTACGCAAAGGCACGGCCGACATCGGCGGGGTCAATTCCCTGACGCCCGACATGGTTGTGACTCTCGAAAAGCAGCGGGGCATCGCTGTGGAAGAGCAACCGGGTACCGAGCTCGCCTATGTTGCCTTCAATTGCGACGATCCCATTCTGGCTAGGCGAGAGGTGCGGCAGGCCCTTGCTTACGCAACCGATCGCGACGCCATCATCCGGTATCTCTTACGCGGGAAGGCGCGTGCGGCGGCCAGCTTGCTGCCTCCCAACCATTGGGCCTACGAACCTAATGTGAAGCGGTACGGATACGATCCGGGACGAGCCGAGCAGCTTCTCGATGCCGCAGGTTTTCGGAGGGATGCCGGCGGGCTGCGCTTTCATCTGACGCTGAAAACGTCGACAGAGGAATCGACGCGCCTGCTCGCAGAGACTTTGGCGGACCAGTGGAAGCGCATTGGTGTCGATCTGGCGCTCAGACCGCTTGAAAGCGCTACCTTTTTCTCCGACATCGGCCGCGGCAGCTTTCAGCTTTATACACTTCGCTGGACGGGCTTAACCAACGACGATCCCGACATTTTCGACTATGTTTTCAACTCACAACGCACCCCGCCAGAGGGAGCGAATCGAGGCCACTACCGCAACCCAGAACTCGATGCACTGATCCACCAGCAAAGCGTAGAAATGGACCAGGACAAGCGCAAGGTGATCCTTTCAGAAATCCAGAAAATCGTCGCCGAGGACGAACCCTACATCGATCTGTGGTATTCGGACAACGTCTGCGTGCATAGCGAGCGAATCACGGCGATCAACATTCCGCCCGGCGGCGATTACGATTTTCTCGACAGCATCGAGATGAGAACCGAGCCGGCATCTGCAGCGGCTTACGCTCCGAAGGCGCGGTGAATTTCGGTGTCAGGAAGGGCACCTTGGCGAGCAATCGACCACGTGTCACCTTCGATTCGCACGATCGTAGATCCCAGAGTGCCTCCCGTGTCACCGGCATCGAGGATCAGCGGCAGACGCTCCCCGAGCTGCTCAACGAGCTGGTTGACGTTTGTGCACGAAGGACGCCCGGAAAGATTGGCACTTGTGCCTGTGACCGGACCGCCGACCGCCTCGATCAGCGCGCTCACAATGCGCGAGTCCGCCCAGCGCAGAGCAACGCAGCCAGTGTTTCCCGTAACTTTGAGCGGAAGACGGTGTGTGGCCTCAACCACCAGTGTCAGGGCACCGGGCCAGAATCGGTTCGCGAGAGTCAGGAAGGCATCCGGCACCTCACGCGCCAGCATCAAAGCCTGTTCGATGGAATTGACGAGAATGGGAAGGGCTCGTGTTTCCGGGCGCGCTTTCAATTGGAAGACGCGTTCGACCGCGTAAAGGTTAAAGGGATCGGCGCACAGGCCATAGAAGGTGTCGGTGGGCGCAGCTATGACACGTCCGCGCTCGATGAAGGTCGCGGCATAACGGATGACATGCCGCTCGGGCGCTTCGGCGGATACGTTTAGAATTTCAGCAGGCAATTTCTTAACGGGGATGCTCCCGGTCGGGGACAGATTACAGCAGCCTCACGCGAGAAAGCAAGCAACACGAACAAACGCAAGACGTTAGCAGGCCTGCCGACGATCACTCCAGCCGACCCGGGTTTGCGGGGCTAGAGGCGTTTTGCTAGGCTTGCGACATGGCACATTCGGCGTCGCCGGTTAAACAGCGACGAGCAGCGACCCCGCGATCGATGGGGGGCGAGCATGGCCATTTCATCACCAGCCGCGAAAATAAGTGGCTCAAGACCTTTCGTGCTGCGTTGCAGGGCAAAGGGCCGCAGGCGGGCGAAGCGATCGGAGTCGAGGGGCCGAAGATGGTCGGCGACGCCTTGCGCTCGGGACTCCAACCCGAGGCGCTTTTGCTCAGCCAGTCCGGAGAACGCGATGGCGAGCAAGTTGCGCGTGCGGCAAGGCAGGGAGGCATGGAGGCAGAACGCATCCTCCGGACGACCGACAAGCTTTTCCAGACGGTCACGGCCACCGATCGCCCCCAAGGTGTGGCGGCGCTATTTCGGCAGCCCGCATGGCGAATCGAGGACGTTTTGCGCGGGGCTGGAGACATGCGAGACAGATCGCCGCTGCTCATCGCACTGGCAGCGGTCCAGGATCCGGGTAACGTAGGGACGGTGGTGCGATCGGCAGAGGCGTTCGCTGCCACCGGAGTGGCAGTGACGCGTGGCTCGGCCGATCCCTGGTCTCCCAAGGCGCTCCGCGCGTCGGCGGGTTCGGCCCTGCGCCTTCCGCTGCTGCGGGGTATGGCCATCCCGATTCTGATCGCTCAGTTGAAAGTCGGAGGCCTTACCCTTTACGCTGCCACTTCGAAGAACGCGGCTCGAGGCGATGGGCCAGGCATTTCATTCGAATCGGACCTGACCGGTCCCGTTGCCATCTTCATAGGGAATGAGGGAGGGGGCTTGCCGGCCGAGGTCATGCACTCGGTAGACAGGGTGATTTCGATCCCAATCGGCGGCGACGTGGAGTCGCTCAATGCGGGGATTGCCGCATCGATTCTGCTCTATGAGGCAGCACGGCAACGCAAGCTCGTCAGCCCCTAAAGGGACAAGAGGCTGTAAGCATGGACCTGTTTCGCACGCTTGAACCGGATCAGAAGCCACAAGCGGGCCGCCCGCTTGCCGACCGGATGCGTCCGGAGACGCTCGATGAGTTTGTCGGACAGCAAGACCTGCTCGGACCCGGAAAGCCTCTGCGCATTCAGATTGAGAAGGACGAACTGGGCTCGATGCTGTTTTGGGGTCCGCCGGGATGCGGGAAAACGACGCTGGCCAGGATCATTGCCAAGCGCACACGCGCACAGTTCGTGCCCTTCAGCGCGGTTCTCTCGGGAATCAAAGAGATCAAGGAGGTAATGAATCAAGCCGACGCGGGGCGCCGCTACGGACAACGCACAATCGTATTTGTCGACGAAGTTCACCGATTTAATCGCGCGCAACAGGATGCATTTCTTCCACATGTCGAAGCCGGGAATGTCTTATTGATCGGTGCGACAACCGAAAACCCATCGTTTGAAGTGATCGCGCCGCTGCTCTCCCGCATGAAGGTGTACGTACTCAAATCGCTTTCCGAGCTTCAGATTTCGGAGCTGGTGCGGCGCGCCCTCACCGATCCGTCTCATGGGCTTGGCAGCGAAAACATCGAGGCGAGTCAGAAGATCCTCGAGCGGATCGCCATCCTGGCCAACGGTGACGCGCGGGCAGCCTACAACACGCTTGAGGCGCTCGTACAAGGGACGAATCCCGATGCCCGGGGGGTCAAAGTACTATCCGAGGAGCGTCTGGCCGAGGTGCTGCAGAAGAAGCTCCTGCCCTACGATCGGGCTGGCGAGGAGCACTACAACTTGATTTCCGCGCTGCACAAGTCTGTGCGGAATTCCGATCCGGATGCTGCCCTGTACTGGTTGGCCCGCATGCTCGAATCCGGCGAAGATCCCTTGTACCTCGCGCGCCGTATGGTGCGCATGGCGAGTGAGGACATCGGCCTGGCAGAACCGGGCGCGCTGGCCGTAGCGATAGCCGCGAAGGAGGCATTCGATTTCATGGGTGCGCCGGAGGGATATCTTGCGCTGGCACAGGCGGCTGTCTATTTGTCGCTGGCGCCGAAATCAAATGCTCTCTACACGGCGTATGGGGCTGTCCAGGAAGATCTGGCGAAAACCATCGCCGAGCCGGTGCCGCTGCACCTTCGAAATGCAGTCACTGGCCTGATGGGGCATCTCGGGTATGGCAAAGGCTATCAGTACGCGCACAACGCGCAGGAGAAGGTAACGGACATGACGTGTCTGCCCCAAGGCCTGCTGGGCCGCTGCTACTACCAGCCCACGGACCAGGGGTTTGAAGCTCGAATCAGCCAGCGGCTCGAACAGATTCGTCGCCTTCAGAAAAAAGCGCCGGGGACGAGGAACGACGGGTGAAGCGAAACCGGGATGAAGGGAGAACGGGTCTGCGACGGCTATCGATGCTGGCTCTCGCGACGCTCGGGACAGTCATCGGTTTTCAGCCGCCGTCGGTGCGCGCCCAGAACAATCCCAAGTTGGTGATCGATGAAGATTGCCAGGCCTTTGATATCTCGGCCGATAATGCGATCGTCTTCGCCGTCCCCCGCTTGAAGCGTGTCCGGCAGCTGATCATCGAGCGCGACGACATTTCGATTGCCACCGGGCCTGGCAAAACCAAGCGCATTGTCGACGGGGAAAAGTTCATGCCATTCCCACCGCCGGCAGGATACGTCGTGGACTCCCTGGTCTGGTCTCCGAATGGCCGTCGCATCGTGGTCAATATGAGCCTGCAGAAGGCCCCGCCCGGCTTCACCGACAAAGACGCGAAAAAAAGAGGCGACCTCGGTGAGGACAATGATCAACAGCCACTTGCCAGCGTTACCGGGGGCAAGGCGATCGCGTTGCTCGATGAGGAAGGCCGCGAAATTAAGGTCGCGAACTCGAAGACCCGCTTTATACAGGATGCTGTCCGTGGGACGTGGCTTCGGGACGATGCGAACGTTGTGTATCAGACAGGCGGCGGGCCGTCTGCGATTGCGCGGGTTCGCCCCGAAGACGGCAAGGTGGACACGCTGTTCGAAGGCCACACGTTCAACGCCATCGTCTGGGACGCCAAAAGGAATCGGGCATTTGCCATTGGAGAAAACCTTGGGCTGCGACGGGGCTTGACGCTAGTCGCGCTCGACCTACTGCGGGAGGTCGTCACCGAGGTCGCACATATTGAAAACTATCAGGGTGCGCTGAGCCTTTCGCCCTCCGGCACCAAGATTGCCTTCTTTGAGGACGGCGATTTCATCGACGTCATCGATACCGAGCATCCATCGAAGAGCGCTCGTGTGCGGGCCGGTTACGGACGATTCGAATGGGGCCGCGACGAGCAGCGCGTCCTGCTGAAACGGGGACCGATTGACCGATCCAACATTCTGCTGTGGGTTGGCTTGTACGACGAATCGTTTTCGTCGATTCTGCACGGTCTGCAATTTCACGATTTCCAGATCGCACCGAGCGAGGATTCGATCGCGGTCACCGACCCCGGGAAACGCGTATTGAGGTTGTATTCGCTCCCCTAAAACTTGCGTGGCCACGGGACGGGAGTCACCGTGGCGTTTCTTCCCTGTGCAACCGAAACCGCTTGATGTGCTCCTTTAGAATACAGGAGTTCATCACGACGAAAAGGCCGGCCCGGCGCGCCCGCTCCGCTGCCTCCGGGTGCATCACACCCTCCTGCATCCAGACGCCCCGAGCCCCAATGCAAATGGCGGACTCGACGATATCGGGCACGAATTCGGACCGGCGGAATACGTCCACAATGTCCACGCGGTCGGGAATGTCTTCCAGGCGCGCGTAGGACTTTTGTCCGAGAACCTCCGTCTCTGCTGGGTTCACCGGAATCACCCGGTAACCGACCGATTGGAGGTACTCGGCCACGCCGTAGCTCGGCCGATGTCGCCGACTCGAGAGGCCGACGACGGCAATCGTGTGGCTCGTTTTCAGAAGCTCGCTGGCGGGATCTCCGGCCGACGTCATCGACGCCTGGATTGGGACGGAGTTCGGTTCCCCACCAAGTTTGTTCATTCTGGCCCTTTCCTGGCCGTTGCGGGTCTCGCCACGACCACACACACCCAAGGAGTGATCGCGGCTGCGTCGGACCACACTCCGGGCGCGGATCGATACTCCTTCTTAGCAGGCCCCTGGGAAGGCTTCCCCCACAGTAACTTCATGATACATGAATCTAGCGGAAAGGAAAATTGGACGGGCGGCTGTCGCGGCGGCTTCGCCCGGTGCCAGCTTCGAGACTACGAACTAGCGAGGAAACTTCCGCAGGGGAAAGGGCGCGGTATCGACCGGGCGCCAGCGAGCCAAGTTCGATGGTTCCGATTTGCACACGCTTCATTTTTTCGACGGCATGCCCCGTTTGGAAAAGCTTATTGCGCAGTGTGTCCCGGCGGACCCCTGCGAGCGTGACCTCATACCACGGCGAATTCGTTCCGCGAAGTCTCCCGATCCGCGCGCCGGTCGCGCGAGACAGACTTTCGATCTCAGGTGAAGGAACAGGAGTCCGCAACTTTACATAATAGGTCTGCGGCAATTGGTGCGCCTGCAGCAGCCGATTTGCGAGTTCACCGTCGTTGGTAAGAAAAACTAGGCCCGATGAATGATACTCCAGGCGGCCCACGGGAAAAACGCGCTCCGGTATCCCTTCGAGAAAATCACGTAGAGAGCGGCGACCTTCGGGATCGCTGAGTGTCGAGACCACTTCAGCTGGCTTGTGTAGAACAAGATACAGGCGTCTGGCCACAGGCCGAAGCAGTTTTCCCGCAACTTTGATGTGGTCTCGAGATTCGTCGGCCTTCGTGCCCAGTTCGGTAACCCGTTGACCGTTCACCGTAACCAGGCCTGACCGGATCATCTCCTCAGCGTGCCGGCGGGAGGCTAGGCCCGCGCGCGCGATAATTTTCTGCAAGCGCTCCTGCATGGCAGAACAAACTACCTCAACAGCTGACCTAGAAGTTGGAAGGTCAAGTATCGGATCGGGTGGCTGAAGAACCGACCGAGGCGGAGCGGGATTGCTGGGATCTTTCTGAGAGCCCTTCGGCCAGCCCGCCTAGCTCGGTGTCCTCAGACGAGGCTTCTTTCCCCGCTTCCCCCGACGTCGCTGGCGCCGGGACAGGCTCGACTTCGGCGGGTGCGAGGCCGGAATCGGAACCGAGCGCGGCCTGCGCCAGCTGCTCGAATTCCTTGAGGCTTGGGAGCTCGTCCAAGTCCGATAGGCCGAAGCGCATCAGGAACTGCTTGGACGTCCGGTAAAGGATCGGTCGACCGATCACTTCCTTGCGTCCAGCCGTAGTAATCAGCCGTTTTTCAAGCAACGTCTTAATCACGCCACCGACGTGAACGCCGCGAATCTCATTGATCTCCGGTACCGTGATAGGTTGCTTATAGGAGATGACGGCGAGCGTTTCCAGTGCCGGCATTGTCAAGCGCAGCGGAGGCTGAAGGCTTTTGATAAATTTCCTCACGACTTCGTGATGCTGCGGCTTGGTATAAAATTTCCAGCCGCCGGCGACTTGGCGAACCTCGATTCCACGCTCATCGGTGGCATACGACGCCACGAGGAGGTCGAGCGCGGCACGCGTCTGGGTTTTCTCGACGCCGAGCGCGTGGGCAATCTGATCGAGCGTTGCGGGCTCGTCCGCGGCATAGATGATGGCCTCGAGCGCCGCCTGCATTTCTTCTGTCGTCATGTTTTGCTTCCCTCAAACCCGCGGTTGTGTTGGGTGCGCCGAATCACAAATACTGCTCCTCGATTTTCGTCATGGCTTCGGGGCCCGCAAAGACGGCATCGAACATCTTGTGCTTGCGCAGCGAAATATCCGCAAAAAGCTCGGATTGTACCAGTATCACCCCCTGCATGCGCACCATTTCGAGTACAGCCAAAAGCGCCACGATCATCGCGTTGCGCGTCTCGCAGGAGTTGAAGAATTCGATCAGCGAAACCGGCGCCTCGCTCGCCATCAGGCGCTGGCGGAGGCGGTCCATCATCTGGGCGATCGTCACCGACTCGTGGCGCAGCTCAAACCTCGTCACCTCCTTGCGACGTTCGAGCACCTGCTGAAACGTCTTGATGAGGTCCACAGGCGAGACGACCAACTCCCCTTCGATGGCATCGCCCGTGTACAGCGAACGGTCGGGTCGCGACCACACATGTGCCTCGACCTGCTGCTTCTGGTAAAGAAGCTGTGCTGCGTTTTTGAACTTCTCGTGCTCCAGCAGCCGATGGACAAGCTCCTCGCGAGGATCCCCGGGTAGCTCGGGGTCAGCGAGCGGGTCAGCGGGAAGGAGCATTTTCGATTTGATGTGGATTAGCGTGGCTGCCATATAAATAAAATCGGCCGAGACGTCGATGTCCAGTTTTTCGAGCTGGTGCAGGTAATCCAGATATTGTTCGGTGATTTTGGCTATGGGAATGTTGTGGATGTCCATCTCCTGCTTGCGTATCAGATCGAGCAGGAGATCGAGCGGACCTTCGTATGCCGGCAAATGGATACGATAGGTCTGTGATGGCGACGACATTTCAGTTGCCTCCGGCCTTGCGGACCTCCTCCCAGTGAAACAGGGCGCTGCGGACGCGTCTCATGGTGCGCCGCGCGGCCTTTTGCGCCTTCTTGCTGCCGGCGTTGAGGATACTCCAGACTTCCTCCGGCCGCGCCTCCAATTCTTTGCGGCGTGCCTGAATAGGCTCGATCCATTTGACGAGGTGATCGGCCATCGCGGCCTTACACTCGATGCAGCCGATCCCGGCGGTGCGGCAACCCTGATCGGACCATGCGACGGTGGCCGGCGGCGAGAACAGCTTGTGCCAGGCAAATACCGGGCACACCTCCGGCCGACCCGGATCGGTGCGGCGCTGGCGCTGCGGGTCCGTCATCATATTACGAACTTTAACGCGAATCTCGTCGGGCCCCTCCGAGAGCCAGATCGCGTTGCCATAGGACTTGGCCATGCGGCGGCCGTCGGTCCCCGGCAATCGCGGAGTCTCGGTTAACAGGAATCCCGGCTCACGCAAAACCGTGGCGATCCGAAAATATTTCCAGTTCTCACGGCCGATTCGCTTTTTAAAGTTCTGTGCCCCTTCTTCCAGTATCTGCTTGCGAAGAACCGCGCTATTGATCTCCTTGGCCTGCGCGCGAAAGGGGTCACCAGACCCCGCCCCAGTTTTCGAATCAGCCGGATAGATCGCCGCGACGAGGCCAGGCAGGTTTTCAGTCTTGAAGTGGTCGTAGTCCACACGAAAACCGTATTGGGCATTGAACTTCTTCACAATCTCGCGCGTGAGCTCGACATGGGGAACCTGGTCTTCGCCAACCGGCACGATATCGGCGTCGTAGATGACGATGTCGGCCGACTGTAACAGGGGGTAGCCAAGGAAGCCGTATGTTCCAAGGTCCCGATCCGTCAGATTCTCGACTTGCTCCTTATAGGTCGGGACGCGCTCAAGCCAGGAAAGCGGAGTGATCATCGACAGGAGCACGTACAGCTCGGCGTGTTCAAGTACCCTTGATTGGACGAACAGCACCGACTTTGCCGGATCGAGTCCGACCGCCAGCCAGTCCATCGCCACTTGGAGGGTGTTTTCGGCGACCGAAGATGTGTCCTCGTAGTGAGTCGTCAGCGCATGCCAATCGGCCACGAAAAAGAAGCAGTCGTACTCCTCCTGGAGCTTGAGCCAATTCTGGAGGGCGCCGAAGTAGTGGCCGAGATGAAGGCGGCCGGTGGGCCTCATGCCGCTGAGAACTCGTTTGCGTTTCGCCACTCTAGCGAAAATCCCCTTCGACGGAAAGTTCAGAAAACGAGGTGTAAGCAAGATGCTAGCACAGAAGGGGAATGTTTCCGATTCGGAGTTAAGCCGCGTTAAACCCCGAACCGGCCCTACAGCTTCAGGAGTTCGCGTAGGCGTTTGGTTTGGGTACGCGAGACGGGAATCTCGCTGGCGCGCTTGTCGTTCATCTTGAGCATAAAGCTCGATTTGAACCAAGGCACGACTTCCTTAATGTGATTAATGTTGACCAAGTAGGAGCGATGGGGACGCCAAAAAATCTCGCCATCGAGCGCTTCCATCAGGTCTTCGACCGTGCGGTAATTGGAAACGCCTTCGATCTCTCGAGCGTAAATCGTGATCGCACCATCCTGGATCGAGGCAAAGATCATGTCGTCGGCATCAATCAGAATCATGCGCTCCTGTGATTTGACCAATAGCTTCACCGGCGCCATCGAACGTCGCTTCATCTCGCCCGCACCGATTTGATCGACAAGGGTCTCGAGGCGTTGGACGGGCGAGGTATTGGCTTCCACCATTTTCTTCGCGCGCTGGACGGCCTGCACGATGCGCATCTTATCGAACGGCTTCAAAACGTAGTCCACCGCGTTGACTTCAAATGCCTGAACCGCGTACTGGTCGTACGCCGTGGCGAAAACGATCTGGGGAATCGGCAGCTTGCGCTCGACCAGCTTCTGAATCACACCGAAACCGTCGAGACCGGGCATCTGCACGTCAAGAAATACCAGATCGGGACTGAACTCCTTGATCAGTTGAATGGCCTCCAGACCGTTTTTCCCTTGCGCAACGATGTTGACGTCGGGCAAGCCCTTGAGCAGATACACCAATTCGTCCCGTGCGGGGCGTTCGTCGTCCACAATGACCGTGTTCATAGCCATGGATTCCTGAAAATAGTATAGGAGTCCCTCCAGGCGGGTGACAACAACTTAGGCGGCGCTGGGGTAGAATTCCGAAAGCCAAGCGAAGGAGTTCGAGTGTCCAAACAGCGGCGCAAGGCGGTCCGGCCGGCAAAGGTTCTAGCGAGCGAATTGCTCTTCCAAGGACGCGTCTTTGCGCTCAAGCGCGAACGGGTGGTCGAACCAAGCGGTGTCGTTACGACACGCGAGATCGTCGTGCATCCAGGTTCGTCGGTCGTGCTGCCCGTCCTGCCCGACGGCCGCATCGTATTGATCCGCCAGTATCGCCACGCCGCGGGGCAATCCTTATGGGAGTTGGTGGCGGGCCACAAGGATCGGAGGGAAAGTTTTGCCCAAGGCGCGCGCCGCGAACTCAAGGAGGAAACAGGCTACGTGGCACGCAAGGTCAGGAAGCTGCTTGAAATCTTCCCTTCCCCGGGCTTGCTCGGGGAGAAAATGGAAATCTTCCTGGCGCAAGGACTCACCAAAGGCAGGGCGCGGCCCGAACCGGATGAGAAAATCACGCAGCAAACCGTGACTCTCGCCCAAGCAAAGGCGTGGATACGCACCGGTAAGATTTGTGATGCCAAGTCGATCGCCGCGATCCTGTACTACGCATCTTTCATCGCGGCGAAGAGGTAGGTTTACATGGAAAATAAGCAAGTTGCGAAAATCCTGCGCGACACAGCGCAACTGCTAGAAATCGACGGAGCCATCATAGGTCGCTACCGCAGCTACGAAAAAGTGGCCGAACTGCTCTATACCATTCCGGAGCGAATCGAGGACATCGCCGAGGACGACAACAAACTGCGGGAACTTCCGGGCATCGGCGAGAAGATGGCCGAACATATCCGCGAAATTCTGAAGACCGGCGATTACAGTCTCCGACGAAAGCTGCTCAAGAAATATCCCACGACTCTGCTCGACCTCCTCGATTTGCAATCGCTTGGACCAAAAAAAGTTGCGTTTCTCTGGAGCCATTTTAAGGTCGCCACGGTCGAGGGCGTGGAGAAACTCGCGCGCGAGGGCAAACTGCGTGACTTGCCAGGTTTCGGCGAGAAGAGTGAGCAGAATATTCTGAAGGCATGTAGCCAGTTCAAGAACTTGGGCGGCTCGGGCCGCGTGCAGCTGAGCGTGGCCGATGACGAGGCCCAGAAGCTGATGACCTACATCCTCAAGGCGGGCTCAGCCGTGGAGGCGGTGACACCGGCCGGTTCGCTTCGGCGCGGCCGCGAGACGGTGGGTGATCTGGACCTGTTGGTAACCATGCGGCCTGGCAATGACAAGCAGAAGGACGTTGATGCCATCGCCGAATACATTTTGAAATATCCCGGCATCGACGAAAAGTTGGCACATGGTGAAAACAAAGTCAGCGTGCGGCTGGCCAACCACCTTCAGGTTGACGTTCGGCTGCTCGAGAAGAAAAGTTTCGGCGCAGCGCTCCTGTATTTCACGGGCTCGAAGGCACACAACGTGGCGCTGCGCGGACGCGCCAATCAGATGGGCTGGACACTAAACGAGTACGCGCTGACGACAATCAAAGGCGCGAAAATCGTCGCCAGCAAGACCGAAGAGGAAATTTACTCGAAGCTTAAGCTCGACTACATTGAGCCAGAACTGCGGGAAATGGGAGGTGAAATCGAAGCCGCAGAGAGTGGCCGACTCCCCCATTTGGTCACGCTCGCCGATATGCGCGGTGACTTGCAAATGCACACCACCGCTTCCGATGGCCGTAACTCGATTGAGGAGATGGGTGAGGCAGCGCGAGCCCTTGGGTATGAATACATCGCGCTCACCGATCACTCGCAGGCTGTGACCGTGGCGAACGGCATGGACGAAAAGCGCACGCTCCAACAAATCAAGAAAATCCGAACCGCGCAGACCCGCGTGCCGGGCATTCGCCTGCTCGCGGGCATCGAAGTCGATATCAAGAAAAACGGCTCACTCGATCTCGACGACGAGGTGCTCGCCCAGCTCGATGTAGTGGTCGCCTCGGTGCACTCTTATATGAGCCTGGAGCGTTCCGAGATGACCGAAAGACTTCTCGCGGCAATCGAAAATCCCTACACTCAGATTATCGCGCATCCAACGGGCCGGCTTTTGCTCCGACGCGAACCCTTCGTCTTCGAAATCGAAAAGGTCCTGGCCGCAGCTGCCCGGGCAGGCGTGGCGATGGAATGTAACGCCTACCCGGATCGGCTCGACCTATGTGACGTTCACCTCAGACTGGCCAAGCAAAGCGGCGTGAAAATCGTGATTTCGACCGATTCGCACTCGACCGGCAATCTGAAGTTCATGAACTATGGGGTCCTAACGGCCCGCCGCGGTTGGATCGAGAAGAAGGACGTGCTCAACACATTACCGCTCGGAGACCTTCTTGCCGCGCTGCGTCCCAAGCCACAGGCGGACAGGGTCACAGTGACAAAGCGCCAGTCCGCATAACCCAGGCCGCGCCACTACACCGAATGCGAAACGGTGTCATCTTCGGCAGTGGCCGCCAGCGTCTTTGAAGTCAGTGACGGCGATTTTGTGCCCCGCCGCATGGCCACGATACCGGTACGCACCATTTCCATCAATCCGTAGGGTGCGAGCAACTCAAGGAACCGGTCGACCTTTTCCTCCCCGCCCGTCAACTCGAGCGTGATCGACTCCGAGGCGATGTCCAGGACGCGCGCGCGAAAGACCTCGGCCAGTCGCAACACCTGCTCGCGCGTCTGTTGCGTGGCGCCGACCTTGACAAGGGACAGATCGCGCAGCAGCGCTGGCTGACCGGTGACGTCGTCTACCAGCAGCACGTTCACGAGCTTGTAAATGTTGGCGACGATTCGGCGCGCCTGATCGGTGTCCGCCTCCGTAACAATCGTCATCCTAGAAACTTCGGGGTTTTCCGTGCGCCCGACCGTCAGCGAATCGATGTTGAACGCGCGTCGCCGGAACAGCGACACCACGCGCGAGAGAACTCCCGGCTTATTTTCGACGTAGACTACAAATGTATGGAGCATGGCGCCTATTCGTCCTCTGCCGTTTCGACCAACGGATTAGGCCGGCGGATCATGTCGTGCAAGGCTGATCCGGCGGCGACCATCGGATAAACCGTGTCCTCCTGCTCGACTTTGAAGTCGATCAGTACTGGCCCCTCGTGTGCTTCGGCCGCTTCGACCACCGGAATCACGTCCGCTCGGCGATCTACCACGAACGATCGTATCCCATAGGCCGCCGCCAACTTTGCGAAATCAGGATTTAACAGGGGCGTCGCTTCATAGTTGCGGTCGTAGAAGAATTCTTGCCACTGTCGCACCATGCCGAGATAGCCGTTGTTGATGATCGCGATATTCACCTTCAGGTTCTCCTGGACGATCGTGGCCAGCTCGGCCATCGTCATCTGGAAGCCGCCGTCACCGACAACGACCCAGACATCGGCATCCGGCCGAGCCACCTTCGCGCCGACACCGGCCGGAAGGGCGAAACCCATCGTCCCTAAGCCGCCCGAGGTAATCAGCGAGCGCGGCCGCTCGTGCTTGTAGTACTGCGCCTCCCACATCTGGTGTTGCCCGACATCGGTAACCACGATCGAATCGCGGCTGCGTGTCTGGTGCCACAGATCGTTGATCACGTGTGCGGCGTACAGATGTCCGTTGTCGGGAAGATTCTGAATGTCGCGGACAGCCGTATCTCCCTTGAGTTGACCGATATGCTCAATCCATTCGTTGTGAGTTAGCGGATCGATGCGCGCATTCAGTTCCAGAAGGATCTTGCGCAGATCGCCAACCAGCGCTACATCCACCTTCACATTCTTATTGATCTCGGCCGGATCGATGTCGATGTGAACTTTTTTGGCTTGAGGCGCGTAGGTCTTCAAATTGCCGGTCACGCGGTCGTCGAAACGCATGCCAAACGCCAGCAGCAGGTCAGCCTCCTGAATGGTGTTGTTCACCCAAGCCTCGCCATGCATCCCCATCATGCCCATATTGAGCACATGGGAGGCGGGAAGATGCCCAAGGCCCAACAGCGTCATGGCCACCGGGATACAGGTGCGCTCGGCAAAGGCTCGCACTTCATTTTCGGCCCCGGACACCGCAATTCCATGGCCGGCCAGAATCACCGGCCGCTTCGCTAGGCGGATCAGTGCGAGCGCGCGATCGTATTCTCGATCAGCGGGCGAAAGATCCGGGCGGTACCCTCGCAAGCGCGGGGCGGCCGCCTCAAAATCGAACTCACACGACCCTTGCTGGGCGTCCTTGGTGATGTCGATTAGGACCGGGCCGGGCCGTCCCGATTTGGCGACATATATGGCCTCGCGAACCGCAGGAGCAATTTCGTCGGGCCGCGTGATGAGATAATTGTGTTTCGTAATGGGCAGCGTCACGCCGGTAATGTCTGTCTCCTGAAAGGCGTCGGAACCAAGCAGCTTGCTGCCGACCTGGCCCGTGATGCAGACGATCGGCGATGAATCCATCATCGCCGTTGCGATGCCAGTGACCATGTTGGTAGCTCCCGGCCCCGAAGTCGCAACCGCAACGCCGACTTGGCCGGTCGCACGCGCATAGCCGTCTGCCATGTGCGTCGCGCCCTGCTCGTGCCGCACCAAAATGTGACGAATCGAACTGTGCCGCAGCGCGTCGTACGCCGGCAGAATCGCACCACCTGGATACCCGAAGACGGTCCGCACACCTTCGCGCTCTAAACACTTCCAAAGAGCGGTCGCACCGGTCATCGCTTTCTCATGAGTGCCCATGATTGTCTCCCCTCAGTGCCCACAAACAGTAAAACCCACCTTGCCAGCGTCTCTGGCGGGTGGGTTTTTTGAGCTCTTCCGATTTCCTATTGCCTCAGCTCAGTCATGCCCTCCGGGCAGAGACGCGCAATCGATCCCTACCTACTACGTCCGCGAGTTGAAATCGAACTAAGACCTTGATCTTCACGTCGTCGCGTCCCAAAAGGTTCGCGCCCGCCATCCGCAGGGGCGCTGCTCGAGTTTACGGTAACCCTGTCCTGCCGGTGCTGTCAAGCGAGTCGTTGGGCGGTTGCTACGAACCAATCGACTCCTTGCGGCCAGTCGAGATGCTGGCCATTGTGTCAATCCCTAGGTCGATTTGACGTCTATTTCTGACACATGGAATCCACAGTTCTAACGCCTGATAGGCCCTTCTATCACAAAGATACGACGAAATGGGCTTTGGCATCGCTCGTGCATGCCTAGTTTCGGTTCTAAGCAGAGGGGGGGTGGCCGGAAATGATCACCTTTGTCATGATCGGAATCATGGCATTGCTCGGATTCTTGTGCGTATCTCACTCCATCCCGGGTATCGTCGAGCCGCGCAATACCCCCAGAACGACCCGGCACCGCGCCCGCACCATGCAGCGAGCTCGTAGGCGTCAGCTCCGGCGCGAAACAGGTCTGGAGTCGACCTTCTCAGGCTAGAAACCGTAGTACCCCCGTTCTATAGCGGAACGCGAAATCCGTCGATAGCCTACCATTTAAGCTCTTCAGCGCGAAGCGTAGCACTTCCAGGAGCACTGGCATGGGCACGGCGGCATGGCCAAGGTCCAGGGCGATCGAACGGTGGGCAGAGAAATCGCCTCAAGATGCCCGGAGCAGGAAGAGGTTGAAACTGTCTCTGCCCGTGCACCTGCGGCCCTTCGATCCCCGATTCTCTGAGATCGAAGACATCGGCCAGGTTGTCGATTTCACCCGCGATGGCCTTTATTTCATCACATGCATGCCCCACTACTTCATCGGCATGCGGCTGATTGTTACCTTCCCGTACGGCGATAAGATCTCCGCGCATCGGAAATTTCTGGCTTCGATAGTGCGTCTGGAGCCTCGGGATGAACAAAAGCGGGGGATCGCGCTGCGTTTTCTTCTGTGAAGCCAACCTCGTGGCTCAGGATTGGTTTTTGGGCAAGGCCTTCGGCAATTGGCCTTGTCACTCGGCTTGGCGGACGGAGAGAATAGCCTGACGGCAAGACCGCGGTACGGCGGTTCGGCCGAAGAAACCATATGCATTCACACGACGTCAAGAAACATCCACACGATGCCGCCCCATCAGGCACCGCCACGGCCGATCGCAGGAATGCCGACCGCCACATGGTCACCGCATCGGCCGAAGTGGTAGAGCTAAGTTCGGGCGCACGTTTTTCGGCGCGCACGACCGACCTTGGACCCGGCGGCTGCTTTGTCGATACTCTCCTTCCTTTCCCAGTCGGTGCGAACGTCCGTGTGACGGTCAAGAAAGGCACGACGCACTTCGAAACCGAGGGTCTGGTGGTCTACTCCCAGACCGGGCTCGGGATGGGCATTGCCTTTCATACCTTAGAAACTGATCAGCGTCAGGCTTTAAACGATTGGCTCATGGAGCTGACCGGAAGCAAGCAGGGCTCTGCGGCAGCGCACGCTACGCAGGGCTCCATCTCGTTCAAGAAGCCTGAAACCTCTGCGGCGGTAGTGAGATTTGTGCGGCTGCTGATCAGCAAAGGCATCATCACCGAGGCAGAGGGCGCTTCAGTCCTCCACGACCCCGTTTTGTGATCTTCCCGTTCTTTTCCTGGTGGGGCAAACGGGAACGGTTATAGAACCCCTCTGGTCGCCGTGCATCTATTTCCCAGTCGGGGAACTTTTTCATGGTCGTCGGCCATCTGTGCGCGATCCTGGCAGCCTAAGTCCCATGCAATCAATAGATGCCCTTCGGCTCCTGTGGCACAGCTCTTGCAACGCCTGATGACAGGGGGCTCTATGGGTGAACGGAGAAAAGCGCGCAGGTACGAGGTCTATCTACCGCTTCAGGTTTCGATGTCCCGCCGGCGACCAGCTGAATACTACACCGCGCAACTTCGTGATATTTCAAGGACGGGCCTTTATTTCCACTCAACGGTGGCTCTGCAAGCGGGTGCCGGCTTGGAGCTGACGTTCGCGCTACCGACGGACAAAGATCGGGGGACCTCCGTTCTGGTACGCGCCAGCGCCAAGGCTCTGCGTGTCACTCCCCTTGCAGGGGAGACCACGCCCATGTACGGTGTCGCCGCCATCATTGACCGAATCGATTTCGTACGGCCGATGGCCAACGCAGCCGCTTGATGCAGTTTCGGCCAATCGCTCGATCAACTTGCTCGAGTGCTGTGCTCCTTGATCCCTCACAACTCGCGTTCACCACACGAACCAGTACATAGAATAACCTCGGTGTGTTGTGGCTTAAATCACTATGACCGATAGAACCGAGGTCGTTAAGGCCGAGCGTCGTATTCTGCGCGCTCTCTCGGCCGGCCGGATGGAACCAACTGAGTGGATCGAGATTCATCGCAAGCTTGCCAGCTACTCGTGGCGCGAGCCTGACCATGCAGTCATCTACGAGGCGATGGTGAAGGCCCGAACCCGTGATCCCAAGCATTGGCAAGAGCAGCTCCCGGCACAGACGACACGAATGGGATTCCCCGATCTGGACTGGAAATCGTTTCTCGGACTGTCACCAATCGAGGCGCCCGAACCGGATGTCCACCAGCTGATTCGGGCCTTGGAACTCGCAACGGGCCGGACGGGCTGACGCTTCAGCGTTACCTTTTCTCCGCCGCAAGTTCGAAGTCGACGTATTGAGATAACGTCGTTACATCCCCGCCGACCAAAGGGCGTCCGTTGATGTAGACGGTGGGTGTGCTATTCACGCCGAGAGCGACTCCCTCGGCATGGCTTGCGTCGATATCTTTTTGCGTGTCGGGAGCCGCTAGACAGCTCTTAAAGGCATCGGCGTTGAGGCCGGCCGCTATGGCGAACTGCACAAGCTTGTCCCACACGTTCTCGGGCGAAATCAGGTCTTGATTGTCGAAGATGGCGTCATGGACCTTCCAGAATGCCGTCGGCGACTGCCGAAAAGCACAGCGTCCACCCAACGCGGCGGTGTTAGCCCATGGGTGAATCTGGGTGAGCGGGAAATCCTTGTACACCACCCTGACCTGGGGATACTTTCCTTCGACGGTAGTCAACGCTTCCCACAGTTCCCGACAGTGGGGGCACTCGAAATCCGCAAATTCCACGACCGTAACGCGCGCATCCGCCGGCCCTTTTGTAGGGCTGCCATCGAGGTGGATTTTGGCCCGATTCGCGGCGAACGGATCAGCCGCCATGTCGTAGAGTTCGCCGCGCAGCAGCGTTTTTCCGTCTTTGCTGACGTACACCTGGCCCGTCTCCTTTTGCTCGTTGAATAAGACCTCGATCGGCACGGTATAAAAATCGGCTGCGGGCGAGGGCCCGAACGGGCCCAGCGTTACCTTGATGTTGGGCCCCCACCCGAAGAGTTGTCGAACGAACTCCTCCGTGGCCTTGGTAAGTTGCGCTGGATCGGCAGAAACCGAAGGTCCCGTTACGGCCGATGGTGGGTCCGTCTTTTTCGAGGACTGAGCGATCGACGGGAGTGCCGCGAGAACCACCGCCATCGCACCCGCCGTCGCTCGCATACTCCTCATGCGGTTCAATCTCCGGGTAAGCTCTCAGAAGCCCTCCAGCAGCATAGAGAAAAACAAGCAGAAGAGCAAAACGGAAACGCAGAACGTGCACTTGCCGGGTCAGGCGACGACCACCTTGTTCGCGAGCCAATCACCGGCCTCGCGCGTACCGAGCGAGCCACCCAGGTCGGCGGTGGTCTTGTTCTCGCGAATGGCTGCGCGAACGGCGCCTTCCATTGCGCGTGCCTCGTCGGTCCAGCCGATGTAATCGCACAGCATCGCGGCGGCCAGCACGGCGCCCATCGGGTTCGCGACGTCTTTTCCCGCGATGTCCGGCGCTGATCCGTGTACCGGTTCGAACAGCGATACGCGGCCCGGATGAATATTTCCCGAGGGCGCAAGCCCGAGGCCTCCGATCAGCCCTGCGCCCACGTCACTTGCAATGTCGCCAAACAGGTTGCAGGTGACGATCACGTCGAATTGGTTCGGGGCCCGCACCATTTGCATCAACAAATTGTCTATGTACATGTGACTTGCTTCAATCTCTGGGTACTCGTCGCGCGTTTCTTTGAATACGCGCTGCCAGAGATCATGCCCGTAGGTGAGCGCGTTCGACTTGTCGCTCATGCACACGCGACGGCGGCTCTGACGGCGGGCCAAATCGAACGCGTAGCGAATGATCCGCTCGACTCCCTTACGCGTGTTGACATCTTCCTGCGTCGCGATTTCGTCAGCAGTTCCCTTTTTGAAGAATCCACCGACGCCGGCATAGAGCCCTTCGGTGTTTTCGCGAATCACCCAGAAATTGATGTCTCGTTCCGTGCGGCCCTTGAGTGGCGTGAGTCGCTCATCGAAAAGCACGCAAGGGCGCGCATTGACGTATAGATCGAGCTTAAAGCGAAGACCCAACAGGATGTCGGCACCCTGCTGATTCGAGGGCACCCTCGGATCGCCGAGAGCGCCCAGCAGAATCGCATCATAATCGCGCCCAAACATCCCGACCGCGTCCGGCGGTAGCGTCGTGCCGTCGCGCAGGAAACGGTCTGCACCCCAGTCAAAGTCGGTGATCACAATCTCGCGGCCACCCGCCCGAGCGGCCGCCTTCAGAACTTTCACCGCCTCCGGAACGACCTCTTTTCCGATGCCATCTCCGGGAATGACCGCGATGCGTTTGGATGAGGACGAACCTGTCTGCGCCATCCCGTCGCGGAACGTAGCACGCGACCCACGGCCTGTCAACGCGCGAGGGCTCGAACGGAGGCTAGGGGGCACAACCAATTTGCGGTAAAATCCCGCGAAATGCGATGCTTGAGGCTTCCAAAAACCAGCTTCTGACCCAAGTGGGCCGTGGCACACCGATGGGCGAATTGCTGCGCCGCTACTGGATGCCCATCGCCGCGGTGAGCGAATTCGACAGCCAGAGCGTGAAACCGGTCCGATTGCTGGGCGAGGACCTCACCCTCTACAAGGATCTGGCGGGAACCTTCGGCGTCGTGGACCGCCACTGTCCGCATCGCAGCGCCGACATGTCTTATGGATTCGTCGAGCAGTGCGGGCTGCGCTGCAACTACCACGGGTGGCTGTTCGATCACGACGGCCGCTGCATCGAACAGCCCTATGAAGACGTCGCGCAGCCGGACGCACGATTCCGCGACAAGATTCGAATCAAAGCCTACCCTGTCGAGGCTCATGCGGGATTGCTGTGGACATATCTGGGTCCCCAGCCGGCGCCGCTCGTTCCCAACTGGGAACCTTTCAGTTGGAGAAATGGTTTCGTTCAGATTGTCTTTGCGGATGTTCCCTGCAACTGGTTTCAGTGCCAGGAGAATTCGGTCGATCCGCTGCATTTCGAATGGATGCACATGAATTGGAGCGTGCGGCTCGCGGACAAGGGCGGATCGTATTCCCCGCGCCACCTCAAGCTCGCTTTCGAAGAGTTCGATTACGGCATCGTTTATCGGCGCATTCGCGAGGGGATGAGCGAAGAAGATCCGCTTTGGAAGGTGGGTCGCGTCTGCCTCTGGCCGAACGCGCTGTTTACGGGCGACCACTTCGAGTGGCGCGTGCCGATCGATGACCAGAACACGCTCAGTGTCACCTGGTGCTTTAGCCGCGTCCCGAAGGGTCGCGAGCCTTATGTCCAGCAACGTATTCCCGCCTGGCGCGGACCGGTACTCGACGCCCAAACAGGCCGCTGGATTTCGAGCCACGTGATGAACCAGGATTTCATCGCTTGGATTGGTCAGGGCACGATCACCGACCGCACGCGCGAACACCTTGCCACCAGTGACACCGGAATCATCCTGCTGCGGCAGCGATTCTTGAAGGATATCGAGGCCATTGGCCTGGGCCAAGACCCGAAAGCGACGATCCGCGATCCGGAAGTCAATCGGTGCATCACGCTGCCGGTCGCCGACCGCAAGCGGCTGGTGGAGGGTGTAGCTCGCGAAGAAGCGACACGCGGTCCTCTCGGCGCGGGCCGCCTCGCGGCAGACTATATTTTCCAGGCAGGGCAGCCTAGTGAAGTTCGTAAGGCCTACGCCGAGGCGATGGGACTTGCCGAATGACGGCTCGATCTGTCAGCCAGTGAGCCGGGTTGACCGCGTGGGAATCAGGTATATACTTCGGCACGGCCAAAGCCTCTTGGGCGGGTGGGGCGGCGTGCCGCTACATTCAATCGAAAATTCAAGCGTCATCTGAGGAGGCAACAAATGAAGAAGTTTCTCGCGGCTGCCGGTCTGGCGGCTGTTATGACAATGCCAGCGTTTGCGGCGACGAGCACCTGGAATCTCGATCCAGCTCACTCGAACGCGCAATTCTTCGTCAAGCACTTGGGCATTTCAACCGTGCAGGGCGACTTCACCAAGGTCTCGGGCACGGTCATGTTGGACGATCAGGACATCACGAAATCCAGTGTGAACGTCACGATCGACGTCAACTCCGTCGATACGCGCGTGCAGCGCCGCGATGACGACCTTAGGAGCGAGCACTTCTTCAACGTCGCGCAATTTCCTACGATTGCCTTCCAGTCGACCAAGGTCACCAAAACCGGCGACAACACGCTGAAGGTGACGGGCAACCTCACGATCCGCGGGGTCACGAAGGAAACGACGCTCGACGTGACCGGTCCGACCGCGCCGATCTCTGCCATGGGCAATCAGCGCCGCGGCGTTTCGGCTACGACGAAAATCAACCGCCAGGACTTCGGCGTCAGCGCCGATCCCGGCATGGTCGGCGACGAGATCACGATTCTTATTGACTGTGAAATGACTCTGGCAAAGTAGTTCCTGAACCTTCGATAAGCAGCGCCGGCCCTTTCCTCCCGGAGCGAACAGCCGACCCTCCCGCGCGTCACGCCGGCACGCGCTCGGTCAGGTACACCCCCAACAACACGAGTGCGGCGCTCACCACCAGTCGCGGCGCGGGCCGTTCGCCCAATAGCGGAATCGACAGGAGCACCACCACGACCGGTTGAAAATAGTTCACGGCCACCACCCGGGAGGCATCCATGTGCCGCAGCAGCCAGTAAAACAGCAGATACCCCATCACCGCGCTCAAAAACGCCATGTACAGCAACCCCATCCAGCCCACCCATCCTACGCTTCCCCATTTCAGTCGCATACCCTGCCGCACCGCCAGCGGCATCAGCAGGATCGCTGCGGTGGCTGCGTTGAATGTATTCATCGAGACCGTATCGTAGACGCGCGCCACCTTCTTCCCTAGCACGGCGTAGGCCGAAAAGCCCATCACTCCGGCCAGCGTGATCAGGTCCCCCGCCAGCAACGGCGAGTGGACCGGCGACCCGCGTTCGGTCTCGAGAATCACGACCCCGACAAAGCAGATTGCCATACCCAGAAGTTTCAACAGAGTGAGGCTTTCGAGTCTGATGGCGCTGGCCAACAGCAGGATCATCATTGGTGAGGAGGCAATCAGCACGGCCGAGTGACTCGACGTCGTGGCCCCCAAACCTACGATGAAGCAGCCTTGGTTCACGACGTAACCGAAAAAGCCCAAATACGTGAATACCCAGAGGTCGCCCCGGCGTAAGGGTGTACGCTCGCGCTGCGCCAGATAGATCACGAACAGCAGCACCGCGACGAGTTCGGCGCGCAGGACGGCAAGCGTAAGGGCATCTATATGTACCAGCGTGATCTTGCCGACGATATAGTTTACTGACCAAAGCAGAAGGACGGCTCCCAACCCGAGCGCCAGCACAAAAGAGCTCGGCCGCCGCTGATGGGCGTCTGAATCCATCGGATGTTCGTTGTCGGTACGGGCCGGAGGAGTCAAGTCCTAGTCGAGGACCTCGCGGCGTTTGGTGAGAGAGTCGATGCGATCGATCCGGACCGCAAAACCGATTCCCGGCGCAGAGGGAACGCGAATCGTCCCCTGTTTTGAAACTTCCACTTCTGGTTCAATGATGTCCTCCGCCCAATATCGGCGGCTTGCCGAGACATCTCCCGGGAGTGAAAAGTTTGCGAGCGACGACAGGGCGATATTGTGTGCGCGCCCGATACCCGATTCGAGCATTCCTCCGCACCACACCGGAATAGCCTTCCTTTGGCATAGATCATGGATTCGCCGCGCTGCCGTGTGCCCGCCCACACGCCCGAGCTTAATGTTGAGGATGCGGCACGCGCCCGCTTCGATGGCGGCGCGGGCGTGCTCCACGCTATGAATGCACTCATCGAGGCAAATGGGAGTTGCAAGCTGGCGTTGAAGCTGCGCGTGTGAATAAATGTCATCCCAGCCAAGCGGCTGCTCGATCATCATCAAATGAAACGGGTCGAGCTGCTTCAACCGTGCCGCATCTTCAAGGCTGTACGCCGAGTTGGCATCCACCATCAGCTGCATCGTAGGAAATCGTTCGCGCAGAGTGCGAACCGGATCGATGTCGAGTCCTGGCTTGATTTTAATCTTGACTCGCTGATAGCCGGCGGCGAGAGCGTCATCAACCCTTCGCATGAGCTCCGCCATCGTCGGCTGGATGCCGATCGAAACGCCGCACGGTATCTCGCGGCGCGTTCCGCCAAGCAGCGCTGCGAGCGCCACCCCTTCTTGCTTTGCCTCGGCGTCCCAAATGGCGGATTCCAGCGCGGCTTTGGCCATGTTGTGGCCGCGGACGCCAGCAAGTAGGTCCCATACCTCGCTGGCATCGATCGCCCTGTTGCGCACCATCGGCCAGAGGTAATCGTGCAGGATCAGCCAGGCGGTCTCCACGGTCTCGTAGGAATAAAACGGGTTCTCACCCGCCGTCGATTCGCCCCAGCCAGTTACGTTGTCTGCTTCAACCTGGGTGATCAGAATGCGGCGGAGATCGGAGGTGCCGAAGCTGGTCTGGAACGGCGACAGTAGCCTCAGATGAATTTCGCGGAGCGTGATCGTTCGGATCTTCATCTGTTTTCGTCAATCGTGGGGACACCGAGGCATGTGATCGCGGTACTGGATGCCAGAAAATAATCCATGGTGTCGGCGGTCGGCTCGACCGCCACAACTACGTAGCCTTCGCCAAACCATCGCAAAAACTGGCTCCGAGCCTTTGCTTGTACGCGGAGGGCCGTTTCACGATCGTAGGCCCGAATCTGGTCCACGTTCGAGGGAAGCGAAATCCGCGCGACCCTGTCCTGGACTGGGACCGCATGGTCGGCAAGAATCGATTTTACTCGCTCCGAGTCGAGCCACCACTCGGCCACCAATCGGTCGGTTGGCAAACCTGCATGCAACGGGCTTGCAGTCACGCCGTAGCAGTCCGGAATGTATCGGCGCGCCACAGCCCCGAGCCTTTGGAAATTGAAATGCGCGTTTTTGAAATCCAGCGGATCGAACGTCCACTCGATCACCTCGATGCCGCGCTGGAGCGCATCCTGCCGCTGAAAAAGCTTCAATCGTCTCCCGATGCCGCGGTCGCGATAGGCAGGCAAGACGGCTGTCATGTGCGAATGCAGAAAGGGCTTCCCACGCCGGGCACCCGCGATTGCCAGCGTGAAACCGATCATTTTCTCGCGATCGAAAGCTCCAAGTACCTGTCCGCCCGTGTGATGCGCCACGACGAAAATCGCAGAGGGAACGGAGATACCCTCGCCCCACGTGACCTGTTCGACCCGCACACATTCCTCAAATTCAAGGATACTTGCGCAGTGACGAACTTCGATCTGGTCCATGAGAGGGTGGCGCCGGCAGATGCCAGGAGAGTATACGGGAAACTCCGGTCAGAATGTGGTCGGGCCGAAAAACGAGGGCTGCGGCCAATCGCCGCTAGAAGCCAACGCCCGCGGGGGGTCGACTGCGCGAACGATCCAAGCCTACCCCGTCGGTGGCGCGACGCGATCGAACTCCGGTAGAATGCCGCGGGAGATAGGGATGCCCTCATTTTCCGGCGTGGATTTCCTCGAATTTGATTCTTTGCTTAGCGATGAAGAGAAACTGGCGCGAAAGACCGCCCGGCAATTCGTCGACGAGAAGGTGCTGCCCATCATTGTCGAGCACGATCGCGCAGGTTGCTTTCCGATGCAGCTCGTGCCGGAAATGGCCGAGCTTGGTTTTTTTGGTGCGAACCTGCAGGGCTACGGCTGCGCGGAAATGTCGAATGTCGAGTACGGTCTTGTCACCCAGGAGCTCGAGCGAGGCGATTCGGGTGTACGGAGCTTCGTTTCGGTGCAATCGGCACTGGTGATGTATCCGATTCACGCCTTCGGCACCGACGCGCAAAAGGAAAGATGGCTGCCGCGACTGCAGCAAGGCCTGGCGATTGGCTGCTTCGGATTAACCGAGCCACAGTTCGGCTCCAATCCCGGCGGAATGTTGACGCGAGCAGTGAAGCAAGGCGACAGCTACATCCTCGATGGCGAAAAGATGTGGATTACGAATGGAACGATTGCCGACGTGGCCGTGATCTGGGCCAAAGGCGAAGACGAAAAGATTCGAGGTTTCCTCGTTGAAAAAGACACGCCAGGGCTGAAGGCCTGGACGATTCACGGAAAGCAGTCGCTGCGCGCTTCGATGACATCGGGTCTGGCGATGACGAACTGCAAAATTTCGGCTGAGAACCTGCTCCCGGGAGTCGAAGGATTGCGTGGACCACTTTCCTGCTTAAACCAGGCACGTTACGGCATCGGCTGGGGAGCCATCGGCGCGGCGATGGCCTGCTACGACGCTGCGCTCAGCTACGCAAAACAGCGGAAACAATTTGATAACCGACCCATCGCATCGCATCAACTGGTGCAGGAGAAGCTCGTGTGGATGGTCACGGAAATCACCAAGGCGCAGTTCCTAGCGCTGCAGATCGGACGGCTGAAGGATCAGGGGCGCGTACATCCATCGCACGTCTCCATGCTGAAAATGAATAATGTCTGGATGGCGCGCGAAACCGCGCGGATGGCAAGAGAAATCTTGGGCGCGAATGGGATTGTCGACGATGCCTGCGTGATGCGACACATGAACAACCTAGAATCGGTCTATACCTACGAAGGCACACATGACATTCACAAGCTCGTGATTGGCGAGCGCATCACGGGGATTTCGGCATTCCTTTGAGCTTGGCGCATCGATGATGCAGATGCGTCGCTGATCGGCCTGGTTTCGGATCGCCCGGCGCGTTCTGAACAGAATCGAGCGCACACCTCCAGGAGGTGGATCGATGGAACAGGAGTTAAGCCTTGAATATTTGCGCGTCGTCGAGCGCGCGGCTATCGCCTCGGCGCGCACCATGGGACTCGGCGATCGTCACAGGTCCGACCAAGTGGCCGTCGAAGCCATGCGCGAGGAAATGGACACGGTCGGCATGGACGGCACGATCGTCATCGGCGAAGGCGAACGCGATAAGGCCCCGATGCTCTATATAGGGGAAAAGGTCGGCTTGGCCTCTCACGACCGGCACCATCAATATCCCGCCGTGGACATTGCCGTCGATCCGCTGGAGGGCACAAATCTTTGCGCTACGGGGGAGCCGAACGCCATCACCGTCCTGGCAGCCAGCGAGCATGGTGGTCTGCTGCACGCTCCCGACCTCTACATGGAGAAAATTATCGTGGGCCCGCTCTGCCGGGGTGCTGTCGATCTCGACGCGCCTCCCGAGAAAAATCTCAAGGCGATCGCCAAGCGCCTCGACCGCAAAGTAAAGGACCTGGTGGTTACCGTGCTCGACAGGCCACGGCACGAAAAGTTGATTACCGATATACGCAAGACCGGGGCGCGCATTCGACTGATTTCCGACGGCGATTTATCGGCGGGAATCAGCGCGGCCGTCTCCGACATGGGAGTTCACGCTGTGATGGGCACCGGCGGCGCACCCGAAGGCGTGTTAACCGCGGCAGCGTTGCGTTGCTTAAACGGCCAGATTCTCGGCCGGCTCGTGATCTCCAAAGCGGACGAGAGGGAACGCACCGCGAAAATGGGCATCAAGGACCCCAAGCGCATTTACGACACAGTCGACTTAGCGCCGGGAAAGAAGATTATTTTTGCGTGCACGGGGGTCACTCCGGGCGGCTTGCTGCGCGGCGTTCGCTTTTTCGGCGGAGGCACACGGACTCAGTCGCTCATCATGACCTACGACGATCGGCAGATTCGCTTCATCGATTCGGTGCATCTTGAGAAGGGATCGAACGACGTGCGCCTAAGGTTCTACTAACAGGTTGGCAAGGCTGGCCGCGGCGGCACGCCCGGCTCACCGCAACGTCGTCTGTTCCCAACGCCCAGTCGAACCAAGGGCGCTTCGGCGATAGGCGGTACGGCGGGCCGGCCCGTCCTCCAGGGCTGACCCGGCGTTATCCGGTTTCGGAGATCAGACGCAATTGCCGCCGTAAGCTAGCGGTGGACGGACGCAGCGGCGTGACCTCCGGTTTGGGTGTGTCGACGCGGCACGTTATGTGGTATCCGCTGAGCTGTCTGGGGTGCGAGCGGACGCACAGGCTGGCTGGTACTGACGTGCTCGCTAATGGCTTGCAGTCGCTTGAGAATGCCCTGCCACTGCGCCCAATCGAGCTGGCGCAAAAACGGCCGTAGTCCCTGGATGAACGGGTCCTCAAGAACCGTCTCCCCGTTCGATTCTGGCACAAAGAAACGGTTCAGGCCGACGCCCAATGCTTCGGCAATCTTCTCCAGAGTGCCAAGGCTGGGGGTCATCTGACCGCTTTCGATGCGGGAGAGATAGGAACGGGACACCCGAGACCGCGCTTGCAACTGGCTTTGCGTCATGCCGCGTGATTCGCGCAACTGGCGGATGCGCTGACCGATGTTCTCGACGGTCTCGCGGTTGGGCCAATTCTCAAATAGTTGGCGGTCATCGCCCGGCAAATCCTGGGGCGACGGAGTCGGAATGACGAAGGTCACCTTCGGCGGCAACAGACGCAGACAGCGTCGGCAGTTGCCTGTGCGTGTACGATATTGAACTAATCCGCAAACCTGACAGCGGATTACTTCGCGTTCGAGTTCCATATTTGCTGCTAAGCCATCTTTTTCCGCCACCGGTCTCCTCGCAGACTATTCCCGGCGATGCGAAAGGGGAGGAACCATCAACACATTCAGGGAAGGCAGGAACTGGCGCGCGCACATTTTCCACAGGGTGCCAATTGTTGTCAAGCCTTATTTGATTCGCAATCGAGGAAGTGAATTCGAGCGCGCCGGGATCGCCAAGATCAAATCAAGCCTCTTCCTTGGGAAGTTGCTGCACCGTTTGTTTCTCCTGCGCTTGCACGGCGTGCCGATGGATTTCCGCTCCGGAATTCCCCCCCGTCCGGTATGCTAGCAATGGCGCTGATCGGAACTTATCAGCGTGTTGGGGGAAATCGTTATTGATGCGGGCTCGAAAAGCAGCCATTTCTGTGGTGTGCGCAGCTGCGTGCATGTCAGTCTCAACTTGCTCGGCGGCAAGCGGCCAGAATAAGCCAACCTGGACAGCGCAAACTGTGCTACGCCAATTGGACGAACAAGCCAAAAATTTCCACAGTCTTTCAGCGGAAATCGAACGCACGAAAGTGACGGTGGTTGTCAATGACCGCTCGACCGAGAATGGGACGATCTTAGTTCGCGGCGATAAAATGCTGCTCGATTTGACGACGCCTGACGCGCGCACGGTTTTGCGAACCGGCGACAATCTTTACATCTACACGCCAGGTCTGAAACGAGTCGAGGAGTACAATCTAGGCAAGAATCGCACGCTGGTGGACCAGTTTCTGCTACTCGGCTTCGGAACATCCGGCAAGGAGCTGGAAAAAGGTTACCTGATTGCAGTGATCAAGGAAGAAAAACTGGATGACAGGAAAACCGTTGAACTCGAATTGACGCCGAAGTCGCAGGCCGTGCGTAATCAAATCGCCAAGGTTGAAATCTGGCTCGATGAATCATCCTGGATTGCGGTACAGCAACAGTTCTACGAAGCGGGTTCTGGGGATTATTCCATCGTCCACTACTCGAAAGTGGTCCGGAACCCTTCGATTTCCGAATCCAAGTTCAAGCCGCACTGGCCCAAGGGCACCGAAAAAGTGAAGCCGCAAGGCTGAGTCGCAGATCAAACCTTTCGCTTTTGGGCTTCGCGATCGAGCAAAGTGCGTTTGCGTTGGATCCCCCAGCGATAGCCTGCCAGATTTCCATCCCCGCGAATGACACGATGGCACGGAACCACGACGGATGTCGGATTGGTGGCGCAGGCACGGGCCACGGCGCGGACCGCCGTGGGGCGGCCGATGGCGCGAGCCACTTCACTATAGGTTCGGGTAGCACCGTAGGGAATACGCCGGAGCTCCTCCCAGACGCGACGCTGGAAAGCCGTCGCCTGCACGTCGGTGGGCAGATCCAGGTGAGGCTCCTGACCGCGCAGGTGTGCAACAATCTTCTCGGTCCATGCGGCGAGACCGTGCTTGCCAGCGCTTTCCTCAGCCAAAAGTGTCGCGAGCGGATACTCCTTGCGCAGCTCCGACCGGAGCGTGGCGTCGGATTCGCCGAGGTAGACCGCACTGATGCCCCGCCGGGTCGCCCCGGTCAACAAGCGCCCCAGTGGCGAGTTGACGATCGCGTAGTGAATCTGCATTCCCTGGCCCCCGCGGCCATAGGCAGCGGGCGTCATGCCCAAATGACCTGGAGCGCGTTCGTACAGACGGCTCGAGGAACCATAGCCTGCTTCATAAAGTGCGGTTGTCACGTTGTCTCCTTTTTTCAGGCGCGATTTCAAATGGCGCATCCGCTGCGCGTCGGCATATTGTCGCGGCGTGATTCCCAGAACGAAGCGGAAGGCGCGCTCCAGTTGATGTGGACTCATCCCCGCCGATGCGCTGAGCGACGCAAGAGTCAACCGTTCGTCCGTGGCGTCATCAGCCAACTGGGCAACAATGCGTCGATCGATTTCGCGACAGACGCAAGCCACCTTCTCGATCCTCGGGTCTCGCGCACGCGCCGCGCGTGGCCGACAGCGCTGGCAGGCACGAAATCCTTCGCGTTCAGCCAGCTCCGGCCGTGAGAAAAACAGAACTTGCTCGCGATGGGGCTTACGAGAGGGGCACGACGGCCGGCAGTAGATGCCGGTAGATCGAACGGCGTAGACAAACAGTCCGTCGGCTCGCGGGTCGCGGGACTGGACAGCGTTCCACTGGGCCCCGACCTCGAGGCTTCCTATTCCTTGCAGTACCCGTCGAGCATTTCCCAGCCTCACTTGGTCCTGCCTCCTGGCCGCCTTACGCGTGAGAATACGCTAGGTTGACAGGCGCGCCTATCCGATTCTAGCGGCCAAATTCGGCGTGCTCGCCGACACGGACAGCGCGAAATGCCCACCGCGGGGTCACACCGAACTCACCGGCAGCGGGTTACATGATACGGCACGCATGTAGGTTCCCGCGTTGACGTGTTTCCCGGCCTAACGCATATTCGGACCACCAGCTTGGGCTGTCTGTCGTTCGGCATGACTTGGGGGCAATGTCATGGGAGCTATTCCAGAGCGTGATGGCCGTGCCGTTGTTACACCGATCCGAAAGCCTGAAAGCCGCACCGAAACAATCACAGCCATATCAGGAAAGCCGGGGCCGCGAAGATTCACACGCGTACCCACGCACGCGGTTGGCGTGGCCAGGGAACGGCGCCGATATCCCCGCGCGTCGCTGTGTCTCCCTCTGCGACTGACGAAGATTGCCGGCGTCGAAGAGGTGATTCCGATCACTCTGGTCACGCGCAACATCAGTTCCAGCGGTGTTTACTTCCTCGCGCCGCGGGTGATCGAGCCTGGTACAGCGATCGAGTTAGAAGTGGCACTCATTGAACGGCCACTCGGCTTTGGCAGCGTACAGATGTGCACCGCAGCGCATATCGTGCGCGCCGAGGAGACCAGCACACCCGGATGGCGGGCCTACGCGGCAAGTTTTGACGATTTCGCACTACAGCGCGACGATCGTGTCCCGCAGCGTTTCGTCGCACTCTAGTCAGCCTCGCGGCTCCTACCCAGGCACGCCGCCCCAAGAAAGCAGGCCGAACGCTCGATAACCAACTGTCCTAGCCGAACTTGCCGCACAGACCGTTTCGTTTTGGTACAGTGTCTGCCGTGGCTCCGGATCGGGTTCCAGCGCGTGTCGTACTGCTCGATTGGGATGGAACGCTACTGAATTCCTACGCGGCGGACGTCCGCGCGTACCTCACGATGTTTCGCGCACTAGAAATCGCATGGGGGCTGGAAGAGCTCGAGCACTTTTACAGTCCCGATTGGTACCAGGTGTATCGTGCGGCGCGAATTCCGCGATCGAAATGGGGGCGCGCCAACCAGCTGTGGCGGCGGGCCTACAGCGCGGAGCGCCCGCGGCTGCTGCCCGGGGCGAGGAGGGTCATTTGCCAACTTGGCCGCAGCTTCACCCTCGGCATCGTGACCAGCGGGAGCTGCGGGCGGGTCCGGCGGCAATTGCGCGAGCTCGCACTCCAGAGGTATTTTGCTACTTGCGTTTACAGTGAAGACGTCTCGCGCCGGAAGCCTCATCCTGCCGCTCTCGAGCTCGCGCTTACCCGGTTGCGCACCGAGCCGGGAGATGCCGTTTATGTCGGCGATACGGCCGAAGACATTGAAATGGCACGGCGTGCGGGCGTGTGCGCGATCGGCGTTTTTGGCCCCTTCCCTACTGCTGCCAGCGTCCGTCGAGCGCGGCCGGATCGGTTGCTGCGCTCGATCCGCGACTTACCCCAGCACCTGCGGCCCTTGCTATGAACCAACCCCTCTGGGTCCTCTATTTCGGCGCGACCGGCGCGTTGGAAGGGGTCGGCTGGTTGAGCTTGAAATCGGTTTCTCGGACGACCAGGCGCAGGTGCAGCTCCTCATCGCCGCTTCTGGTGTAGTCATCCGAACTGGTATAGGTGGGAAGCCAATACTTATCCTCAAAATTTTCACGATAGGTCTCGAACATCGAAAATGGTACTTCTAACCCGTTCCCTGCGATCTCGCTCACGAACTTACCATAGGTTTCAACAATAGCGAGGTCGTGATCGTCCACATAGATCACTCCCTCAAAGAGCCGTTGGGAGCGCTTCAACACCTTCGGCTTCACCTGAAAAATGTATGTGTTCAGCTCATCGAGCTTCTGCTGGCCAGCGTAAAGAAAATCATAATTGGCGATCTGATCCGAGGTAAGAAAGAAGACGGGCAGGCTGATCACTGGGCGCACGTCTTCAAGCGTATAGCTGGTCAGCTTCAGTGTGGATTGCAGGGGCTTCGCGACGCGCCAGTATCGCTGCCCATCGGGTTTGATATACGACTCGCCGACCGCTGTGAATTTCCCGCCAGCGTCGGCCAGCTCCTCGATGCGAATGGTTTGCGTAAAGCTGTACAGGTCGTACGCTTTTCTGGCTGCATCCTCATTTTGGGCAAACTTCTGGATGATCTGCTGCACGGGGATGGGTGGGGGACCAGGGTGCGGCACCGAGGGCATGCGATGCACCTCAAACTTCGGCGGAGGCGCCATGGGGCCCTGATTGTTATCCTGCGCACGACCGAAACCTGGGGCGAACCCCACGAGCAGCGCAAGGGAGGCAAGGCCTGTCGGTCCGACTCTAGTCCGATTCATACGCAGCAATTGAGATGCCTCTACCATCCACGGCGTCGAATCCCATGCCGATCCATCCACTGCCCGCGAAAAATAGCACAACTGCGCTGGACAGGCACAAAAACACAGCTTCCGGGACCCGGCCGCTCTGGTAAGATCGCAGGTTTGTGGTCTCGGCAGAAGTCAGCGTGCGTGACCTACTCCAGAGCAGGCGGTATTACATCAGCGGGACGGTGCAGGGTGTCGGATTTCGCTACTTCGTCGAGCACGCGGCACACCAGTTGAACCTGAGCGGTTATGTGAGAAATCGGAGGGATGGCCGCGTTGAAGTCTACGCGATCGGCCCCGGGGCGTCGCTTCCGCTTCTGCGGCGAGAACTCGAGCGCGGGCCGCGTGGGTCGTTCGTCTCGCGTGTTGATGAGGAAGATGCGGCCTTGGAATCCCAGTTTTCCAAATCCTTTTCGATCGAATGCGACGCGTGAGGCAGGGAAAGGAAACGAATGGACGAACTTAAGAAGCTAATTCGTGAAATTCCCGATTACCCGAAGCCCGGAGTTCTTTTTTATGACGTGACGACGCTTTTAAAGGACGCCGAGGGATTTCACTTGCTTGTCGATAGGCTTTGCGAACATTACGATGGCCGGAAAATTGACATCGTCGTCGGCATTGAGGCGCGCGGATTTATTTTTGCGCCGGCGCTCGCCTATCGGCTGGGAGCAGGATTTGTCCCGGTACGCAAGCCGAAGAAACTGCCATGGAAAACCGCCAGCCTCAGCTATCAGCTGGAGTACGGCACCGACACTCTTGAAATTCACGAGGATGGCGTGAGCCCCGGCCAGCATGCGCTGATCTGTGACGACCTTCTGGCGACGGGCGGCACGGCCTCGGCAGCGGTCGCTTTGGTGCGCAAACTGGGCGGCACTGTCGTCGGGGCGGCCTTCGCGGTCGAGTTGAGTTTTCTCGGGGGAAGTCAGAAGCTGACTGGGGTTGACACGTTTTCGCTCATTAAGTACGACAAGTGATCCGGCCGGGTGAAACCCAAGAAAGGGTCTTCCATTTTTATCTTCTGTCTTCCGCTTTCCGTCGCTGCCGAACCACCTCAAACAACATGACCGCCGCCGCAACAGAAACATTCAGTGAACGAACCGGGCCGGTTGTTGGAAGCGAGACGAGAAAATCGCACCTTTTGCGCGTAAGTTCGTGCAGCCCTTCACCTTCACGTCCCAGTACGACTCCCATCGGGACTTTGAGGTCGATGTCGGTGTAGTTTTTCTCCGCGTGCTCATCCAGTCCGACGAGCCAATAGCCCGCTTGCTTGATCTCCTCCATCGCGCGCACCAGATTCTTGACGCGCGCGATGGGTAGGTGTGCAAGAGCCCCGGCCGATGCGCGTTCGACCGTGTCGCTTAGTCCCGCAGCGCGGCGCTCGGGAATCACAACACCCTCGGCGCCGGCAGCCAGCGCAGTACGCACGATGGCGCCGAGGTTGTGCGGGTCCTCGATGCCGTCGAGCAGAACCAGCAAGCCGCGGCGATCTTTGGCGCCGAGCAAGTCTTCGAGTCCAACAGCTGGCTTGGCCGCAACCAGCGCGGCCACGCCCTGGTGCTGGCGCGATCCGGTTAGGCGATCCACCTGTGCGCGGTCTTCGAAGCGGACTGGCACGCCGCAGGATTTGGCGAGGTGGACGAGCGCTTCGAAGCGTTCGCCATGACGTCCGCGGGCGATCACGATGCGGTTGATGGCACGCCCGGCGGCGAGCGCCTCCTCCACCGCATGCAATCCGGTGAGCCAGTTCATCGGGTCGTGCGCCTGCCTATGGTTAGTCGAGCGCGGCACAAAATTCAAGCATGCGCCGGCGCGTCCCTTTTACAACCGTTGTGAACTCCAATTTCGCTGCCGGATCAAGCAGAAGAATCACTCGATCGAGCTCTCCTTCGCCCGCGCGTCCTGCCAGGGCCAACCGCACCGGATCCAGCAAGCCACGGCTCCGTTGCGGTATAGCCGCCTTAATGCCTTGGATGATCTCCTTGAACCGGTCCGAGTCGATGTGCTCCGTGTCCAACACGCGATGGGCAAGCTCGCGGATCACGTCGCGCGAGCCTTCTCGCGAAAGCACGGCTTGACCTGCCGGCTCGCGCAGCAGAGCCGCCGCATCGTAGTTGAAGATGAGTGCGAGCAAGTCGGTGAGCGAAGCGCGTTCGGCGGCGTACGGTCCGAGCAAATCCGCCGCTCGCTCTAGCCAAGCTTGCCGTGCACCATCCGCACTGGGCTCAGGGTCTGCCGGAAGCCAGCCGTGCTCGACGAGAACCTGGCCAACATCTGCAGCCGTAAGAAGTGTCACGACAGACAGTCTATCGAACACCGTCCGTTAGGGAAGGCTCAACGTGGCGACCACGTATGCAGCAATAGCCTCACCTCGCCCGATGGCATCAACTCCCTCGTTGGTCTTCGCCTTCAGGTTGATCTCCTTCGAGCTGAGGTCCAGCGCCTTGGCCAAGGCGGCTTGCATCTTGGAGAAATGCGGACCGAGTTTGGGCCGTTCGCAGATGACTACCGCATCGATATGGACGATGTCGACGTGGCGACTAGCCAGAAGCTTGCGAATGTGTTCGAGGAAGAGCAGGCTCGATGCCCCTTTCCATCGCACATCGGTATCGGGAAAGTGCGTGCCGATGTCGCCCAGCCCCGCTGCACCCAATAGGGCGTCACAAATCGCGTGTGCGAGCACGTCACCATCGGAGTGACCTTGCAAACCCTTCTCGAAAGGAATGTCGACGCCGCCAATCGTCAGCGTACGTCCTTCGACCAGGCGATGCAGGTCGTAGCCGATGCCGGCGCAGTTCATGGTCGCCGTTCCTGGTTAAGGTAGAAGCGTGCAAGGTCCATGTCGGAAGGGTGGGTAATTTTCAAGTTGCGCTCCGAGCCCAGCACCACGTAGACATCACGACCGAGCCTCTCGACCAGCGCCGCCTCATCCGACGCGGTGACACCGTCCTGTTCGGCCTTGTGAAACGCTTCGCGCAGTAATGGCAAAGAAAACGCCTGTGGGGTCTGCGCGAGCACAACTCGCTCGCGATGAATCGTAGCGGAAATCAACGCCACATCTTCTGGCAGGCTGGCGCGCTTCACTTCCTTTACCGTATCGATCGCCGGGATACCCAGGATGGCCGCGCCACGCGCGCGCGCCTCGGCGATCACGCGCTTCACTTGCTTTTCTGTAACCAACGGCCGAACGGCGTCGTGTACCAGCACGATTTCTGTCTCCGGATCGACGTGCGCGAGAGCGTTCGCGACCGATTGCTGGCGTGTGTCGCCCCCGTGAATCACCTGGGTTGGCCGTCCAAGTCCTACTTGAGCGATCCTCTGGCTGAGCGAAGCGATATCGTCGGCACGGGTGGCGATCAGAAACTCCGTAATTGCGTCGCAGGCAGCCAAGCGTCGCAATGTAAAAATAATCAGCGGCAAGCCGTCCAGTTCAAGAAACTGCTTCGGCTGATCGGCGCCCATGCGCGTACCGAGGCCCGCAGCAGGGACGATAGCGACGATTCGGCTCATGGGAGGTCCGCAGAGTCTATCGCAACCGAGCCGCCAGGCGCGAGGCTCGCAACGCTCACGAGCGGCCAGATTCAGGGTAGAGGGGCCGCGGGCGCTCGCCGCTGATGCCTTCAACGGAGCGGCTTGGGGGCTGTGCTTCCGCGGCCGGAACAGGGCGCGGCGCCTGCTCGGCGCGCTCATCGTAACGGCCAAAGATCATTTTGCCGGCTGTGGTCTGATGAACCGAAGTCACGTTGATGTCGATCGTTTTGTTGATCATTTTGCGGGCGCCATCGACCACAACCATCGTTCCGTCATCCAGATAGGCCACACCTTGGTTATATTCCTTGCCTTCTCGCAGTATGAAAACGCGCATGGTCTCGCCAGGCAATACGACGGGCTTTAGCGCATTGGCGAGCAGGTTGACGTTCATCACTTCAATCCCTTGCAGCGTCGCGACTTTGTTCAGGTTGAAATCATTGGTCACAACCTTCGCGTCGTAGCGTTTGGCTAGCTCGATAAGCTTCATGTCCACGTCGGCGATCTGCGCAAAATCGTCTTCGGCGATCTGCACATCGAGATGCGTCATTTTCTGAATCCGCTGGAGGACTTCGAGCCCGCGCCGCCCACGCTGGCGTTTGAGAGGATCGGCCGAATCCGCTACCAGTTGCAGTTCGCGCAGCACGAACTGAGGAATGATCACCGTGCCATCGAGAAACTGCGCTTCGGCGATATCCGCCACGCGTCCGTCGATGATGACGCTTGTATCGAGCAGCTTGACCGAATGCCTCGCGTTTCGTTCGCTACCAAAAACGCCTCCGAAGGCCTGCAGGTTGAGCATGTCGCCTTTGTTCGCGCCGAGTACCAGGCCGATGTAGGTCATCACCAGGAATATCGCCAGACTGAAAAATGAACGAGTGCTCTCAGGAATCGTCGTATGCGTGAAAATCAATGAGATCAGATAGGCACCCAAAATACCCAAAATCGAACCGATCGCGGCGCCGATCAGCCGTCTGAGACTAGCCTTCCGTAGCCGCAGCTCGAACAAAATAACCGAAATCGAAAACACCAGCCCTGCCGTCGCCCCTTGAAGCGGCGACAGGCCAAGCGGGCGGAAGTGAAAGCCTGCTCCTGTGCAGACAATCACGAAAATCATGCGGAATGCCAGAATGTCCCAGAACGTGCCCACGCCATCTTGAGCTGGCTTCGCAAAGGCTGCCGGCTTCACCGGCTGGAGGATAGGAGTCGTGCCAGCCGGAGTCCGGCTCGGCACGTTAGAAGTCCTTGCCATAGCTTCACCCTATGAAACGTATGACGATGAGCCGCGCTCCATCAGTTGCGCTGCCCGACTACATCCTTCATCCGGCGGATGGGGAAAAGATATTTTCGGTGCCGGATATGAATCGAACCACGTACGAATTTAAACACTATGAAAACCACAGTATAGCACCAAGGCGGGACAGCTCGCTTGGTCTCTAAAGCAAGATGCCGAAACGAGCAGGCTCGTGGTAGGGCGAACGAAGGCCAGAGGAATCGGTTCGCGGAAGCGCCTGACCTTGCTCGGGCTTCATTCTAAAGGTAGTAGCGGGGCACGCGACGGCCGAGGGCGCAGAGCAGATCCGACGTGACGGTTCCGATTTCGTGGGCCACATCGGAGACCTGAATTTCGGCGTCGCCGTCTTTGCCGTAAATCGTGACGATATCTCCGAGTGACACAGCAGGCACGTCGCTGACGTCGATCGTCGTCAAATCCATTGAGATGGAGCCCACGAGCGGCACGCGCTGCCCCCGCACCAAAACGCAGCCGTGATTGGATCGCTGCCGCATAACCCCATCGGCATAGCCGGCATTGATGACGGCGATACGAGACGGCCGCTGGGTGACGAATCGCGCCCCGTATCCGACGGGTTGCCCCGGCGGAAGATCGCGCAGGGTGATGATGCGAGCGCGCAGCGAAAGGCTCGGGTGGAGCGGCAGTCGCTGGCGTACTTCCCTCCCCTTCTGCGGTGGATCAAACGACTGGTAGTACCCATACAGAATCGCGCCGGGACGGATCATATCGGCCCAGGTGCTGGGGCGCGCGCAGATCGCGCCGCTGTTGGCCATGTGGACAACGCCCGGCGAGAGGCCAAGGGAGTGCATGCGGTCCAGGCACTGGCGGAACAGGTGCTCCTGGTCGTCGGTCTGCCGAGCGCTGAAATCTTCGGCAGAAGCAAAATGCGTAAAGGTACCTTCCAGTTCGAGATAACGGGAGTCGGCCAGCGCGGTGGCAAACGCTCCCAGTTCGGAGGGTAGGATGCCCAGCCGGTTCATGCCGGTGTTGATTTTCAGTTGAAAGCGGAGGCGCGATTTCACGCGCGCCGATTTCGCGGCCCGCTCCAGTAGGCCAACGTCTTCCAAGCGCGTTACCGCAGGCGTCAGATTGTTTTCGATGAATCGTTTCTCTTCCCCCGGCCAAAATCCAGTGAGAACCAAAATCGGCTTGCGGATGCCCGCTTCCCGAAGCTCCACACCTTCGTTCGAACAGGTGACGCCGAACCGCTCGGCACCAGCCCTTTCGAGTGCCTTCGTCACGGGCACCGCGCCCAGTCCGTAGGCGTTCGACTTGACGACTGCAAGAATTTCCGGCTTAGGGCCGATGTGTCGGCGCACCGTGCGCAGATTTTGCGCGATGGCCTTCAGCGAGACTTCCACCCATACGGGACGTCCTGCGAGATGAACTTGTTTCGCCATCAACTTTTAGAATGCCAGACTCTCATGCCGCGGTGCGAGATAAAACACCTACGGCATCTCGTTCGCACCGTTTAGGTAAACAGGCACGGTCGAAAGTGCACGCGAGGGGCCACCCAGGTTGGCTCGGGCTCGGGCAGCGAAATCTGGAACTTAAACGAAAACGCGGGACTTAGACGTCCCAGCGCAGGAAAGATGACCCCAGAGATCACTCGCACAGTGCCGTCAGAGTGACACAGTGTGTTCGATCAGACCAGCTCTTGCAGGCTAAGCAGATACCGCATCCGGCATACCGGGCGACCTATTCATCGCCTCCGGTGCTCCATTCCTCCGGCGCGGCTTGTTCAAAGCGGGTGTGACGACTCAGAAAAACGAAATTCAGGCTGCCGGTTGGGCCGTTGCGCTGTTTGGCGATGATCAGCTCGGCCTTCGCGCGCTCTTCGTCCGGAATCCCCGCCTTGTAGAAATTGGGACGGTTGATAAACAGCACCATATCCGCATCCTGCTCGATGGCACCTGATTCGCGCAGGTCGGCGAGCTGTGGTTTGCGCTCTTCGCGCTCGGGCGCGCGGGTCAACTGGCTAAGGACCAGGACGGGGACCTTCAATTCTTTCGCCAGGGCCTTCAGGGCACGCGATATGCTCGAGACTTCCTCTTGGCGGTTGCTCGAACGGCGATCGAGGGTCGGCACGACCAGCTGGAGGTAATCGACGATGACCAGCGCCAGCCCGCGATCGCGCTTCAACCTCCGTGCCTTCGCGCCCATCTCGAGAACGGTGGACGAGGCCGAATCGTCGATCCAGATGGGCGCTTCGCCGAGCTCGGCCAAAGACGCCGTGAGCTTGCTCCAGTCGTCGCGATTCAGATGGCCAGTGCGGAACTTGTGGGCATCGACGCGCGCCTGCGAGGAAAGAAGCCGGAGCAACAGCGATTCCTTCGACATCTCGAGGCTGAAGATTGCGACCGGTTCGCGTTGGCGCAGCGCGACATTCTCAGCGATGTTGAGTGCGAGCGCCGTCTTCCCCATCGACGGCCGCGCCGCCAGAATGACCAGCTCAGACGGCTGCAAACCCGCCGTCTCGTTATCAAGGCCTACGTATCCAGTGGCAAGGCCCGTGATCCGTCGCCCTTCGCTAAAAATTTTTTCGAGGCGCTCAAAACCCTCCTTAACGAGGTCCTTCACGCCGATCAGCCCAGCTTTGACCCGGTCTTCGGCGAGCTGGAAGATCTGCGATTCAGCGCGGTCGAGAATCACGTCGGCATCATCACCGGCTGTCAGGGCTTGCTCCTGGATGGCGGACACCGAGTGGATCAGATTGCGCAGCACGGCCTTTTCCTTGACGATGCGCGCGTAGTGATCAACGTTGGTCACGCGTGGCAGCCCGTCGGCCAACTGCGAAAGATAGGGAACACCCCCGGCGGCTTCCAGCTCGCCGCTCCGCGCGAGATCTTCCATCAGCGTGATGGTGTCGATGGCCTGCTGACGCTCGGCGAGCCGCACCATGCGCTCGAAGATGTGCCGGTGCTGCGGAAGGAAGAAATCGTCGGTGCGCAGCCGTTCGACAGCCGCATTGAGCGCGTGATTATCGAGCAGGACGGCACCGAGGATGCTGCGCTCGGCCTCGAGATTATGGGGGAGAGGTCTTTCCAGTGCGGCGTCGCTTGCCATTTCGCTTTATTTTCGCCTAGTCGGTTGCAAAGCGCAAGAGGCTCTTTTCCGCTCTCTCATCGGCCATCGTTTTCACACATGCGCTTCGATCACTTGTGCGCTCGCAATTTTTTCTGACGCGCCGTTGTGATTGCCGTTTGTTGCGAGCGAGTGTGCACATGCGAAACGCAAACGTCAATGGAGACGCCTGTGGACTTTTTTTGAAAAGTGGAAAACGGGCGTTCTCGCGGACAGGCGCGTTTACGATCTCAGAAATTTCCACACGGTGAGAGGACGCTACTGTTCTTTTTTCACCGCCAGCTTCAGGTTCGCAGTGACTTCGCGGTGGAGTTTCACAGGAATTTCAAAATTGCCGATGAGCTTGATCGGCTCGGTCAGTTGAATCTTGCGCCGGTCGATCGAGTAACCTTTAGCGGCGAGCGCCTCAGAAATGTCAGCGGAGGTGACCGAACCGAAAAGCTGATCGCTCTCACCGGACTTACGCGAGATTTCCAGAGAAACGCCCGCGAGCAATTCGGCTAGCTTCTGCGCGTCGGCGATTTCAACGGCGGCCTTTTTCGCGAACGCGGAGCGCATCTTTTCCAAACGCTTCATGTTGCCGGGGCTAGCTTCCAGGGCGAGTTTGTGCGGCAAGAGGAAATTTCGCGCGTAGCCCTCGGCAACCTCGACGACCTGGCCGCGGTTCCCCAGCTTTTCGACGTCTTCTTGAAGAATGATTTGCATTTTTTCTACTCCAAAATTTCGTTGCGCCTCAAGGGAAAAAAGATCGGTCCACGTCCGGCCGCTATAGCTCGGCCGCGAAGGGCAGTAGAGCGATATTCTGCGCTCGTTTGATCGCCACGGCCAGCCAGCGTTGATGGCGCGCGCACGTCCCGGTCATCCGACGCGGGAGAATCTTTCCGCGCTCCTGCAGAAACGGCGCCAGAATCTCCGCCTTCTTGTAATCAATGTAATCTGACTTGTCCACGCAGAACCGGCAGACCTTCTTCTTGCGGACAAAGCTGCGCTTGCCTCGCCTGGGCGGGCCGCTGGGCCTCCCGCCTTGCATCGGCCCTCCGCCAGCGGCGGAACGCTGCGGCGGCCCAGCCTGATGGCCTCCGCCCCCCGCCGGAGCCGGCGGTGGCGTCTGCGTCGCGGATGGTTGGGGTGCGTTTTCATCTGTCATTTCGATCTCTCCTGACTCCGATTTGCTTGCGACCCAGTTAGGATTGTGCAGCGGCCTGTTCCGTGCTGCCAGCCGCTGCTGCCGGAGGCGCCGCCGCAGTTTTACGCGGACGTCGCGCGGCCCGCTTCTCGCGATGCTTTTTGAGCTTCTCCTGCCGCTTCAATTCTTCATCCACACGCACGGTCAAATATTTGATCACCGCGTCGGCAACCTTCAGGCGGCGCTCCAACTCCTTTACGACTTCGCCGTGCGAGGAACGGACGACCATAAACACGTAGTATCCCTCGCGCATCCGCTGGACCCGATAGGCCATACGCTTGCGCCCCCATTTCTCCGTCTTCTCGATTTTGCCGCCCTTTTCGGTGGCGGCGTGATCCAGTGTCGCGATAATTTTGTCAATGTCCGGCTCGGGCGTGTCCGGCCGACAGATGAAGATCAAATCATACTGACGCTCGTCCATAGGTCCTCTCGATTCGTTGCCGCGTCCGCGGCCGATCCGATTCCATTGCTACCCCGTGGCTTCGGGCGAGTTCTTGCGATTGAATCGCGTCATCGCCTTGGCCACACCTTTGTGCAAAATAAACTCGACGGCGCCGGCTGCCTCCGCCGCCTCTTCCTGCGCGATCTTCCGCTCATCGGCCCGCATGGCGCAAAGAATGTAATCCCCGAGATCACCCCAGATTCGCTCGGGCCGGATGCCCATACGCACCCGAATAAATAGGTCGGTTCGGAGCGATGCGATCACCGATTTCAAGCCATTGTGCGTGCTGTTTCGGCCACGTTCGCGAATCCGCAGCCTACCCCATGGCAGATCCACCTCGTCGATCAGAACGATCATCTCCGATGTCTCGCACTGGTACCGTTCAACCAGCATCTGAACGGCTACGCCGCTCAGATTCATCATCGTCTGCGGTTTCGCCAACACGACGTCCTGTCCGTACAGCTGACCGCGCCCAACCAGCGCTCTCGCCTCCGGTCGCGTGACGCGAATCTTGGCACGATCGGCCAGCGCATCCACGGCGAGGAAGCCCATGTTGTGCGGAGTCCACTCGTATTCGGGACCCGCATTACCGAGCCCAACGACGAGCCGCATCGGCGACCTGCCTCCTGGCGCGCCTGAGTAGCAGGCGCTGGCCTATTTCTTCTTCTCCTTTTCCGCCTTCTCCGCTTTCGGAGCGGCCTCGGCGGCGCCCTCTGCTTCGCCCTCTTCTTCCTTCTTGCCCTTCTTAATCACTTCCGGCTCCGCCGGCGCTGTTTCGGCAGCCACTGCCGCCTCCACCGTTGGCTCCACTTCTGCCTTGAGTGTCACGACGTGAGCCAGCACCCGCTGAGGATCGGACAGTAGCTTGATCTTCTGAGGATCAATAGGCAGATCGAGCACCCGAAGCTGTTTGCCAATGGTCAGCCCACTGACGTCCACTTTGAACTCTTCGGGAATATCGCCGGGGAGGCATTCGATTTCCACTTCGCGCGTGACCATTTCGAAGATGCCGCCCTGCAGCTTCACACCCTCCGGTTCGCCGAAGGTGTGGACCGGCACGCGAACGCGCATGCGCACGTCCATGGCGATGCGCAACAGGTCGACATGGAGTAGGGTGCCGCTCACCGGATCGACCTGCCAGTCTTTCACCATGGCCTTTTCTTCTTGGCCGTCGGCCACTCGCACGCTGAAGATCGTGTTGTGACCGGATTCGGAACGCAAAATCCGGCTTACCTGCTTGGCGTTGACCGAGAGCGCGATTGGATTCCCGGGCCCACCGTACAAAACCGCGGGGACGAGCCCGGTGAGGCGCGTGCGGCGAGCGGCGTTCTTCCCGCGCTCCTGACGAACTTTACCTTCGACTGTGAATGTTTCCATGGTTCCTTCCCCTGTCCCAGCCCGCTTTGCCCTGGCGGGTCCTAGAGCCCATCTTCGATCTAAATAAACAGCTCGCTAATGGAAGTTTCTTCGTGAATCGATTGAATGCCCCGCGCGAGCAGCGGCGCTACGCTGAGCACCTTGATCTTCGGCACGCTTCGGGCCGAGTCGGTAAGCGGCACCGAATCGGTGACCACAACTTCCTCAATCTTCGAGGTCAGGATCCGGTCCACCGCCGGCCCGGAAAGCACTGGATGCGTGCACGCAGCGAAGACCCTCGTAGCGCCGTTTTCCAGCAGCGCCTCGGCCGTTTTGACGAGCGTCCCGGCCGTATCGATGATGTCGTCGATCACCAGCGCAGGGCGGCCCTTCACCTCACCAATTAAATGCATCACCTCACTGACGTTGATGTCAATGCGGCGCTTGTCAACGATGGCCAGTGGCGCATCAATTCTCTTGGCAAACAGTCTGGCTCGCTCGACGCCGCCCGCATCCGGCGAAACCACCGTGATCGGTCCGAGCTGCTTTTTCTCAAAATATTCCACCATGACGGGCGAAGCATACAAGTGGTCCACCGGGATATTGAAGTAACCCTGAATCTGGGGCGCATGCAGGTCGAGCGAAAGCACGCGGCTCGCCCCCGCCGTCTCGAGCAAATCCGCCACCAGCTTGGCGGAAATCGCGACGCGAGGCCGGTCCTTGCGGTCCTGCCTGGCATACGGGTAATAGGGAACGACCGGCGTAATCCTCCAAGCCGAGGCGCGCTTAAACGCGTCGATCATGAGCAGCAATTGCATCAGGTGGTGATTCACAGGCGTGCAGCACGGTTGCACGACGAACACGTCGGCGCCGCGCACGTTCTCCAGAATCTGATAGCGAGTCTCGCCATCCGAGAAGTGGCCGTGCTCGGCGCGGCCACGCGGCACGCCGAGATGCGCGCAGATCGCGTCGCACAACGTCGGGTTCGCAGTCCCGCAAAAGACCTTGAACTTCTCGTCGGCCACAAAGGTCTCCTTCAGGGCGCATGCCATCGCATAGCGCGGCCATACTTTTCCCTGGAAACAGTTTCGACGACGAAAACCGAATCTTCCGGGAACGCCCGAGCGGCTCGGCGCGCACGCGCTGGGTTTTGGAATATTCCAAACACCGCCGACCCGCTACCCGCCAGCGCGGCATCCGCTGCTCCTCGCTCGAGCAATCCGTCCCGAATCTGTTTCAGGCGCGGATGGCGGCTGAAAACGGGCCCCTCGAAATCGTTCGAGAGCGTTTCCTGCCGGCTCCAGCACAGAGCGCAGAACCTCCAGATAGTAGGGGCTTTTTCGCGGTTTGTCAATTCGCTCGATAACCATCGGTAGGCCTCCTGCGTACGAACGCCGATGCCGCTTGGCGAAACGACCACGATGATGCGACGCGGGACGTCGGCGAGCGGATAGATTTCGTCACCGCGATTGACAGCCAGGGCGCGCCCGCCCAACAGGAAAAACGGCACATCGGCGCCGAGGCTTGCCGCCATCTCCATCAGGCGGTGCAAAGGAAGCTTCGTTTTCGTCAGCTGCAGCATACCAAGCATCGCTGCGGCGGCATCGCTTGAGCCACCGCCCAAACCGCGGGCCACAGGGATTTTCTTCTCGAGATAGGCGGACACGCTCCCTCGGAATCCGATTTCGGAAATGACGGCCTCTAAGGCACGCACGACAAGATTTCCGCGGCCGAGCGGCAGGGTTGGATCGCTTGACTTCAGGAAGATTTCGACACCGCCCGAATCCAGCGTGATGATGGAAAGCTCTAGCGTATCGGCGAGTGAGATCGTCTGAAAAATGGTGCGCAGCTCGTGGTATCCGTCGGGACGACGCCCGAGGACATGGAGACAAGGATTGATTTTGGCAAACGCCCGCAGGCGTAGGCTTCTTTTTTTCCCGGGGGTCATCCGCGCGAGCTTACTGCGGTTTGGCTGTCTCCGGAGAGGATTTCTGCGCCAGGCGGCGTTTGAGGTTCTTAAGTTGCGCCTCGACTTCGTTGGCTTTATCGGCTTCGTAGTCCGCCGGCAGAACTCGCTGCCACTCGGCCAGGGAACGCTCGAACAGGTCAGCTGCTCGCTCGTTCTGGCCAAGCTTCAAGTACACATCGGCGAGATGGCTCAGGATGGTAGGGTCGCGGCCCTCGCGTTCGACGGCTTTCCTGAGATACTGTTCGGCTTCGGTAAACTTATTCTGTTTGTAGTAGGCCCAGCCAAGGCTATCGAGGTAGGCGCCGTTGGATGGCTCCTCCTTGAGCGCATGCTGGATCATAGAGGTCGCTTCCTCGATGCGAATGCCTCGGTCGGCTAGCATGTAGCCAAGGTAATTCAGCACCGGGGCATTATTCGGATTTACCTCGAGCACTTTGCGAAACTGCTGCTCGGCCTGGTCATATCTCTTTTGCCGCTCGTAAATCGAGCCCAGCATAAACCAAGCGGTTTCACGCTCTTTGGGGTCCTGCGCCATTTGTAGGGCCTTGAGCGCCGCCTGCTCCGCCTCGCTGAACTTCTTCCCGCGCACCTGAACCTGGGCGATATCCAGATAAATCTCCTGGTCTGCGTCGGTCCCCTTCAGCAGCCCCTCAAGAAGCTGCATCCCTTCGGAAGTCTCCGACTTTTCACCATAGAGGAGTGCCAGCGTGACCGTGGCCTCCTCCGATTTGGGGTCTTGACTGAGCGCCTTCTTGGCTTCGGCGATGGCGCGATCGAGGTCGTGACTTTCGCGGTAGGTATCAATTGCCAACATCTGCGCGTGCTTCGCTGCATCGGGATTGGCCTTGGCCATCTCCTGGAAGGCGTCGAGGGCTGCCTGGTAGTTGCCCTGATCTCGATAAACGTGGCCGAGCAGTTCGTACAGTATGCTGAGCGCGTTGGCATTGGTTCCAGGTTCGTTCTTCATTCCTGCGATGGCATCTGTCAAAATCTTCACAGCGTCGTCAAACCGGCCTTGGTCCTGATCCAACAACGCTTCGTTGTAAAGAACCTCCAGATTTCCTGGTGCGAGTTGTCGGGCGCGTGCAAGGCTCGACGCCGCGTCGTCAAATTGTCCCAGATGACGCTGGAGCTGCGATGCGCGTAGGGGGTTTTCCCAATTGCCCGGCTCGAGTTGTGAGAGTTTCTGGAACTGCTCGAGCGCGGCCGCGTATTTCTCCTCCGCCATCAGCGCTTGCGCCAGGCCATGGCGGTGACCCGGATCGTCCGGATCCTCATCCACGGCTTTGCGGTACGCCGCCTCTGCGTTGGCGTAGCTCTTAAGCTGCGAGTACGCTTCACCGAGCAAATCGTAGAGATCGGGCGAGGCCGCATCGCGGGCGGCCTGCGTCAGCAGATCGATCACCTCTTGCGAACGGCCCTCGTCAATGAGAAGCTGGCTCAGCTGCTCGAGGGCCGGCTCGTTATCGGGCTCCTGCTTGATCACGCCCCGCAGCACCTGTTCGGCATCGTCGTGCTTGTTTTCGAACCGGTAAAGGCGTGCCAACCACAGCGACGAATAGGTGTCCCGGGGATCGAGCTTCAAAATTGCCTGGAATTGCTCGATCGCCTTTGTAAGATTCTCCTGTTGCACGTCTCCCGCTTCGAGATCTCCCAGTGACCGCACGTAGATACGTGCCAGCAACCGGTGCGCGTCCACGTTCGTGGGATCGATCTGCAACGCCTCCTGCGCCTCAATCACCGCGTCGCGAATGTGCTGGGATTTCGCGTAGATCTCCGCTAGGCGTTCCTTGACAACGCCTGAGTTCGGATCGATAGCCAGCGCTTTCTTATAGGACTCAATGGCTTGCGTTGCTGACTGTGCATCGCTTGTGAGTTCATATTGCAGCTCTTCTAAGTGCCCCTCGGCAAAGTAGAAATAGGCGTCCGCCAGAGAACCCTGTTCGGTCGGGCTGCCAATAGCGGGCGGCCGCGAGGGCAAGGAAACTTGCGTCCAAGCCTTAGGTGCGGCGGCCAGCCAGCCAACTGCGAGTGCGAGTGTAAGCGTTGTTTGGAATTTCATCGGGATGAGGTAAGAATGCATTATCGTATAGGGATGCGGAAGCGTCAAAGTTTTCCCCTGCCGCGATTGCTCGACCGCGACTCCCGTACTTAGGACGCGCAGGGTAGTAGTCCGGGTGCACTATCTTGGGATTCCTGCTTTCGATGATTAGAGTTCCCAAAGCTGTCGGGGAATGTTTTCAAAGGGAAGCCGATATGCCGATGAAGGCTCGCAGCTTCTTACACCTTATCCTGGCAACCTCCCTGTTCATCGCTTCGCTAGGTGCGCCGTTAATGGCGCAACAAGCGACGGGCGCGGGGACCTCGTCCACGCCGGGCCAGCGTGCGACGCAGGCCCCAGGCGCGTCCTCGGTACCCGGATCCCAGCCTACGCTTGCTGACTTGAGCTGGCTTGCCGGTCGATGGCAGGGGACCTGGGGACCTCGACTGGCGCAACAGACCTGGACGCTACCGAGAGCCGGGGTCATGCTTGGCACATTTCAGCTAGCCGAGGGCGACAAAACGCTCGTGCTCGAACTGTTCGCCCTGGTGGAGGACGCCAGCGGCATCACCCTCTATTTGCGACATTTCACGCCAGCGCTCACACCCTGGGAGAAACCTGGGCCAACTGCGTTGCATCTGGAAACCGCCGATGCGAAATCGATTGTGTTTGTGAACCCAGTCGATGGAGCGCCAAAACAGGATACCATCACGCGCATCGATACGGACACCTACGTATCGCGTTCCGAAATCGTCCCCGACAAAGGCGATCCCCAAGTCACGGAAATCACCTATCACCGCGTGTTCGAGGGAACACCGCCCAAACGACACGGCTCTAAATCCAAGGCGCCGCAATAAACGCGCCTCCGGTTGTGCGCTTCGCTCTTTTGTTCTGCTGAAAAGGGTCGACGCCAAAATTTGAACGGGACAGCGTCGCCTGGCAGCAAAGTGGATAGGGTCCACCGATGCCTTACCTATTTTCTGTTCGATGCAGCAAACCATAAGTCGCTGGGGGGTTTTAGCAACATGAGGGTTTTCACACCTGCGCAAACCGCACAAGCCTCGCCACCGTCCGGCGACGCACAGCATGCACAGGGGCCGCCCTACGCTGCATACAACCCCGATTCTGACTGGACAAAGACGAAGACCAGCAGGAAGAAGCGGCCGAACAGAGAAGCAAACAAAAGTCACTTTTCAGATGCGAGCGGCTTTCGCCGAGCGCATCAGGGCTTGGAAATTGTAAGTACTGGTGGCGTCACAGTGGGCCCAGATTCGACAAGCGTAAACAGAAGCATCAGAAAACCAAGTCCGCGTTTCGATGCTACATCGCGATCATCGACCCAGAACCAGCCCTTGCGGAACGGAACCGCTGCAAACGCCTCATTGGAGTCAGGTCGCGAGGAAGAGGAACGCACATGGACCATAATTTTAGGCCCAGACTCCGAAGTCGTACCCGGTAGATCCATCTTCAACACACGACCTTCGCCAACGTCAGAGGAAGGAATTTCGACGCCAGCGGAGGCTTCCGCCAGGATTTCCAGCATGGAGCGCGTGAGCATCGCGATTTCTTTTTCGTCGATTTGCTCGGCCGCGAAGGTGAGTTTGAACTCCTGAGCATCAGGGCTGAGGTGCAGCAACTCCCGAACTTTCTTGGCATTTGCGAGTTCGGATTCCCCAACATGCTGAGTGCGAAACACCAGAACTGTGCCAGTGCCTGGTTTCGTCTGGTCGACGCGGATGCCGAACGAATCAGAAGCCTGCATTTCGGTCAACAGCGAGATAACTCGATAGAAATCAGGATCGCCGGGCCGCTTGAGCAGGGCCGTTCTCGAGCCGGCATTGAGTCCGTTGATCGATCTCACCGCGATCCCGAAAACCACATCGATGGGCCAACCGGCCTGCACCAGCGACATCAGATCCGTGGGCGACACCGGTCGCAAGATGCTTTTCGTAAATTGCTCACCGCTCATGGGACTGTAAGTGATAGTGGGGCTTTCGGCCCAACTGCCGGCTGCAGACGCTGCCGGAGCAATGCTAGTATTGCCCGTCCAACCCGGAGCAGCGATTGAACCGGAGCCTGCCAGAGTGTATTGCTGGACGACCTGCTGCACATTCAGAAACAAAGGTGGATCCACGTAGCGGATCTTCACCAAGTTCAGCAGCATTTGTTCTTTCCACGAACGCGTGAGCGCGCTGGAGTAGTCGAAACGATCGGCCGGAAGAGTCTTCGGCCCCATTCGCGCTGAGCAGCCGCCGAGCGCGGCTTCCAACAGAAGTGGCGAAAGAAAGCAGGCAACGCTAAGCAACCGGTTGCAACCGGAAAACATGGCGTGTTCTGAATGGCTCCGCTGACCGGGAAGGCTAGCACCGGCGACAGTGCCTAGAGTCGGAATTTCTCAACAGGATGCCAAAGGAGCAACATGTCGGAGCGCCGCGGCGAATCGTGCCACCCAGAACATCGATCGAGGAAGGAAACTTGGGCTGGCGGGCCGGGCGGGAGTCCAACCCGCGACCTTCGCGTTAGGAGTGCGACGCTCTATGCATCTGAGCTACCGGCCCCACCCGCACCGATTGTACCCCAAGGCATACGCCAAAACAGCACCTGAGCCTTAGCGGCCGGCTCGGCGATGTAGTTTCAAAGTCGGAAGAGGCTGTTGGAGCCAACGGAGGGCGGACTGAATGTTTGTTTGCCTTATCATCGATTTTGCCATCTTGAGAAGGTCACTCCTGCCGAACGAACTGCCATGCGGAAGCTCGGTCAGGACACGTCGCCGAAGCCACCGAAGTGTAGATGGCAGGCTTGTTTGCCACGCCCGCGACCTCATGAAAGCCAAGACTTCTCCCTTCCCTCGAGAAATCCAACGGCAAGGGACGGCGAGCGCAGCTCGAAGGCTACCGCGCCCCCAACTCAGATAGGAAAGCAGGACCTGGCGTGGATTCAACGAAGCCTTACTGTTCTTCTCGAAACTGAAAACCGTTGCACGCCGTTGCAAGCCTTTTGGTTGCAGTACACCAGGCGAGCTCGACAAAATCAATTCGTCCATCAGGTCCCGACTCGAATCCGTTTTGGATCGGATTTGCGAAACTGGATTTGGGGTGGTTTCTACTTTGGCGGGTGAGGCGTGCAGAAGCTCGGAGCCCAGTGCCGCGCCTTCGGAGGTCGCGGTCTCGAACACGATCCGCCGCACACTCTCCCGGACGACTGGCATTACGACTGGAAGGCCCTTTCGCTCTTCTGTGGTGAGCTTGAGCGCCGCTGTCGGATCGTCCAGTCGAGCGGACAAGCCGATGGCTAAATCACTTCCTGCCAAACTCATCCGACCAGGTACCGGCTTCGCGTCATCGAATTGCAGGTGCCTCGCGGCCTCCTCCACCATAGAAACCGAAATCAGTTGAGTCTGCTCCAAGTACGCCCGAATCATCGCCTGTTCGGCAAGCAGGTTCATGACACGCGGAATTCCCTGCGAATAGTGGTAGGTCGTTTCGATGGCTTCCGGAACAAACACATTCTCACTGAACCCGCCGGCTAACTGGATTCTCTTGCGGATATATCCGTGGGCTTGCTCCAGCGTCAGCGCCGTCGTCTGACATCGCAAACCTATGCGCTGGCGGATCTGGCGCAGCTCAGGCTTCTTGAGTTTCGCCTCCAACTCCGGCTGTCCTGAAAGCACGATTTGTATCAGGCACTGGTTTGCTATCTCGTGATTCAGCAACAGACGAATCTCGGCGAGCAAGGGGATGGGTAGGCCTTGCGCCTCGTCTAGAATGATTACCGCATTTCTGCCCCTGCGGTATTGCTCAATGGACCAGTGATTTAATCGGGTCCATGGATTTCCGGCATGGCGTGGCCCCGTCGGGATTCCAAAATTGGCAAAAAGCAGATCAAACAGATCATTCAACTCGAGATGTGGGTTAAAGATGAACGCAGTGGATATTTTTTGCTCCTGTAGCCACTCGATCAGCCTGTTGATGAGGGTCGTTTTGCCCGTGCCAGGTTCACCTGTCAGCACGATCAATCCTTTGCGCGCCTGAATGCCGCTCGCCAGGTTGTCCAATACAGTTTGGATTCTTTGATCGAGGTATAAATAGCTGGGATCGGGGTTAATGTTGAATGGGTTCTCGTGAAGGTCAAAAAAACGAAAGAAGGTGGTGTACATGGGTTTTTCCTAAGGAGCACGAATACTGAACCGGGGGATTCAACGGCGGTTCAGGCGATCCTCCCGTACTTGCCGAAGGACTGGGCCTTCCTTCGCATCGGGCCGGAGAGCCGCGGGGGACGACCAGGAGGCTCCTCGCCAGCCGGATTATCTAATGGCTCTCGGTCGGAATCAAGAGGAACACCTTTTGGATCCCAGTCGCAACCGCGCTTCAGGTTTCGACAACCCACACCCACTATTTCAGTGTATAGTTTTGATCCAACTAGGGGAGTCAGATGTCAACCAACCCCACCGGCCTTCCGGTTTCTGGACTAGCGTTGCGGACCTACCGTTGGGAAGACGCCACGGTCGTCGAATGCACCGGCCCATTGACGATCGAGCACACCGACAAGCTCAAGGCCCACGTGCGCAGCCTGATACCAACTGCCAAAAGCGTGATCCTCGACCTGAAGGGCGTTGCACGCATGGACAGCTCCGGCTTGGGAGCGCTCGTCGCGCTGTACATTTCGACAAAAAAGGCCAACTGCAATTTCCTGCTAGCGAATTACAACCCGTCCATCCGGAGTCTGCTCGGGCTCTCTAACCTGCTGTCAGTGTTTGAGTCGTGTGCTCACAGTGGCATGCGCATCCCGTAAGAAAGCATTCTTCGCCATGGCGGCGTAGTAGCGTTGACACGGCGCGGCGCAACCGTATAATCATCCTTCACCTGGGCGGGTTCGCGGGAATCCCTGGCGTTCGATTTGGTAAACAGAGATCAGGCTCATGTTCGCGCCATTCTACAATCTGGCCATGCTAGCTGTGGACGGCGCTGGCCTGTCGCAATACTGGCGGAAGCTGGTCGATCCTACCTTCCACGGCCTTTATCAAGTGAACGCGTTCGATCTCGCCGTCATGCTCCCGTACTTTTTGGTGATGACAATTCTGGCCATGTACGGGATTCACCGCTACCAGCTCGTTTACAATTTCTACAAGAACCGCAAAAACGTTCCCGGTCCACCTCCGAGCGTAGCCGCATGGCCCAAGGTGACGATACAACTGCCGATCTACAACGAGCGCTATGTGATCGAGCGGCTTATCGATGCGGTCGTACAGTTCGATTACCCACGAGAACTAATCGACATTCAGGTCCTCGATGACTCCACTGACCAAACGCAGGGGGTGGCGCGCGATGCCGTGGAACATCACCAGGCGCTTGGCGTCCGGATAACCTACCTGCATCGCGGCAATCGGAAGGGTTTCAAGGCCGGCGCGCTACAGGAAGGGTTGAAGTCGGCAGCGGGCGAACTGGTCGCCATTTTTGACGCCGATTTCATTCCGCCGGCCGATTTTCTCAGGCGCACGGTACCGTATTTTTTCACCGAGCCCAACATCGCGATGGTGCAGACGCGCTGGAGTTATGTGAACCGCAACCATTCGAAGCTCACCGAAGTAGAAGCGATCTTGCTCGACGGCCATTTCGCCATCGAGCACTCGTCGCGCTTTCGCAGCGGCCTGTTTTTCAACTTTAATGGCACCGCCGGTATCTGGCGGCGATCGGCGATCGAGGACGCCGGCGGCTGGCAGCACGACACCCTGACCGAAGACACCGACCTTTCCTATCGTGCCCAGATGCGCGGCTGGAGGTTTCTGTATCTGCCTGAAATTGAATGTCCGTCGGAATTACCCGTCGAAATGAATGCCTTCAAAGCCCAGCAGGCGCGTTGGGCCAAGGGTTTGATGCAGACCGCGAAAAAAATCTTACCGCCCCTGCTACGCAGCGACGCTCCGGGCGCCGTCAAAGCGGAGGCGTTTTTTCACCTCACAGCCAACATCAGCTATCCGCTTATGATTTTCCTCTCCATCATTTTGCTGCCTGCAATGATCGTACGCTTCTATCAAGGATGGTTTCAGGTGCTGACGATCGATCTGCCGCTGTTTATCGCCTCGACCTGTTCGATTTCGTCGTTTTACCTTGCGGCCGAGCGCGCGTTTTTTCCACGAACGTGGAAGCGGACCTTTTGGTATTTGCCTTTCGTGATGGCGTTGGGCATTGGGCTCTCGGTGCGCAACGCGGTCGCCGTGATCGAAGCCATCTTCGGCGTGAAATCGGAATTTGTGCGCACGCCGAAATACAGAGTCGAAGCGGGCCGAAGGGATCGCCATGCGTGGGTTCAGAAGAGCTATCACAAAAGCGCCGGCCTCATGCCCTATATCGAACTCGCGCTCGGAACTTATTTCGCTGCTGCGGTACTCTATTCCATCCAGATGGAGAACTACGCGACCCTTCCCTTCCTTATTCTTTTCGTCTGGGGCTATCTCTATACTGGGGTGATGTCCCTCGCCCAAACCCGCATCGATCGCCTCTTCGCCCCTGGCACCGCGGACGCAACGCTCGTGCCGTTGACTGTTGGGCAGGGAGGATTCAGCCTGAGATTGGAAGCAGGGCGAGCCGAAGCCTCGCTCGCCGCCCCAGCCGCAACTGCGAAAGTGCACCGTGCGTCCTCAGGGGCCCGTGGCTTTTGATGATTTTGTCCGCCTCCAAGGCGGTTCCGATAGGCCATTGAAAAAGAGAGTATCGGCCAAGCGACACGAACATGGAACACCTACTGCGTTCTAGGAATAAACTATCCCGGGTGGCGTTGGTTCTGGCGTTCGTGCCTGTCTGCATTTCGGGCCTTGCGGAGGCAAGGTTCCGTCAGCCAAACCTCGACTATCAGACGCGGCGCGAGAAGCTGCGCGCGGCGGTTGACGGGCCCGTCGTGCTCTATGGCTACACTGGCCACGAAGACACCTCCGAAGTGTCGATCTTTTTCCAGGAGCCGAGCTTCTACTACCTGAGTGGTCACAATGAGCCCGGCGCAGCGCTGCTGCTGATTCCCAATTCACCGGCGGGCGCGCCTCCCGAAGGGTTCCACGAAGTTCTCTATCTCCCTCCGCGCGATCGGACCGAGGAAAAGTGGGACGGCCCAAAGCTGGGACCTGATGACCCGGGCGTCGCCGAGAAGATGGGCTTTCAAGCCGTCGCGCCGATCGCCAACTTGCCTGGCGATCTCACCAAACTCGCCAAGACCTTTCCAGACTTTTATACGATCTTGCCGCCCAAGAACGAGGACGGCTATCCGCACTTCGCAGACTCTGTGGCGCTCATCCGCGCCGCGATCCCTCAGTCGAATCTCAAGGATATGGCTCCTGCGCTATATGCCATGCGCCAGGTGAAGTCGGACGGCGAGTTGGCGCTAATCCAGAAAGCAATCGACGTCTCGGTCGACGCGCATCTCGATGCCATGAAGAGCATGCGCTCGGGGCTGTTCGAATATCAGATCGCCGCGCGCATGAAGGAAATTCACGAATGGGGTGGCTGCTCACGAGAGGCGTACGCGCCCATTGTCGGCGCGGGTTTCAATTCGACCGTGCTGCATTACAGCGCGCTCGATAGTGAAATTAGAGACGGTGATTTGGTCGTGATCGACGTGGGCGGTGAATACGGAGGCTACGCCGCGGATATCACGCGGACTCTACCTGCCAATGGCAAGTTCACCGCACGTCAGCGAGAAATCTACGACATCGTCCTTGGTGCACAGAATGCCGCACTGGCGGCCGTGAAGCCGGGCGCCGTACTATACGGCCCCGAGGGCAGCCTGCAGCAGATCGTCACCAACTACATCAATTCACACGGTAAGGACAAAGAAGGGCGTCCGCTCGGACGCTATTATCCGCACGGCGTGAGCCATCATCTCGGTCTCGATGTGCACGATCCGGGTGATCGCTCGCGCCCACTGGAACCGGGAATGGTGATCACGGTCGAACCGGGGATTTACATCCCTGAAGAAAATCTCGGCGTACGAATTGAGGATGACGTGCTGGTTACTCCAGATGGCTACCGACTGCTGACGGGGCGGCTCCCCCGCACAGCTGATGAAATCGAAGCCCTCATGAGGCAGGCACACCCAGACTAACACGGCAAGTACCGATCCTGCCTATCCCCAGTAGCCTTGACACTGCGCGGAGCGGCACCGTAGCATCGACGATTGATTATCGCTTGCGTGCCGGCGTAGCTCAGTGGCAGAGCGAGGGTCTCATAATCCCTAGGCCGTGGGTTCGATTCCCCCCGCCGGCACCAATCAAATCAACAACTTCCGCGAGAGCATTCTGTTCGTCACTCTCTTGCGGTTGCACCTGGGTTGCAGAAAGTTGCAGGTTTGTTAGAGCGTCGAGCCTATCGACGCACGCCACATTCGCGCCCGCCAGCATGTGTCCGTAGACGTCTGCGGTCACCTGGATGGTGCTGCACGGCCAGTGTGGGTGGGCCATAGCTCACCCCACGCCGCCGCGGGGGTCTCCACGGCTTCCCGGGCCGCGGTCCATTCAACAGCCGGATGGCATACTTCCGGTTATACCCAGCGTTGGCGCAAAACTCGCTCAAGATCGCTCTCTTGTCCTTGCGTGCCGCCTTCTGATACCGGTCATACACCGCTTCGAGATATTCCCGTCGCCCCTTGTGCCCCAACCTGGCCTCCTCAAATCCTTTTTAGTTGGGTTACATCTTAAATGGCGCGACGTTTCAACCTTCGGTTACATTTACCACGGCGCGATACGTCACCTTGACTTCCAATTCAACGCGGTCTAGAGTCGGGCATTCCCTTGCAGCAATGAATGCCCGCGTAGGAGCTTGTCTCTTGTCTCGCGGAGATCGGGATCATGTTTGTGGTTGGAATCTCGGCTTTCACGATCTTTCTTGGAATTGCGGTGATCGGCTTCGTGTTTCTCGTGGTGAGCTTCTTGTTTGGAGAATTCTTAGGCCATGGCGACATCGCCGTACACGATCCCGGGCTTCATGGAGATGTCCATGGCGATGCTCAGGGAGTCAGCATTTTTAGCACCCGAGTTCTGAGCGTCTTCGTCACTGCATTTGGCGGTTTCGGCGCGATCGGCGTCCATCTGGGCTATCGAATTGAGGTCAGCACGGGAATCGGTCTGCTGGGGGGCGTGGTGTTCGGAGGGCTGATCTACTTATTTGCGAGCTTCCTTTACCGCCAGCAGGCTTCCAGCGACATTCGCGTTAGCGAACTTGTTGGCCGCATTGCGCAAGTGACAGTCGCCATTCCTCAGAACGGACTGGGGCAAGTGCGTTGCTCCCTAGGTGAGGGCGTAGTCGAAAAGATCGCGCGGACGCCGGACGGTAAAGCCGTACCAGTCAACACGTCGGTACGAATCGAGTCGATCGTGGGCGAGACCGTTCTCGTCCGCCCGGAGAATTAGTCGGGACTGTCCAGAGGGTCATATCATGCTTACGCAATTCTTCGTTCCAATCATCGTAGTCGGTGTCGTTCTGGCGCTGATCATCGCGATGGCGCTGTTCGGTCGTAACTATTTGAAAGTCCCCCCTAATGCCGTAGCTGTCCTGAGTGGCCGCAAACGAAAAACAGCGGATGGGAAAGTGGTCGGGTATCGCGTGGTGAACGGCGGCGCGACATTCCGCTTTCCTCTCCTGGAACAGGTCGACTACCTCTCATTGAACGTGTTCACAATTCCGCTCGAAATCAAGCGCGCTTACACTCTGAAGGGTGTGCCGATCTCCGTGAAGGCCGTCGCGAACGTAAAAATCAAGAGCGACGACACTTCCCTTCGTGCAGCCGCCGAGCGGTTTCTCGGAATGCCCCCCGACCAGATTCAAAAAGTGATTTTTCAGACGCTCGAAGGCCATCTGCGTGCGATTCTTGGAACGCTTACCGTTGAAGAAGTGAATAGCGACCGGCAAAGCTTCGCCCAAAAGCTGACATCCGAGGCCGCCCAGGATTTGGAGCGCATGGGCATTGGAGTTGATGTCCTCACAGTGCAAGAAATCAGCGATGAGGAAGGCTATCTCGACGCGCTCGGCAAGCGCCGAACCGCCGAAGTGAAGCGCGACGGCACGATCGGTGAAGCAGAGGCAACTCGCGATTCAAAAATAAAATCAGCCCAGGCGATGCAGGAGGGAGAGAAGGCAAAATTCGATGCGGACGCAAACATCGCAGGGGCGCAACGCGATTTCCAAATTAAACAGGCTCAGTTTCTCGCCGAAGTAGAAACGCAAAAAGCCACGGCGGCTCAGGCGGGCCCGCTCTCAGAAGCCAAGGCCAAGCAGCAAGTGGTCGTCGAAGAAGTTCGCATAGAAAAGATGCGGACGCAGGAACAAATCGC
>DASPVW010000021.1:0-103411 GCA_035622155.1 Candidatus Acidiferrales bacterium
CAAAATTCGCCACACTGGTTCAGGCGATCCCCAACGCGGTTCTCGGCGGCATTACCCTCCTGCTTTACGGGATCATCGCCTTGATGGGAATCCGCATTTGGATGGATGCTAAAGTCGATTTCATGCAGCACAAGAACCTGGTAGTGGCCGGCGCATCAGTGATCGTCGCGACAGGGTTAGGCACGAAGGGTCTGACGGTCGCTGGAATGAACATCGCAGGCATTCCACTTGGGACCGTCTTGGCGCTGGTCCTCAATTGGCTCTTTTCCATTGGAGAGAAGGAAAAATAGCTTCCCCGGGTCGGGTTACTGCTAGAAAATCGCGCTATCTGTTTTACCGGATGAAGTGACACGGGGCTGAACGCGTCGGGTGGACACGAACAGACGTCGACGGTCGGTCTACCAACACGGCGCTCTCGCGCAAGCGCAGGGGTGTACCTAAGGGAGAAAAACAAAGATCCGAGGAAGCAAGAAAAAAGATGAAAACCCTCTTGACATGGCCGGCCTCATTAGAGATACCCCGTTACTCGGCAACTTGGTCGAGTCTGAAGCTGGGTTTTGGTTGCAAACCATGCAGATTCATTGACGCAACTCAACCCGCGAACTACCATGACCGCACGATGGAGTCTCAACTACTCGTCGGGCAGAGCGCCTCACACTACCGCATCATCGAAAAGCTGGGCGGTGGCGGTATGGGCGTCGTTTACAAGGCCGAGGACACCCGACTCCATCGCATCGTAGCTCTTAAGTTTCTTCCTCCCGATATCGCCCACGACTCCACGTCCCTCCAACGTTTCCCGGCGCTGGTGGCAAGTGGCAAATTTCGACAGACGGCGGCGACGAGCCGGTCTGGAACCGCAATGGACGAGAACTCTTCTATCGCAACGGGGACAAGATGATGGCGGTGGAAATTAGCACGCAGCCTGCTTTCACTTCGGGGAAGCCTCGCGAGCTCTTCGAGGGCCATTATCTGTCAAATAACATACTCTCCGCGCGTCCTTTCTACGACGTGTCGCCAGGCGGCCAGCGGTTTTTGATGCTCAAAGCAGTCGAACAACAGATCGCGGCCACGCAAATCAACGTCGTGCTGAACTGGACCGTAGAGTTGAAGCGCCTCGTACCGACGGGAAACAAACAATGATCGGCGCCGGAACAAAAGTCGGCCCCTACGAAATCACGGGCGCCATTGGTGCGGGCGGGATGGGCGAGGTGTACCGTGCACATGATCCTAAGCTAGGGCGTGACGTAGCCATCAAGGTTCTTCCAGAAGCCTTCGCCCGAGACGCCGAGCGCTTGGCCCGTTTCCAACGCGAAGCGAAAGTCCTCGCGTCTCTCAGCCATCCTAATATCGCTACGATCTACGGACTAGAAGATTCCGGCAGCACACGCGCACTAGTGATGGAACTAGTCGAGGGGCCGACGCTCGCTGACCGAATCAAGGCTGGGCCCATTCCCGTGGATGAGGCTGTCCGCATCGCCAGGCAAATCGCAGACGCTCTGGAATACGCGCACGAACGGGGAATCATCCATCGTGACTTGAAACCGGCAAATGTAAAGGTGACGAACGACGATGCCGTGAAGGTGCTCGATTTCGGGTTGGCCAAGGCGCTCGAAGGCGACCCGTCGTCAATCGACATTTCCACCTCCCCGACCATCAGCGGAATGGCGACGATGCAGGGAGTTTTGCTCGGCACGGCGGCTTATATGTCCCCCGAGCAGGCAAAGGCGAAATCCGTAGATCGTCGTGCAGACATTTGGGCCTTCGGCTGCGTGCTCTACGAGATGCTCACAGGGAAACAGGCGTTTACGGGTGAGACAGTCACGGACACGCTGGCGTCGATCATCAAGGAAGAACCGGACTGGAAGCTACTGCCCTCAGCGACTCCAATGCGGCTTCGTGTGCTCTTGCAACGGTGCGTACAAAAGGACCCGAAGCAGCGATTGCGCGATATCGGTGACGCCCGCATCTCGCTGGATGAAGTTCTCTCGGGGGCTACAGACCAAGGGTCCGCTGCTGCTGCGTCGGTCCGCGAGCGACTCTTCGTGGCTGCGGCAATCTCATGCCTACTCGCGGCGATTGTCTTTGCCGTTTTGTACTGGAGGCGCGCGCCAGAGAAGGCCCGCGTTGTTCGCTCATATATCAAAGCGATGCCGAACGCGAGTTTCTTGGTACTGACGCCTCAGCAGGGTGGGTTCGCCATCTCGCCCGACGGCCTTCGGCTGGCGTATGTGGCTCAGAATGCGGATGGCAAGGTTCTGCTATGGGTCCGCCCCCTCGATTCCGTAGAGGCGCAAGCCCTGGCAGGCACCGAAGACGCCTCGTTTCCTTTCTGGTCGCCGGACAGCCATTACATCGGATTTTTTGCCTCGGGCAAGCTCAAGAAGATCGAATCCTCCGGCAGCCCGCCGATGACGCTTTGCGATGCCCCGAATCCGCGCGGCGGCGCTTGGAATCAGGACGGCGTGATTCTGTTTACCCCCAACCTGAATGTACCGCTCTACCGCGTTTCTGCCTCCGGCGGAACGCCCATTCCCGTAACCAGTTTAGATCCTGGGAAAGGTGTGACTACAAATCGCTGGCCACAATTCCTGCCCGATGGGCGTCATTTTATCTACGTCGCGGGGACTCCGCTTACGCCCAAGGAAAACCCTACGAATGCCATCCTTCTGGGGTCGCTGGATTCCAAAGAAGTCAAACTTTTATTGCATACCCACGCGAGCGCCGAATACGTCTTGGGGCACATTCTTTTTCTGCGACAGAGCACCCTGATGGCGCAACCCTTCGATTTGAAACGCATGGATTTGACGGGCGAGGCCTTTCCGATCGCCGACCCGGTGCAGGAGATGGAACTGACTCTCAAGAGCATGTTCTCTGCCTCCGACTACGGCCTGCTGGCCTACCTGGAAGGCACGAGTAGCGCCAGCCGAGAGCTCGTTTGGTTGGATCGCAGTGGGAAGAAGGTGGGTGAGGTACCCGGAGCGGACACGTACATGGTCCCGCGAATCTCGCCGGATGGGAAGAGAGTCCTGTATACCCTCGTTTCTCCTTGGTACGAAGTTTGGACCTACGACGTCGCCCTAGGGGTGAAGACGCGGCTGACCTTCGGCAACAGCTCCGGAAGAGCGAGCTTGAGTCCGTTGTGGTCTCCGGACGGGCGGCGCATCGCCTATATGTCGCTCCACAGCGGGAAGTTTGGTTTTTATCAAAAGGCGGCGGATGGTTCTGGGAACGAAGAGACACTCTTGGAAGAGAACGAGTCCGTGAAGTATCTGACCGATTGGTCTCCTGATGGCAAGTTCCTTGCTTTCCAGCAGGCCCCACAGGGAATCAACGGAGTCTGGATGCTTCCCTTCGCTGGGGACCGAAAACCATCTCCTTTTGTGGCGCAGTCTCAATTTACCGCATTCGTTTCCGTTTTTTCCCCCAACGGGAAATGGCTGGCCTACTGCTCGACGGAGTCCGGCGAGCAAAAGGTGTACGTCGTGCCCTTCCCCGGGCCAGGCGGGAAGTGGCAAGTCTCCCCGGGTGGGGGATGCTACCCTCGCTGGCGGCGCGACGGCAAGGAGTTGTTCTACCTCTCCCCCGACAACAGAGTCATGGCCGCCGAAGTAAAGACCGACGGTTCCAGCTTTGGCATTGACGCCGTGAAGCCGTTGTTTGAAACCCGCGTTTACAGCTCCATCGAAGGTGGTGGCTACGATGTCGCCGCAGATGGCCAGCGGTTCATCATTTGCCACGAACCTGGGCAGCCCAATGTGGTCATCACTCTGGTCGCGAACTGGCCCTCCCTGCTACGAAAATAGGCGCAAGTCTTTTGGATTCACCGCAGCATGTTACAGAATGAACCGTATTTTCATGGTCGGTGGTGCGCCAAAGGCGCATGAGGTCTGCTCAAGAAATGACGCCGGGCACAAAACTCGGCCCCTGCGCGTCGTTTCGTTGCCTTGGAGTTTCTTCCCGACGATCTCGCTCAGGACCGCCATGCCTTGGAACGGTTCCGCCGCGAAGCCAAGGCCGCCTCGGCATTAAATCATCCCAACATTTGCACCATCTACGACGTTGGTGAGGAGAACGGCAGGGCTTTCATTGCCATGGAGATGTTTGAAGGGCAGACGCTCAACCTGATTCGGGGCACGCCGATGGAGGTGGGAGCGATCCTCGACCTCGGCGTGCAGGTTGCGGATGCACTCGACGCTGCTCATGCACGGGGTGTCGTGCACCGCAACATCAAGCCAGCCAACATTTTCGTGACCACGAACGGGCACGCTGATTTGGATGCGTTTGGGGGAAAGGGAAGCACTGTTTGAAAAGACGGCGGCTTGAGACTCTCTCATGGAGCAGAAACGGAGATCGAGGAGCGCATTGAGCAGATTCAGCGACGGATCCAGAACAATGAGTTGACGGGGCCAACGGAGAAAAGGGAATAGCTCTCGTTGCCAAGGATGGCCAGGTTCTGTTCCAGAAAGGACATGGTTACGCTGTAGAAGAATGGCGTTCCAGTCGGTCTGATCCCGGCTCATCATGAGTTTCCCTCACCCTGCAATATTTGCACAACAATTGTGCGGGGTCGGGTAGTTCGGGTGTCGATTGCGGCGCCTGCGGAACAAGCCGAAAGCGGAGCAGATGCGTTCACAATACAGCGTTTGATGGGCCATTCGAGCGTTGTAGTCTCACAACGCTATGTGCATCCCTCGCAGAAGAAACTTGAGGTTAGCGTGCAGCGGATGGAGGCGTTGGCGGAAAAGGCCCGTGCTGCAATTCGCCCCGCCTTGATTGAACGGCCAGAGAGCGACCAGCAGGATTTCATGCGGTAGGTTTTTCGGGATAGAGCCGCTCAAATTCCGGATCACCATGCAGCAAGCTTAGGTCAGGGTCGCGCCGCGCCCAAACCGAATCTCTGAACCCGGCTTCCCAGGCTTTGCGCAACGCGTTCAGCCCTTCTGGCTTTTTCTTGAGTTGGCAGTAAACGCAAGCCGCATTGTAAAGAATGGTCGTCTCGTTGGCCCGTAGGGTCATCGCCAAATTGAGTTCGCGTTCGGCATCTTGCACTCGGCCTAAGTGGGCGTATTGCGTGCCCAGCAGCACCCGCGCCCGAGCATCCTCCGGGACCTCCTTCAGGTAGTTCTCGAGCGCTGTCGCGAACCGTTGCATCACGTTCCGGCGCATCTCCTCTTTGCCTGTGGCACCGAGGGCGTTGCCGACCGGGACATAAACGTTGTAGTCCTCGCCGCTGGCGGCGATTGCGGTTTCCGCTATATCCACGACTTCCTGGTAGCGGCCCGCAGAAAACAATGCGCGGCACAGCAGGTAATAAGCCCCTTCGCAGTCGCTCTTGCGTTCTATCGCCTTCTGAACTTTACGCACTGCCTCATCATGCAGTTCCGCTGCGTGGAGCACCCACGCCTGACTGATAAGTGTCTCGGGCAGGTCCCAACGCAGCGCGACAGCTTTGCTGGATGCCTCACGAGCGCGCTCGACCCATACCTGGTCGCGCGTAAAGTTGCAGTAAAACATCGCGCAGGCGTTTGCAATCGCGGCATAGGCGAGCGCGAAGCTTGGATCAAGCGCGACCGCATTTTCAAACATCTGCAGCGCAAAATCGAAGTCCTGCCGCGTAAGGCGCCGTGCGTAGCGCTTGCCGCGCAGATAAAGATCGTACGCTTGCAGATTTTCGGTGGGTTTATCTGCTAGAGCTTCGAGCTCCTGAGGTGAAAGCGTAACGCGCAACGCCTCGGCGATCTTCCGCGCCATTTCATCCTGGATTTCGAAAACGTCCTTCATTTCTCGATCGAAACGCTCCGACCAAAGCGGAAAATCCGTGTGTGTATCCACAAGTTGCGCGCTAATACGTAGGCGCGCGCCTGAGCGGCGCAACGTGCCGGTGAGCACATAAGCTGCGCCCAACTGCTGCCCGATCTGCGCGGGTGTCACAGGCTTGTCTCGATAGGCCAAAACCGTGGGACGAGAGAAGGTATTTAGTCCTCGAAGCTTCGAGAGCTCCGTGATCACGTCTTCAGTGATTCCGTCGCGGAGATACTCATCCTCTTTCGCCCCGCTCAGATTTTCAAAATAGAGCACCGCAACGGATTTTCCGCTTTGCTTGGCAATGCCGGGGTCAGAATCAGTCTTCTCTTTCGTGCGCCGTTTTCCCAACTCCAGGTCGCGTTTCAGACGCGCAAGGTCCGTTTTCAATTCATTAGCGGTTTGGCAGCGGAGGTTGCGGTCCTTCTCGAGTGCCTTGTCGAGAATGCGGACGAAATCGGGCGGCAACGCTGGATTCAGCTCGCTCGCCGGCTTCGGATCACGATTCAGGATGGCATCGAAAATTGTCGCCGATGTTTCCCCTGGGAAGGGAAGCTGTCCAGTGGCCATCTGGTAGAGCACGGTACCGGTGGAAAACAGATCCGTGCGAGCATCAACCAGCTCGCCGCGGGCCTGCTCCGGAGACATGTAGGACACGGTGCCGACCGTCAGGCCCGGCGAAGTGAGCCCCGCGCCCAATGTTTCTGCGCGACCTACCGTTGCTCCGAGCCCGATATCGTCCCGGCTGAATTTCGCCAAACCGAAATCCAGAATCTTTATTTGGCCCCGCTCGGTGAGGAACAGGTTGGCTGGCTTAATATCGCGATGAACGATTCCCTTGGCGTGAGCCGATTCGAGCGCGTCGGCCACCTCGATGGCGAGCGGCAGAAGGCGGTCCATCTCCATCGGCTTCCCAGTCATTTTGTTGGCGAGCGTTTCGCCCTCGAGCAACTCCATGACGATGAAATGCCTGCCCTCATGCTGTTCAATGGCGTGAATAGTGCAGATGTTGGGGTGATTGAGCGAGGAAGCTGCACGTGCCTCGCGCTGAAAGCGCTCGAGCAGTTGGCTATCCTGCGCCATTTCTGGAGGAAGAAACTTCAATGCTACGCGACGGCCAAGCTGAGAATCCTCAGCTTCGTACACGATGCCCATACCGCCGGCGCCGACCTGCTTGATGATTTTGTAGTGCAATAGGGTTTGACCGACCAGGGTGGGGGAAGCCATGGGCACGATATTCTAGATTCTCGAGCTGAGGCAGTCAAACGAACGACGACATAAAGGGGGAATTGACTTCTCCCCGCAGACAAAGCGCGGCAGAAAGCGTGGCTTGGACAGGGTGAGGGAACGAGCTGGGACGAGCAGGTTCCCGCGCGTAGAATCAACGCCCAATGAAAGCCGTGAGGGGATGCCCATGTGATTTTCAGAGAATCGGCAGATCTTGGCATGTGTCACCACGGTTGCTGCCAAGGTAATCCTGATCGCGGGCCCCCAGCGTTGCAGGTGTACGCGCAGGCAGGTACGCTGAGGTGATACTCCAATTGGCACAGCGGGCCGCATGCAACTGTTGGCGTGAGGTGGAAGTCGAATCCATCCGGCGAGTGGGTCGGCTATACCGAAATTATTTCGATTTAGCTGCCGGAGGTCCCCCGTAAATGGCGTATCTCTAATGAGGCCGGCCGATTCAAGAGGTTGTTTATTCGAACTCCGTACTTGTAGGGAGAGCGGGTCGCCTACCCTGAGCGCCGATTTCGCCCGGACTGTTCCCAGTGGGAAAAAAGGCGAGATTTCAACATGCCCGCTGCTTCTCCACATGGCTCACGCTCTGCTACTTGATCTGCGACAACACCGCCGCCTCCGCCGTTCGCTGCGGGCCGAGGCCTCGAGGTGAGCACGCAACTCGTACAGGGTCATTCGGCGCCAGATGCCAGCTCCTTCCCGTTGGGATTTTGCGTCGAGGCGACTTGGCCCTGACTGCAGGCTCCGAAGTGGGTGACGACATCCCGCACGCGGAAGGTATACCCCCCAGATCGATCGTCTTTCACCACTCCTTTAAGTTCCACGCGCTCTCCGGGCTCCACATGCTTGTCGGTTGAAACGAGCGTATAGGTTTCCCCGTATTCTTCGCTCTTCAAGCTGATGCCATTCGGTTCAGACTGAGTACAGCCTATGAGCAAAGCTTCGGAACTCGCCTTGTGGTGATGATGAACCAGCAGCGCGATTCCCACGGCCGCGCCTGCGGCCACAGCTACACCAATCCCCACCGCTTTGCCGGAACCGTAGCTGTAGTTGCTTCCGGTACCTGTTCCACCCATGGAGCCTCCCCCTGTTCCTCCACCTCCGCCCATTCCTCCTCCCCCGTATTGAGCGGATGCAGTTCCTCCCACAGCCAGGCAAATTGCGACGACTCCGGCCACTTTGGACAAGCTCTGTAAGCGCATAGTTTCGTCCTCCCTTCTGTCAATTTCTAGCAGCGCATCACTGACGCGCGCTGGTTTACCGTTCAGATGTAGATTGCATGGATAAAAAAGGTGAGTTGTCGCGATTTATCAACTTTCTTGTCACAGTTCTGTCGCAATAGTAGAAATTGTGGACCCAGACTCCACCGGCAGGGCTCCGATACGTGGCTTTGATTCTATTTGATTTGTGGGCCATCCTGGGCGGCACGAGGTCAGCGATCGGCACGTGACCTAGCGAAGCTCGACAAGGACGAGAGACATATCGTCCGTGGGCGGGCCTTCCCGCCAGGACGCCACGCGATCAAGAATGCCTTTTTTCATTTCCGCGAACGGGAGGAGCGCCGCCTCGCGGACGAATGCTTGTACGCCTTTGATACCAAGAATCTCACCGTGTGAGTCGAACACGTCGGTGATTCCATCTGTGTAGAGCACGATGCGGTCGCCCGACTGAAGGTCCGCCTCGAGGATCGCTTCCTTGTCCACAGCGTCCGGCATCAGCCCAAGGACCATGCTGCGGGATTCTAGAAGGCGGGGCTCTTCGCCGGGTTGGACGATCATGGCGGGTGGATGACCCGCGCCGGCAAAAATCATGCGTCGGGCGTCGCGATAAAGGCGAGCCGCGGCAAGGGTGAAAAAGAAAACTGAGTCGCCGAAATTTTGCATGACGAAGCGGTTCAATTGGCGAAGCATGTCAGCAAACGGGGCGACGCTGCGTAGGGAAGCGATTGTTTCGCTGTAGATGCGGTTGGCGACAAGAGCGGAGCCGATGCCGTGGCCCGAGACGTCGCACACGAGCAGGCTGAGAGCTTCGTCACCATGAGGAAGGACCACGCCAAAGTCACCTCCGATGGTCGTGGCGGCGCTGTAGTACGCCTCGACGGCGACATTGCCCCACACCAGACTACGCGGTACAAGTGATTGTTGGACGCGCGCCGCTAGAGAGAGTTCGGCTTCAATTTCCCTCTGGCGCTTCTCGAGCAGTGCGTTGGACTCGCGAATCCGCTCCTCGGCTCGCTTCTGCGCGCTGATATCAGTGAGGATAAGCAGCGTGTACTCCTGTCCATCGGGAGCGTGAATGATCCGCCCGCTGAAAATCGCTGGGATCTTCTCGCCATCCCTGCGCGGGATATAAAACTCATGGCGGTGTTGTCCGTAGCGCTGGCCCGTCGCGCGCTGTTGCATCAAGTACGGAAGATCCTCTGCCGGAAAAATGGCCTCGGGCGTACGGCCCTGAATCTCCTCGCGATGGTATCCGCCTAGACGCAGAAGCGCTTCATTGACGAAGATCATCCGGAGGTGACGATCAGTTACGACCACACCCTCGTTAAGCTCTTCGAGGATGTTCTCCATCTGGCGAAGCCAATCAGGAGTTTGAAGGTCGGTAGCACACATGGAGGGTTACACTTACGCCCCAGCTGAACTAGGCGCCCCTCGGCGAACTTCGTCCACCCGCGCGGCCATTCGACTGAAAAGATCGAAAACGTCGAGGACCGCTTGAATTGCCATAGCAGATTATGGCACGAAGTGGATCACCGCATCAGATAGGCGTGTCACTTCACACCTCTTTGAGGTATCGGATAGCCTCGTCCTGGGTCGTTCACTGACAGCTAGTACAAGCCTGGAGCAATCGCTCGAACTCATCACGCATGCCACTCAGCTTCCCAAACAAAAAGAGTCGCTGCATGTCTGTCAGACCATTCCTTAGTTCCGATTTGCGCCGCACAAGCTGCTCCTCGGGAGTAAGTGGACTTTGACGAGCGAGGTTATTTAACCCAAATTCGCGCACAAGCCTCTCGAAGACCATAGCATTCGCTAGCATTTTGATCCGACCTCACGAATATCAATCCCTGTCATCGCTTACCGGAAGGAGAACTTGAGCGGCGTAGGTCGGGAACTGTGTATCCGCGCACCCGAAGCCAGTGTTACGCAGAAGGTATTACCTCGAAGGCGTCCGACAAACGCTTTTTGACTTTAGGAGGTTCTAGTACCACCTCACACTTGGTGGAGTCGCGGGCGGGGGCCTTTTGATCCACGAGACGCTTTAACGACAGGATATGCGATCACTCTGTTCAAGCTGGATCCTAGGTCGGGCACGGTTCACCGTGTTGGCGATCGGAGCTGTTCTGTTCCTCACGCCTGTCCTCAAAGCACAGGCAGACAACGCAGCGAGCGACGATTCGATCCGTCCCATCCCCGTTTTCACGATGGGCAGCGGTTTTATCGCCACTTTTCAGGGTGGGACGCCCAACCTGGGGCCTCTGATCAATCCGTTGCTGCTCGTGCCGGTCGGCCAGAACTGGTTGATTGAGGGGCGGGGCGATTTAGAGTCCGATCTCGCTCCGCCGCCCGGAAGCGGCGGATTTACCGGTACTCTCCAGACCAACGTTGATTATCTGCAGCTCGATTACATCGCTAACCGCTATCTGACAGTTACGGTTGGTCGCTTTCTAACGCCGTTCGGTATCTACAACGAGCGGCTGTATCCGATATGGATTCGAGATTTGCAGAGCGACCCTTTGATCTTGCCGCTCGAAGGTGGGGAGTACGGCGCGAGCAATGGTGCCATGGTGCGGGGAGGCTTCGACCTCACCCCTCGCGTAGAAATGAACTACGCCGCGTATTTCTCAGCCAGCAGCACGATCCCAAACCTGGTGTCCGACCGCAGTTTTGGCTTCCGGTCTGGGATCTTTTGGCCCGGATCCCGCCTTGAAATAGGGGGCTCATACCAGCATCTGCTCGAAGACTACCGCAAGAACTCATTCGGGTTCTACCTGGAGTGGCAGCCGCGCCCTGTGCCATTGGACCTGCGCGCCGAATACGCCCGATCGTATTGGGGCAGCGGGTATTGGGTTGAAGGAGCGTATCGTTTGAACCAGGTGCCTGCGTTCCGCAATGGGCTGCGACGGGTCCAGGTGGTTGCGCGCATGCAACAGTTCTACACCGGCCAGGGGTGGTCGGACAACCTGCCGTCGGTTCCCACGAACATGTTCGAGTACGGCTTGAATTACTACTTCCGCGACGACATCCGATTCGTGAGCAGCTATGGCAGGCAGTTTGCGCCCTATGGTGGTGACATGAACGTGTGGACCCTGGGTTTAACGTACCGTCTGGCGCTGCCCGTAGGACACGGAGACATCCGATGATCCAACGGCCTGGTTTTCCGTGTACGCTTCTCTGTGCCGCCGGCATTTTGCTCGGCGGACGCGCACTCGCTCAGCAGCAGACTTTGCCCGCCAGAGCCCCAGCCGGCGTTGCGACGTCAGCGGCAACCAGCTCGGCGGCGTCCCCGAGTGCAAACTCATCCTCTCCGCCGCTCGATGCCGGGCCCTCCTCGGCACCGAAATCGAACTCCGCCCTAGCCGGTTCGACTTCTTCCTCAGCTAATTCCCCGGGGGTTCGCGAGGACGAGTCGTTGCTCGTCGAAGGTGAAAAGAGGTTCGCCACGAATTGCGGGCGGTGCCACCAAGCGCCGCATAAGTTTCCGCCACGGATGATGGCCACAATTGTTCGACACATGCGGGTCCGCGCAACGATTACCGATGAAGACATGCGACTGATTCTGCGTTACATGACGCAGTAGGAGCGTGGCGTGCGTGCGGTCGCATGGGGATTGATCGTTGTCTCGGAACTGGCGGCCGTGCTCCTACCGCCCTATGCACGAGGTCAGGCGACGCAGGTGGTTGAGGTACTGGCAGATCACGACAGCCGCTACAAAATCACGGGTCAGAAGGATCCGGTGATTACGGTTCATGCCGGTGAAGCGTTGATGTTGCGAATTACGGCGGTCAAGGCCAAGGATCACAATCGAAACGGCGCGGTGCACGGCTTCGCGCTGCTTCGAGCGAAGGACCGATCGCGCGTTCCGGGGTGGGATTTGGAGCTAAAACCAGGAACTCACGAGTTTGCGATGACCGCACCGACAGAACCCGGCGACTACGTGGTCGTTTGTACCGTCATCTGCAGCAGCGAGCACGAAGGGATGCACATGAAGTTTGTCGTGCTGCCCTGACGAGCCGCCGATACGGAGGCGAACGTGTTTTGGAGGAGAGCACCGATGGGCAAAGGGAAGGCTGCGGTAGCCAGAATGGCACTCCTGTTGGCGGCGGGACTCGTCTGTTCGGCTGGGGACGGAGGCGATCAAGTTTTTCGGGGCGAGATTGCCGATTCGCAGTGTGCCCTGAATGTGCACTCATTGAGCCGTTCGCACGAGGAGATGCTCAAGAAACACGAGATTGGCACGACGGCAGGCGAGTGCGCCCGATACTGCGTTAAGAATCTCGGGGGCGTTTTTGTGCTGCAAGCAAAGGATAAGGTATACAAGCTCGACGATCAAAAGGTCGCCCAGAAGAATGCGGGATTGAAGGTAAAGGTCACCGGCCTGTTTGATCCGGAGACGAACATCATTACGGTCCACACGATGGAGCCGCTGAAGGACCAATAGGCCGCATTGGGGCGGGAAGTTCGCCCATCGTACCTCGCTATGCTGCTTCCTCACTCGCTCGACCGGGTTGGCCAGCCGCCATGAGACCGGCAGCATGTCACGGGTACGCCGCGGTTCGCGACAACACGAACTCGCTTTATGTGGTTTCGCTCGGACGTTCATTGAGGAATAGCCCAGCCCTGTCCTGTCTATCGCTTGTGCCAACGTACTGCAATTCGAAAATAAGTTTCTGAACCCAAAAATCGCGGCAATTCCGCCTCGCTGAATCAGCAACTTACGGCCCACACGAAGAGGGGTTTTTGAATCACGGCCTAAGGGAGCTGTGTGAAAGCGCTCGTGCCCCGCTGCCTGCATCGCCGCGTGAGCGTTCCTAAATCTCTTTATCCTAACTGTGCAGAAGGCGAGCCCCACGTTGCTTTGGCGCATTCACCGCGATAGTCTGCCAGCTAGCTATAGGAGCACCCATGAAAATGACGTTGCGTGCTGCTTTTTATGTTTTCGTTGTGGTCTGCATTGTCGGTGTTGTCGCATATGCACAGAAGCAGCAGAGCAAGCCACGAGTACATCGTCTTCCTGTCTATTACTTGACGGCTGGAAACTTCAACGGCTTGAGCGATGATGACCAAATGATGTACATCACCGGATTGATGGACGGATTCTTTGGGCTGGGGTTATTCGGCGCGAATGATGAGACTGTTGCGGGGCTGACTACATGCACGCTGGGCATGGACGTTAAACAGGCGACGGCAACCATTGTGAAATGGGTTAAAGATCACCCGGAATACCGGCAATATCCGATGAGCGTGGTGGCGTACGATGCGCTGCTCAATGCTTGTCCCGGCGTGATGAAAATGCCGTAGGTATGTGTGTCTAGACTCATCTCCGGCTGGCGTACTCCGCCTTGGCTTGCTTGTCGGGGTCGGCGTCTTTCCAGAGTGCGGCTGAGAGCTGAACAACATCGTCGCTGGTTTGTGGCATCGTCATTACGCTGATTTCTTGGACGATAGCAGTGATTAACTGTATGGACGCATCTGCTGCAGCCGTCCAGACTCGAAAATACTCCGCCCTGGGTCACCCAATGCCTTGCACATCGCGTGGTTCAGAGAACGTACGCAGAGAAGGATTGATGTCCAAGCAAGATTTCGTCCGGCCCGAAGCCATTCTCGATAATTGGTCCGAGCATCCGTGGACGAATGGCCTGCAAGTGGAGCGCCTGCAGGCGATGGAAAAGCTGGAAGTCCGAACCCGCAATAGTCTCTATGAGATTACGATCATTGATGGCCTAAGCGGTGAAATCCTGGTTCGGGGCGGTCCATTTTTTCCGGAATTAACTCCGGCGAATCTGCAAGGAGCTACGCTCGGACGTTCCATCTGCAAACTTCGAGGGATTTACGAAGGCTTTCGGATGGAACTCAATGTAAACGGCGAGCGGGCTGTGACTACGCCGGTAGAATCGATCGAAGTCCTGGAAGACCTTGAAAGAGACCGCGTCCTGGGGCGGTTCGATAGAAGCACATCAGTAGAGTGAGCTAACCAACGTACTCGGGCCTAGGGTCTGCGAGAGTTCTCGCGGGCGGTCGCCAGTATTTCAAGTCCGCGGCACGGTCAGTCCGGAATGCCGATGCGGGCTTCACCAGATCGTCGAATTTCGGGTCAGCGTCACGGGCGGATGCTTCGGGCAGGACCTTCTGACGGGATTGTTCAAGGTGAGGAAAGGCGGTTTACTTGAATTGTCCGATCCGCACGAGTCAATTGTTCCCTTCCGCATTGCGCGTGATACACCGAGCAGTCTCGGGTTGACCGTGCTTAAGAATCCCAAGTACGCTCAATGAGCACTAGCCTTGGGCAGGTACAGAAATGTCGCAACGAGTCTTCCCAGCAAGCCCTCGCATCGAGACCGTTTTGCTCCTATTGCAGGTGTTTCAGGTGCTTTTTCTCTGGTTCCACGATTGGATTCCGCTCGGACGACTCAACGACGTGACGGCGGTGCGCAGCCAGGACAAAACGCCGCGCCTTGTTTTCGTAACACTCATCCAGAGCGTGCCGTTCACCTTCGGGCTGTTGTTCAGCCTGTTGCACTTTGGGCGACCGTACCCGCATTGGCTTTACATGTGGCTTGGGATCAGCTACGGCCTCATCTTTGTAGGACAGGTTCGCGCTTGGTGGATACCCTATCTCTTTCACCCGGAACCCGAACGTGCCGCTCGTTATCAGATCATGTTCGGCAACACATACCACTTCCTGCCAATTCGTAACGGACTTGTCCCGTACACTGCGCACATCATGCTTCATTCGGCAACCGTTGCCACGCTGTTCATTCTTCTCGCGCGCTGAAACAGCTCTCCAATTGCAATTGATGGATGGTCGCCCACGCCGAAAGTGCTCACCAATTTCATGGATAGTGCAGATATTGGGATAGTCCAGTGCGGCTGCAGCACGCGCCTCAGGCAGGAATCATTCGCACCAAAGCCCCGTTGAATCTGCCGACCTTACTCCGCCGCCGACCTACTTTCGGACCATTCCGGCCCTCCAGGTTGGCCCCAATTTGTGTCATGGACCGGTAACCTGGCACAAATTCCAAGCCTTGGTGGCATCGACACACAACCAAGTCGAGTCGGCCGAGGGGAGCCGACAAGCCTACCCAACATCCAAACGCGCGTAACGGGGAAACATCAGGCAGTCATGAATGCTAGAATACGTTGCGTTAAGGGCTCAGGGCTTCAATCCCTGCCGGATTGACCCCGCCCTCTGAGGTGACCGATGGGTTCCGCACAAACAAAACATGTAGTGATCGTCGGCGGCGGATTCGCCGGGATTGGATGCGCGCAACATTTGGCACGCAACAGCCAAGTGCGTGTTACGCTGGTGGACCAACATAATTACCATCAGTTTCACCCGCTTTTCTATCAAGTTGCTACGGCGCAACTGGCTACCGAAGACGTCGGTTTCTCGCTGGCGAGGCTTCTCCTCAAGTCCCCCAACGTTGAGTTCAAGGTGGCAGAGGTTAGCGCCGTCGACCCTAAGACCCGCAGCGTAAGGACCAAGGAAGGCCCGGTTTATCAGGGCGATTTTCTGGTGCTTGCTGCGGGGTCCCAGGCAAACTTTCTAAATATTCCCGGGGCTGAAACAAACAGCTTTCCGCTCTATTCCTTGGTCGATGCCGAGCGTCTGCGCTCGCGGTTCCTGGCACTGCTTGTAGACGCTGATCGCCAGCCCCAGCTCATCGAGCAAGGCGCGTTGAACGTCGTGATCGTCGGCGGTGGAGCGACGGGCACTGAGGTGGCCGGCGCCTTGGCCGACGCGATTCATTCGACAGTGTCGGCACAGGGCGGACGTCTCGCTGAAGCCACCCACATCTACCTAATTGAACACGGCCCCACCCTCCTCGCGCCGTTCACTGCCAAGGCCCATGATTATGCAAGTAGGGTTCTCGAGCGCCGCGGTGTGATCGTCAAACTCAACACTGCCGTGAAGGAAGTGCATCCAGGCCACGTCGTACTGTCCGACGGCAGTACCATCAAGAGCCGCTGCGTGATCTGGGGAGCAGGCCTCAAGGCCGCGACGGTCGCCAGTAACTCGGGGTTGCCGCAAGGACACGGCGGGCGAATCGAGGTTCAGCCTGATCTTAGCGTGAAGGACTTCCCGGGCGTCTATGCAGTCGGAGACTTAGCGAATATCGCGGGAAAGGACGGAAACGCCCTGCCACAGCTTGGTTCGGTAGCACAGCAGAGCGGAAGGTGGGCAGCCAAGAACATTTTGGCCGATATCGAAGGCACAACACGCACCCCATTTCACTACCTTGATAAAGGGATCATGGCGATGATCGGCAGGAATGCCGCGGTAGCGGAGGTCGGCGAGCATCGCCACGAGCTTGAGGGCGTGGCTGCCTACAGCATGTGGCTCGGCGTCCACATAACTCTGCTGAACGGTTTGAGGGTCAAAGTCCACACTCTTGTGGATTGGGTCTGGAACTACTTTTCACAAGGGGGTGCACCAGCGTTGCTTGACCGTTCCGACGCCGCCCGTATCGATTGGCATGGCGATGACGGAGACACAGAAGGCCTGGATGGAAAGCCGATGCCACCAAGGAAAAATGCCGCTGGGTCGTAAAGCCACGTCGCAAACTGGGTGACCGGGAGTTTGCGCGTCGCGTTTGATCGCTACTTGAGCTCGTCAAGATCGCAGGTTGTTCGGGAAACGCGCTTGTCAGGGGCTATCACCCCAGCAGTTGTCGTGCCAGATGTAAATTGCTCGGCCATCGCCCTCGAGAAACCGCGCTGGAATATCCGCTCCCGCGCCCAACTGACCAACCGGCCTAGGCGGCGAGCCGTCGCGATTTCTGGAAAAGGCGCGCGGTGACGGCCCCGAAGATCGCGCCGGCAACGTGAGCCAAGTAGGCCACGCCGCCCGTTTGGACCGATGCGATCGACCCAACGTGAAACAGCTGGATGAGAAACCAAACACCAATCAAAAGGGCAGCCGGAATCAAAGTGATGCGCACAAATATAAAGATGATAAGGATCGAGCGGATCTGATCTCGTGGATAAGTCACGAGAAATGCGCCCATGACGGAAGCAATAGCTCCGCTCGCACCCAAGTTGGGAACCGTCGAGTTGGGAACGACTAGGACCTGGGCAAGCATGGCCACCAGCCCGCCGATAGTGTAGAAGACCAAATACCGCAGCGGATTCATCGAGTCTTCGATCTCCGGGCCAAACGCCCATAGGAACACCATGTTTCCCAAGATGTGAGACCAACTAGCGTGCAGGAACATGGCCGTCAGAATAGTGATCCAGTGATGACCGGAAGTAATGTCTGCTGGGACGGCAGACCACTTGAGCACGAACGCATCACCACCGCGTAGCTCAAGCCCCCAAACGATGAAGTTTGCAAGAATGATGGATGCCGTGACGACGGGAAACTGCACGGGTCGTCGCGAAGCGTCGGTTAAGGGAATCAAGCCTCCCAAGCTCTTGTCCTTCCTCCGCTCAATCGAGCATGTTCGTGCCACGCATGCAATCGCTCGCGGTGGAATCCGTCACCGAAAAAACAAGTTGCCTGTGCCCCGCGGTGTGGAACACGACAAATCGGCGGAAGGTTCACAGTCCTCGACTACGAGTATCTTTATCTTAGGAAGGATTACCGTCACGCCGAGTGTCCCGTTGTGCCGTGAACTTTAAGCTCGAGAACCCACCATGTCAACAGAACTGTGCTTTGGAAATTGGCAGGCAAAGAGCCGGCCACCCAACGTGCTCGGCATGTGCTACGCGTGCCATCGTCCGATCGCGTTACGAATCCAGCAGATTGACCGGCTCGGGCCCCGTGTGATCGTGCCACGACTGCAAGGCAGTCAGCCGCAAGGCTCACGAAGATTCTGCGTTGCTGGATGCAAGGGAAGGGAATAATCCGCAGGAATCATGCGGCGCAGACCTCCAGGATGGCCGCAAAATCTAATGGAATCAAAGCCACCATCGCAGGCCTGCCAGTGGAGTCTGAAACCGCGAGCTAGCGGTCGTCGTGAACCGGGCCAAGCCGCTCATCGCATGCCACGATACAATGGCCCGCCTATGGGAGATTGGGCGATCAAGCTGGGACTCAGCCGTGAGGTTCTAATCCATTCCCTCAGGACGGCCGTGGCTACCATTGTATCTTTGCTGCTGGCGCGCGGCTTGAAGCTGCCGCAGTTTTATTGGGCGCCGATTTCGACCATCGTGATTCTGCTCTCGCCCATCAATCCCATGTCGCTGGCCTGGCAGCGCTTTGTGGGAACGGCGTTGGGAGCGGTTTTGGGCGCGCTGATCGCCAGCTACTTTGAGTCGAATTGGGCAGTGTATGGCATCGGCATTTTTGTGTGCGGCATCTTCAGCGCCATATTGCGGCTTCACACCGCATATCGCTTTGCCGCCATTACGCTCAGCATTATCTTGCTGGTTGCTCATGAGCACCGCCCGTGGATCGTGGCTACCCACCGCTTCGTGGAAGTGTCGTTGGGAATCGCCGTAGCGCTTCTGACAACGCTGTTGTGGCCGCCACCGGAGAGCCAGGTGAAATAGCCTTCAGGATTCGTGACAGCATTGCTCTCTCTTCAACACCCATTACAGTGTTTGCGTGATTGCTGAAATACCAAGCTATCGTGGAGTGCCTTGCGCTCGATGCCGTGAGCAGATTCTCGTTTGGGCAAAGGTAATTCGCCTGCAAGAAGAAATCGAGACGAACTCGCATTACACATTCGTGGCCGGGTGCTGCGTCTGCCTCAGTGTGAGAGTGTGGACGATATCAAGGATGCTCCGAGGTTGACGATCCCCCAGCAAGTGGCGGAGGTAGTATCCGAAAGATGCAGGATCTTCTCAGGGGTGCTCCCCTGTCAATTCACACAGTTGCCGCTGGATCCTAGTCACGTAGAATCGGACGCACATTTGACGCTCGGACCCTAGGACTGAACGGCCCGGGCGCCGCGCAGCGGGCGCGTATCTCCCCCTCCTCGCAGATTATTACGCGCCCGCTGCCCTCCCTTGCGCTTTTCCATAAGCCGTTCTGAGCCGGGGCATCGTAGCGCTGTCACCCATCTGGAACAACTAGCAAAGCGTGGATTCCATGTGGAAAAACAGCGAGCATGTGGAAATCTCGTCTTTTTTTCATACCGGGGCCAAGCCGGTCAACCAGCACTAGCCGCAAGACGCCCGGTAAGTGAAGCTTTGGAGCGAATGGTGAGCGATATACGGAAATACCGCGATTGTGTTGCTAGCACAACTGAACAACATGGCAAGGCTTACGCGTACTTTCGCAAGCGGTGAGTAAGCGATCTAACTAGCAGCCAAGCCTCCCCCCCCGACAGTGAAACGGATGTTGGCCGATCGTTTACTTTTTCGTGGACGCTATTCCTTGCTAAGGGTCAAGCCCGTGACGGTAGCATCGGTGTTGTGCGCGAAGCGGATTCCGTAGACACCGTCGGTAGACTTCAGCTTCCCTGCGGTAACCAATTCGGATTTCGCGTAGCTCGCAACGACGGTGCCATTGATGGCGCATTGAACCCGATCGCCATTGACAGAGAGGGCGATCTCCTGCGTGACTGCTTGTCCCACTCCTGCCGCCTTATGAACCGCAGCGTTTTCGGCACCTCGACCGTTCATTTGAAACGGCTCGGGACCGAATCCGCGCACAATGAAGGTCCCGTTGCCGTAAGCGGCGCAGTAAAGGTAGCTCTGCTGAGCCGTTCCCATATCGTTGCCGGCAATGACTATGCCGTAGGGATGCGGATGGGTGTTCAGATTCATGTACTTGGGCTCAGTGAAGGTCGCAGTCACCGTGTAGTTGCCGGTAGCTTTGTTGGCCGGATTCCAATAAGTCACCGCGGGGCCAGTCGTGACGTGAAGCGCAGCGCCCTCCGATACAAGCTTCGCGTCTTTGATCGTTTGGCCGGCCCTCTCGGCATTGTTGTCGATCTTTCCAGTCCAACCGGGCACCGAGATGCCGCCATCGGTGACAAGGCGGTTCGTGTCCTGCTGAGCGTGGGCGCCGAGTCGTGAAGAGATGAGAAGAAGTACGATCGCGACTGCGAGGGTGGTACAAGTACGGAGATGCATGTGATGTCCTTTCATGGAAGAGATCACTTGAGGCTTCCGTGGACGGCGCGCGGGCGCGGAACTGAAATCGATTCTGTATGCTCGCACGATTCCATCAACTCCGGCCTTGCCCGAAACCGGGGCGGGTCGGCTCCTGCATCAGTCCTTTGGAGGTCTTGATCAGCGTTCCCTCACGTTACGGTAAGATCTTGCGCGTTCTGCACGAGCGGACTGATTTCACGCGAAAAAGGTGGCGTTGTGTTCTGCACGGATACCCTTGAGCGCGTCCTCGTCTTCAGGGCTACGCGGCAATGAGTACGTGCAAAGAATGTCTATGTCTTGACTCTTGGCCACTCCGTTCCAAAATTGTTCGAGCCGCATCGCCTCGTCTATCTTGCCGTCCGCCCACAAGCGACCTGCGCGTACGCCACACACAGCAACACGCGGACGCCGTTTCCCGGCTTGGGAGGCTGCCTCTCGCAACCTGCTGAGGACTTCGAGCATTCGAACCGGTTCAGGTGGCTCATCAGCATCAAACGCAAGGTAGGTGCCTCGTCGAATTGCCGCATCGATATCCACGCCCTGGGAGTTCAACCTATGAAGAAGACTGCCGCGGTGCGACTCGGTCGCCCACACAACCGCAGCGTTGCCGTCGTTTAGGGCGTCACCGATAAAACGAGAGAAGCCTTGCAGAAGAGCCGCATCATCAGAACAGAAGAGAATCTCGTGGCGGTAAGGAACTTCATCCATAGCTCCACTAAATTCTAGGCCACTGCCAACGAATCGCCTGCCCGCAAGAACTGCTTCGATAGCGGGCAGTAGGTCACGGTGGACATGTGGCTTGTGAACATACCCTAATGCACCCAGCTCAAGGGCTTGTCGCACAATCGTAGGGGAAGATTCTTGGCTAAGGAACAAGATTTTGGCTGTGGGAGCGAGCTTGCGCACGCGCCTTGCAACCATCATTCCGTTTAGAATTGGCAGCGCGATATCAAGCAGAATCAGATCTGGCTGCTGCTCTTCGGCCTTTTGGACGGCTTGTAATCCGTCGGAAGCCTCCGTCACCCGAAACTCAGTCCTATCCAGGAGGGTCGAAACGATCAATCGGCGGAACCGTTCAAAGTCATCGACGACGAGTATCTTAGAAGACAATACCGTCCTCCCCATTCTCCTTATTTCAAACGAAAGTCGCGTGCAGCATAGCACAGACACAAATGTCAGTTGTCTGAGATTCCCTTTGCGGTGCCTTCCTTCAACAGCAGACGCAACATAACAGGCAGTTTCGTGATACAGGATAATCCGTATTGCGTGAGGTCCCGCCCCGTAGGACAAGGGACGGCCTAACTCCGAACTTGCCCAAACGCGGGTCCGGACTGTGGAGATCGAACAATGAATAAGAAAAAAGTAGCTGACGTACTCTTAGAGGTTTTGACGGAGGCTGGGGTCGAGCGAGTTTACGGACTCGCCGGTGACTCCCTAAACGGGATCACCGACTCGCTTCGCCGTCAGGGACGAATTCGGTGGATTCACGTGCGGCATGAGGAGGTGGCCGCGTTTGCTGCCGGCGCAGAGGCGCATCTTACGGGAAAACTAGCGGTGTGCGCCGGAAGTTGCGGCCCCGGGAATACGCACTTAATTAATGGTCTCTACGACTGCCAGCGCAGCCGTGTTCCGGTGCTGGCCATCGCCGCGCAGATTCCCAGCCACGAAATCGGCAGCGGGTATTTTCAGGAGACGCACCCGGAGCATGTCTTCGCCCAATGTAGCCACTACTGTGAGCTGATCTCGCAGCCGGAGCAGATGCCACGCATTCTGGAGATCGCTATCCAGACGGCGCTGTCTCGACGAGGTGTTGCGGTGATCGCCCTGCCAGGCGACGTGGCTTTACGGGATTCCGTCGAAGAGCGCCCTCGGCTGCACTTCCACGAGCCAAAGCCAACGGTCTGTCCCTCCGAAGAGGAAATCACAATTCTGGCGGAAGTTCTAAACCGCTCGAAGAAGATAACCATCTTCGGTGGAGCGGGCTGCGCCGAAGCTCATGCAGAGCTCATGCAGGTTGCTGGCAAACTAAACGCTCCGATCGTGCATGCCATGCGCGGGAAAGAGTTCATCGAGTACGACAATCCCTTTGATGTGGGCATGACAGGTCTGCTTGGTTTCTCTTCCGGTTACCACGCTATGATGGATTGCGACACACTGCTGATGATCGGAACGGACTTTCCCTACCAACAGTTCTTTCCCAAAAAAGCCACCATCGTTCAGATCGATCTCCGTGGCGAACAACTCGGGCGCCGTACCAAGCTGGATTTTGGTTTTGTTGGTGATACCAAAACGACGCTTCGGGCCCTCTTTCCGAAGCTCGAGCAAAACCAATCCGACTCACATCTAAAAGAGGCGTTGGCGCACTATCGCAAGTCACGTTTGAGCCTCGATGAACTGGCAAGCGGCGAATCGACGGAGAATATCATTCATCCTCAGTACGTTGCTCGTCTGCTTGATGAGCTTGCCGCTCAGGATGCCGTGTTTACGTGCGATGTTGGAACTCCGACCATTTGGGCCGCCCGCTATCTCAAGATGAATGGCAAACGTCGACTTATCGGCTCCTTCACGCATGGTTCCATGGCCAATGCACTGCCGCAGGCAATCGGCGCGCAAGCGGCCTACCCGAGCCGACAGGTGATTGCCATGGCGGGCGACGGCGGCTTTGCCATGCTCATGGGCGATCTACTGACGCTACGGCAACACCAACTGCCGGTGAAGATCATCGTGTTCAAGAACAACGCGCTGGCTTTCGTCGAATTGGAGATGAAGGCGGCCGGTATCCTCGATTTCGCGACCGACCTGCACAACCCCGATTTCGCAAAGATCGCCCAGGGCACCGGCCTTCTGGGAATATCAGCTGAAACTCCCGATCAGGTAGCGCCTGCGCTTGCCAAGGCTCTCAAATTTGACGGGCCCGCGTTGGTGGAAATTCCTGTTTCGCGCCAGGAGCTTGCCATGCCGCCAACGATCACGTACGACGAGGCGAGAGGCTTCGGCCTTTTCATGCTGAAAGCGGTTCTGAGCGGCCGTGCCGATGAGATTGTCGACCTCGCTAAGGTTGACCTGTTTCGCTAGTCACCAAGAAGTTGGGCCCAGAACTCAACCAGAGCTTCGGCATGAGGTCGCGTCCCAAGTAGGAGTAGGCACGACAGGAACAAGTTGAACGGCAAAGTCGCAATAGTGACGGGGGATTGCAAGGGCTCTGGCTGCTGCTGGCGCGCGCGTGGCCGGCGGGAGGCGAGTTTTCAAGATCTTATTAAGTTCGTCCTTGAGGATCAGAGCATCCAATCCCCCCAGCGGATTGCGGGTCGCTAGACAATCTCCGGAAGAAAGGAAGGCTCGATGGCCAAATTCGCTCTTTATGCTCGTCTCAAAGCCAAGCCTGGAAAGCATGCTGAAGTCGAGGCGTTCCTCAAGTCGGCTCTCCCCCTCGCGCAGCAAGAGGCTCAAACGGTGACATGGTATGCCTTCGCCGAAGGGGAAGGTAGCTACGGCATTTTCGATACCTTCGACACGGAAGCCGGTCGCCAAGCCCATCTGGACGGGCCCATCGCCAAAGCCCTCATGGCCAAAGCCGCTGAATTGCTGGCGGAGGCGCCGTCGATTCACAAGATTGCCTTGCTCGCCGATAAGCATTGATCGCCGGTCGTTGACCCGAATCAGCCGGCTGAGTTCCGCATCAGGAGTGCCAGATGGGGGACTACCCGGAAGTAACTCCAATCGGGCTTTAAGTCACCACGCGGCCAACAAGCAAGCCAAGGCAGAGTGCGCAAAACTGAAATCTTTGTTCACAAAGCCTCGATCGCTGCGCCTCATTTCCGCGCCGCACCCTCGGTCTTGTCCCTAGTTCTCGAGCCAACCCACGCAGGTTTTGGCGAGTTCTTATCCCCTCACGGCCATTTCTGGCCAGCGACGATGCTCGGTGGAGGACGGGGAAAGTGATTGTGGCCGCTCGCGGAACGGATGTAACGTTCTGCATGTGAAGGGACGCGCCTAGAGGCGCGGAGGTGGATGATGGCTGAGGAAGAACACTACGAAATCCTTGTTATCGGAAGTGGAGAGGCGGGAAAGCACCTGACCTGGAACATGGCGCAAGCAGGTCACCGCACGGCGGTCGTGGAGCGGAAGTACATCGGCGGATCATGTCCGAACATTGCCTGCTTGCCCAGCAAGAACGTGATTCGCAGCGCGAAAGCGAATTGGTTCGCCCGGCACGGCACGGACTATGGCATCCAAACGGGACAAGTGTCCACGGACATGAGGGGCGTCTTCAACCGCAAGCGAAAGATGGTGGAAGGTGAGGCTCAATTTCATCTCGATCGCTTCAAGACGACAGGTGCGGAGCTGATCAGAGGAGAGGCACGATTCGTGGCTCCGAAAACCGTTGAGGTACACCTTAACGAGGGAGGCCGCCGAACGATTTTCGGCGATCGGGTTTTTCTGGACCTGGGATCGCGCGCAGCTGTCCCGGATATTCCGGGCCTTGGGCCTGCAAAACCCATGACTCACGTGGAAGCTCTCGATCTCGACGGCTTACCCGAATACGTAATCGTACTGGGTGGAGGATACGTCGGTCTTGAACTGGCACAGGCGCTGCGCCGCTTTGGGTCTGCGGTGACGGTGATCGAGCGTGGCCGACAAATCGCCGCCGCCGAAGATCCTGATGTTGCACAGGCGCTGCTTGAGAATTTCGCAAGCGAGGGAATCGAAGTGCTGCTCGAGACTCAAGTGCGCGAAGTGGACGGACTCTCAGGTCACAAGGTGCGAGTCGGCCTTGAAACCAGCCACGGAAAACAAACCCTGCAGGGAACCCATCTGCTCGTCGCTACTGGGCGTACGCCAAACACGCAGGGGATCGGGCTGGAAGTGGCAGGAATCGAGTTGGACTCCCGAGGTTACATCAAGGTCAACGAGCGATTGGAGACCACTGCGCCAGGCGTTTGGGCTATGGGTGATTGTGCGGGCAGCCCACAGTTCACGCACGTCGCCTTTGACGATTTCCGAATTGTCCGCGACAACCTGAACGGCCGCAGCCGCACGACGCGAGATCGACTCGTGCCGTTCTGCATGTTCACCGATCCCGAACTCGCGCGAGTCGGCTTAAACGAATCTGAGGCAAAGCGACGGGGCATCGCATATCGCTTGGTCCAGATGCCTATGGCCGCAGTGTTGAGAGCCGTCACTCTGGGCGAGACGCGTGGCTTTGTCAGAATGCTCATCGATGCCGACAGCGACCACATCCTCGGATTCACTGCGTTTGGTGCTGAAGCAAGCGAAATGATGGCGGCTGTTCAGACGGCAATGCTTGGCAGGTTGCCTTACACCATGCTGCGCGACGCGATTTTCACACATCCCACCGCCGCAGAGGCCTTAGTTTTTCTGCTGACGAGTGTCCCGGCAAGAGCCATGCAGCAAAAAGCCTAGGCTCCCCGCGAAAATCGCGAAAAGGGGAGGAAAGCGCTAAGAAATGCGGGAAATCATGGCTCGATTACTATCCGTGAATGTTGGACTTCCGCGCGAGATCGAGTGGAAGGGCCGCTCGGTGCGCACCGCAATTTGGAAGCAGGCGGTGCGTGGTCGCGTGCGGGCCGGCCGGTTGAATTTAGATGGCGACGGTCAAGGGGACCTGGCGGGGCACGGGGGCGAGCAGCGAGCCGTCTTCGTCTATCAGATCGAATCGTATCGCCACTGGCAGGAGCAGCTGAAGAGAACCGACTTTGTCCACGGCCAGTTTGGGGAGAATTTCACAATCGAGGGATTGCCGGACGATGCCGTGTGTATCGGTGACCGTTATCGGATTGGCGGAGCACTGTTTGAGGTTACTCAACCCCGCGTTACTTGCTACCGCGTCGGCATTCGCATGAACGAGCCCCGGATGCCAGCATTACTGACATCCAGCGGACGGCCGGGGTTTTACTTCCGCGTTCTTCAGGAAGGTGACGTGGGCGCCGACGACGAAGTCGTGAAAGTGGGAGAGGCGGAGGAGCGAATGACCGTCGCAGAGATCAATGCGCTCCTCTATTCGCCCCATCATGCGCCTGACCGACTCGAGCGTGCATTGCAGATCGCAGCGCTTTCACCCGGATGGCGCTCGTCGTTTCGGGCCTTACTGCAAGGCCAAACGGCGGCCGGGGAGAGTGGGAACGCAGGGCTCGCGCCGGCAGCAGCTGCGCACCCGGTGGTATCAGGATTTCGGCCCCTCGTGGTAACGGCGATCGATCACGAGTCGGCGGACGTCCTCTCCCTAACGATGCAGAGCCGGGACGGTCAGCCGCTGCGAGCGGCTCTGCCCGGCCAGTACGTCGTTTTGGGTCTTCAACGGGCTGCAGGCGGAACGCCACTCTTTCGTAGCTATTCGCTTTCGGGTTCCGTTTCGACAAAGCGCTATCGAATCAGCGTTAAGATCGAGCCGAATGGGATGGCTGGAACCTACCTGCGGGAGCATGTCCAAGTGGACGATGCTCTCGAGGTCAGCTCGCCCCGGGGGAGCTTCATTCTGCAGGCGGGAGAGCGGCCCGTCGTGCTGCTCAGCGCAGGGATCGGGGCGACACCGGTTCTGGCAATGCTGCACGCGCTCGAGGCGGCCCGCTCGACTCGGCAGGTATTGTGGCTCCATGGGACTCGGGATCGGCAGCATCATCCATTTGCCGGCGAAGTCTGCCGCCTCATGCAAGCGCTCACGCGTGGGCGCAGTTATGTTTGTTACAGCAGACCGGGCTCGCGCGACAAAATGGGGGAGGATTTCGACGCTGCCGGTCACCTGTCGCGATCGGTTTTCGACGACGTCGGTGTCCCACGGGAGGCGGATGTCTACCTCTGCGGGCCGGCTGGTTTCATGGCGGAGATGAAAGTGGCCCTCGCAAGCTTGGGCGTGGCGCCGGGGCAGATTCACGTCGAAATCTTCAACGGCAGTGAGTCGATGACCCCTGGTGTCGTCCGCGCAGTGCCGCGAGCTCCGCACCCCCCTGACAGCGATACCGAAACTGGTCCGCTGGTGTCGTTCGCACGCAGCGGCATCGCCGCACATTGGAAGGCCGCGGCCTATCAAAGCATTTTGGAGCTGGCCGAGGCCTGCGATGTCCCGGTGCGTTGGTCGTGCCGGACCGGTGTTTGTCACAATTGTGAGAGCGGCTTGGTTTCCGGGACGGTCGTCTACGGACCAGAGCCGCTCGACAAGCCAGCCGACGGAAACCTTCTCGTTTGCTGCTCACAACCGATACGCGATGTCGTCATCGATTTGTAAAGCCTGAACAGGACCGATTTCTGAGGCGATTCCATCAAGGCGCGCACCAGCGCATTGCCAGGGGCGCCTCTGGCCGCAAGGGAGCATGAGGGCGCCGCGTATCCGATCTGTTTCGGTGGCAGGGAAGTCGAGAGAAAAATCTTTATGAAGAAACAGTTGAGTTTCAGTCCTTGTGTTCCAGACTCTTATCGGGCGTAATTGATTTCGGAGAATCACCTTCAATTCATTTGATCTAGCGTTTGAGTGCTCGCCATCGTGCTTTTTGAGCTGCGCTGATCCGTCGCCTAGCGGTCTTGGATAACTTTCTACGCTTCCCAGCACCAGCCTGCTTGCCAGCATCGCTTACAGCCACTCGTGCCTTTTGGATGGCGTCCAGCAACTGCTGTAGTTTCTCGACCTGCTTTTCGATCTTTTTCTCTTCGCGGCGGAATGCTGTTAAAAGGTTCAATTTGGTCTCCTTGTTGACGTATAGTACCCCAACTCAAACTCAGCTCAGCGGAGAATCAACCGTGAGCCGCCTGCAAGAAATGACGCCGGCACCAAACTCGGCGCTTCGGATTCACAGAGGCGGGAAATCACACGGGGTGCTTTTCTCGAGATCAGGAGGCTTCGACGGCAGCGACAGGAACATCACAGTCCAAACATGCCCTGATCGGCACTTGGAAATTAGTGCCTTGCACAGATACGAGGGAGAAGGGTGGAGTTAGAGATTCAATGGGGGCGCGGAGCAGCGCGTCGTGCGGAGGGTTCAGGTCCCTCGCTCTTCGTTCAGCCACAAACCCTCCGCATCCGGCCGCGAAATCATCGGTGCCCTGATGTCGAGGAACTGAACCAAATCCTTCGAAAAAATCAGGTCCAGCGTCCAATCGAAGGCGACCCGCAGTTTTTTTTCAAATCCTGGAAGCTTGCTTAGGTAGATGGTTCGCCAGACCCACCATGCGACAAACCCCGAGAAATTGATGCCCCAAATGTTGGCGACGCCCGTCCGCCGGCCAATTGTCGCGAGTTGCCCGATCGTTGAGAAGACAAACCGCTTGTTCGCGGCACGACGCACGCTCGCGAAAACGTTGTACGCTACTACTCTGGCTTCGCGAAGGGCATGCTGTGCCGTTGGCGGGTGGAATCCACCCTTCCGTTGGTCCGGTACTGCGGCGCAATCCCCTAACGCCCAGATACCTGGCCAGCCTTGTACCTCGAGACACTCTGTCACAAGCAAACGGCCACGTTCTTTCTTGCATGGCAAGGATTCTAGCAGGGGATTGGGAAAGGCACCGGCAGTCCAAACAAGAGTGTTACTTTCGATTGCGGTTCCATCACTCAGCCGCACGACGCTGCCAGAAAAGCTTTCGACCCTCGTGTTCAGGCGAATTTCCAGTTTGCGCCGCGTTAGCTTTCGTTCTGCGTAAGCGCCCAACTGTTCTTTCAGCTCCGGCAGGATGACGGGGCCGGAATGGACGAGGATGACCCGCAACATGTCTTCGCTGAGGTTCGGGTAGGAACGCACTGCACTCCGCACGAAATCATTGATTGCCGCGACCGTCTCGACCCCGGCAAAACCGCCGCCCGCGACGACGAACGTTACAAGGGGTTGTTTCACCTGGCAACACTCGCTGTCGGCTTCTTCCAGATGGGCAATCAGGTGGTTGCGCAGACGCATCGCATCGCCCAGGCTCTTCATCGTGAGCGCGTGTTCCGGCAGGCCGGGGATACCGTAAAAATTCGTGACAGAGCCTAAGCCCACAACGAGGAAATCGAATCCCAGAGTGTGATGATGATGATCAAAGCCATGCGCGACAGAGACATTCCTCTGTTCGAGATCGATCCGGTCAACCTCGCCAGCGAAGAATCGGACACGGCGCAACATCTTCCGGGCCGGATTCACTATGGTAGTGAGATCCAAGTCGCTGGCCGCCACTTCGTGTAACATGGGCGTGAACAGGAAAAAGTTCTCGCGATTCACGAGTGTCATCTCGACCGATGGATCCCGACCGAGAGTCCTCTCTAACTCCATGGCAACCGTGAGGCCCGCAAAACCGCCGCCGAGAATCAGTATCCGTGTTTGCCGAGCACTTTCCATGGGTTTGCGTGTTCACGCGCTGGTGCGCGTGGCAAGCTTGCGCCCCAGGAAATCACGAATCGCGGCAGAGATCTCAGTTGCGTGGGTTTCTAGTGCAAAGTGCCCGGTGTCGTAAAAATGCACCTCGGCGTCGATGTTGTCTCGACGGAAGGCTTCGGCACCGGGAGGCAAGAAAAACGGGTCGTTCTTTCCCCACACTGCAAGCAAAGGCGGTTTTGACGCGCGGAAATATTCCTGGAATTGTGGATAAAGCTTCACATTCGATGCGTAGTCCAAAAACAAATCGAGCTGAATCTCTTTGTTTCCCGGACGATCCAGCAATGCCGTGTCCAGCGTATACGACTCAGGCGCAACACTTTCCGGATTCGCTACTCCGTAGGTGTACTGCCAGCGCGTTCCTCCCGCTGTCAAAATACTTTGGCGGAGTATGTCCCTATTCTCTGCCGTGGGTACAGCCCAATACTTTCGGATCGGGCCCCAGGCGTCACCGAGGCCTTCTTCGTATGCGTTCCCGTTCTGCGAAACAATCGCTGTTACGCGCTCGGGGTGGGCCATCGCCAAGCGGAAGCCGGTGGGTGCGCCATAGTCGAACACATAAAGTGTGTAGCGATCGATTTTGAGTGCCCGCGTGAAGGCCTCAATCGTTAGAGCCAATTGATCGAAGGAGTACAAATATTTTCGCTCGGGCGGGACCTCCGTGAACCCGAAGCCAGGAAGGTCCGGCGCGATCACGCGGTAATCACTGGCGAGGCGCGGAATGAGTTCGCGGAACATGAAAGAAGAGGTAGGGAACCCGTGCAGCAAGAGAATTACCGGTGCGTTCGCTTGGCCCGATGCGCGATAAAAGATCTGTACACCATCGGCTTCGACCCTATGGATGGATGTACGAGGTAAGATGAATCGGACATCCACATCGCTCGGCGCTGCGCGTTTTGTAGCTGTTCGTGATGTCACATCACTCATAAAGTCCTCTCCTGGTTTCTTTGCTCCTCAGCGCCGTGACGAACCACTCAGAACTTGTCGAGCTTGGCCACGCCGAATACAGCATGAAACCGCTCGCAATAAATGACCACCGCGTCGTATCTATTCAGGTCTGCCGAATCAGGGAGGTGGTAGTTTTGATCCCCCTGATTGGCTTTCAACTGCCCCAACTCGACACTATTCAGCTCGCCTTTCACAAAGGCTTGTCCGAGGCTCTCGTCGCCGCTTTGAGCAAGGACTACATGAACATCGGGACCATTCGAGGTCATGAAATCGGTCAGCCGGAGGTCGCGACTGCCGTCGGGCGTTTGATAGATGGAAGCGCGCCCGCTCGTCGGATGCGCTCGACCAGCCAGTCGCCCCGTGTAGAGAGGTTGAAGGTCAGCGCTTGAGCCAAACGGCGCGGGCTCATTGACTTTCACATTGACCCATAGCTTTTCTGGACGAAATGCCCACCAGGCGGCCACGAGGACCGGCAGTCCGATGCCTGCCAAGATCCACTTTTTGCGTGAGAGCCAGGAAATCATGCTGTCCGTCACGGTTCACTCCCGTAAGTACTCCAATCGGTTCGTTCCAATTCCATGTGCGATCGTTTTCCCGGAGTTAAAACTTCTCTAGAGGTGCTGCGCCGAAATTCGCGTTAAAGCGTTCGCAATAGATCGAAACCGTTTGAAATTTAGCGAGGTCCGTACCCTTCGGGATCTCGTAGTTCTGGTCACCTTCGTTTCCCTTGAGTTTTCCCAGCTCCACTCGTGCGATGTCGCTCTTCAGGAAGTTGGCGTCGTCTTCAGCGTCCTTTGCCGCGATCAAAATCACATGGACATCCGGCCCGTTGGAGGTCTTGAAATTCGTCAGACGAAGGACCAGCTTTCCGTCCGCCTCCTGATAGATGGTGGCGCGGCCTGAAGTCTGGTGGACTTTGCCGTGGAAGGTGCCGGTTGCGAGGGTCTTAGCCGTGCTTTCTTGTGCGCTCACCGAGAATTGCGATCCCCAAGGGAGCGTCAGAACACAAAACGCCAGCGCTAGTTTGATCTGGGAAAGCATTACGTGTCTCCTTCTTTTTGGCATTTCTTGAGCACCCGCAGGCGCTGTGGTCGGTAGTGCAGGCGACATGCCAAAAGGACAGAGAGAACATTCGATGCAAATCATTCCGACGTTTGAAGTTCGCGGCGAGGAGACCCGGTGATCTCGAACCGTTGCTGACAAATCTCCGACGGAGGTCCGTCACTGACGAATTTCGGTCGAAGCAGGTTGTCACCGGCATCGTCGCTTCGCCGGGTTGCAGACTCAGTCGTGCCCCGATGCAGCAGCGACGCTGCGTTTCTCTGGCACCGCGGCAGGGCGGCTTATACGAAGCTTCTTCATCCTGTACGCCAACGATGTTCGTTTCATGCCCAAACGTGCGGCCGCGCCGCTGCGTCCGCCAATCACCCAATTGCTCGCTTCCAGTGCACGAAGAATGTGATCCCGCTCTACTTCCGCGAGGCCATTCATAGGGGCAGAATCGGTGTGAGGCTGGAACGGCTCGAGCTCGGAAACGGGCGCGCGCAACATGGCCTCCGGCGAGAGAATCACCGCACGTTCAATAAAATTCTGCAATTCGCGAATGTTTCCGGGCCATTTGTATCGGACCAATGCGTCCATCGTTTCCGGAGGAATGACGTCGATTCGCCTGTTCATGCGTTGACAGTAGAGTGCTGTGAAATGCCGTACCAACCTGGGGATATCCCCTGCGCGTTGTCGCAGGGCCGGGACCTGGATCGGAAACACTTTGAGACGATAATAGAGGTCTTCGCGAAAGGCCCCTTGCTTTACCATTGCCGGCAAATCCCGATGCGTAGCCGCGATCAGGCGCACGTCAACCTTATGGGTACGGTTGCTGCCCAGCCTCTCGAATTCCTGCTCCTGTAAGACGCGCAGCAGCTTTGCCTGAAGGTCCAGAGGAATATCGCCAACCTCGTCAAGGAAGAGCGTGCCTTTGTCGGCCAGCTCGAACCGTCCCGTTTTTTGGGCGATGGCGCCGGTAAACGCTCCTTTTTCGTGTCCGAACAGCTCACTCTCAAGAAGCCCGAGAGGGATGGCGGCGCAATTCAGTTTCACGAATGCCTTTTGGCTGCGACTGCTCAGCTTATGTATCGCACGCGCAACGAGCTCTTTGCCGGTTCCCGTTTCGCCTTGGATCAGCACGCTTGAGTCGGTGGGCGCCACTACAGACACTAGGCTCAACGCGGTTTTCAACGCCGGGCTCTCTCCGACGATTTCCCTGAACTCGGCGCGAATCTCCTCCTCGAGATAGAGTCTCTGTTTCGTCTCCTGGTCCCTGTCTTGGATCGCCGTCTCATAGCTCACCGCGTTCTCGACAGCAATGGCCACTTGGCCGGTAACCTGTTCAAGGAAGCGAACATCCTCTTTCGAGAAAGCCCTCGCCGACCGCTTGAGCGCCGCCAATACGCCTACGACACCGCTTCTGCCGATAAGCGGGAGGTCACACCCCGAGATCAAACCTTCCGCCATCACACGTTGATAGAGAAGACGACCGATGCTGTTGCCGAAACTTTCGGGGTCGTCGCGCACCTCCTCCAGGTGGCTGAAGTATTGAGTCTTCCCGGTCCAGAAGGCTTTGCCACAGCTCGAACCGTGGATGGGAATAATTGTCCCGTCGCAGAGGGAACCCCGAGGTTCAGGATTGTATAAGGTCGTTAGGCGCAATTCGCCGCTATCAGAATCCGGCAAAAGCAAAGCACAAAAGTCACAGCGCGTTACGCTCAGCAGGTTCGTAGACAGCACTTCAACCAAATGGCGAAGGTCCAACTTGGAGGTGATGCTGTTCGTAATTTCAAGAAGCAAGCGCAGCCGATCACGTTCACGCCGCAACGCTTGTTCGTTCATGTGCCGCTCAATCGCGACCCCGGTGATGTGGCTGGCATTCTCAATCAACTGTAAGTCCGTGGCGTCAGGGCTGCGCGCTTCACGATAAAGTATGGCGAAAGTACCGAGGACTTTACCTTCACTCGTGAACAAGGGACGCGACCACACCGAGCGAATTCCATAAGGCACCATCAGATGACGATAGTCGTCCCAGCTAGGTTCGGTGAAAATGTCCCTCACATAGACCGGCTCTCCACGATAAACAGCGGTGCCGCAGGATGCTCCTCTCGGACAGACTTCCGTTCGCCCTACATGCTCGCAAAATCCAGGAAGACTTGGCGCAGCTACGCAGTGGAGGTAGCTCGCGTCTTCATCGGGGAGCCAGATGGTGCAGTGCAAACCCTCTCCTTGAGATTCGACGAGCCGAGCAACGATCGTCAGAACCTCAGGCAGTGGTGACCCATCAAGAATCAACTGTAGAATGTTAAGTACGGACTGGCTGGAAAAAAACTCGTTCTGCGCCTGTTCGACCTTCGATGGAACTTGCGCGGAAGACTGTATTCCCGTCTCCATACATTGTCCTTTCCCCCCAAGGCATTCGATTCGGAGGCTGGACTCTTGGTACTAGTTTGATGGGAGCTCCAGCCTCTGTATGGGCCACAAGACACTTTATGCCAGAAGGAGCAAGACTGCCACAGCGCAGAGAAGTAAGTGGTGGCCGCGTCGCCCCCTGGTTGTCGGGTGGACCGTGACGCATCATCCGGGTGAGCGACCTGCGGCCCCAGATGAGACGGCGGCGCGAGTCGCCTTGTGGCGGGCCATGCACGTGCGGGTCGATCCTCCACCGCATGTGCTCGAAGACGAGATTGGGCTGCAGCTGGTAGCCTCGGGGAAGGCTGGCAGCAACGTGCGGACATGGACCAGCGCCTACCGGGCGGGCATCGTGGCCCGTGCTCGCTTCATCGAGAATCTGGGCGAGGCCAGCTTGGCGTCGTGCAGTACGTCATCCTCGGCGCTGGCCTGGACACCTTCGCCCAGCTAGTCGCGCGCCGGAGCGGACCTGACTTCTCAGTGGCTATCGATCGGGTCTCGCGGTCACCATCGTTCCTGAAGCCAGTCAACCAGCAGCACACCGCCGCAAAAACCGACAAGAAAGGATGCCGCGAGTGTAACGATCCCCATCGCTTGATAATTCTAATCGCGCTTCCCTGACGTGCACGCGTTGAAAGCGGTGATGTTGCCCAATCAGCACTCGTGTTTCCCAACGATTGAGTTGAAGTGCAGTGTTAATACGAGAGCAAGATGGCAGGGTCGAGCAGAATTAGAACAACAACGAAACCTTCGAGAGGTTAATCCGTAGCAGGTGTCTTTCTGGGTTCACCGAGAGCCATCGGAGACGACTTCTACGCCTCGCAGTTCCGTCGGGTCGGTGCTGGCTGGCTCGGTTGAAGCAACCCACTGCGCGATTTTGTCGATGGACCATTTGTGGCAGTCGTTAAGGTGGACAACGGCGTTCGCCACATTCTCCATGGAGTCGTGACAAGCGGGGCACGTCGTGCGGTTCGAGCCGTAGGCCCAGGAGTGGCTGTAGCGAAGGTTGCCCATGCCGGCCGCGTAATCGGCAATCTGTAGGGCACAGCCTTCTCGTGTGATCAACGGGTCTCCGGAATAGGGAACGTGTTTTAGTAACGTGCTGCCGAGGATCATCAGTTCACTAAGCTTCATCTTTTATTCTCTATGCGCCGGGTCTAAGACCTTCGAAAGGTACGCAGAGGGTTCTAGACGTGTTGGCAGCGCAAATTTACGTGAAGCTGTTTGCACACGGGGCAAGTGGGCTACCATTCCGCCCGGCTTTGTTTTCAAAGGACTTGATAGCAGCCCTAGGTGACGGGTCCAAAGACTCCTGACCAACCGCGTGCCACTTTTGTGCAGCCGGTTGCAGTACTAGCGCTTGTCGCCACCTGCAAACCCGATGACCGACGTGTGGGTTCCGCAACTGTGATCCGCTAATGGCTTGGTGGTCATGTCTAGTCCACGACGTTGACTGGTCGGCCCTCGACAAAGGCGCGTAGATTCGCCACCACTGCCTCGATCAAACGTGTACGCGCTTCCTTTGTTGCCCAGGCGATGTGAGGCGTCACAATACAGTTCCGAGCGCTCAGCAAGGGATTATCGAGCGACGGAGGCTCGCCGGAGAGCACGTCCACGGCCGCACCCGCCAACCGTCCCTGGTTGAGCGCGTCTGCGAGGTCCTGCTCGACAACGAGGGGCCCGCGCGACGTATTGATGAGAAAGGAGCCTGGCTTCATCTTGGACAAGGATGTCGCATTGATCATTCCGCGAGTTTGCGGCAATAGCGGACAGTGCAGACTGACCACATCGGCAGTCGTCATTAGTTCGTCGACTTCGCACCAACGGAAGCCGGGCCATTGAGGAGTATCTGTTCGGCCTGCGTCGGCCGCGATCACGCACATCCCCATTGCCACCGCGATCTCGGCCACGCGGCGACCGATCCGGCCAAAACCTACGATACCCATGGTCGTGCCCTGCAACTCAATCAGAGGAGCCTTCCAGAAACTGAAATCTGGAGATCGCGACCACTCTCCCGCATGAGTCGCGGCGTTGTGAAGTGCGACGTGATGACAGAGCTCCAGAAGAAGCGCGAAAACCAACTGGGCCACCGAGGCGGTTCCATAGGTCGGGACGTTGGTGACCAGAATATTGCGCTCACGCGCCGCCTTGAGATCAATCTCGTCGTAACCGGTGAACATGGCCCCCACGTAGCGAAGGTGCCCCAGTTGCATCAGGGTGTGCGCGGACAGGGGCGCTCTGGTCGTCAGCAGGGCTTCAGCCTCGAGCGCCCGAGTCACGATCGCAGTTTCCGGAGTCCGATCAAAAACCTGCAAGCTGCCCAGGCTTCGCAGAGCATCCCAGCTAAGGTCACCGGGATTTATAGCGTGGCCGTCGAGAATGACAATCTTCATCAAAGCTCTCCTGCAGGCATCGTTTGGCTGCACGGGTAGCTGTAAGTCGTTGGGCACAGGCTGTTATCTCGGTGGGCCATACGCAACTGCGGTTCGCATAAACTATCAAGAACTCTGCCATACAACCAGGGTACGCGAGTCATGGTAACACCGATGACTTGGAGCTACGTTTGGCCCTGAGGGTTGACTGGCTTCGTTGGGTCCTGAGTACAGCTAACGCCTGAGATTCAACGGGAGGCTTCCATGAACGTGCGTCAGGTAACTGTAGCGCTGGGATTGCTACTTCTTGCTGTCGGCCCACTCAAGGCGCAGCAACAACACGCTCGAAGCCCAGGCGTGTGTCAAGAGGACGCCGCTCTGTGGGGTGCCCCCGAATTGCGAACGCAGTACAACAAGGCACAAGTCAACCAGCTAACAAACGGTACTCGAAACCAGACCGAAGTGGCCCAACTTCGTGTGACTGAAATCATTGAACGAGCCATCGAAATGAGAGATTGCACCAAGGTGGACCCCGAACACTCGCATATGTATTCCGACATAGCCGCGTTTTATAGCGGCGTGAAAAGTGATCGCTTGCAAGCGTTTATCGAGCGACACGGCCTGGTGGCTCAGTTCGCTCAAGAAGACGCCAAAGGTCTGCGATAGAGACGAGGATCGGCAGTCCTTCAAACCAGTGTGAAAGCGGCTTGGCCTATCGTTGCTCTTGCCTCGTGGTATTACAGGCCAACCTTCTGCCCTATATCCGCGGCGACCTGACGCACCTGGTCAGGTCTACCCAAATCGCGCCAATAGTACTCGTCGGCTCGAAAGGCGAGGATCGCTTCTCCCTCGGAGGCGAGACGCACATAGGAGGCGATAATGGAAAACGCGCCTTCTTCCGTCATCAAGGCCAACAGCCGAGGCGAAATGACGTGGACGCCGCAAAAGGCGAGCGGCTGCACTGATTGTGGGCGTCGAACGAGTTCGTTTTTCTGATCGTGTCCAGAGCGACGGCCGCAGAGCTGAAGCTGCTCGTCGAAAAGCAAGTATCGAGATGCCTCTCGGTCCTGCACGGCAAGAGTGGCGAGAGCCTGATGTTCGGTGTGAAATTGCATCATCTTTCGGAGATCAATGGTGCTGATGACGTCGACATTGTGCAAAATGAATGGCTCTTCACTACCGTTCGAATCTTCGAGAAAAAAGTAGGCAGCCTTCTTCAGGCCGCCGCCGGTGTCGAGTAACACCTCCTCGCGAGACACCTCAATTCGCATCCCAAAGTTATCGTTCCTTTCCAGATATGCGAGAACTAGGTCCGCGAAGTGATGGACATTGATAATCACCTCACGAACATCAAAAGCTCGCAAGCGCGCAAGGGTAACCTCCAGCATCGTACGGCCAGCGACCTCCACCAGCGCCTTGGGGCGACGGTCGGTGAGTGGCCGCAGGCGCGTGCCAAGGCCAGCAGCCAGGATCATGGCCTTCATTTGTTCGTACTCTCCAACTCCAAGTGCCGAACCACTACCTCCACACCGTTTCTTTCCCTCAAGCGCTTCGCCAAGTGCTCAGCGAAGTAAACCGAGCGATGCTGGCCGCCCGTACACCCGAACGACACCATCAAGCTGATAAAGCCGCGACGCTGATAGTTGCTGACGCTGGCCTCGACCAGCGACAGAGCACTGGCGAGGAACTGATGCACGCTTTCTTGCTGATTGAGATAATCAATCACCGGTGCGTCTTTGCCCGTAAGTGCCTGGAATCTCTCTTCGCGCCCCGGGTTCGGTATGCTTCGCGTGTCGAACACGAACCCGCCGCCATGCTCTGTTTCGTCCCTCGGTATGCCGCGGCGAAACGAAAAACTAAAAATTCGTACGACCAACGAGTCTTGCTTCGAAGTCAGGCCCTGCAGACTCTCCGAGGCCAGCATGCTTGTGAACGCGTCGGTCAGTGTGGGCAACGCGACAGGTAGCTCGACGTGCTGAAGAAGCCAGCGCAGATTTTTCAGCGCGTACGGCACGCTTTGCAGAAAATGAACCTTGCGCTCATAGAAGCCGCGGAACCCGTAAGCGCCCAACGCCTGCATGATCCGGACGTACACGTAGGCATAGTAGTGGTGCATGAACCGTTCTCGCTTCAGTGCAATGAAATCCGCCAACCGGTCGATATAGCGGGCGAGCAATTCCTGGCGCAGAGGGGGCGGCAGATCGGCCTTGGCATCATACAGCAGGGCGGCAATGTCGTACTGAAGTGCGCCTTTACGGCCACCCTGATAATCCAGGAAAAAGGGCTGGCCGTCACGCAACATGACGTTGCGCGATTGAAAATCTCGGTAAAGAAAGTAATCAAGGTCCGCGTTCAACAGGAACGTCGTCAACCGTCCGAAGTCATCTTCGAGCGATTGTTCGTTGAAAGGAATGCCGGCGAGCTTGAGAAAATAATACTTGAAATAGTTTAGATCCCAGGCGATCGACTGCGCATCGAAGACGGCGCGCGGGTAACAAACTTTGTAATTCAAATCGCGGCCGGCTTCGATCTGAAAGCGCGGCAACACGTCCACGACCTGGCGATATGTATCGATTGCCCGGGCGGCAACGTTTGCGCCTGTACGGTTTCTCGAGAGAAACTCAAAAAGTGTCGTGTCCCCAAGGTCCTGTTCGAGATACGCGCCTTGATCCAGGTCCTCGGCGTAGATTTCCGGTACCGGTAGACCGTGCCGGCGAAAATGCCGGGAGAATTCGAGAAAAGCTACGTTTTCCTCGCGCACATCGTGCAGAATCCCGATCGCGCTGATTTCTTCATTGGCAAGCCGAATGATTCTGCGCCCCGAGCCGCCGAGGTGGCCCTGAAGGGGCTGCACCCTCTCGACCGGCAGGTGGAAATGCTGTTGAAACAGTTTTTTGAGAACGTCCATCACGATGCCAGACCGTCGGTCGGGAGAAATCGCTCTCTGGGGGACCTAAGTCCCAAGGCCGGGGTCTTTAAACGAGTCTAGTCGGTAAGAGCTCAGATAGCGAGTCGCGGACGATCGAGAGGTCGAAAAAGGCACTTGTCTGCGACCGCGGACAAGAAAAGTGGAACTCCCTCGGGCTGCGGCAAGCGTCGGCAGCTGACCCTGCCAAACGGCTTGACAGAGTTTAGGCGCGGGTTGTATGTAACGGGCATGAAAACACGTCTGTTGTTGTGGACTTGGCTTGCCGTCGTGACGGCCTGCCTGCCGACGATCGCTCAGGAGCCGGTTGTTGGCGTCACGGGCGCCGAGGCTGACGCTCTGTTTACCAGCAAAGATCCGCAGCTGAATGTGAACAAGCAGGCCGCCTATCACATCATGAAGGACCTGCTCGAGGCCAACCATTGGGAGTTGGCTGACAAGTGGATCACGGCACGGTACATTCAACACAATCCCAATGTGGCTTCAGGATTGGCTGGCGTCGTGAAGTATTTCACGGCGACACGCAAACCGACGCCAGTCCCCGAGCACCTGAAAACCGAGGTCGTCGCGGTGGTCGCGGAGCGCGACTACGTGATCGTCGTGCGGCCGCGCGAATATCCGGACCCGCGCGACCCGTCGAAGAAATATACGACCACCTGGTTTGATATGTGGCGCTTTGTAGACGGCAAGGCCGACGAGCACTGGGACGGCGCTCTGATCAATCCGCCGGCCCCGCCGAAAGGGAACTGATCGCCGCCGAGACCGCCGTCAGAAGCCGCCCGCACGGGCCGGTGCCCTGGTCGGGGGACCGATTTTGCAGGGCGTAGGGTTCCATTTTGAACCATTGGGCTCGAGCTTGAACTGCTCGGTGGTGATGAAGCGGCCGGCGAGAAACTGCGGATCCTCGACGATACCCGTCACGATCAAATAGGCTTGGCCATCGACGTCCAGCCGATCGAAGTATTCCGTCAGCACGGCATTACCGCTGTAGGGAACTCCATTCTTGCGCAGGTAGCCGGGACGCATATGAGTGGTCACGACTTTCAGACTGCCCCCTTCCGGTGGCGCTGCACCGGCCGTCGGTCGTACAAAGCCGCTCGTCTGGACCTGCTTCTCCCACGATGCAACCGAATCGCCCTGCCAGGAAGGCTCGCCGCCCCTCCACTTTGAGCCATCGAAATGCAGCAAGCGCATCTGCATACCCGCGTCGATGTCTATTGCGAGCGTGTTGTCATCAGCCCAGGTGATGTGCAACCTCTCAGGCAGACGCATGATTCCGGCAGCGCCGTAGACTTTGCACCCATTGCCGCCGGCTTCGTCAGCAGCAGGATCCCAGAGGCCCGCGACGCGACGGCCTTCCGCATTGAGAGGCACAAAGGAGAAGTCGCCTTGGGGCGGCGTCATCATGCGCCATCGCCATTCCTCGTCGATGATCGAGACCCAGTATCCGGTCAGATCGATCAACGCTCCGGCTTTGGGCGTTGGAGTCGGTCTGCGCTGCCCGCTCGCAGACATTCCTTGCGCAGCAGCGCTGGGTAGAGATTCTCCCGTGATTAGCAGCGTCAACGCTAGCGTCACCGTAAGAGCCGTAGGAGTGCTACTCATTTTTTTCTTTCGCTGATCCTTTGACCTCTCCGCCTTGCACTCTCTCCTTGCTTAAATCGCTGTAAACAGCCGCGACGAACATATCTGTTGTCCATGGGCCTGTATCCGCGCCATAGATGCCGTCGTAATCCAAAGTCGGCTTCGCAGCCCTGACTTGCTCAAGGGTCTTTCCCTCTTTCAGCAGGTTCTCGATTCGATCGCGGATGATCGTCACCATATCGCGGTAGTTAACGATGTCGGCCCGGTCGCACAGCCGCCCGTGGCCTGGAATCACATAGGTTCCGCCTTCCTCGTTCACATCGGGGACCATGAGGTCGATGATCTGATTAAGCGCGTCGATTTCGCCGTTGATCGATCCGCCCTTCTCTAATTCGATCATCGGATAGCGATACGGCGTGAAGATGTCACCTGTACTGACGACATCCGAGCGGCGAAAGAAGACAATGCTATCGCCGTCGGTATGCGCTGCGCGCGGATGCTTGATGATCACGGCCTCGTCGTTGAACAGTTCCCACCTGTCATTGTCGTAAGTGTCGGTAGGCCACAAATCCGAGGGAATCGGCGGCTTCTTTCCGGAAGGCGCACTCATGCGGTCGAGCGCCGCCAGGTGCGCGACCACCGAGGCTCCCGTCTCCTCACCAGGCAGCCCGCTGCTGAAGTGCCCAGCCTTCGCGAGGTTGTGATTGCCACCGATGTGATCTTCATCCACGCTGGTGTTGACAATAAACTCGATCGGCTTCGGTGAGAGAGACTTGATCGCCGAAATGACTTGATCGCTCATCTGTGCACTCCCCGCATCGACCAGAACAAGAGCCTGGTCGCCTACCTGGACCGTGATGTTTGCACCCGCGCCGACCAGCATGTACACCCTTCCCTGTACGGGTAGCAGGTGAAGGTCCGGCGTAGGGCCGTATCCTGGCGCCGCCGCACCACGACCGACAGAAGTGGCGGCGATAGCCAGAGCGAGGACGACGCTCGTGGTGCCCGCCCGGGATGAAGCGCTCTGCTGTGCCATCACTTGGTTGGCTCTGCTTTCTTCTCCGGCGCCGGAGGAATGGGAAGCGTCTGTAATTTCAGCAGGAACTCCGGATAGATTGTTTCGGCGCCGCCGCGCGCGGCCTCGACGGGAATTCCATACATGCTCGGGAACTCGCCCAACCAAGGATTGGTTCCAGGCAGATGGTGTGACACCCAGCCCTTCGGGTGGTCAATCTCGTGCCGTGGAATGCATAGCGATGGCGTAAGGGAATAACCGGGGTTCAGCACCCAATGTTCGGTCCGCACCAGCGGCTCGGTCAGATAAACCGGGTCCTTCACGATCGACACAATCGTCAAAAAGTCGCCGTGGCGAATAAAATATTCGACAAGACTGGCCTTCTCAGAGCGGGGAACACCATTGCGGCGCAGCCAGCCCTCCTTCAAGTGGATCGTCGTAACCTCTAGCTTGTCACCTTCCCACTTGCCCGTCGAAAAGCCTTCCCAAGTGGAAGCCGCATAGGGCGGCGGAGGCTCTCGACCGTCCATATAAATCGTGCGTTGTGCGTTCATCCAATACATTGTCACGCGCCAGGCGACGATCTCCTGCGTAAGCGGATTCGTCTCCGGCCAAATACGCATGCCTCCGGGCGCGCGGAAAGCGTAGTCGGCCGGATGCGGCTCGCACTCGTGCTCTTCCTGCGTCCATTTTTCGGCAGTCCAGCTATCGGCACGTAATCGCGCGGCGTCGTTAATAGGGAGACCGGTGTAATCGCCGATAAAGGGGTCAGTCGTGTTGTCGGGAGCCGGCGGCTGGCTCCAGGTGCCGGACAAGTCCACTTGAGCGATCACCGGACAAGCCAGGAAAGGCCACGCCCAAAGGATGGATGCAAGGATCACACTGCAGCGAGCATGCCGCACCCCATCCCCCCTCTGGAATCTGCCGACCTGCGCGAGTTCCCTCGATCCTCGATGGCCAGATTCTATAGCTCGTGTCCATTGCCAAGCAAGAAAAGGCGTACCTGTTGCTCCATTCTCGCCCTTCCGGGGATATGATGCGGTTTCAAATGAATCACCGACGGATTCCCGGTTCTTTCGTTCCGACCCTACTTTTAGCACTTGTGAGCGTCTGTGCGGGGGCGCAACCGTCAGAGCAGCAAATAACCGTGACAGGTAAACTCGTTCGCATGATGGCGATTGGAGCAGAATCGACAGGCTGGGTCGTCGAACTCGAATCCCCGGCTGATATCGATGGTCAGCAGGTGAATTCTATCCAGGTTAGCTATCGCAAAATCGCAAAGCTTGAAACGCTGGAAAACAAGCGCGTCAGAGCTACGGGCAAACTCGCCCATCGACACGGGGTGGAGACGGGTGAACAGCCTATACTCAACCTTTCCTCGATCAAACCAGTCATGGCGACACCGTAAGTAACTGAAGCTTTCCTAGAAACGTTGACCGGAAATCGTCCTGGACGAAGATGATCGTGATTGCTAAGTTCGTCATCGTCACGATGAGATCTCAAGGAACGATCGAATGAGCGCAGGCCTGCTCCGCAGGTCCTTTCTGCAGTTGATGGGTAGTGCTTGCCTGCCGTTCCTTCCTGGTGCAGCCATGGAGGGGCTTGCTGGGGCATCCAAGCCCGATGCAACGCTACATATCTCCCCTGTCGAGATAGAAATCGCTCCCAGAAAACTCATCAAGACGACCGGATATAACGGCTCGGCCCCGGGCCCTTTCTTGCGATTTCGTGAGGGCCAGCAAGTCACCGTCGACGTGGTCAATGACACGAAAGAACCTGAGTTGGTGCATTGGCATGGAATGTTCCTCCCTTCGGAGTTGGACGGGTCGGCCGAAGAGGGAACTCCCTTGATTCCTCCCAGTCGTACTCAGCGATATTCCTTCGTGGCGCGCCCTTCCGGTACTCGCTGGTACCACACTCACGTTTCCGCTGGCCGTAATCTCAAGCGAGCCACGTATACCGGACAATTCGGCATGGTCTACATCGAGCCCACAACAGACCCGGGTCAGTATGACGCCGAATATTCTCTGTGCCTGCATGGATGGGAGCCTTATTTGAGTGCCACGGGCGGCGAAGGGTCCTTGGAAGCGATTTACCAAAGCTTTTCGGTCAACGACCGTGCGTTGGGGCACAGTGAACCGATACGCGTGCGGCAAGGACAAAGAGTACTTTTCCGTATCTTAAACGCCAGTGCCACCCTGCAGCACCAGATCGCTCTGGCTGGCCACCAGTTCACCGTGATCAGTCTTGACGGTAATCCTGTGCCTGTACCACGAACCGTCGGGGTGCTGTCCCTGGGTCCGGCCGAGCGTGCCGATGCAATTGTGACGATGGATGCACCCGGCGTATGGATTATGGGCGAAGTGGACGATACGATCCGGAACAAGGGGCTGGGGATTGTCGTCGAATACGAAAATCGGAACGAGGTGCCCCAATGGGTCACCCCGCCCTCGGCCTCTTGGGATTACACTGTCTTCGGGTCTTCTGGACAGACATCCGGTCCTGTTGAGGTTGTTCCGCTCGTCTTTCGCCGCAAGTTCGCAGGTAACAACTGGGTGGACCACTGGACGATCAATGACAAGGAGTATCCAAAGACGGAACCACTTTTAGTTCGAAACAACGCCAAATATCGGCTTCGATTTGACAATCAAAGCGACGAGGATCACCCCGTGCACCTGCATCGGCATACCTTTGAGTTGACGCGCTTTGCGGGCAAGAACACAGCCGGTGTTCTCAAAGACGTCGTGGTCGTTCCTCGTCGCAATACGGTCGAAGTCGATTTTCTCGCCAACCATCCAGGCCTGACACTGTTTCATTGCCATCAGCAACTGCACATGGATTTTGGTTTTATGACCTTACTGCGTTATGTCGATTAGGGGTAACAGGGGCGCGTATCGCCTCGTGTTTGCTGCCTTCAACCGACTTCGGCGGGAGCGGCCGGTTACGGCCGTTGTGGATGCGAGAAGTTCGTAGGACTGTAGCGAATTAGAAGCAAGGTGATGTCGTCGGCTTGCCCCGCGCCATGGGCAAACGTCTGAACCGACTCAAGAACCATACTCTGGAGACTCTCCAGTGGCGTGTCGTGCTTGCCGAGGAGAACTTCGCGAAGGCGAGCGGCGCCAAAAAGCTGTTGCCCGGTGCTCATGGCCTCGGTGACCCCGTCGCTGTACAGGACTAGCGTATCTCCCGGCTCAAGTTGTGCGCGAGACGCGCGATAGGTTGCCCCCGGCATCATCCCGACCGGAAACGAGCCCTCCGTGAAAGGTTCCAGAACCTTGCCACAACGAAGCAGAATGGGCGAGGGATGGCCAGCATTCACAAATTCGATTTGGCCGTCGCCGCTAAGAATGCCCACGAAGACCGTCGCATAGCGCTCGACTTCAGGGTGCATGCAGAAGAACTGATTGATGTGGTCGATCACCCGCGCCGGATGCGCCCCGATGGTGATTCCCAACAGGGCTCCCCGAAGCATCGCAGCTAACAGCGCCGCGCCATGCCCCTTGCCAGCCACATCCGCAATCAAGAACGCAGTGCGACTGGCGTCGATTGAGAACACATCGAAATAGTCGCCGCCGATCGATAGACAGGGAAGGTTGATGCCGCTTGCATCCATGTGAGGGAAGTCGCGGAAGCTTCGGGGAAGCAGGGCCCGCTGGATCTCGCGCGCGATTTCAATTTCCTGCTCAAGGCGGCGCCGCTCCCGGTCACGCTCCACGAGGCGTGCGTTTTCCAGGATGCTGGCTGCTTCCACGCCGAGCGCATCCAATATTTTTCGGTCAAGACTTGATGGCGCGGCGGGGCGAGAAGAATCCAAATAGATGACCCCCAAAAGCTCTCCTCTTTCGTTGTGCACGGCGGATTCATTCGTGCTGGCCCTCACGATGGCATAGAGGGGGATGACGACGATAGCCCGCAGACGTTGTCCAGCTACGCTTGGCGCTTGCCGCAGGTCGAGGCCCGACTGGGCGAGGTCTCCGGTGATGACGCTCGATCGCTGCTCCAGAGCCATTCGCAAAGCTGTCTGGCTGGGCGCGATTTGGTCCGAAGGCAGCTGCCTGCCCCCACTGCGACGGGCCAAACGCGCTTTCAATTGACCAGAAGCGTTGGCCTCGAGCAAAAGCCCCCGGTCCGCACTGGTGATGGTGATGGCGTGGTCTACCACGTTGCCCAGGACCGCATCGAGCGGAAGCCGTGAGTGCAGCAGCGCCGTCGCTTCCAGCAGAAGATTGAGCTTTCGGAGGCCACCAGGCGACGTGTCGCTGGCCGACAGGCCCTCGATCGTGTTCAGCAGGTCCGGTATCGTCGTGTCCGGCTCGGAGGTCCGGAACGTGAGCTCGTAGAAATTATCGAAACCAAAGGTAATGACATCCCCCAACTGCAACCTGCAACGCGTGATCCTTTCTCCGTTGACGAATAGACCACTCCGCTGACCTCGGTCCTCTAAGTAGTACTCTCCGCCCTCCATATTAATCGCGGCGCAATGACGAGAAATGCGGGGCTCGGTCAGCTGCAGGTGTTTTCCCGATTCGGTGCCACGGCCGATCAGGAAGGGTGACTCAGCAATCGGCACAAAACGGCACGTTCGATCGGGGGCACGAACCTCGAGGCCGATTTCGTTCCTGCCTGAAGTGCCAGACATGTATAGAGAGATGGTAACAACAGACAATTGTAGCACGTGATGGCAGAGCGAATAATGGTTGCCCGAGGTGCGATGCACATGTGGTAGCCAAATAGATCTAGCCAACGATGGCCGTCAAATGCAAAACCTTCTCTCCTAGCTCGTGGTTGCCTTCGATCTCGATTTGCTGACGAGCCAAGCTACGGTCAATGCCCTTAGTAAAGACACGCCAGGCAAGCGCCTGGGGTATCCTCACGCGAGACGCGAACTCTCTTTCGGACCGTTTCACGAGGTGCCACCCTGTTGGTCCCTTCGACAGCAACCACTGGCCTCCGCATTCGCCGGAAACCTCCAGCACAAGCAGAGTCGCCAGGGGTGCCTCAACCTCTCGATAAAGATGCGGCAGCCCTCGCATGAAACAGTCAAGCACCGGATGATACAGATCCCGGGTCATGATGCCCGGCCGATTTGTGGCCAGTCGAATTTGTTGCTGATGATGCCAGCGCTCGGTCAATTCGCGGGCGGTGTCGAACCAATTCAGCGACCTCTCCTCTCCCGCCCAGCTAACAGCGAAGGCCGCCGGGGCGAATGGATCGAGAGATTCATGAAAACGAGCGCTGTGCTCGCAGGCCTGTTTCATCATGTCGATCAGTACCATCGGGCTAAGACGGCCGAAGACGGTCACACCCTCCCGATTGAGGCGATTGACATGCTTGGCTAGATCTTGCGGCGACCGGATATCAACCGATTCCACACGATAGGAATCCCGAACCAAGGAAAGCTTGCGCAGCGCGGTATCGAGGAGGTGCGCTACCACATCGCGAACCTTCCACAAGGGCGCGATGGTCTGAAGGTCCCATTCGCTCGGCGCGAGCGAACGCAACAGATCGATCAGCCTCTCATCCACTTGGTATAGCAGATGAGCGCAAAGGATCGGGTCGGAAATGCTGGATTCGCCAAACATGATGCCCCCCCCTCAGGTTACGATAGCCGTTGTGACCAGGATCGGTCTCGTCAGGGACGCGTCGGCGCGGCTGCTTCGACCGGCTTCAGGATCATCTCGACATGAGACGGGTTGCCCTGTGTGAGAACACGGTAGGTTCGATCATTGACGCACCGCAGCTGATCGTCGACCAGAATGCGCGCATCGATGGCATACGCATGCTGCGGGTCGATTTTGGCGGGATCAAATTTCAACTCGAACGACACCGGCACCTGATGCTGCCCCACGATGATTCGGTCTTCGGCCACGATGGTTGCGGGCGTATCAGCGCGAGATACGTCTTCTAGCTGCACCCAAATCACGGCATTGGGCGGCAGAGCCGAACGCATGAGGTAGCTCACCGTTCCGGTGATCGCCTCGGGAGCCTCGAACGGCTTATTCAATTGGCAGTCTTTGACGATCATCGCACCGTTTCCGTCCGGAGAATCCTGCTGAAGGAACCCGCTTTCGCCTTTGCTCCACCAGATGACTCGCCCGTCGGAATACCGCGTGCCCGAAGCGGCGATGACCTGCCGCATCCGATACAGGCGATTGTTGAAGAGAACCTTAACCGTGTCGTTGCGCAAATGCACCGTTAGCTTCCTACCCCCCTCACACGTGTAGTCGAACTGCTTCCACTCGACGGCTTGCCTCCCGTTGGGCTTTGTTGAGGCCAGCGCCGCGGGCTCCTGAGCGGAGATCGACGCTGCCACGCATAGCATGAGTAAAGGGCCTAGAAGCCATTGGCAAGGGGAAGGGCGGTGCATATCGCTTACCTCTCGTGACGAAGCGTTTTGCTTCTTCTACTTCCAAAAATCCAGATTAGCGGCCCTTCCTAAGCGGCGATCCCACCGAAGCTCAGCGCCTGTTTGCGCAGATGGCGCGAGGGATTGTTGGGCAGGAGGGCCGCTGGCAACGCTTTGAGCACAGTGCATGGGGGTGCCGGAGCACTCCCTGTCGGACTGAGCTATTCTCACCTCATGCGCACAATCGCTCGCAGCGCTTTCAGCTCTGCGGCGACCTGGGGTTGGGAGAAAAATGTTACTACCTTCTCTTTTGTCGTGTGTCCGGAAATTCCCATTATTCATTTTCGCGACTCTCGTCCTGGGTTTGCCTCAGACCTGGGGCCAGAAGGAAGTTCCCGGGGTCACGTTGGATGCTATCAGGATTGGCTCCTGCAATGCTCTGTCTGGCCCCGCGTCCTTTCTGGGCTTACAAATGGTCATCGGTGCACGAGCGTATTTTAGCCTGGTAAACGACCAGGGCGGTGTGAATGGACGCAAACTCGAACTGGAATCGAAGGATGATGGCTATGAACCCAACAACGCCGCGTCATGCTGGGAAAGCCTGCAAAAGGCCGACGTGTTCGCGACCGCCTTCTTCGTGGGCACACCGACGGCCTTGAAATATATTCCCCTGGCCGATGCCACTCACACACCGCTGGTCGGACTGTTTACCGGCGCTCAGGCACTCATCGATCCGGTTCACCGTACCATCTTCAACATTCGCGCCTCGTATTTTGATGAAACCCGGGAGCAGGTGGACGGCTTATGGGGCCACCTGGGCGTGCGCAAAATAGCACTGCTCTACCAGAACGACGCTTTCGGGGCTGCCGTGCTGGAAGGCGTCAACCGTGCCTTGGCGAAGTATCACTCGGCGCCAGTGGCCCTCGGCACCTTTGAGCACAACACGCTGGCAGTTGAGTAGGGCATAAAACAGGTACGTGCGGCCAACCCGGAAGCTGTCATCCTCGCCGGTCCCTATGCCCCGGTGAATGCCATTTTGAAGCAAGCCCACGCCGCCCGCTGGCATCCTCGGTTCTTGACGGTTTCCTTCGTGGGGACCGAAGGGCTGTTACGCATTGGTGCTGAGAATGCCGAGGGCATGATCATCACGCAAGTAGTACCAACGTATGAACACACAGATCTGCCGACGGTGAAGCTCTACCGCCAGGCGCTCCGAAAGTACATGGGCAATGCTGAGCCTAGCTTTGTCAGTCTCGAGAGCTTTGTGGATGCCATGGTTCTGGTGACTGCCCTGCGCGACGCCGGACGCGACCTGACGCGGGACAAACTGGTCTCCGCTCTGGTGAGCATGAATCGCCGAGATATCGGGCTCGGTCCTAACCTCTTGCTGAGCTTCAGCCCCACCAACCACAAGGGCCTGGACTCTGTCTACGTCACGGTGATCAGGGCCGGGCGGGCCGTAATGGTTAACGACTGGAAGGAGCTACCAAAGGAATCGCCTAGGAGATATGGGGACTAGTTTGGCGAACTGCGGACCGGGCTGCGATTGGTCGGATCGATGGCCGATCCGCATCCTTCCATTCTGAACCGCTCTTCGCTAGATTTGCTACGCGATGGCCCCGCGCAAGAAGCAGCGGTTGAGAGTCACGAAGGAGGCGCGCCGCCGCGCCCGGCTCAGTGTCGGTGTGCCTCCTGCCGAACGCACTATCCCGAACAAGCGCCACAAGCCCCCTAGACACAGGAAAACCTTGGGCGACCTGCTCCATGAGGTGTAGGGGAGGGAACTCGCGCTAGTGGATGTTCCGCGTTTTCCGGCTGACGTAGTCCATCAGGAGATACTGCCCGAGGGTGTAAGGCGTCGTGAAGTAAGCCTTACCGCGACAAAGTTCGGTGACCTTCTGTACGAAATGGACCAGGCTATAATCACTGGCCAGCATGAATGTATTGATCAGAATCCCAGCCCGCTTGCATTTCGCCACTTCCTCCATCGTTTGCGTCACAACAAGTGGATCGAGGCCGAACGCGTTCTTGTAGATCCGACCGTCTTCTAGCGTCAGTGCCGAGGGTTTTCCGTCGGTAATCATGACGATCTGCCGCATGTCTTTTTTCTGTCGTGCCAGGATCCTTTGCGCAAGTCGCAGCCCTTCGCGCGTGTTGGTGTAGTACGGTCCCACTTGCACGCGCGCCAGTTTTCCCAGTGGAATCTCCTCCGCGCTGTCATGGAATAGTACGCAGTGCAACGAATCGCCTGGATATTGAGTGCGAATCAGATGAGACAACGCCAAGGCCACCCGTTTGGCCGGCGTGAAACGGTCCTCGCCGTAGAGAATCATGCTATGGCTGCAGTCGAGCATCAGCACCGTGGCACAGGAACTCTGGTATTCGCACTGGTGCACCATGAGGTCTGGATAATCCAGTTCAATCGGAATTTCCGCTCCCTTGCGTTGCACGGCGTTGAACAGCGTGCCGCTAATATCCAAATTCAGCGTGTCACCGAACACATATTGCTTCGACGTTCCGCCCGATTCTACGCCGGTGGCCAGGTCGCGGGTGTCGTGACGCCCAAAACTGCTCTTGCCGAGCGACGCCAGGAGGTCCTTCAGTGTTTTGAAGCCGAGGAAGTCGAGCGCTTTGTCCGTGATCTCGAATCGTGCCTCCACGTGGGGTTGGTCTCGTCCGATCTGGCCGCCTGGCGTCTCCGCAGGCGGCGGTGTGACTCGCGCCGACTGCTGCTGGGTGATGTAGCCTTCCTGCTCCATGCGATCGATGATCTGATCGATCATGTCGCGCAGCTCCTGGTTTTGGCTCAGATCGGCATTTTCGCGCAGCTTCTCGAGCAGTTCTGGCGGAATAAGATCACCCTCTTCGAGCGCCCGAAGGATCGCCTGTCGCAGCTGTTCCATGTGCTGCTCTCGTGCGTTCTCCATGTCGAGTTCGTAGAAGCCGTATTGCGATTGAAAACCGCTCTGAAGAAAGAAGTCGGAGAGCCGATCCATGAGGTCCTGCAGGTCGATGTCATCGGCAGCATTGGGAAGGTACCGCGAGTACTTTGTGTATTTCATGTCATTGCCGTTCGATCGCTCAATTAAATTGCCTTCGCGGCGTTCGTCCGGAGGGCTCCCTGGGGTCCCTCGGCTCGGGTGCCTTGCGCGCCTCTGCAAAAAATCCGCGTTCTTCGCTCCGGCTGATGCGTTTGTGCGCCCACAGTCCTTCCAGCATGAACTCGGCGCCGCTGGCCTGAATGGCGGCGTCATCCTTCGGGCGCACACCGAGGTTTTCGATGTGCTCAAACAGTCCCTGAATCTTCCTGAGCTGGCCCAGCACTTCGGCGCTGGAAGCGTTCACCGGGATCTTCAGTTCACCGCCCATTTCAAACCACTGCACGACCGGTTGGAAATTCACGTTGGAAAAGTATTTGGTGAACATTTTGCCGACGGCCCCACGAATCAGCTCGCGGGCGATATTTTCCGCGCCCCGCAGCTCACCCTCATACTCGAGTTCAAATTTCCCCGTCATTGCCGGAATGGCGGCATAGACATCGCCGACGCGCGCCACCACGATGGAATCATGATTCCGCACAGCGCGCTGCTCCGCATTGCTTAAGACGTTCTCGAGCGCGCTGATCGGCAGCCGCTGGCTGACGCCCGAGCGCCGGTCGATCCTCTTGTCCTCGCGCGCCTGAAACGCCACCTCCTCGACAATTTCGCGTACGTAGAAGGGAATTCCCACTCGGCGCTTGCCATCGCGATCGGTCCATGACTCCTGCGAGGTGATCGAAATCCCTTCGTCGAGGGTCGCAGGGTAGTGCGTGCGGATCTCGGAGCCGATGCGGTCTTTGAGCGGCGTGATAATCTTCCCGCGTGCGGTGTAGTCTTCAGGGTTGGCCGTGAACACTAGGAGCACGTCCAGCGCCATCCGCACCGGATATCCCTTAATTTGCACGTCCCCTTCCTGCATGATGTTGAACAGGCCCACCTGGATTTTGCCGGCTAGGTCGGGAAGCTCATTGATCGCAAAAATGCCTCGATTTGCGCGCGGCAGAAGCCCGTAGTGAATCGTCAGTTCGTCGGCGAGATTTCTTCCGCCGCGCGCCGCTTTGATCGGGTCGACATCGCCGAGAATATCGGCGATCGTGACGTCCGGGGTCGCCAGCTTTTCGACGTAGCGATGCTCACGCGAGAGCCATGCGATCGGCGTTCGGTCGCCTTCGGTCAAGACGCGCTCCTGGCAGGCTCGGCATAACGGTCGATAGGGATTGTCATGGATTTCGCAGCCGGCTATGACCGGAATCTGGGGATCGAGAAACGATACCAGCCCTCGGATAATACGGGATTTCGCCTGTCCGCGCAGGCCCAGCAGAATGAAATGGTGCCGTGAAAGCAGCGCATTGGTGATCTGCGGGATCACCGTATCATCGTACCCGTGCACACCGGGGAACAGCGTTGCGTTCCCCTCCATCTTCTCCAGCAGATTTTCTCGCAGCTCCTGCCGGATCGTGCGTTGTGCGGTTTTTTCTTCTGACCACGGGCTATGGCGAAGCTCGCCCAGGTTTTGCGGCTGAGAGCTCATTCGTTCACCGGTTCCTTGTGCCGATACGACCGATTCGATTGCGCAGTTTCAAGTCCATTATAGTGGAACGTCGCGCGCTCACCTAACGGGAGATTGGATCTGCGCCCGGCTGGGTTGCCTCGATCCGTTTGCACGGCGTCAGTTGAGCCCGTGACCGTTGCCGGCCGCGCGCTTGCGTGCTCGCTCCAGCTCCACCAGTTTCGCTAGGAAGTCGACCATCCAACGTAAAACGACGCTGCGTCGGTCGTCCTCCGACCGCATTTCTAGTAGGGCCTGGCGTTTGTCCACCTCCATAGGCAACAGTCCCGCCATCCGGTAGGACAGCGTCGCCAGTTGGTTCGGTGCCGCGTCCACCCACGGGCGACCGAACACCAGCAGATGACATCGCTCGAAGGTCGTCGTGAGTTCGGCGTCGCCTCCGATCTCAGTGGCTGACGGAGCGTCTTCGAGGTATTCAACCGCACCCTCGTAATACTCATTTTCATCGATCAGCTCGGCCAGCCGGAAGACGGCGCGCCCCTCCGTCAAAATGTCGATCCGACCATCGGGGTAATCCCTTGTCTTTTGAACAATTTCGGCCGTGCAACCGAGTGTCGCGATCGCCTTGCTTGCCGCGAGAATGATCCCAAACTCGATCCGCCCACTTAGGCATCGCCCAATCATGAGCTTGTAGCGGGGCTCGAAAATGTGCAGCGGCATCTGCATGCCCGGCAGAAGGACGGTATCGAGAGGAAATAGCGGGATTCGGTTGGGTCTGGCCATCGATGGCGGTTCTTCGGCCGGAGTAGCTAGCCAAGCAGCGTCAGCGCCGCTTGCATCTCGTCCCACGCGTGCTTGTCGCCCGTCTTCTGCGCCATGACCATGCCATCGGATAGGATTCGACGGGCGTCTTCTAGCCGTCCCAAGCGTGATAGGAGCTGGCCGTATTGAAAATAACCTGCGATATACTCAGGATTCGCTTCCAGCAGGCTCCGGAAGTGGCTCTGCGCAGAGGCATCATCTCCGAGCTTGGCGCACTCTAGCGCAAGTCCGTAGCGGGCGAAGGCGTCCCCGGGTTTCTGCGCCACGAATTGCTCGAGCAGTTCGCGCCGCGACTTGTGTGTCTGTGCCATGGACGTGATTTCTCGATTATAGCTTAGCCGGGCTGCCCGGTTGGCCTGCGAAAAAAGGTTATGGCGAAGGGCCGGACCCGATTCTCAGCTATCCCGCCTGAGCGGCCACGCCCGTCTGACGATAGCTGTTTACGTTCTCGGCAGCCTGAAAGCCCCGTTCGACACACTTGCCGATCGAGGGGCCCTCAAGATAGTTCCCAACAAAATAAAGCCCCGCCACGGACCGCTCTGCAACCCGGATGGCTTGCACAACATGGCCATGCCCAAGGTTGTATTGCGGCAAAGCCTTCGGATGCACCCAAATCATCGAGGTGATGGGCGATCCGGTGATGCCAAGGATTTTTTCGTGGTCCTTCTGGACGATCGCCGTGATTTCTTCCGCAGGTTTCTGAGCGATCTCCGGGTCGGTGGCGCCGCCAATAAAACTGGTAATCGTCATCTGCCCGTCGGGGGCGCGACCGGCAAACAGCGACGTATTCCAAACGATGCCGAGGGTACGGTACTTTTCACTTCGTGGAACCAACACGCCAAAGCCGTGGAGCGGGGCGCCGGCCTGTTTCGCGTAATACCCCGTGCCTACGACGGCCAGCGATGCGTAGGCAATGCTTGAAAGTTTCTGGGTCAGATCGGGGGCGATCGGTGCGATTAAACGACCTGCCACATGTGCCGGCACGGCCATCACCACGGCCTGGGCGTGGAGCGTCGCCGCTCCATCCCTTCCACTACAGCGAACCTCCCATCGGCCTCCGCTAGAGCCGTTTGCCTTGCGAATGGAATCCACGCCGGTGCTCGTTTCCACGGCCCGGCCCAGTCTTGCAGCCATCGCCCGGGTTAAAGTAACCATTCCGCGGCGGAACGAGCAGAGCGGCGGCGCGCTGGGAGCGTTCCGCGACTTTATCGCCCCGCGAAGCACGCTTCCGTACTCCCGTTCCCACTCGTCAAGCGTCGGAAAGGCTGCGCGCAGACTCAGTCGTTCAGGGTCACCGGCATACACTCCCGATACGAATGGAGAGACCAGGTATTCGAGAATCTCATGCCCGAATTTCCTTCGCACAAATGCGGAGATCGATTCCTCTTCGCTCGGCGGTTTCGTCTTCCGGAACGCTTCCGATACCACCTTCCAACGGGTTCGCACGCCGAGCAGAGAGGTGCCCAGAACGGCCTGTGGCGACATAGGAATTTTTTGAAGCCGCCCGCGTCTGAGGACGTACCGCGGAGCTCGCGGGTCGGCCTTGCACAGTTCGGCATCGATTCCGAGAGCTCCGATTAGCGACAGAAGCAGTTCGGTCCCCTGAAAACTCTGCGGACCGGACTCAAACAGAAATCCGTCCTTCTCAACCGTATCCAGGAGTCCGCCGACCCGTTCGCTCGCTTCCAAGAGACGTACCGGCACACCCAGCTGCTCGAGTCGGACCGCGCACGCCAGGCCGGAAATGCCTCCACCCACGACGACGACTTGTCCAGACTCAGCCATTCCGCAGGGAACGCACTAGAGCGTTTTGGAAAACAGGGGTTTTTGGTCCATCTGCTGTTCGTGGAGATAGCGGTCGAACACCATCGCGACATTGCGGATGAAAATGCGGCCCAGCGGTGTCACGCGAATCTCGCTTGGCGACAGTGTCACCAGTCCATCCGACGCCGGTTCGCTGAGCCGTGCGAGCTCGGCCTCAAAATATGTGTCGAAGGGAATCGAGAACTCCTGTTCGATCTCCCGCTTAACAATCACCGTGTGGCATAACAGCCTTCCGATGGCCGCGCGCCGAATGGCATCGTCCATCGAAAGCCGATAGCCCCGCATCGTTGCCACTCCACGCTGCTCGACCGTGCTTTGATAGAGGGGCACCTCGCGCAGGTTTTGCGCATACGCTCCGCTGATCGAGCTGATGGCGCTGACGCCCATCCCATACAGATCGGCGCCCGCCTTGGTCGTGTAGCCCTGAAAATTGCGGTGAAGCGTGCGATTTTGCTGCGCCGCGGCGAGCTCGTCGCCCGGTCGCGCGAAGTGATCCATGCCAATGTAGAGGTATCCGGCCTCCAGGAGCTTTTCCAGACCTGCCTTAAAAATCTGGAATTTCTCCATCCCCTCCGGCAAGTGATCGGCAAACGAGCCCTGTTGTTTTTTGAGCCATGGCACATGCGCGTAGCTGAACAGAGCGATTCGATCGGGCGAAATGGTTAGCACCTGGTCCGTCGTTTGAGCAAACGTCCTTGCCGTCTGATAGGGCAGCCCGTAGATGAGGTCGACGCTGATGCTCTGAAAGCCCAGCTCACGCGCCCTGATGATCAGATCGCGGGTCATTTCATAAGGCTGGATGCGATGGACGGTCTCCTGCACCTTGTGCTGAAAATCCTGCACGCCCATGCTCAGTCGGTTAAACCCCAGCCGCCGCAGCGTTGCCAGATGCTCGCTGCTGGTTACGCGCGGGTCGACTTCCACTCCGATCTCCGCGTCGGTTGCAAGGGAAAATCTCTCCCGCGTGTAGTCGAACAGATCCTCCATCTGCGCGGGAGTCAGATAGGTGGGTGTGCCGCCACCCCAGTGAAACTGAACCGTTGGCCGATTCCGCGAAACCATCCTTGCGACATGATCAATTTCGCGTTTCAGCGCAGCCAGATACGGAATCGTCACGCTCCGATCCTTCTGGATCGAGACGTTACAGGCGCAAAACAGGCACAGGCTCTCACAGAAGGGAAGGTGCATGTAAAGGGAAACTGGTGTGCCGCGCGCGTTGGCCCGCGCGCAATAGGCCTCGAAGTCGTCGGGACCGAAATCGTCCTTCCAAAGGGGCGCCGTGGGGTAGCTGGTGTAGCGCGGCCCGGGTTTGTTGTACCTTTCGAGCAGCGCCTCGGGAACCTGCCCGATCGCAAGCTCGCTATCCGATTTGACGTTCGTTTCCTTCATGCACGCGTCGAAACCAACGCCGACTGTCCAGCTTCCACAAACGCCCTGGCGTTCGCCACGGGCGTCTGCGGCAAGATTCCGTGGCCCAGATTCAGAATATGCCCCACGCCACCCGTCTTCTCGATCGCTGCACGCGCCGCCCGTCGTACCTCTGCGTCGTCTTCCAGCAGTATCGAAGGCTCCACGTTCCCCTGCAGCGCCACGCGCTTCCCGAGCTGTCGCCGCGCCTCAGCTAAATCGGTCTGCCAATCGACACTCACAACGTTCGCGCCCGTTTCTGCCAAGCTTTCCAGGTGCTGCAGCGAGCCCTTTGCAAATAGGATCTTGGGCACCCCGTTCGCACCGAGTGATTCAAACAGCGCCCGAATCGCCGGTTGCTCCAACTCATCGTACGCAGCCGGCGTCAGCTCGCCCGCCCAGGTATCGAACAGCTGCACGGCCGCAGCACCCGACTCAATCTGAGCCTTCAAGTACGTCGCTGTCGCGCCGGTGATCCGTTCGAGCAATTCGCGCACGATCGCTGGCTGCTCTCGCAGCATTTGCCTGGCTTGCGAAACATCCCCGCGGGTCTGTCCTTCGATCATATAGCAGGCGAGCGTCCACGGCGCCGCCGCGAACCCGATCACCGGGACCGTCGGCCCCATTTCGTTCGAAATCACCCGGATCGCGTCACCGACGAATCGGGTGTCCCTGGCGGGATCGAAATCGTGCAGCCGCCGCACCGCTGCACGGTCGCGCACCGGGTTCGACAGCAGCGGCCCCGAGTCGGGCACCGTGAGCGACATCCCCATCGCTTCGGCGACGATCAAAATGTCGGAAAACACGATGATCGCATCGACGCCCAAGACCCGAAACGGCTGGATCGAAACCTCCGCCGCCAGCTCGGGCGTCTTGCAGATCTCCAGAAACGAATGCTTCCTCCGCACCGCCTGGTACTCGGGCAGATAGCGGCCCGCCTGTCGCATCATCCACACAGGCACGCGATCGACGGGCTCGCATCGGCAGGCCCGCAGAAAAAGCTCCTTTTTGTTTTCGTGATCTTCAGCCATTGGGTCAGGCGTCCCCATGATCATACCAGAAGCCCGCGCGAGCCCTTGTGGCGTTATAATCTCGCAGAGGAGTTTTCCGTTTTGTCATGCTGAACCATACGGCCTATCTGGCACTGGCCTTCTATGCGGCCAGTTTTTGTTGCTACGTGCGCATTCTCTATGCGCCCCATCTCTGGCTGGGGCGTCTGGCGACCCTGCTTCTGACCGGCGGTATTGTGTTTCATTACTACGCGCTTCTGGAACGCTCCAATGGAATGCACACCGTTCCCTACGAAGACCTGTTTGGTTCCATGTCCCTGTTCGCGTGGCTGTTGGGCATCACCTACCTCGGCCTGGAAGTTTTTCATGGGCAGCGATCGGTGGGAGCCTTCGTGACTTTGTTGCTGCTGGTCTGGGTGGCACTGGTGAGTTCGCTTGCACCTGTCGGGATGCCGCCACCTCCGGCGCGAGGACCGCTGTTCACGTTTCACATTACACTGAACACCTGGGCCTATGCCGCCTTTGGTTTGTCGTTCATTCTTAGCATCATCTATCTCTTGCAGGATAGCGTTCTGCGTTCCCGTCGAACCGGTGCCGCTTTCTGGCGGTTCCCGGCACTCGATGTGCTCGACCGCATGTCTCGCAGCAGCGTCTATGTCGGGCTCGGAGCGCTCGCCTTCGGCGTCATCAGCGGTTTGATCTGGGAACACCGCCTCACCGGCGCCTACGCCTGGGGCGATCCGAAGGTGGTCATCACGCTTGCGATCGTGGCCGCCTATGTCATTTACCTGTGGCTTTCCAGGAATGCCCACTGGCGTGGCGCGCGCGCCGCGCGGATTTGTGCGCTGAATTTCGCGGTGGTCCTTTTCAGCTACACGATTGTGAACTTGTATTTGACCAGGTTTCACCGCTTCTTCTAATGTGCCCCGTTTCCAACACGAGGAATCCCTCGATCCCGGCAGGCCGCGCCGTTCGGGTCGCACTCCTCGGCTGCAATCACCGCACGGCGCCGGTTGAGGTTCGCGAGCGCGTCGCTTTCACTACCGACCAAGCGCTGGATGCCGCCATGCAGCTTCGCAGCCGGGGAATTCTCGAAGAAGCGGTCGTCGTTTCTACCTGCAATCGCAGCGAGCTCTACGGCGTCCCGGGCGATACGACTCAAGCCATTACCGATGTGCTGGAAGATTTCCTCACCTCCTACCACAAGATTCCTCGCGCGGAGCTTGTAGGGCGCACCTACCGCTGGGTGGGCGCCGAAGCGATCCGCCATCTTTTTCGCGTCGCCGCCGGGCTCGATTCCATGTTGCTGGGGGAAGCCGAGATCCTCGGCCAGATTCGCACAGCCTACGGGCGCGCCCTCGATCACGGAGCCACCGGCCCGATTCTCAATCGTGCCTTTCAGGGAGCGCTTGAAGTCGGGAAACGCGTCCGCGCCGAGACCGAAGTTGGCGCTCGGCCGATGTCGGTCTCCCTTGCGGGCGTCAAGCTCGCCGAACGGGTTTTCGGCAGCCTGAAAGATCGCTCGGCTCTGATTCTCGGCGCAGGGGAAGTTGCCGAACAAGTCGTCGAGCATCTGCGCAACCGCGGCATCGGCAGCCTGCACGTGGTGAATCGCTCCTTCGAGCGCGCCCGGAATCTCGCGGCGCGCATGGGAGGAGAAGCCGTTGCCTGGGACCGGCTAGAAAGCGCTCTTTCTGCGCCGGATATCATCGTGACCTCGGTGGGAGAGGCCGGCGCGGTTCTTACGCGCGACAAACTGTTGCACGCTCTTACAGCCCGCGACGGTCGCCCGGTGTTCGTCGTGGATCTGGGCGTGCCACGCAATGTCGCGCCCGACGCCGCCAGCCTCTACAATCTCTATCTCTATAACATCGACGACCTCGGCGAAATCGTGGAGCAAAACAAGCGCGCCCGGGAAGCGGAAATTCCGCGAGCCGAAGCCATCGTCTCTGAACACGTCGCCAAATTTGAAGCCTGGCGGGCTGCCCTTGAGACCAACTCGATCATCGATGATCTGCGCGACCACTTTCACAGAGAGCGCGAAGCGCTCTTGCGTGAGCGGCGAGACGCCCTCGAGGCCGCCTCGCCTGAACAGTTCCAGCGCATCGCCGAAATTACCGAGGAACTGATTGAGCGGGTTCTCGCCCAGCCCAGCGCGCGCCTGAGCAACGGCCAGGGCTTTCCCGGTCGCCTGGGCGCGATAAAGGCTCTGCGCTCTGTCTTTGGCCTCGACAAGAAAAGTGAACCGGGCGAGGACTCGGAGTGAAGCCTTTGCGCATCGGTACGCGCGGCAGCGCGCTCGGCCTGTGGCAGGCGAATGCCGTCGCGGATGCTATGAAGCGCCTGCATGGCATTGAAACCGAGCTGGTCCAGATCCGCACTTCTGGCGACCGCCTCCAATCGGCTTCGGTAGCCCAGATTCATGAACAGATTGGCTCAGAAGCAGGTACCAAGGGCATCTTCATCAAGGAAATTGAAGAAGCCCTGCTTGCCGCCACGATAGACCTTGCGGTCCACAGCATGAAGGATGTGCCTACGGAGACTCCTCCGGGCCTCGTCTTCGCTGCGATCACGCGCCGTGAAGATCCGCGTGATTGCCTGATATCCCGCGCGGGCGGCACGTTGAAGACGCTCGTTGACGGGGCGCGCGTCGGCACCAGCAGCTTGCGACGGCAGGCGCAGCTCCGGCATCACCGCCCGGACTTGGACGTGGCAGATCTGCGCGGCAATGTCGACACGCGCCTGAAAAAGCTCGATAGCGGTGAATTTGACGCGGTGGTTCTGGCGAAGGCCGGCATCGACCGCCTGGGCCTAACCAGTAGGGTCACCGAGGTGTTTGACGAGGACGTGATGCTACCTGCCGTCGGCCAAGGCGCGCTCGGCGTTGAGACGCGCGCCGACGATCGTCGAACCTTTGAACTCGTTGCTGCTTGTTCCCACGACGAAACGCGCACATGCGTCACGGCCGAGCGCGCGCTGCTGGAGGCACTCCAGGGTGGCTGCCAGGTTCCCCTCGGGGCGCTTGGTTCTTTGCGCGGCGGCGAGCTACATCTTGAAGCGGCCATCTTTTCCGTGACCGGGTCTGAGTATGTGCGCTGTTCTGAGAACGGCCCAGTCGAGCAAGCCCGCGAGATCGGCCTTCGTCTTGCGGCCGCTTTGATCGAATCCGGTGCGGACACGCTGCTGCGTCTTGCAGGAAAAACCGTTGGGCATTAGAAGAACTCTGACAGGCAAGCGCATCGTCGTCACGCGTGTGCCCGAACAGGCCCGGAATCTCATCGCTGCCCTCGAGGAGTTGGGTGCCGAAGTCGTCCTGCTTCCGATGATCGCCCTTGCGCCTCCCGAAGACAGCCAGGATTTGGACGAGCAGCTTCGTCAGCTCGATTCGTTCGACGCGATCGTTTTCCTTAGCGCGAACGCGGTCCGATTTATTTTTGATCGCTGCGCCCAACTGGGCATACAGTGTGCAATGCTCCTGTCTTCGGATCGGGTCATCGGAGCAGTGGGGCCTGCGACGGCCCGGGCATTGGAGGAAAAAAGGGTTCGTGTGCATTGCGTGGCAGAGAAGGGAACTGGTGAAACGCTCGCTCGCCAGCTCGGACCTTCACTGTCCGGGCGTCGCGTTTTGCTTCCTCGCAGCGATCGCGGCGATGAACGCGTCGCCGATGCCTTGCGAACCGTAGGCGCACGTGTGACCGAGGTGATTGCGTACCGCACAACCGACCCTGCAACGGTCGATCCGGACATTCTTGCCCGGGCGCGCGGCGGGGGAGTCGACGCCATTGTTTTCGCCAGTCCCTCAGCCGTTCGCAACTTCACGCGCGTGATCGGTGAAGCCGATCTCCCCGAGCTCTCAGCGCGTGTCCCCTTTCTCGCTATCGGGCCCACCACAGCCACCGCGATCCGGAGCTCGGGTGCTTGCGTTAGAATGCAAGCAGAGGAATCCTCTACGTCGGGTATCGTGAAGGTGCTGGTGCGGCATTTCGCGCATCACCCGATACCAGCGAGGCGCCCTTGACATTTCCGACTCACCGACCGCGCCGCTTGCGCCGCTCCGAAGCGCTGCGTGGCCTCGTCCGCGAAACGCAGCTCTCGACCCACGGCCTGCTCTATCCGATGTTTGCCTGCCCGGGAAAGAAAGTTCGGAGGGAAGTCGGCTCCATGCCCGGCATCTATCAGCAATCGCCAGATCAGATCGTCGAGGAGTGTCGCGAAGTCGCCGACCTCGGCCTTGCTGGCGTACTTCTGTTCGGCCTGCCCGAGCACAAGGACGAAACCGGCTCGGAAGCCTTCTCGCCGAAAGCCGCAGTCCAGCGCTCCATCGAAGCGATCCGCAAAGCCAAGCTCAACCTGCTCGTCGTCACCGATGTGTGTTTGTGCGAATATACCAGCCATGGCCATTGCGGGGTCATCAAGGACGGCGTGATCCTGAATGATCCGAGCCTCGCGCTGCTTGCCGAGGCGGCTCTGTCGCACGCCCGCGCCGGTGCGGATATGGTCGCTCCGTCTGACATGATGGATGGTCGCGTCGCCGCCATCCGCCGCAAACTGGATGAGGAGAGTTTCCACGACGTTGCGATCCTGGCCTATGCCGCGAAGTACTGTTCCGCGTTTTACGGCCCGTTCCGCGAGGCCGCGCAGTCGGCCCCGCAGTTTGGTGACCGCCGCAGCTACCAGATGGATCCGGCCAACGCCCGCGAGGCCCTGCGGGAAGTCGCGCTCGATCTGGAGGAGGGTGCCGACATCATTATGGTCAAACCCGCGCTGCCGTACCTCGATATCATCACGCGTGTCCGCGAGCGCTTCGACGCGCCTGTCGCCGCTTACAACGTCAGCGCTGAGTTTTCGATGGTTAAGGCCGCTGCGCAGAAAGGCTGGATCGACGAGCAGCGCATCGTCCTTGAAATCCTAACCGGCATCCAGCGCGCCGGTGCGTCCATCATTTTGACCTACCACGCCAAAGATGTAGCCCGCTGGCTCCGCCGCTGCTGAGGTCAGGGCTGCTGGGGCCAAGATTCTTCGGGCTCGCCAGATTCAAATTCAAGCAGAGAAGGTAATATGGTCGACCGCGATGCTCGGCTCACGTGATCTGCTCGAACGGGCCCGAAACATTCTGGTTGGCGGCGTAAACAGCCCGGTGCGCGCCTTCGGCGCCGTGGGCGGCTCGCCCCCTTTGATAGATCGCGCTTCTGGTTCGCGCCTGTGGGACACAGACGGCCGCGAGTATCTCGACTACGTCTGCTCCTGGGGGGCTTTGATTCTTGGTCATGCCTGCCTCGACGTGGTCGACGCCATCGCTGAGCAAGCCCGCCGCGGCACGAGCTATGGCATGACCTCGCCGCTGGAAATCGAGCTTGCCGAGCACATCGCCCGGGCGATTCCTTCGATCGAGCGCATCCGTTTCGTCAGCTCTGGCACGGAAGCAACCATGTCTGCCATCCGAGCGGCCCGCGCCTTCACAAAACGCGACCACATCGTCAAATTCGAAGGTGGCTATCACGGTCACGCCGATAGCTTCCTTGTGGAAGCCGGTTCCGGATTGGCCACGTTCGGTATTTCGTCCAGCCCCGGCGTTCCTCAAGCCCTTGCGGCTTTGACGCTGAACGTTCCCTTCAACGATGCCGCAGCTGTGGAACGCATCTTCGCCGAGCACGTTGGAGAAATCGCTGCCGTCATCAGTGAACCGATCGCGGCCAATATGGGAGTCGTTCAGCCCGCGCCCGGCTTCCTGGAGTCGCTCCGCCGCATTACGGAGCGTGATGGCGCGCTCCTGATTCTTGACGAAGTTATTACCGGGTTTCGCCTCGCCTGCGGCGGAGCCCAAAATGTGTACGGCATTCAACCCGATCTGACCGTTCTCGGCAAGATTATCGGCGGAGGACTGCCGGTCGCAGCCTACGGGGGACGCCGTGAGATCATGGATCAGATCGCCCCGCAAGGGCCTGTCTATCAGGCGGGAACCCTTTCGGGGAACCCCCTGGCCATGCGCGCCGGACTCACCACCTTGGCCCTCCTCGAGGATCCAACCTTCTACAAGCCGCTCAACGCCAGGGCGGAACGCCTGGCCGACGGCCTCCGCGAGGCTCTGAGGGAATCCGGGGTGGCGGGTCAGGTCAATGCGACCGGGTCGCTACTCACCCTTTTCTTCGCCGTCGATCCGGTCCGAAATTACGCGGCCGCCAAGCGGTCCGACACCAAGCGCTTCGCCGCCTTCTTCCGCGAAATGCTGGCCCGTGGGGTACTCTGGCCCCCTTCACAGTTTGAAGCCATCTTCGTCTCGGCTGCGCACAGCGATGCCGACATCAGCCGCACGCTTGCCGCCGCCCGTGAGAGCCTGAAAACCCTGTCCGCGGGCCTCTAGACCCTGCCAACGCCGCCAGATAGTAGGGAAGCCCTTCGTTCTTCTGCCGACCTCCGTCAGTGGAAAGCCACTTCCACTCCGGCAGTACCCAAGTTCTAGATTTCTGCCTTTCATAGCCGCCCACTGCCGAAAAGAATCCAGAACAAAAGGGTTTAGCCCCGCGACCTCCTGGTATCGGCCTTGCATTTCGTGGAAGACATGTTTCTCATAGTGGCAGCGTTGCTGTTGCATTTGGCATGGGTGCCGCCAGCGCCTTCCGATGCTACGACCGAGCTACCCGTGACAACATCGAATCCCTACTCCTCGCAGCCCCAAGCCAGCAGTTCACAGGCGACGACCGACCGAGACGCATCGGGTTCGGCCAAACTAACCGCCGTTTCTCTGGATCCCACAACGTCACAGAATTCTCAATCGCTCGCCACCATCCGGGTCCCTTCGGTAGAACCCGGGACACCTAGCAAGATCATCACTGTCGAAGACGTCCACCCGCGTCGCACTTGGTTGATCCTATCAATCGTGCAGCACAGCGCCGCTACATTTGACGCCTATTCGACCCGGCAGGCCGTATCGTCCGGGGCGATCGAGGCCGATCCCCTGATGCGGCCCTTCGCGCAATCCCCGGCCATTTATGCTGCCATTCAGGTCGGCCCGGCGATCTTGGATTACGCTGCACGCCGGATGCAGCGCAGCTCGAACAACTTCCTTCGCCGCACCTGGTGGGTGCCGCAGTCTGCGAGCACCGGCCTTTTTCTCTTCTCAGGCGCCCATAACCTCCAGGTCGCCAATCGGCCCTAGAGCCGCCTATATTCTGCTCCCTGGCAGGAGCCGCTCTGGAACGGACACCCGCTGGGTTCGGGTGTCCTACATAATACATCTTCGCAGAAGTTAAAGCCCCGGGGTGCTCCCCAGCCTTTGCACCGGAACCTTTACGTGTTCTCCCCTGCTGCGGCTGGCACCTGATTGATTCCAATCTAGATTTCGCCGCGGGGCCAAGGCGTCAGGACAGGGCACTTTGGAGGAAGCTCGCGAAGGTAGTCGCGATGGTGTCGAAGAGTTCCCCACGATTGCTCGACGTGATCAGTTCGTGCCCGGCGCGTTCGACCTCGAGCAGCTGCGTGTGGGCTGGGATGAGCCTCCGTGCCGCCGTCATTTCCTCAAGTGTGCCAAAGCCATCGCGTGTGCCGTGAACAAACAACGCCGGAGTGCGAAGCGCCGGAAAGTGGGCCGTTCGGAGTTGCGTCGGGTCTTTGGGCGGATGAAGAGGGTAAGAGAGCAAGAGCAAGGCGTCGACAAGTCCGGGCTCGGAGGCCGCCAGCATCGATCCCTGCCTCCCGCCGTAGGAATGGCCGCCAATGAAAATGCGAGCACGAGGTATCCGTCGGATGGCTTCCACGGCCCGGCGCAAGCCCTGCTGGTCAAGCTCGGCCGTGCCCCGAGGTGGCCCGTGGGGCTGCAGTTGTCGAAATGGCAGATCGCAGCGGAGAATGGTCAAGCCGACTTTACATAGGGCGGCCGCCAGAGACACCAACAGCGGCGATTGGCAGTTTGCGCCAGCACCGTGCGTGAGCACCAGGCCATCACCTGAAGCATGCGCCGGGACGTGAAGATAACCACGAACCGAAACCGCGCCGGCGGGCCCATCTTCGAATGGCTGGAACTCGGGCTCTGTCATTCTTCGCGCCTTAGCTTAGGCATTGGGAAGCCCCTGCCGACCACCCTTTCTACCCTAAACGCTGCTGCCGGGCTACCCCGGGGCTCTCGGGCTCGGTTGGTTTGGTGTAACTTGTCTGTGGTGCAGGGAGTGTCAAGGAACGTTCCGGTCAGTGGCGCGGAGCTCTTCTATTCGCGACGAGGGAGCGGGATCGCCTGCCTGGTGCTAAGCGCGATTGGTACCAAGCCGTACGAGCGCATGATGCCGCCGCAACTGGGGGATTTCATCGAGCTGGTCTTCGTTGATCTACGCGGTGGTGGACGATCCAGTGGCAATCCCACCGAACTGACCTTCGACTTGCTCGCGGATGATCTCGAGTCGATTCGCGCTGATCTCGGAGTCGGGCAGGTGGTGGTCCTTGGACATTCCATCCTCGGTGCGCTTGCGATTGAGTACGGCCGGCGGCGTCCGTCGACTGTGTTGGGCGTGATTGCGGTGGGCACTCCGCCCAGAGGCGATATGACTTGGCTGGCGGGGCAAGCGACGGCGTTCTTTGAGCGGGACGCGTCGGACGATCGCAAGCAGACGCTGCGGGCCAACCTATCCGTGCTGGCAGCGGATGCGCCGATCGATCGCGTCGTCCTGGCACAGACGCCCATCCGTTTTTTCGAAGCGCACCAGGATGTCACTTCCCTGTTCGCGGAGGCAGACGTAAAGCCTTCGCTTTTGGGCCATGTGATGGGTGAGCTGACCCGCGGGTGGGACATCACGACCGATAGGCGGTCCCTGGACGTGCCACTTTTGCTCCTGCATGGCCGCTACGATTACACCGTGCCCTACACACTTTGGACGGGGGTCCTAGAGAAGCTTCCCAACGCCTCGTTACGTCTTTTCGAGCGAAGCGGCCACCATCCGTTTTTCGAGGAACCGGAAGCCTTCACCGCCACTGTGGCGGATTGGATAAAGAGCTCTCCGCGAGGGCGGCGCGCGAATAAAACGGAGAAAACGATCTTTCCGTGACGATCGTTGTGATGTAGTAAGCTTCCTCGGCCAACAACTCAAGGAGCCGACATGACCGAAAAAGAAATTGAGATTCGGACGGCAGACGGAAACTGCGACGCGGTGCTGTACTGGGCCGAAGATGGGAAGAAGCGCCCGGGTGTGATTCATTACCCCGACATCATGGGAATACGCCCGTCGCATCGCGCGATGGCGAAGCGGCTCGCCGAACAGGGTTACACCGTCGTGCTTGTGAATCCGTTTTTCCGCACTGTTAAGGGAAAGTGTTTCGATTTCACCCCCAATTTTGCTGGCGACGAGCGCACTATGAAGCGGTTCGGCGAGCTTGCTGGGCCGCTGTCGCCGGAGGTGATGGAGCGCGATGCAAAAACGTATGCGGATTTCCTGAGCACGCAAGGCTCGGTGAGCGGCGCCAAGATCGGCGCGGTCGGGTACTGCTTCACGGGACAAACGGCACTGCGCACGGCCGCGGCTCTGCCCAATAAGGTCGGTGCGATCGCATCGTTCCATGGCGGCGGACTCTACACTGACAAACCGACGAGCCCACATCTGGTTCTATCGCGAATTCCAAAATCGGGTGGTCCTGAACTGTATTTCGGGCATGCGGTGAATGATCATTCGATGCCGCAGGAAGCGATCGACCGACTCGACGTCGCGCTGAAGGCCTGGGGCGGAAAATATGAAAGCGAAATTTACTCCGACGCGCTTCACGGGTGGACCGTTGCCGACAGCGCTGCCTACAACCAACTCCAGGCCGAGCGCGCATTCAGCAAGATGAAGGACTTGTTTGCCGCGATGTTGCAATGAGGTATCGTCGGAGCGGTTGCGCCAGATCGCGTGGGCGTGATTAGCAGCGCGTTTCTCACAAGGCCCAACCCAGACTCCAGCTGACGCGGAGCTCGACGAAGTCGGCATCGGTTGGGTTCGCGCAACCCAAATGCCTGCGCGTGAATCCAAAAGCGTCGAAACTTTTCTCATTAAGGGAGAGCCTAGTGCGGCGATTGCTGGCTTTTTGTGCGGTGGCGGTGACGATCTTTGCGGGGGCTGCCGCGCTGCGCGGAAAGCCGGCCTCGGCTGCGGGTGCCCAGGGCCACCCCGCACCGGACGCCTTCGGCCAACAACGGGCGATGGCTGCTGCCAGCTCGCTTGGCTTCACCTTCAGTTTCAGCGCTGACATGTCGATCGCGGCGCCCGGATGCCCCCTGGGCCCCGCGATGACCTTTTGCAACCAGATTCCCGGCACCGCCAGTCAGGCCGCACCATTCACAATCAGCTTCGGCTCAGCGGCCAGCAATGTTTCGATTGCACTCGCCGCGGTTCCGGGCTCCCCAGCGAATTTTAATGCGGGCGACTTCACGATCAGCAACAACACCTGCATGGGCAGTTTTGCTGCGAATTCAAGCTGTTCGTTCGGGCTGGCGTTTTCACCGACGGCGCTCGGTCTCAGGGAAGCCACGCTCACAATAAGCGGCACCCCTTTTGTCAACGTTGCAGGAACGGGCGCGACTCTGGTGATGGAGCCGCCGACGCCACCCTCCTGCCCTGGGCCCGGCCTTCCCGGTGATGCATTCACCTATTGCCCGCAACCCATCGGCACGGCCAGCGGAGCGCAGGCGTTTACACTGAGCACCAGCAACGCCATCACCGGCCTCAACATCGCGTTTGCAGCCATCCCCGGCCGCCCCGCCCAATTTGGCACTTCCGATTTCACCATCGAAAGCACGACGTGCGGGGCGGCGCTGGCTGCGAACTCTAGCTGCACACTGAACGTCGCGTTTACGCCCATGGTCACCGGGCCGCGCTCGGCCTTGGTGACTGCTAGCGACTCTGAGGGTGATAGCGTTTCGCTCTACCTCTCCGGTGTTACCTCCGCGGCGCTCGTGTTTTCGCAGCCGATCATCAGTACATGTAGATTAAGGCTTTTCAATTTCTGTAACGAACCACAGGGGGGGACGAGCCCAACGATCACCTATACGCTGCTGAACAATTCTGGGACACAGGTTACCGGCCTTGCTATCACGCCTCCGGTTCCCACCAATCCGCCGACATTACCGCCCACGAACTTTACGGTCCAGAGCACGACCTGCACGCCCACGCTCGCGGCAGGAGCGACTTGCACACTGAACGTCGCCTTTACGCCCCAGGGCACGGGTTTAATTCAGGGTGTGGTCCTCGTGGCGGACGCTCAAGGTGACACCGCCGCGTTGAACCTCGCAGGTACGGGCGATGACTATGAATTGTCGCTGTCCAGTAGCCAGCCCATGCAAGTCACGGTCTACCAGGGAGCTACGGCCGTCATCAGTGCACAGGTGAGCGCCGATAGCGTCTTTGGCGCGAGCGGCGAAATCGTTACACTGGTTTGTCCGGGGAGGATGCCGACATCCTCGACCTGCGCTTTCAGTCCATGTCCGTTAAGCATAACGCCCAACTCGGCGACCTCCTTCAGCATCCTGATTGCAACATCCTCGAAGGCCGGATCGCAGCCGCCTGTGGCAAATCCGTGCGGCGGAACGGCATCGAGCTCGCGAGTGACGCGCGGGCCGAGGCTGGCGATTTACGTTGCGCCCGACCTCCCTCGCCATCGCGGCCGCTTCCCTCCCCTAGTGGTGATGGTGATAGGTGTTTTGCTCGTTCTGGTTGTGATCGGGATTAGAGCTCGGCGCAGAAAACGCGTGCCGCTGGTTTTCGCAGCGGCCGGACTGACGGCGCTGATTCTCCTCGGCTGCAGCAGCAGCTCGACTACTGGGATTGCTACGCCGGCTGACGTTTATTCGTTGACGATCACGGCCAACGCGCTCGACGCCAATGGCAATTCGCTGAACGCCTCACGTGCCCTCACCTTCATGATCGATGTCATTTCCGTTAGCTAACGCGGTCGTTTTACCGATGCTGCCATGAAGCCCGGTACAGCGAGGGAATACTTGGCTAGTGAGAGGGGGTTTTCTCGGGTTTTGCGGCGAGCTGCGAGACTTCGGGTGTCCCCTGCCCGCTGCTAGCGGTGCCGACGGTTGGATACTTCAGCGAAACCCACTTTTCAAGGCCACCGTCCATGATTCTGATGTTGAAGTAACCAAACTCGGCGAGCTTCTTGACCATGTCGCTTGTGTCATTCGGACACGAACCGTAGAAAATCAGGATTTTGTTGCGCGGAAGCGGTATCGGGAAGTTCTTGATTTGCATGACCCAGGGGTAGTTGAGCGCGCCGGGAATGTGCTGTTCGGCGTAGCCGTCACGGGGTTGCGTGTCTACCAGCGCGATGTCGCCTCGCTTGTCGTCGACCATCTTCCAAACGTCGGAGGGCGCAACTGCCTGCGTAGGAGCGCTGGAAGCATACACAAAAGCTGGGTCGGCCAACGCAGCGTCGTCCTGGGTGTAGGCTAGCGGAGCGGTGACGATCGTCATCGCCAGCAAGAACGCTGCACCTGCAAGCAAAGTCTTCATGAGCGGCGATTTTAGCTTGGCTGGCAAGAAGCAGTCAATCGGTGCTTGCTGTCGGGCGCCCGTGCGGCCCGAGAGTTCTCTGTCGATCCTGCCCCAACATCGCAACTAATTCCGCTCCACAGGGTTTAACTGATTGGATATAGCCGCCACGGTTTGGGCTCACGTGTGGCGGCGTTTATTTCATAATTAGCTAGTGCCTGGCCCCTGTCCCGACCTGCCCATCTCGAAACGGCAGCGGGACCCTGCATGGGAGGAACTGATAACATGAGGTCCCTACTCGATTTCCGCCATCTTCTGGTTCTGACTTTGGCTTTAGCGTTCATCCTACCAACCGTCTCACAGGCTCAAGTTGCTGTTTCGATTACGGTTGCGCCTCCGGTGATTCCTGTTTACGCCCAGCCTGCCTGCCCCGTGGAGGGTTATTTGTGGACGCCTGGATACTGGGCCTGGGGTCCGGCGGGCTACTACTGGGTGCCGGGCGTTTGGGTGGCGCCTCCGCGCGTGGGTTTGCTTTGGACTCCAGGCTATTGGGGATTTGTTGGTGGCGTCTACGGCTGGCATGCAGGCTATTGGGGACCGCACATCGGATTCTATGGCGGAGTTAACTACGGCTTTGGTTACGGCGGCGTGGGCTTCGTCGGAGGAGTGTGGCGGGGCAGCGTATTCGCGTACAACACAGCGGTGGTTCACGTTGACGAGACCGTGGTTCGCAACGTGTATGTCGACCGCACGGTCATCAACAACACAACGGTTGTCAATCGCGTCAGCTTTAATGGACCGGGCGGCGTGATGGCGCGTCCGACTGCGCAAGAACAGGTAGCCATACGCGAGCAGCATTTCCAGCCGACGCAGGACCAGGTCTCACACCAGATGTCGGCGAGCCACGACCGCAGCATGCTGGCGTCGGAGAATCATGGCACGCCTCAGCATGCCGCGTTCGCCTCGGTCAACCAGCGGCAGTTCAATCAGCAACAGCGAATTGCCAACGGCATTCGGTCCGGTCAGATGACAGCGGGCCAAGCCGCCCATGTCGAGCACCAGGAGGCGGACATTCATCGAGAAGTCCAGAACGATCGGGCGGCCAACGGCGGTCACCTGACGCCGCAAGAGCACAATCAGGTCGAACACCAGCAGAACAACGTGAGCCACGAGATATACAAAGACAAGCACGACGAGAAGTAGCACTCAGAGCTGAGGGGAAAAGGGGCGTCCGCCACAACGGCCGCCCCTTTTCTGTTTCGCGCCGCCTTCGCCCGAGCCGTGCGCCCCGCACGACGCCGCCTCTCCAAGCATATAACTCCTTGTGTTTAAATTACTTGCGAGATCAATGGGTGCCGCTCAAGAACGGGAAATTGTAACTCTCGTACTATTTCGCACGGGCGCGGCAGCGGCTAGATTTAAATCCGCGGGTCAGCGCCAGGTTTCGAGAACCCGCAAAAATTCCTGGGGGTATGGCACCAATGGAATCGACCACCGCAGTCCAAGAAATCAATACGAAAGCGGAGGGGGCTGCCAGCTCGGGGAACTTCGTCGAGCGCCGCCGCCGCCGGCGCGCAAAAATATCCGCGCAACTCCACATCCGCACCGTGAACACGCCCGAGGCGTTTGAGGAAGTCTGTATGACGGTGGATGTCTCGCGCGATGGTTTGCTGTTCCTCGCGCAGAATCGCGGCTATTGGAAAGGTCAGACGCTCCAGGTAACGTTTCCCTTCTCGACCGATGCGCACGCCATCAACCAGGCGCAGTCGGCAGAGGTTGTGCGCGTGACGGAAACGGCCGGAGGGAAGTATGCGATAGCCGTGCAGTTTGAGGCCGCCGCCGTGCAGGCGAAAGACGCAGACAAGAGCGGAGCCTTTTCTGTTTCCGCCGTGGCGTCGCAAGCAAAACAGCAGCAAATGGTGCTGGCGGTCGAATCCGACAACCGTACAGCGGAAATCATGCGCAACCTGCTGCAACAGGACGGCTACAACGTTGTGCTGGTGTCGACGGCGCAGGAAGCCCTGGATATCCTCCGTACCGCGGTGCCCGCGGTGTTCATCGCAGAAGTAGAAGCCGAGGACATGTCCGGACACGATCTCTGCTTGATCATTAAGCGCAACGAGCGGCTGCAACGCGTGCCAGTGATTCTGCTGACCCGCGCAGCGCAACCGGCCGACTACACAGCGAGCCACCAGTTGGGGGCGGTCGTTTGCATGGCGAAGCCGTTCCAGCCCGAAAGACTGCTGCACGTGGTGCGCCTTGTCGCGCCTCCCCCGTCGATGAAAACGGTGTACGGCGCGTCGCGCGGGATGACCAACGCGATCGAACGCACGCTCTAGCCGCCGTCTTACCCCTTTACGCCGGTGCGGTCGAGCCAGACCGCCATCGGTTCGCCTCTCCTTCCGATTGCCATCCAGGCCGTCCTCGGCCCGCATCGGCAAGCCCCACCGTGATGGATGGTCATGAAGACGTTGGGGCCGCGGTACGCGCGTGATACGATGGCCAAGATGAGCGAAAAATTCGTCGTAGGATTGATTCAGATGCGCTGCACGAAAGATGCAGCCGAAAATCTCGCGCGGGCCTCGGAGAAAATCCGGGAGGCGGCCAAGCGCGGCGCGCAGATTGTCTGCACACAAGAACTGTTTCGCAGTGAATATTTTTGTCGGACCGAGGATGCGGCACTGTTTGATCTTGCCGAAGACGTTCCGGGGCCCGCAACCGACATCCTAGCGAAGGTCGCCGGCGAAAACAGAATCGTCATCGTCGCTTCCCTTTTTGAGCGGCGCGCCGTTGGAATTTACCACAACACGTGCGCGGTGATCGACGCCGACGGCTCGTTTCTTGGCAAATATCGCAAGATGCACATACCGGACGATCCGCTCTACTACGAAAAGTTTTACTTCACGCCAGGTGATCTCGGTTTTCCGAATTTCGACACGCGCTACGGCCGTATCGCCGTGCAGATCTGCTGGGACCAGTGGTATCCGGAGGGCGCACGCGCAGTGACTCTCGGCGGTGCAGGCGTGATTTTCTATCCCACCAGTATCGGCTGGCACCCAAAGGAGAAGGCCGAATTTGGTGCGGCGCAACTGGATGCCTGGCGGACGATTCAGCGCGGGCATGCCATCGCCAATGGTGTCTACGTCGCGGTCGTAAATCGCGTTGGCTTCGAAGGCGATCCGGCTAAGGGCGATCCGGGGATTGACTTTTGGGGCAATTCCTTTGTCGCGGACCCGTTCGGGCAGCTGGTTGCCGAAGCTTCAAGCGACAAAGAAGAAGTGCTCGTCGTTCAATGCGATCCCGCTAAAAGTGAGGACACGCGGCGGAATTGGCCGTTTCTGCGCGACCGCCGCATTGACGCCTACGAGCCGATCCTCAACCGCTGGCTCGGGAAATGATCCGCCCAGAGTCCGGCGTGGTCCCCCCGCACACCACCTTCCGTATGCCCGCCGAGTGGGAGCAGCACGAGGCGACCTGGCTCAGCTGGCCCCATGAGCTCACCGACTGGCCCGGGAAATTTTCCCCGATCCCGTGGGCGTTCGCCGAAATCGTCCGCCATCTTGCGGCAGTCGAGCGCGTATTCTTGATCGTCCAGGATCACGTGGCGGAGGCTCGGGCGAAAGCAGTCCTGGAAAAAGCGGGTGCGCCCGCCGACTCTGTCAGGTTTTTTCACGTTCCGACCGACCGTGGATGGATGCGCGATTCGGGGCCGATTGGGGTGGTCTCCTCGCCGAATGACGAACCGCGGGCCCCGGTGGCCTCGCCACCTCCCTCCAAGGATGAAAGCGCTACCCTTCACGCAGCAGCCCCTGTAACGATCAACCCTCGATCGGACGGCGCACGAACAGCCGGCGTGCTGCTGAATTTTGACTTCAATGGGTGGGCGAAATACGGCGACCACAAAAAGGATGCGCGCGTTGTCGCGCTGGCGAATCGCAAGCTGCAGAAACCGCTCATCGTGCCCGAACACAAAAAGCGCCGGGTCGTTCTCGAGGGTGGCGCCATTGACGTCAATGGCTGCGGCACGATGCTCACGACCGAAGAATGCCTGCTGAGCGAAGTCCAGTCACGCAATCCTGGATACACGAAGTTCGACTACGCGCAGGTGTTTAAGAAATACCTCGGCGTGACGAATGTCCTGTGGCTGCGCCACGGGATTGCGGGCGATGACACGCACGGACACATCGACGACTTGGCCCGTTTCGTTGACGCGAGGACCGTCGTTATCGCGGTGGAGGAGGATCGCACGGAAACCAACTATGAGCCGCTGCAGGAAAATCTTGCGCTTCTCGGAGCGATGAAGGATCAAGACGGACACCCACTGCGCGTCGAAAAACTGCCGATGCCACGCCCCGTTTATTTTGCAGGGCAGCGTTTGCCGGCGAGCTACGCGAATTTCTACATCGCGAACGGAATTGTGTTGGTGCCGACGTTCAACGATCCTGCGGACCGGATTGCGCTGAATAGCCTGGCCTCGGTCTTCCCGGGCCACAAAGTCGTGCCCATCTACTCGCGCGATCTCGTCCTCGGCCTCGGGACGATTCACTGCATGACGCAGCAATTCCCGCGTATTGGCTGATTCCGTGTGCGGAAACCATCCCATCGATCCTTGCCCGTAGGAAGACTCGGCGCTAAGGGATGCTGACCCAGGTGGCGCAGCTAGAGCAGCCAGCGGTGGTGGATTCAACTGGGTACGGCTGCGGTTCCGGTTCCCGTGCAGCGACGGCGATAAGATGCTTGCCGGATTCGAAGACGTGGGGATCGGTTTTCCCAGCAATGCCCCGCTTTTGGCCGTACGGGTGGTCGGGAAGATCCACCCTGCCGATCTGATACGCGTGCTTGGCGCCTGACGAAATATCATAAACGACAAACTGCTGAACGCAGCGACGCTTGATCTCCGCGGTGCATGCCGGCGTCTGATCGAAGTCATAGTCGAAAGTGACTGAAATTGTGTGCGCGACCGGTCCCGTGGGGCCTGTCGAGGGCGGCAGCGAGGAAGAGGTCGAGTTTCCTGACGGAGCTTCCGACGGCGCGGGCTGGGTTGGAACCGCTGGCGTCTGCACTTGGTCGGGTAGTAAAGACGAGCCGTTTGGCGCCGCTTGGCCGAGAGCCTCGGCACAAGAAAGCGCCAAAAGAACCAATGGTAGGACCCCGAAGCAACCGTATCGAAGCATCTTCTAACTATGTTAACAGCACAGAGGCTGTTTTACCGATTGCCTTAACGGCGGATAGAGCGGATTCTGTGGTTGGGCTCGCTTTCTCTCCCTGGCAAAACCGAAAAAAGAACGTGGAGAAGTCGTGAAAAAATGGCGATGTGTGCTGTCGATCCCTGGCGACAGCATGTATCTACGGGAACAAACGGCCGCGGCCAAAGCGACGGCAGACCGTCTTGGTGTGGAGCTGGACGTCGTGAGCGCGGATATGGATCCGGTCGCCCAAGGGCAGCAGCTTCTGCGATTTATTCAATCGCAGCCGGGATCTCGGCCCGACGGCATCCTTCTGGAGCCGGTGAGCGCGGCCGGATTACCCCGTGTAGCCGAGGCAGCGGTTGCCGCTGGAATCGGATGGCTGGTGAGCAACGCCCAGGTGGAATATCTCGCCATGCTACGTAGGAAGGCGCGGGTTCCTGTGTTTCTCGTCTCGCAGGATCACGTGGAAGTAGGCCGGATGCAAGCGCGGCAGATCGCCGCGATGTTTCCGTCCGGAGGGATGATTCTCTACCTGCGTGGGCCCGGGATGAGTTCTCTGGCATCGCGGCGATTTGAAGGGCTTGAAAGCGCTAAGCCGCACAATATCGAGGTGAAAGTCCTGAAGGTACAGGGATCGACGGCGGAAAACGCCTACCACGCAGTGTGCTCGTGGCTGGGTCTGTCGATCGGGCGGCCCGATCCGACGCGATTGATCGTGTCGCAGAACGCGGATTTCATATTTGGCGCGAGGAAAGCGTTTGAGACCAATACGAATGAGCCCGATCGATCAAAGTGGCTGGCGGTGCCGTGCGTCGGAGTGGGCGTTGCGAATCAAGTGAAGCCTCTCGTTGATCAAGGTGTACTGTGCGCCGCGGTGTTGACCTCGCTGACGATGGATAGAGCGCTGGAAATGCTTGTGCAAGCGATGCGAGATGGCTCGCAGCCGCCAGAACAGTCGTTTGTCGCTGCGCAATCCTACCCGAGCCTCGAACAGCTCGCCCAGCGGCCGGGGAAGCGACTGTAAGGGCCGCCTAGATCACTGCTGTGCAGCCGGCGGCGCGCTGTCGGCCGAAGGCGGGGGTGTGAGAGAAGCGGGGGGCGCGGGATGAAGCGTGAAATTGACGCCACGCGCAGCGTTGGCGTCAACTGTCCGCTGCACGTCGATCTGGCTCAGGCTCACCGAATTCTCTCCACCGTAATTGGTGACGTAATGCAACTTATTGTCGACCAACCAGTAGTCGGTCACTTCGTAACTGCTGCCGTCCTGTAAATAGACCAGGGTGTTTGGGATCGAAGTGGCGACATTGCCCTGCGCTTCTTCGTCGGCGGGTGCATTTTGCCAGGTCGACGGACTCGGTGAGCTGAAGGTGTCATCGTCGGAAGGAGGCGCCTGGCTGTCGTTCCAGGCAGGCGGGTAGTCACCTCCCGAGTCGTACCCGTACCCGTAGCTCGAACCATAGCCGAAGCCGCCACAGCCGAACGCCCATGGATAAAACGGACTGCAACCCCATCCCCAACCGAAGCCCAGGAACGGACTAAAACCATAGTATCCGAACGGCGGATAATACGCCGGATAATACGGAACCATATAGATCGGTTGGCGAGCAATGTGCGGCGGCAGCAGAATTGTTGCCGGAGGCATGGCGGCCGTCGTCGACCGGGCCGCGAAGTTCTGCCAGATCTGGTGACCTTCGCCAGAAAAGCTTAGTGGGCCGGCCGAACGCAGCAGGGCCGTCGGGAAGGTTGTGGATGGCGCTGTGGGCGGGAAACCAATTGTTGTGTGCGCAGGAGCCGGGCTGAACGGGGCAAATTCCTTTGCCGAAGCCGCCGAGCCGATCGGTACTCCCGCCGCGATGACAGGAGGCGTGGATTCGGCGGGCGGCTTAGCGCTGGAATTTGATGATGTCTTTGAAGAGGCCGACCGGCTGTGGCTACCGCCAAAACCCGCGAAGTGGCCGCCACCGACATGCCCTCCCCCTCCGCCGGCGTGGCCGCCACCTCCGTGTTGCGCGATCGCAAGCTGCGGCCTAAGAACTAGGACGGCCATCACGAAAATAGCAGCAAGCCCGAAAGGCAGGCGGCAAACCCTGTAGCGTCTCATCTTCGCACCCTCTCCGCGAATCGAGGGGGACGTCAGCGATTCTACACCATTAGACGGCACAGTCCAGTATTGCGTTGCAGGCGGCGTCACGACCTGAGGTTTGCTGGCGATGTCGGATATACTCGCGCGGTGATTCCCTTTCTGCACATTGGGCCGATCCAGATTCCGACCTTTGGCTTGATGGTCGCGGTGGCCATGATCGTCGCCTATTATGTTCTGCGCGCCGATATGGCGCGGCGCAAAATTGCAGAAAAAAATTCGCCCACAGCGGAAATATTCATCGTTGTGCCAGCGCTTGCGGGGATCATCGGAGCGAAGCTGTACCACGCACTCCAATCGCCGCGCGAGCTATTTGCGCATCCCGCCGACGTGCTGTTCAGTCGGTATGGGCTCGCTTGGTTTGGAGGGTTGATCGGCGGGTTCGCGGCATGGGTGTTGCTCGCACGAGCAAAGAAGGTTCCTCTGCTCGAGTCCTTCGATGCGGGATCGGCTGCGGCCGCCCTCGGCTATGGTGTCGGGCGCATCGGATGTCTGCTATCGGGTGACGGCGATTATGGCCTGCCGACTTCCCTGCCCTGGGGAATGAGCTTTCCGAGTGGTCTCGTGCCGACGAGCGAGCGGGTGCACCCGACGCCGATTTACGAATTTGTCGTCGCGTGCGTGATCGCATGGGTGCTGTGGCGGCTGGGAGCCGACCAGGTTGCGGCCCGAGTTGGGCGGGGGGTTTCGCCGCCCTCGGTGGGTCCTGCATCGGTGGTTGGTTGGCGGCGGCCGGGCAGTGTGTTTGCGGCATATTTGCTGCTGACCGGCCTGGCTCGGTTTATGGTCGAATTCATTCGCATCAACCCTCGATCATTCTTTGGGTTAACTAACGCGCAGGCGGCCAGTGTCGTATCGATCGTTGCCGGCGCGACGCTGTGGTGGGGTGTTTGGCGGAAAACGACGCATACGGCGGTGAAGCATCACTAATCTGCTCCTCCCCGGAGAGGAAGAGGGATGGAGCAATATAATTCCTCACTTTTTGGCTGGTCTTCTGCGGCCGCGGCGCTTCGCGGGACGACCTTCGGGCGGTTCGCCGACGAGTTCGGCGGTCCAAATGGACGTGACGAACTTCTTCACACCGTGGTTGTCGAAGTCGATCGTGGTGCGCTCAACATTGGATTCTGTGACCGTGCCAAGGCCGTATTGCTGGTGGCGGACAGTCTGTCCCTCGGACAGGATCTGCATGACGCCTCCTCCAGAGTAGGAACCGAAAATATAGCGGATGCTACAGAGCCACGACGCGTTCTGCCTGCAGGCCCTTGGGGCCCTGCTTGACCTCAAATTCGACGGCCTGGCCCTCATTGAGAGTCTTGTAGCCGTCGGCCTGAATCGCCGAGAAATGGACGAAAACGTCCTCACCAGACTGGCGCTGGATGAAGCCATAGCCCTTGGCGGCGTTGAACCACTTCACTGTACCCTGTTCTGTAGCCACTTCGGTTTGCTCCTAATTCGTTGACACGGAGACGGATAGCCCCCGGTAGATTTGCCTGCTGCTCGTCGTATGCCCTAGAATGCAAAAAAGGCTGCCAGACGACCGTCCGGCAGCCTCATCGTGGTGCAATTTTGGTCATAAGAGCAACAAACAGAAAGAAATATAGCATAACACTCTAGCGAGCGCAAGCGCCTTACATTCGTCCCGGCGGGGGCTTGCTCGCCCGACCAACGGCAGACGGCCAGACCTCACTGGCTGGCCCGAAGCGATCGAGTCTGCCTGATTAAGAGTGCCGGTTCAAAGGGTCGATGCAACACCCTCTAAGAAATAGCCCCGACAATACTTTCCAGCAAAGACCGAACTTTTGGGCTGCCCTCAATTAGATCTAAGCAGGACGGGGTTTTCCTTTGAATCGATGCCCGCGAACGGATTTGGGCTTCAAAACTCGGCGAAATGAACCTCGAGCTAGTGTTGTGTCGACCCATTGAAACCACCAGCCCCGCTGTGCAGTTCCGCTCCTCTGTCAGAAGTGTTAGGCTTTGCGCCACCTGCTCATTCAAGCGAAAGGAGCACTAAGGCAATGAAAAAGAAAACGGGCCGAGCAAAGAAGCCGAAGCTAGCTAAGAAGGTGCAGGCAGCAAAGTCTCCGGCAAAGGACTCCTAGCTTCGAGCAAGGGTTCGGCGAGCGGTAGCCTAATGATCAGGGCCTGCACCGCCAGGGGATCCGTATGCCCTACGGCCTGGGGGCGGCTGTTTCAGGGAGCGAGAAGGCCTCGGCGAGCAACTGATAGGAACGGCGGCGGTCGGCGTGTTCGTGGGTCAGGGTCGTGATCATGATTTCACCGACCCGGCCCGCGTCGGCAAGTTCCGCCAGTCCCTCGCGCACCGTTGTGGGCGAGCCCACGAACGATCGCTCGCGGTTGATCTCGATCACCTCCCGCTCCTCGGGCGTGTACGGATAGTTTTTTGCTTCCTCGATCGTCGGCAAACGATCCATACGGCCGCTACGAAAGCGCAGCAGGACCAACTGCAACGGCAGGGCCAGTTCCCTTGCCCGCTCATCGGTTTCCGCACAGACGACCGAAACTCCAATGAGCGCCTGCGGTTCGTTCAGGTATTCCGACGGCTGAAAGTTGTCGTGATACAGGCGCAGGGCGCTAACTGCGGGCGCAGGCTGAATGTGGTGGGCGAAGGCGAATCGCAGCCCGTTTTGAGCGGCGAGAATCGCTGAGAAATCGCTCGAGCCAAGCAGCCAAATTTCTGGCATCGGGACGTCGTCCGGCATTGCGCGGATCGAGGCAAGCGGATGATCGTGGGGAAAGCCGTGGTCGAGGAAGGCGAGCAGGTCGTTGAGGCGCGCTGGAAAATCCTCGGCGCTAAGAGCCTGGCGTGAGCGCCGCAGCGCGAGCGCCGTGAGCGGATCGGTGCCGGGCGCGCGCCCGATACCCAGATCGACTCGGCCCGGATGCAAAGCCTCCAGGACGCGAAACGTCTCGGCAACTTTCAGCGGCGTGTGATTGGGCAGCATGATGCCGCCTGAACCGACACGGATGCGCGAAGTCGCGTCGGCGACGTGGGCGATCATGATCTCGGGCGCGGAGCTTGCGATCAGTGGCGTATTGTGGTGTTCAGCGAGCCAATAGCGCGTAAACCCGAGGTGGTCAGCTAGGCGTGCCAGATCCAGCGTGTTCTGCAGCGCCTCGGTGCTCGATGAGCCGGAAGGTACGGGCGAAACGTCCAGCACGGAGAGCTTGTAGAGGCTATCTGCGGGCACTCGAGCGATTGTCGCACGGCAGCGCATTTCTTGCGCAGCGAATTTCGGGCAGCCCGAGCTTCGTCAGGGCGGTTTGGTACCAAGGTACCAATCGAATACGACACTAGAGTACCGCGTGAATGTGACTTCCCTTCTACAGGACACTTGGCCTCGAGCTGCTACTCTGCGGCAAAGAAGAGGACTCGGAACAGAATGCGAGAAACACTCGAAGATTCTCATTTCGGCGACGGTCCGAAAGGAAATCCGCGTGCCAATGGACCGAGTGGCGTTCGTGTCGATCGCCGCAAACGTCGGCGCGCATTGATTTCGGCACCCATTCGGGTCCGCGCGGCCGATGTGACGCTGGGCGGTCCGGATGAAATTTCGACGACGCTCGACGTTTCACCAAACGGCGTGCTCTTCGTAACCTTTCTGAACACCTTTGCGCCAGGTATGGAAGTTGCCGTCACGTTTCCCTACGCGAAATCGTCCCAGCTCGCACAGACCACGCGGGCCGAGCAGCCGGGGCGCGTCGTGCGCATCAGCGAAATGCCGGACCATCGGCGTTCTGTAGCTATCGCCCTGTGCGTCGGAGTCGGTGAGGACATCGTAGATGCGGCGGGTCGCACGCTGATCAGAAAGCAGGCATCTAGGCAGGAGCAGGAAACCGAGCCCCCCAAGCCACTCGTGCTGGTCGTCGATGCGGACCAGGCGATCCGGGAGTCGATCAAGACCTGTCTCAGCAGCGAAGGTTATAAGGTGATCGCCGTCAGTCGTGCGGCCGAAGCGCACGAAGTGCTGAAAATGTTTACGCCGGCGCTACTGATCGCAGAAATCGAAGGCGACGATTTGCCTGGCTACGAACTGTGCGAGCACTGCAAGGCAACGCCGCGATTACGGGCCGTGCCCGTTATGCTTCTGACGCGTTCTGCATATCCGAGCGATTACGCGAACGCGCATTCGTTGGGCGCCATGGTTTGCATGGCGAAACCGTATCGGCAAGAGCGTCTCAGCCATGTGGTACGACTGCTCGCGCCCACGCAACGCCACAAACAGCAAGCTGCGCCCGTGCACCCGGTCGACCCCGATCGCTGTGGATGTGGAAATAAGAAGAAGTCACTTCCTGCCAATGCGTCCCCCCGGGAACGTCGCCTCTGGCGGTTCTGAGTGTCGCTTCACTCTTTACCCTGAAAGAAACGACCCTCCTAGGCACGGAGCGTCGCCTAGGGCCGGCTGGTCCGAGGGCCAGGTTAACGGCGAGAGCGCACTGCGCGTCGATAGCTGCACTGGGAGGGCGTACGGGCGGGTAAAATGACGCTATGAAGTGCCCCAAATGCAATGCAGAAGCGCGCGATATAGCCCGCTTTTGCCCGCGCTGCCACGCGACGCTGCGCTACACGTGCCCTTCATGCAACCACCAGCAGCGCCACGGCGGCACGTGCGATCAGTGCGGAGTCGATTTTCTCAAGTACATTGCCGCGGTCGTGGCGGCCAAAAAGGACGAGGCCGACGCCATTCACGAGCGCATCGAGCAGCGCTCGAACCTGCTGAAGAATGTGATGCTGACGCCATTCAATATGGGGATTCCCCTGCTGCGACAGCTGTTTCACGCCTCCAAGCGTGGAAGGGCCTAGCTAGCGCCCGCCTGTGGAAATCTCTGTGGAAAGTTGCCGTCTCCGTATTCCTCAGCCTGAGTCTTAGGCGGAGAACTGACCACGGCGAGACCTTCGCCTAGGCTGGTACCTGGGTCTTGCGAGGAGGCCAGGGCTCGAGCAGTTGTTCCTTACGGTAGACGAGCGCGTTGATGTCGTAGGGGGCCAGATTGAGATCGTGTCCGTGAGTAATGGCATCGGTGGGGCAGGCCTCGACGCAGTAGCCGCAGAAAATGCATCGGGAATAATCGATATTGTAGACCGAAGCGTAGCGTTCGCCTGCGGAGATGCGATTAGCGTCGCTGTTTTCCGCGGCTTCGATGTAAATGCAGTTCGCCGGGCAAGCTGCCGCGCACAGGAAACAACCCACGCATTTCTCGAGACCGTTTTCATCGCGCTGCAACACGTGGATGCCCCGATAGCGGGGTTGAACGCTCGCCGGCGCGACGGGAAAATCCTCAGTCGTCGTTTTCTGAAACATCGTCCGCAGCGTGACGCTGAAGCCCTTTATCAGCGCTACAAATGTCTCGCCGACTTCTCGCACAATCGATGGCATCGATCTTCACTCTAGCAAATTTGCCGATTCGCGTCCGTATAAATTGGCGCTAATCGTGGCACGGGTCGAAATTCCGCATGCATCAACGACTCACTCCCCCGGGGGAGCGACAGGCGCGGGTTCGGCCAACACGCCTTTACCCGTCATCGCAGCGATGATCTGGCGGCCGTGAAAGCGGCCATTCTCGATGAAAATCTCAGAGGTCAACATGCCGCCGACGACAACGCCAGCTACGTAGATACCGGGGACGTTGGTCTCCAATGTCTGGCGATCGCACCAAGGGCGTCGCGTGACAGGATCGAGGTGAATCCCCTGCCGCTCAAGAAATTCGAAATCGGGATGATAGCCGGTGAGCGCGAAAACATGCACCGCCGGAATCGCCTGGCCCGCGCCGCCGTTTTTCACCCAGACCCGGCCGGGTTCGATACGCGTGACTTGCGTTGAAAACAGCGCACGGACTTCGCCCGCCCGAATGCGATTCTCGATATCGGGGCGAACCCAATATTTCAGGTTTTTGCCCATTTCAGAGCCGCGATGAACCAGCGTGACCCGCGCTCCCCCGCGGAAAAGTTCCAATGCGGCCTCGGCCGCCGAATTCTTGCCACCGATGACGACAACATCCTGATTCCAGTATGGGTGCGCCTCGGAAAAATAGTGCGAGACATGCGGAAGATCTTCGCCGGGGATCCCGAGACGGTTCGGCAGGTCATAGTAGCCCGTCGCGATGATAATTTTGCGGCCAGCATATTCACGTCGCGCCCCGCTTTGCTCTGCTTCCACCACAAAAGCCGTGTCGCGGCCCCCAATCTGTGTGACGCGCTGGTAAAGTTGGGTCTGGATGCCGTAATGTTCGACCGCTCGGCGATAGTATTTCAGGGCCTCGGCACGGGTCGGCTTGCTGCCAAGGGTCACCATGGGGAGGTCGCCAATCTCCATGCGCTCGGGCGTGGTGAAAAACAGCATGTTGATCGGGTAGTGCAAAAGTGAGTTGCAGAGTGCGCCTTTGTCGATAACCAGTGGGTGCAACCCAGTGCGGGTCGCCTCGATCGCGCTGGCCAGGCCGGTGGGCCCGGCGCCGATGCAGATCACGTCGAAGGTGCTATCCTGCGCGCGTGGGGATGGGCTGCTCACGGCGGTACCGGCATAGGGCTGGCATCAGGCCCTTGGTAGATTGCTAAGGCGCGAGCGAAATTGCAAGCGGTTGTTGGGTTTAAGCGACGGGCAGAAGCGCGTTTGCGAGTTCGGCGGCGAAAGACTCGAGTTCGGCGCTGCGCTCGAGTGTTGCCGGGATTTTTTCGCCCCTGCGAACGAACCAGTGTCCGTCGGATTGGATCATCCGCGCGCTGGGTTGGCCGCTGACAAGATAGGAAGGCTCACCATAGAGCTGAAAGGTCCCGGCGTCGTTGGGCGCGAGCAGCGCGCCACAATTCCCTTTGCGGACGCCGACGAAATTTTCATACAGGGGAAATGCGACCACGTCGAAACCACGCGCGCGGAGCGTGCTTAGAAAATTCACTTGTTGGGGCGTCAGCTGCACACGAAAAGGATAGCAGGGCGACGGCAAAAGTGCGAGATGCGCAAGGCAAACGGGCCGGGGGGCGCTGATCTGCTTTCCTTTCCCCTTCGGCTGCGTCGAACCGACAGGTAAGGCCTTCCCGTGCAGGGACCGCAGAAACGGGGGCATGATGACCAAAGCGTTCCTATTAAGTCTCGCCGCGCTGACCTGCTTCACGGTTGCGTACGCGGTGGCGGAAGATCGAGATGCTACGCGACCGCAATACGAGGGTGGGAAGCTGGTTAGGCCCGACGCTTACCGCGAGTGGATCTATCTGTCCTCAGGCCTGGGGATGAATTACAACCCATCGGCAGGTGGGCCAGACCTTTTCACGAACGTCTTCGTGCCGCAATGGGCTTACCGCGAGTTTCTCTCGACCGGAACCTGGCCCGAGAAGACGATGTTCGTACTTGAGGAGCGCGCCTCACAAACCAAGGGCTCGATCAACAAGGCCGGCCATTTCCAAACTGACCTGGAGGGTCTTGCGGTTGAGGTGAAAGATACGCGGCAATTCCCCGATACCTGGGCCTACTTTGGCTTTGGTGGTGACGCAAGAACGGCGGTCGCAAACGCTAAGTCGGCGTGTTGGCAGTGCCACAACGACCACGCCGCGGTCGAGCACACATTCGTGCAGTTTTATCCTACGCTCAAACCGATCGCACAGAAATACGGAACGTACAAGGAAAGCTCAGCGCCCTAGCGATACAATGGGCCGGTTGCTAAGCGGCCGAAGAGGAAAGCGAGCCGGATTCGAGCTGGCGTAGAAGGGCGCGCAAACTGGCGGCCAGCTCTTCCTCGCTGACATGGCTCTTGCGGAACTGTAAGCGCACCGTGAAGGAGCCATCCTCGGCCTGATAGTTGAAAATGAAGGGGTGCGGGCGGGGCGCCGATTGGACGTCATCCTTGCGGGCGCGGCGGGCCTCATCGCGCGTCAACCCACCCTGGGCAATGCGTCGGACCATCTCGTGCATCTTCTTTTCGTTGGGCTGGCGCGCGACTTCCAGCAGGAGCGACTTCGTGGCGATCCCGCACTCCAGGCATGCGCGGCGGACGTCGTCTGGAATCGTCCGCAGAGACATTGTTTCGGTGACCGACGAGCGGGCGCGGCCAATTTTTCTCGCGATGTCGTCGTGCGTATACTCGAATTGGTCGGCAAGGCGCTGCAGGCCATCGGCTTCCTCAAACGGGGTCAGGTCCTTCCGCTGGAGGTTTTCGATAAGGGCCAACTCGAGTGTTTCGGCATCGTCGGCGATTTTCTCGATGCAGGGTAACTCGCGAAGGCCAGCGGTATGCGCGGCGTGATAGCGGCGCTCCCCTGAGATGATGTAGTACATCTCCTCGCGCGGAACGTAGCGCACCAAAAGGGGCTCGAGCACCCCTTTTTCGCGGATCGAGTCCGCCAGTTCGCGAACATCGCCGATCTGCTTGCGCGGCTGATCGGGATTCGGCCGAATCTTGTTGATCGGAATCATGCGGCCGACCGACGCACCGCTAAAACTGGTGAGCGTTTCGACATAATGTGCGTCATGCCGCATCTTGAGAGTGACGGGCAACCCGATCCGCTTCGACACGTTGTACTACCTCCTGGGCGAGTTTCTTATATTCTTCGGCGCCAGAAGATTTTGGCGCGTAGGTGAAGACGGTTTCTTTGTACGCCGGACTTTCCTCAAGTCGGACGTTCTTGCTAATGCGTGTCTTGAAAAGAGCATCCCCAAACGTCGCACGAATCTGCTCGTGAGTATCACGGGAAATGTTTGTGCGCTTGTCGTAGAGCGTAATCACGACACCCAGCACTTTCAGATCGGGGTTGGGGCGGGCGCGAATACGCGCGTAGGTCTCGAGCAGATCGTCGGTGCCTTCGATGGCGAAGTAGGCCGCCTGAATCGGAACCAGCAAATGTGTCGAGGCCACCAGGGCGTTGACGGTAAGGATGCCAAGCGCCGGAGGGGTGTCCAGCACGATGTAGTCGTAATCCTTAAGCACTTGCGCCAGCGCATCCTTCAACTTGTAGGGAGCGTCGAATTGCCCGGCCAACTGTTGCTCGAGACGAGCTAGGGCCAGACGCGCGGGAGCAACAAATAGATTCGGGTCCTTCGTCGGCCGCACGATTTTGCCCAGTTCACTGGGATGCTCGGCAAACAGGTCGTAGGTGGTGAACTGCGTTTCGTCGGGGGAGAAGAAGGCAATCGATGCGTTTGCCTGGGGATCGAGATCAATCAGGAGTGTTCGCTTCTTCTTCAGCGCGAGCGCGGCTGCGAGGTTGATGGATGTCGTGGTCTTTCCCACGCCGCCTTTTTGATTGGCAACCGCCAGGACGCAGGTCAATCCCGTGCCCCTCGCTCCCGTGGCAACCGCAGGCCTATATGCAGCCCCTCGGGTTGCCCTTCGCCACCAGTTGTAGCGTTCAATGTACCGATTCTCCGCTGCTCAACGCAAGCGAAATCTAATCTTCGGGTCGCTTAAGGCTTCGCATGTGACGGGTCGGTCGTCTCATAACCCAACCAGCGCTCCAGAATGCTGGCCGCCACGGCGTTGCCGTGGGCTGACCAGTGGCCATCACACGGCAGGAAGTAGGGGCGGTAGTCGGCACCGGCGCGTGCGTTCATCTCCGGTAGTAGGTCCTTGATCGGCATTCCTACCTCGCGTCCCCAGCTCTCCATGACGGGCCCTAGCCGGTTGCTGCCCGACTGCCGTAGACGAATGAAATCGGTAGCGCGAGGAATCAAAAAGACGGCCATTCTGGCGCCATGTGCAGCGGCGGTGCTCTCGATGTCCTCGAGCGCCTTCTTCAGGCGTGCGAGATCTACGTCGTTGTAGTCATTGTAGCCGGAATAGGGGTTCAGGGTGCGCCAATAAAATCGCGTGTCGAGGTATTGACCGACGTGGTAGGAGGCCAAGTAGGCGCGCAAGAAAGCCTCGACGTGGTCCCACCTGCCCTCTCCCGCTTGGGGATCAAAATGGCCGTCGTAGATGACGGAAAGATCAGGGCCGTAGTAGGGGCGATAGGGGCCTGCCCAACCGTGGGCCTTCCAGTAGGCGAGGTCCATATCATGGAAGTCGTTGTCGGGCAGCACTCCCACAATGACGAGGTTGTGGTCGAAGGCCGCCGCCATGCTTTTGTACAGCAGAGCGTATTGAAGAGGGCCGAAATTGCCGCCGGTACCGAAGTTGAGGTGCTCGTGGCCGCTGTCCCTTTCCATGATGTTGCTCAGCCGTTCCTCCGCCGGCAGCCCCATGCCCTCGATCATCGAGTCACCCAAAACGATCGTACGAGGCATAGAGGAATGCAGGCTGCGCTCCCCGTCGCGCGCACCGTAGCTGTTGGTGTAATAGGTGACGTCGTAACATCCTCCTTTGTGAATGAAGACGCCGTTGGGGCGGTGCCATACTCCGAAAACAGGATTGATGTTGGCCCAGAATAGGTTGTAACTGAGATGGTAACTGGGCCTGCTCGACGGCCAATTGGGTAAGTGAACCAAGACGATGGATACCAACTCGGCGAGAACCGCAAAAATAAGGACATTGACCGCGACGAGTCGCAATACATCGAGCGCCGAATTGAAAACTGGCCCTCGGACTGTCGTGTTCGTACGTTCGCTCATATTCCTGGGGAAAAGGGGAATACCACAGTCAGGTCAAGCGGTCTTCTCAATCAAGAAATTACCCAGAACCAAGCAGTCCATCTCGCTCCGCGAAAACGTGCTAAAGGCGTTGCGAGGGGTGGTCACGATGGGCTCTCCTCGCAGATTGAAAGACGTGTTCAGAACGACCGGAACGCCCGTGGCCTGCCCCATCTGTTCGATTAAACTGTGATAGAGCGGGCTGTGCTCCCGGAAAACAGCCTGCACACGCGCGGTACCATCCACGTGAGTGATTGCCGGAAGGTTCCGGCGCTGCGCTTCCCTCACAGGCGTCACGTAGAGCATGTAGCGCAGCGGATAATGCCGAGCCGACCCATCCAGCTCGAAATACTTGGTGGCGCAATCCGCCGTCACAGACGGCGCAAAGGGGCGATAAGGCTCGCGAAACTTGATCTTGGCGTTGACAATGTCCTTCATGGCCGGATTGCGGGGGTCGGCGAGAATGCTACGGTTGCCGAGAGCCCGCGGCCCCCACTCGAAGCGTCCTTGATACCAGCCGACGACCTTACCCAAGGTCAAGTCCGCAACCACGCGATCCACTAACTCTTCCGCGTTCTGCGCTTCCCGGTGCGGGATATTTTCACCCTCGAGAAAGGCCCTGATTTCCGAAGGGCTGTATTCCTGGCCCCAGTAAGCATGTTCCATGCGAAAACCACGGGGCTTCCCCAGGACAGAATGATAAGCCCACAGAGCGGCGCCGAGCGCTCCGCCGGAATCGCCCGCCGCTGGCTGGATGAAGAGCTCGTCGAACCCCGCTTCGCGCAAAATCCGCGTGTTGGCCACGCTGTTCAGTCCGACCCCACCTGCGATACACAGATGTCTCAAGCCCGTCTCACCGCGCACGCTCTTGGCCATCCCCACCAATAGGTCTTCGGTAACGCGCTGGATGCTGGCGGCGACGTCCGCATAATGCTCATTGACGCGACACTTTCGACTGTAATCTGCTGGCTGCGACCCGAAATAGGGTGGATAACCGGAAGACGCGGTAAAGAACGGCATGTTGACGGGGCGTGGTTCGCCGAACAGATTTAGGAAACGGCGGTTGAACATGCGATCGGTGGAGTGATGAAAGCAGAAGTAATCCATATCGAGAGAGAACGATCCATCGGCATTCTGCTGCACGAGCTTCCAGACCTTGTCTACGTAGCGCGGTGTTCCATAGGGCGCCATGCCCATGACTTTGTATTCGCCTTCATTGACTTCGAAGCCGAGGAACGCCGTGAACGTGCTGTAGAGGAGTCCGAGCGAATGCGGAAACTCAAGATGTTTGGTAAGGCGAATCTCGGTGTCTCGACCGATACCGCAAGCGGCTGTCGACCATTCGCCGACGCCGTCGACGGTGAGGATGGCCGCCTCGTGGAACGGTGAACACAAGAAGGAGCTGGCGGCATGAGAAAGGTGGTGATCGGAGAAGAAGATGCTCTCGCGGCTGACTCCCAGCTGGGATTGAAGCGTGCTGGCCACCCACAACTTGTCGAGCATCCAGCCGATCATGGACTCACGAAACACTTTCCAGGATTGGGGATACGTTTGCAGGACACTGGCGAGAATACGATCGAGCTTCCGAAAGGGTTTCTCGAAAAACACAACGTAGTCGAGGTCCTTACCGGTGAGCTGGCCCTGCTGGAGGCAAAACCGGATCGCATTGCTGGGAAAATTGAAATCGTGCTTGATGCGCGAAAACCGCTCTTCCTCGGCGGCTGCAATCAGCTCGCCGTCACGAAGTAGCGCCGCGGCGGCATCATGGTAGTAGCAGGAAACACCGAGGATATGCATCAGCTATTGCTTGTGGACCCAACTCATGTCGTGGGCTTCCTGCGGTCGCTCGGTCCACTGAGTGGGGCGGTGCTTGATATGGAGGGGATCGGAGAAGACGCGAACCATGAGGCCGAACGGGAGTACAGCAACCGCATACAAAACAGTCAGAATGACGCGCGCCTGGAAGTCCCCGATCTTGCGGGCCAAACGCTTCCATCGATCCCAAAGATTTTTCAGGTTCTGAGTGAAAGTCGTACCCATCAGGGCTGCCGAGCCTAGAAAAGCGTGTAGATGAAGGGCGCCAGCGCCGAGCTCTGCGCAAGAACGATGACGACGGCGGCGATCAGCACGACGCAGACGACTGGCAATAACCACCAGCGCTTATTGCGCGCGAAGAAAGAGAGCAGCTCTCGCGCGATGCCCAAACGCTGCGAGGCCGTGCTGAAAAATCCCATGACTTCTCCTTATCCGGGCGAGGTCAAGAACGAAAGCTCACCATCAGGCGCATCGTCTCAAACCGCCTGAAGCCCCGCCGAATTTCTCAAAAACTTACGAAAACATTCTACACTGCTCGGTAGGGGCTCGCAAACAAGCCCTCGCCGAGTGTTGCTTTTAGAAACTCGACTGGCCCGGCATACTTGGGCTTCCTGGACCGGGCTGTTACACTTTCTGACGCCAGAGGAATTTCAACTGAGGGATTCCTAGCGTGATCCCAGAGACCGCATCTGCCCCTTTCGAGGAACGATCGCGCCCGGCCGCGGTGGCGTCGGTGTGGCACACGCTTGTGCTCGTGGCCTTCTTGCTGGGGTTTGCGCTGCTTCAATACCAGTCGCGATTCGCGGCGCCTCCGGCCGAACTGCCCCACCTCGTTAGGGTCTACCTTGCCACCATCCTCTACGAGTGGGTGCTTGTTGGCTACGTCTGGTTTTTCGGGCTGCGCCCCCGCCGCGTGAGCATAGAAGAGGTGGTCGGCGGAAGGTGGCGGAGATGGGCCGATTTCTGGCGAGACGTCGGGATTGCGCTGTTGTTTTGGATCGTAGTCAGCACCGTGCTTGCAGGTCTTTCCTACGCTCTGCATTTCAGCGGTGAAGAGGCGGCAAAATTTCTGCTGCCTCGAACACCTCTCCAGATGGCCGTATTCGTGGCGCTGGCGTCGTGTGCCGGTTTCTGCGAAGAGCTGGTCTTTCGGGGCTATTTGCAGCGCCAGTTTCTGGCGTGGACCGGAAGCGTGCCAGCGAGTGTGGCGCTGCAGGCCATCCTGTTCGGCGCGGCGCACCTATACCAGGGCGCGAAGGCGGTGCTTGTGATTTCTGTGTACGGGGCGCTGTTTGGAGTTCTCGCCGCGATGCGAAAAAGCCTGCGCCCCGGAATGTTGCAACATGCAGGCCAGGATGCCATTTCCGGGCTCGCCGGCCCCATCCTTGCAAAAGCCCGGTCTCTGCACCTGCTGCAATTCTGACGGGCTTGGCGCCCCGGGGACCGGGCCGCGTTAGCGCGCCTTGGGCAACCGCGGGAGAGGACAGGAAGAGCAAAGGGGCAGCCGAGATGGACAAAAGGCAAAGGCGAACGGCGGGCACGGCTACATCTTGTAGCGGCCCAGGTCCTCGTCGCTGAGATTTTCTAGCCACTTGCGCAGCTCGTCGCTGGAACTTTTGTCGGAGATGGTGGTCGCCATTTTCGAGCTTTTCAGCACTTGGTCTTCGACATAGATCGGGCAATCGAGGCGAAGTGCCAAGGCCAGCGCATCGCTCGGGCGGGAATCCATCGACATCGTGTGGCCATCGCGTTCCATCCATATGAGCGCGTAGAACGTGTCGTCCTTTAAATCGGAGACGACAACCTTTTGCACATGAACGTTCAGGCCGTTCAGGACGTTCTTCAGCAGGTCGTGCGTCATGGGGCGGGGAGTTTGCACCTTCTCGATTTCGAGCGCGATCGCATTGGCTTCATAGACGCCGACCCAAATCGGAAGGATTCCAGAACCTTGCGTTTCTTTCAGAACCACTACGGGCATGTTGGTGACCGGGTCCATCATCAACCCGCGAATTTTAACCTCGAGTTCCATCATGGCCTCCCGCTGAGCCAGCCTGGCACCAGACGCTTCCCTCGCAAGCCTGCTAGCGCCAAAAGCAAACGCTCCGATCTCACGCGGGAGCGGCGTGTTCACCTATGAGGCTGTGCGGCCCCGCGCCTGTCACCCGCACCTGAACGTATTGTCCCAGAAGATTTTCGCGTGGCGAAGTGAAATTTACGATACGGTTGCTACTGGGACGCCCGGTCCACTGCGCGCGTGCCTCATGGTACCCATCGACGAGTACTTCGAGTGTCTGGCCGACGAGCCTTTCGTTACGCCCGAGCTGGATCTGCCGCTGGCGCTGCTGCACGATCGCGAGTCGGCGTGATTTTTCCAACTCCGGGATGGCCGCCGTCATGGTAGCTGCTGTCGTATGCGGGCGCGGCGAATAGACGAAGGAAAACACGCCATCGTATCCCACCGCGTCGAGCAGCGTGATCGTGTCTTCGAAATCTTGTTCGGTTTCGCCGGGGAATCCGACGATGATGTCCGTGGTCACGCTGATCGGCCGCCGAGCGCCGCGAATCCAGGCGATTTTCTCCAGATATTCCTCGCGCGTGTAAGTACGGCACATCTCGCGCAGGACTCGCGTGGACCCGGACTGCACAGGCAAGTGGATGTGTTCGCAGAGCGTCGGGGTGGAATCGATGGCTTCGACGATTTCACGATGAAAATCATTCGGGTGCGATGTCATGAAGCGCACCCGGCGGATACCCTCAACCGATGCCACGGCGCGCAGTAACTCGACAAAAGTCATCCTGCGAGGCGAAGGATCTCGATACGAATTCACCGTCTGACCCAGCAATTGAATTTCACTGTAGCCGGCGTCGGCAAGGCGGTGCGCCTCTCGAAGTACCGCCCCGCTCGGGCGGCTGCGTTCGGGTCCACGCGTGCGCGGAACGACGCAATACGAGCAGGCGTAATCGCAGCCTTCGATGATCGTAATGTACGCGCGAATCGGATTGTCGCGCAGGGTCATCTCTGTCTCAAACGTTTCCTCCACATGGAGGTCCAGCCCCATGACGCGTCGGCCACCTGATTCCAGCTGGTCGACGAGCTCGGGCAGCTTGCGATAGCTGGCTGAGCCGCAAACCAAGCGAACCCATGGCGCGCGCTCGAAGATCTCTTCACCTTCCTGCTGAGCCACACACCCGAGAACGCCAATGATCTTCCGCTTTTCACCGCGCCACTCGCCAAGGCGCGAAAAGACTTTTTGAGCAGCCTTTTCGCGAATGCTGCAGGTGTTGTAGAGCAGCAGGTCCGCCTCTGTCGGGCTCGGCGCCGCTTGGTATCCACGCGCCAACAGCACTCCGCAGACTTTCTCGGAATCATGGACGTTCATCTGGCAGCCAAACGTCTCGATGAAGAAGCTCTTCCCCCCCCGTACGACCGGGAATTTTGCCGCTGCCTGGGGGAGATTTTCGGTGACCGGCGGCATGGGCTCGACCGCTCGAATGGCGCAGCCCAGCGCTTCGATGGCGATATCAAACGCCTTTGGCATGGTTCTTCAGTCTAGCATAGCCGCCTTGCGGCCATTGTGGGCCTCACCTAAACTGCCTGGATCGCCTCGACGTGACTGGCCGCGGCCGAACGTTTCTGTGTAACCTTTGCCTCGCCGTTCAGTAATCATCCATGTAAGGACAAACGGACAACGGAACGACCCGATGATGAGGCCGGTGCCGGACGAGGAAGTAATGATGATGGTGCGCGGTGGCGCAGGGGACATGCTGGGAGTGTTGTTCGACCGCTATCAGACGCCCCTGTTCAGCTTCTATAGCAAGCTGACGGGTGATCGTGCGGCAAGCGAGGACCTCGTCCAAGAGGTTTTCCTCCGCATCCTGAAATATCGGCACAGCTACCGGCCCGGGACTAGCTTTCGACCCTGGCTTTATAAGATTGCTCGCAACGCCCATCTGGACCAGGCTCGGAGGCGTCGCCCCGAGGTCGAATTCCATCCCGACATGGCGCCGCCGGTACCCCACAACGATGTGGCGGCTGCCAGTCAGGAGCAAGCGCTGTTGCATCAAGCCCTGTTGGAATTGCCGGAAGCAAAGCGCGAGGTTCTGCTCCTGAGCCGTTTTCAAGGGCTTCCCTACAGCGAGGTTGCTGAGCTCATCGGGTGTCAGACGGGGGCTGTGAGGGTTCGTGTCCATCGCGCACTTCAGGAGCTACGGGAGATTTACCTGCGCCTTGGAGGCGGAGCCTCGAACCAAAAAGTGGCGGGAGTCAACCATGGACTGTGATCGAGCGGCCAAACTACTGCCAGATTATTGGCAGGGTGCGCTGGAAGCGCGAGACGCCGAATTTTTCATCGGGCACCTCAAGATGTGTGCGTCGTGTCGTGAGACTGCGGCGCTTGGCGAAAGCCTCGCGCAACTGCCTCAAGAACAGCCGAGCCCAGCTTTGCGTGAACATTTTCAGGCGATGCTCGACGCCTACCAGCAGGGACGACAGGAAGCGTCGCACTTCGCGGCGAGAGAATCCGGGCCGTCGCCGTGGGGGAGCAGCTGGATGTGGAGGCGGCCGACGGTTGCCATGGGCGCTGTGGCGTTGCTGTTGGTCGTGTTGGGATTTATGGCCGGCCGCTCTCTGAACAGCGCTGACGCGAACCACTCGCAGCAGGAGCTGGCTGCGATGCAGATGGAGTTGACGAACATGCGGCAGCTGGTGGTGCTCTCCATGCTGCAACAGGATTCGGCCAGCCAGCGGCTTCAGGGTGTGACGTGGAGCACGCGGCAGCCAAAGGCCGACCCAATGATTCTTGGCGCGCTGTTGCATACGCTGCGCTACGACAGCAGCGTGGACGTGCGGCTGGCGGCGCTGGACGCGCTGAGTCGCTATCCAGATCAGACGCAGGTGCGCCAGGGCCTGACCGAAGCGTTGGAATCACGCCAATCGCCGCTCGTGCAGTTCGAGTTGATCGATTTGCTCGTGACGTGGCGAGATGGAAGCGCTCTTGATCAGTTGCGCAAGATCGAGCAGGACAAGAGCGTTGACCCCGCTGTGCGGGAGCGAGCTCGCCGAGCTATTGATCAACTCAGTTGACGTCGGATCAGTGGATGGAGGAGAGAAAATGTTGAAGGCGGCTTCCTGCGCTCTCGAAGGAATCACGATCCTGGCGTTGCTGTGTGCCGCTTTCATCCGGGTCAAGACCGAGGTGGCGAGCTTTGTTCCCACCCCCGCCCACCCATGGATCGATGAGGCTCGAGGCGGGGATGGGCCGGTCGAGAAGCAGGAGTCGATCCGTCGAACTTTCCCTGTGGCGGCCAGAGTGATCGAAGTGCAGAACGTCTTTGGCACCATTGAGGTCGAGGGCAGGGATGGCCCAGGAATTCAAATGGATGCCGACAAATGGATCCATGCCGAATCGAACCAGACACTCGATCGAGCAGAGAGAGAAGCCACCCTCGACATCGAGCAAAACCCTGGCTTGCTGAGGATCGCCGCAAAGCACCCATCGGGGTGCGCCTTGCCGGATTGTTGGCGCTTCGAGGATCGCTCGTACAGAGTGGAGCTGAACGTTCGGCTCGCGGTGCCTCACGATTCGGATTTGACTCTAAAGACAGTGGACGGAGGCGACCTGCGTGTGCGCAACGTGCGCGGTACGTTCTCCCTTTCCAACGTGAATGGTGCGGTCGCGATGGACCGGGTCTCCGGCTCGGGTGCGGTGCGCACCGTCAATGGCCCGATTAAAGTCAGCTTTCGCGAAAACCCGCGAAATGATTCCCAGTTTGCCTCGGTGAACGGCAGCGTAGATCTCTATTTCGCGAAAAATTTGTCCGCCGATTTTCGATGCAAGACGTTTAGCGGTAGTGTCTACAGTGACTTCCCCCTGTTCGCTAAACCTGTTGGTGCGCCGACCGAGCCATTCCGTGGGGCTGCCTTGTCCTTCCCAGCCAGTTCCTTCGCGGCGGGTCGAGCGGGCTCGGGCGGGCCGCTAATCCGAGTCGACAGTCTCCATGGTGATGTACGCATTTGGGTGAAACATGACTAGCCACACCGAAAAACGTTCGAGACAGCCAGTGGCTGTGCTCTTTGTCGTGTTGACCTTGGCACCGCTTGCACCGGTGGCCTTCGGACAAACGCAGCCTCAAGCTGGCGATGGTGTCGACCGCCTCATCGTCCATTTAAGCGATCCGACCCGGCCCGGAACGGTGAAGGTGAGCTTGCTGAACGGCAGCATCGCCGTCAAGAGCTACGACGGGAAGGACGTCAACATCGAGGCCCGCCTGCGCGACGAACCACCGGGTCGGATTGAGGAGACGAAACCCGGAATGCACCGTTACTCGGTGGGAACATCAGGACTGACGGCTGATGAGGAAAACAACGAGGTCCATGTCAGAACCGACTCCCTGTTTCGCACCGTGGATCTGACTCTGACCGTTCCCGTCCACACCTCGCTCTCGTTGCGCAGCGTCAACGCCGGGAGTGTATCAGTGACGGGCGGGGACGGAGATCTCGACGTCAGCGTCGTCAACGGGACTATTGTGCTGTCGGACATTTCCGGCAGCACCGTGGCGCACACAATCAATGGCCCGCTCAGCGCAACGTTTGCTCACCTGAACCCCGCCAAGCCGGTGGCTTTCAGTTCCATCAACGGGGAGCTGGATCTCACTCTGCCATCCGAGGTGAAAGCCACGTTGAATCTGCACGCCGAGCGCGGCCAAGTTTTCAGCGACTTCGACCTTCAATTCCAAAACTCGGCCGGTCAGCCGATCCCAGAAGGTTCCAATATGGGAGCAAGACGCGGCACGCACATGCCATTCGGGGGCGGAGGTCACGCCACCATCAACGGCGGCGGTACCGACATCCAGCTCAGCAATTTCAATGGCAACATCTATATCCACAAGACCAGCACCGCACGTTGAGCAGCGTCGCGCCCAGCAAATCTGGGGCGGGTGCTCACCACCAAAGTGTGCGCTGGGTCACGATAACGGGAGAACTGCTAAAGCGACACGGCGGCGTTCACCAGCCGAGAACGTAGGCGAAAACCAGTGGTGCCACGATGGTCGCGTCCGATTCGATGATGAAGCGCGGCGTATCAGCGCCAAGTTTTCCCCAAGTAATCTTCTCGTTCGGGACCGCGCCGGAATATGAGCCGTAGCTCGTAGTGGAATCGCTGATCTGGCAAAAGTAGGCCCAGAGCGGAACGTTTTCGCGGCGCAAATCCTGGTGCAGCATGGGCACGACACAGATGGGAAAGTCGCCGGCGATGCCGCCGCCAATCTGGAAAAATCCAATGGGCGTCGCCATGGCGGTAGGGGTGTACCAGTTCGCGAGCTGGACCATGTACTCCACACCTCCGCGAACCGTCGTCGGATTCTTCACCTTGCCGCCAATCACCTGGGCGGCGAACATATTTCCGAGAGTCGAATCCTCCCAGCCGGGGACGAACACGGGTAAGTTGCGTTCGGCTGCGGCGACCATCCAACTGTTTTTCGGATCGATTTGATAGTACTGCTGCAGCTTTCCCGCACAGAGTACCTTGTAGAGGAACTCATGTGGGAACCACCGCTGGCCACTGCGATCGGCCGCATACCATTCCTCGATCACGATGCGCTCAATGCGCCGCATCGCTTCCTCTTCGGGAATGCACGTATCGGTGACGCGATTGAGGTGGTTCTCAAGCAGCTCGACCTCCTGTTGGGGCGTGAGATGACGGTAGTGCGGCACGCGTTTGTAATGATCATGGGCGACGAGGTTGTAAACGTCCTCCTCGAGGTTCGCACCCGTGCAGCAAATGGCATGGATTTTGTTCTGACGGATCATTTCGGCGAGCGAAAGACCCAACTCGGCCGTGCTCATGGCTCCGGCCAGCGTGACCAGCATTTTCCCGCCGGTGGCCAGATGCTGGACGTAGGCTTCGGCCGCATCGACGACAACGGCGGCGTTGAAATGCCGATAGTGGTGCTTGATAAACTGCGAGATGGGATGGCTGCACGCGGCGTGCTCAGACGCGATCATTTTTCCTCCTTTATTTCCAATTCTAGAATGAGATGCGAAACACCCGTACCTCACGGGCGAGGGTCTGAGAGGGCGTGGCTAGAAGTAACTGGCCGTGTACTTGAGAAGGCGGAAAAACTTGTGTGGCGATATCCGATACGGAACCGCTTCGTGGCTGAATTGCTGGCTCACGATCTTATAAATAGCACAAGTTGCGGCCGACCACTACAAAAATTTCACGATTACCCAAAACTTTTTGAGCGCATTGCGCTGTGTCGTTTCAGACAGCAAGTATTTTGGGGCGCAGGTTTGAATCTCCGAATTGCGTGTGCTACGGTAGGCTTGCCTGGAAAAAAAGTTTTTCTGGGGGAAAACAATTTCCAGCCTGGCGCTTCTGCTCGTCGCCAACCCGGTCACGCTTCTGCAACAGACAAGCGGCGTTGCGCGCGTGATCCTCGGCCTTCTCCTCATGTTGTCTGTTCTTTCCTGGGCATTGATCCTGCAGAAGTTGGCACAGCTTGGTGGCATGGATCGGAAAACGGAGCGGTTTCTGAGGATGTTCCGCGGAGGCCGCGGGCTGTCCGATCCCAACACTCTTCGAGCCGGCGTCGGCCCCAGTCCTCTGGTGGCGGTGTATGCCGCGGGCTATCGCGAACTCGAGGCCCAGATGAACGGCGCCAATGCACGTGCCGGCGGCGGTGGTCGGCTGAAGAATGCGGGCGCGGTCGGAGTGGAGATGCAAGTGGCTGCCGGCGAGGAAGTCCGTCGACTCGAAAAGGGGATGTCGACCCTCGCGACAATCGCTTCTGTGTCGCCCTTCATTGGTCTTTTCGGGACGGTGTGGGGTGTGATGGATGCCTTTGCGGGCTTGGGTGAAGCGGGAGCAGCCAGCCTGCGCGCCGTCGCTCCGGGCATTGCGGAAGCCCTCATCACGACCGCCGCGGGTCTGTTCGCGGCCATCCCCGCACTGATCGCTTACAACCACTGCCTTCACGGCATCCGTGGCATCGCCTCCCGGATGAGCGACTTCGCCGCGGAGTTTGTAGCGAAAATTGAGACGATCTACAGCGCCTAGACCAATGCCGCAAGCCCAACACGAGGTAGGCACGTCACTGTCCGACATCAACATGGTGCCGTTCATCGATGTTGTGCTCGTTCTGCTGATCATTTTTATGATTACGGCGCCGATCCTACAATCGGGAATCGAGGTGGATGTGCCCAAGACACGAACCGTGAAGGAGCTCACCGAGACTCGAATGGTCGTGACCATCGACCGCGGACAGCGTGTCTACCTAAACGATAAGCCAGTCAACATTCATCAACTGGGCCAGCAGATTGTTTCCCAGACGCACGACCCCAAGACGCAGGCCGTGTACGTGCGGTGCGATGAAACCGTCCCTTTTGGAAGCTGGGCTACCGTCGTAGACGAGTTGCGACAATCGGGCATCCAAAATATCAGCGTGGTTACGCAGCCTCTAACCGAGCGTCCGCAAACGCCGTGAGATGATGGCAGCCGCGACAATCCGGCCGGAGGCAAACCTCAGCCGCTTTGTCTTCTCGTCGGCTGTGCTTCATGCGCTGCTGGCGGCCGTCGTAGCCATTTTCGCCTACGTCTCAACGAGTGGTGAGAGTTGGGGAGGGCCCGGTGGATCGGTAACGGTCGGGCTTGTCGGCGGTGTGCCTGCCATTCCGTTGCCACAACCCGAAGTCGTGTCGCCGAATCGCGTTGTGGACGAATCGAAGGGCCTTTACAAATCTGAGCCGCAGCCGAAGCCTCGGCCCGAGCCTGAGGCCACACCGATACCGAAGTTCGAGAGAGATAAACCGCCGAGATTTGTGACGCGACCGTCCAGAACGCTCGAGAATCGGACGCCGCCACCGCCCAACGCGGTTCCCTACGGCGCCGGTGGCACGCCGATGGTGCCGGTTACCTCGTTCACGATCGGTAGCACGGGAGCGACCGCGGCCGGATTGGCGATCGGTGGAAACAGTGGAGGCGATTTCGCCTCCCGCTTTGCGTCCTATGTAACGGCCGTGCAACAGCGTATCAGTCGTGAGTGGCTGCAGTCGTCGGTTGACCCAAGCCTCACCTGGGCGCCGCGCGTGAGTGTGGCTTTCGACATTTTGCGCGATGGGACCGTCACAAACCTGCAGCTGATACAGTCCAGCAACAACCGCTCGCTCGACACCTCGGCCCTGCGCGCGGTTCAATCCGCGAATCCCTTGCTGCCGCTCCCGGCTGCGTACTCCGGCTCGCGCGTCAGCGTGGAATTCTACTTCGATTATCGGAGATAGCTTCGAGACCATCATGGCACGAAAAAGCACAACCCTCGCGATGTCATCAGCTCTAATCGCCGCAGCGCTTGTTCTAGCGGTGCGGCCTCTGGCGGCGCAAGACTGGTTCAAGACGGGTACGGGACTCGGAATCACCAAGGCTCGCCTCGCTGTCCCCGACACGGCAGCCCGGTCGCAGTTCACTCAGCCGTTGCCACGAACCTTTCACGACGTTCTCTGGGCTGACCTCGACTATTCGGGAATTCTCGATCTAGTCAGTCCGAGCTTTTATCCGCTCCAAGCGCCGGGCCAGCCGAGCGAGTTGAATGCACGAGCTTGGGCGGCCGCGCCGGCCGATGCCTACATGGTAGCCTACGGAAACATAGCGATGGACGGCACAGGCATCGCCTTTGCCGGATATCTCTCCGACGTGCACAATCCGTCGGCATCGCCCGTCATTCAGAAAATCTATCGCGGTGCTGCCACAGACGCCGATACTCGACGCCTGGCGCATCAGTTTGCTGATGACATTGTGGCCTATCTGGGAGGCGGCCAGCGTGGCGTCGCACAGACGCAAATCGCTTACGTCAGTTCGGTCGGAGGAAACAAGGAGATCTGGGTAATGGACTACGATGGAGCCAATCAGCATGCGGTCACACATTTACGCTCGATTTCGCTCACGCCGCGCTGGTCGCCAGATGCCTCCCGGATCGCTTTTACCTGTTACGTTCCCTACCGCGGCGTCACATCGGCGCAAATCTGCATTTATTCAGCGGCGTCGAACCGGTTGATCGGATTCCCGCGTTTTCGGGGAACCAACAGCTCTCCCGCCTGGTCTCCCGATGGATCGCAAATCGCTTTCATGTCTAGTCTCAACGGGGATCCGGAAATCTACGTGGCGGATGCCGACGGCGCTCGCTTGCACCGGATCACCTTCGCCGCAGGGGTCAATACTTCACCGGTCTGGAATCCGAAAACCGGCAAGCAGATGGTGTTTGTGAGCGACCGCGGTGGCGATCCCGTGTTGTACCTGGCAGATTCAGACGGCTCGAACGTCCAGAAACTGAACTTACCTGATATGGGTTACGTGGTGGACCCGGCCTGGTCTCCTAACGGACAGTTGCTGGCTTTTAGCTGGCGGCGACCGAGCGGAAACTACGATATCTACGTGATGGATATCGTCAGCCGCCAGTTGGCGGAGCTCACTAAAGATGAGGATCGCAACGAGCGACCCAGTTGGGCGCCCGACGGCCGACACCTCGTCTTTGAATCGACACGCACCGGTACGCGCCAGATTTGGTCGATGCTGGCCGACGGCAGCCAGCCGCGCCAACTCACTTTCGAGGGGCAAAACGAATCGCCGAATTGGTCACCGAAATGAAGGAGCGTTTCTTCTTCGAACACGCAACCGTATCGCCCAACACCGGTTTGCAGCGTTCTTGCGAGCCCTGCTGGGAACGCCAAAGGAGGCAGCTGATGCAGCGCCGTACGTTCCACATCTTCCCTTTCCTGTTCAGCCTGATTGTGCTGGGTGCTCTTGCAGGTGGATGCCAGAAGAAAGTGGCCACCACGCCGACGGCTCCGCCCCCTGCGCCCGCTGCGCAGCCCACGGTTACGCTGAACGCCTCGCCGATGTCTGTCAATTCCGGACAAACGGTCACACTCTCCTGGTCTTCGACCAATGCGACCGACCTGGACATTGAACCGGGCGTCGGCAAGGTAGCACCGCAGGGCTCCACGCCGGTGAACCCGACGACCTCGACGACCTACACGATCACGGCGACGGGCGCGGGCGGCAGCGCTGCCGCCACAGCGCATGTGGATGTCACCGCCCCGGGTCGAAATCCCGCCGCTGCTACGCGAGAGGGGCAACCCAATCTGAGCGAGCTGTTCTCGCAAAATGTGCAGGATGCCTTCTTCGACCTCGATAAATCCGATCTGCGCGACGATGCGCGTGCTGCCCTCACCAAGGATGCTGAATTCCTACGCTCCTATCCGCAAATCCGTGTTTCCATTGAGGGACATTGCGATGAGCGTGGCTCGACCGAATACAATCTCGGCCTCGGCCAGCGGCGCGCCGAAGCCTCGAAAAACTTCCTGATTTCGCTTGGCATATCCGCCGACCGAATGGAGACCACGAGCTGGGGCAAGGAGAGGCCTTTTTGTACCGAACACAACGAGGAATGTTGGCAGCTGAACCGCCGCGCCCACTTCGTCCTGGCACAGTGATCGCTGCGAAAGTCGCAGCAGGAGGCTCCGACCCGGCCGCGTCTACCCGGCCGCAGAGAATCGATGGGTCTGGATCGGCCCGCGTTGGCTGAGACGAACCCTGCGGGCTAGACTGGGCCCCATTTTCCTGAGGAGGCATGACCTTGCGCATACGATGGGTTTTTCTTGTACTTGCGGCAATGTTTTCTGGCGCCGTCGGCGGGGCAATTCTTGCGCCGCAGCCGGCAGGGGCCGTATCGAAAGAAATGATCGAGCTCCAACAGCAGGTTGGTCAGCTATTGCAGGGCCAGCAGGACCTGCGGAGCGCGATGGATAGCAACGACGCAACGTTGCGGACGCTTGTGCAACAATCGCTCGACTCGCTGAACCGGTTCAACGGAGAGATAGGTTCGGTGCAAAAAACTGTGCAGGAGATGCAGGCGAATACGGGTTCGCGCGTCGACACGATGGCACAGCAGACTCAGGGGCTGTCGGACAACGTACAGGACGTTCAGGCACGCGTCGGGAAACTCTCGCAGCAGTTGACCGACGTTCAGAACCTGCTCCAAAGCATCGACGCCAAGATCTCGGGAGGCGCACCGCCCCCTGCGCCCAGTGGAGCTGGAGCGGGGGGTGCGAATCTGGCGGCGCCGGCTGCCATGGCGTCCACTTCGGCCGATACGCTCTACCAAAACGCCCTGCGCGACTACAATACGGGCAAGTACGATCTGGCACGACAGGAGTTTTCCGACTACATCACCAATTTCCCTTCGAACGACCTCGCCTCCAACGCACAGTTCTATCTCGGGGAGGTCGCCTATGCGCAAGGCGATTACCGAGGCGCCATCGCGGCCTACGATA
>DASPVW010000022.1:0-21937 GCA_035622155.1 Candidatus Acidiferrales bacterium
CAGCCGCCACAACCTCCCCAAAGAGCTTAAAGACCAACGAATCCCGGCAAAATCCCGCGGGCTCAGCTGCCGGATTTCTATGGACAAGCCAAGATGATAAAACTTACCGTCTTGGACCCAGTGCATCTTGGGGATTAAGTCGGCGAGGTGGTCCGACAGTGCTGCTCTCGGTCGCAATTTTACCAGCACTGAGGCGTGAAACTCGGCCCGACTGTCGGGACGAGGCGCTGCAGAGCAACCTCGGCCCTCCACCCACACTTCAGGTCAAGCCAGTTTAATGGAGCGCTAGATTCGCGTTAAGGTGTGCTCGGCCGAAAGGATGGTTTCACATATTGCGAACCAGCTGAAAAACGAGCTTAATCGAATCGGCGGGTATTACCGCCTCAAATTCGAAGAGAAAAAGGACTACGGCGTTTTGGTGGAATTTGCGCTGCGTCCTTCGGCCTGGCAAATGTCTTGGTTCAAATCGAAAGTTCTTGAGCATCTGGTTGTATTCATCCGCTGGTGTCGAGATCGGAGGCTCCCCTACAGCAAAATAACCGGGTGGCTGAATGCAAAGGGCCCCAAACCTTTCCGCGGTAACGCATGGCAAAGATCGAGCGTTCGATACCTTGCAAACCGAACTCCTTCTCCTGATTTAACACCAAAGATTCAAACAATCTTGGCCTTCTTGAAGGCTCTGCGTTGGGCTTGGGAGAACCGGCAACCAGGACAGGACAAGGCTACCTTGCTCGCAAATACTCCGGAAGAAAGGGTTCGACGGGTGCGTGAGTTTTACGAATTTCTCCTACCAATGGCGCGAGGGTACGTGGCGTATCTCGGCGAATGCTTTCACCAACACGAGCGTGTAGCGGATCGTTTCCAACGAAGGGGCAGCGGGATGGCCCGAAGACGAGAATTCGCGTTTCGTTACTACAGCACCCCCTCCTTTAAGGCGAGAGGATTTATAGAAGTCTGCAGCAACAGAGACACAAGGCTGAAGCAAGGCATCACGGCCGAGTTGTTCGGTGAAGAGGACATCTATCCTACGCGCCAGGAAATAGAACTTTTGGGTCGCCATAAGGTAAAGCAGGCGACATTGCAGATAGCCTGTCGTCTAGAGGGTCTCTCCGTCAAGACCTTTAGGCGCTACCGGGCGCAGATCGTACAGTAACCCTCGAATTTGTCCCTGTTTTTTCGGCCGTTTTTGTTTCCCGAAACCCCGGTCACAAAATCTCTCCTCAAAGGCTCGTAACCCAAAGCAATTAAAGGGGCTACGGCAGCCTGATGCTCGGCGATTCGCCTCAAATTGATATGCTGAGTGCAGCAATTTGCAGGAGGTCTTGTGAAGTTCGCGCACCTTCTATGGGCGATCAGCAACTGGGGACGCCGTTACCGTCTTGCCCACTCGATCAGCCGAAGCGAAGCCCGCTTGAGCCGTTGTCTGTCAGGACGAGCGAACTTTACGCCCGAAGAACGTGCCGCTCTTTCGCGCGTACTTCGGTTTCCAGAAAGCTGGTTATTCGAGGAGGTTACACCACCGAGGGAAAAGCAAGTGACGCGGATCACCGCGGGGTCTGAGGCTAAGTAGATGTTTCAAGGCTTGCGCCGGTCGTTGACGGCGCATCGCGGTAAGCAATGATGCGGAGGCACTTGAGCGAAATATGGAGAACGTTACGGCTTTCAAAGAGGAAGAGAAACAGGGTGACGAGCAGAAGACGCAGACGGAGCAACTGGTCTCGACTGTGACCGAAGTTGCGACGTTGTTCCACTCGGAGCAGACCGGCTACGCCATCATCCCCGTCAATGCTCACCATGAGACGTGGCGCATTGGCAGCCAAATGTTCAAGCGATACATTTGCCATTGTTTTTTTCAGCGTACGGCAAAGATTCCAAGCACACAGGCGATAACGGCCGCGATCAATCTTCTAGAAGCGAAAGCGAATTTTGAAGGTTTCGAACAGGAAGTTCACGTTCGCGTCGCCGAGCATGATGGGGCGCTGTGGTTGGACCTGGCAAATGCCACATGGCAGGCCGTCCGGATCACGAAAGATGGATGGGAGATCGTCGATAAACCGAGCGTTCGGTTCCTTCGCCCACAGGGCCTACTTCCTCTGCCGACCCCCGAGCGCGGTGGGACAATTGAAGAGTTGCGGAGATTCCTCAGTGTCGCATCGGACGACGATTTCGTCCTAGTCGTCGCTTTCCTCGTAGCAGCCCTGCGTCCGCGCGGCCCCTATCCGGTTCTCGTGATCGTCAGCGAGCAGGGCAGCGGTAAGACGACAATGTCACGCATCCTGCGCGGACTTGTTGACCCCAACTTTGCCATGACCCGAGCGGAACCCAAGGAAAATAGAGATCTGGCCATCGCCTGCCGCAATGGACACGTAATCGCCCTTGATAATGTGAGCAGGCTGCCCGATTGGTTGAGCGACACCCTCGCCCGCATCGCCACTGGAGACGCATTTGCCACTCGGGCCCTCTACACGGATGCGGAAGAAACTCTTTTTGCCGCGTCCCGGCCCATTTTGTTGAACGGCATCACCGCCGTACCGCATCGACCGGACCTGCTTGACCGTTCTGTAATCGTCAACTGCTCCACCATTCCAGACCATAGGCGCCGTCCCGAGGATGAGCTGTGGATGGAGTTCCGATCGGCGGAGCCAAGGCTCCTAGGAGCCCTGCTAGATACTGTGGTGAAAGCCCTCGAGCGAATCGGCCAAGTGCGACTCGACCGTCTTCCGCGCATGGCTGACTTCGCGAAGTGGATTGTCGCCGCCGAACCAGGATTGCCGTGGGAGCCGGGTAACTTCATGAGGATCTATACCAGCAATCGGCAGGACGCGACCGAGCAGATTCTCGATTCCGACGCTGTGGCTGACCTCGCGAAGACGCTGGCACCCTGGGAGGGCACTGCGGCCGAACTCCTGACGGAACTGAATGAGAGCGTTCCTGAGAGTATGACGCGCCGCAAGGAGTGGTTCTCGAGGCCTAAACAGGTTTCCGATCACCTTCGAAGAATCGTGCCCGCGCTGAGGCGTGTGGGAATTGAAGTCGAGTGGTCGAAGCATCATCATCCACGTCTGATCCATATCCGCAAAACGGAGATTCCTGCGTCCCATGCGTCCCCATCGCCCGCGAATGATCCTTTTCAAGGATATGACTGGGGACCCAGGTGGAAGGGTGCGGGACGCAAACCTGATGGTGCGTCCCCGGTAAGGGATGCAAAACAAGGGGAGAGGGAGGCAGGGGACGCAGGGGACGCAGGACTACCGATTCCCGCGGCCCAAGGCGCGGAGGACGACGAGGTGCGGCTGTGAGCGCGTTAGCAATCCTGAGCGAGCTTCAGCGCCGGGGTGTGAGTGTTAGGGTTGATGGCTACGAACTAGTCCTGAAACCCCGACGAAAACTTGACGGCGAATTGCTAGCCCGCGCGCGCAAGCACAAGCCTGAAATTATCCATGTGCTAGCGAATCATCCAGCGTTGGATGACTGTGAGATGCGACCAATCGTCCCCACGCGCGCCGATTGCGGCTGCGATGGCCTGGTTTGCCGACGGTGCTGGCTATGTAAGGAGCACTGCCGGTGCCTCCCCAAGGGAACCTGCTGGCACTGCCATGGTGAGGGGCGCTGCGGCTGCACGGCCTGCGGGAAAGGATCCGCCGGCGAACCCGATCCGTGTGTGGTTTGCGAGGGAACAGGGAAATTAATCGGGCGGGTTCAATGACGACCGATTTGCTGCCGACCCGTACCGGAGCAAGCTCTGGAGAATCACTTCTCACGATTGAGGAAGTAGCAGAGTTGTTGAAGGTGCCGATTTCGTGGGTTTACGGGCGCACGCGTCGCCGCAGCTTGGACCGAATTCCCGGCTTCCGACTCGGCAAATACTGGCGGTTTCGTGAACCCGACGTGCTTGCCTGGATTGAGCGACAGCGGGTCGGGGGTCCCCATGCTTGACCCGACCTATACAATTAGCTCAGCAGAGAGAAGCGGACGAGCCAGCCGAGAGGAGGGCGCCAAAGTGGCTCGCCGTCATCAAGATGGTTTTCTGTTCGTACGGGGAAAGAGACGCAAGAAATGGGTAGCTCGCTGGCGTGAATCGATGCTCTCGGAGGACGGAACAATCCGGGATGTTCAGAAATCCGAGGTAATCGGGTTTGTCAGTGAACTATCAAAATCGGAAGCTCAAGACGAACTCGACAAGAAGCTTCGAGCGATCAATGGCGGATCCTACCGACCCAAGTCGACCATTCTCTTCGAGAAGTTCGTCGAGACCATCTGGAAACCGGGTGTCCTGTCGTTGCTGAAACCAGGATCATCGAAGTATTATGCATTTCAGCTTGATCACCATCTGGTTCCTGCCTTCGGTCAAAGGCGGCTCTGCGAGATCACACGCGCAGACGTGCAGGTGTTCGTCGCGGAGAAGCGGAGCGTTGGCTATTCCGGCTCATATGTCCACGGCATGCACACCACACTCGGGAAGGTGCTCGAGTCCGCGGTCGAGTCGGACTATCTCGAACGCAATCCCGCGCGCGGGGTGAAGGTTGGCAGCCGAGAGCCGGTTCGGCAAACGGTGTTCCTATCAGCACAGGATTCGGTGAAACTGATCGCGTATCTCGAGGAGCCGGTCCGCACGATCGTGCTCGTGGCCGTCCTCACCGGATTGCGCATCGGAGAACTCCTGGCGCTGCGTTGGAAAAACATCGACTTCCTTCGCGAAACGGCCCACGTTCGCGAAACCGTGTCCGAAGGCAGGTTCGGCACTCCGAAAACGAAGAGCAGCCGGCGCGACCTTCCGATCAGTGCGCCGGTCCGGGAGGCGTTCGTCGCTCAACGTAGGCGCTCACGGCAAACCGGACCCGACGATCTGGTCTTCGCAACACACAAACTGACACCGCTCAACCAAAAGAACCTCCTTCGCCGTCAGCTCCGGCCCGCATGTGCTGCCCTCAAACTGCCGCCTGTTTCCTGGCACAGCTTTCGGCATACCCATGCGACCGCGCTGGGGGAGGTCGGCGAATCGGTTAAGACAGCACAAGCCCTATTGGGGCATTCCGATCTCGAAACGACTCTCAACATCTACACGCACGCGATCCCGGAGTCTCAGAGGCGTGCGGTTGAGGGTGTGGCAAAAATTCTGTTCCCAAATGTTCCCAAATCCTCAGAAAGTTCAAAACGTGCGGAAGTGAACTGACTGTGAAACAAGAACTTACAGCGCGGTTGGTGGGCCCGCAAGGATTCGAACCTTGGACCAACGGATTATGAGTCCGCTGCTCTAACCAGCTGAGCTACGGGCCCCAGACAGTCTAACTTCTTGATTTTATACGCATTTCGGGAAGTAGGGCAGGGAATTCGAATATCAGAAAATGGTGCACTGTAGTGAATTCGTGGTAGTTTTCCTGCGCCCCTTGTCAGAATTCTCGCCTCATTTAGCGAGCTGCCCTCAACAAGGCGATGCACGTGTTCAAGCCGGATTGCCAATGCTCAAATCGTCGAACCGTGCAAATTCTCGCCGGATCTTTCCGCCAAATCCTGAAACGGAACTGAGATGTTTTTTCGCTTTGATATTATTATTTAGCCCCGGCAGGATATGAGTCCGAAGCAAAACCGTCAAAACGACAAGACTGCCGCTTCGCTATGGTCTCCATTGCGTCCCACACCAGGGAACATTATATTGCCGCAGGCCTAAGCTCGAAGCGTAGGTGAATCCAATCGACGAGAGGCATGACTATGACGTTGTTTCGCCGGTTCACACCAGAGCGAAGGATTTGGAGTTCCTTTCTAAGGTGCTCTGATAATCGAGCAGGATGGCAGAGATTACAGCGTCTCGTCCGCCAAGCCAAAGGGGATGAAAGCAGAACTGCTCTGCCTGCCCGCAGGATTCTTTGCTGGAGAGTCGCGGAGCCACCTCAAGGAAATCGTTCTTCGCCTGGACGAAGTCGTAAAGAAGTCAGGCATCCGTGTGGCCGTTGGAGTAGAGCTCCCTGTCTCCGTGTTTCAGAACAAGACCCGAGAAGGGAATACCTTCCAAAGCGCTCTTTGCCATCAGTGCCGGTCTAACGACACCAGCATAGGGCTTCTTGAGAGTTCGAACAGTACGAACGGAGCTGGCCGCAGGACGAGTTAAATTTCGAAAAAGACCATTGAGCCATGGCTGAGAAGCAAACGGATCAAAAGCGGCCCGAGGCACTGGACCTCATAAAAATCGTGGGTGCCTTAGGTGGTGTTTCTGCGGTTGTGGTGTTTATTGCAGCCGTGTCGGGAAGCGTGTATGGATCTTCTTTCCTGTCTCGGCTGGGGTTCCCCAGAGCTATTTACAGCACGAGTTCAACGGCCCAGATGTTTAGCATCCACACAGACAGCTTGAGCGTGCTGTTTGTCGCTGCTGCGGCCATTGGATTTGTGTTCATGGTTGTGACTTCAAAGTTGTCGCATTTAATGGCGGGATCGCGTGCGATCGTAACTCTCTCCGTTCTGTGGATTTTAGGAATCGGTACCGCAACAGTCGTGACGAAAATCCGGCATGAGTTCTCCGTGGTTGCGCTCTTCTGTCCCTTCCTCATAGGTGTCGCCTATTACTCCATGCGTCCGACCTTGATACGGGTGACCCTCATGGTGATTGTGTTTCTGAACGCGCTCACGGTGTTCTACTGGGATGTCCAACGTCTGGGAATTAATGATGCTGACTACTTGAGAATTATGAAACCGAAAGCGGTCTGGAGAGTTTTGAGGGAAGGAACAGAAACTCCAGACCAAACTTATCCACCGATACAGCTCATGGCCAAGGAAAATATCCCTTTCTTGAACGAGGGGGAGAAAGTCGACAACGTCTACTTATATGGGCCGCGTCCCGACAAATTCATTCTCTTGGTCGCGGAAGATGACAGACAGTATTTCTTGATCGAGAGGACGGAGTCGGAAGTGATCCCGGTAATCGTGCAAAAAGATGAAGTCGTAAGCTTGAAATTTATAAATCGTGGCGTACTGCCTGCGTGGGCGTGCGCGAACGATTGTAACCTATGGTTTCCGCCTCAGTTGTAGTAACTTGGACGCAGCCAAGGAGGTTCCTCATGAAAAGCGCAGCGCGTGCAGGAGTGCTCAGCGTCCTTGGATTGCTTTCGCTAGTCTTCTCGGGACGAGCGCAGGATGGCATGGCCGGCCACAAGCGCCTTACGAATCAAGACGTCGTGGCCATGGCGCAAGCTGGCATCTCAGACGACGTCATCATCGCCAAAATTCGCACAGCCAGTGCTGCTGGAGCGGACGCCGTCAGTTTCGACACAAGTGTTGCCGCGTTGAAAGCACTCAAAGCCGCAAATGTCTCCGACAGCGTGATCAAGGTCATGATCAATCCTGCTACTTCTGCACCAACGATCGTCGCCGCATCCGCCACCCCCATGACTCTCGACCCGAACCTGCCTCCCCCAGAGGTTGGCGCGTATTGGAAAGATGGCGCCAATTTCGTCCTGATCCAAGGACAGGCCGTGACGAATATGAAAGCCGGTGGCAAAGCCGGCAGCTTCTTCACTGACGGCCTGAGAAACCAGCACTGGGACGCCACCATCGAAGGTCCAACATCCAAGAACATTGTCCGTGAACGGCACGCGGCCTTCTATCTTTATGTTCCTGACGGCTCCGATTCTTCCGACTACGTGTTGATCAAACTCAACAAGAAGAGCAACCATCGCGAGTTTCAGGTGGGCTCTTTTGGCGGAATCACTGGCGGCAAATCAGGCGTCAAATCAGATAAAGAGATTCCATTCACGGCCGAGCATTTGGGAATCAGAACCTACAAAATCACCTTGGGCGAAGACCTAAAGCCTGGTGAGTACGGCTTTTTCATGGGGACGGGCCAATCGAATACCATGTCGGGTGCGCGCGGCGGGAATCGATCCGGCGGGTCTGCGACGGGCCGGATCTACGATTTTAGTGTGCCCGAGTAATGCCAGCCGATCGTTTCAATCACAAGGCGTGTTTTGTTTTGCAACTAAGCAGACTCAATCAAATAAGTTCCGCCTCTGGTGTCGCTTAGTAAGCGTGACGGTCTTGCCGTCCTCCTCCTTCTCCTGTCGTAGCGGATATAGCCGCCCGGCGCATTCGGGTCGGTCTTCATTCCTCGTCCTCCGGGCAAGCCGACTCGGGCTTGTTGCCCTGCTAAGTCTCCCGAAGCTTCCGCTCGTTTTCTCGCCGGATAGGTCGACCGCACGCAACCCAAGCGAAAGCACAAAAATGGACTCGGAAACGCTTCACGCGCCCCTAACTAGGCACGAGTAGCCTCGCGAGTACTAACTTCGTAGTGCCTCACATAGGGCAGCCGCTCGGACGCAGGAAAATACCGATCATCCTCGGGGTAGTAAACTGCACGCCCTGGCTCCGGGCCGGCGAAGCGTTTCACGGCCTCCATATCGTCCCAAAGCGTAATCAACAGGTATTCTGTTTCTTCCCCGACCTCCCGTGCCAGGACGAGTACATCCTTGAAACCTTCCGTTCCTCTGTACTCCTTTAGTCCCGTCTGCTCCAAATAGGCGTAGTATGCTTTGCCCATCCCCGGCCGCGTACGGCCCTGCCAGACTCGTGCGATCATCGATTCCCTCTCTTGACTCCACCGCGCCCCCACTGAGCAAGACGTTTTGTTGCTGCGGAGGTGAGCAGGATTCTTCTTCTGTCACGCGTAACTCGGAAGCAGTCCATTAGAGGATCGACAAGCCTTTCCCGAATTCTGAACCTCTATTAGGTGCGCCGATACAGAGGGTTCCTACGGCAACCCGTCAACCGAGCGGCGATCTCCTTCCGGCCGTGCCTTTCGCACGCTGTAAGCATCCACGGTCAAGAGTTTGCCGTACATCGAATTTTCGGAAATCCGTGTCGCTGTTGTATGCTGCCCCCGCTTGCGGAGTCACCGATGATGCGAAAGGCTTGAATCGATGCATACTTCCATGCAGATCGTACGTCGCGTGATGAGAAAGGTAGTCGTCCCGGCCGTCGCAGCCGCGGCGGTCTCGGCGTACTTATTGCCGTCTTTTGCACAGCAATTTTCACCCAGCCTCTATTCGGGTTTGCACTGGCGATTGATCGGGCCTTTCCGCGGCGGACGCTCGAATGGCGTCACGGGTGTGCCCGGCCAGCCGACCACGTTTTATTTTGGCTCAGTCGGCGGCGGCGTGTGGAAGTCAGAAAACTCCGGCCGCACGTGGGTGCCCGTTTTCGATTCCGAACCGATCGCCTCGATCGGTGCGATTGCTGTCGCGCCGTCTGAGCCAAACACGGTTTATGTCGGCACCGGCGAGGCCGATATGCGCTCGCAAATCTCATTCGGCGACGGCATGTACAAGTCGTCGGATGCAGGGAGGACGTGGACGCACATCGGCCTCGACAACACGCGCCAGATCGGCCGGGTTCTCGTCGACCCACAGAGTCCAAACATCGTGTTTGTCGCCGCCCTCGGGCATGCCTACGGCGCAAATGCCGAACGCGGTGTTTATCGCTCGACTGACGGGGGTGCGACCTGGCAGAAGGTCCTGTTCAAGAATGAAAACGTCGGAGCGATCGACCTCGCCTTTGACCCGAAGAGCTCGCGCACGATTTACGCAACGCTTTGGAATACCCGGCGCCCGCCTTGGAGCATTTATCCCCCCTCCTATGGTCCGGGAAGCGGCATCTTCAAGTCGACAGACGGCGGCGACACCTGGCAGCAGCTCACGAATGGACTCCCCTCCGAGCGGGTAGGGCGCATCGGAATCGCCGTCGCGCCGAGTGACGCGAACCGGGTATACGCGATCGTCGACGCAAACGACGGCGGGATCTATCGTTCCGATGATGCCGGTGCATCGTGGCACAAAGCCTCGCAAGAGCACCGCATTTGGGGGCGCGGGTGGTATTTTTCCAACGTTGCCGTTGATCCCCAGAATCCTGACACGCTATACGTATCCAATACCTCCGTCTACCGGTCGACCGACGGGGGCAAGACTTGGACCGCGCTCAAGGGCGCGCCCGGCGGCGACGACTATCACCAGCTCTGGATCTATCCCGATGATCCGAAGCGCATGATCGTCGCGAGCGATCAAGGTACCGTGGTTACGGTTGACGGCGCGGTGACCTGGAGCTCCTGGTACAACCAGCCGACGGCGCAGCTTTATCACGTGGCGCCCGACTACCGCTTCCCGTATTGGGTTACCGGGGCACAACAGGACAGTGGTGCCATAAGTGTTCCCAGCCGCAGCGGGCACTCGGAGATTTCCATGCACGACTGGACGGGCCTGTGCGTGGGCGGGGAAAGCGGGTACACGGCGCCCGATCCCTTGCATCCGGACCTCGTGTTCGGCGGCACCGTGTCGGAGTGTAATTTGCAGAGTTGGGAGCTGCGCAACGTCTCTCCCGAACTCGGCCGACCCGGCCCTTTTCGTCGAACATGGACTCTCCCCTTGGTTTTTTCCGAAGGCGACCCGCACGCGCTGTACTTCAGCAGCCAGTTTCTGTTCAAAACAGTCGACGGCGGAAATAGCTGGACTCAAATCAGCCCTGATTTGACGCGTGAAGACCCCGGCGTTCCGCCGAACCTGGACGCGGCCACCGGCGCCGATGCCCCATCGTCCGCTCGGCGAGGGGTGATTTATACGATTGCGCCTTCTCCAATCGCGTCACACGCCAGCCTGGTTTGGGTGGGTACCGACGACGGATACATTCAGCTGACGCCCGATGGCGGGAAGACCTGGCACAACGTGACGCCTCCCGCGCTGACACCATGGAGCAAAATCGTGATGATGCAGGCGTCGCACTTCGATGCGAATGAAGCGTATGCCGCCGTGGACCGCCATCGTTTGGAAGACAGCGACCCCTACATCTATCGCACCCGGGACATGGGCAAGACGTGGCAGCGCATCACGAACGGCTTGCCGCCGGGCGTCTACATGCAGACTGTAAAGGAGGACCCCAAGCGCAAAGGCTTGCTGTTCGCCGGCACAGAGCTCGCGGTTTACGTGTCATTCGATGATGGCGACCGCTGGCAATCACTCCAGCTAAATCTCCCGCCCACTTCGATGCGCGATTTGGCGATTCACGACGACGACCTGATCGTGGCCACGCACGGCCGCGGGTTCTGGATTCTTGACGACATCACGGCGCTGCGGCAACTCACCCAGAACGTTGCGGAATCCGGCGCCTACCTCTTCAGGCCCGAGGTTGCGATTCGTATGCACGCCGGCGCAGACTACGGCAGTCCCATGCCGCGCGACGAAGCGCTCGCCGAAAATCCGCCGCTGGGGGCGATGATCGACTACTACCTGAAATCTGCCGCGTCTGGTCCCCTCAGCATCGAGATTTATGATTCGAAGAACCAACTCGTCCGCCGCTATTCAAGTGAAGATCAGGTTCCAGTCATAAAGCCCGAGAATCTGGAATTTCCCGAGTTTTGGCGCCGGACGCCTGAGCCCCCGTCGACGGCCGCCGGGATGCATCGGTGGATTTGGGATCTGCGCTACACGCCTGTTGCCGGGGGCCGCGGCTTCCCCGGCGGCGGCTTTTTCGGACTGGGCCCCGGAGGCGTTCCTGCTTTGGCGGGAGAGTACACGGTGAAGCTTACGGTCGACGGGAAATCGTACACACAGCCGCTGGCGGTGAAAATGGATCCACGGATCAAGACCCCGCCGGCTGATCTGGAAAAGCAGTTCTCTTTTGGAACGGAGATTGCGCGTCGCGAATCGGAAGTCAATCGGACCCTTCGGCAGGTCGAACAGCTCCGTTCGCAAATCAAGCAACGAATCGCTCAGGTCACGGGAGATTCCGCGCTCGCGGGAGCGCTCGAGGCTCTGGATCGAACGGCTGAATCAATTGGCGGTACTCGTCCAACGACTGTGGCACCGGGGAATGAACCTGAGCCCCCCAAGGAAGGCTCGAGCCTGACCTTCTTGAGCGGGCAGCTAGCGCAGGCGGCCTCTGCCGTGACCGCGGGCGATTCAGCTCCCACGTCCGAAGCGGTCGAAGCCTTCGCCCAGGCCCAGTCAACTTTGTCCGCGACCATGGCGAAATGGAATGTTCTGCGCGCGAAAGATCTGCCAGGGGTCAACCAACGGCTCAAGCAAGCCGGCCTTGAGCCGTTGACGATCACAGCAGAACTTCCGCAGGGAGGCGACCGGGCGAGGTGAAAAGAATGGCAATTGCTCGGCCTTGAACGGGGGGAGGAAGAACGGGGGGAGGGAGCGACGAACCCCTCCGACCGCAAGAACATTTTCGAAAAACGCGTCGGTACATCGCGTGGCCCATCGTAGAATTGACTCATGGCCAGGGGATGGGAAAGCAAATCGGTCGAGGATCAACTACAGCAAGCACAAGCAACGAGCAGCAAAACGCATCGGACGCAACTCACTCCGTCCGAGCTCGATCTGCGCCGCCAACGAGAAGTTTTGCTGCTATCGCGCGCCCGCGTCGAGCACCAATTGCAAGCGGTCCAAGACCCCAGATATCGAGAGCAGCTCGAGCGCGCGCTCGTAGACATCGATGCGCAAATCAAATCTTCGTTTCCGGAACAGGCTGGCACGGCCAGGCGGGACAGTGAGCCTGCCGACGTAGACGCATGAGCACGCCTACGATTCCCTCGCCGTCGGCAACGGCTTTTGATCTGGCCTGGGTTCGATCGCAATTCCCCGCACTCGAGCTGGCCGTCAACGGACATCCGGCCGCATTTCTCGACGGCCCAGCCGGAACACAAGTGTCCCGGCGTGTGATCGACGCCGTGCGCGATTATTACGAGCAGGCGAACGCGAACACTTGCGGGGCATTCCTCACCAGCCGCCGCAGCGACCAGATGATCGCGTCGGCGCGCGCGGCCATGGCGGATTTCTTCAACTGCTCGGCCGACGAGCTGTTCTTCGGGCCGAACATGACCACGCTGACCTTTGCGCTCGCTCGCGCGGTTGGCCGCGAGCTCGAGAGGGGGGACGAGATCGTTGTCACGACGCTCGATCATGACGCGAATGTCGCACCCTGGCGCGCCCTCGAAGAGCAGGGCGTCAGTGTCCGCCAAGTCGATATTCACGAGGAAGACTGCACGCTCGACATGGAGGATCTCGGGCACAAGATCACGCGGCGAACAAAATGGGTTGCAGTCGGCTATGCGTCAAATGCCGTGGGAACCATCAATCCGATCGAAAAAATCATTGGCATGGCTCATGATGCGGGCGCACTAGCCTTCATTGATGCAGTCCATTCCGCCCCGCATTATCCGATCGACGTTCGCGCGCTCGATTGTGATTTTCTCGCCTGCTCTCCGTACAAGTTTTTCGGTCCCCACATGGGCTGCATCTATGGCAAACGCGAGCACCTCGTCCGCTTCCACCCCTATAAGGTGCGTCCCGCAACGGACGCTTTGCCTGACCGCTGGGAAACGGGTACACAAACGCACGAATGCATTGCCGGGGTAGCCGCCGCGATCGATTACTTGGCCGACCTCGGCCGCCACACGAGCCCAGCCGGAGAAAGTCAAAGCCGCCGCGAATTGCTGCTTGAAGCGTACCGCGCTATCCGACGGCAGGAAATGGGCCTTGCGGCGCGGCTGATCAAAGGGCTGCTCGAAATTCCCGGACTGCGCTTCTTTGGCATTTCCGATCCGGCACGCTTTGCTTGCCGCGTCCCGACGGTTGCGATACGTCTCGCAAATCGCAGCCCTCTGGAAACCGCTACGTTTCTGGGGGACCGCGGAATCTTCACTTGGGATGGGAACTACTACGCGTTGAATCTGACCGAGCGCCTGGGCGTAGAAAAAGACGGCGGGCTCCTGCGTATCGGCATCGTACATTACAACAGCCAAGACGAAGTCGATCGCCTCTTAGCTTGCCTGCATGAACTCGCCGGAAAGTAAGAACGGCTGGGTCGCCGAAGGAGGACCCCCGCATCTCAACAACCAAAACGGCGTGGTATCCTGACCGGGCATGCCCAAACGACGACCCATGCCAATTGTGCTCACGATTCTCGACGGCTGGGGTTTTCGCCCCGAAAGAGAGGGAAATGCCATCGCGATGGCCCGCAAGCCGAACTACGACCGCCTCCTCAAGAATTTTCCGAACACGCTGATCCACACCTCGGGCCCGTTTGTCGGCTTGCCGGAAGGGCAAATGGGAAACAGCGAGGTCGGGCACCTCAATATCGGCGCGGGCCGAATCGTTCTGATGGACATCACGCGCGTCGACGAACTGATCGCGAGCGGGGAATTCTCTCGGCAGCCACTGCTCGTTGAAGCCATGGAACGCGGCCGCTCGCGCCAGCTGCATCTGATGGGGCTCTTGAGCGATGGCGGTGTCCACTCGCACATCGAGCATCTCTTTGCGCTGCTGCGCATGGCCCGCGAGAAGCAGGTTAGCAAGGTGTTCGTACACTGTTTCATGGACGGTCGGGATACGCCTCCGAATAGCGGCGTCGACTACCTGCGCAGGCTCGAACAGAAGATGCGCGAGCTCGGAGTGGGACAGATCGCCACCATCAGTGGCCGCTACTACGCCATGGATCGCGATAATCGCTGGGAGCGCATCGAGAAGGCCTACCGGGCGGTAGTTCACGGGGATGCCGAATCAAAATCGCCGGATCCGATTGCGGCTATTCAGGCGAGCTACGAAAAAAGTGTCACCGACGAGTTTGTTGTTCCCGTGGTGATCACCACCCAGGCGGAACCGGGCAGGCCGGCCACGCCGCGCGGAGTCATTCGCGACGAGGATGCGGCCATCTTTTTCAATTTCCGCGCCGACCGAGCCCGGCAAATGACGCGCGCGCTCGTCGAGCCCGGGTTCGACAAGATCTCCGATTCGGCGCGGCCGAGGGACCTTGCCTTTGTGGCCATGACGCAATACGAAAAAACGTGGCCGTGGTTGCGCTACATTCTCGGTCCGGAAAATCTAGAACATATCCTCGCCAACGTTTTCGCTGCACTCGAGTTCAAGAATCTGCGCTGCGCGGAAACGGAGAAATACGCGCATGTGACGTACTTTTTCAATGGAGGTGTGGAGAAGCCTTTTCCGGGCGAGGAGCGCATTCTCGTCCCGTCGCCGAGGGTTCCGACTTACGATTTGAAGCCCGAAATGTCCGCTTCCGGGATTACCGACGCCGTCGTCAAAGCGATCGAAAAGGACAGCTTCGACGCGATCATCATGAATTTTGCCAACGCCGACATGGTTGGGCATTCCGGCAAACTCCCCGCAGCGATTAAGGCCGTCGAAGCTGTCGACGAATGTCTGGGCAGGATTTTTCAGACGCTCAGTCCGCGCGGCGGCGCGTGGATCATCACCGCCGATCATGGCAACGCCGAAACGATGATTGATCCCGTCACCGGAGGGCCGCACACGTATCACACGACGAACCCCGTTCCCTTCCTTCTGGTGACCGGGGAAGGGGGCGTGCGCCTGAAGCCGGGGGGCTCGCTGCGCGATATAGCGCCTACCATGCTTGGGGTGCTCGGCGTTCCCGAGCCAGAGGAAATGACCGGGCACGACCTTCGCGCGTCCGCCGCCTGACCCCGTTTCGCATGTCGGCGACCTCAAGCTTTTTCTTTTCAAAACCTTGCGTTTCAGATCGCCGCCGCTGGCCTGGTCGAAGAGGCCGGCATGCAGGCTTGGGGGAGAGGACGGTTGGTGAGAGAAATGCCGGTGGTACCAGGACGGAGCAAGCCCGAAGAAACCAAGCTCGTCCTCTGTGTGCGTCACCCTTTCTCACTGTGGAATCCGCCAGCCGAGATGTCGGAACAAATCCGCACACGCTGGCCCCAGATGCGGGTTGTGCACCTCGCGACGTACGACCGACTCGAACAGGAGCTTGCCGACGCGGATATCTTTGTAGGGTTTTCACTACGACCCGGACAATTCGCGGCCGCGCACAACTTGAAGTGGATACATTCGACGGCGGCGGGAGTCGGCCAGCTCATGTTTCCCGAACTCCGCGCTAGCGGCATCGAAGTGACGAACGCTGCCGGGGTGCACCGCGTCCCCATGGCCGAGCACATTCTTGGCACGCTCGTCGCGTTAGCGCGGCGATTTCCTGACTGCGTTCGCCATCAACAGCAAGGCCACTGGTCGCAAGCCGACCTGTGGGAAGGAGTCTCACCGGACCGGCGACCGCGCGAGCTGCAGGGCCAGGTACTGCTTTTCATCGGGTTTGGGAACGTGGGGCGCGAAGCGGCCAGGATTGCCCGGCCGCTCGGAATGCGCATCTGGGCGGTAACCCGCTCGGGCCGCGCGGATGACCGCCTTGCCGAGCGGACCTTTTCTGCCTCGAGGCTTCAGGAGGCGCTGCCGCATGCTGATTTCGTGGTTCTCGCCGCCCCGGAGACTCCGGAGACGCTGAAGATGCTCGGTGAGCGCGAATTCTCGGCGATGCGGCCGTCGGCATACTTCATCAACGTGGCGCGGGGATCGCTCATTGACGAGCCCGCGCTGGTGCGGGCCCTTCAGAATCGCGCGATTGCCGGCGCAGCCCTCGACGTGACGTCGGAAGAGCCGTTGCCGACTGAAAACCCGCTCTGGAAGCTTGAGAATGTTTTCATCACGCCGCACGTCAGCGCGATTAGCGAGCACCTCTGGGAGAGACAGACTGAGTTGCTAACGGCGAATCTCGAGCGATGGTTTAGCGGACGCGAACTCCTAAATCGCGTCGATCTCGAGCGCGGCTACTGAGGCGAACTGCGCCTGCCGGCTATACTTACGACTCCCGCGCAACTCGATCGCACAACACTCAGGAATGGAACGCAGGGGCGATGCGTTGGAAGGCGCACCGACACCAGCACGTCTGGCACTCTTCGTGTCGCCGAAATAACCGGCTGGCTTGCCTGGGGATTCCTTACTGGCCCACGGCGGCTGCGGTCGCAGACATGTAGCCCTGTCGCGAGTAGACGACGACTTTCTTCTTCTTTCCCTTCTTGTCTTCCACGGTCAACGGATTGCCTTGCGGGTCGACCACTTCCACCTTGAGCTTGTGGTACTTGCCGTCGGGCGAGCTTGAGGGCGTAAAGGCCAGGGTATATTGCGAGCGCAGAAAGGAGGCAACGGAATTGAAGATGTCTGGAGCTTCGCCTTGGAAACGAGGGAACCAGGCATACCCGCCCGTCATGTTCGCAAATGTAGTGAGCTGGTTTTTCGCCTGAAGATATCCGATGGGCGCACCGCGCGGGTTGTAGAGATCGATTTCCTCACCCATGCCCACACAGAAGATGGTCACATCCGTTTCCTTCAGCACTTTATACGTCTGATCGAGGGTGTGCTTGCTGAATGTGTCGATGCCGGTCGCCAGAAGGAGGATCGATTTCCTTCCGTGCACATCGCGAAGCTGGTCGAGCGTCTCAAGCACAGCGTCAAACACATTCGATTCACTGAAATCGGGAAAATAGAGCGAGGCAATATCCTGCGCGACCTGATTCTTGTTGTGCGTAAAATCGTCCATCAGTTTCGTGCGCAAATCGAAAATCTTGAAGGCGACCCAGTCCTGGGGGCCCAGGTGATTCAAAAAGTCGTAAGCCCAGACTTTTGACTTGTATCCGAACATCCCCCCGTACAGCCTGCTGAATTCCATGAGGATCACAATCGTGATGGGCGCCTCAGTCGGTGCAAAGTTCGTGATTTGCTGCGGCTGGCCCTGATCGAGAACCCGGAAGTTTTCTTTCTTTAAGCCGGTGAGGATGTTTCCTTCCGCATCGGTGACGACCGCATCGACACTGACTAGGTTCGACTGCACGGAGATTTCCGACTGCGGCGGCGGTGGAGTGGAGGGTGCCTGTTGCTGCTGTTGCTGGCCAGACGGCGGTGTGGGGGGAACCGACTGTTGCGCCGGCGGTTTTTCCGGCCCCTGCTGCTGTTGCCCCCGTGCAACGATCGCGTCCGGCGGTATACCCAGTGCAACAATCAGTGCGGCTAAGAATACGACTCGGATAGACGGTGCCGATCGCATGTCGACCTCACATTCCGCTTGGATGCCTTCTGGCCGCCGACGGATGGTCGATTGCAATTCAGAAAACCGGGGCGGTCAGGTATCCCAAGCACCCGAAAGGGCCATGATAGTATGGAAGTTCGCTCTGCGTGTGTACTTTCGGATTGGTCGCGCCTCCTGCTTCGGGCGGGATGTGAATCGAGGGCGGGCACTGCCCTCCGGGCGCCATGGTGAAGAGTGGCACGCTTATTCGAAGCGAGGAGGCCGTTGCATGGCACGCGGTATTTGGAGTCCGTTTCTCGTACTTGTCTGCGCAATCGCCTGCGCGGGGCAAGGGTATCCGCACCGCATGCCGGCCGAGGCTCCTCGTTCCGCGGCCCTTGATCTTCCGCGACTTGAAAGCGAAGCCATACTCTGGCTGCAGAGTCTAATCCGCATCAACACCACGAATCCGCCCGGCAATGAACTGGCGGCTGCCAATTACCTGGCCGGTATCCTCAAACGCGAGGGAATCAATCCGGAAATCTTCGAAACGGCGCCGGGGCGCGCCATTCTGATTGCGCGACTTTCCGCCACGGCCATGCCCAATCCATCGCGCGCGCTGCTGCTCATGGGTCACCTCGACGTCGTCGGCGTGGACTCATCGAAATGGACCGTCGATCCCTTCGCGGGCGTCATCAAGGACAACTATCTTTACGGCCGGGGTGCGATTGACGACAAGGGAATGACCATCGCCAACCTGGCGACCCTGGTTGCCCTGAAACGCTCGAACGCGCATCTCGATCGCGACGTGATCCTACTCGCCGAGAGCGACGAGGAGGCCGGTGGCCAATTCGGAATGCGCGTCATTGTCGACAAATACTGGGACAAAATCGCCGCCGGATTTGCCCTCAACGAGGGCGGGCAGATAGTTCTCCAGGGCGGCAAAGTCCAGTACGTCGGAATCCAGGCAACGGAAAAGGTGTCACGAAATCTGGATGTGACCGCGACCGGCCCGTCCGGCCACAGCTCGATTCCACGTCCCGACAACCCGGTGACCCATCTCGCCGCGGCGATCGAAAAGATCGGGGCGTATCAAACCCCGGTCGAGTTCAATTCCATTACCACTGCCTATTTTGAGGGGCTTGCGAAAATCGAGGATGAGGATACGTCGAAGTGGATGCGCGCCCTCGAAGAGCCGGACCGCGCCGAACATGCGGCGCGTTGGATCTCGAGCGTCAACCCTGTGTGGAACGCCATGCTTCGCGACACCATCGTCCCGACCGTGCTTCAAGCCGGGATTCGTCCGAACGTAATTCCTGCCGAGGCGCGCGGCATCGTTAACATCCGTCTGCTGCCCGGCAATCTGCTCGAGCCGCTGCTCACGAAACTCGAGCAAACGGTGAACGATCCCCAGGTTCGCTTCGAGGTCGAGCCTGATCTCGGACCCGCCGCGCCATCGTCGTCACTGACGTCCGATCTATACAACACGATTTCGCGGGTTGCCGAACAGCAATTTCCCGGGACAACCGTGCTGCCCTACATGTCGACCGGCACGACCGATTCCGCGTGGCTGCGACTGCGCAACGTACAAACCTACGGCTTACTGCCTTTCCCGTTGGGCTCCGAGGATGCGCTGCGTATGCACGGCAACGACGAACGGATTTCGCTCGATGCGTTCCGCAAGGGAGTCGACTTCCTGTACGCCATCGTCACCGATTTCGCGGTCGCCAAGTAGTCGAGTGATGAATCGCCGCCGGGCCAAGATCATCTGCACGCTCGGTCCTTCGAGCTCGTCTCCCAAAATCATCGACGCGCTCGTCGCCGCGGGCATGGATGTCGCCCGACTGAATTTCTCACACGGCACTTGGGCGGAGCACTGGCAGCGCGCGACCGCCGTTCGTCGCGCATCGGGACGCCATCAGAAACCGATGGCGATTCTCGCCGACCTGCAAGGCCCCAAGATTCGCACGGGCTCGCTCGCCGAAGGTCGCCCGGTGATGCTTCGTGCCAGCAAACGTCTGATCATCACGACGAAAACTGTCCCCGGCACGGCGGAAGTGATCAGCACCACGTTTCGGGCACTTCCTGCCTTAGTGAAGAAGGGCGATCGGATTCTTCTGAGCGACGGAGAGATCGAACTCCGCGTCCTGTCTGCGCACGGGAACCAGGTGGTCTGCCGGATCGAGAATGGCGGCCAGCTGGGCGAGCACCAAGGCATCAACCTTCCCGGTATTCGCTTAAGGATTCCCTCCCTCACATTCAAGGATCGCAAGGATCTGGCCTTCGCCTTGCGCCTGGGCGTCGACTATGTCGCACTCAGTTTTGTTCGCACTGCTGGCGACGTGCGGGCGGCAAAGGCGGCGATCGCGCGGCTGGGCAAGGCCGTGCCGGTCATCGCCAAAATCGAAAAACCTGAAGCGCTCGACAATCTCGACGAAATCCTCAGCGTGGCCGACGGGGTAATGGTTGCGCGCGGCGATCTGGGCGTCGAGATGAGTCCCGAGTGCGTTCCCGTGGCTCAGAAGCAAATCATTGCGCGGGCACGCAACGCCCTGATACCCGTGGTGACCGCCACCCAGATGCTCGACTCGATGCAGAAGAATCCGCGGCCTACGCGCGCCGAGGCCTCCGACGTGGCCAACGCGATTTTCGATGGCAGCGATGCACTGATGCTTTCAGGTGAAACGGCCGCGGGTGATTATCCGCTCGAATCCGTTCACATGATGGATCGCATCATCTGCCGGGCCGAATCGAGCATGACCGAGCACGTGCGCCCGGCGCGCTTCACCGAGCTTCACATCAGCGAGGCCATCGCCGACGCCATCTGCCATGCCGCCGAGGAGTTGCAAATGCGGACGATTGCCGTGTTCACCGAGACCGGATTTTCGGCGCGGCTCGTTTCGAAGTATCGGCCGCGCGCGCCCATCATCGCCTTCACGCCGAATCCCGAAACGCGTCGGCGATTGAGTTTGCTGTGGGGAGTGCTACCGCGACGAATCTCGCACGTGCGTCACATCGATCAGTTGGCCAGGGTTGCGGCCATCCGGCTGCTTGATGAGCGTCTCGTGAGGCGCGGCGATATTGTCGGAATCGTCGCGGGGACCCCGATCGGGGCGCAAGGGACGACCAATCTAATGCGGCTTCTGCGCATCGGCTGATTCTCGACAAGGTGACTCTGGCTTTGCGGAGACGTCCGCGAGGGGATGGAGCCTGGGTGTCTGTGTCCGAAGCGCAAAGCTCTAATTGACCCAATTATCCGGGCGCGAAGGGGGCTTGTCCCGATGTTCGCGCACGTACACCTCGAACTTCTTCCGCAGCCGCTTGCGTCGCCAGTCCGAAAAATAATTGCGAAAATTGTAAAGATGCGTGCCGCGCCGCAGATAGAGATATCCGGCCAACATGCCGCCGAGATGGCATACGTGGCTCACTCCGTCGCCGGTTGCGCCGATCGTCAGAAAGAACTCGATCGCCCCCATCACGATCACGAACAGCCGCATCGATATGGTCACCGGCAGCGGAAACATCCACACCTGCCGGTGCGGCGTGATCACGGCGGCAGCGAGCAGCACGCCGTAGATTGCGCCGGAAGCGCCGATGGTCGGAACGGTGGCAAGCCCGCGCATATGCGGATCGAGCGCGCTCCGGACAATCAGGTCGGTCACGCCCGCACCTATGCCGCACAAAAAAAAGTATCTATAGAACTTCTTCGAACCCCACATGTGCTCGAGGTCGGCGCCAAACATGGCGAGGTAGAGCAGATTAAACAGAATGTGCAGTATCCCGCTATGTAGGAATAGATAGGTAACGAGCTGCCAGACCGCCGGGATGGGGAATCCATCAACGCCGTGCACCACAGTTCGGGGCGCTAGCCCAAAGTAATAAATCCAGAGGTCGGTGTGGAAGAATAGCCGCGACAACGTCTGGAGCAGGAAAACGCCGACGCAGATCATGCAAAGCGTTTTAATCGCGCGCGGAAAATAACCGCCGATGTCGAAGCGGTAGCCGTAATCACGTGAAAATGTTCTCACAGTGCTTTAGTGTACGGGGTCAAGCAAGCAGAGTCAAAAACTGAAGGGGATAG
>DASPVW010000023.1:0-13363 GCA_035622155.1 Candidatus Acidiferrales bacterium
CTCTCCCCGTTGAGAGTGAAAAGCCGCTCGCCAGTGCTGTGACCCATCCTGTCGCCATCTCGCGACCCGCGCCGTCGGTGAGCGCCCCTGCGCTCCCAGCGGCCAAGCCCGCAACACCTGTCGTGGGTGCGGCCAAGCCCGTTGCGGCGCCAGAGCCTGTCACGATTTCTAGTGCGCCCGCACCCATCCCGATCAAGGTCTCCGCACCGGTGAAGCCAGCGGCGACTGCCCCGGTTTCAGCGCCCTCCTCGCTGGCCAAACCAGCCGCGACCGTCGTCAAGAAACCCGAAGCAGCGCCCGCCAACCCGCCGGCGGCTGCCTCCACCGCTCGCGGTGCCGTGCCTGCGCCAGCTGCTCCCCTAGCCCCTGCCAGACCTTCGGTTGAAACCGTTAGCACCTCCCGGAGAGACGGTGCCACGATCGTCCCGGCTACCGCGCCGCCCTCGGCGCCCTTGGAGGAATCGGATGAGTATTCCGATACGCAGCCGGAAAATGAGAGCGCCGATCCGGCCTGCCGCGTCTACTTCGCTGCGTATGGGCTTGCGCCCTCTCAATATAAGTGGCTCGCCGAGAACCGGAGAAGGGAATTCTCCGGGATTTGCCCGGCGCCCGATCTGGGTCATGTCGACTATGTTGTGCTTTTCACGCACGATTCCGATTCCTACACCTTTGCCATGCCGACGCCGGTTCATGTCGATCACAACGGGTTCTCCGATTTCAGTCCTCTGACCACGGTGGACACCGCGCTTGTCACGGCGTCGGAGGTGGAGAGGGCGCGTTACGAATTCGTGTGGGTTTTCCGAGTTACGCGAGGGGCGTTTGATCCAGCGAAATTCTCGGCGCGACGCAAGCCTCAGTTCACGACGTACGCGAAGGGTTCGCGCGCGTCGTCGCGCGCGATCGAAGACGCTTTTAACTTCGTCGAGACGCAGGCTATCAATCGCTGATCAACTGGCTGCGCTTACCCGGGATGCTAAATCTCCATTTCCGTTGTCGTGCCTTGTTAAGGAATCCCCGCACCTGATTACTCGGTGATGTTGCTCAGCCATGGGTAGTGGCTCGCAGCGGCCATAAAGAGTAACAACGGGAAGGACATCCAAAACCCTGTGCGCGAGGCAATCAGCGCCCACCGCGACAGTTTCTCGGCTTCGGCCGGCATGGGTGTCCCTTGTTCGGCGCTGGCCCGCGTCCACGCGATCAACCGCTTCTGTGCGCGCCAAACCACACCCCAGGTGTTCAGCAACATCAGCAAGCCCAGCCCACCGCCAACGGCGATCGATAGGTGACGGTTCGAGCAATCCCGACCAGCGTTCAGCACGAGCACAAACCAGGAGGCTGCGATCGTAATCGCCAAAATCCCGATGACCCGCATCCAGGCTTTGTCCCAAACCCCTTTGCGCGGCAGTTGAAGCATATAAACCAAGGCGTACGCAACCAGCCATACGACGAACCATTCCGTCATCCAGCGCCAGGCGAGCCCAGTGTCTCCCGCATTGTGCGCGTCCGCCGCCAGGATCAGCCAAAAATAGCGCAGCCCGGAAAGCACTGCCACAAGTGCGGACCAGCGGAACCACCACATGGCGCGCGACATCAGCGGCGGAAACACTTTCACTCGCAGGGCTCCATCGAGCCCCTTCATCATGGGTGTGGCGACAAGATTAAAAAAATACAGTAGCCCCACCCAGACGATTCCTGCAACCAAGTGGACCCAGCGGAGCGCGATCTCTTCCGTTGTGACTGGGCCCTGTGGAAAACTGATGTGCGGCGGCACCATCGCGCTCACATGAGCTGAAGACAAAAAGAAGAACGGCATGAAAGCCAGCCTCTGGCCAATACCGGGTATTCCGGCGTCAAGTTATCGAAAGCGGTGCGGTCAAGTCAATGCCAGCCACACTGCGGAGCACGAGCTAGAAGCGCCTTGTTGCAATCGGTAGGAGCACGTCTTCGTCGCGTGGGATCAAACGCTTTCGGGACGGCTGGGCGACGCATCCTTGGCCCTGCCGAAACTCAGCATCTGCTTTACCGAAGCTGACAGGCGATGCCGGAATAACGCGAACCGTTGACTGGCGTCGTGGGTTACCCAGTTGAACTGAACTACGCGGCGCTCACCGATAAACTGCAAATGTCCGTGCCAGGAGTGATCGGACCGGAGGAAAGCGACCAGTGTGCCGCCGAAAGGCGCAACCTCGGCCGCCACATCGTTGATGTCATCGCGCGAACGCAGCACACGCAGCCGCCCGCCAGAATCGTCCCACTCGGGATTCATGTAAAGAAGGATCGTGATGATCTTGCTTTCCGAGTCGCAATGGATGTTCCCGTCGCGGGTGTCGGAACGCCCGCGGACGGTGATCGTCGTGGGGCGCTCGCGCAAGTCGACCTGGAACTTGTCCTCGAATGCCTTGCGAAACGCCTCCGACTCGAGCGCGTCGACTAGGGCCTGAAAACCGGGGCCGAATTCCAGGGAAGCGAGCGGAAAGCTTCCTGCGTGCTCGATGCGCGGATAATCCCGATTAATCTGGCGGAGCGCATCAGGCTTCACGAAACCGCGCAGAATGACGTGCTCATACGGGTCCCGCTCAAGCGGCGCGTTGGCAAAAGCCTGGTAATCGAATACGTCCACGGTCGATGTTTGGGCAGTCGGTCTGCTCGTTTCCCTCTATTTTCGACACTATCGTGAGCCGAACTCCACTGTCAACTTGGCCCTACCTAGGGTAGTGTCCATACTATGACAAGACTCTATGCCGGGACTTCGGGATGGGCCTATGCGAGCTGGAAACCCGGCTTCTATCCCCCCAAGCTTGCGTCGGCTAAATTCCTCAGTTACTACGCAACGCGCCTGAACACGGTCGAGGTGAATTACACTTTTCGCGCGCGGGTCAGCGCCAAGCTGCTCGCCGGATGGATACAAGCGACACCCGCACATTTCAAATTCGCGGTCAAGGCGCACCAAAGGATCACCCACATCTTGCGCCTGCATAGCGCGGCACGCTCAACATCTGAGTTTATCGCCTCGCTTGAGCCGCTCCGCGAAGCGGACAGGCTTGGCCCAGTCCTGTTTCAGCTCCCACCATTCATGAGGTGCGATACCGCGTTGCTCGAGGACTTTCTCGCAACGCTGCCGCCCGGAACTCGCGCCGCGATGGAATTCCGCCACACTTCCTGGTTTGTGGATCCGGTCTACGAAAGACTGCGCCACGCGAATGTCGCGCTCTGTTGGGCCGAAAGCGAGAAACTGGAAACGCCGGACATCTCGACCGCCGACTTCCGTTATTTTCGTTTGCGCAAACCGGAGTACTCGGCGAGCGCCCGCAAGGCACTTGAGCGAAGGATCAGCGACTCGATCGGCAAGGGCGACGTCTTTGTCTACTTCAAGCACGAAGACACGCCCGAAGGCGCGTTCTATGCGGAGGCTCTGGGGAAAAATAGCAAGAACTAGCCTAGCCGGAAGTGTTGCCCCGTGCCTCGTTGATCCATTCGACAGTCTTCTTCAACCCGCCGAAGGTGTAGAAGTGCAGCGCCACGACGCCAAACGGTGGCACCGAGGTGTCGCCGCCAGGTGCAGCAGCCATCAGCTCTCGAATCACCGGCTCGGGGTCGCGTTCGGTAAGCAAGCGACCAAACGAGGCGGACTTGGTGAGGGCCCTGATCGAGTTGCCCACCCCGCAGTGCAGCGCATAACGCGTCAGCGTGGCGATGCCCGCAGGACCTGCGAGTCCGACGCGAACTGGCAGGTCCACGCCCATTGCGCGAATTCGCTTCAGCCATTCGGCGATCGGCTCACCCTCGAAAACGAACTGCGTGACGATGTGTAGTGTTAGGCCTGCCTGACGCGCGTAGCGCATCTTCTCGACGACCGACTCGGCGAGCACCTGGTCGGAGATCTTAGGATGGCCCTCGGGGAATCCGCTGATTCCGGCGCGCCGGATGTGGTGTTTCTCTAAGAGACCGGACTGCATCACCTGTAACGTCGCATCGTACGGCCCGAGCGGCTTGTCTCGCTCGCCCCCTATCAGCAACACGCGATCCACCCCTGCCTCGCCCGCGAAGCGGCCCAGCAGATCGTCTAACTGCTCGGTGCTATCCAGGTGACGAACGCCGATGTGCGGTACGGGGAGCAATCCGGCACGGCTGAGCTTCGCCGCCGGCTGAATCGTTCGGAAGAAGTCTTCCCCGGGTATCCACGTGAAATAGACTTCGGTTCCGCGTTCCAGGCGTTCAACCGCCGAATCGACGACCTTTTCATTTTGCGCGCTTATCTCCACCGAATACCCGCGCAAGATCGGCGCGAGGCTCGGCAGACTAGCTGCGGCTTCCGACATTCTTCACCTCAACCCTTTTCCCCCTTGCGGCCACCAGCTTGTGAAGCTGTATATTCGGCGCTCACGCAGGATCGCGAAACCTAGACAGTACCATACGCATGGCTAGGGAAACACCCGTGTTAGTGCGGCTCCGACCAATCCCGCATTCCCGAACTAACCTGAACACTCGGTTGCGGTCTCGGCGTAAGTGGTTTGCAATGAATGGTGCCCAAGAGAGGACTCGAACCTCCACGACCTTGCGGCCACTAGCTCCTGAAGCTAGCGCGTCTGCCAGTTCCGCCACTTGGGCGTACGTAAAGCGGCCACAAAAGGCTATCACGGAGCGGATTCAAACACCATCACCCCGTGCCCAGGCACTTTCGACCACACGGGAACCTGGCTTCCTGGAGCCACGTAACTCTCACGCCTCAGCCTTCCCGTTTCCTCGGAACTTCACAGTACCATTGACCCCGGCGCGTGCGATTCTTACAGTTTCGACGTGGTGGGTTGCGGGAAAAGGAGGATGCCATGGCATGTGCCCGCGCGATGTTGGAACGTCGCCGTTCGAGTCGGGTCCAGACCAGGATTCCGGTGCGAGTGGTTAGCAACGGGGACGATGGCCAGCCGCAGGATGCTCCCGCCGAGACACTTTCCGTCAGCCGTTACGGCGCGCTGCTCCGCGTTCCTTTTTTGCCGCCGCTGGGATCCCGCATCGAAGTCCTGCACGGCGTTTCCCAGGAAATGCGCGAATTTCGGGTCATCAGCCTGCGAGGACAGAAAGATCACGGCTCGTTCGAACTCGGCGTCGAAATCTACCATCCTGCACGAAACTTTTGGGGAATCCAGTTCCCCGATGAGCGCCACCAGGTCTGACATCGCTCGGCCCTGTATTGGTGTTATAATCCGCCTCCAAATCGACCCCAAAGGGCCCGCGCGAGCCGCTGTCTGATCTGCAGCGTCCCCAACGACCGGCGGGCACGGGAGGGAATCCATGGGAACGATTGAGATGCTTCTCATCGCCTGGGGCGTGGTGACGGCGCTGCTGGTCGGCGTCTGGGTCTACCGCAGCACCCTTGAGACACACGAAGAGGACCAGATCTTCCTTGACCCCGCCGGAGAATCAATGGCCCGAGAGCAACGGGCGCTGGTGTCCAAGATCGAAAAGCTCAGTCGGCCGATTACAGGTCTGGCAATCCTATCCGTCGCGATTCTGGTTGCGATTGTCGGGTTGTGGCTCTACCAGGGATTTAAGAACTTCTAGGCGGTATTGGGCGATGGCGCGTTAGGGTCTTGTAACTGCCGGGGCAGGGGTGGTTTGCTGCGCCGTCGCTGCGACGTCCTGGGGATAGATCCCGGACGTGTGATTGTGGACGATCAGCCAGCTCCCGCTGACCTTATTCAAAACGAGCGTCGTTTGGCCGCGGAGCGAATAAGGCCGCCCATTCACGCTTGAATCGAACTCCCACTGATACATTGCCCAGGCGACATCGGTGTGCGTGATGATCAGTGTGTTGTGCCGGACCAGCTGCATCCCTTGAAACGCTGCCCGTTGACGCTGGTACAGCGCTGCGTAGTTCTGCCACCCCACGACCGGCGGTTCGAAATCGCCACTGACAAACGTGGCGTTGTCCGCGTAGTGTTTGTGCATTGTGTCGATATCGCCCAATTGGAATGCGCCCAGCATCTCACCGATATCGTGTTCGATCTGGTCGGTATCGGGTACTGGTGGAAGCGGGGCTGGCTGATCGGAGGCGCTGGCATCCTTTTTCTTGTTCTTTTGTTTGTCCGACGCGCCGGCCCATCCCGAGAAAACAAGGACAGCGAACAGGCACAGAGCAAAACCTCGCGCCGTCAAAAGTTTCTTACGTTGCTTGCTCATCGGCTTCCCTCCGATCGAGCTGCAGCATAGCACGAAGAGAAAATCACCAAGCAAGAGGAAGTCTGGTCCTGTGTCTGATGCGCGAACATGCCATCGAACTGAGTTAGAGCGTTGCTTACTTTCCCTGATCCGGATTTCGCTTTTGGCTCAGCAGATTGACGAACAGACGGTAGGCTCCTGGGACTCCATCGGGTAGCTCACGGAAAAACGACAAGCCGGTGTAGATGTAAATGCCCTTGCCGTCGTGCGCGTAGACGACACCGCCCGTCGCCTCCGGTTCGCCCGGGTCGGTCAGACCAAGCACGGGCTGGTATTCGGGCGCCCACGGCGGACTCCAGAAGTAGAGTCCCCGTTCTTGGTTCCAGCCCTGAAAATCGGTGAGCGTGATGTGATTGGGGAAGTTCAGAAGCGGGCTGTGCGGATCGAGAAACCGCACCGGCGAATTGGGGTCGGTCACGCGCACGGCCTGCGGCGCCATCTCCGCTTTGAATGGCGCTGGCAATAGCTTGTTCCATGCGAAATCGCGCTCGTACTCCACTAGCAATGTTCCGCCACTTTTCACGTATTCGAGCAGGCGCCCATTGGCAGCCACGGCGTCGGGGCGTAACTCGTAGGCGCGGATCCCCACGACAATCGCGTCATACTTCTCGAGATTCCCGAATGCGAGCGCCACTTCGTCGAGCACGTCAACCTGAATACCGATCTGCCGTAGTGTTTCTGGGATTGTGTCGTTATCGCCGGCGATGTAGCCGACATGCAATCGGTCTGGCACGGTCAGATCGAGTACATGAACGGTCGCGTCGTCCGGCTCACTCCACTGGCGAGTCGGCAAGGTGGGAATCGGCTCGAGCGACGTTCGGAACGTCTGTTCGCCTATCCGGGCAAAAGGATAGAGCTTGTAGGCTCCTGCCTTAACGGCCGCCGGCGGCGTGACCACATAGCGTACGAGCTGATCGCCCGCCGCGGCAAAGTTCAGCATGGCGCACGGCGCAACACTCCATCCTGTCGGTGCGTCGAGGCCGACCGACACGTTCGCTTGCTGGGCGCCGTGGTAGCGCACGCGCGCCAGCAGCTCGAGCGGCGAGGCGGCTCGGTTCTGCGGCACCATCACCTGCGCCGGTTCGACTGTCAGGGTCACTGCCGGGACCAGTTCAAGCTGGTAGGTCTCGATGCCGGTCGTCTTCGCGACCGATGATTGAACCGTCTGGGCGGTGCTGAAGGTGTACCCTGCCCATTCCAGATGCAGCACTAGCTGCACAAGCGGCGGCGGAAACGGGAGCACTGCATCGGCGGGCGACTTTGGCGGTTTTGCCCCCACGGGAATGGTGACATGAAATTGGTAACTCCTGCTGTCGGATGTGGCGCTGTCTAGCGTGACTGTCCATCCCGCTGGCACCCGGAGACTGGACTGGTCCACTGTCCACTTCACAGGAACTGCCGATTTGTCGAGAAAGCCGACCCTCACGGAAAAGCTTTCGCCTGCAACCAGCTCGTGCCGGTCCGCCTGTGTATCGGCGGGAAGCGCGATGTCGTCGGCGAGTGCCTTATCGATTCGCTGCTTCACCTGGTCGAGCTCCCAGGCTGCCGCTACGCTGTCGGTCCCACCCGCACTCCGAACTTTTTCGCCGAGGGCCGCGATCGCCTTTCCCGCTTCGGCCAGCGACTTCGCCGCCCGCGCGCGATCTAGGTCAAGCGCCGCTTTCACCGCTGCTCCCAGATCCTGATCGGTGGTTTCCAGCGCCGGAGCCATCCACGCGTCGAAACGCATCGCCAGTGACGTGATCGACTCAGCCAAAATCTTCGGATCAAATCCTCCGCCTGCCTGCTGACCGACTTCGGTGATGAGAAACACGGGCCGGCGAAAATAGGGGTTGCCGAAAAGCGACGGCGTTCCTTGCGAGCGGTGCTGCGCGTGCCCTTCCATTCCCATTTCGACGTAACTCTTGCCCCACAGCGGCGACACGTCCGTCACGGGCAAAAGGACAGCGCCGGGGGGTGGTGGCGGCGGGTTAGGGCCAAAACCAAGTCCCGCCGGGCGCAATTCAAGTGTGACTTTCCAGGCCGGAAGTCCCTCTCGGATTTGCTCGGGGAATTTCGCGGGGTCAGCCGCGTTCTTAACCGCGTCAGGTGTGTAGATGCCGCTTGCTTGATGCTGTCCGTGTCCAAACTGAACGCCGCCCCAACCGTTGATCACAACGTTGGGCCGATACATCCGAATCACGCGAACCATGTCCTCCATAGGAATCTGGTCGCCCCAGATCTTCATCGTTCGCTCGGCGCTCTTGGAGAATCCCGTGTCCACGGCGCGCGTGAAGTATTGATGCACCCCGTAATGGCTGTCGGCCGCGAGCAATTCCGTTGTTCGGACCACGCCGAGCGGCCCATCCTGCTCCGGGCCGATCGCATTCTGCCCGCCCTGCCCGCGCGTGATCGTCAGCAGCGCCACGTCTGCGTTCAGACCGCGCGAGAGGTACGCTAGAAGACTCGCCGTCTCATCGTCGGGATGCGCCGTGACGAAAAGGATCCGCGTGGCCACGCGCGCCTCGTTGATCGCCTCGACGGTTTCCGGAAGCGACTGAGCCGAAGCTCCGCGGAGCCCCGCCGTCGCGGCCAGCACGACCATCACAGCCATCCCCATCCATCGCCCCATCACTCCGTCTCCTCGAAGGGCCACTGCCCTAGCCAGCGCGCGCGTCCTAAGTAAACGAGAACACCTGCTGTTGCTGCCACCAGAGAAGCGAGCATCGGTTTGGACCCAGTTGCCAGGAAGATGGCCATCCAGCCGGCGATCGCGATCACAACCGGTACCGGGTAGAGCCACATGCGAAACGGCAACCGCTCGCTCCCCCCTCGCCGCCGCAGCAGAACCAGGCCCACCCCTTGGCCGATGAATTGGATGATGCACCGCATGGCCAGGATGGCGCGGATCGCTTGCGCCAAATGCAGTGCCAGGCAAAAAATCAGCGCCGCTATGGCCAGCGCCAGTAGCGAAACGTGCGGAAAATGCTTTGTCGGATGCACCCGCGCAAACACACGCAAAAAGTTTCCGTCCGCTGCCGCCGCATAGGGCACGCGGGAATACCCCAGCATCGCGGAAAAAACAGACCCCAGTGCGGTGATCAGAATCAGCACAGTTGCAAACGTCGCCCAATGGCTGCCATACAACCGCTCAATGAACGTGCTGGCGATATAGCTGGAACCGGCCACTTCCCGCCACGGGATCACACTCAGAATGCTTGTTTGCATGGCGAGATACAGGCCGGTGATGCCGAGGATCGAAATGAAGATGGCGCGCGGAATATTCTTTTCAGGATTCTTCATCTCACCGCCCAGATTGCACACATTGTAGTAGCCGAGATAGCTGTAAATTGTCTGTACCGTCCCGTGTCCGAGCCCCACGACAAGCAGCCAGGAAAGATTCCCATAATGGTCGGAAGAATCCACCAGGCGATCGAGGTGGAAATTCGTCGCGCCGCCCCCAATGATCCAAAGAATGGTCCCGATCACAATGACGCTGAAAACCACAGAAATCCGCCCGATTTGACCGATTCGACGGTAGAGCAGCGCCACCACCAGCACAACGATCGCACTGGCAACCAGGTTGTTGCCGTGTGGTCCCAGCGCATGAACGATGCCCGCCACCTGACGGGAGCGCCCTGCCAGGTACGTCGCATAGTCGGCGAAGCCCAGGGCCCCCGATGCAACGCTGAGCGGCCCTTGAAACAGAGTCTGCCAAATGAATAGGAACGAAATCAGCCTTCCCCAGCGCTCTGGACCGTACGCCCGACGCAAATAGACATAGCTACCACCCGCTTCAGGCATGGCTGCGCCGAGCTCCGCCCAAATGCAACCGTCAAGGAGTGCGAGCGCCCCTCCCGCCGTCCACGCGAGCAAGCTTCCCAGCCCACCCACGGCCTGGACGACCAGCGGAATCACGACGAAGGGCCCGATTCCGACCATGAAAGTCATGTTGAGAGAGGTGGCCTCGACCAGACCGAGCCCTCGCTCGAGTTTTGCTGCTTCCCTCATGGTCGGTTTCCGTCCCTAAAGACGCAGAGCATAGCAAGAAACAGCACACCCTCACGCGAAAACTCCCCTCACCTGCGCTACGATACGGGCTCAGGTGACGGATCTGCTGGCTCATGCTCTCGCCCGGACTGGCTATCGGTATCGTCGTTACCGCCACGACGGTGGGCGTGCTGCTGATTGGATTTTTCCGAGCGCGCCGTCGGCGCCCGTTTCCCGCGCACGGCTGGCTTGGAATTGTGGCACTGGCAGGCGCGGAGTGGATGCTGTTCCGTCACGTCGAGCCGGTGGCTACCTATTTCACTCCGCTCGCCTGGAGCGCCTACATCCTGATCGCCGACGCTGCTGTCTTCGCACTAACCGCCCGTTCGCGTTTGCGTGACGCGCCGGTGGTCGGCGCGCGCATGGCTCTGCTTTCCGTTCCGCTCTGGCTGATTTTCGAGGCCTATAACCTGCGACTTCACAATTGGACCTACGTGGGTGTCCCTCATGGGTGGGTCCTGGCTCTGGTCGGCTACGGCTGGTCGTTTGCGACGATCACTCCCGCCATCTTTGAGACGTCCGACCTGGTTCAGGCACTCTTGCCACCTGTCCCGATCGAGCCGTGGAAAACTTCGCGCGCCACCGACAACTTGATCATGGTTGCAGGCGCAGCTTCGCTTTTGACTCCGCTCGTCGTGCCTCAGCCGATCGGCGCACGTCTGTTTTTTCTCGTCTGGATCGGTTTTGTGCTGCTGCTGGATCCGCTCAACCGCCGGCTGTCGCTACCTTCTTTTCTGGGCGACATTTCCGAAGGTTTTGCGCGACGCGTCTATGGTTTTCTTCTGGCCGGGTGGATTTGCGGGTGGCTGTGGGAGTTCTGGAACAACTGGGCCCATGCGAAATGGCACTACACGTTTCCGATGTTCCAGGATCAGAAGATTTTCGAGATGCCTGCGCCGGGCTACCTCGGTTTCCCTCCGTTCGCCATGGAGTGCTTTACGATGTATGTCACCGCCGCCTGGCTGGCCGGCTGGCTCAAGAGGGTGAGCTAGATGCGTTCGGGATGGATTCTGTTGGTCGCTGCCTACTTTCTCTCGGCCGCCTGCCTGGCGCCTGCACGTGCCGCCGACCTCACGCTGTCTCCCGAGGCTGCCCGCACGCTTAACCAAATCTATACGGGCGATCCTGACGCCGCGATTCTAACAGCCGAAAGCATTGAACAATCACAGCCGGACAGTCCCGTTGGCTTTTTGCTTGAAGCCGAGTCTCGTTGGTGGAAGACCTATTGCGCCTCCTGCGAAACAAAATGGGGAATGTTGGACGCATGGAAGCGCCCCAAGCAGCCCGACGACGACACCTATCTCGCGCTCGCGGACAAAGCGATTGATCTGGCCCGTGCGCAGATCGCGAAGTCCGATACCGCCGAGCCCCACGTGTACGTCGCCATTGGGTTCTCACTGAAGGCTCGCATGTATAGTCTGCGTGATGAAAAACGGGCGATCGCTCATGCCGGCGTCTCCGCCCGGTCGGAATGCCTTCGAGCGCTGGGACTCAATCCCCATATGGCCGATGCCACTGCCATCCTCGGCCTCTACAACTACTACGTAGACACCCTTTCCTCGATCGCAAAGATGCTGCGTTTCTTCATGGGCATTCCGGGCGGAAACAAAGAGGAAGGGATTCGCCAGATGCGAGCCGGCATGGACCACGCCAAATTCCTCGCCGTCGATACGCGCTTTTACCTCGCGAAGAATCTGCGCACCTACGACCAACGCTACCTGGACGCGATTCAAGTCGCAGAACCTCTCGCCTCGCAGTATCCGCAAAACCCTGTGTTTCTGCTTCTCCTCGCCAATCTCAACCAAGAGGCAGGCCACCAGCCGGAGGCGGCGCGATACCTCCACTCGGCACAGACCGCGCCGGTTGCCGATGCGGCTTGCGCAGCCCGTGTCCGTGAACTTACCAGTTTGCTGCTATCCTCTTCCCACCTTTGACGCATCGAATTAAGTAGACCCCCAGTGCTGGCTGTGCAGAATGGAGGTTCCCGCCATGTGGTCATCTGGGAGACAGCTCGCGCCACTCGCTCCCCTCCTATTTCTGGTTTTCCCGACCGGTTCGCCCGCAACGGGTTCGATTCCCGTCGGAACCGTCCTTCCCCTACGCTTGAACTCGACTCTATCCTCGGAGACAGCGCATAGAGGCCAGGTCATCACCGCACGTATCATGCAAAACGTTCCACTGCCCGGCGGTCTCTCGATTCACGCCGGTGCGAGCGTGCTCGGCCATGTCGTGAGTGTGACGTCGGCTTCACAGGCTTCTCCCGCGAGCATTTCCGTCGAATTCGATACGCTAGTGATCGGTGGCAAGACGGTTCCCGTCACCACGGACCTGCGAGCGATCGCCTCGTTTGTGGCCGTCGAACAGGCACAGATCCCAGACACGGGTCCAGACCGCGGAACACCCGACGCCGCTTTCACGACGGTTCAAATAGGCGGTGACATTGTTTATCGGGGAGGTGGCCATGTCGAAGGAGTCAACGGAAGGGTCGGTGAGCCCGTCCCAGGAGGTGTGCTCAGCCGCGTGTTCTCGAATCCAGAAGAAGGGTGTCGCGGCGCGATCAGCACAAATGAGGTGCTGCAGGCACTCTGGGTGTTTTCCTCGACTGCGTGCGGAGCCTATGGGCTGCCCAATTTGACGATTCGCCATGCGGGGCGCAGCGATCCTACTGGCCCAATCACTTTCGATTCGACGAGCGGCCAAGTGATCATCCAAGCGGGAGCGGGCCTGTTACTGCGCGTGAGCGCGTCTGAAGCTTCCGGCGCGTAGCGTCGCCCTGGACGCTTGCCGCCGGATGAGTCCGGAGTCCCGGCCGGTTTGCAACCGGGACTCCGGAGATTCTTCCGGTTGTGTGATGGATGCAAACAACGTCGGTGTGAAACAGTGGCGTGATGTCCGCTGGTGAAGAGCCCAGTGTTACAGCGATGATTTTGTCGATGGTCACCCGGATTTAATCGTGGGCTTCCGCTTCAGTAGGCAAACTAGCTCCGCGCTGCGGCTTCCTGTTCGAAGGCGTGATAAGAGGAACGAACCAGCGGTCCAGCCTCAACATGCTTGAATCCCATCTGCTCGCCGAGGCGCTTGAATTCCGCAAACTCATGGGGATGAACGTATCGCTCGA
>DASPVW010000024.1:0-85291 GCA_035622155.1 Candidatus Acidiferrales bacterium
CCGGCCGCGACGACCGAGCGTTTTGCGATGTAACCCGAACGGAATTGATCACTTGTGGCCACTCGTGTCACTTGCTGTCCGGTTCACTCGGCTTATTCGCAACGAGGAGGTCGCGGGTTCGAGCCCCGCCACGTCCACCATCATTCTTCAAGACTTGCGCTGGTTCAGAGGTCTGCTCTGCCGGTTTTGTGACTGAATTTGTGACTGCGCTGCCTTCAGGCATACCCCCCAGCGAGCAAATCCAGTGCCCGGGCCCGGCGCATGGCGTGCTGGCGGACGTGCGAATAGGACTTCCTCACGCTCTGGAAAGACGCCGACCCCGACATCCCCATCCTGACGCAAGCCAAGGCGGAGTATGCGAAGCTGCAGTAGTTGCTTGCGTTCTTCTGCGTCAAACGGCACTGAATTGTTGCCGTCGATGGTCTGTGAATCGCGGCTTCTTAAACTTGTAGAGATACCTACTTCGGTCCTTCGGGTTCGTACATTATGGCCGCCACCTTGCAGCTTCCGCCTTCCACCTTCCATACACGGAGATAGGCAGCCGTGAAATCATAGTGCTTTCCGGTTTGCGCATCGTCGAATGACACTTGACCAGTGCCATATTCGTACGCCATATCAGCGGACGGCGCGGCAACGACTCGATCAGGTCTGTTTGGCGCGTTTTTTTCATTCTTGCGAGCGGCACTAATCGGCGCGGCGGCTTGGTCAAGAGCCTGTTTGCCCACAACGGGCTTCTCTAGCGCGCCTGAGAAGAAGTAAAAGTCGCTCGACATCGGCGGATTCGGTTGTGCAGCCCCCGCTTTTACGCGGTCTTCTGTGCACGGTCCTTGTTGTGCAACCGCTGGCCCGTTGAGAAGAAGTAATGCAAAGCCTAACGCGCAGACCATCCGCATCATAACTTCCTCCTTTCGATAGGTTGAGCTAGACGAGACGGTATCTCAGTCCCCGAGGTTTCGCCTGTCAACTGAACGATTAGCGCGATACTCGGATAATTCAGCACCGGGAGGCGGTAAGGAAACAAGGCGTCACGTCCTGTTAGCTTTATCGTCGAGGCCGAGCGCATCCGCGGCGGCACGCATGGCACCGATGCAGAACGCGATGTGCTCTTCTAGTGGGATGCCTAATTCCTCGGCGCCCTTCCGCACGTCGTCGCGGTGGACACCGCGTGCAAATGCCTTGTCCTTCAACTTGCGTTTCACCGAATCGGTCTCGACCTCGAAAATGCTCTTGCCAGGCTTGACCAGCGCACAGGCAGTGAGAAATCCGGCAAGCTCGTCGCACGCAAACAGCGTGTGCTCGAGTAGCGTTTCGCGCCGGACACCAGTGTAGTCGCCGTGAGACAGGATCGCGCGAATCATCTCTTCCGGGTAGCCGTGGTCGCGCAGGATGCGAGCACCGCCTCCGGGATGGCCTTCACTGGGATGGTGTTCTTCGTTCGGCCAGAGTTCATAGTCGAAGTCATGCAGCAGCGCCGTCGTGCCCCATAGTTCTTCGTCAGCGCCGACCTTTTGCGCATAGGCGCGGACGCAAGCTTCGACGGCCAGGGCATGCTTTCGCAGGCTCTCGTTCTGAGTGTATTCGCAGAGTAGAGTCCAGGCATCGTCGCGGGTGGGCATCTTGCGCCTATTCTGCACCTAGTCGAGAAGCACGCCTAATTTGTACAGACGTGGCAATGCAAGATTCGCCTGGGCTTTCGTTCGTCATGCAACTGTACAAGGTGTGTCGGCAAGGAAATACAAACCTTCTCTCAGCCAAACTCTCGCTAACCGGACATCTCTAACAATGTCGGCCCTGAAAATCGCGCGTCCGGCACAGCACCGCGACCGTGGAGCACTGGCTGTCCCGCGTCGCAGGAAAAAAAATTAAAAAAAATTGCCGCGGTGACCTCCTGGAGTGTCCCCGACATCACGTGTCTCTGGGCCGGACAACTCAGCCGTTTTGTGACCGAACCCTGCCTGGGCAGACCCGGCAACCCCTGTCTTTCCGTGTCCGCTCGTGGCCGCAACGATTGCAGCTGCGCGACGTAACGCCAGCGGAGTTGAGCACTTGTGGCCATTCCTGTCATTCCGAGCCCTCGTCGCTTTCCGAATTCGCAACGAGGAGGTCAGGAGTTCGAGGCCCCTCACGTCCACCACTGTTTTCAGCTACTTGCGGCTGCGTGATGGATTGCGCGGGCGGATTTGTGCCGCTCTTTGTGCCATAACTACCCCCTGGGCTCCGCGACAAGTTCCGCGATCAGCAGGCAGACCGATTCAAGGCGGAAGTGCGGCGGCGATGGAGCTTGTTGCCGTACGGCCAGCGAATCCATACCCGGTGCACCGTCCTCGGATGGACCCAGCGGCAGGCCGCCATCGAGCTTGGAATCAGCAGGCGCACCCTCATACGCCACGAACAAGGCCAGCACGTCCGGCGGTGGATCCGGTGTGGCTGTTGCTGCGCCTGCGCCAGCTGGAGACAGACCACGAGGAAGAGATTATCGCCTACCTGTGCCGTGCTCCTAGTGGAGACGGCGATCGAGCGCCGAAAGAAGGTTCGGGTTGGATGCGATGTTGGCGAGGCGGAACACACTTCGGACTTCGCCGCTATATAATTGTCTCGGGATTGTTATGTCCGACCTTCAAAGCACCCGCCAGAGTCGGGAGCATTTTGTTAGCGCCTACGCGGGACAGGCACCATGGGACATTGGGAAGGCGCAACTAGCATTCGAGCAAGCAGCCGACAAAATCGTTGGCTCAGCCCTCGATGCGGGTTGCGGCACCGGCGAGAACGCCCTGTTTCTGGCCAGCAGAGGTCACGCCGTCACAGGTTTCGATTTCATAGAAGAAGCGATCGCGAGGGCTAAACGCAAGGCGTCGGAGCGAGGACTCGCCGTGACGTTCCTCGTCAAGGATGCTCTGCAGCTCCAAGATTGGACCGAACGCTTCGACAATGTAATCGACTCCGGCCTATTTCACGTTTTCTCCGATGCAGACCGCGTGACGTACGTCCAGGGTCTCAAGGCAGTCTTGAAGCCGGGAGGTCGATTGTTCCTACTCTGCTTCAGCGACGAAACCCCAGGCACAGAAGGGCCCAGACGAGTTTCCCAAAAGGAGCTGCGGGCCGCCTTCGCCGACGGTTGGCAGATCGAATCGATCGAGCCGTCCCACCTTGCGGTTCGGCCTGAAGTAAAGGGGCCAATGTTTGGGGGCCAAGATCCGCGCGGATGGTTCATGATTGCCCGACGTACTTCCTGACCGGCGTCAAGCGGGTTGCGCGCGCGTTCCGATCGAGCTTCGAAGCAAGGCTCGGCATGCAGCCCCGCAGAAGTTCTCGCAGAGCAATGTACGAGGAGGCAACTAACCGCCCCCCCTTGCATTCTCACTGGAGCCGAAACGTCTTCATCGTCTGTACAATTCTGTCCAAGACACCTGCCGAGTTTGCGGTGAAACTGAGTCCAATCATCTGACCTCTGCGAATCGTCGTATAAACGCGCGCTTGCTTGTCCAGCGGAGGTTCGCTCAACCCGAACGCCGAAACAACAAAATCAGCGCCTCCGATCTGCATATCGACAGGCCGACCGGTCTGGTTCGCCGTTTGGTGCCCCACACCCGCCACACGGCGCGAATACGTTTCGCAAGCATCATGGTCAGTCAGACCGCTTAGCTTTTCGCGCGGGTAGCTCTGAATTCCAACACTGTACCAGTTCGCTGCCTTGTCCTCGGGACCGGAAACCACAGCGAGCAGGATCGTCGATGTATTCGTTGAGTGATTCGCCGCAGCCCTTTGCCGAAGTAATTCCTCCTCGTATTTGGTCAAATCTCTCCCATCTTGTGGCGGTGAGTAGCTAAAGCCGAGTTCCGAACTCGTAAAGGTCTTCGGAGGCAGGGGTGGACCCTGCGCTGCTCCTGTCTGCATGAACATGAACATTTCGAGAAGGGCGAGAATCGGCGCAATCACCCTGTTCAATTTCAACCCTCCCATAGAGTCTATTCGGCAGACGACAGCGAGGACAATTACATCAGGGCGCTACACTTTCTGCCATCCGCTTCAGTTACACCGTCAGGACGCCTGGGCCGCCTTCCTCGCAGCAGTGTACGTGTCGAAGGTGCTACAGGATTTACCTCACAAGTCTCTGGTGTCAATGAAAGCAACTCCTGGTTAACGGGGTATCTCTAATGAGGCCGGCCGATTCAGGAGAATCTTCAACCGGACATTCCACAGACTTTGCTCCCACCCCAATTCTCGTGGGTACTACGGCGTCAGCTTGGGATCAAGAATGTGTCGCTGGTGAATATCAAGAGGATCGCCAAGAGATTGAGAAGGAGCCTCCCTGATCTGTTTGGCCGTGTATGAGAATGTGCGAATCGTCGCCGAGCCGTTAACCCGGCCCGTGCTAGAAACGGAACTCCTGTTCAGAAGGGCAGTTCAGTTGACTTCACTTGTCCGGGAGCCGTAGGATCACTGTCGACTACCCTATAACCAGATCCGGACGGGTTGACAAGGACAATTCCGACGATGCGATGGCTGGCGCGCGCGGCGGAAGCCGCCGCTTTGCTTCTGGTGCTAACAGCAACCGGTGAGGGACAAAGTACACCGTCCGCCACACCGACGTTCTCGAAGGATGTCGCGCCGATTCTTTACAAGAACTGCGTGAGCTGCCACCGGCCGGGCACCGTCGCGCCCATGTCTCTGATTACTTATCAGCAAACGCGCCCCTGGGTGGCAGCGATGGCCCAGAAAGTGGCGCAGGGGGACATGCCGCCTTGGCATTCGACCGATCCTCCTGGCACTTTTCTGAACGATCGGAGGCTGACGCCGGAGGAGAAAGACACGATCCTGCGTTGGGTGGGAGCAGGCGCCCCAGAGGGGAATGCCAGTGATATGCCGGCACTGCAGGAATTCGCCGAGGGATGGCAAATTGGCAAGCCAGACGTGGTCCTTTCGATGACCGAGCCCTACGAAGTCCCGGCGTCGGGCACGATTCCCTACCAGTATTTCAAAGTTCCGACCAATTTCGCGGAAGATAAGTGGGTCCAGGCCATCGAAGTGCATCCGGGTGCCCGAAGCGTGGTGCACCACGTTCTCGTGTTCGCCAAAGCGCCGGGCGAGGCGCGGCGGAGAGACTTCACCACAGTGGTCCCGCAACTTCCGGCAAGGCATCCCGCACCAGCCGAGCCGGATAACAGCCCGGGTGTGCTGATCGCGACCACAGCTCCGGGCACCAACGCGATGAGTTTCGAGCCTGGTACGGCCATGCTGATCAAAGCAGGCTCAGTGCTGACTTTTCAGATGCACTATATGGCGATGGGCATGGCAATGAAAGATCAGTCAAGCGTAGGGATCATCTTCGCGAAGGAGCCGCCGAGGCAAGAAGTTCGTGCGGGCGCGTTCTACAACCCAACTTTCATTCTTCCTGCCGGAAACAGCAACGTTGAGGTGGATTGCGTGATGGAGTTCAACCAGGACTCGCACCTCCTGGCGATTTTCCCGCACGCGCATTTGCGCGGGAAAAGTTGGGATTACCGGCTGATTTATCCCGACGGCACCTCGAAAACCTTGCTGACAGTGCCCAAGTACGATTTCAACTGGCAGACCTACTACATACTTGCTGAACCTCTGGCGGCGCCAACAGGCACGCGCATCGAGGCGATCGCACACTACGATAATTCGGCCAATAACAAGTCGAATCCTGACCCGACCAAAGACGTCCACTGGGGCGAACAGACCTGGGATGAGATGCAGTACTCGGGCATCACCTATACGCTTGATGACCAGCCGCCTGTGCCGAAGGCCGCCCAGAGCGAATGATCACGAGAGTCGAACGGAGTTCGGCGGTCAGGACGAGTTGAGTCAAAGAATCCGTGGTCTGCAGGCTAAATCCCGTTTGCACTCCTGCATCCTCAACGGAGATAACTATGCGCGTTCTCCTTCTGAGCCTGTGCATCACGATCGCATTGTCCTCTGATTCCAAAGTGTCCGCGCAGCAGAGTCCACTCGTTGGTAGTTGGAGACTCGTTTCGTTCCAAACCACTCCCGTGGGTGGAGGAAAGACACTGGTTGTCCCCCCTGAACATCTGAAGGGCTATGTCATTTTGACTCAAGAGGGACGCCTAATGACGGTTGCTACTGGTACCACGGGCAGTGATCGAAAGAAGATTCCTACGAGTGATGCCGATGAAGCCACCTTGTGGGAAACGCTGGTCGCCTATACGGGACGGTACCGCATCGAAGGCAATGATTTCGTTACAAAAGTCGATGTCTCCTGGAACGAGGCATGGATAGGTACAGAGCAGAGGCGACATTACAAAGTCGAGGGCGACACGCTCACCGTCGTCTCAGCCCCCTATCCGGTTGGCTCCGGCTCCCAGCCGAACGCCATGGTTACATCCACTCTTGTCTTGGAGCGCGAGGAGTAGGAAGCCAGCAATCTCCCATTTCATGCTTTGTGGGTGTCGCAAAGCGACATGACCAGGCTGACCCGCGCCGGGTAATTACGGGAACGTTTGGCTCGCGTTCCTTGCCAAGGCCCGCCGGCACAGGTCAGGTGCCTTCATGCGCTCACAGGTCCGTTTGAAATCCTCGGCAGGGCCTCTCCACAGCAAATCGTCAGTGGAGTTGAACACGGGAACATCGACTTGAAGTGTCGCGAGAGTGCGAAACAGCAGCGCATCTTGCCACGCAGCGAAAAGTGACTCGGCAAGGGAACGCGCTCTCCGTACCGTCGGATCCCAATGACGCCAATCTTTCGGAATGTCTTCCAGGTGAGCATATTGCGAGAAAACAGCCGCTGCGGCCTTGGATCCCCATCCTGCAATGCCGGGGTAGCCGTCTGCACTGTCACCTACCACAGCCAGATAATCAGGAATCGACGGCGGTTTTATTCCGAACCTCGCGATCACCCCAGCCTCGTCGCGGAGAGTCTCGCGCCGGCGGTCCAGCTGTACGACTCGCGAGCCCACCACGCATTGACTGAGATCTTTGTCAGGGGTGCAGATAACAACCCGCCGAACGCGATCATCCTGAGCTGCTTTCGCTGCGGCCGAAGCAAGTGCATCATCGGCTTCAAATTTGATCATCGGCCACACCAGCACTCCCATGGATTGCAGCGCCTCTTCGAGAATTGGGAATTGCGACAGCAGTGCCGGATCTACGCCTTCGCTAGTCTTGTAGCCCAAGTAAAGATCGTTGCGAAAGGACTCAATCACATGGTCGGTCGCAACTCCGACGTGAGTTGCTCCTCCCTCAATCATTGAGAGAACCGACCCAAGCACTCCGCGAACTGCACCAATGTCCTGACCACACACGTCTTTGGCGGACGGCACGGCATAGAAGTAGCGGAATAGTTCGTAGGTTCCGTCAATGAGGTAGATATCCATGAACTCGGCTCAGTTAGCAGGAAAAGTTGGGCGGATGAACGATCCTAAGCTCTATCCATCGCCATAAAGAGATGAGATTGTTCACGTCTCGCTAGCCAACTTCCTCTTTAATCACGCTTCGAGGAACTATCCTGATTCTCTTCTCCTAGACAACTAGGAGAGCTTTCAGGGGCGCTCGACGCTCCCGCATTTTTCGTTCCATCCCGTTCCTTAGGAAAACAGATGTCCCACAAATAAGCAACGCTCGCACTCGCCTGGACCCCGGAATAAGATGGATGCCAGATGAGCGCTCGCAAGGTCATTCATATCGATATGGACGCGTTCTATGCCTCCGTAGAACAGCGCGACGATCCTCAGCTCCGTGGCAAGCCCGTTGTTGTGGCCTGGCGGGGGAAACGCTCCGTAGTGTGTGCTGCTTCGTATGAAGCGCGAAAGTTTGGCGTGCGTTCCGCCATGCCTATGGCTCGAGCCGAACGTCTGTGCCCTAGTGCAATCTTCCTGCCTCCAGACTTCCCGCGCTATCAGGCGGTCTCCCGCCAGGTGCGCGCAATCTTCAAACGCCACACCGACTTGATTGAGCCGTTGTCCCTCGACGAAGCCTATCTCGACGTTTCGCAGAACAAGACTGGCTTGCCTACCGCCACACAAGTGGCACGCACGATTCGCGAACAGATTCGTTCAGAGCTGAGCTTGACGGCATCGGCAGGCGTGGCGCCCAACAAATTCCTGGCGAAGATTGCTTCGGACTGGAAAAAACCGGATGGGCTCTTTGTCATTCAACCGGAGGAAGTAGATTCATTCTTGTTGCCGCTGCCTGTGGGTCGTCTACCCGGGGTGGGAAAGGTCATGGAGCAAAAGCTGAAAGCCTTCGAGGTACAAACTATCGCCGACCTCCGACGGCTGGATTTGCCGACACTCGAAGGTCGCTTCGGCCGCTATGGCGTGCGTCTCTACGAGTTGGCCCAGGGAATCGACAACAGCGAAGTAGTTCCTGACAGGCCAACACAATCCATATCGACAGAGGACACCTTCGAACAGGATGTCTTGCTGACCGAGATGGAGCCGATGATTCGCAGGCTTGCGGAGCGCACATGGTCCGCATCCCGCAAAGAAACACGGATTGCCCGCACTGTGGTGCTCAAACTAAAGACCAGCGAATTCAAGATTCTCACTCGCAGCCACACGCCGGTTACTCCACCGTCTTCTTGCGAGGAGCTGACGAATATCGCACTCTCCCTCCGGGAACGTGTCGGCATGAGCTCGCAACAGCGGTTCCGCCTCGTTGGCGTTGGCCTAAGCAACTTTCACGACCCCCGGGATGCTGCGCAGTCGGCTCTTTTCACCTAGCGGCGTGGCGGGCAGGCTTAGTTGCTCTAGCGCGAAGCGAAGGTCCTCGCTTCTCTCAGCCATCCCAACATTGCGTCGCCCCGGGGGAACGCGGATCTTTCTGAGCCAGAAGTGACGGCGTATCAGGATTTCCTCTCGCTCTGGAAAGACGCCAACCCCGACATCCCCATCCTGAAGCAAGCCAAGGCGGAGTATGCAAGACTGAAATGAGTCCGCGCGTGGACCCTCGCGCCGCTGAGCTGCTTGCCGCATCGGTTTCTGGCGAAGATGAGGGGTTCGCCCGTCGGAATCCCGGCGGAGTTGATCGCGGGTGAATTTGAAGAATTAACCCGCTAGAATCGCGAACGCCGTTAGCGGGCCTCTGAGCCGTATCGCCAACGGAGGTGCAGATGCGAACGATTACGAGGATGCTTTTGGTCGTGAGCTTATGGCTTTGCTTCGTCCCATTGAAAACACCAGGACAAACGATTCCAGAATGGAGTCAATGGATTTCGCTCGGACCTGAATATTCCAGCTTGGATTGGCGCGTGCGATGTTTGACCGGTTCGGAGACACAGGTCAAGGGAACCACAGTCTCGTGGTGGGACTTCGAGTTCCGAAGCCGATACACAATGAGCGTAGACTACGTGTACCAGACGGTAGACGGCGATCCGTCGACACGAAGCAACGTCATGGCCGGACCTTTTATGAACACGCTGCAACCGGGGCAAAAAAGCGATCTTGGCTACGCAGTTCTGATCGGGCAGTGCAGTCAGCACTACGGGCGTGGCACTGGTCTTTGGGTGGACGTGAAATGCGTTGTGCCTACAGGACAGGATGCCCCGTGTTTCAGAAACGACGGTCAGCCTGTGCGAAAGCTACAGGCCGATGAATTGAATCACTTCGGTCTCTCAAGGCCATCGAGCAAGAGCGGTGGGGAGCAAGCGCACTGGTTTTGTTGGTCCTCTGTTGCGGTGTCCCCAACACTAATACATTTGTACGTCTCAAAAGTGTTTTCAAAGCCAGCGGCAGGACCCGAAGCTGGTACCGCAGAGACACTTTTGGACCAATTTCGGGAATGGACCGACTCAGCCTTTGGCCACCATGAACCCACTGCCGGCAATTGCTTCTCTTACAAAACGTCAGAAGAAGCAAACAAGAATCGTCAGGAGTACGCCAATGTCAACGATCCGAGCGGGGGTAAGGCGCAAGCCATAAACTGGCCGCCGAACGGGCAAACACCTTAGCGAAATTATCGCCGCGCCGCTACTTCCGGAGACCGGCTCAACTTTGTTCCCCCGTTGTGTTCTGAAAACCCCTCTGCCGCGTGGTCCACAAGTTGTTGATTTAGCGAGGCCGAATTCCTCGGATTTGGTGTTCCGAAATCAGCGATTTCGACGCGCTTTGAAAAAAGCTACTTGAATTGTCCGATACGAATAATCAGGACTTGAAGCGATCCATGTCATAATCGACGGTGAGTCGATGCTGTTGATTCATAAGTCGGGAAGACCTCGATGGATCTCGTACCGCTCGATGAACAACGTCAGCTGTTTATTTCCCCGTCGATTGATGAATGGAAGTCGATTGAGGATCATGGCATTACGGCGGTGATAGACCTGGACGGTGATCTCGACTTGGGTATTCCGAACATTCCCAATCACATGCTCTATGTCTACTTTCCCATTTTGGATGAGGGCCTGCCGGATTTGAACAAGCTCCACGCAGTGGCGAGCCTTGGGGCGCGATTGGTGGCCACCGGTGAGAAAGTTCTAGCCCATTGTGGCATGGGTTTGAACAGGTCGGCTCTGGTCGCGGGATTAGTGCTGATCTATCTCGGGATGAAAGGTGAGGATGCCGTGGCGCTTCTGAGGGAAAAACGGCCCGGCGCGTTATTCAACGACAACTTCGCCTCCTATCTCGCGGCGCTGCCGCCCACCACCATCGCATCGGCCCGTTCTAGAACTTGACTTGTCCGATTAGCTCTGCCGGTTCAGACGGTCGACGCAACACTTGCCTGAAGTTTACTCGTAGGGGTCTGGAATCCTAAAGTCTTTCTCGGGCGTTGATTCTCTATAAAAAGGAAAGTCAAGAAAAAACACACTTCCTGCGGCAGGAATTTTTCAGGGTAGGATGTGCCCTCAGCACGTGAGTCTCAGTTCCTTGGAGGTTTTATGCGCACAGTGATCATGGGCCTCGCTTTCATTCTTACGGTCGCACTCGCCGCAGCCAAACAGTCGGCTCAATCATCAGAAAAGCCCGCAAAGACCTTCGTATCCTCTGGAGAGGTCGCCGAACTGATTGCCAAAGCAAAGAGCGAACGCAAAGAAGGTCAAGCGACGGTCGCGGAGCCGATGCTAGAGCTGGGTTCGTACGACGGCCACTTGGAGTACCGAGCTTCAGTTGGCAACGCTGCTGTACATGAAAAGGAAGCGGAGATTTTCTACGTTATCGAAGGGTCAGGAACTTTGGTGACGGGAGGCAAACTCGTGAATGAGAATCGAACGAATCCCACCAATCTTAGTGGTTCGGCTATCGAAGGCGGCACTTCGCGTCCCGTCTCAAAGGGTGACTTCATTCTGGTTCCGGAAAACACGCCGCATTGGTTCAGTTCGATAAATGGAACGCTCGTGCTTTTCTCGATCCATGTGCCACGCCCGTGAGCTCATAGGGCACTTGAAACGATGCGTTCCACCTGAGTTACGGCATCCCTAGCTTGTCCAGGTGTTCTACTAGTTCAGGCTTCATTGGGCTGAGTCTTTCCCTCCGGTCGTGGAGATGTTAGGGAGGAAGAAGGGGCCGTACACCTGTCAAAGCTACCAGGTGAGTTCGACGGTGGCCATAGCCATTCTCATTGCCGGGCTAGGTGGGATCGTATGGCAGCGGCTTGCCAGAGCAAGCAATCGAAGTCGTTAACATTCATGGGCTATAATCCAGCCCCCAATGGACCTGACTGCCGGCACCCACTTCCTCTCCGCTATTGGTGCGGACGAGATGTTCGGCAAACCATTTCCCTCCGTTAGGTTAGCACCTCAACAAAGGCGACAATAGCCATGAATATGCTAACAATCAGCTTCATCGTGTTCGCGTGCATTTTTGGTGGAGCATTGCTAGGCATACTCCTCCATCATCTCTTGCCAGACGACCAGCTGAAGGCCGATTCCAAGGATGTAGTGAGGCTCTGTATGGGACTGGTGGCGACAACGGTGGCCTTGGTGCTTGGATTGTTAGTGGGCTCCGCTAAATCCTTCTACGATACTCAAAACACGGAAGTGACACAGTTCGCCGCGAATATGGTATTGCTCGACCGCATCCTTGCCCACTACGGACCCGAATCGGCAGAAGCGCGCGCGGCGCTACCCAATGCGACGACTCATATGATCGAGGTTATTGGACCATCCAGTGATTCCAACAAAACGGACAGTCAGAATGGATCGTTAAGGGGCGAGGCCCTTTTAGAAAAGATTCAGGCGCTTTCTCCGCAGGACGACAATCAGCGGTCTCTACGGCAGCAGGCTTCGAATGTAGCAATCCAACTGGGGCAAATCCGCTGGTTAATGTATGAGCAGAGCAAGATCCCTTTCCCTACCTTGCTGCTAGTGATGCTCGTCTTCTGGCTTACTGCTCTGTTCGTCAGTTTCGGAGTATACGCTCCAAGTAACTACAGTGTGCTGACCAGTTTGTTCATCTCGGCCTTAGCGGTCTCCGGTTCGATCTACCTGATTCTTGAGATGTATCACCCTTCCACTGGCCTGATTCGAGTGTCAGACGCGCCCTTGCGTTCCGCCCTCTCCTTCCTCGGGCAGTAAGTGATACCTCCCCATAACTCGCGCTCAAATCGACTTGATTCACAACGATTTTGGGGGAATTCGGGTCCAAGCTGGAGAGTCTGAGGGCTGTTAACAACTATCAGCCTGAAGCATAATACGGCGCTAACCACCTCGTGGAGGACCAACCCGAGGTATGAGAGGAGTTCAGATCATGCGAGATTTCAAGGACAAGGTTGCAGTCGTCACGGGAGGGGCAAGTGGAATTGGCTTAGCCATGGCTCAACGCTTTGCGCGGGAAGGTATGCGAGTGGTCATCGCGGACATCGAGACCGAGGCCCTCGCAGCGGCAGAACGCGAAGTCCGCAGCATGGGTTCAACCGTGCTTGCGGTCCGCACAGACGTATCAAAGTCGCAGGATGTCGAAGCGCTCGCGGCAAGTGCCCTCAACGCATTTGGAAGTGTGCATATCGTTTGCAATAACGCGGGAGTCGCGGGAACGTCCGGGCCACTTTGGGAGCGCTCCATCGGGGATTGGCAGTGGGTAATGGGAGTGAATGTGTGGGGTGTGATACATGGTATTCACACATTCGTTCCGATCATGTTGAAGCAGGGCGAGGATGCGCACGTCGTGAACACTGCCTCCGTCGCAGGGTTAATATCAAGGCCGTTTGGGGGCATATACCACGCGACAAAACACGCGATCGTGACGATCTCGGAAGTGCTGCATGCTGAGCTGGCTCTTGCGGGTGCCCCCATAGGGGTGTCGGTGTTGTGCCCCGGATTTGTGAAGACCCGAATCAAGGACTCGTCCCGAAACCGGCCAGCAGAATTGACGGAAGGAATCGTGTCGCCTGCGGCTCAAGCAATTAGGGAGAGAGTTAGTAGCATGGTTGATGCAGGGATTTCTCCCGATTCGGTGGCTGATAAGGTCTTAGACGCCGTCCGTGAGGAGAAGCTATACATCCTAACCCATTCGGAATTCAACGAACCTATACGCCAGCGGGTCGAGGGTATTCTCGAGGGAAGAAATCCTGTGTTGGAATTGCCGCCTCCGAACAGTGTAAGCATCTCACGATCGGCTTAGCTCACTTTGTGGATCGTCGGCAAGCCGGAAGGAAACTCCTGGTAACGTAACCGGACATTGGCCCAGGGTAGGCCGAAGGCCGGGGCTATCGGCCCATCTTCTAGTGCCGGCGAGCGATTAATTTGGCCTCTGGGGCTTTTGTCCGTTTTTGGGCGGCGCCTGCTGCTGTTCCATTTGCCTCAGCTGAATAGCATGCTGTTGCTCGAGCTGCTGCGTCTGCTGAGCGTGCTTCTGCTCCATCTGCTGCTTCTGAGCGTCATTGTAGTGTTGCTGGATGGCTTGCTGGTGTTCTTCTTCCTGCTGCTGTTCGAGCTTCTGGTGGTCTTGCGTTTGCCTGGCAGCTAGTTCGTCCTGTTGCTGCTGATACTTTCTGTCGGTTGCGGGATTGCCGGTGTTGGGGGGCGTGAACTTGTGCTCCTGTAATTCGCTGGCTTCCTTTAGTGCACTCGCTTCATTGCCGCGTACAGCATGAGTAGGAGGAGGATTGTATTCGCCTCCTGCTTCTTTGGAGGCTACGACACCAGTTCTGAAGTCGCCGGGTTTGGCGGTAGCAGCAATGGGCGGCTTGCCTTGGTTGGCGGAAGCACGCAAGTCGGGATTATTTCGGGCTTCTTGAACTTGTTGCATCTGCGCAGCTACCGGACCGACGTGATTCTCGCTGGCGTAGGACTCTTGCTGCGGTGTGGGACGGGCCTCGACGCCACCGGTACCGCCGTTGTAGCTGACGTGATTTTCAGAGACGTTCACGACCGTGGTGTTATAGGTATTGTGAATGATGGCGGTGTTTACGTTAGTCACATAGGTGTTGTAAGCGAAATGACCACCTTCCCAGCGCCCACCTTCATATCCAGCGCCTCCGTAGCCGAAACCATAATTGATTCCGCCATAGTAGCCAACCTGTGGACCCCAATATCCTTCATGGAAAAAGAACGCGTTGCCGCCCCAGGCCCAATAACCTGGGGTCCAGAGGAAGCCGACCTGGGGAGCCTGGACCCACGTGCCGGGCACCCAGTAGTAGCCACCGTTGTAAAAAGCCCAGTAACCTGGTACCCAGATATAGCCATCGGCGGGACAGATTGGCTGCTCGTAGACTGGAAGCGCCGGGGGTCCAAAGTTCACGGAAATGCCGATGCCGATTTGAGCCAATGCGCCGTGGGAGAGAGCGAGCAAGACGACCAACAAAAGCAATGAGCGAATAGCAACCGCGGTACGCATTATGTCTCCTTTTCTCTTCTCACGTCCGAGGCGACCAGAGACAGAGCTAGAACAAACACTAACACGAGTATTCGCCTCATCGTTCCTCTCCCTTAGGTTGTTTTAGGGCCGATTACTTCGATTTCCGCTTCGCGCATCCTATCCCTCCCCACGCACGAGCGCAACAAGATTAGGCGAAAGACTAGTTACGGCTCGCCGGCCGCTGCAACGCCTACGTCGTGGCGTCAGACGGGCGCCTTCTGACCCGCGCTGTACCGGAGGGACAGGCTTCGCAACCGCTGACGCTGCTCAGCAATTGGCCCGCGCTGCTCGAGCAGACGCCGGTCGCGCGATGACGGCCGGCCATCAAACTCGGTTGCGATGAAGTCATCGCGCAGATTGGTGAGTTGTGAATGGTGCCCGCGATCCCGCCTCACTACAGCGTTTCCCTGGGTCAATTGCGAGGATCCGGTTCAGACGGCGCCGCACCACGAATATAATGTTATTGTTTTTGGGGCGAATGCTGCAGATCGTGGCTCAGGGAGTAATTTAAGAAAGTTCTTATGGCCGCGATGGCGGCTAGTTGTCCGATTTCGTTCCATGTAGGGCTGATTGCTGTTCGCAGTATGTCTGCAGCCAGTAGAAACTCCAGAGCCAAGACCAGCCATCCCGCGAAACCTCTGAAAACAGTTAGTGGCTCGACCGGTGTTTTGTCCCGAATCAGTGTGGCGGCAGCGGATCCTAGGGCCTGTAACGCTCCTGTCACGATCATCACTACGGCCGCGAACTCACTGCAGGTCGCCACCATCGCTGAAATACTCTTAACGAGGCCTACCATGTCGTGAATCCTTGCCGCGGATTGATCATTGCGTTTTCAATCACGTAATCCAGTCGGCCCAAACGTGCCGACGGGTGAAGTAATAGCCGTGGACGGGTCTCTGCCTCCCTGAGCCATCGCCTGGCAACCGCTTCGCCGACAGGTCCGGGTCGTCATCAACGCAGTCACTTTGACGTGGACGTTTCGCCTGATGTGGTCTGTGGAGGGGCGCCGCCGTCAAGCGAGCGCCCATCTGGGAAGGTCACTCGCCGCGCGTTGACAAAATGCGAGCCATCTCGTGCGCGATAACCGTCGACAACGATCGTGTCCCCTAGTTTCAGGTCACCTTTTTTCCAGCCTCGGCGCGTGAGCGCTAAGGGGCTAGCTCCCTCGCAAGCCCAGTTTGTTACATTGCCTTTGTCATCGGCCACGTCGAGATAAAAGTAGGAATGCGGATTCGTCCACTCTACCCGTGTGATCTTTCCAACCAGCCGGACGGGCTTGGTGCCGTCAAATTCAGCGGCAAACGAGTGGTGAGCGTGAGCTGGCCCAATGAACATGGCAAGCACCGCAACTACAAGCGCTTGCGCCTTGGTATTCATGTGAATCTCCGGGCACCATAGAAAATGTCACGGATGCCAAACAAAGAGTCCGCTTGCGGTTGGGAGCGGAGATTGAGCAGAATAGGGAATCGGTTGCTGACGTAAAGTTGCCAGACATGGAAGCCTAAGAGCATACCGGAGGTTATCTGATTCGTTGTAACGTTGGCAACGCTGGGATCTGGCTTGGATCCCCGCTGGCACAATAGGTTCTCCGATGAATTTGAATTCCCGGGCGCGCCGGATCGTCCTCGTCGCCGTCCTCATATTCACGTCGCTCGTCATCACCTCGAAGGTCAAGGCGCAAAATGAGTCGCCGAACCAAGCCACTGCGGCGGCATCCAGCGGATCAAAGCCAACGAACTCTGAGTTGGAATCTGCAGTTTCATCGTTTTCTCGACGGGAAGAGGATGTGCCCAAGGGCCCCACGCCGCGAACCGGACAAGGGCGTCCAGATCTCTCGGGTTATTGGGTGCCCTCTCGGAAAGACAAGCCCGTAGGAAACATCGGCAAAGACTTGCCCGGATTCAAGCTGCCATTTACAGAGGCAGGTCGCACCGCCCTCAAGTACAACCTGGAACGGACGATTGATCCCGAGAGCCTCTGCATTGTCGGAGGAATACCGCGTCACGATGCCAGCGCATTGCCGTTTCAACTGCTGGAGGGGGCGGACCATGTGGCGTTTCTCTACTGGTACACAACCTACCGTCTGATTCCTACCGACGGTCGAAAACACAGCGAAGACCCCGATCCCTCGTTCTTTGGCGAAGGGGTTGGCAGTTGGGATGGCGACACCTTGGTTATAGACTCCATCGCATTCAAGGACGAGCGTACCTGGGCCGACGAGAATGCGAATCCGCACAGCGACCAACTCCGCACAATCGAGCGGTGGACGCGCCCCGACCTCGGCCATTTGCACCTGGAACTCACCGTGATCGATCCTAAGTTCTATACTGAGCCAATCCGCTACCAGCGCACATGGCTGCTCGGGGAGCAGGGACAACAGGTGCAGGAATATTCGTGCGCCGAAGAAAATATTGATGCGCCACACCTGCAGCCGGGACCCGGTCCCATCGGTCCTGATGGTCAGCGTGGCTACGAGAAGCTCGCCCCGTTGCCGCCTCCCCCTGACAAAGACCACCCGGCCAAGACCTCGATTCCAGAATGACTGGACTCGATTGTGTGGAGGATTCGTCCCCGAGGTCACCCCGAAGAGCCGTGGCTCTCAGCATCTGGTGCTGCTAACCGAAGATATGGCTCCAGGAGGTGCAATGCCAACGCACGAGCATCTAGGCCAGGACGAAATTGCCTTGATCGAAAAAGAGCCGTTCACGTGTTGGGGGACCAGGAACGTGATCTGCATGCAGGAATTCCGTCCCCCGCCGCGTGCCCTCTCGACAAAACTCGTCGAGTCGGCTTAGGTAGCCGGCAAGATCACGTGGAGCCCGCGTATTGACGGAAGCATTGTGTGAAGGCTAGAATTCGCCCCGGTTGGCGCGCCGTAATACGCCAAGCGCGTTGGAATCGGCAATACATCAACCTTCAACCTTCCACTCGGTTCAGGATTTAGTAGATCCCGACTGTCAGAATTCGTCAGGCACAACAACTTAGTCAAGCCCCAAAAGGATAGGGCGAATCACGGTCCACTCGTTTCCAGCAGTGCAGCTCGAGACTTGAAAGTCATGTTCGTCAAACAGCAGAGGAGGAATGAGCCATGAAGCGAAATCCATGGTGGGTGATAATGATCGTCGCGTTAGCGCTCGCGGTCTTGGGCGGCAGGGCCAGCTCTGCGCAGGACAAGTACACTCTGCAGGTGCCTGGCGGGCTCGCGTTCTCTGAGATTCGAGGGTACGAGACCTGGCAGGTAGTCGGCCCCAGTCTCACCGAAGCCGCCAACGTGATCCGAGTCATCCTCGCCAACCCGGTCATGATCAAAGCCTACCAGGAAGGCATTCCCTCCAACGGCAAGCCTTTTCCCGACGGCTCCAAGATTGTGAAGCTGGAGTGGAAACCGAAAAAGTTGACCGATCCCCCTTTTTCCGCAAGCACACCAGACACGGTGCCTGGCGACCTGACTGAAGTCGAGTTCATCGTGAAGGACAGCAAGAGATTCTCGGACACGCACGGATGGGGATATGCCATGTTCGACTATGACGCCGCATCGGGAACGTTCGCTCCTGCCACCTCGGCTAGCAAGCCGCCGCAGGGGCATGACGCGAAGTGCGGCGCCGCATGCCATACGCTAGCAGCGTCAAAGGATTACATTTTCACAGCATTTCCGAACAGGTGAACCCCCGGGCTACATCCCAATATCGCCTCGGTCTACAGTCTGGAGGATTCTGGCGGCGCCCGTGCTTTGGTAATGCAGTTGGTGGAAGGGCCGACCCTCGCCAATCGCATCAAGGCTGGTCCGATTCCCGCTCTCAAATATGCGCATGAGCACGGAATCATTCACCGGGACCGCAAGCCAGCCAATGTCATTGGTAACGCAGCAGGGCCGGGCAAAGGTGCTCGATTTCGGACTGGCGAGGCGCTCACGAAGCACACGATGAAGGGCCCTAGAGAAAGAGAGGCAGTTATGAATTTTCAGCCACACGATTTTGAAGAACTGCGCAGTAGGATTTCCAAATTGGAAAGTCAGAATCGCCGCCTCAAACAACTCGGGGGTGTTGTACTGATTGGCATTGTGTTGCCGCTGGTCATGGGGCAGGCTCCTTCAAAGAAGACCGTTGAGGCGAACGAATTCGTTCTGAGAGATAGCAATGCAAAAGCGCGAGCGCTGCTTACGATTGTAAACGACAATGCGGACCTAATACTGTACGACGCAACGGACAAGGGGCGGATGGAATTGAAGGTCGATTCCGCCGGCGGTGCCAGTTTGAATCTGTTTAACGCACAAGGCGCGTCCATCGCGGCTCTGTCAGGGGGAGACGCCTCAGTACTGCAGCTCGGGACTACAGGCGGAGAGGAACGCTTGCTGGCCGCTGTCGCTCCCGGCATCGTACCCTCCCTTATCCTGTCTGACAAGGACGGTTTTGTAACCACCATTGGCGGAACCGACCTCATCACGCCAAAGACCGGTGAGTCTCGCACTACGTCTGCGGCGTCTGTCGTCATGTCTGACAAGCAGAAAAATGTCATCTGGAAAGCGCCCTAAACGAACGCGGCGATGCCTGGTGGTTGTGGGTGAGTTCACGGTCGTCCTGGCACAAAACTCGGCCAACGCTCAATTTGAACGTTTGCCCGTGAATTCACGGTAGAACTGGCCGCCACCCATGGTGCCCTTCAGCGTGTCACCATCGAGTGTCGCCTTGTAAGCGATGTTCATTGTGTTGCCATCGCGGCTCTGGCGCACTTCCGTCCATGAAATCGTGCTGCCCGAGACGGTGGCGTCATAAGCGTTTTCGCCTCGTGCCGTTTGGTGGGTCACCTTGAATTTGTCGCCTTCCTGAGTGATTGTGAGCGACTGCGCACCGGCGCCACTCGCCCGGTTTCCACCCTGGCCACCATGGCCCCCGCCGCTCATGGTCAATTTCCAGGTGCCGACGAAACCTGCATCCTGGGCGTCGATAGGTGCAGCCGTTAATGTCCATAGCAGCGCCAGGACACAGAGCCCCGCAGACGCTAGTTTCAGTTTCTTCACAGTGGTTCTCCTTCCGCGAGCTGTCGACCAATCGAGTCGTCGCCCCAATTGCCATTGCGTTCGCGACACACGGAAGTTCCACAATTCGGTGCGCAGGATAGGATATTTTTCGTTTTCAGCTATCTGGCTTGATACCGATGTTCACGAAAAGCGGCTTATCCCCTGCGAAACTATTTGAACAGCGACGCTCCATCGCGAAGCACCGGTTGCAAGTCGTCCGCAAGGACATCGGGCTCGTAGATTTCGAGATAGTTGACGTGACGACCGGTAGCGTTCGGCTGCATCCCGATATCGATCGATTTTTTCAAAGCCAGCGGGGGGTTTCCCTCAGCGCCCATGTTTCCGCTGTTGCGTTCGCAGGAGGTGCGGAGTTGGAGACCGGTGATGACGCGGCCGTTATAACCAATCACAAAACCGACGGCGCGCGGACCGGGGCCCGCACCCGGGAATCCATCGAGGTTACTGAACTGGAGCGCGAATCGGGGCCCTAAGACGCTCATGGCCTCGTCAATAATTTCCTGTCTGGTTTCCTTTCGCTCGCGAGGAGCGATTTTCCCGCGTTCGTTAATGTTGAGACCAAAGCCCATTGACACGGAAATGTACTGATTCGGAAAATCGGCGGCATAGGCACGGAATGTTTTCTCCCAGGCCGCTGCGTATTTTTCTGGAGTGTAACCGGCAGTGAGCCATGTCGAGATATCCTCGCGATTGCTTGGCAACGTGTACTCGGCGGAAACCGAAGTCGGGCCGGCGGCTGCAATCACTCGAAAGGCCGGAGAAGTTCCGTACCGGCCGCTGAGTAGTTTCACGAAAGTGAACCAACGGTTCAGGTAGACGTCGTCCCAGGGCATCGGAAGTTTCGCGATTGTCCCTTTGCCCGGCCCGTACTGTAGAGGGAATGTTTCAGTGTGTACCCCCTGGAGAGCCCAAGGAGGAGAGAAAAAACCGGGGAAAATAAGGAGTTGAACCCATTTCTTGGACGATTCGGCGGCAGCGAAGAGCTGGTCGAGCTTCGACCAGTCCGGGTTTCCCTCGACCGTCTCGAGGTCGCTCCAATGAATCTGCAACGCGACGCCGGAGATATAGGGATTGTTCAGCGCCCGCAGATTCAATTTATTCTCTTGTGGCTTGTTCTCGATAACCACAGCGAGTCCATTCGGTACAGAGTTGCCGGTTGATCCCCTGTATTGCGAGGATTCTACCGTTGCAGCAGCTGCAAATAGCAACAGAGCGCTCGCCAAAGCGAGAGCAACGTGAACAACAAGCCTTGCAGATCGTGGCCTATAGGGCGTCAACATGATTGACTCCTTAGATCAGAATCGTAGTTTCCGTTTCGACGCCGCTGGGACCTGCTAAGGCGCACGTTGTGAAGCTCCTCGTGTGTAATCTCCGCCGGAATCCTACTCGATGTGCAGCCGTGATTTCATCAGTATGACAACATAGGGATTCCACGTGGACAGCACGTAGTAGATACTTAGCTCGGAACGTTGCGCCTTCGTCCATCGCTCTACGACATACGGTGCATAGGCGCCGCCGCGAACGGCCCGCGGATTCGCCTGACCCTTTCCGATTACAGGTCCGGCTAGACCATCGTCGGGACTTGCCTCGGGATTGTGGATGAATTTGCCAATGGCGCCATCGCGCGCTGCGTTGAAAATGATTTGCGGCTCGCTCCACGGCCCCCACGGCGTGCGGGAATAGGAGAACAAAATACCACGGGGCGCAGGATCCCGACTGTCGTAAGTCATCAACCACAAACCTAGATCCTTGCACCACGTTACAGAAAGATCGCCCATTGTGCCATTTTCGACGATGGCCTTGGAGTCCGATTCCTTCTCGCTCCAGATCGGAGAGCTCCCGCCATCTAATCCCGCGAAATACCGCGTCCCTGTGCCACTTTCAAATTGCGCTGATGGCACGATGAGCAAATAAGCATCGCTCTTCCGATATGTGCCTGTGCCCCAGACGAGGATGAACGGTCCGCCGGCAGGCAGTCCAGCAATCGTCGCGGGTTGGACGTGCAATGACATCTTGACGAAGCGTCCCTCAGGGAGCTGGGAGATCGTTCGCAATGGCTGGAAATTTGTAGGCGGCTTGAATCTCGTCAGCACGGAACGGTCGGTCGATCCATCGTCGGAGTGGTTCGTCGAGACAACCACATACACTTGGCCGCCGAGGCTGATGCCAGCCACCGGCACCTCGAATGCTCCCATGCTGATGCCTGGCGGCTGAATGGTCAGATAGTCGCTGCCGGACATGAGGAAATCCAATCGAACTCCACGCTCGGGATCATCCGCGTCAGTTGTCGCGATCGTGTCGAGTGCGCGGCGCAAACGCCCAACAGTGTCACCGAAAAGAAAATACGCTCGGCCTTCGTGCTCGAAAGAACTACCCAAGTCAGTGCCTTCGATCCCGTATCGCGTTATCGTTCGACTGAGCGTCAGTTGGTGTAGTTGTTTGTCCTCTTCACCGAGGAGCTGTTGAACCTTGACCGTCGAACCAGCCAGGTAGTGCAGCGCTGGCTCGTTCGGTGATGACGCGGCATTGATTACAGGCTTTCGGTCAAATGCCTCAGCAAGAGGAGCACGTGCGCTGGTTTGAACCTGCTCACAGAGCGAGCACACGCCAAGTAAGATGAGTACGAGTCCCGAAAGAGATTTCATGACGTAGCCTCTACATCCATCCAAGCCTAGCGCGAAACAACGCCAAGACGAATGCGTATTCTTCTAAACGCCTTCTCGTTGGCGAGTCGCAGCGTTCGAAAGACGACGCCAGCGTCAGTAATCGAATGCGGCAATTTCTTGGGCTATAATCCAGCCCCAAATGGCTCTGGCTTCTGGCACTCACCTGGGCCCTTATGAAATGACCCGCGGGATTGGTGCGGGAGGAACAGGTGAAGTCTACCGTGCCCGCGACTGGAAACGCGGACGCGACGCTTGGGAATCCCAAGACGCGAATGCGATCGCGTGAAGTGAGTTCGCAACATGTCGAATTGCACGGAAATGTTGCTCTCACTACGGGCCAAATCGACACAAGGGCTGATTCGTCGATCCGAAATGGGGTGAGTACACCGTATGCTATTTGCGCGCCGACCGCCGTCCGGATGGTCGATGGCGGCGATTGCCGTCCCATCACACCGTTCGGGAGATCTTCGAAACAACGGACAAGTGGATTCAGACCCCGGACGGAAGAGTTGAACGCGTCGTAGCAACGGGAAAATGATTTCAACCATGATCGGCCAAACCGTGTCGCACTACCGGATCATCGAAAAACTCGGTGGCGGCGGTATGGGCGTGGTGTACAAGGCCGAGGACACTCGCCTAGATCGCTTTGTTGCCCTGAAATTTCTTCCCGATGATCTCTCTCAGGACCGCCAGGCTCTGGAGCGTTTCCGCCGCGAAGCCAAGGCCGCCTCGGCTTTGAATCATCCGAATATTTGCACCGTTTACGACATCGGCGAGGAGAACGGTAGAGCCTTTATTGCCATGGAGTTTTTAGACGGCAAGACGCTAAAAAACGCCATTGCCGGTCGGCCGATGGAATTGAAACAGCTATTGAGTATAGCCATGGAGGTAACCGATGCTTTGGACGCAGCTCACTCGAAGGGAATCGTCCATAGGGACATTAAGCCTGCAAACATCTTTGTTACAGACCGCGGCCACGCTAAGATTCTCGACTTTGGTCTTGCCAAGGTAGGTGTTGCAACAAATGTAAGCGCCGATGCGGAAACACTCGCCACCGAAGCAGTAGACCCAGAACACCTGACGAGCCCCGGCAGCACTTTGGGCACGATGGCTTACATGTCGCCCGAGCAGGAGCGAGGCGAGGAACTGGATCGACGAACTGATTTGTTCTCCTTCGGTGCGGTTCTGTATGAGATGGCATCGGGCCGGATGGCATTCCCGGGTAGCACCGCCGCAATCGTACATGAGGCGGTTCTCAATCGGGCGCCGACCCCGCTAGTACGAGTGAATCCCGACGTACGACCGGAACTAGAGCGCATCGTTGCTAAAGCATTGGAGAAAGACCGCGAGCTGCGCTACCAGAGCGCCGCTGAGTTCGAGGCCGACCTCAACCGTGTGAAGCGCGATATGGATCGGGGGCGACAGGAAGTCTCGGAATTGCCGCCTCCCAGCAAGAAACTCCGATCGGCCCTGCGATTAGGATTCGTCGCCCTCGGCGCATTAATTCTGCTGGTAGCGGGAATTTTTCTTCGCTCTCGCCGATCGGGAGCAGTGGTCGATTCGCTGGCAGTCCTACCGTTTACGAATGTCGGAGCGGATCCAAACACCGAGTATCTAAGCGACGGCATAACCGAGAGTTTGATTGACAACCTTTCGCAGCTGCCCAGTCTCACGGTCATGTCGCGCAATTCGGTGCTTCGTTATCGGGGCAGAGAGGTCGATGCGCAGGCCGCAGGACGCGAGCTGAAGGTGCAAGCGGTTTTGACGGGCCGGGTGATACAGCGAGGCGACAATCTGGCGATCGAAGCTGAGCTCGTCAATGTCCAGAACAACAGTCACATGTGGGGCAGTGTATACGACCGCAGACTGGCCGAATTGCTCGGAATCCAGCAGGACATCACAAAGGATATCTCCGCGGAACTTCGGCGGAAGCTGAGCCTGAGCGACGAGGCGCGGTTGGCCAGGCGCCAGACAACCGATCCTGAGGCTTATCGGCTTTACCTCAAGGGACGCTACTTTGCGGAGAAGCTAACGAAGGAGGGAGTGCATCAGGGAATCGAATCCTTTCGTCAGGCCATCGACATCGATCCAAACTACGCGTTAGCCTACGAGGGTTTGTCTTATGCGTATTACACCAGCAACGATTTCTTCGCAACGCCACAGGAATCGATGCCCAAGGCCAGAGAGGCTGCGAGAAAGGCACTGGAGCTGGATGAAACGCTTGCAGAAGCTCACATTGATATGGCAATCATTCACTTCTGGTATGACTATGACTGGAACGCTGCCGAGACGGAATTCAAGCGAGCCATTGAGCTAAAGCCTGACTCCGCGGACGCTCACGCATACCACGGATGGGAATTGGTTTCCCTTGGGCGGGTCGAGGAGGGCATCGCGGAGAGCAAACGGGCGGTAGAACTCGATCCACTCTCCGTCGAAGTCAATGCAACAGCGGGCCAGAACTTCTACTATGCCCACCGGTACGATCTCGCAATCGTACAATTAGCTAAGACCCTCGACCTGGACTCACGTTATTGGCTTGCCCGTATGCTCCTAGGACTGGCTTACGAAGCCAAAGGAGACCTTGCCCGTGCGGTCGCAGAGTGTGAGAAGGCCCGCGAGGCCGAATCTTCGATACCTTGGCCGTCAGCAGAGCTTGGGCACGCTTACTCGGTGTCGGGCAGGAAACACGAAGCCGAAGCTATTTTCAAGGAACTGGAGAACCGATCGAGAACAACCTACGTGCCTGCCTACAATTTCGCCGAATTGCATGTCGGTTTGGGCAACAAGGAGCAAGCACTAACGATGCTCGAAAAGGCCTACGCAGACCGATCGATGCTCCTCAACTTTCTGACATGCGACCCCGAATTCGACGGCCTGCACTCGGCTTCCCGCTTCCAGGGGGTCGCGCGACACATCGGCCTTTCAGAATGACGTCATATGTTTCCGTGCTGTCGTCTCCCTCAGTGCCGGACGGCAATCGCTTGCATCTCGAAGTGACCTCCGCGCAGAAGGGAGGCCACACCAACAAACTCCCGTGCGGGAAGGTCTTTTGTGAAATAAGTCTTGTAAATCGAGCTGAATGTGTCGAAATAGGCGAGATCGGTGCAGGCAATCTGCACGTAGACAAGATCGTCCATCGCAAAGCCTGCTTGAGTCAGCAGAGTTCTGTAGGATTCGAGAAGATTCCTGATTTCGTCTTCGATCTTTTCGGGTGCTTTTCCGGTTTTCGGATCAAGTCCGATATTTCCAGCAATGTACAAAGTGTCGCCAACCAGGATCGCATTGCTGAAGGCAGCCTGCGGCGAATGGTCCGGAAGATTGATGGCGCGACGCTTCGATTGTGAACCGGATTGCGAAAAGGCCCTATGCACCGCAAGGGATCCGGCCAACATAACAAGGAAAGCGAGAAGGAGCACACGACGATTCATGAAATTCCTCCAGGAAATGCAACGCGTTCCAGCCGAAGCGTGAAATATAGTCAGCACCCAAGGAACGGCAACACAGATCTTCCCGTCCCATACAGCGGCTACAGAACGCCTGCCGCGTTGACGCCGCCCTATTCGCCGGGCTTGAGTCCGGGGCGTTCGACAACCTCGATCTTGGCGCCTGCTGGTCCAGCTAGATAGGCAAAGTTGATCGCTGGACCGTTCGGAAGCGATAGCGGTCGCGCCTCGCTCGTCACCATCACACCTTTAGCACGGAGGTCATCGATCGTTTTGGTCAGCGGGCCCGTGGAGCGCCAACCGATATGGTCTATGGCGTGCCCTTCGCTTGGCTCCGGGTCCCCGCGCTCGACCAAAATCCACATGTCGCTGAAGCCGGCTGCGCTGTACTTGATGGCGTCGATGCGCCCCTTGAGCTTCGTACGCTGCCCGCCAAAGGTCGCCAGAAGCCAGCTGAAAACCTCTTCTGGGTTCGGTCCACTCATTTCGACGTGGTGCAGCCCAAGCAGCTCCCGATCCTGCACGACCTCGATCCGCGTGCCCCACGGATCCTCGATGAACGCCGCCCTATACAGGCCAGGTACGTCGCGCGCTGCGGTTATGATCTTAATGCCCGCTACCTCGAATTCCGCCATTTTGGCGTCGAGATCTGCGAACGAAAACCCCACCTGATCAATTGCGCTTCGGCTGCTCGGCTTTGCGTCCGCTTTGCGGATGAACAAGAACCGCGTGCTTCCGAACATGAGTCGGTCCGGAGCCTCGGTGATCCGACGCCCGCCGAAGTACTTCTCGTACCAATTCGCCGCAGCTGCTGGATCAGGAACATTCAGGTGGATGTGGTCATAGGGAAACGTCTGAGCCGCGGCGGAGACCGCGGAGGCGAAACACAGGAAGGCAGCCGAAAACATCACCCGTCGCAGCAAGACCTCCTCCAACATCGTTCCTGCTGGTTCCAGGTATCTCCGACCGTGCCGGAAAGCTCCGGTCTGTTTGCGAGGATATCATGGAGAGGAGTGCTTGACACTCGCGCAACGTCCCACAACCACCTTTAACGGGTGAACCAGGAAAACGAGCGGGCCAGGCCACCGCCAAACGCGTATCATGCTAGACTGCCGCACATTCCAGTTATCTTCACAGAGGGGATCATGACTCTCAGCCAGAAAGCGGCACTCAAGGTTACTAGAGAAGCGCGAGGGCGCGTGTCAGCCGATGGGATCGAGCTTGCATTCGGCTACTGGCCTGGTCCCGGGGAACCCCTTGTGGCCCTCCACGGATTAACGGCTTCTTACCTTAACTTCGTCGGCATCGCCGAGCGCCTTGACGGCCGTCGCGGTCTGTTTGCCCTCGATCTTCGTGGCAGGGGAGATTCTGATAAACCCGACGGCCCCTATGGGATGGCCCAGCACGCGCGGGACGTTGCGGCGGCGATGTTGGCGATGGGTCTGGGTGCGAGCGTCATCGTCGGCCACTCCATGGGCGCTTTCGTCGCCAGCGCTCTCGCCGCGCAGAATCCCGAACTTGTCTGCGGCCTCGTCCTGATCGACGGTGGCTACCTACCTGCGATGAGTCAAAGCTCCACAGCCCAGCAGGGGCTCGACCCGCTTTTAACCGAACGTGTGGTTCAGCTCAAGGACACCTACCCCTCCCGCGAGTTCTACCGCGACTTCTGGCGCAAGAAGCCGCATTTTCCGGCCGAGGACTGGAACGCCTGGGTCGAAGCGTTTCTCGAATACGAAATCGGCGGCGACCCTCCAAACCTACAGCCCAAAGCCTCCCAATCGGCTGTTCTCGCCGATCTGTCGGAAGGATTCAAGCGCGAGGATGTCATTGCACGGCTCAGTGCGATTCGCGTGCCGGTTCTGATGATTCGCGCCGACAGTGGTTTTGCACCCGGGCTGCCTCCCCTTTTTCCGGAGGTGACGATGCAGCAGTTTCGCAACTATGTTCCCCGAATGCAGGAAGAGACGATTTCAGGCGCGACGCACTACACCATGGTCCTGGGAGAGCGCGGCGCGACAAGAATTGCTGATCTGATAGACGGATTTGCTCGGCGCTGCCGGGCAGGCGGTGCAAGCCGCCCCTAACGTCAGCCGTCTAGGTGGTGTTGATCACCTTCGAGTTGCAGTGCGTGCCCCGGGTCAGATCCCACTTCAGGTGAGCGTAGAGTGGGCAGGCCGGATCATCGTCGAGCGAGACCGGCAGACGATGGCGCGGCGCCGCCAACCTGCGCACGCCCTCGCGGGAGTTTGTATCTGGCCCCGTTTGCACTCGATTTGTGTGATAGAGTCTCGGCTACGTTCCAGGGCGGGGTCCCGCGGAGGGATCGATGCCGCGCATTTTGCTGACCACGCGCTGCCGGGACTCCGGCCTCTACGATTATTTTCGTGAAAACGCACCGCGAAATTGCCGCTGGCGGTTCGGCATGCCGCGAACGATCTCGTTTGGACTGCGGTTCCTGCGACAAAATCTCTCAGATCTCGAGATTCTCGAATACCCGACGCGGGCCGAGTTTTCCGCCCAGCTCAAAAGGGGCTGGGACGCCGTCGGTTTTTCCTTTTACCTGGAAGAGACCAACGACATATTGGGGATGGCTGCTGAAGCGCGGCAGGCGGGCGTCCGGGAACTCTGGGCTGGAAACTACGGAGCTCTGACTCCCTCTGTGCAATCCCATTTCGATCATGTATTCACCAGTTACAGCGAGGAGGCAGTGGCCGGAAGGCTCGGCGCTCGTCTCGACGAGATCCATCATCCACCGCTCATCACGCGCTTTTCCTTGCCCGGGGGCTGGTCGTTTCCCGTGGGTGTTCTATTCTCGTCTCGAGGATGCAGTTTTCGCTGCACCTTCTGCCAGACCACCGCCTTCGCGCCGAAACCGAAAGCCATTTCTCTGCCGTCTTTGGATCGCGTGCTACGTTTCTACGTGCAGCACGGCATCCACTTCGTTTTATTGCTGGACGAGAACTTCGGCAATCTTCCCTCCCATGCCGAAGCTGTCATTGAGCTTCTAGCCCGCCACAGAGTTCGCTGGCTTGTGCAGTCTCGGGTGGATCTGTTCCTTCGAAACTTTGACGACTGGCAGAAATGCGGGATGGAAGGCGCGCTTTTTGGCATCGAGAGTTTTCATCAGGACATCCTGAAGCAAATGCGCAAGAACGAAAAGGTCGGGGCCGCGTTTGAGCTGGCTGCGCGACTGAATCGCGCAAACCTCTATGCCCAGGGTTATTACATCATCGGCCTCCCAACCGAGACGCCCCAATCGATTGCCGAAGACCTGAGAACGCTTCGATCGTTACAGCTCGACGTCACGCAAATCACCATCGTCACGCCCCATCCAGAAACGGAAATGTGGCGTGAACTCGGTTCGCGCTACGGCATATTTGAGAAGGACTGGTCTCGCTTCGACACCAAGCATTTGGTGTGGAACCACCCCCATTGCGCGCCAGGCGTGCTGGAGTCGCTCCTCGAGGAGGGTTTCCGCGGCTGTTATGGAAGAGACTGGCTATTGCGCACGATGAAAAAATGCTTCGCCATGAGAAGAGAACAAAGAGATTTTTCGAGCATTTTATTCGGTCCGGTGCGCTCGCGACTAGCCTCTCCAAGACGACTGCCCTACCTTCCGGCATCAGGGTCTTCCGGACCCCAACGCGTTGATAGCGCGGTCGCCTGAAGGGACTGCCGCGCCAAACGACGACTGGTAGTAATGACAGATGAAAGATCTCGAGGATCTCGGTACAACACCAGTTTTGTAGACGCCTTGAGGGGAGATTATGGATACAAACAACCTAAGCCATTTGGCACAGCAGGGATATGGGCTACTGCTCGCGCTCGGCATCAGGATTGTGGAGGCACTAGCGCTATGGATCGTGGGACGCTGGCTCATTGGATTTTCCGTCCGTCTGATTGCCCGCGTCATGACGCGGCAGAAGGTCGATCCAACGCTGATCCGCTACATCAACAACACGGTTGCGGCCATTCTGAATATTGTGCTGGTGGTTGCGATCCTGGGCTTCTTCGGGGTCGAGACCACGACCTTCGCGGCCCTACTGGCCGCTGCCGGCGTAGCCATCGGCATGGCATGGAGCGGACTACTCAGCAACTTCGCCTCGGGGGTGTTCCTCATTATTTTGCAGCCTTTTAAGGTGGGAGACTTCGTGGTGGCTGGTGGAGTGACGGGCACGGTGGAGGAAATTGGGCTGTTCGTGACCTCGATTAACACCCTCGACAACATCCGGAACATCGTCGGAAACAGCAAGATCTTAGGTGACGTCATTCAAAATTTCTCGACCAACGCTTTTCGCCGCGTCGAATTGACGGCGCAACTCTCGCACGGAGTAGACCCACACCAAGCAATATCCGTTCTCAAGGCTGGGCTTAAGAAAATTCCAAACGTGTTGGCAGATCCGGCACCCAGCGTCGAGATTCTGACCCTTAACCTGGCCGGGCCGGTGTTGGCGGTACGTCCGTTCTGCAACAACCAGGACTATTGGCAAGTCTATTTCGACACCAATATGCTCATTAAGGATTCGTTTACCACAGCAGGGTTTGCCGTTCCCGAACAGCACTACCTGGTTCGCACGGCCGCTGCGGGGGCAACCGCCGTGTCGCGTTCCTAATCCTCGGCTGTTCGAGCTGCGCAGGAGGCGCGTGCGGGTTGTCTCGATGGGTATCCGGTACCGGACGAAACGGCCTACGCCGCGAGGAGTCGTTCAGGAGACCGAATAACGATTCTCCCGCGGCTTTTCTCCACCACTCCGTCGCGATCCCAACCTTTCAAGACGCGGGAGGCTGTGAAGAAGCTTACGTCGGCTAAAGAAGCTAGGTCCTCATTCTTGACATCGATTTCCACTCCCCTCGGAACTGCATGGCCGGTACGAGAGGCTAAGCCACTCAAAGCGCAGGCCAGTCTTTCTTGGGCGGTGTTTGAAACCAGTCCGATGTGCCGCTTGGCATACAAGGCGAGGTACCGCAGTACGGTTCGAAGGGCGTTCTCGGCAAGCTGCGGGTAGGTCCTGGCGAGCTGTCGCACCACTCGATCTTGCCACTCGAGGACTTGAATTTCCTGCACCGCCTTCGCGGTCCCGATGTATCCGATCGGCTTGGCCAGGAAGGAACCCACGCCGAAGACATCTCCCGCGGCAAGCCGTCGCAAGAGAACGTCTCGCCCGGCGTCATTGGTTACATAATAGTCCACGCAGCCAATGCCCACCAGAAACAAGCTTTTGGCCGGATCGTTTGCGGTCACTATGATGCGGGACGCTTCGAATTTTCGCCGAGTCGCGGCGGCTGTGATGGCCTTGATCTCGTTCTCGTGAAGGCCTGAAAACAGTCGGACCGAAGCGGGGGAGATCATTGCTATTCGACCATGGTTATACTTACTACGCTAAGCGAGGGCCCTAGACTCGCCGACCGTTGCTCACGCCCCGTCATCGCCCCGCCTTTTAGGGTTATGAACGCGATCATTATCCTAACAAGGTGCCCGTTTGAGCCACTGTCAAAGATGACAGAGGAACGGGGGAGCACGAATTCGAGGACGTCGAAGTGACCTGGAAAGCTGAGTCTTTCCTGATCGAGCAGCGCCTAGATCGTATGTCTTGCATTGTGAAGGATATAGCTAAATTTCTATGAATCAGCCTTGCCAGGAAACCGAAGTTTGATGGGACCCGAGCGCAGGCCGGGGTTGAACGGCACAAAAAAAACTATTGATCCCTTACGGGCAAACGGCGTTATGATGACGCCATGGTTCCGATCGAAACATCCTCGGAACTTGCTTCCAGCGGGTCGGGAGCCTCACGGGCCCTCCGGCTTTCCCTTCCGGGCGACACCCATCGGCGTGTGGTGCTTTGGGCTGTAGCTCTGATGACCTTCGCATCACCGTGCTTTGCGCAGAAGGCGCACGCACCAAGCGCTGGCTCAGGTCCTTCCGCTGTAAACGCACAACCCATTTCTCCACCGCAACAGCAGGCAGGTGAAATGCAGGACCCATTCTTGACGCCGATGACAACACCGGGCGTCATCACCGTGACGCCGGAGTCGGCACGGACCGTTGAGGCGGAGGCGTGCAATTCATGGACGGACTCCGGTGTGCACAGCCCCACGGTGAGCGTCACCCGCCTCGAGGTACCAGACAAGGCCAGCGGCGAGTTTCAAAAGGCTTGCTCCTCATACAAAAGCAAGAGGTATACCGACGCCGAGGGCCATGCGCGAAAGGCCCTCGATATTTATCCGGGCTATGCGGCGAGCTGGGTTCTCCTGGGGCAGGTGCTCGACGCGCAACATCACCAAGAGCAGGCTGGCCAGGCCTGCTCTCAGGCTGCAACGGTCGATCCGAAATACATCGCTCCTTATTTGTGCCTCGCGGAATTTGCCGCCCGGAGTGAAGACTGGAATCAGGTTTCGCAGCTATCGGACCAGGCGCTTTCCATCGATCCGACCAGCAACGCCTACGCTCTTTACTACTCGGCCGCCGCGAATTTTCATCTTCAGCACCTGCCCGACGCAGAGCAGCACGCTCGCGCAGCCGTGGATCTAGACCCCTGGCACCGCCTGCCGCAAGTGCATCTCTTGTTGGCCAACATTTACGCGACGAAAGGCGATCCCCGTGCAGAGGCTACCGAGCTGAAGGCGTTCTTAAAGATAGCGTCGAATTCCCCCGAAGCTCCTGAGGCACGTTCCATGCTTAAGGAACTGGAAAGTCCGACCCCACCGACTGCGAAATAGACGTTCTCTACCCTACGGTCGAGTCGCGCCGCCCTCTCGCTCCGCGACAATCTTGCGAGCATTCGCATAAAGCGCTCTGGCTTGCGGAATGGAGGCGATGGCCTTGTCGAGTTGAGGGTCATTTTCGAGCTCGACTTTGTACCCCTCATTCAGTCCCAACACGGTTGTAAAAATCTCCCGTTTGATCTCCCACCTGAGCCACGGAAGGTTGGCCTGGATCTGCTCATCGGTGAAGGCGATCCGCTCCTGCGTGAGGTACTTCTTCAATTGCGCAATCACGGCGTCATCGGCGACGAACTCCCTTGTGACCGCCGGCCTCTGCCCCAGATAGAAGCGCACGAAGTCACCAACCCCTTGTTGTCCCGGATAGAAAACTCCGCGGCGCTCCAGAAGATCTTGGAACTCGGTCGGTTTGGGCTCGGCAACGATCACATCCGGGGTAATACCTCCCTGACCGTAGACCTGACGCCCGGTGTCGGTGAGTTTGACATCGGGAGCCTGTGGCGGCTTCGGATTATAGTGATAGTCGTACAAAGTCACGTTCTTGTAGTCGCGCTGGATGAGGCGCCCGCTCGGAGTATAGTAACGCGCCGTGGTCAAAAGCAGCGCGGTGTCCTCGCTGATAGGGAACTGTGTCTGCACCAGCCCTTTTCCGAAACTGGTCTCGCCGACAATCAGTCCGCGGTCGTGATCTTGAATCGCCCCGGAAACGATCTCGGAAGCCGATGCGCTTTGCCCATTCACCAGCACAATCAGCGGCACTTCCACTCCCTGGTTGCCCCGCACCGCGTAGTAGGAATGCTCGGCCGAGGCACGGCCTCGATGCGATACGACGAGCTCGCCTTTGTCAAGGAACATGTCCGCCATGCCCACGGCTTGATTGAGGAGGCCACCGCCGTTGTTTCGCAGATCAATGATCAGGCCATCGAGTTTCGAAACGTCGAGTTGTTTGAGCGCATCCGACAAATCCTCATCGGTCGTCTCATTAAATGTGGACACACGGACGTAGCCGATGCCAGGCTTCACCATCGTAAAAAACTCGACTCCGGGGCGCGGAATTTCATCTCGTACCACGGTCACTTCAATCGGCTGCTCCCAACCTTCGCGTCCCAACGATATGTGAACCGTCGTCCCCTTGGCCCCTTTCAACATGTCAGCCACTTCGGTCGTTGTCAGCCCCGTGCACACTTTGCCGTCCACTTTCAAGATCACGTCGCCCGGACGAATGCCGGCCTTGTAGGCAGGCGAATTGACGAAAGGGGCTTGCACCACCGTTTGATTATCGCGCGACGCGACGATCATCCCGACGCCGTAGTATTTTCCTTCCTGTTCCTCTCGAAATAACGCGTACTGCTTGGGATCAAAAAAGTTCGAGTGGGGGTCCAGGACGTGCAGCATACCCGGAATCGCCCCGTCGTAGATGGCCTTGTCGGTATCCACCGGGTCGGCGTAGTTGCGCTCAACAACGGAAAGGACACGCGTGAATTGCTTCACCGAATCCTGCAGATCGTCGGAATTCGCCGCGTTAGCGCGTAATTGGGGTTCGTACACCAGCCGCCCCAGCATCGCAGATACGAAGATCACTATCGCGAATAGCACGATTCCGCGCGTTGGCCCACTCGGAGCCTGTTGCGAATTCGCCGACCGCGAAGACTCGCTTAATGGCATGTGCCCTCTTCCTTTTCACCCCGATCAGCCGCCAGTATAACACAGTCGCTTTCCCCGCCCTTTTTGACCCCCTCTGGAATGGGCGCGCCAGTGAAGCACCGGAATGTGCAGAGGTTTGACACCTCCACAGGCGTCTTCTATCATTCGAAAAGGATCAGTAGGAGCGGCTTCCGAGCCCTTCATGCTTAGCATTCCTCATCTGATCGTCATCTTTGTGGTCGCTTTGGTGGTTTTCGGACCCGAGAAGCTCCCGGAGCTTGCGCGCGGTCTTGGGAAAATCATGGCCGAGTTCCGTCGCCATACAAACGACTTGCGATCCACTTTTGAAGGACACCTCCGCGACCTGGAGCGTGAGGCCGACGCGCGTAAAATCGGAGGGTCGTTGCCAGCACCGGCCCTGCCGACCAGCCCGTCGCCGGGAACCGTGCCCTCCAACCCACCGAACGCCGCGGCGCTCGGGGTGCCCAGCTCGGAGACGGGATCGGCTGCGAGTTCTCCGCCCAGTGCCGGGGTGCGAAAGCACCCGGGCGACGATCCCTATTTGGCAGATCTGACGAACGGCGAATTTGCCCCCGCCCGTGCAGGCGATCAAGCCGAGCCCACCGAACCGGGAAATGCCCCCCAACGAGTGACCGATGGTGACGTCCGCCCCGCCTGAGCGCGCGTTGCGCGCGCGGACCGAGGAGGAGCCCGGCGCAACGATGTCCTTCTTCGATCACCTTGTTGAACTACGCAAACGTCTTATCAGCGCTCTGGGCGCCATTGGCCTGGGCATGGTTGTCGGACTCCTGCTCTCAAAGCATTTCATCAATTTCATCATCGAACCGATGCGCACCGCTTTGCGTGCAAATCATCTCGCCGACAGGCTCTACTACACGAGCCCGGCTGGCTACATCGGCCTCGTCATCAATCTCGGGCTGTACCTGGGTGTGACGATCGCCATGCCGTGGGTGTTGTATCAGGTCTGGCTGTTCGTCGCTCCGGGACTTTACAAACACGAACGCCGGGCCGTGGCCAGCTTCATCGGCTCGTCGATGGTGCTCTTTCTTTGCGGCATTGCGTTTGGATACTTTGTATTACTTCCCCAAGTCCTGACCTACATTGTGCACTTCGCAAATGACGGCCCGGTCCAACCCCTGATTAGCATCAACGAATACTTCAACCTGATTCTCGTGGTTCTTGTGGGCTTGGGCATCATCTTCGAGCTGCCGGTGCTGATTTTCATTTTGTCTCTTTTCGGGATCGTGACGCCCAAATTCCTCATGAAGCATTTCCGCTACGCCATGCTCCTGATCACGGTCGCCGCCGCGATCGTCACACCCACGCCCGATGCCACCACCATGCTTGTGTTCATGGCTCCGATGATCGTGCTGTATTTTCTTGGGGTTTTTGTATCGTACATGGTCGTGCGACGGAAGCGAGCCGCTGCGCTAGCCGAAGGCGAGGCCTCCTAGCTTGTTGCGGCTCACCGAACCCTCCTCGATGCGCTCTGTGGCCGCTGCCCTGGTGCGTCGGAGAGCTGGCGTGCCGGGCAGGCAGGCCTGCAGCCACGCTACACCGCGAACCTTGCTTCGCGGCCCGCTCCACAAGCTCGCCCCGTTGTTGCGCTTTGCTGCGTTTGGTGTGACGGCGCTTTCGGCGTTTGGCTGCAACAGTGCTCCACCGAACGCGCCCGTCTCCGCAGCAACTCCGTCAGCCAGGTCACAAACGAGCATCAGAGCAGACGCAGCGCCGCCCGCATCGCAGAGTGGCGGTTTTGACGGAGCGGCGGCTTACGATTTCACTGCCAAGCTTGTCGCCTTCGGGCCGCGCCCGCCTGGTTCCGCCGCGATCCATAAAACCCAGGACTACATTCGCTCGGAGCTTCAGGGCTTTGGTTGTACGGTCGAGGAAGACTCGTTCAATGCGCAGACGCCCATTGGTACGCTCTCGATGAAAAACATCGTTGCCAAAATCCCCGGTACGGGGCCGGGCATCCTTCTCTTGCTCACGCATTACGACACGAAACGCCTGGACAACTTTGTCGGCGCCGAGGACGCTGGATCGTCCACGGGATTGATGCTCGAAATGGCGCGACTGCTTTGCGGTGGCCCCAAGCAGCGCAACGCTGTGTGGATCGCTTTCCTCGACGGGGAGGAAACGCAAGCGAGCTTCGAGTGGTCTAACGTTGACAGCCTGTACGGTAGCCGCGAACTAGCCGCGCGCCTGGCCGTCTCGGGCGATCTGAAACGCGTCCGGGCCGTGATCCTTGCCGACATGATCGGCCAGAAAAACCTGCATGTTTTGCGCGAAACAGGCTCCAGCAAATGGCTGACAGATCTGGTGTGGCACACCGCTGCCCGACTTGGCTACGGCGACATTTTCCTCGCGCAGGAATCGGAGGTCACCGACGATCACGAACCGTTTATCCGCCGTGGAGTTTCCGCGATCGATATCATCGATCTATCCGACTACACCAATCTCGGTTATTGGCATACGACCGAGGACACACTCGATAAGATCAGTCCACGGAGTCTTGCCATCGTCGGCCACGTGATTCTGGAATCTGTCAACGAACTGCAAAAACGCTGAGGGAGACGTCCTCACGGTGCGTCAGACGGCGCGTCTGGTCGGTGTGGGTCGATCGAACAATGGCTCCAGGGGATTGCGAGCCTTTGAGTAGCCTAGACCCTCCGGGGGCCACGCAAAATCCGTGCAGGCAGCAAAATGATCCCGCGAACGAGCTCGAGCACGCCGTCGACAGCAATCCCGACGATCCGGAAAGGCAACAGCAAGAGCCAGATCAGCGGATACAGCACGAGAGCCAGCAGCGCCAAAGGCCAGCACAAAAATAAGAGAATGCACCACAAAACAAACGTCACCATGGCGGATAGCCTCTCCCACCTCGCGCAAGCGATTGCCCGCTGGGCATCTGTCCTGGAGTCTTAGCTCCTGCCCAACATACGTGCGGCGACGCCGTTTTATTACCTTGCCGAGCCACATAGACTTCGCCCCTTCCTTTGTTTGGGCAAGCTCGGTTGTTTTTGTTACATTTTTCTCCTCACCGATGCCTACGATTCGCGTAGTCAGTTCGATAGGCGGGTACACGGTCCATTGCGGTGCGGGCGCGCTCGCCCGTGCCGCATCGCTGATCGAACGCCTCGGTGAGTCGACTGGCGCATTCCTTGTTTCATCGCCGAACGTGTGGCGCCATTGGGGCGTTGCGATCGCCAAAGCGATTCCAAGCAGGAATGCACGCCGGCCGATTCTTTTCGATGATGCAGAATCATCCAAGCGCCTGGCCAGCATGGAGGGCATCGCCCGCCAACTGGTCCACGCCGGCGCTGACCGTCGTGCCATCATCGTCGCGGTCGGAGGGGGCGTCGTCGGCGACGTCGCCGGCTTCACCGCGGCAACCTATCTGCGCGGTGTAGGTCTGGTTCACGTCCCGACCACCCTGGTCGCGCAAGTCGACAGCGCCATTGGGGGCAAGACCGGGGTCGATCTGCCCGAAGGCAAGAATCTGGTAGGCGCGTTCTATCCACCGAGACTTGTCATCACAGACCCCACGTTTTTGGAAACAGTCCCAAGTCGCGAATACCGCTCCGGCCTTTACGAGGTGATCAAATATGGCGTCATCATGGACTCCGAGCTCTTCCGGTATCTGGAGCGCCGCATGGAAGCAATTCTTCGCCGCGATTCGGCTGCACTTGCCTGGATCATCCGGCGCTCAATCGCCATCAAGGCGCGTGTCGTCGGTGAAGATGAACGCGAAAGCGGTCGACGCCAGATTCTAAATTTTGGTCACACCCTCGGCCACGCCCTGGAAACCGCCACCAACTACCGCCGGTTTCTCCACGGCGAGGCCATTGGCTGGGGCATGATCGCCGCGACACTGCTCGCTGTTGCACACGGTCAGCTCTCAAACAGTGACGCTGCACGGATCATTCGCCTGGTCGCTTCCGTCGGCAAGCTGCCACCGATCGACCGTGTAAGGGCCGCTTCTCTTCGACCGATCCTCGCATCCGATAAGAAATCGTTGGGCGGGCGCGTACGCTGGGTGCTTCCGCAGTGCATCGGCGAAACCAAGTGGGGCATCGAGGTGCCATGGCCCGTCGTGGCTCGGGCCCTCGCCGAATTGCCTGGCGTTGAGGCGGCAGCCGTCAACCAGGCACACCTCCCGGCAGGGCGCCAGGGCGGGCGACGCGGTGCCGCGGAATCGATTGAGAACCAACACGTCTAGGATGACCGCCAAGGAAAAGCAAACTCCCCTCCCCGGCACTAGGCCCCAGGGCGTGCCCGACGAAAGCGAAGCGGCCGCCTGGGTCCGCGACATGTTCACGCGCATCGCCCCGCGCTACGATCTCCTGAACCATCTGCTTTCGTTTTCGCTCGATCACGTCTGGCGGCGCCGCACGGCGGGCGCCTTCCTGCACATCCTCCGTCGCCCTCAGGCGCGGATTCTTGACCTTTGCTGCGGCACCGGCGATCTTGCCTTTGCCTTGGATCGTCGCCGCGCATCGGCCAAAGGGGAAGGGCAGGCCGCGGGCGCCCAGATATTTGGAACCGATTTCGTTGAGCCCATGCTCATCCGCGCGCGCAGAAAAGCTCATCGCGGCCATCGAGCCGTTGTGTTTGCGGCCGCCGACGCGCTGCATCTTCCGTTCACCGACGCGACCTTCGATCTGGTCACGGCGGCCTTCGGCTTCCGAAATCTCGCCAACTACCAAGGGGGCCTGCGCGAATTCGCGCGCGTGCTCAAGCAGGGTGGGGAGGTGGGCATCCTTGAGTTCGCCGAACCATCGGCCGGGTTCCTGTCCGGCCTGTTTCGTTTCTATTTCCGAAACCTTCTGCCACGTATCGGCGCTGCCATTTCCGGCAGCGGCAAGGCCTATGCCTACCTGCCGGAGTCGGTTTCGAAATTTCCCTCGCCGCCAAACCTTTCCGCGCTCTTGGAAGGGACCGGATTTTGTAACGTTCGGTTCACCTCATGGAATTTCGGCAGCGTCGTTCTCCATTCGGCGAAACGCGTCTAAACAGTATCCCCGGGGTCGAACGATCGAGTGAACTATCTCTCGACCCGCGCCTCGGGTATCATGTCATCTCGATGCCTTCAGAGCTCATCGATCTTCGCAGCGATACGGTGACGCGGCCGACCCCCGCCATGCGGCAAGCGATGGCAGAAGCCGAAGTAGGCGATGACGTCTACGCCGAAGACCCAACGGTCAATCGCCTGCAGGATCGTGCTGCGGAAATCTTCGAACGCGAAGCCGCGCTCTATTTCCCTTCCGGGTCGATGGCGAATCTCACCGCGATCAAGATCTGGACGCATCACGGTAGCGAAGTGATCTGCGAGGCCCAGGCGCACATTTACCTGTACGAAATGGCTGGAATTTCAGCGATTGCCGGCTGCATGCCCCATACGATTCCTGCGCCAGATGGAATTCTTACCTGGGATCTTATCGCGCCCCACATTCGCCCGCACATCTACTATCGCGCACAAACCGCGCTGATCGAGTTGGAAAACACGCACAACATGCACGGCGGTACGGTCTTTCCGCCGGAAATCGCCGCCGATATATGCCAAAACGCGCATGACGCTGGCCTTCGCGTGCATCTTGACGGCGCGCGCATCTTCAACGCCTCGGTCGCGCTCAACCGCAGCGTTGCCGATATCACCCGCCCATTCGATTCGGTGATGTTCTGCCTCTCGAAAGGCCTGGGCGCACCGGTGGGCTCGATGCTTGTGGGCTCGCGGCAATTCGTTGATAAGGCGCGTGTCACGCGCAAGCTCCTGGGTGGCGGCATGCGGCAGGCAGGGGTGCTGGCGGCGGCAGGGCTCGTCGCGCTCGAAGAGACCCCTCCGCTGCTCTACCGCGACCACGAAAACGCCCGACACCTCGCCGAAGGGCTCGCACAAATTCCAGGCATCGGGATCGATGCCAACAAGGTGGTCACCAATATTCTCATCTTTGACGTCGGTGGCACCGGCTGCTCAGCCTCCGATGTCTGTGCCGCACTTGCACGCCGAAACGTCCTGTGCGGCGCGACCGGCGAATTCACCATTCGCATGGTTACGCATCGCGATGTCGACCGGGCCGCCATCGATCGCGCCGTCGCCATCGCCGCCGACGTTCTCGCCCAACGCGTTACCACTCGCACCGCTTCCTAGCTTCGATTGGTAGCCGGTAATTGTCTCCTGTCGGCATGGAGCAGGAATCCCGGCTTTCGCCTTCGCCACCTGCTAGAATATTTTTGTTGCGCAGAAAGGGATTCGCTGCTCTTGGAGATTCGCGTCGCGGCTTTTGCCTTCTTGCTTCTGTCTCTCCCAGCGTTTATTGGTTGCAGCAAGAAGGAGTCCGACGAGGCGCGCCCAGAACCTACCGCCGTTGTCGATCCCTCCACGGCCGGCTCGATCACGGGCACCGTCAAATTCGAAGGCGCGCTTCCCGTGTTTCGCCCGATTGATATGAGCGCCGAGGCGGCCTGTGTTCAAGCCAACCCCCAGCCGGTGACGCCGAACGTGGTCGTGCTCGGCGAGCACGGCGCGCTGGCCGCCACGGTCGTCTACGTCAAATCCGGCCTCGGCAGGTATCACTTCGATACGCCGAAAGACCCCGCTGTGCTCGATCAAAAAGGCTGTAACTACGAGCCGCGAGTCCTCGCACTGAGAACCTTCCAGCCCTTCGAGGTGAGGAATACCGATCCCTTAACGCACAACGTACACCCAATTCCGCGCGAGAATCGTCCATGGAATCGGTCGATTGGCGCGGGCGAGGCCCCCTACGTCACCACGTTTTCCCATCCGGAGCTGGCGGTTCCCGTCGTCTGCAATATTCATCCCTGGATGCGCGCCTACTTGTTCGTCTTTGACAATCCGTACTTTGACGTGACCACGAAGTCCGGCACCTTCGAGCTGAAAAATCTCCCGCCCGGCACCTACACAATCGAGGCCTGGCATGAGCGTTTCGGCACACAGGACCTCTCTGTTTCGATCGCACCAAAGCAATCCAAGTCCGTCGCATTCACATTCAGGCCCGTCGAATCGCACTAACGCCTCTCGGGCCAAGTTTCCCGCCGAACTTTTAACTCCTGCTTCCCAACGTGGCATTCCGCGTAGATACTACGGCGGTGATCGTATCCACGGTTGCCGCTCTCGGCGAAATTGGCTTGCCCGCTCCCGTTCGTGATCTCGCCTCGTGCCGCTGGGATGTGGTCATCGTCGGTGCCGGCCACAATGGGCTTGCCTGCGCGGCCTACCTGGCGCGGCGAGACAAACGGGTGTTGGTGCTGGAGTGCCGCAGACGTGTCGGTGGTGCCTGCACACTCGAGGAATCTTTTCCAGGCGTGCGCATGTCGCCCTGCGCGTATTTAGCCGGATTGCTACATCCCCTAGTGATCTCCGAGTTGAACCTGCCGGAGCGCGGCTTTCAGTGGATGCCCGCCGTAAACGGCCTGTTTGTTCCATTCCTGGACGGTTCGAGCGTTCAACTTTGGGACGACAACGACCGGTGCGAGGCCGAAATTCGCAACCTCAGTCGCTGCGATGTGGAAGGCTGGCGCGCCATGAACGGTGTGCTCGCCAGGCTACGCGATGCCCTGCGTCCGGCGGGCGATGGCGATCTGTGGATCGGCGACCCCCCCACCCTAGAAGAGATGGAACAGCGGCTCGGACAAGACGAACAGGCAAGGCACGTTTTGTTTGACTGGTCCATGGCCGAGTTCGTCGAATACTACTTGCGCGATGAACGCCTGCAGACGGCCTACCTCGGTCAAGGAGTCATCGGAACAAATGCCAGCCCCTTCGATGCGGGAACTGCCAGTATCCGGTTCCATCATTCGTCGGGCCGGCTGGGTGGAATGCCCGGAATGTGGGGCTACGTAAAAGGGGGAATGGGCATGGTATCGTTCTATTTCTGCGATGCGGCACGAGAGGCGGGAGCGGTTGTCGCTACCGGGATTCCTGTCGCCAGGATCGTGCCCGCCGAAGGCGTCTTGCTGGAAGCCGGAGAGTTCATCCCTGCGCCTGTTGTGATCTCGAACGCCGACCCTCGGCAAACACTGCGGCTGCTCGGCCCGGCAGCCGATCCCGCGTGGAAACAACGCGTCGAGCAAGTGCCGATCGAGGGATGCACGGTAAAGGTGAACGTGCTGCTTCACGAGTTGCCGGACTTCATCGCGCGCCCCGGAACTGATCAGCCACACCACTACGGCCAAATCAACACATCGCTTACCAAGGATGAATGGAAGGCGGGATTCGCCGCCGCGCGTCGCGGCGAAATGCCGCAGCAGTTATGGTGCGAACTGTACTTTCAGAGCGTCCACGATCCGGCAGTTGCTCCGAAGGGCCAACACACCATGAGCATCTTTGCGCAGTACGTCCCCTACAAATTCGCGCGCGGCACCTGGGATGAGCGGCGAGAGGAGGTTGGTCTGGTCGCGCTCAATTCCCTGGCTCGCTTCTGCTCCAATATCGACGCTGCCGTCGTCGACATACAGGTTCTCGGTCCCCCCGATATCGAGCGGAAGGTTGGACTCACCGGCGGCCACATTTTTCAGGGCGAGTGCTTGCCCGCTTACATGTGGTCCAGGCGCCTTTCGGCGCGTACGCCCATGCCTGGCGTGTACTTATGCGGGGCATGCACGCATCCAGGAGGTAGTGTGATCGGCATCAATGGGCGTAATGCCGCCATGGCCGTTCTTCGCGATACGGCTAGCGAGCAGTGACCAAGAGATCGTTTGTCCGCTCAACTCATGCTCAAACGTGAACTCGGACTGCGCGACCTCACGCTGTTTGCCATCACCTGTGTTATATCAGCGCGGTGGATCCCGATCGCGGCGCATGCCGGGCCGGGCTCCGTCCTGCTATGGCTTCTCGCAGCGATGTTCTTCATGGCACCTCTGGCCGTGGCCGTGGCAACACTGGTCGCCAAATATCCCGAGGCGGGCGGATTGTATCTATGGACCCGGCGCGACTTCGGAGCCTGGCCCGGGTTCCTTTGTTTCTGGATCTATTGGATCGGGATCGCGTGCTTGTTCCCGACCGCAGCGCTTTTGTACGTCCGCGTTGGCTTCTCCATGTTCGGTACCTGGTTTGCGCAGCTGGGCGACAACCGCTTCGTTCTTCTCGCCGCCACCCTGGTGCTGATTTGGCTCGCACTTGGTTCGAACCTGATCGGTCTCAAAATCGGCAAGTGGACCGAAAATATCGGGGCCCTCGCCGCCTGGGTGGTAGCGTTATTGCTCGTTGTGGTCGCATGGATGGTATGGACGCGGCGCGGGTCGGCGACACCAATGCACATTCTTCCGAAGTGGAATTGGGGGACCGTCAGTTTTTGGGCTGCGATCGCCTACGCAACCTCCGGCATGGAAGGCCCCGGGATGATGGCCGGGGAGATCCGTCACCCGGAGCGCATGATGCGTCGCGCGGGCTGGATCGCCTCCGGCTTTGCTACCGCGTTTTACGTCTCGGCGACTGTTGCCTTTCTGGTGGTGCTCTCGCCTGACAGCATCAGCGAACTGAACGGTTTCGCGCAGGTGGGAGATTCAGCTGGCCGAATGTTGCGGGCTGCCTGGCTCTCTCCGCTCATGGCATTCTTGGTGGTGGTCAGTGGAGTAGGCTTTGTCGGAGGAATCGGTACGGCCGCTTCGCGCATGCCGTTTGCCGCGGGCATGGATCGTCTCTTGCCCTCCGCATTCAGCAAGGTTCATCCACGATGGGCAACGCCCTATGTATCCATCCTCGCGCTCGGACTGGTGGCAACCTTCCTGCTCGTGGTTTACCAGCTCGGTGACACGGTGCGCGTCGCCTACGATGAGCTGGTGTCCCTGATGGTGATCACTGGGTTCGTGCCTTACCTCTATGTGTTCGCTAGCGCCTGGAAGGCCGGCAAACACCTCAGTGCAGCATCGGGTGCCGCCGTCACGCTGCTGGCACTTTTCTGCGCGGTGGTGCCACCGAGTGAAATCACCCAAGTTTGGTTATTCGAAGGCAAGCTTGCGGCAGGGACACTCGCCGTCATCCTATCCGCATGGCTCATCTACCGCCAGCGAAAGCACTCCTCATACGCGTCTGCCTGAGGCCGCAGGCCACCCAGATGCGCCGGCAGGTGCCCTGTTTGGTTCGCGCGCATCGCTTGACAACCTAATCCAGGCAGGTGTTTAGTGCCATTGTGGAAGGAGAGAGGAACAACCATGGCGGAAGCAACGCAAGCAAGACGCACTCAAGATGGCGGCGCATATGGCCGACCTGGGCAGCATCCAGATGATGAGCTCGCACGGGTGGGCCCCGGCACTCCCTGTGGGGAACTGCTTCGGCGGTATTGGCAGCCCATCGCCGCTTCCACGACCGTCACGGACCGGCCACAGAAGGTGCGCCTGCTCTCCGAAGACTTGATCCTATTCCGCGACAAGAAGGGCCGCCCCGGTCTGCTCTATCCCCGCTGCATGCACCGCGGAACCACGCTGTTTTATGGCAAGGTTTCCGAGGAGGGCATCGCCTGCTGTTACCACGGCTGGCTGTTCGACGTCGAGGGCCGCTGTCTCCGCCAGCCCTGCGAGCCCGACGGGGGACGCAATCTTGACGTCGCGCGTCAGCCCTGGTATCCGGTCGAGGAGCGCTACGGTCTCGTCTTCGCCTATATGGGTCCCCCTGAAAAGAAGCCCTGCCTTCCGCGCTATGACATCCTTGAGGATTTGGGTTCCGAGGAAGAAGTACGGGGCTACGTCGGCGCCTTCGGCGCCACTGGTGACGACAGCCTACACACCGCGCCTTACAGCTGGCTGCACATGAACGACAACGTGATGGACCCATTTCATGTGCAGGTGCTTCACTCGACATTCAGTACAGTACAATTCGTGCCGCAATTCGCACTGATGCCCAAAGTGGACTTTTTCCCGACCGACGAAGGGGTTTGTTATTCAGCGAAGCGCAAGCTCGACGACGGCCGGGAATACGATCGCATTTCTTCATGGCTGATGCCCAACATCATGAGCGTTCCCAATCCCATCGACATTCACCAGGTAAAGTCGAACATGATCTCCTGGTCGCTGCCAGTCGACGATTCGCATTTCACAATGGCGACGGCTGTTCGGGTTCCCAAGTCTGCGCCAAATATTTTTGGCGGCATCCGCCTGAACGGCAAGTTGTGGGGCGAGATGAGCGAACAGGAGCATCAGGACACACCCGGCGATTACGAAGCTCAGGCCGGACAAGGCCCGATCTCGCTGCACTCGGAGGAGCATCTTGCGTCGAGCGATCGGGGCATCATCATGCAGCGGCGTATGCTGAAGGCGCAGATCAAGATTGTCGCCGATGGCGGTGATCCTATCGGCGTTGTGTTCGGTCCCAGCAGGACGGTCGTCAAAATCCGCTCGGGAAACTTCCACAGCGCCCCGCAGCACGCCTAGCGGGATGTTCGATCGAACCCTTCGGGGAAGGCCATGGGGGTGGCAAATGATCGATTCGTTAAGGGCGAGGTTTGGCGCCGCCGTGCTTTGGAAAGTGACCGTCACCGCCGTGGTCGGGCTCTTGCTGGGCGGAGTGACCGGGCGCGCTCGCGGCCAATCGGCAGCGCCGGATGAGGTGCTCAAGCTCCAGAAGGATTTTCAGGACAAATGTGTCGCGGGCGACGTCGCTGGTATCAATGCGATGATGGCGGACGACGCGATCTTCATTCACGGCAACGGTGCAATGCAGGGCAAAGCGGAATTCCTCGGCTCCATCAAGAACGGGCAGCTTTCTTTGTCGGCGTACGAACTGAAGGATCCGAAGGTGATTCTTTTTGAGGGCGGAGCGATCGTCTCGGGCCTCGAGGACCTCGCCTTCAAGCCGCCCGCCGGGTCCAACGCGCCGCCGCGCGTGATTCACATGCGTGGCTCCGCGGTATGGGTTCACAAGGCCGGAGCGTGGCATCTGTTTCTTGATCAGGACACCACGCTGGCTGGACCGCCGCCGTCCGGAGCTCCCGCTTCGCGCTAAGCTCGGCGCATCCCAACAGGGCCAACGCCATGGTACAGGTGATTAGCCTAGAGAGCGTTCCGTTAATCGAACGCCCGCATGTCCGTGAAGGCGTCTTTCAGTCGCGGCGCATCCTCAACGGAGTTTCCGGCACGCCCGGCAATTTCTCTTTGCAGTTGGGGGTAACGCCCAGTTACTACTCACCCAGGCACCGTCATAATTTCGACCAAGTGCGCTACCAGATCGAGGGCGAGTTCGACTTCGCCGCCGACGGGGTTATGAAGCCTGGCTCGATCGCCTATTTTCCCGAAGGCACCTATTACGGGCCGCAGGCGAGCGCCGCAGCGAATTCGACGTTGGTTCTGCAATTCGGTGGCGCGAGCAGAAGCGGCTACATCTCACCCGAGCAATATGAAAAAGCTTCCGCCGAGCTTTCCAGGCACGGTACCTTCGCCAAAGGTGTTTACACTCGCCTTACGCCCGACGGCGGCAAAACCCACAAGGATGGCTACGAAGCTGTCTGGGAAGAGGTCAACGGCCGGCCGCTGGTGTATCCGCGCGAGCGCTATCTGCGTCCGGTCTTTATGGACCCGGAGAGCTTCCATTGGACGCCTCTTGCGAATCGACCGGGGGTGAGCTGGAAACATCTCGGTCAGTTTTCCGAGTGTCGCACACGAATCGTGTTTTTCAAAATAGCGCCGGGAGCGACGCTCGACCTTGAGGAAAACTCCATTTATTTTGTGACCCACGGCTTGGGCAGTGTGTCGGCCGCTTGTGCGAGTGCCACAGACTTCGAACGGCAGTCGACGATTTATCTTGCTCCCGGTGATCACGCTACGCTCCGTGTCAACAATGACGAGCCTTCCGAGCTTCTTCACATCGGCCTACCGCATTTTCCCTAATCGGGTTCGGCTCAACGCGTGCCCCCCCCGGGGCGACTTATCGCAAGGAGGTGGAGTTGTCCGGTCTTCGCCGCCGGCGGGTCGCGGATGTTATGCTAGGTGCATGGCTCACAGAAGCGCGGGGCTGGCGATGTACAGAGTCCGAAAGGGGGCCTTGGAAGTTCTGCTCGTGCATCCAGGGGGGCCCTTCTGGGCCAGGAAAGATCGCGGGGCATGGTTTTTGCCGAAGGGTGAAGTGGAGAATGGCGAAACCGAGCTGGACGCAGCGCAACGCGAATTTGAAGAGGAAACCGGGCTGAAGCCCACGGGGCCGTTCTTGACGCTCGGCAGTGTGAAGCGCAGAAGCGGCAAAATCGTGGCGGCGTGGGCTTTTGAAGGCGACTGCAATCCTTCTGCGATTCAGAGCAACACATTCGCCATGGAATGGCCGCCGCGGTCGGGCCAGCGAAAAGAATTCCCCGAAATTGATCGCGCCGCATTTTTCACACGCGAAACCGCCCGCACGAAAATGCATCCCGAGGAGTTCGAATTTTTCATGCGGGTGGAGGCGGCTCGATCAAACGCGGCGGACCGCCACAAATGAGGGCGCTGGAGCTAGGGACCGTCGTGATGCGTCGCGTCAATTTTGCCGAAATTCACGAGCGGCGGTGGTTCCCCCAAAAGCTGCGCGACGACGTCACCGATATGCTCCAGTTCATCTTCAACGCTGCTCGGCTGTATCGGCCGATCGCGGCGCGTTTGGGCGCGGCCATCCGAGCGGCTGCAAGCGATCACGTGCTCGACCTGTGCTCGGGCGCCGGTGGGCCATGGATCTGGCTGCAACGCATGCTTGCAGAGCAAAAAGGCTCACCGACAAAAATCGTGCTCACGGATCGGTATCCAAACCTCGCGGCCTTCCGCCGCACGTCAGAGGCTTCCCGCCAACGGATCGGTTATTGTGCCGAGCCGGTTGACGCGCAGACAGTCCCAGCGGGACTCCCAGGTTTCCGAACGATCTTCAGCTCCATCCATCATTTCACGCCGGATGAGGTCACGGCAATTCTGCGGGACGCGGTTGATCGCGGGGAGGGAATTGGATTGTTCGAGGCGGCGCAACGGCGTCCCCGCACCATTGTTTGCGCGTTTTTCTTCATGCCGATGGCCACGATCTGCCTGGCTCCCTTCATGCGGCCCTTCCGATTCGCACGCTTGTTTTGGACCTATTTGTTGCCTGTGATTCCGTTCGTGATGTTGTTCGACGGAGTTCTGTCCTGCCTGCGCGCCTACTCGTCGACCGAATTACGCAGACTGGCGGCACGCGTCGGCGCGGACCATTACACCTGGGATGCAGGCGAGGCCCGTGCTGTGACCTATCTTGTCGGCTACGCCCCGCTGCGCCCCTCCCCCGAATGAGCTGCGGTCGGGCGAAAGGCTCGCGGGGCGACGAAGAGAAACCGGTGCCGATCGCGCTGCTGCGAGAGGCAGAAAACGCTTTGCGTTTTCTAGACGCGATACATAAAATCGAAGGTCCTTCATAGCGGATCGTCTGAACGTTGGTAGGGAACATCGCCGGCTGAAATGTCATCCTCCGCGTGGACAACGAATCACGGCAGAAGCTCACAAGCGATGTACCGCTTCGCGGTGTTAACGTCCTGCGCGACGGTGTTGCTGCTGATGGCCGGCGCCCTTGTTACCAGCAACGACGCCGCGGATTCTGTTCCCGATTGGCCTCTGGCTTACGGAAGGCTGATCCCACCGCTCACTGGTGGTATCCGCTTCGAGTACGCACACCGCGTGATTGCCGGGGTGGTCGCCCTTTCGACACTGATTCTTGCCGTGTGGCTTACGCTTGCAAAAGTGCGACCGCTGGTCAGGCGCCTCGGATGGACCTCCTTCGTCCTGGTCCTAGCGCAGGCAGGGTTGGGCGCCCTGCGCGTGAAACAGGTGCATCCCATGCTTTCGGCGACAGCGCATGCAACGCTGGCGCAGATCTTCTTTATCACCGTTGTTGGCCTTTGCTTCTGTCTCAGTCCCTGGTGGGCGCAAGAGCTGCCGCGGCTTGAGGACGGGAAGTCGCCGAGCCTGCCGATGCTCGCTACGCTAACGACGCTGGCGATCCTCGCTCAGCTCATTTTGGGCGCGGCCTTCCGGCACGGGGCTTTTGGCATCGGTCCGCATCTGCTGGGTGCGGTTGTCGTGGCCGGGTTGGTTGTGTGGACCGGAGCGGCGGCCAAGCGTCGATTCCGCGAGAGTGGCGATCTGAGGAGGAGCGCGATTTTCCTGCATGCCTTTTTTGGCCTGCAGATTTTGCTCGGTTTCGCGGCATGGTACGCCGTGCGGGTTCTGGCGACGGAGTCTGAACAGCCGACGCTGCTCTACGTTTCGCTTACGGTTGCCCACGTTCTCGGCGGCGCGCTGACGCTGGCCGCATCGGTGATCTTGACACTCACGAGCTTTCGTCTACTCCCCGGTCCGGAGCCCGACGCGCGCAGCATCGATTCGGCGCAAAGGGCAGGAGTCGTGCGATGAGCGAGATGCGCGTCGCTTCACTTTCTGCCGCCGATAAGTCGTGGGCGTACATCGTGCTCACCAAGCCCGATGTGACTTTTCTCGTCGTCCTCACGACCGTGGCCGGATTTTATTTAGGGTCGGTGGGGCCAGTTGACTGGGTTCGGCTGTTGCACACGCTCGGCGCCACGTTTCTGGTGGCCGGCGGGACGGCGGCGCTCAATCAGTATATTGAGCGCGAGTTGGACGCCCTGATGCGCCGAACGGCGACGCGACCGTTGCCCTCGGGGCAGTTGCGGCCGCGAGAAGTGCTGGCGTTTGGCACGGCCGGCGTCATGACGGGAGCTGCCTGGCTTTGGGTGGCCGTGAACTGGCTTTCGGCCGCTGTGGCCCTGTCGACGATGGTGCTCTACCTCGGGCTGTACACGCCGCTGAAGACGCGTACCACTCTTTCGACCGCAGTGGGCGCGATTCCCGGTGCGCTACCTCCGCTGATCGGATGGGCCGCCGCACACGGCACACTCTCCCTGGGTGCTTGGGTCTTGTTTGCGATACTTTTCGTCTGGCAATTCCCGCATTTTCTGGCGATCGCCTGGATGTACCGGGAAGATTACGCGCGTGCAGGAATTCGGATGTTGCCAGTGGTTGATCGCCAGGGCGATGCGACATTTCGACAGATCGTGATGGCGACGGCGGTGCTCGTGTGGGTGAGCGCGCTGCCTTCGGTGGTTGGAATGGCGAGCATTCGCTACTTTTTCGGCGCCCTGCTCCTCGGGATGTTGCTGCTGCAGGCTGGGCTGTGGGCCAACCGGGCACGTACGAACGCCCGCGCCAAATGGCTCATGCACGCGACGGTCGCGCACATTCCGCTACTGCTGGTTTGGCTCATCCTCGACAAGTTGACGATGCGATGAGCATCGGCTCGCTGCCTGCGGTCAACGCCGTGCTGAACGGCACCTGCACGGTTTTTCTCCTGGCCGGTTTCGTTTTCATTCAGAAGCGGAAAATCAGCTTGCACCGGCTCTGCATGCTATCTGCATTTGGTTGCTCGGCGGTGTTTCTGGGTTTGTATCTCTACTTTCACGCACACGCGGGAGTGATCCGCTTCAGCGGCCAGGGATGGATACGGCCGGTGTATTTCACGATTTTGGTATCGCACACGACGCTGGCGATTGTGATTGTGCCGCTCGTGCTGATCACGCTGTCACGCGCTTTGCGGGAACGCTTTGACCGGCATAAAGCGATCGCGCGGTGGACGCTGCCGCTGTGGCTCTATGTTTCCGTTACCGGAGTGGTCGTTTATTGGTTACTTTACATCGCCTACACACCGATGCGGCCTACCTAGGACCATTGGGCTGAGTGGGCGCCGCGTTCACTCACGGCCCTGCCCCAACCGGGCACGGTGTGTGTCATGCTGGCTGCCATGGATGAGCGTCTTCCCCTTTCCGCACTGCTGTCACATGTCTTGGTCGCCTTCACCATCGAGTTCGACAACCAAGCCGAGCAACGACTGCAGCATCGAACCACCCGGCACGGCTCGACCGTGGGCTCGCTGCACGCTCCTTGGCTAGTGTCCTTGGTGATGTGGTCGAACTGTATGCAGTTTCTCGACGAACCCGGGGGAATGACCATCCGCGAACTAGAGCGTCGCGCCCGGACAAAGACGAATCTGGCGGGAATGCAAAGGTGGGGTTACATCGCGATCGAAACTATGCCGACGCAACGAGGCCCGAAGCGACCCCGTCTTGATGCGGTGGTGCGGCCTACTCCGGCAGGCCAGAAGGCGCAAGAAGTATGGAGACCATTGTTCGAGGTGATCGAGGAGCGCTGGCAGGCCCTACACCTTGCCGTATTATCCGATGGTCTTGCACCGGGGCGGATTCCCGGACGGGAGTTGAACCGAGCTTAGTTGACCAGTGCGCGGATAACGGACTGTGTGAATTCGGCGGTGGTGGCGCCGCCCCCAACGTCTTTCGTAAGGGATTTTCCCTCGCGGTACACGCGTTCCAGCGCGGATTCGATCCGGCGTGCGGCGGATGACTCTCCAATATGATCCAGCATCATGATGGCGCTCATCAGCAGCGCTGTCGGATTGGCAATGCCTTTGCCGGCGATGTCCGGCGCTGTGCCGTGAACGGCTTCAAAGATAGCGGCATCGGCACCGATGTTGGCGCTCGGGACGACGCCCAGTCCACCGACCAAACCGGCGGCTAGGTCGCTCATAATGTCTCCGTAGAGGTTAGTGAGCAGAAGCATATCGAACTGGTGGGGATTGAGAACCATCTGCATGCAGGCATTGTCGATAATCAGCTCTTCGTAGACGATCTCGGGAAATTGTTTCGCGACGGCGCGGATCGATGCCAGGAACAGGCCATCGGACATTTTCATGATATTGGCCTTGTGGATCGCATGAATTTTCTTGCGGCTGTGCTTGTGCGCATATTCGAAGGCAAAGCGAGCAATGCGTGTGGAGGCACGCTCGGTGATAATTTTGAGGCTCTCGACGACGCCAGGGACGACTTCGTGCTCGAGGCCGGCGTAGAGATCCTCGGTGTTTTCGCGAATCAGGACCACATCGACGTTCTGGAATCGCGACGGCACGCCACTGAGGTTTCTCACCGGACGGACGTTGGCGTACAGGTCAAGGGCCTTGCGCAGGCCGACATTGATGCTGGGCGGTCCTGAGGCCACGGCCGTGGCCATCGGCCCTTTCAGGGCGACGCGATTGCTGCGGATGGACTCGACAACACCGGACTTCATGAAGTCCATGCCCCGACGTTCAACATCACCACGCGCTTCAGTACCATCCCAGCGTACTGTCACGCCCGCTGCGGCAATGATGTCCTGCACGGCTTTCGATACTTCTGGCCCGATTCCGTCACCGGGGATCAAGGTAATAGTATGTTCCATCGTGGTTTAGCCAGTGTATATGGAATGGTGACCGAGCTGTAGCCCTGTCATCAGCCCGTCGCGGTCATCACCCGACCGTGCGTGGTTTTGGCGAATCTGATATAATATGTCTCGAAGTGGGCGACAGCGGCCCCGCGAGTGCGCCTTTTGGAGGAAGCGAGAAATGGTTCAACTAACGCCGGTGGCAGTCAACAAAGTCAAGGAGATACTTGGTCAGCAGAGTCCTGTGCCGACAGGTCTACGTGTCGCGGTGGTAGGCGGTGGCTGCTCTGGATTCAGTTATCGCATGGCCTTCGAGAACCAGGTAAACGACACCAGCGACAATGTTTACGAGTTTGACGGGTTGAAAGTCATGGTTGACCAGATGAGTGAGATGTATCTGGATGGCGTATCGATCGACTACATCGAGACGCTGGAGGGTGCCGGTTTTAAGTTCAACAACCCGAACGTAAAGAGCACGTGCGGGTGTGGCAGCTCATTCACCGTGTAAGGAACTGCTGCTTCGGATTTCTGGCGAGGCTCCCGGGAGCGATTGTCCCGGGAGCCTTTGTTTTTTCGGCCCACGCAAGAGTCGCGGCCTCGCGTCACAGGAAGGATTGAAAACAGGGGGCGCCGACCGTATCCTGTTTTGCTGAAATGAAGATTGCTTTAGCGCAGTTTAATCCAACCGTAGGCGACTTCGAAGGCAACCGGAAGCGCATTCTCGAGCTGGCCCGCGAAGCGCAGTTGGGCGGCGCGGAGATCGCCGTTTTCTCCGAGCTATGCTTGTGTGGCTATCCGCCGCAGGATCTGATCGAGCGGCCGTCGTTTGTGAAACGCAACCAGCAAGAGTTGGTTTGCCTAGCGCGCGAAATTCCATTGCCATCGCTCGTCGGTTTTGTCGGCCAGGCGCAGGACGATGCGGGAAAACCGGTCGCGAATTCCGCGGCGCTGATTGCTCCGGGAAAAATTCTGTTTGAGCAAAGAAAAATGCTGCTGCCGACCTATGACGTCTTCGATGAGACGCGCTACTTTCAGCCTGCGCACACGCAGTTTCCGTTTCCACTCGGCGCGGAAACCCTCGGCATCACGATTTGCGAGGACAGCTGGAACGATAAGAATTTCTGGCCGGAGCGGCTTTACGACCGCGATCCAGTTGCCGAGTTGGTGGGGAAGGGCAGCTCGATTGTTTTAAATCTTTCATCCTCACCCTACACCCTCGGAAAGAGGGCCTTGCGGCAAGACATGCTGGCGGCCGTGGCAAGGGAACGGGCCGTGCCAGTCGTGTATGTGAACCAGGTGGGCGGGAATGACAGTTTGATTTTTGATGGGTCGAGCGTGGCTTTTGCCTCCGACGGGCGCGTGGCGGCACGGGCGAAATCGTTCGACGAGGATCTCATCTTTTTTGACAGCGTCAGCGGCATCGGCGACATTCGCCCAACGATAGACGACGAGTCGGAAGCAGCCTACCGTGCACTCGTGATCGGGACGCGAGATTACGTCCGCAAATGCGGTTTTCACAAGGTCGTGGTCGGGCTAAGCGGCGGCATCGATTCGGCCCTTGTAGCGGTGATTGCGGCCGAGGCGCTGGGACCCGCCAATGTGACGGGCGTTTCGATGCCAGGTCCGTACTCATCGCTAGGAAGCGTGCGCGAAGCGCGAGAGCTTGCGACGAATCTGGGTATGGAGTGCATCACACTGCCCATATCGGAGACATTCGACAGCTATCGCCAGGTTCTGGCTGCCAGTTTTGCGGGCCGCCGCGAGGATGTAGCCGAAGAAAATCTTCAGGCGCGCATCCGCGGGAATCTCCTGATGGCGCTCTCGAACAAATTAGGGTCGCTTGTGCTGAGCACGGGGAATAAGTCCGAGCTGGCAGTCGGCTACTGTACGCTCTATGGCGACATGGCCGGAGGCCTGGCCGTGATCTCTGACGTGCCGAAGACGATGGTGTACGAACTCGCACACTTTGTAAATCGTAGGAAAGAGATTATTCCGAACAAGACGCTGACTAAGCCACCTTCCGCCGAGCTGAGACCGAACCAGACCGATCAGGACACGCTCGGGCCGTATGAGGATCTCGACCGCATCTTGAAGGCGTACGTCGAGGATTTACACAGTCCCGAGCAGATCGCTGAAGAATGTCTGCTCCCGCTCGACGTGGTGCGGGCGGTCGCCTTGCAGGTCGACCGAAACGAGTACAAACGAAAGCAAGGGGCGCCAGGTTTGAAGCTGACCTCAAAGGCGTTCAGCGTGGGACGCCGGTTTCCATTGGCTCAGAGACTTTCGGTGTGACTTCCCAACCTAGGGGCTAAACACCGATGACCTTGACAAGTTCCCCGACCGAGGAAGCCGATTTGTCGAGGGCAGCTTTCTCCTCCGAAGTAAGCTTGATCTCGATGATGTGCTCGACGCCATTCGCGCCGAGTTTAGCTGGCACACCCACGAAGAGCCCGTTGATTCCATACTCACCTTGCAAATATACGGCGCAGGGAAGAATCTTCTTCTTATCCTTCAAGATCGCCTCGACCATCTCCAGAACTGCCGCCGAGGGGGCATAGTAGGCCGAGCCCGTCTTTAACAGGTTCACGATTTCGGCGCCACCCTGGCGGGTACGTTTGACGATAGCTTCAAGTTTTTCTTTAGAGATCAGCTCCGGCAGAGGAATACCCGCTACGGTCGAGTAACGCGGGAGGGGGACCATGTCATCGCCGTGGCCGCCGAGAACAAACGAGTGAACATTCTCAACCGATACATTCAATTCTGCAGCTACGAAGGTACTCATGCGCGCAGAATCGAGCACGCCGGCCATGCCGAGGACGCGCTGCCTCGGAAAACCGCTGATCTTCAAGGCGGCCTGCGCCATCGCGTCCAGGGGATTGGTGACGACGATCAGAATCGCGCGCGGCGAAAGTTTGACAATGGCCTGGACGACAGCATTCATCACGTCATAATTTGCTTTGAGTAGATCGTCTCGGCTCATACCCGGCTTGCGCGGGAAACCGGCAGTGATGACAACGATGTCGCTGCTGGCCGTCTCTTGGTAGTCACCGCTCGCCGTCGAGATCCCCACCGCGTGGGCATTGGCACCGAGAATGGGTGCCGATTCGGCCATGTCGAGCGCCTTGCCGATAGGCACACCCTCGAGAATATCGGTCAGGACGACGTCGGCCAAGCCAGCGTCATGTATCCGTTGAGCTGTCGTCGAGCCGACAAAACCGCCGCCGACGACCGTCACCTTCCTACGCATTCAACGATCTCCTAAGGTTGCAAGAGATGTTTCCGCCGAGACGCTCAGGCGCAGCCGATAGGCAACACCTACCGGCCGACCGACGCGGGCGCGTTCATGTTCTCGATAATCGCGCCGGCAAAGTCGGAGGTGCTGACCTTGGTCGCGCCTTTCATCAACCGTTCCAGATCGTAGGTCACGCGCTTCTGTTGAATCGTCCGCTCGATGCCGGATTCGATGAGACGACCGACTTCCCCCCAACCCATGAATTCGAACATCATCACGCCCGAGAGCATGACCGAGCTGGGATTGATGACATCTTTATCGGCGTATTTCGGCGCGGTGCCATGCGTCGCTTCAAAGCAGCCAAAACCGTCCCCGACGTTGGCTCCAGGTGCCATCCCGAGGCCGCCAACCTGCGCGGCGCAGGCGTCGGAAATGTAGTCGCCGTTCAGGTTGGGCGTGGCGAACACCTGATATTCATCGGCACGCGTCAGAACCTGCTGAAAGACGGAGTCGGCAATGCGATCGTTGATCAGGAGCTTTTTCTTCCACTGACCGCGGCCATGCGTCGGATAGATGGCTTCAAGCGTTTGTTGAACTTCGGCGGCGATCTTTTGCTTAAACTCCTCGGTCGCCTGATCAAGGCCTGGCTCAATCAGAGCTGCGTTTTTCGCAATCGAAAGATTCAGGTCGCGGTCCTGGTTCTCTAGAATCCAACTCTCGCGTTCCGTGACGATCTGGTCGCGGAATTCCTCAGCGGCGAGCTCGTAACCCCAATCGCGGAATGCGCCTTCAGTGAACTTCATAATGTTGCCCTTGTGCACAAGCGTGACGACGCGACGATGGTTGTCGAGAGCGTAGCGAATCGCGCGGCGCACCAGACGCTTGGTATTGCCGGGGGAGATGGGTTTGATACCGATGCCGGCTAGCGGTGGCAAGCGCTTGTTGGTACCTTTCAGCATTTCGTCGTTCACGAACGCGGCGATCTTTTCCGCCTCGGCAGTGCCGGACTTCCACTCGATCCCGGCGTAGACATCTTCGGTGTTTTCGCGGAAGATGACGATGTTCATCCGCTCGGGATGCAACATGGGAGTCGGTACGCCCTCGAAATAGCGCACGGGGCGGACGCAGGCATAAAGATCGAGTACCTGCCGGAGAGTCACGTTCAGCGAGCGAATGCCGCCGCCGACCGGGGTCGTCAGTGGTCCCTTGATGGCGATGCGAAAGTCCCGGATCGCATTTATCGAATCCTGTGGAAGCCAGTCCTTGAAGAGATTATACGATTCTTCACCGGCATAGATTTTCAGCCAAACGACTTGGCGTTTGCCGCCATAGGCACGCTCGACGGCCGCATCGAAAACGCGCCGCGACGCTCTCCAGATGTCGCGGCCAGTACCGTCGCCCTCGATGAACGGGATGATCGGGCGATCCGGGACCTGAAAATGGCCGCCAACATAGTCAATGGGCTGGCCGTCGTGTGGGACCGCCACGCCGCTATAGGAACTCTTCATGGATGAACGACCCCCAGAGCGTATTCCGAAGTTAGCCTCGACAACACGGCCGACTGCTTGGACGCCAATGGACCGATTACCTTAGCACAACTTCGCACGTCGGAAAAAATTGTTCACGAAGTCTCCGTCCGAGGCAAGCGAGCGCTATTCAATTTTGACTCGAGGTGTCGGCACAGCGACAATCACGTTCAAGAATAATATGAAGCAGCCGTGCGGCGCGTCGGCCCGCCGGCCGAGCGCACAATCCACGCGACGATGGCCCCCATCAGAAAACCTCCCACGTGGGCCCACCAGGCCACGCCCCCCAGTGATTGCGATCCAAGCGAACTGATTCCACTGAGGAACTGCATCGCGAACCACAGCCCGATAAAGATTACCGCAGGGATTTGCGCAGTAAACCAGATGATCAGAAGCGGAACGAGCGTCAGGATGCGCGAGCCCGGGAAGAAGACAATATACGCGCCCAGTACTCCGGAAATGGCTCCGCTGGCGCCGATCGATGGCACGTGTGAGCCCCAGGAAAAAAGCGTCTGGGCGATGCCGGAGCCCACGCCGGTGGCAACATAAAATAAGAGATAGGGAAGCGACCCCAGTCGATCTTCCACCTTGCCGCCGAAGACCCAGAGAAACCACATGTTGCCGATGATGTGAAGAAACCCTCCGTGAAGAAACATACAGGTGAACAAAGGGAAGAGAGCTTCTACGAAGCTGCAGCGCCGGCCGGCGAAAGCAAGCGAAATCTTTGAGGGCACAAGGCCGTAGGTCCGGACGAACGCTTCCCCTGCAATCGGGGAGAGTGAAATCTGATGAATGAAGACCGCTACATTAGCGGCGATCAACAGCAGAGTGATGACGGGAAAAGATCGCCGTGGCGTTAGGTCCTTTAGCGGAATCACGGTCCGGCTCCCGCCCGCCGGGCCGCACGCGCTAGGTCGCGCAGCACCTCCTCTGTGTAGGCGAGCTCGGAGCGCTCGCCAGTCGAGCGCGTGCGCTCGATTTCGCCGAGCGAAGCGATGTGCCCGCGGGCGCCCGGTCCCGTGCAGTTCAGGGCAGCGGCAGCGTTGCTGAACTCAAGTATTTCTTGAAGTGGCCATCCTCCAATCAGGCCGTAGACAAAGCCAGCGTGAAAGATGTCGCCGGCGCCGGTGGTATCGACGGCGTCGACTCGAAAGCCAGGCGAGAGGAGAAACTCGCGTCCGTTCCACGCAAGCACTCCCAGTCGTCCGAGGGTTGTCGCAATCACGCGGCACTTGAACTCACACGCTATTCGGGGCAGCGACTTTAACAGGTTGGTTTCACCAGTCAACTTCTCAGGGAATGCCTTGGATGTGACCGGGAAGTCGACACGATGAAGTAATACTTCAACATGAGAATAGAGGTTGTCGAAGTCCCCGACCACGGGTATGGACTCTTGCCGAGCCCAATCGGCCGCCTGAGCAGCGGCTTCAGTATCATGCCCATCTACGAGCAATACGCGTGCGCCTGAGATCCATTGGCGCTCGAGATCTTCTGGATGCAAGGCAATGTTCGGATCGCGCTTCCAAAGGATGGTTCGTTCACCCGAGGCTTGGTCGACCAGAATAAATGCGCTTTGGCTGTGCGAGCCGCGTGCGATCAGCCAGTGCGCCTCGACTCCTTCGCGCTCCATCTCGCTCTGCTGGAGTCTACCGGCAAGATCGTCGCCGATTTTGCCGACGTAACGCACCGCCACACCCCAGCGCCGGCAGGCAATCATGGCGCTTGCGACCTGCCCCCCAGCCGAAACTTCGGCGGAAAGCACCTCTGTTTTCGAATCAGGCGTCGGGAAGCTAGGAAGTCGAATGATGGTGTCGGTGGCATTGATCCCGACTCCGACGACGTCGACAGCGGGCGATGCGCTCGCGTGCTTCATGATCAAACACTCTAGCCGAGCTTGCGTCATTTTGAAACGACTCGGCGAGCCATCCTGCGTTTAACGATTGCGCCACCGGGATGGCTATGGTAGAAAATTTTGTTCCGACGCACACAGCTGGCGCGGCCTGTTGATCTGAAGATATGCCTTCGCGGCTGCGCGCCGACGCACTAATGCCACTCCGTGAATCCGAGGCAATCATCCTGCAGCACTATGCGCTTGGCGAAGCAGACTGGCTTGTGAGTTTCCTGACCCGAACGATGGGGCGCGTCCGGGGTGTCGCGAGCGGAGCGCGGAGGCCCAAGAGCCGATTCGGATCAACTCTGGAGCGGCTGTCGCACGTTCGCGTCTGGTTTTTCGAGCGGCAGAACCGTGAGCTGGTTCGCGTCAGCCAATGCGAAATGATCGAGTCATTTCTGGATGCTTTTCGCGATTATCGGTCAAGCGTGGCGTTGGGAATCTTCAGCGAAGTGACCGAGGCCGTGCTGCCCGATCATGAGGCTTCTGACCCCAGCTTTCGGTTGTTGCTGCTTGCCACGCAAACGGTGAAGCATACGCTACAACCGGAGCTACCGCTGGCTTATTTCGCGCTGTGGACGGTGAAGCTTGGTGGCTGGTTGCCGTCACTGGACCGTTGCGGCCGATGCGGCCAACCGTTGGTGGAAGGCACGACTGCCTTCTTTTCCTCCGGTGGCTCGGTGGTTCGATGCAGCAAGTGCCGTACACCGGGCATGCGAACGCTTTCCTCCGGAGCGCTCGCTCTGGCCCAACGCATGCTCGCCGAGCGGCTGGATCGACTGAACGGGGATGCGGTCCCGCGTTTTGCCCGATCGGCCAGAGAGGTCACCAACTCTATGCTGGACGTGATCGAGCAGCAGATCGACCGCAAACTCAAATCGCGTCAGCTTTTGGAGCAACCCGCGTGAAGCCCACGGGTCGATCATCGAAACCAGAAATTCGTCGCGCGAAGCGGCCTGGCCTAACGTTCCAGGACCTTCTACTGAAACTTGAAGAATATTGGGCCCACAAGGATTGCGTTTTGCAGCAGCCGTATGATGTCGAGGTCGGCGCTGGAACAATGCACCCGGAGACTTTCTTGCGGGTGCTTGGGCCCGATCCCTATCGTGTCGTATACGTACAGCCCAGCCGGCGCCCCGCGGACGGCAGGTACGGCGAAAACCCGAATCGGCTCTACAAGCACACGCAGCTTCAAGTAATACTGAAGCCTTCGCCGCGGGACATTCAAGACATCTACCTAGACAGCCTGCGCGCTGTCGGAATCAATCTGAAAGAGCACGACATTCGCTTTGAGGAAGACAACTGGGAATCGCCGACGCTGGGCGCCTGGGGAATCGGCTGGCAAGTTCTGTTGGACGGTCTCGAGATCACGCAGTTCACTTACTTCCAGCAGTGCGGAGGTATTGATCTGGATCCAATTTCTGTTGAATTGACCTATGGACTCGATCGAATTGCGGCGTATCTGCAGGGTGTCGACAGCGTCTTCGATGTTCTCTGGTCGACTTCGACCACCTACGGAGAGGTGCGTCTGGCAGAAGAGCAGCAATTTTCCGCCTACAGCTTCGACTATGCCGACACCAACTTGACGCGTAAGCAATTTGACCTCAACGAAGCCGAGGCGGCGCGGCTATTGAACGAATATGAGAAAACCGAGCCGGAAGCCAAGCGACGGTTCCCGCTGCTCGCGGCGTACGACCTTTGCTTGAAATGTTCCCATTTGTTTAATGTGCTCGACGCACGGGGCGCCATCGCTGTGACCGAGCGTGCAGCAATGATCGCGCGGGTACGCAAACTGGCGACGATGGTGGCCCGCCACTGGCTGGACCAGAGACCGGCAATCCAGCCGATCGGTGCCAAGGTGAGCGCATGAGTTCGTTGGCTGGACCGGCCCGTGCGGATTTGCTGTTTGAAATTGGCTGCGAAGAAATTCCCGCCGGGATGATCCTGAAAGCCTCCCAGGATCTTAAGGTAATACTTGCGAAACAACTGGCGGGCCATGCCCTCGTCGACGAGTCGACAGTTGAAGCATCCATTGAAACATTTGGGGCTCCACGAAGATTGGTCGCGATCGCCAAGAATATTCGAGTCCAGCAGCAGGACGTGACGCGAGATGTCATGGGGCCGCCCAAATCGGTCGCCTACGACGGCACGGGAGAGCCGACGCGTGCAGCGCAGAGTTTTGCGGAGAAGCAGGGGATCGCTCTTTCGAAGCTCGTTGTCGTCGATACTCCGAAAGGTGAGTACGTAGCCGCCAGGGTCACCATCGCCGGTAAGGAAGCTTCGAAAATCCTGGGAGAGATTCTGCCGGAGGCGATCCGCGAGATTTCTTGGCCACGGTCGATGGTGTGGACGGGCGCGCACGGCCCGCGATTCATCCGGCCGATTCGCTGGATCGTTGCCACGCTTGGCGGCAAGATGGTCGCCTGCACCTACGCGGACGTGCAATCGGGCCGTCGCACCGAGGGGCATCGATTCCTCGGAAAGCGAGACATCGACGTCCAGGGCCCCAAGGACTATCAGGCACGGTTGAGAACCAATTGCGTTTTGTGTCGCCCGGAGGATCGGCGCCGGAAGATCGAGGCCGAATTGAAGCGAATCACGGCACGCAAGGGGCTGCGGCCACACGGCGATCCGACGCTGCTTGAGATGGTTACCTACCTGAACGAGTATCCGACGGTGATTTGGGGGGATTTCGATCCGGCGTTTCTGGTCTTGCCTGAAGAGATCTTGATCACCGTAATGCGGGGGCATCAAAAGTATTTTGCGGTTGAAAACCGCAAGGGGCAACTGGCGCCTCACTTTCTCGCTGTCATCAATTTGCCGCAAGATCCCAAGGGACTTGTACGCCAGGGCCACGAGCGTGTCCTGCGCGCGCGGTTCGCCGATGCGCAGTTTTTTTGGAGGAACGATCAAAAGATTCAACTGGTGGAGTACCTACCGAAGCTCAGGGCAGTGACCTACGAGCGGCGACTCGGCAGCTACGCCGACAAAGTCGAGCGACTTCGTTGGCTGGCGCGCTGGCTCTCTGAGCAATGGGTCGCAGGGGGAGTGGCGCACGCCGATATCGCCGGAGCCGATCGTGCGGCCGAGCTTGCGAAGTGCGACTTGGTGACCGGCATGGTTCGCGAATTCACCGAGCTTCAGGGAGCGGTGGGCGGTCTCTACGCCTTGGCGCAGGGCGAGCCGGAAGAGATTGCCTGGGCGGTCTACGACCACTACAAACCGCTTGGTCTGGACGACCCTTTGCCGCGAAATCTGGCCGGCTCGGCGGTGGCCTTGGCCGATAAACTCGATTCGTTGATGGCATGCTTCGCCGTAGGGGAGATTCCCACAGGTTCAAGTGATCCTTTCGCTTTGCGTCGTGCCGCTCTGGGGATTGTGAAGATCATTCTCGAACAGAAACTTCCGCTTTCTCTTTCGGCTGCCATTTCTGCGGCTGCCAAGTCACTTCGAGAGCATGCTCCGAACATCGCCGTTTCCGAAGCCGTCGAGTCCGAGACGGCGAACTTTCTTCTCGAGCGTGCACGCTACATCCTCAAGGAGCGCCGCGACTACGCGTATGACGAGATCAACGCAGCCTTCGCAGCAGGGGCTGACGACCTCGGGGACGCCGTCGAGCGGATAGCCGCGCTGAGAGCCATCCGCAGGTCGAAGGACTTCGGCCCGCTAGCGGCGAGCTTCAAGCGGATTCGCAATATTTTGGAGAAATCGGCGGGCACTGGCGACAAGGTGCAGGAGGCGGTCGATCCAAGCATTCTTAAAGAAGTGGGTGAACTGCAGCTTTTTACCGTAGCCCAACAGATCGGCCGTGAGGCCACGCTGTTAAAGAAAGAGGGGAAGTACCGGCGGGCACTCGAGAAGATCTCGAGCTTGCGGCCGGCCGTAGACTTTTTTTTCGACAAAGTACTGGTGATGTCAGAAGACCAGAGGGTGCGCCGCAATCGTATCGCGCTCCTGCGAGGGCTGTTAAAGGAATTCTCGACTATTGCAGATTTTTCCGAACTGGGTGCTGAGGAGGTTTCCTAGACAATCGTCAAGAAACAGTTTAGGGATCGGCGCGCCGACAAGTTGTCAACACGACAGGCTGCGAGGATTGAGGGAGAGAGATGAAATACGTCTATTTTTTTGGTGCAGGAAAAGCGGATGGAACTGGAGAGCAGCGCGAGTTGCTCGGGGGCAAAGGTGCGGGCCTGGCCGAAATGACGCGGATCGGATTGCCCGTACCAGCCGGGTTCACGATCACCACCGAGGCGTGCGATTACTACTTCAAGCACGGAAAGAAATATCCCCGAGAGCTTCAAGGCGAGGTGGCGAAGCATCTCGCGCGACTTGAGAAGCTGACGAGAAAAAAACTTGGAAATCACACCGACCCACTCCTGGTCAGTGTGAGGTCCGGGTCCGCACGATCGATGCCGGGGATGATGGAGACGATCCTGAATCTCGGCCTGAACGAGAGATCGGTCGAAGGACTGGCAAAGGCCACGAGCAATGATCGATTCGCGTGGGATGCGTACCGGCGCTTTGTGCAGATGTACTCAACGGTTGTTATCGGTTTATCGAAGGAGGACCTTGAAGCGCGCCTACGCAGCCTGAAGTCAAGGCTCGGCGTGAAGGATGACACGCAGGTGACGGCCGCGGGTTGGCGCGACCTCGTTCGTGAGTATAAGGACCACTTTCGGAAGAAGACCGGCAATGCCTTTCCAGAGGACCCCGTCCAGCAGCTCTGGGGAGCCATTGGAGCGGTGTTCGAGTCCTGGATGGGCGAGAAGGCGGTCACCTACCGACGCGTGGAGAAGATCACGGGGTTACTGGGCACGGCCGTCAACGTGGTGCAGATGGTTTTTGGCAACACGGGCGAAGATTCCGGGACCGGCGTGTGCTTCACCCGCGATCCCTCGACAGGGGCGAAGACATTTTTTGGCGATTTTCTGTTGAATGCTCAGGGTGAAGATGTGGTCGCCGGAATCCGCACCCCGATGCATCTACACGAGCTCAAGGGCAAGATGCCAAGGGTATACCAGCAGCTCGAAAGGGTTCGAGAGAAACTTGAACGTCATTACCGCGACATGCAGGACATGGAATTCACCGTCGAAGCAGGCAAGCTCTACATGCTGCAGACACGGACCGGAAAACGCTCGCCAGCAGCCGCGTTTCGCATCGCCGTCGATATGGTCAATGAGCGGTTGATCAAAGTTGAAGAAGCACTGGAACGAATCAAGCCGGAGGACATGGAGCGGCTTTTCTACCCCGTACTCGATCCGAAGCTGGAGCGGAGCGAGCTCGCGAGTCGAAAGCTGGCGGAAGGAATTAACGCAGTACCCGGCGCGGCGGTGGGCAAGGCTGTGTTCACGGCGCACGATGCGGAGGAGTGGGCATCTCGGGGCGAGAAGGTGATTTTGGTGCGCCGTGAGACCAGTCCAGAGGACGTAGGCGGAATGTATGTCGCCCAGGGAATCCTCACGGCGACTGGCGGAAAGACCAGTCACGCCGCCGTGGTCGCCCGTGGGTGGGGTAAGTGCTGCATTGTCGGAGCCGAGAGCATCGACATCGAGGCCGGCGCGAAAAGAATGAGCGTAGATGGGCGCGCGGTGAGAGAAGGCGAGTGGATCACGCTCGATGGCGGCGACGGATCGGTGTACACAGGACAGATCGAGCTTGTTCGCCCGCAGCCCCCCAAGGCCTATGAAACGTTGCTGAAATGGGCCGACAGGTTTCGAAAACTGGGAGTGCGAACCAACGCCGATACGCCGCGAGACGCGCGCGTGGCGCGGGAAATGGGTGCCGAGGGAATCGGCCTGTGCCGCACCGAGCACATGTTCTTTAAGGACTTCGAGCATCCCGAGAAGAGCAGCGAGCGACAGGAGGCAATTCAGGAGATGATCCTGGCCGATGGGTCGGAGGCGCGGAAGCGCGCACTCGATAAGCTGCTACCGTTTCAGCGGCGCGATTTCACAGGTATCTTCGAAGCAATGGACGGGCTGCCCGTCACGATCCGGATGATCGACCCTCCGCTGCACGAGTTCGTCCCGCACGACCGAGCCAAACAGGAAGAGTTAGCCAAAAAAATGGGGATATCGGCCGAGACAGTCAAGCGGCGGGTCGAGCAGCTGCACGAAGCAAATCCCATGTTGGGGCATCGCGGTTGCCGACTCTCGATCACCTATCCGGAGATACTCGAGATGCAGGTCCAGGCAATTATCGAAGCGGCAATCGACTGCCAGAAGCGCGGCATTAAAGTATTACCTGAAATTATGCATCCGCTCACTCTCGATAGAAAGGAACTGAGAATCCTTGAGACCGCGACGCGCCGCGTAGCGGACAGGATTATTTCTGAATCTAAAGTCAAACTTGAATATCTAGTAGGGACTATGATCGAACTACCTCGCGCCGCGTTGATGGCCAAGGAAATTGCCGAGGTCGCCGAATTCTTCTCGTTCGGAACCAATGACCTGACGCAGACCACCATGGGTCTGTCACGAGACGATGCCGGGCGTTTTCTGCCGGTCTATATCGACCAAAGCAAGGCGGCGATTTTCAAAGAGGACCCGTTTCAGACTCTCGACCTCGAGGGGGTTGGAATGTTGATGGTCTGGGCCATCCAGAAAGGACGCGAAACGCGGCCCAATCTGAAGATCGGAATCTGTGGTGAGCACGGTGGCGATGCCGAGAGCGTGAAATTCTGCCACAGGGCGGGGATGAACTACGTGAGCGCCTCGCCGTTCCGCGTGCCAATTTCTAGGCTAGCGGCTGCCCAGGCAGTGATCGAGGAACGGAAAGAGAAGAAACGGAAGCGAAACTAGGCGCTCGCCCCGGCCCTGTGAAAAAACCTACCTTATTGCTAAGCGTGAGGCGCCTGCTGCGCAGGCTGGCCGATCCGAGTAAGGCGTCGAGGATGCAGGCGTACATGAAGTCGGCCATGCCGTATTACGGGGTCACGACACCGATCCTGCTACGAACCTGCAAGCAGCTGTTCAGCGACATTGAGCTTGAGGACGCCCGCGTTTGGCTCGCCTACGAGCGAGAGCTCTGGCGCGGAGCGACACACCGCGAAGAGCGCTACGCGGCGATCCTGCTCAGCGGTGATCGGCGCGCTCATCCCTTTCAAACTCCCGCAGCTATGCCTCTCTACGAAGAAATGATCGTAACGGGCGCGTGGTGGGACTTCGTGGATCCGCTTGCCTCGCGGCGCGTGGGACCGATCCTGAAAAACTACCCAGTGCCGATGAAAAAAACAATGGTGGCGTGGAGCAAATCCGACGATGTATGGAAGCGCCGCGCCTCGATCCTATGCCAACTGGGATTTAAGAGCGACACCGATCGCCAACTGTTGTACGCATGCATCCGGCCGTCGATCGATTCGAACGAGTTCTTCCTAAGAAAGGCCATCGGTTGGGCACTGCGTCAGCTCGCGCGGACCGACCCTGGTGAAGTGAAACGATACGTCCGCCAAAACGAGGCCAGACTGAGCGGTCTCAGTAAACGCGAAGCGCTGAAGCACATCGCAAAGTAATCTCTTGGCTGGCGACCAGCACTCTCGACGGGCAACGCAGAGGTTCCTAATGCGAAACGTCGGCAAAGGAGATGGCCACGGGTGTTTTATCGGCTTCCGGGACTTGGAACATCTGGCGGCGCTCGAGGCCCATGGAGCGGGCCAGAATCGCGTCGGGCATCTCCTGAATGCGGGTATTGAAGGTGTTGACGGAATCGTTGTAGAACTCACGTCGGTCAGCAATTTCGTTTTCCAGCTCCGAGACGCGCGTTTGAAGGTGCGCAAACTCAGCGTTGGCTTTCAGGTCGGGATAGTTCTCGGCCGTGGCGATCAGGCGGCCGAGTGCCGCGGTCATTCCGGCGCTGGCTTGAACTTTTTCGTCGACCGTTGCGGCTTGCGCGTATGCGGCACGCGCCGCGGTCACCCGCTGTAGTGTCTCGCCTTCGTACTTCATGTAACCCTTGCAAACTTCAAGAAGGTTCGGCAGCTCATCGTGCCGCTGCTTGAGCAGCACGTCGATGTTGGACCACGCCTTGTCGACATTGTTCTTAACAGCGATCAGCCCGTTATAGAGGGTGATGAGATAGGCTAGAGCGCCGCCTACAATAAACAGCAGGATAAGCAGAGGCATCCAACTCATGGTTTCTCCTTCCGAGCTAGTTCCATCCAAGACACAGGGCCAGGAAATACAAGCAAATCAGGCACAACGCGGGCCCGCCCCAAATGCACAGAAGTGATTTCCACGCCAGCGATCGCACAACCTGGCGTTGGCTGCGCCAAGAAATCACGAACGGATCGCTGCGGCCTCCTCGCCCGATCGAAACCGAGGGAGGAGGATCGACTTCGGCGCTCGCAACTGTCTCCGGCTCGGTGCAATCGGCAGGGTCATCCGGACCGACTGCAACAGGCACGGTAAGTGTTTGTGTGGCGGCGGGCTGGGCTGTCGACGGGCGCACGGCAACGTCGCCCATCGAGATTTGGGACCAAACCGAAGCCGGAGCAGGAGAGGTGGTTCGGGCCGAGGCAGCTGGGGAGACAGCCGGCACGTACTGGCTACTGCTTGTGCCGCTCGCAGAGATCCCCGACCCTAGGCCGAGCCATCCCCAACTGGTCCTACCTGGGCCAAGAAAATTCAACTGCGCATGCAGGGATGTTCCGCTGGCCACATGCGGTCCCGGCGCCCAGGATGTGCGATTCAGATTTTGTTGCAGGGTGCCGAAGACAAACAGCTGGGTGTCGGGCTTAACGCAGTACTCTTCCACACGAGTCTTCTCGGTGAGGGTGACACCGTTGCGAGCGAGAAATTGCGCCACGTTCTCGGGAAGCATGTCGCGGTTGCTGAACAGAAACGACGTGTCGAACTCGTCCTTGAAGTTGCGCTGGAGATCGAGGTCGGCGCCCTGCGGATCGATCAGGAGCCGCCCTGTGGAATCGTCGACGAAAAAAGGCACATAAACACTTTCGTTAGCGACTTGCTTCCATTCGCGGTTTCGGCCCGACTGCCGCAGCTGCCAGGCGATGGCTCGATAGTAGTAGCACGGTTCTCCAGTGATTCCGGCGGGCATCGTGGAGGCACCGGTGGCCTTGCCGTTGACTTCGACCAGCCCCATCGAGGCACTGCGAATTTTCGAACTGGGCGTGTTTACGATCAGCCGCTTGAATCGAAGCATCTGAAAGCCGCGAATGAACAGAAAGATGCCAACGGCCGCGCCAATGACAGACCATACTTCGAGCTTGACCACGTTCGCCGAACTGTGGTGAGCAAGGGCAGCCAGGATGAGCGTCATGGATCTGTTTCGACTCCCGGAAAAAGGCTCTTGCACCAGTTTAGGCTAAGGCTCGGAATCGCACAGGGCGGGAGAGGCGGCTAGGTGGTCAAAGGCGCAATAGCGATTAGGTGGGCATTTTGAGGATGAAGTAGACGGCAAGAAAGCCAAAAATGGCGTCTGGGGCCCATCCAGCGATCAAGGGAGGAAGTTGTCCGATCGAACCCATGGCTTCAAAGAGCGCCGCGGCGGACCAATAGGCGATTCCCACACCAACGGCCAGCGCCAGACCACCAATCGCACCCCGCGTTCCGACGAGGAAGGCGAACGGTGCACCCAGGAAGACGATCACGGCCGCGATGAGCGGAAAGGCGAATTTGCGGTGCCATTGAACCGAGAGACGCGCGGTATCAAAGCCGGCTTGGCGCAGGCTCGCGATATAGTCGCCGAGCTGCCGCCAGTTCATCTGGTAATACTGGCGGACCTCGCGACGAAAGTAGCCGGGAGGTTCGGTGAGCTCGGGCAGCGAGGTGGCGGTGAAGGTCTGAAAGCGGGCCACGCGACCCTCGCTATCAAAGTCGCGGATCCAGCCGCCCGTCAATACCCAGGCATTTTCGGTTGGTTCCCAAACGGCACGCGCAGCATAGACGCGGCGGCGAATCTGAAAGGTCGCCGGGTCAAGCTCGAATACGTTCAGGCCCCCGAAGAACCGACGGTCAGGATCGAAAAGCTCGTAGTTATAAATCTTGGAGTTCTCGCCGAAGATCCACTGGTGGGCAGGTTCGATGTAGGTCTGCGCGGGACGCCCTTTGATCTGGTTGCGCAGCGCATCCTGACGTTGGTTCGCGTAGGGAAGAAAGGTGTCGTCGAGCACGAACATACCGACCGAAACCAGGCAACCGGCTAGTAACAGTGGAAGCACCAGCCGATAAAGGCTGATGCCGCTTGCTTTCAGGGCGATCACCTCGTTGTTTTTGGCGAGGACGGCCAGCGTGACCAACGTGGCAACCAGGGTCGCCAGCGGGGCCAATTGATACACCATCAGCGGAATGAGATAGCGAAAGTAGCTGAGCACGGTGGGGACAGAAATGTGATTCCGCGCGATGTCTGCGAGCAGATCAAACAGGGTGAACGCATCAAAGATCAAAACGAAGCCGGCTAACAAGACGAGAAAGAAATAAGAGAACTGTTTGAGTAGGTAGACATCGACGAGCATGGGAAACGCCATCGTCCTACCAATTCGCAGGGCCTGGCGGATGCGACCGGAAGAGGGCACGGCCGGACGCGCGCCGTTAGCGGCGGCATCATTCGCGGTGGCACGCCATTTCGACCACCAGGACTCGAACCATTCCAGGATCCGATTGGGCTTGCGGATGTTTTCCACGCGGCGCAGGAAAATAAGCCCGACAATGGCGCCGACGATGTTAGCTGCCCAGACTCCCGCCCAAGGCGAGAGGCGGCCCTGCACAGCGAAGTGATCGCCGGAGACAAAAACGAAGTAATAGCCTCCGATGAGAATCAGCGCCAGCACCAGCCCCGCGGCCCGACCACCGCGTCGTGGCCGGACGCCAATCGGTACACCGAGCAGGGCAAAGACCAGGCAGGCCACCGGAAAAGCAATGCGGCGGTGTAGTTCGACGTGCGCCTCGCGCCAGTTAGCACCGTGATTGGCAAGCAGGGCTGCCACAGGCTGCTCGGCCGGCGGCAGTGTGTCAGCTCTCTGGGGGGCCGCAACGACCGAGACGTCGACGGGAATGTCGGTTTCGCCGAACGTGGTGACGTTGTAGTGAGCAGGGTCACGCGGGTCGTATTCGTGGGTGTCGCCCGCGCCCAGGTGAATGTCGATCTGACCCTTGGACGAACCGGTTAGAACGAAGGCGTCCTCCGCCGTCGTTACTCTCGATTGGTCAGACACATTGGCCGACCGGGATGCGATCAAGCCAGATGTGTCGCCGGTCGATGCGAGAAAGACGCCCCGCCAACGGGTGGCTGCAGCTTCCACATCTTGCACGTATAATACGAAGCGTCGAAAGCGCTCATCAAAGACGCGCGGTTGGACGGAGAACCGTGCCTGGGAGGAAAGTAGCTGCGCTTCCAGGCGGCGCACCGTGCGCAGCGATGCCGGACCCAGCCAGAACGTCGTCAACCAGGTTCCAGTGGCCGCAGCCAGCGCCACGATGCCGATCGGGAGCAACAAGCGGCGCAGGCTGACACCGGAAGCGTGCAGAGCAACAATTTCGCTATCCGCGGAAAGGCGCCCCAGCCCAATCAACACGCCAACAAGCACGGCCATCGGAAGCGTAAAGCCGAGAACCGGCGGAAGTGTACAAAGGAACAGCAGCGTGATGCTCCCGATGCCGCTCGAGTGGCGAACGATCAACTCCATCAGGCGAACCAATTGCGGCACGAAGAAGACAAAGGTGAAGACCACAAGGCCAAGAGCGGCGTGGGAAACTACTTCGCGGGCAACATATCGGTCGAGCAGGCGCATATTAGCGCGCCCCGTATTTTAGCATTCGGAGTGATGGATTGAACCGGATAAACCTTGTCATCCTGTGGCACATGCACCAACCGCAATACCGCGATCCAGGCACAGGGCGCTATCTGCTTCCTTGGACCCGCCTGCACGCACTAAAAGACTACTGGGGCATGGTGAAAATACTGGAAGAGTTTCCCGGTGTCCACGCGACGTTTAACGTGGTGCCCTCGCTCGCAGCACAAATCCAGGAGTACGCGAGCGGCCAGTTTCGGGAGAGCTGGTTTGAGATCGCCTTCACGCCAGCCGAAAAACTCGGGCCCGAGGCCAAGCGCGAGGCGATCGAGAGGGCCTTTCAGGTGAACGACAACTTTCTGCGGCGGTGGCCCCGGTTCGGCGCGCTGGCCTCGGACGTGCGTTCGGGCGGCGCAGAGGCCTGCGTTGCACAGTGGAGTGAGCGCGACTGGCGTGATTTGCAGGCGCTTTCACAGTTGGCCTGGATGGATGAGGAGTATCTGACCAAAGACCCTCCCGTGAGAGCCCTGTCGGATCGGGGTCAAGATTTCACAGAACAGGACAAGGCCCTGCTGCTCGAAAAGCAGCGTGAACTGCTGGCGGCGGTTCTGCCCGAGTACCGGCTGGCGGCCACCCGCGGACAAATCGAAATCTCAACAACGCCGTACTATCATCCCATCCTGCCGCTGCTGTGTGACACCGACATCGCGCGCGTCTCGAACCCCGACACACCGGTGCCGCAGCCTTCCTTTCGCCATCCCGAAGATGCCCGGGAACAGCTCGCCCGGGCGCGGCAGTTCCACGAGCGTGTGTTCGGAATGCCACCCGCCGGGTTGTGGCCATCGGAGGGCTCTGTTTCTGATGAGGCGCTGGAAATCGCCGGGGACTTGGGATTTCGTTGGTTTGCAACGGATGAGGGGGTACTGGGGCGCACGCTGAATGTCGGATTCTGGCGCGACGCATCTGGCTATCCAGACAACGGCCCGGATTTGTATACCCCCTGGCGCCTTACGCGGGGGAAGAGAGAACTCCACGGATTCTTCCGCGATCACTATCTGTCCGACCTTGTCGGCTTTGTGTACAGCCGCATGAGCGCCGAAGCGGCGGCGGAAGACCTCTACCAGCGTATCCGCGGAATCGGCGAGCGGCAGCCGACAGGTCGCACCGCTACGGTGAGTTTGATTCTCGACGGCGAGAATGCGTGGGAATACTATCCGGGTAACGGGAGGGAGTTTTTACGACGCTTTTATGCGCGCATCGAACGCGATCCCCAGATTTTCGCTTGCACCGTCAGCGAGGCCATCGACGCAGCCCGAGACGCTCCGCTGCTCGAAGGAATTTTCCCCGCCTCGTGGATTAACGCAAATTTCGATGTCTGGATCGGCCATGCCGAAGACGTGCGTGCATGGGAATTGTTGCGCGATGCTCGGGATGCCTTCGAGCGGGCAAAGAATCGCACCGACCTGGTGAGTCCTTCCCGACTGGACGAGTCGACATTTCAGGGGCAACGTATTTACGATGCCGTGCTGGCTGCCGAAGGCAGCGATTGGTGTTGGTGGTTTGGGCCCGAGCACGGCTCGGCAAACGACGCCGAATTCGACGCACTCTACCGAAGGCATCTCACAGAGATCTACAACGCACTGGGAGAACCGCCGCCGGCTGCTCTATCGCTTCCCATCAAACGCGCTCCGGAGCGTGGCCGCCGCGAACCTCCCACGGCGTACCTTAATGTCAAGGTGGACGGGCGCGAAAGCACCTATTTCGAATGGCTTGGCGCCGGGCTTTTTGCCACCGATCACCGCGGCAGCACGATGCACGGCCGTCGTTCCGTATTAAGGGAAGTCTTTTACGGCTTCGGGCCGAAGCATTTCTGGCTTCGCGTCGATCCTGTACCGGAAGCGATTTCTGAAATGGACGAGTTTCAGGTGCGTGTCGCGATGTGGGATTCTCGGGAGACTCGCGTCACGATCGGTATCGAACAGGGAGAGCTTCGCAATTGCATTGTGGAGAATGCCGGGATGTGCTTGCTGCATCCAGAAACCCTGGTCTCGGCGGCGTATGGGAACATCCTAGAACTGGGTATCTCACGCACACTGTTCGACCTGACCAGGACGAAGGGCTTGCTCCTGAGCGTGGCCATCTGGCAGGCGGGGCTGCCGGTTGACATCCTGCCGCTGGAAGGAATGCTGGAAGTTCCCCTGGGAGAAGAGAACTTTGCCTGGGCCTGCGATTAACCGCATTTCTTGGTTCGGTGATCGAACCCAGCGGAAAAGCCTCGGGGATCCCCCCTGCGAACTCAAAACACCTTGATTGCAAGATCGCGAGGACGAGGTCCGGTGGGTATTAGTGTAATCAAGCTGGACGTCTTGGCACGAATCACGGCAATTTCGTCAGAAGCGCTGTCGACAACCACAAGCATGTCGTCACCCGGTGTCAGCTGAGCAGCGCCTGGAGCCTGGCCCACCGGGATCGGAGACGCGGTCTTGCGCGCGTCGATCGCAACCGGGATCACGTGCCCGGCAGCTGAATCCGAAACGTAGAGAGTGTGGCCGGCGGCGTCTAGGGTCGCCGCTGTCGGCGACATCCCCAGCAGCAGAAAATCTCCGACCTCGTCCGTCTGTGTATTAACGATGAGCAGTCCGTGCGCGTTGGCCGAAGGGATGTAGAGTTCTCCGCCGTCGGGCTTAAGCAGGAGTGCATTTGGCTTTCCATCGAGCGCGAGCTTTGCCAGCAAGACTGCGCGGCGTAGGTCGACCACGGAGACTTCGTTGCGGGAGCCGGAAGTGATGAAGGCTTTCGAGCTGTCAGGAAGAATCGCAATCTGCTCCGGGTCGGGTGCTACGGCAATCACGGCGCGGGTCACCAGAGTCGCCGCATCGAGAAGGGAGACGGTGGCGTCATCGCGATTGGAGACCAGCACAAGTGCGCCATCTGGTGACACGCGGGCGATCCATGGCCGACGCCCCGCGCGAGCGCGCCCAATCACCTGGTGCGTGGCGCCATCGATCGCGACGACGGAATTCGAGCCGGACGCGGCCACATACGCTCGCTTGCCGTCCGGAGAAAAATCCAGCGCGTACGGAGCAGAGCCTACCGGGATCCGCGCCAGGAGCTGATTCGTTGTGTTATCAAGAGCCCAAGCGTATCCGCCGCTCGAGCTCAACCCCCAGACCTCCTTGCGCAAGGGATGGGCGCGCACGCCGGTCGGTTCGGGGCCAACGGGAATTGTCGCCGTGGTGGCGAGTTTGACGAGGTCGATCGCAGTGATGGTGCCGTCGCCTGTGTTGGCGACATAGGCGAACAGGCGAAGGCCAGGTCGGAGATACGACGGCCGAAGCTCGAGCGCGGCTTCGCGGATGGCCAAAACGCTCAGAACTACGATCAGAATGACAAGGCGATAATTAAGTGGCAGTCTCAATTCAGTGTGCGGTTGAGCACCGCGGCAATGGCGCGCGCCTCGCGAACGAGCCGATCGAACTCTTCCGGCACGATCGACTGAGGACCATCGGAAAGGGCTCGGGCGGGGTCGTTATGGACCTCCACCAGAATGCCGTCCGCGCCGACAGCGATGGCGGCCCGGGAAAGCGGCAGAACCTTGTTGCGCCTCCCGGTGCCATGCGAAGGATCGACGACGATGGGCAAATGGCTCAGACGCTGCACGGCAGGGATCACGCTCAGATCCAGAGTGTTGCGGGTGTGGTCGGCAAACGTGCGCACGCCGCGCTCGCATAGAATCACCTGATAATTGCCCTCGGAGAGGATGTATTCGGCTGCCATCAGAAATTCATCCAGCGTCGCCGACATGCCGCGCTTCAACAATACGGGCTTGCGGGCGCGCCCGGCACGCTTGAGAAGCGAAAAATTCTGCATATTCCGCGCTCCGATCTGGATGACGTCCGCGTAGTGCTCCACCAAGTCGAGCGACTCGTTGTCAATCGCCTCCGTCACCACGCCCAGTCCGAACTTTTCGCGTACTTCGGCCAGAATTTTCAGGCCCGTCTCGCACAGACCTTGAAAGCTATAGGGTGAGGTGCGGGGCTTGTACGCTCCCCCGCGGAAAAGCCGTGCGCCCGCCGCCTTCACGCACTCAGCGATCGCAAAGGCTTGCTCGCGTGTCTCCACAGCGCAAGGACCAGCGACCAGCGCCACGGCCGTATCACCGAAGGTGACGTCTCCTGATGGAGTCGGCACGCGCACGACCGTGTTCTCTTCCTTGACGTCCCGGCTGACAAGCTTGTAGGGCTTGCTGACTGGAATGCACTCGACGACACCCGACATCGACTCGAGCGCTCCTGTGTCTATCTCGCGGCTGTTGCCCGTGATCCCGATCGCGGTGCGAGCCGCGCCTGGAATCGGATGCGCCCGTAAACCGAGCGACTCGATCCGTTCGCAAACCGCACGTACCTGTTCCTCGGTGGCGTGTGACTGCATCACGACAAGCATCAGCGGCTCCCTTAGGACAGAGAAACAAAAAGTCTAGCGCAACAGGCCGCGGGGAAGCAAAACGGGGATTGGAGGCGCGGGGCGGAATTGAACCGCCGGTGAAGGTTTTGCAGACCTTTGCCTTACCACTTGGCGACCGCGCCGCGTAGAACCCTGATCATAGCACCGGCCACCGCTGACTGGCCAGGCGTTTCCCGGCCGCACGGACACCAAAAGTCATGACAGGGTGGCGTTTGCGCGTCCAGACCGATTCCGCTAGAATAAATCCGCTCCCGGACAACCTGAGGGAATGTCGGAAATAAAGCATGCAGCTGAACTAACCTTCGACACCGCCGACGAGTACCGTCCGGAACCGCCCACCCCACCCCTCCCACCGGCTTGGAAGGACGGAAGTATTCGCCTAGGGATCCACACCTCGATTGCCGGTGATATTACGCACGCCTTGGAGATCGCTCGAGGCCTGGGCGCGAATGCGCTGCAAATATTCTCAGCAAGTCCCCGAATGTGGGACCGTGGGCTGTCCAGGAGCTCCCCCTTCGACCTAGAACGCTTCCGAGCACGCCGCCAGGAGCTGGCGCTCGGTCCCCTGGTGGTCCATTGCAACTATCTGCTGAACTTGGCCTCGCCCGATCCCGTGTTGCGGGCTCGGTCCGTGCAGGCCTTCCATCGGGAAATGGTCCGCGCGGTCGGGTTGGGCGCCGACTATCTTGTGCTGCACCCTGGCTGCACTCTGGCAGCCGACAAAGGTTCGGCCATCACCGCCGTCGCGCGGGGTCTGAAGCAGGCCGCCCGCGGGTTAAAGCTGGGCGAGCTGCGTATTCTTGTTGAGAACACGGCTGGACAAGGAAGTTCGCTCGGATCGCGGTTTGAGGAATTGAGGGCCATCTTGGACGCATGCCCGGATCTGGCCCTCGGTGTGTGCATCGACACGGCGCACATTTTCGCCGCCGGATGGGACATTCGGACCAGTCAGGGTTGGGAGTCGACCCTATACCACATCGACCGGACGGTGGGCATCGGCCGCCTGGGTGTGGTGCATTTCAACGATTCCAAGGCGGCGCTCGGATCACATGTCGATCGCCATGAGCATATCGGCAAAGGCAAGATCGGCCTCGAAGCACTTGGGAGAATTCTGAATCACCCGCTGCTTTCCTCCTGCGCCTTCATCCTGGAGACGCCCATCGACAAGCCGGGGGACGACAAGCGGAATCTCGCGGCTGCCTGGCGATTGGTTGGTCGCCGGGGGGCGCGGACTGAGACAGTGCGAAGCTCGTCGCGTCGGCCCACGGCCCGATGGCGACCTCATAGATCAAGGAGTAGGTGAACTTGGCGGGCTACGATCCGCAGCGAATTGAAGCGAAGTGGCAGAACATTTGGCAGCAACGCGACATTTTCCGCGCTGTCGAAAACGATCCGGTGCGGCCCAAGTATTACCTTCTAGAAATGCTCCCCTATCCTTCCGGGACCTTGCACATGGGGCACATGCGGAACTACACGATCGGCGATGCCGTGGCTCGATACAAACGCATGCGCGGCTACAATGTCCTGCATCCGATCGGTTGGGACGCCTTCGGATTGCCGGCCGAAAATGCCGCGATCAAACGCGGCGTTGCGCCCCGTCAATGGACCAACGCGAATATCGCACAAATGAAGGCAGCGTGTCAGCGCTTCGGGTTCAGCTACGACTGGCACCGAGAGATATCCACGTGCGAGCCGGAATACTACCGCTGGAACCAATGGTTCTTTCTGCGGATGCTCGAGCGCGGCTTGGCCTATCGGAAACGCAGCCGGGTGAACTGGTGCCCGCAGTGCCAAACTGTGCTGGCAAACGAACAAGTGATTGACGGATTCTGCTGGCAGCACGAAATGACGCCGGTTGAGGCAAAAGAGATCGACCAATGGTTTCTGCGGATCACGAAATACGCGGACGCGCTGCTGGACGGAGTACACGAACTGGCCGGCCGCTGGCCCGAGCGCGTCCTGGTCATGCAGCAGAACTGGATCGGCAAGTCGCGCGGCGCGCACGTACAGTTTCCGGTCAATGGTGTGGCATCAAAGCCCCTGGAGATCTTTACGACCCGCATCGACACGATCTACGGAGTGTCGGCGGTGCTGCTTTCCCCAGCACATCCTCACCTGCCGGCTCTGCTGGCCGGCGTGCCCGGCGGCCATGCCATGGAACGGCAATTGAAGGTCCTCCAGCAGGGTAGTGTGAAAACGGAAGAGATTGCCGCAGCGGAGAAAGTTGGGTTCTTTACGGGCCGCTTTGCGCTGAACCCATTTTCGGGTGACCGCGTACCGATCTGGGTCGCGAATTTCGTGCTTGCCGAGTACGGCACCGGTGCGGTGATGGCTGTTCCAGCGCACGACCAGCGGGATTTCGAGTTTGCGGAAAAGTATAATTTGCCGATCCGAGTTGTCGTCCAGCCGTCGAACACCCCGCCGCTGCGTGCCGACCGCATGACCGAGGCCTACACGGACTACGGGCTTTTGGTTGACTCGGGACCGTACACCGGTTCCACATCCGAGCAAGCCTTCGAGAAGATGGCCGCCGATGCCGCTACGAAAGGCTTTGGAGGGGCGGAGACGACCTACCGTTTGAAGGACTGGGGTATCTCGCGCCAGCGCTACTGGGGGACGCCGATCCCGGTCGTGTACTGCCCGCAGCATGGGGTTGTGGGCGTGCCGGACAACGACCTCCCCGTGCGTCTTCCTGAGAACGTAACGCTCACGGGCCAGGGGAAATCTCCACTAGCCAACGTGCCGGAGTTCCTTAAAACGACGTGTCCGAAGTGCGGCGGGCCGGCCGATCGGGAGACGGACACGATGGACACGTTCATCGATTCGTCTTGGTATTTTTACCGCTACACCGATCCGCACAACGATCGTGCTCCCTTCGACAAGGCTGTTGCGGCTTACTGGTTTCCGATCGATCAGTATGTTGGAGGTGTGGAGCATGCCATCCTCCATCTGATCTACTCCCGTTTTTTCTGCAAGGTTATGAATGAGCTTGGCCTTGTGGACCATCGCGAGCCGATCGCGCACCTCTTCTCTCAGGGTATGGTACTGAAGGACGGGGTAAAGATGTCGAAGTCGAAGGGCAACATCGTGGGCGCAATTGAAATGGCCAACAAGTATGGTTGTGACACGGGCAGGCTTTATACGCTTTTCGCGGCGCCGCCGGAGAAGGATCTGGAGTGGAGCGAGCAGGGAATCGAAGGGTCGTCGCGATTTCTGAATCGAGTCTATCGGCTCGTCGAGAAACACGCCACCCGGCTGCAACAGGTGCCCCTCCACTGGGCCGCAGAAATCGACTTCGAGGGTGCCACGGGAAAAGAAAAAGTGCTCATCCGCAAGGCTCACCAGACACTGAAGCGCGTAACGAATGACTTCGAGACGCGCTGGCACTTTAACACCTCGGTCGCGCTCATTATGGAGTTGGTTAACGAGCTCACCGCACAGGAACCGCTCGAGCAGGACGTCACGCCCCTAGTTCTCAAGCGCGTGCTGTCGGTCCTCGTTCTGATGCTTTGCCCGATGACCCCGCACATTGCCGAAGAAATGTGGGAAATCCTTGGCAATTCCGTCTCCCTAGCAAGCGAAGGCTGCGGACTGGCGGCGTGGCCGCCGTATCGCGAAGACCTGACCCGGGAGGAGCAAATCGAGATCGTCGTCCAGATCAACGGGCGCCTGCGAGGGAGATTGCGGGTCGATGCCAGCCTCGGTGAGGAGGAAACCAAGGAACGGGCGATGCAAGACCCGCGCATTGCACCTCTGATCGGGGGGAAGGAAATCACCAAGGTTATTGGCGTTCCGAAAAAGCTCGTCAACATTGTTCTGAAGTAGAGACACACACTCAAATGACTCACAGAGGAGCGGCAGCGCAACCAGAGCGCGGAGGAGCCGTGAGCACGGAACGCGGAATCGTGGTGCTGGATTTCGGTGGCCAGTATACCCAATTGATTGCTCGCCGGATTCGCGAGCTCGAAGTGTATTCCGCGATCCTCCCGTGCACGGCTTCGACGGCGGAGATTGGCGCGCACAAGCCGGTGGGAATCGTTTTGTCGGGTGGCCCTAGCTCGGTCTACGAGCCCGACGCACCCAGGTGCGACGCCAAAGCGCTGGACCTGGGTGTTCCGGTGCTTGGCATTTGCTACGGCATGCAGTGGCTAGCGCGCACGCTGGGCGGAAAAGTGGAGCGGGCTGAGCGGCGAGAGTATGGTCCGGCCCGCCTGCGGATCGATCGCGATTCGAAGCTTTTTACAGGCTTGCCGCCAAGGCTAAAAGTCTGGGAAAGCCACGGCGATCATGTGGTTGCGCCACCTGCCGGTTTTCACATCACGGGCAAGACCGACAACGCAATCGCCGCGATCGAGAGTGCGGAGGGACGTGTCTATGGTCTCGAATTTCATCCCGAGGTGAACCACACCGAGGGCGGCCGAGAGATCTTGCGAAACTTCGTTTTCGAGATCTGCGGTGCGAAACCGAATTGGAGTCGGGCCGCCTTTGTCGATGAAACAGTTGAGAAGATTCGCAGACAGACCGAAGGAGTGCGCGCGATTGGCGCCCTCAGTGGAGGAGTGGACTCGACGGTAGCGGCCGTGCTCGTGGACCGGGCCATGGGCGACCGCCTCACGAACATCTTCGTGGACACGGGCCTGCTACGACGAAACGAGTTTCAGGACACACTCGAGATGCTGCGCAACCGTCTGCACCTCAACGTGATCGGCGTCGACGCCTCCGACCGGTTTCTGGCGAAGCTGAAAGGTGTAACCGATCCAGAACAAAAGCGAAAGATCATCGGCAGCGAGTTTATCGCCGTATTCGCTGAAGAAGGGCGAAAATTCGTCGCCATGGCAAAGCAACTGCCCGTGAAGTTTCTCGTGCAGGGAACGCTGTATCCCGACGTGATTGAATCGGTTTCGGTGAGAGGGCCATCCGCCGTGATCAAATCGCACCACAACGTCGGCGGGCTCCCCAAGGAGATGCCCTTCGATCTGATTGAGCCGCTGCGCGACCTGTTTAAGGACGAGGTGCGCGCGATCGGCAGAGAGCTGGGTTTGCCGGACGAGGTCTTAGTCAAACAGCCCTTTCCCGGGCCCGGACTTGCCGTCAGGCTTCTCGGCGAAGTGACACTCGAGCGGCTTCGGACGGTGCGCGCGGCTGACGCCATTGTAACGGAGGAGATTCGCCGCGCCGGACTGTACGAGAAGACTTGGCAATCGTTCGCAGTCCTGTTGCCGGTTCGCAGTGTTGGCGTGATGGGGGATGGTAGAACCTACGGAAACGTGATTGCCGTCCGCGTTGTGGAATCGCTCGACGCGATGACAGCCGATTGGTCCCGCCTACCGATCGACGTCTTGGAGCGCATCTCCTCCCGCGTCGTGAACGAAGTGCCTGGCGTGAATCGTGTCGTGTACGACATCAGTTCGAAACCGCCCAGCACCATCGAATGGGAATAACCACGCGTAAGGATGCGGAAAAAGGGAATTCAACTACCGATTGGCCATTTTTTGCGCTACATAGAGTAGCAGCCTGCGGTCGCCCTCTTCGATCCGGCCGAGGAGGCGTCGAAAGCGGCCCAGATACCGCGCGTCTTTTCCAGTGCTGCCCCACGCGATGTCGTCGGCGCTCTTCCGCTTGGGAAGATTGGGAAGCACAGGGGGTTCTTCGCCGTCGTAAAATAGCTGATAGAGTGGCACTTCCATGGCGCGTGCCAGCTTCTCGAGAGTTTCGATGGCCGGAACGGTGTGGCCATTTTCGACGCGAGAGATGTAACATCGAAGCAGACCGGTGCGCTTTTCGATATCGCCCTGGGATAGTTTTTTCTGTTCTCGCAGTAAACGGATCCGTTCGCCGATTATCATGGCAGGTATTGTTGCATGGACTAGTGCCTCTCGCAATAAGAAATATAAAGAGACACATGCCTGGTTTGACGTAACCGAACGCAGATGAATAACGTCCGAAAAAGTATGGCAGCGAGCGCACAGGCGCTGACCCTCCCCTTTCAGGCAGGGGAGAAGAAGGTAGATGACCGCGAACTGGTGCATCTGTCGCAGCAGGGCGACGAAGCGGCCTTCGAGGAACTCGTTCGACGCCATCAGCAGCGCGTCTTCGCGTTGGTCGCTGGTATCTTGCACCGCTCGGACGACGTGGAAGACATCGCGCAGCAGGTATTTCTGAAAGCGTACTTCGGGATCAAGAAGTTTGACCAGCGCGCGGCGTTTTCGACATGGCTGTACAAGATCGCTGTGAACGAGTGCTGGGACTATCTGCGAAAACGCAAGGTGCGGCCACTGATTTACGAGGCGGATTTATCAGAAGAACAGGTTTCGCGGCTTGACGGGATCGTTTCTTCGACTCGCCCCCCGGAAGGGCCAAACGCTCGTACGGAAACCCGTGAGATTGTAGAACGAATGCTCGACGTTCTTTCCGAACAGGACCGGCAACTGCTGGTGTTGAAAGAAATCGAAGGATTCTCGGTCCAGGAACTGGCCGAGATTCTCCACCTGAACGTCAATACCGTAAAGGTACGACTTTTCCGTGCACGAGGCCGAATCATCGATGCCTATCGACGCCGGTTGAAGCCGGCGGGTAAGAGCCACGCCGCTCCGGCGGGAGATCGGAAGGAGTAACACGATGGCAACACAGTCCGAATTCGGGCATAGCGCCTGTCGGAATTACGAGGCGCGGCTAGAAGATTATCTGCATGGAGAGCTCCGCGGCGCCGATGCGCAGTCGGTTATCGAGCACTGGCAAAGCTGCCCCGGTTGCCGGGCTCGGTTCGAAGACGCCGCCTTGAGCCTGCGTCTGCTGCGGGCCGCAGAACCCTCCTCCGACCCAGGTCCGGGCTTTGCCCGCGGGGTGATGGCGCGCATCCGAACGGCAGAGAATGAAAAATTGGCGGTTCGGGCAAACTTCTGGCAGCCGTTTGTATCGTTTGGTTGGAGATTTGCGGCGACCGCGACACTAGCACTGATGGCGCTCGTCAGCTACAACGTGGCTTGGAATCACCCAGCGCAACCGAAGGTCGCCGCTGTGCGTCCTACAGAAGGGCTGGACCTCTTAGCACCCGAGCCAGTAAGGGTATCGACGACTGGCGATGAGGTTCTGATGATGTTCGACGGACAACGGTGATGAAAAACACTAAGACGCGCCTCGAAGCAGCCGCCCTCTTCCTGGTGGTGTTCGTGCTCGGCGTGACGTTTGGAGCTCTTGGGAATCGCGTTTGGGACCAACGGGTCTCCGGACAGACGGGGGCGGTCCATCCCAAACCGACCCGCGATCAGGTGTTGCAGGATTTGACGCAGCGTCTTCAGCTTACAGCGGAACAACAGAGGGAGATCGGAGCGGCGATCGATGATACCCGCGCAAAATGGCAGGCCCTGGACACGGCCCGCGATGCTCAGCATGAGACCATCCGGCAACAGTTCCGCGCCAATATCCGTGCGACCTTGACGCCCGAGCAGCAGGTGAAATTCGATGAGCTTATTAGGAAGAGGGAAGCCGAACGGCAGTCGGCGCATTGAGGCGCGGGCCCGCGTACAACCTTAGATTCCCTGCCAAGACCGCTCACCGTCAAATTCGCAATGGACTCGCTCACATCCACCACTCAGATTTCAGGCGTCGAAGAGCGGGTCGCTGAGCAGCGGGTTCCGACCATCCGGTTGGAAAACGTCCACAAAATCTACGACCTGGGCGAAGTTCACGTCCCGGCGCTTCGAGGCGTATCGCTGGAAATCTACCCGGGTGAGTTTGTTGCTGTCATGGGTGCATCCGGATCGGGCAAATCGACACTGATGAACATCGTCGGATGTCTGGATCGTCCGAGTCGGGGACGGTACCTACTCGATGGCAAGGACGTGTCCTCGCTAACGAAGGACGAGCTGGCCGCAATCCGAAGCCACAAAATCGGGTTCGTGTTTCAACAGTTCAATTTGCTACCGCGCACATCGGCGCTGGAGAACGTCGAGCTGCCCACGATCTACGCGGGAGTCGCCATCGAGGCGCGGGCCCAGCGCGCCCAGGAAGCTCTTAAGCGCGTGGGGCTTGCGGACCGGGCGGGACATTTCCCATCACAGCTGTCTGGTGGACAGCAGCAACGCGTGGCGATCGCCCGGGCCTTGGTCAATAATCCCTCTCTTCTGCTCGCCGACGAGCCGACCGGAAATCTCGACAGCCGCACGAGCGTGGAGATCATGGAGATCCTGCAGGGGCTCAACGACCAGCACGGACTGACGGTCGTGATCGTCACGCACGAGCCGGATATCGCCCAGTACGCCAAGCGCTCTCTCGAATTTCGCGACGGCAAGCTGAGGCGAGACACCGTGGTTCAGAACCGCTTGATAGCCTCCGAAGTACTGCCCACGCTGCCCGGGCTGGATGCCGACGACGATTGTGATCTGCCCACAGGTAAGCAATGAAACGCCTTCCTGTTGGGCGCGCGTGCTTACGGAATCTGTGCTTCCACGATCGCCAGGGGTAAGCGCGCTAGAAGGGAATATCTTCGTCGGAGATGTCAGGGCCGGCCCCGCCTTCTTCAGGCCCCGAGCTTGTCACATCGAAATCTGGATCGGCGAGCCGCCCGGGGCCAGTGCTACCTTCGGTCCCTGCGCCGGCGGCAGCGGCTTCGGCGCGTGACGTCAACATCCGCAGCACGTTGCCAACGATCTCTGTCGTCTGACGCTTCTGGCCGTCACGCTTGTCCTCCCACTGGCGCGTTTGTAGGCGGCCCTCGACATAGACGAGCATGCCTTTCTTCAAATACTGCTGAGCGATTTCGGCGAGTTTCCCCCACAGCACGATGCGGTGCCATTCGGTGCGCTTCTGGCGCTCGCCAGAACGGCTCTTGAATGATTCATCCGTGGCAAGGGTAAAATTCGCGACCGCCTGACCACCCGAGGTGTAGCGCGTTTCCGGATCCCGTCCCAGACGACCGACCAGGATCACTTTGTTGACCGACATGCCGGCGAGTATAGCCGAAACCAGGTAAATAGGGAACGCGTGGAGCCGTCACGGTCCGGCGATCTGCTAGAATTTGCGTGATCGTCAACCTGGGAGGTTCCGCATGAGCCAGACGCAGAACTTCGAGAACCATACCAAATTGGTGCCCGCCTTTCACTTTGTCGTGCTACCGATTTTCCTGCTCAACCTCGTGTGGTCGGTTGCACGCGTCATCCACAATTTCTCCACTGGGACAGTCGTTTCCCTTCTTGTATCGATCGCGCTGCTGTTGCTTGCGTTTACGGCTCGAATCTTTGCCCTGACCGTGCAGGACCGCTTGATCCGGCTCGAGATGCGGCTTCGCATGCAGCAGGTTCTTCCCCCGGACTTGCGGGTACGAATACCTGAATTCAGTATCGGTCAACTAGTTTCGTTGCGCTTTGCGGGCGATGGGGAACTGCCCGCACTCGCGCAGAAGGTTCTCGACGAAAAGCTGACGGACCGCAAAGCGATCAAGAAGCTGATCCACGATTGGCAGCCGGACCTGCTCCGCGCCTGAAGTATCGGGCGGGTTCGCCGGAAAACGGGCGCCGACTAGTGAGGCGCAGTGCGCGGCGGTGTGGTGACGCCCAGTTCGTGCAGTTTGGCCTGCGCGCGTTTTGCGTCATCGGAGTTTGGAAAGCGCCGAACTACCTCGCGAAGGTCGCGCGTTCCGCTGGCTTTCATCCCCAGCTCCAGTTCCGCCAAGCCTTTCTTCAACAGGGAAGCGCCCAGCTTGAAGCTGTTGGGGTAATTCTGCAGCACGATATCGTAAGCAGCGATGGCGCCCCGGTAATCGCTTTGCGCGTAGGCGACCTCCCCGAGATAGAACTGTGCATTCGAGGCCAGGTCGTTGGACGGAAAATTGGTGATGTAATCGGAAAACTCCTGCCGTGCCAGATCGTACTTGCCCGTATTGTAGTCGCGCAGGGCGTTCTGGTAGAGCGTATCGGCC
>DASPVW010000025.1:0-36200 GCA_035622155.1 Candidatus Acidiferrales bacterium
CCGCGGGAGCTAGCGTCTCGGGATGGAGTTCCAGGGCAACGTTATAAACGTTTTCGCCGCGCCGAATCGCGTCGGCGATCATCAGCCGCTCGTATTCAGACCACTCAAATTTGGCCTCGGCCAGCCGATTTTGCGGCCGAGAGGCGGGCTTGCTCAGCAGCCGCTCGATGTGCTTGCGCAGAGCGCCGCCAGCGGGAGGTTCAAGGTGGTTGCGATACGCCGCTAGCATTTCCTGAAACGTGTCGGCCGCCGTGAGGATGATCTCGGCGATCAGTCCGGCGTGTTGCGCAGCCACATCCGGCGTCAGCACGTCCTCCAGCCCGTGGGCCAGCTCGCTCAGTTCCCGGTAGCCGCAGGCGGCCGAGTCGCCTTTCAGCGTGTGCACGGCGCGGCGAATTTCCCGAAGCCGCTCAAGATCTCCCGGTTGCCGTTCCAGGGCTAAACCCGCTTCATTCATGCGTTGAAAAATCTCCTCGGCGCTCTCAAAGAAGAGCTCGCGGAGCTCGGGAGCGTGTTCGTCCGACGGGAAGGTCACAGCGCCGCCCCCTCCATCCGTTGGTACACGGTCGCGTTGTGCTGATGGATCATGTGGAATTTCGTCGTGAGGCCAAAAAGGCTTTCCGCGTGACCGACAAACAGGTACCCCTCGGGATTCAAACAGCGATAGAACTTGTCGATGAGTCGCTTTTGCTCGGCTTCGTCAAAATAGATCATCACATTGCGACAAAAAATGGCGTCGTTGCGCAGCGGTAGGTATTCGGTCTTCAGATTGTGGAAGTCGAACTGCACGAAATTCTTAAGAGCCGGCTTCACCGCATATTTGTCGCCCGCCTTGTCGAAATACCGCAGCCGGCACGTGTAGTCGACCGGTTCCATTTGCGCTTCGGTGTAAATCCCCTGCTGCGCGGTCAGCAGGGCCGAATAATTGATATCGGAAGCGACAATCTCCACCTTCCACGGAGGGGGGATCAAAGGCTTGGGCGTCGGCATGTCGAACGGCAGGGGGTTGCGAAGATAGTAGTAGGCCAGCGCGTCGCAAACCAGGATGGCCAGCGTGTATGGCTCCTGGCCGGTCGAGCAGCCCGCGCTCCAAATGCGAATCGACCAATCGCGGCGCTCTTGTTTGTGCCTTAAAAGGTCCTCGAGTACGACCTTTTGAAATAGCTCCAACTGCGGGCGAATGCGGAAGAAGCTGGTTTCATTGACCGTGAGGTTCTCCAGCAGGGCAGTCAGTTCCCCCTTGCCATCCCGGCTGGTCAGCAGACGATAGTAGTTGTAAAACGAATCAATCTGGCAGGCCTTCATGCGGCGCTGCAGGCGGTCGCGAAGGAAATGCGTGCGGCGCTCATCAAAATACATTCCGCATTCTTGGTACACCAAGGTTTGCAAGAGCTTGAGTTCAGCCTCGGTGAGCTGAATTTGCGTCGTCAGTGTCGTAGACATTCGCTCCCCTGTGCCCGGAGGCTTGCCTAGGTGGTTCGTACCGCGTCGTGTACGGGAGCCGATGAAACCGCATCGGCCACTTCTCCCAGATGATTCAGCTCGCCACGTTCGAGAACCTTGTTCAAATCCAGCAAGATGACCAACCGTCCATTAAGCTTGCCGATGCCCGTGATGTAGTTCAGTTCGCCTTCTTTGAATACGTTGTGAGGTTCATCGATCTCGGACGGTCGAATCCGTAGCACTTCGGAGGCGGAGTGCACGATCAATCCGACGGCCCGCGACTGGAGTTCAACGACAACGATGCGGTTTTTCTTATCTCGTTCAAACGATTTGTCGCCGAACCGCTTGCGCAGATCGACGATGGGAATGATTCGCCCGCGTAAATTGATGACGCCCTCGATGTAGTCTGGCGCGTTGGGCACCGATGTGATCTCGGGAACCCGCACAATTTCCCGAACGATCGAAATGGGCAGCCCGAAGGTCTCGCGCCCGATCCGAAAACCGACGACCTGAAGTTCCTTTTCCATAGTAGGTTGGCGGATTTCAGGACCGAACCAGCTCGGCGTAGTCGGGTTCGGTCGGGCGGTCCGGCGCTAGCGCCTGACGGCGCGGTGCGTGACGGCGGTGCTCCCCGTACGTGTCCTCGACGACGAAGCGATCCATCAAATCCAAAAGTACTCGGGAGAGTTTCGACATTTGCTCGGCGGCGGCGGCTAGTTCTGTCGAGCTGGAAGTGGACTGTTGAACCAGCTCACGCATCCGCTCCATCGAGCGCACCACGGCTTGCGCTCCCGAGGCCTGCTCCTCGACCGACGAATTGATCTCCTGGGTAATTTCGGTGAGACGGTTGGTAGCCTTCGCGATCTGGGCCGAGCCGCTGGATTGCTCGGTGGTCGCCGCACCGATCTCTTGGGAAAACTTGTAAACCTCGGAGACCACGTCGGAGATCTTGTCGAGCGCCAAGCTGAGATCCTTGTTCAACACCAGGCCTTCCTGAACCATGGTCCTGCTCTTTTCCATGTTCTCGACGGCCTGACGGGCTTCCTTCTGAATGCCCTGGATCAGCTCGGAGATTTCCTTGGTAGATTGCGTTGATTTTTCGGCAAGCTTCCGCACTTCTTCGGCCACCACAGCAAAACCAAGCCCATGTTCGCCGGCGCGGGCGGCCTCGATGGCCGCGTTGAGGGCCAGCAGGTTGGTTTGTTCGGCTAGATCGTCGATCACTTCGATGATCTTGCCGATGTCATCGGCCCGCCGGCCCAGCGCGTCAATGATTTCCGACGAAGCTTGAATCGATTGGCTGGTACGATTGAGCCCTTCTGTGGCCTTGTCCATCGTAATCATGCCGCTGCGGGCCTCTTCGCGCGAGCGATGAGAAATGTCGACAAGGAGTTTGGCCGTGTCGGCAACCCGTTGGATCGAGGTCACCATTTGATCGATCGAGGCTGAGGTTTCGGCGACGCTCGATCCCTGTACCTGGGTGTTTTTCACGACGTTCTGGACGTTGACGCTCATCTCGTGCATCGTGCTGGTGACTTCATCGATGGCGGAAGCAGCCTGCACGGAGATCTTCGCCGATTCGTCGGAAGCACTGGCCATTTGTCCGGCGGCGCTGGCCACCTGCGAGGCGCTATCGCGACCTTGGCGGACCAGATCCCGCAAACCCTGCGTCATCCGCGTAAAGGCTTTGGCCATGGTGTCTTGTTGCGATCGTGGCTGAACGGTGACGAAGAGTTGGCCCTCAGCAATAGCCGCTGAAACAGAGGCCATCTCTTTCAAGTGGACGATCATTTTGTTGAAGTTTTCCGCGAGCTGTCCCACCTCATCGCCACGATGGAATTCAATCGACTGATCGAGATCGCCCGAAGCGCCAATCTTATGCGCCACTTCGATCAAGTGCGCCAGCGGACCAGTAATAGACTTTTCGGTTTTGAAAGCGATCACTCCGCCAAGCACCACCGCAAACAGCGTGCCCGTTAACGAAACCGCGGCGCTCCAAAGCGTCGCCGCTGAGGCGCTGGCATTGGAATCATCCTGTGCCCGGTGAACGGCTTGGCTGGCCTGATCGAGCAGCCCGACCGACCTGCTGGTCCAGGAGACGGGATCATGTTGCAAGTAGAAGATCTGTAGGTCGGAAACCGTGGCGTCACCCGAATCGACCTGATGGCGTTTAGCGATCACTTCCCGCGCGAACTGCTCGACCCAGCCTCGCTCGTTTTCCGCTACTTGTGAAAGTGTCGCACGCAGGTTTGCGTTGCTGGCCCTGCTTTGACCATCTTTGAATAAATTGTCCAGTTCGTTGATCCCTTTGTTGGTCCTGTCCTCATCGCGCAGATCGCCGCTCAGCAGGTAGTTACCCAGCGTGAGGCGATTTTCGATGATTCGGTAGCGGACGGCTTCGATCAACTGCACATCGCTCAGAGTGTCCCGCACAGCATCGCGAGTGCTGTACTGGCGAAGCACTGCGAAGATGTTGACAATCAGCAAGAACGCCATGATCGCCAGGATGGCGCCAAATCCCCACAGCAGCCTCTTACGGATCGTCATCTCAAAACGCCTCCTACCCTCACGCGCTCCATGCCGCGGTTCAGGACCCCTGCCCGCTGAATTCGAACTCGATCACCTCGGTTGTATCCCTCGAAGCGGGTTCGAAGCGCCACTGTTTCAAGGCCTCCAGCGCAGCGTTCACGAGCAGAGGGCTTCCGCCCACGACTCGGGTGCTGAGCACGTGTCCGTCGGCTGCGATCGTGGTTTCAATCTTGACCTTGCCCGTGACGTTCATCTGCTTGGCCAGGGCCGGATACTCCGGTACAACCCGGCTTCGGACCTTGCGCTTCTCCTCGACGGCGTTTTGCGCGACGAGCTTGCCAGGCATGACCGAAAATCCGCCCCCTAGCAGCGCCAGTCCAAGCCCTAGGACGATGAGTTGTCTTTTCATCGGAGTCTCTCTTCCCCCAAGCAGAAAACCCCCAGTAGAAAATTGCACGGCCAATGCCACGCTGGACCGTTTCCGTTTGGTCGGGTGCGATACGCTTAAGTTATTGATATATCGAGCGGATCCCACCTGCTTGAAGGTCCTCTAGAATTCCACCGCTGTCTCACCCGAACCCTTTGACTGGCCCCAGGATCTCAAGATGCGACATCGATCGGATTGTTCGTTTCAACAACCCCGCCGACCACATAGCTTGACTCAAAATGAGATGGGACCGTAACGTCCTGTGTATAGGCGATCTGGCTACGTCCTGAACCCTGATGCGTGCTTTGAAGCGAGTCAGTGCACCACCGGCCCCACCAGATGGCTGCTTTGAAGGCCTGCTCGCCGAATTTTCCGCCACGATTCGCGAGCTTAGCCCTTCGGTAGGCCGCCAGGAGTTCACCCAAAGGCTGACTTCTCGGGTGGCCGAAACTTTCCGGGCGCGGGCCGCTGCTTTGGTGTTGGGGCGGAACCGAGAGTGGGAAATCGCCGCATGGAGCGGACGGACCGAGCGCTGGGAACCCCAAGTCCAGCGGCGACTGGCAGTTCGCTTGGGCGGCGAGGCCGGCCGCTTGACAGAGCACTTTCTTACCGGGGCTGCTTCGGCCCTGTTGGGCGCTGAACTGGCGGGCGCACTGGGTTGGCGCGATGTCTTCATCGTGCGGCTTACAGGAAGCGATCAGGAGCTTCTCGGCTTACTTTGCCTGGTGGACCCCGAAGGAGAACTCTCAGGAAATGAACGACGGCTCCTGGACGCGCTGGCCGGATACGCCTCGGTCGCACTTGAAAATGTAAGGCTTTTCTCTCGCATCGAACGGTCCCGCAAACAATGGGTTGAGGATGTGGATGCCATTTCCGACTTCATCGTCGTGCACGACTCGGCTTTCCGCGTGCTGCGGCTGAACCGTGCTTTGGCCGACTTGCTCGGTGTGCCCCCCACCGGCGTCGTGGGAAACGACATTGGTTCGCTCGCGATCCTGGGCACTTCTGGTGAGGGGGGGCGCTGTCCCTTCTGCCGCAATTTGAAAGTGCCGCACGAAGAATTCATTCACACCACGAGCGACCGCACCTATTTGGTTTCGACATCGCGCATCCACGCAGCCGAAGACGAGGGAGCCCGAACCGTACATGTGTTGAAAGACATTACCGACCGCCGGGAGGCGGAGCGCCGCTATCGGCGGGAGCGCGATTTCAATCGCAATATTTTGAACAACACGCAGAGCATGATTCTGGTTGTCGATACGGCCGGGCTGGTCAGCTACCTAAATCGCCGGTGTTTGGAGGCCGGATATGGACGGGAGGAACTGCTGGGCCGCCCGCTGATCGAGATGGTCCCTGCTGCACGTCGCCCGATCCTTGCCGAAGCGCTCGAACGCGCTCTCAGTGGAGCGGCGCTGGATAATCTCGAGACCCCCATTTCCCGGGGAAATGGCACGACCGGGCAGTTTTCCGTAAGTCTGAGCCCGATGCGCGACGAGCAGGGTGACATCAATAGTGTCGTGGCCGTCATGACGGATGTCACCGACGCAGCGGAGCTTCAGGCAAAATTGATGCACACGGAGAAAATGGCCGCGCTTGGGCAGCTGGTCTCGGGCGTTGCCCACGAGGTCAACAATCCGCTCGCCGCCATCGTGGGCTTCGCCGATCTCCTATTAGAAAATCCTGCGATTCCCTCTGGCGCCAAAGAGGAACTGCGGGTGATCCTCCAAGAGGCGCAGAGGACGCGTGGGATCGTTCAGAACCTGCTGAGCTTTGCTCGGCACATGCCGGCTCAGCGTGAACCTGTGCAAATCAACGCGCTCCTGGAACAGGTGGTGAAGCTTCGAGCGTATGATTCTGCGAACCACCGAATCGAGCTCGTTGAAAACTACCAAGATGACCTGCCGCTTCTAGCCGGAGATCCCCACCGGTTGCAACAGGTGTTCTTGAACATTCTCAACAATGCCTACGATGCTATCGCCGAGGTGGGGCGGCCTGGGCGCATCGAGATCGCTACCGAGGTGCTCGGAAGTGAGATTGAAATCCGGCTCAGCGACAACGGTCCGGGCATTTCTCACCCGGAACGCATTTTCGATCCGTTTTTCACGACCAAAGAGGTCGGCAAGGGCACTGGGCTGGGCCTGAGCATTTGCTACGGCATCGTGCGGGCGCATCAGGGCGAGATCGTTGCCGAAAACCACGCCAACGGCAGTGGCTGCACGTTTACCGTGCGATTGCCCATCGCCACCAAAGGTGTCGAAGTCTTTGCCGCCGAGGCTGCGCCATGACCCGGGATCTTCCAAACTCGTGGGTGGGTACCTTATGAAAGAGGAATCGCGGCTTCGATTCTTGATCGTCGACGATGAGCAAAGCATCCGGAGGCTTTGTATGACGGTCGGCCAGGGGCTCAATTTCGTCTGCGCCGAGGCGGAAACAGGAGAAGCGGCGCTCGCATCGATCGAAACGGTCCAGCCTGACCTTGTGGTCGCGGATCTGAAATTGCCCAACCTGTCCGGCACGGAACTACTGCGGAAGGTCAAAGAGCTACTGCCCTACACCGAAGTCGCCATCATGACCGGACACGGCTCGATTGAATCGGCTGTCGAAGCCATGCGGCACGGGGCTTACGACTACATCGAAAAGCCCTTCCGCGTAGAGAGGTTCCGGCAACTCCTTCAGCGCATGGCGGAAAAAGTCCGCTTGGTGGCGGAAAACCAATTTCTTCGAGAACGCGCGAGCGCCGAGGCCCAGCTCGACGGAATCATTGGGACGTCCGCGAATATGCAGGACGTGCTTCGCATGGTGACGCGCCTGAAGGACTCTCGCACACCGGTACTGATCACCGGTGAGAGCGGTACGGGCAAAGAGCTGGTTGCGCGAGCCATTCACTTCCGCGGTCCGCTTGCGCCCATGCCATTCATCGCGGTGGACTGCGGCACTCTGGTCCCGACCCTGATGGAAAGTGAGCTCTTTGGCCACGAAAGGGGCGCGTTTACCGGTGCTCTGAAATCGAAAGCAGGCCTGTTTCAGGCAGCCAACGGCGGCACGATCTTTTTGGACGAAATCGGTGAGCTGCCGCTGGAAATGCAGGCTAAGCTGCTGCGTGTGCTGCAAGAACGGGAAATTCGGCCGGTCGGCAGCAACGAGAAAGTGGCGGTCGATGTCCGCATCATCGCTGCAACCAATCGTGACCTGGAAACCTCCTATCGAGCGGGAACATTCCGCAAGGATCTCTATTTCCGTCTGAATGTCGTCAGCGTGCATCTCCCAAGCTTAAGAGAACGCAAGTCCGACATCCCGCAACTGGTCCATTGCTTCTTGGATCGCTACGCTCCGGGCGAAAACATCCAGGTCACAACCGCTGCCATGAAGAGCTTTCTGCAGTACGAATGGCCCGGAAACGTCCGCGAATTGGAGAATTGTATCGCCAGGGCCCTCGCCCTCGGCGACCATCGCATCATTGATGTGGGCGACCTGCCCCCAGCTGTTCGTGGCTCCCAAGATGTCGAGTTGAGTCGAGCCGATGTCACCGAGCTTTCCACCACGGCGCTGGCTGACTTGGAGCGCATGACCATTCTGCGAGTTTTTGAGCAGGCCGGTGGCGACAAGGCCCTTGCCGGGCGAATGCTTGGCATCAGCCGCGCCACGCTCTACCGAAAGCTCAAGCGCTATCAGATTCCTCTGCGTCCACATCATTCCGAACTGGTCGAACGGATTTCCTAGTCCCTTTCGCCTTGCCGCAAAGTTCCGAGTTGAGACGGATTCGTGTCAGGCTGAGACAGTCGCGGCCTGCGCTTGACCGAACAATCCAGCAAGGTTAAGCAGACGCGTCACTTAGAAGTGGAGCCTTTGGCTCTACCCGTGCAACCAAGCAAATGTCCTGGATCGGCCCTGGGGTCAGGCCGCCCGTCTCTCACGGTGCTGGGTGTGGCATCGATCGGTCGGCGGAAAGGATCGTTGCTGGTGTCTCGTGACTCAAAAGCCGCTGCCTCAGCTCTAGCGGAACCAACCTGTGTGGAGAAGCTTGCCGAGCTTTTCCCCACGGCTTCTCCGGTACGCCTTCCGGTGCGCGTTACGACGTTGTCGGCTGGGAGGCGCCGATTGCAGGAGCAGACCATCATCGAATTTGGAACGCCGCAGGAAGTGCTGTTTGCTTCTACGCTTCCACTCGAATTCGAAGACCGCCTGCGCCTTGTCAATTCCGATGGATCGCTCGATGCCCGCGCCACTGTAGTTGCCGTGCGCTACCACGACGGCCGCAAGGCCGTTGCAGCGCGGTTCGTCGCCGAAGTCGGGAATTGGATCATTAAACCATGACCGAGAAAACTCCCGATACGACGCTCCAGGCTCCGGTTGCGATGATCCAGCAAGACGCAGGCGGCCCCAGCCCTCAAGATCTGGCTGCTCGGTGGAAAGAGGCACGCCTCGCCTACCCCTTGTATGAAGCCCTGGCGACGGAGTTTCATCTCGCCTCGCCGCCCTACTCGCCCGGTGAGCTACCGCCCGCTCGGCCTACGCGCAGCACCTTCGACCGGGACACCAAATGGCTCGACGCACTGGACGAAAAGATCATGGCGTTTCAGCTGCGTCAGCTGCCCTCGGAGATCTTGAACGGAAACAAGGAGAGTCTGCGCGCGCTCATCCGGCGCCAGCTGCGCCGGCCCGAAAAGACACACATTGACCGTGACAAGATCGATTTGCTTCTGGTGCAGTACTTCGCTCTCTGCACTTCGGAAGAAGAAGACCTAATCCACAAAGACATCAGGCTCGCCGATGTCGCTCGTCTCCTCGAGCCGGTGCTCGCCGAGGCCGACCCGACTCCGCCCGCATGGTGCGCACCTCTGGAAGAAATTCTCGATAAGACCAAACACTGCCACAGTCTGCGCGACTTGATGGAAGACGGGCTGGTTGAGCAGGGACGCATGCTCAAAGATTCCGCGGGCCCGATGTTTTACGATCCCGCCGCGCTGGTTGCCTTCTGCCGCTTCAACTTCCTGTTGCGCCTGGCCTTTATTCGTATGCTGCACGCGGATTTGAAGGCCGTGGCAGAGGCGATCGAGAAGCTGGAGACCCTCGGCGTGAAAACGGTGGATTGCCGCGGCGCGGGCTTTTCGGCTGCCGAGACCACCGCCCAGCTTCGCTTCTTTGGTGAAAACTGGCGGCAGCCGTTCCAGAAAGATTACACACAAAGCTCGGTGCACCGCGCCTTTGAGCAGCTCTTGGCTGTGCGCACGGCACTCGAGGAAGCGCTGGCACGCAAGTCCGCGAGCTCGCAGCCCGTTCTAGAAGTTGCCGAGAAGACGGTCGTCGCGGCTGGTTCCCCGTTGGTCACAACCGCGCCTCGGCAGGGCGCGCCGAAACTGGGTCCCGACCAAGCGGTTCAGAAAGCGCCCACGCCGCTCGCCGCGTCCACTCACGAGCCAGCCGAGCCCGCCTCGCCCGCTGCGGGGACCGACACATCCGCCGCGGATCCGGAAACGTGCATGGAAGCGATCTGGGAGCAGTTGATTGCCGCGCCTCCGTCACGCGGCCGTTCGATGTCGACGGTGGTGTTGCAGGATACGAAGGTTCTGCTTTCCTCTTGGGAAGTGGCTGCCTTTGTGAGCGAGGGCGATCAGGATGCCGAGGATCTGCGCCGCGCCGTCGTCGCGCGCGCGCTGCTGGCTATGGCCACAGACAGACGTAAGCGGTCGGGAGACGAGAGTGCCCTGCGATCGGCGCTGACCTTCGCGCGTACCGAAGTCTCCTATTACCAGGGCCGCGTGGAGCAGTCAAAGAAAGCGAAGCGTACCGAAGCGGCTGTGAATCTGGGCATCAGCACGAAGCGCCTGCTCTCGTTTATCGAGGAAGCAGAAGGACTCCAGTCCTAGCTAAGCCGGGAGCGTGCGTCCTTGAATTGTGCCAGCGTCTTGATCGTATCCGACGACACGGAGTTCGCGCGCACTGTCGCGGCGCGCTGGCAAGCCGAAAGGTATGTTCCCGGAATCACTATTGTAACCAGCGATGTTTGGCACGCCGCGAGCAGCGCCGATTACGACCTTTCCATCATCGGTCCGACGTGCGATCAAAAGCGTGCGGCGATCCTGACCTCGACGAGTGCTACATCGGGCTCCGCGGTCGTTTGTCTGGCTGAAGAAAAAGACATTCCCACGCTGCATGCCGAATATCCCCATCTGCTGCTCGTGCCGACGCAAGACGGTTGGCCGGGCACGCTGATCCTGGTTTCGCTCGAAGCGCTGCGACGGGTGGAGGCCGTGGCGCGTGCACAACACGCCGAACGTCAAGCACTCGGCTCCCAATCGCACGCAGTCCTTGGACGCTTCATGCTCGAAATCCGTCCGAGTGTCAACAATGCCCTGACGTCCGTCTTGGGCAACGCAGACCTGCTGCTGCTCGAGCCCGGTCGGCTGCCCAGCGAATGCCGTGACCAAATTCAGGCGATCCACACCATGGCGCTGCGTCTGCATGAAATCATGCAACGGTTCTCATCGCTGGCTGCCGAAATGCGGCTCGGTGAGAAAGAATCTCAAGCTGAGACGGAAACGACCTCAGGCCACTTGGTGGGCCGGCTATGAAGCGTGCAAGCCAGCGCGGAACTGCAACCAAAGTCAGGCGGTTACAGATTCCCGACGGCCCTTCTAGCCGACCAGACAGGTGGACAGGGAGTTGCAATTCTAGGTGGGGTGTCAGGGGGGAGGTGTCGAAGTGGTGAAAAAAGTCTTGGTGGTGGACGACTCGCAGGCTGAGATCCGACTGCTTCAATCGGTGCTCGAGCAAGCAGGTTTTTGTTCGGTGGGAATTTCCGACCCGACCAAGATCGAGGAAGCGATCGAAGAGGAGCGCCCGAACATCATCCTGCTCGACGTGGTGATGCCCCGTCGCAACGGGTTTCAGGCCTGCCGGGACCTGAAGAGTCAGGAAAGTTTTGCGCAGATTCCCGTCATCCTCGTGACCAGTAAGGCGACGCCGAGCGATCGCTATTGGGGCGAGCAGCAAGGTGCCAATGGTTTTGTGGCCAAGCCCTTCACACCGGACGAATTGATCAGCACGGTGAAAAGGTTTGCCTGATGACGTCTGAGAACGAAAACGCAACGCTGCTCGAAGGACCCGACGAGTTCTTTGAAGGCGAAGTTTCGGGGGAAGATCGGCGGCCCGAGCGGCAGTACTGTGTGTTTCGTGCAGGTCGCGAGCGATTCTGCCTTTCGGTGCTGGAGGTAGAGGAAGTCGTGGACTGGCCGGCCGTGACCCGCATCCCGCTGGCTCCCGCGTTCTTGATGGGCATTTTCAATCTTCGCGGGACGATCGTGCCTTTGATGGACATCGCCTTTACTGAGGGCCGTCGGCCGGGCTTGCTCCCGAAGCATGTGGTCGTCGCCGCTTTAAAGGGCGAGGGCCATGGCGAGGACTTGCGACTGGGTATTGCCGCCGACGAAGTGATCGGCACCTATGCGGCAGGCGAAGAAGCTTTGCTCGATCAGGCGCCCGCGGAAGTGCCGCACTGCCGCGGAATGTTGCGGCACGATGACCGACTGGCGTTGGTCGTAGACCTCCGGCGCCTGACCGATGTGTTTCCTGTGCCGGTGATTTGATGCTTCATTTTTCTCGGTAACGAATAAGGCCCCGTCAGTTCGAAGCCCGCTCGCCGCGGATTTCGGTTGTCGCGATGAGCGCGGGATCGACGGGTGCGCGCGTTTTGGGGAGGAAGCGATGAAAGCTCGTTTAAGTTCCACGATCTGGCTGTTGGCCTTTTGGACCAGCCTGGCGTTCTTTACCGTTCTGGCCCTGGCTTATCATGCTGGCAAGAACTCCGGCGGAGCCGCTCTGTGGGACGTGTCTTCGATGCCAGGAAGCGCCGGTGGAGCACTTGTCGGCGGGGTCATGCTTGCGCTGTTGACAGTCATCATCGTGGCCTTCGTGCTGACCAAGCGGGTGCTCGCACCGGTCGGCGAACTCGCGAAGTTCGCCGAGCGCTTTGCGGCCGGCGACGCCCGCGCTCGCGCAGAAATCGACAGCAACGATGAGTTCGGCTTCATCGCTGAAAACTGCAACCGCGCGGTTGCCAGAGTGGCGCATGCGGCGACCAACCAGCAAGCACAGGATTCATTGCAGCGCAGTATTACCGACCTGCTCGGCACGATCAGTCAGGTTGCTCGCGGCGACTTGACCATTCGGGGGAAAGTCACCAACGACGCACTCGGCAACGTCGTCGACTCGGTGAACTTCATGCTGGACAACTTTACGAAAGTCCTCGAGCGCGTGCGGAAGGCCGCCATCGATGTTAGCACCAGTGCCAATCAGATTCTCAACGCCGCTGACGAAATGACGGCGGGCGCCACACAGCAGGACCAGGAAATCACCAACACCTCGTCTGCCGTCGAGGAGTTGACGGTTTCCATGAAGCAGGTCTCGAACAACGCCGAGGCCAGTGCCGAGGCGGCCCGCCGCGCTCTAGATGCCGCCGAGCAGGGCAACCGAGCCGTCAGCGACACGCTGGAAGGCATGCAGCGCATCCGCTCTTCGGTGCAGGCCACAGCTAAGAAAATCAAGTCACTCGGCGACCGTTCGCTGGAAATCTCGGAAATTATCAACGTGATCAACGACATCACCGAACAGACCAACCTGCTTGCGCTCAACGCCGCCATCGAGGCGGCCCGCGCCGGTGATGCGGGTCGCGGCTTTGCGGTTGTCGCTGACGAGGTTCGCAAGCTTGCCGAACACTCTCGCAGCGCGACGAAGGACATTGCCGCTCTGATCAAGGCAATCCAGGCGGAAACCAACGAGGCTGTGGTGGTCATGGAAGACGGTACGCGCGAGGTGGAGGTGGGGGCCGGCCTTGCCGATCAGGCCGGTAAGGCGCTGGAAGCGATTTCTAGCGTGGTACGGCAGTCGGCCGAACTGGTTCAGGAGATTTCGCTCGCTTCCAAGCAGCAGGTACGCGGCACCGAAGGCGTGGCGAACGCCATGCAGATTATTTCCGGCATCACCCGCCAGACCACGCAGGGCGCGCGGCAAACCGCGTCGACGGTCGGCAACATGGTCAAGCTCTCCGACCAACTCAATGAAGCGCTTGCGCAATTCCGCTCGCAACCGGCTCGGCCGTCGGATCTGGCAGCCACACCTGCCGCCGACGAAGCGCGCGTCCCCGTGGGGGTGCACCGCTAACGGCAGCGTCGTGTTGGCTCGAGCTGAACGCCGAACATGAAACAGCACCCAGTTGCGGCTGCCAGGCTCACCGAATCGGAACTCGATCAGATTCGCACGCTCATCGAGCAACGGTCCGCGATTCTGTTCGACTCCTCACGCGAGCGTTTTTTTTCCGCGCGCGTGCGGGGCCATCTCGCGGAGAAAAAACTGGCCAGCGGCTCTGAGCTCGTCGGCCTGATACGCCGCTCAAGCATCGAGTACGAGGCGCTTCTCGAAGAGCTGCTGACACAAGAGACGTCGTTTTTTCGTTACCCGGCGGTCTTTCAGGCACTTGGCAAAAAGATTCTGCTGGAGGTTGAGGAGCGAAAGTTCTGGAAGAATCCGCGCAACCTGCGCATCTGGAGTGCGGGCTGTTCGACAGGTGAAGAGCCTTACTCCATCGCGATCACAGTGCTGGACGCGCTGAAATTTGCCGAAGCATGGGAAATCGAAATCCTTGCCACCGACGTGAGCCGGCGCGCGCTGCGGCACGCCGAGCGCGGTGTGTATTCGAAACGCACTCTCGAGGGCTTGTCTGCGCTCCAGTTCGAGAACTACTTTGTCGCGACCGAGCACGGCTTCGAGGTGCGGCCGCGCGTTCGGCGCATGATTTCGTTTGCGCAGATGAATCTGGCCGAGTCGGTGTACGTTGGCAAATTTGACTGCATTTTCTGTATGAACGTGCTGATGTATTTCTCCGATGAGCGGAGGGTCGCGATTCTTCGTCGGTTTTATGATGCTCTCGAGCCGGGAGGATATTTGCTTCTCGGTCACGCCGAAACACTTTCGCACGTGACGGTAAAGCTTGAGCCCGTCGTTTTCGGCGATTGCCGACTGTATCGCAAGCCGGGCGCGGGGGCCACGGAAACGCGCCGGACACATGCTCTGGTGGAGGGAGCTCGGTGAACCCGCCGAATCAGGAATCGATCGAGCTGTTCCTCCAGGAGGCTTCTGAAAACCTGCAGTACCTGCGGGAATATTCCGGGCTACTACAGGAACCTGAGCCTGGGGCCGAAAATCTCGAAAAACTCTACATCGCAGCCCACACCCTCGCAGGCACGTCCGCCAGTTACGGATTTCCGCAATTTTCGGAAATCGCCGCGAAGATGGCACACATCTTCCACTACGCTCTCCATGCCACACTCACCCAGGACATGCATGGACCGCTCACCGAGTTCCTCTCCGATGCCATTTCGGTCCTGGAGTTCGATCTGCTGCAGATCAGCTCGAGCGGAGGCGAGACCTCGAGCGACATCGCTGCCTTCAAACAACGCTACGCCTTCGCGTTTCCTGCCGCGGCTAGGGCGGAGACCCGGGGCGATGAGGCCGCCCAAGGGGTGGGTGTGGGCGAACCGGTTCCTTTCGTCTTTGCTGGGCCGTCGCTCGCTGCACGTCTTCCGCAGGATGATGACGTGCCTGAAGAAGTCCTCGAATTTTTCATTCCCGAAGCTGAAGAGCATCTGCAAGCGGTGACGGAATGCCTGCTGGGGCTCGAGGGCAATCCGAACGCGGACGATATCAACCGTCTGTTCCGGTCGATGCACACGATCAAGGGCTCAGCCGCACAAGTAGGTTTACACCGGCTTTCCGCCGTGGCTCATCGCGTCGAAGATCTGATCGGCCGCCTCCGCGATGGCGCGCTTGGGCCGAGCGCTGAAATCGTTGACCTCTTTTTTGAATCGGTCGACGTGCTCAAGCGATTCCTCCATCATCAGTGGCCGAGCGAGACCGAAATGGTCGCCGCCGTCGATCCGCTTCTGGCACGCATCCTGGAACTTGCACCGGAAGAAGTGGCTGAGACGGAAGCGCCTGCTGCTGGGCAGACTCCGTCTGGCACACTGCCAACTACGGCCGATCCGTCGCCCGGCGATGCGGCGCCCCGTTCGGCGCGACCGACAATGCTTCCACAAGCCAAATCCGTCCGCCTGTCGCTGGGGTGGCTCGATAGAATGATGAACGCGGTCGGCGAACTCGTCATCAATCGGACTCGCATGCTGGGCCGACTATCGGAACTTCAGAAGCTCGTCGAGGTTTTGCAGTTCTCGAAAACACGGCTTACGGGCAAGGTCTCCGAGTTCCAGGAAAAGCATGAATTTAGCCGCATCCGTTCCACGCTCGTTCCTGGCAGCCAGCCGCCCCAGATGGACACGTTCCGCCCGCACCTTGCGGCGCTGCCCCCGGTCACGTCAGACGATCTGCTCGAGTTCAGCGATCTGGAGATGGACCGTTACGACGACTTCAACATTCTCGCGCGTTCGCTCACGGAGATTTCCGCTGACGTCACCGAAGTCCTCACACAGCTGGAAAGCTTTATGGGCCGCGTCGATGCGGATATCGACGAGTTTACCAAGCTCGCGCACCACCTGCAGGACGAAATTACCGCTGCGCGCATGGTTCCGATCGGCAATCTTTACACGCGCCTTTCTCGCACGGTTCGAGACGCTGCCAAGGCTGCCAGCAAGCCCGTGGCGATTTCTCTGGAAGGCGCCGACACGCTGCTCGATAACAACATTATCCAACACATTTCCGACCCTCTGATTCACCTGGTCCGCAATTCGGTCGCCCACGGAATCGAAGACCCGGTGACACGCCGTGCTGCTGAAAAACCTGAAAAAGGCCGGGTGTCCGTCCGTGCCTATCACCGTGGCAATCACATCTTCATTGAAGTGGAAGATGATGGCCGCGGAATCGACTACGAGGCGGTGCGCCAGAGCGCCGTCGAATCAGCGATGGTGTCCTCGGTGGCCGCTGCCGAACTCACCGATCGCGAATTGCGAGAGTTCCTCTTCCGCCCTGGATTCTCGACGGCCTCGGCCACGTCGGAACTGGCAGGGCGAGGCGTCGGGCTGGACGTGGTCCGCTCCAACGTCCATGCGCTAAACGGCGAAATCGAAGTTCGCTCGGAAACGGGCCGCGGGGCCTGTTTCACGGTCAAGCTCCCGCTGACTTTGATCATTTCGCAGGCACTGTTTGTGCGCTGCGGCAAGTCTGTCTTCGCCTTTCCACTTGCCGTGGTCGAAGAGATTCGGCGCCTCCGCCCCTCTGAAATCGAAGACGTTGGCGGCAAACTGTTGACGCGCGTGCGCGATGTGGTCACCGAGGTCGTGCGCCTCGATCTGCGGCTTCTGCTGCAACCGCTCGAGCCGCTCAACGGCTACTTTCATATGGTCATCGTGAAAGTGGCCGGTCGGCAGGTGGGCGTGGTCGTCGAAGAAGTGCTCGGCAAGGACGAAATTGTCATCAAGAATCTGGGCGATTATTTGCGACGCGTCAAACTGTTTCCGGGCACCACCATCGCTTCCGACGGCAGCTTGATCTTGCTGGTCGATCTAAACCGGCTGGTTTCTGCGGACACAGCCGATCGGAACGTGTTGCCTGCCTCGTCTCCCGCTGCCCGAGTTTTCGCGCCGGGAGCCGAGGCGGTGGCAGCCGGCAGCATTCCGGCCGAAGCGGTCGACCCGATGGGCAATGACCGAGTGGTTGTGGTTGCCGATGACTCCATCAGTGTGCGGAAATTTGTGGGCCGCATGCTGGAAAAGGCCGGCTATCGCGTGAGGCTGGCGTCGGACGGTCTGGAGGCTTCCGAGGTCGTCGCACAAACAGGATGCCACCTGGTGATCACCGATTTGGAAATGCCGCGCATGAACGGCTACGAGCTGATAGCTCACCTCCGACAGGATCCTGCGACGCGGCGCATTCCGGTCCTCGTCGTGACCTCGCGCGCCGGCGCGAGGCATCGCGACCGCGCCATGAAGGAGGGCGCGATGGGTTTCCTCACCAAGCCTGTGCAAGAGGACCAGTTGATTGCAACGGTCGAGAGTCTGATCGGCTCCGACGTTGACAAGGGGAGGCCCGCTGCAGGCGTCCTGCTGCGGCAAGATTGATATGGCAAACGCTTCCGAGAAGAAGATTCGCGTCCTAGTCGTCGACGACTCCCCCTTCATGTGCAAGGTGCTCGAGCAGATCATCAACTCCGATCCACAGCTTGAGGTTGTCGGCCAGGGCCGCGACGGCCGCGACGGCGTGGCCATGGCGGAGTCGCTGCGTCCTGACGTCATCACCATGGACATCAATATGCCGCACGTCGATGGGCTTCAGGCAACCGAACTGATCATGTCGCAGCATCCGCGGCCGATCGTGATCGTAAGCTCGGAATCGCGTGAGGGCGCCGCGAGCACGCTGAAAGCTCTCGATTTGGGCGCCATCGATTTCGTTCCCAAGCCTTCCAGTGGGATTGACCTGGATATGAAAACGGTCGGCGAGGAGCTCACGCGCAAGTTGAAGGTCGCTGCCAAAGTGCGCGTGGTCCGCACCGCGACGCGTTCGAAACTGGCCACGGCACCGCCCGTTTCGGGCGCAAGTCGGTCTCTAGGCGCCGCCCGCGCCACCCAGCACCCAGGCAAGTCCCCCCTGATCGTGATCGCAGCATCAACCGGCGGTCCGGCTGCGGTGAGCCGCGTCGTATCCGGACTGCCAAAAGAGTTTCCAGCGGCGGTGATTTTGGTTTTGCATATGCCAGCCACTTTCACCAAGCAGTTCACCGTGCAGCTGGCGGAGCTTTCCCCTCTGCCGGTCAAAGAAGCGGAAGCCAACGAAACGCCTCAGCCCGGCGCGATCTACGTTTGCCCGGGGTCGCACCACTTGCGTCTTTCCGCAGGCGGAAAAATCTCTCTCGACTCCGGCCCTCGCATCGACGGCTATCGCCCCTGTGCGGATGTGGCTTTTGAAACCATCGCCGCCCACGCACGCGCCTTGGCGATCGGGGTAGTGATGACGGGTATGGGCAACGATGCCACGAAGGGTGCGAAAGCCATCAAGGCCGCCGGCGGCTACGTCATTGCCCAGGACGAAGCGACGTCCATGATCTTCGGGATGCCCTCCGAGGCGATCCAGGCAGGTGCCGTGAATGAAGTGCTTCCCCTCGACAACATTGCAGCCGCGCTCGAAAAGCGTGTGGAGAAGATCGGCCGGCTGGCTCCGGTGGTCGTGCGATGAAAGCAGGAAGCGAGCCGAAGGCGACGACGCGTCGCGTCCGCCATCCCGAGCGCGTCATCCTGTTTTACGTTTCGAACCAGACATTCGCGATCGCGGCCGAAGCTGTACAGGAAATTCGCAGCACGGACAGCCTGGCCGGCTCAGCCATTGAAATCGAAAAATCGGAGCTTGCAAAAGTGCGGCACGCGCTCGAGCGCGGCCACCACACCTACTATGTGGTGAATGCGTGCTTGCACTTTCAGTTGCCGGTTACACGCCCAGCGCTTGTCCTGATTTTGCGCCAACTCCGAGTGGCTGTATTGGTTGACCGGATCGACCGCATGGCCGAACTCTCTGCCGTCTATGCCCTTCCCGAGGCTTTTGCAGGAGAGGAGCGTGGTTGGTATCGCGGCCTGGCTTACCTCGACGATACGGTGATCCCGGTGATCAACCCGGCCGGTTTCGTGTCCCGAGAAGACTTGGCGTCCCTGGATCGCTCGCGGGGGGCCGGGATCGCTCCCAGCGAGCTCGAACGAGCCGTTCCATCATGAACGCCCAGCACACTGCGACGCAACCCTCGTTTGTCGTGCTCGAGATCGGCCATCGCCGCTTCGCTCTGCCGTCGAACACGGTTGTGGAGCTCGCGCCTCCCGTGCGCCTGCACCGTTTCCCGCACACCTCGCGGTTCCTTGCCGGTGTCATCGTGCGTCGCGGTCGGATTATTCCGGTCTATGACGCCGCTTCCCTGTTCGGTGGTCGGTCCTCGGTCGCGCAACGGTTCTATCTGATCGCCCGCCGCCAAGCCAAAGGCGGCACCGATCTCGGCGCAATTGCCGTGAATGGCGAATGCGAGCTTGCCTCGGGCGAAGTTCTCCCGGCCTCGGCTGATCATTCTCCTTGGGTGGCCGGAACGCTTGCCCTCCACGACGATTCAGTGGAAGTTCTCAACTTCAGCGCGCTCGCCGCTTCGGGCTCGGTCACCGCGAGCCGGTCGCGCGATGGGGAGCCGCAGCCATGAAGGCGCCCGCGAGTCTTCCCCGCATTTGGCTGATCGATAGTAACGTGTACTTTTCCAAACGCCTCAGCGACGCTCTGACGCAGCAGGGCTTCGACGTCGTTCCGAGCATGCAGGCAGCCTATGCGCTGACGATGCTCGAACGAAACCCGCCTGCCGCCATTATCTGCGCTACCAATCTGCGCGAAATGAGCGCGTTTGACATCGCCCCGATTCTTCGTGCCGATCCCAAGACGGCTGGCATCCCTTTGATCGCCGTGGGAAGCGGAGGAGATCAGGCCTTGCTCGAGGCCTATCGTGCAGGGTGCGATGATTTTGTCGACCGCCGCCGCTCGCCCGTGGAAATCGCGGCGCACGTGCGCAGCTTTCTCCTCAGCCGGCAGGATGGCTTTCAACCGACGCAGATGCTTTCGAGCGCCGAGACGGCTTTGAGTGGCAGTCTTTCTCATCTTGATCTTCCCGGCGTGATCCAGATGCTCGGTCAAGCGCGACAGACCGGCGCTCTTCACATCAACGCCGGCGATACCGACGCGATCATCTTCTTCGAGGGCGGGGACATTACGCACGCAGAGTGCGGCACTCTGTTTGGCGACGAAGCGGTCGTGCCGATCGTGAAGGCCTGCCACGCCTCGTCTGCCGGAGTGTATAAGTTCGTCTACGGTGCCGCCGCCGCGCAACGCACGGTCCTGCGCTCGGCCACCGACCTATTGCTGGATGCCATGCGGGAGTTTGACGAAGAAAATCGCGACACAAAGGAAGAGCACGTCGAAAAGGAGTCGTCATGAGCGAGACGAAAACCCTCACGGCTGCGCGTACTCCGACCGTTTATTTCATTGACGATAGCGCCACAATGCGCGAAGTCATCAAGATCGCTTTTCGCAAAGAGAACATTCACGTCGTGACCTGCCCTGACGCTCGCTCGGCCCTTGCACAGTTCCATGAGACAGCCCCTGACGCCGTTATCACCGACGTGATCATGCCAGACCAGGATGGCTACGAAGTTTGCGAGTTCATCAAGCAGCATGAGCAGTTTGGACGAACACCTGTTATCTTGATGTCCGGCGTCGTGAACAAGACGGTCGCCGAGCGAGCCATGGCCGTGAAGGCGGACGAGCTAGTTCGCAAGCCATTTCAGCCCCAGGAGTTGATCGCGCGCGTCAAGAACCTGCTGAACCCGCGGCCTGCTGGAACCGGGGATTCTTCGACCGCTCCTTATCCTTCGCGTGCCCTGACCAGCCTGTTCGCTCCCCATCCATCACCTGTGACGGCCCCGGTGGTTTCGCGGCCGAGCGGCACTCCGGGAGCTGTGCCGACACCCCCGGCTGTCACGCCTCGAGCCGCCGCTTCCTCTGCGGAAGTCCAAAAACTCCGCACGGAAATTCTCCGCCTGGAGCTCCTGGTGAAAAAGCTCGAAGCTTCGCTTGATGCAGAGAGAGAATATTGTGTCGCCCTCGAAGCTCACCTCAAGGCCCTTCAGCATTCCTAGCAATTGTCATCAATCGAGCCCCTGGTCGCGCAGAAATTCGCGCGCCACCTCCGTCACATCCCGACCCTGGCCGGTGACCGCGTCGTTCATCTTCTGCATCTGCAAGTCCGAGATTTTCCCGGCCAACTCGCCGATCGCGTCTCGCACCTCGGGGTAACGCGCGAGCGTGTCCTCGCGGACAATCGGGACGGCTTCGTAGGGGGGGAAGTAATGCTTGTCATCTTGCAGAATCACGAGATCGCGTGCGGCAATGAGCCCGTCGGTCGAATTGCCAGCGACCACGTCCACTTGCTTGTTGAGCAGCGCCCGGTACAGCAGACCCAGATCCAGTATTCGGGGCGTTCCTGCGAAAGCGAGACCATAGACCCTAGCCAATCCGACATAGCCGTCGGGGCGCTCCATAAATTCGTAGCCGAACCCCGCGCGCCAACCGGGCGCGTAGGGTGCAGCCTCGGTCAACGTGCTAATGTGCAGGCGGCGTGCGTCCTCACCCCGAATGACCATCGCGAAAGTGTTGTTGAATCCGAGCGAAGGCATCACCTCGAATTGGAAGCGCTTTCCGTACTCCTGCTTTACTCGCGTGAATACGGCCGCGGGATCGCTTTCCATGGGATCGTGCAGAATGGCTGTCAGCGCGGTTCCCGTGTATTCGACATAGGTGTCGATGCGTCCGGCAAGCAGCGCCTGCTGGCAGATGAAACTTCCAGCCAGGTAGAAGCGGCGCTCAACCGAAAGGTGCGTCCGCGCCCGGATGTGCTGAGCCAGAATTTCGCCCAGAAGCGCCTGCTCGGGAAAATTCTTCGAGCCGACAACGATCGTCTGCCCTCGGTTGAGGCTGCACGCAGCGATCCCGAGAGCCGCCAAACAGACAAGCCCAGCCCCCCTAGATCGACCGAAGCACTGGCCTCTCATTCGTCCCCTATCGCGTAGGCCGCAACAGGCGTTCCATCACGCCCAGCAAGAAGTCGGCGCCCAGCGCCAGAACTGCGGCAGGGATCGCACCTGCAAGGATCAACCGGTTGTTCACCATCGCGAGCCCGCGGAAGATAAACTCGCCCAGGCCGCCTGCTCCTACCGCCGCCGCAATGGTTGCAATCCCGATCGTCAGCACCGTCGCCACTCTTACCCCCGCGAGAATCGTTGAAACCGATAGCGGCAACTCGACCTGAAAGAGAATCTGTCGCCCGGTAAGACCCATTCCTCGTGCGGCCTCGCGAACGGCAGGATCGACGCTGGCGATTCCGGCTGCCGTGTTTCGGATGATCGGCAGAAGCGCGTAGAGTGTGAGCGCCGTAATGGTCAGACGGTCGGCACGATCACCGAGCCAGGGGACTGGCAGCAGAAAGCCCAGCAGCGCCAAGCTCGGGATGGTTTCGGCGACGTTGGCGCTACCGAGAATTGGCTTCGACAACCACGGCTTTCGCGCGACCACCATTCCCAGCGGCACGCCGATCGCGATGGCCAGCAGCATCGTTGCGCCGACCAGCCAGACATGCTCGAGCGTCGCCTCCAAAATTTCGCTCCCATGCTCGAAGAGAAACTGTTTCACGATCGTTCCCCCTTCTGAAACGTCTCGAGCGCACGCAGCTGCCCTAGATAGGCCGCTGCCACCGGTTCACTCGACTGCAAAAACTCTCCTGGCGAATAAAGGCCCTTGAGTTCACCGGCTTCCATCAGCGCGATGCGCACGCCGAGCAGCAGCGCTTCACTCGTGTCATGCGTCACCAGCACGATCGCTTTGCCGAGCCGCCGTTGCAACGCCTGGAACTCTGCACGAATGTCGGCGCGCGTCAGTGGATCGAGTGCGCCAAAAGGCTCGTCCATCAGCAGGATGGACGGATCAGAGGCGAGCGCGCGCGCCAGGCCGACACGCTGCCGTTGCCCTCCGGAAAGTTCGTGGGGATAACGTTTGAGAAAAAGACCGGGGTCGAGTCCGACCAAAGCGAGCAGCTCCTGGACGCGCGTCCGGATTTGGGACTCGGGCCAGCGCTCGAGCCGTGGCACGAGCGAAACGTTTTTCTCTACGGTGTGGTGAGGAAACAGCCCGGTCTCCTGAATTACGTAGCCGATATGCCGCCGCAATGCGATCGGATCCCAGTCTAGAGTCCGGCGACCCTCGACCAAGACTTCACCATCGCTTGGATCGGCGAGCCGGTTGATCAGCCTCAGTGCCGTTGTTTTTCCGGCGCCGCTGCGGCCCAGCAGGACGAGAGTTTCGCCGCGCCCGACGGTGAAGGTGATGTCATGGAGTAGTCGCTGACCCCCGGGAAGCCGGTATCCCGCCTTGCGGAACTCGATGACGCCCTCGCGGGGGAGCGCCTCCGAAGGCTCGCTCACCGGAGCGCGTCCTTTTCAAGAAATCGCCGGATCTCGCTGAGAACGCTCCCGAGCATCGCTTCGGTCAGCTTTCCGGTGAAGGTATTTTGCTGGCTTGGATGGTAGGACAGGAACAGGCGTGGCAAGCCGGGTCCGAGTTCGTAGCTGGCTCCGTGCCGGAACTCAAATCCAGATCGTTGGGGGAGTTTCCCTTGCCGTTTGAGCAATGCCACATACCCACGCATGGCGATGAACCCTAGTGCCAGGACGGCACGCGGCCGAACCAGTTCGAGTTCGCGTTCCAGATAGGGCAGGCAGTTTACCGTCTCCAAGGGTAGCGGCTTGTTTTCCGGCGGTGCGCAACGAATCGTGGCCGTGATGTAGGCATTTCGAAGCTTTAACCCATCACTGAATCCGACCGAGGCCGCCTGGTTCGCGAATCCTATGCGGTAGAGTCCCTTATAGAGAAAATCTCCGGACCTGTCGCCGGTGAACATCCGGCCGGTGCGGTTTGCGCCGTGAGCTGCAGGTGCCAGTCCCAGAATCAGCAATTGAGCGTGCGGGTCGCCAAAGCCGGGAACGGGCTTGCCCCAATAGGTACAGTCCCGGTACGCGTGCCTCCGTTCCCTCGCCACCGTTTCCCGATAGCGTACTAGCCGCGGACACTTTCGGCAGGCAAGGATCGCTTCGTTCAGTTGTCGAAGTGTGTCGCCCATCAAGCAAGGAGACGCTACCACGAATCCCTGCTTGGCTCGTAGCCATCAATCTTTCTTTGCGGTCGGAAGGCAGTGGGAGTCGACGCGAGTTCGCGCTTGACTTAGATTGGTCGGCCGTGGAAGGGTGGAGCGTGAAAGCCGGCCGACGGGAATGATTTTATGAATAGGGATTCCGAAAAAATCGTGATTGTGGAAGCCGAGCCAACAGGTTCGGGTTCCCTGGTCTCCGAGATAGGCAACGCGGGTTTTGACGTCAAAGGCGTTCCGACGTTGCGCGACGCTCTCGAAGCGATCCGCGAGCCCGGCGCCGATCTTGTCCTGCTTGACCTGGCAGCTTCTCCGACCCCGGGCACTTTGAACGGCCCGGCAGCCATCGCCGCACTTCGTGGCTCGGGCGCAACCGAGCATGTTCGGCTGATCGTGCTGGTCGGGCCGAGTCCGGAGGAAAGAGCTGCAGCCCTCGACCTCGGCGCCGATGACGCGGTTTCGCTTCCCTGGGTGCCGGCTGAACTTTTGGCGCGTGTGCGGACGCAACTCCGCGCCCGTCGCGCCGATCGCTTGCTCGTCGAGAAGGCCCAAATTGCGGAAGAAGGACAGAAAATAGCGCACACCGCCTTCGGCGCTCTGGCTGTGACCGAAAAGATGGCCGAAGACGCTACCTCGCTCGATCGCCGGCTCAAGAGGGGGGTCACCGGCGTATTGGCCATCGCCGTGGTGATGGCCGCGATTTATTTTCTTTTTGTCCGCAAAACCTCGAAGGATTTGCAGCTTAGCAGCGCGACCATCTCGCGACTCGAGCGCAGCCTCATGCACCAGGAGGATTTGATGGCCGAAGCCCGCAAGCTTCGCGAAACCCAGCCGGCACCCGGCGCGGTGTCTCCGGTGCTCGAACCAACCCCCGGCCAGAAAACTGGCCCGGGCGGCTCGGCAGTTGCCATCATCAGCGAAGATGTGCAAAGTGTTTGCCTCCTTCATGTTTCTGTCGCTTTTCGCAACACGCAAAGCGGTCGACGCCTGCGCTATGCTGGCTTAAATCAACAGGGTGAGCCTTTGCAGGATAGCGATGGAAATCCGATCCTCACACTCGAGGGCAACGGACCGGAACTGAAACTGGACGTCTTTGGCACGGGATTCAACGCCGCTCGAGACGGACGCATCATGACTAACCGTCATGTTGCCGAGCCATGGTGGAAAAACGAAAAATTAGGAGATCTGACAAGTCAGGGACTGCAGGCAGAAATTTCTTCCATCCACGCCTACTTTCCGGGTGATTCGCGAGCGTTCAAGGCGGAGATTCAGGGTATTTCGAAGGATACCGATCTTGCCACTGTGCATGTCGAGCTCGGAGATTTGAAGCGGCCCATACTCTCGATTGATCCCAGCCAGAATGCGTCCCAACCCGGCGAGGCGATCGTGCTGATGGGGTACGCCACCGGCCTGGCAGCGATTCTGGCGCGAACCGACGAAGACACGGCCCAGCAGATCGTCAAGCAAAACGGCGGTGAACCTTCCCGGATCCTCGCTGAGCTCGCGCGTCGCAATCTGATTCGTCCGATCATTACGCAAGGTCACATCGGAGATGTCCTTCCGGACAGGATTGTGTTCGACGCGCAAACCACATCGGGCGGCTCCGGCGGACCCCTGTTCAATCAACAAGGCAAGGTGATTGGCGTCACCTTTGCGGTGCTGGAGGGATTCGGAGGATCGAATTTCGGCATTCCCATTCGATTCTCTGCGCCGCTGCTGGTAGGCGCTGTTTCGACCGCGTCAAATTGACACTCCGATGCGGCGCGGCTAGCATGGTCTGAGCCGCTCTTTCCCGTGTATGGAAAGCCATTCACAGCGGAAAAATATCCTCGACCGGATTGTCGAGGCCCGGCGCGAATCGGTCGCGCACAGGAAGCGCGTGCTGCCCAATGTGGCGCTGAAAATCGCAGCGAGGAAGGTCGATCCCGCCCGCGATTTCCCGGGCACACTCGTCCGGGACGGACTGAATGTGATAGCGGAACTGAAGAAAGCATCGCCTTCACGCGGTTTGATTCGCCCTGAGTATCGCCCGGCCGAGCTGGCTCCCCTTCTGGAAGCGGCTGGGGCCGCCGCGCTTTCCGTGCTCACCGAGGAGGATTTCTTCTCTGGCTCTCTCGGGGATATGAAGGCGGTGCACGCAGTTACGCAGATCCCCGTTTTGCGGAAGGACTTTATTATCGATCCTTGGCAGGTGTGGGAGTCCCGTGCCGCGGGTGCCGATTCGTTCCTGTTGATCACCGCCATCCTGACCGACGAAGCGTTAGGGGAAATGGTTGAACTGGGCCGTTCGCTTGGGATGGAACCGCTCGTTGAAGTCCATTCGCGCGAAGAGCTGGATCGCGCTGTGGCCGCCCGAGCACGCATCATCGGCGTCAACAATCGCGATTTGCGGAATTTCGAGGTTCAACTTGACACGTCACTTGATCTCGTCCATGCAATTCCCGAAGATTGCTTGGCAGTTAGCGAATCCGGCTTAAGCACTCACGAGGATCTCGCTCGCATGCGCAGGGCTGGATTTGATGCATTCCTGATCGGTGAATATCTGATGAAAGAGGCCGATCCCTCCGTCCCCCTGCGCGGTTTGCTTGGCCAGGTGGGCGTACATCGAATGAGTGACTCGAGGGGTTGAGCAGGCGGTATGGCCAAGGTAAAAGTGAAGATTTGCGGAATCACGAATTGGACCGACGCCCAGCGCGCCATTGAGGCAGGCGCGGCGCTGCTCGGCTTCAATTTCTACGCGAAGAGCCCGCGTTATATCGCGCCAGCCAAAGCACGACGGATCGTGAGGCGCCTGCCCAGGCATGTACTCGCCGTCGGCGTTTTTGTGAACGAGACCGAACCGAGAATGCTCGCCATTGCTCGATCTGTGGGACTTGACCGCCTGCAACTACACGGGGATGAGCCCCCCGCTAGTGTCGCGCGCCTCACACGCATGCTCCCAGTGATTAAGGCCGTGCAGGCCGGCGGCTCGTTTCGTCCGGGCGAACTCGTAAAGTTCAAGCGCGCGTGCGCGATTCTGCTCGACGGCTTCGATCGGCGACGGCGCGGCGGAACGGGCAAGACCTTCGACTGGCGCGTCGCACGGCGTGCCAAACAGTACGCCCGAATTTTCCTGGCGGGGGGGCTTACGCCGGAAAACGTCGGCGATGCCATTCGTGCCGCCGAGCCGTACGCCGTGGACGTTTGTAGTGGGGTGGAGGCCAAGCTTGGCAAGAAGGATCCCGAGCGGATCGAAGCGCTCATGCGCGCCGTCGAGGCGGCTGAAAATAGCAAGGTGCGGCGATGAATTCGGTGCTGGACAGCACGCGGGCAGCCGGGCGCTACGGCCCGTACGGCGGCCGCTACGTTCCCGAGACGCTGATGGCTCCGCTCGAAGAGCTGGAGCGGGCCTACGAGCAAGCCCGCACCGACCGGGTCTTTCAGGCCGAACTCGATACTCTGCTTCACGACTTCGCGGGTCGCCCGACGCCCCTACAATTTGCCTCTCGATTGACCGAACATTTGGGTGGCGCGCGCATTTACATCAAGCGCGAAGATCTGCTGCACACCGGTGCCCACAAAATTAACAATTGTATTGGCCAGGGCCTGCTTGCCGTGCGCATGGGCAAGCAGCGCGTGATTGCGGAGACCGGGGCAGGCCAGCACGGCGTCGCCACAGCCACCGTGGCCGCCCGCATGGGCCTTCGCTGCACCGTCTACATGGGTACCGAGGACATGGAGCGCCAGCGGCTGAATGTGTTTCGGATGAGACTGCTTGGCGCCGAGGTGATCGGCGTCGATGCTGGCAGCCGCACGCTTAAGGATGCCATCAATGAAGCCATGCGCGATTGGGTGACGAATGTGCGTACCTCACACTACCTGCTCGGTTCGGTTCTTGGCGCGCACCCGTATCCCATGCTCGTGCGCGATTTCCAGAAGATTATCGGCGAAGAAGCGCGCGAACAGATTCAACGGGCCGAAAAACGCCTGCCCGATCATCTGTTCGCTTGCGTCGGTGGTGGATCGAACTCCATCGGACTGTTTCACGCGTTTCTGGGCGATGCCAGGGTCAAAATGGTAGGAGTCGAAGCTGGCGGTCGCGGAACGGCTCTTGGCGAACACGCCGCGCGACTGGCCTCTTCCCGCGGTTTCGCCGGCGCGCGTCCCGGCGTTCTACAAGGGACCTATACGTACATCCTGCAAACCCCCGACGGGCAAATCGCAACCACGCATTCGATTTCTGCAGGGCTCGACTATCCTGCCGTTGGCCCCGAGCACGCCTGGCTTGCCGATCAAGGCCGGGCGGAATACACGGCCGTGCCTGACGTGGAAGCCATTGAAGCCGCCCGGACGCTCGCGCACACCGAAGGACTCATCGCTGCTCTTGAGTCTGCGCACGCCGTAGCGGAACTCGTTCACCGGGCACCGAAAATGCGGAAAGACGAACTGGTGATTTTGAATCTCTCGGGCCGCGGCGATAAAGACATGGAAACCCTGTCACGATATGTCTGAAGCCGCAATGCCCCAGTCCGCTCCTGAATCTGCTGCTTTCAAGACGGTGGGAAGAATCTCTTGTCGATTTCACCGATTGAGAGATCGAGGCGAACTGGGACTTATCGCCTATGTCACGGCTGGTGACCCGTCGCTCGACGCCAGTGAAAAAATCGTTCTGGCCGCGGCGGAAGCGGGCGCCGATGTGATCGAGCTCGGTGTGCCGTTCAGCGATCCGGTGGCCGACGGGCCCACGATCCAGCGCGCCAGCGAACGTGCATTGCGCCATGGCACGACGCTGGCGGGGGTGATCGAACTGGTTCGTCGCCTCCGCGCACGCACCGACACGCCGCTCGTATTGTTCAGTTATTTCAATCCAATCTTGCAAATGGGCCTCGACAGATTCGCCCAGTCCGCCTCGGCTGCCGGCGCCGATGGGGTGCTCGCGACCGATCTCACACCGGAAGAAGCCGCCGCGTATTGCGCGGCCCTGGGTGCACACGGCCTGGACACCATCTTCCTTGCCGCGCCTACTACGACCGACCCTCGCCTGGCCAAAATCGTGGGCTGCTCGAGCGGCTTCCTCTATCTGATTTCGCGCACGGGCGTAACCGGCGCGCAGGAAGCGTTTCCTGAAGACGTGCCGGCCCTGGCACGGCGCGTGCGGCAGCTCACGAAGTTGCCTTTGGCCGTCGGCTTTGGGATTTCGCAGCCTGCACACGTCTCGATTCTTGGCGGGATCGCTGACGCGGCTGTGGTTGGCTCGGTGCTGGTGTCGGAAATCGAAAGGGTTGCCACGGCGGAGGCGGCGGCGGCAGCGGTGGCCGATCGAATTGGCATCCTAAAGCGGGCGGCACGCGAGGGAGTCAGTGTCCGCGAACACAGCCCGCACCCGTCGGCAGAAGCTGAGCGCTGAAGCTGTAGTACACTGCGTTATTTCCGCGGCGATCCCAAGGAAGGAGCGTGGATGGACAAGCGCGTCAACAGCGCCGAGGCGGTCATTGGCCGCATCCAGGAGGGGGCAACCATCCTGGTTGGCGGATTCGGAGTGTGTGGCGTTCCCGAGAATCTGATCAATGCGCTCATCCGCCAGGGCACGAAGAATCTGACCATCGTTTCCAACAATCCGGGCATCGATGGTTTTGGCATCGGCGCGCTGATCGAGAACCGACAGGTGCGGAAGATGATTGCGAGCTATGTGGGCAGCAATCGCTTCTTCGAGAAGCTGGCACTGGGCGGCGAGATCGAAATGGAGTTAAACCCGCAGGGCACGCTGGCCGAGCGAATGCGTGCTGCTGGGGCCGGTATTCCGGCGTTCTTCACGCCGACGGGCTACGGAACGATGGCCGCCGAAGGCAAAGAAGTACGCGAGTTCAGTGGACGGCCCCATGTCTTGGTTCCCGCCTTGCGCGGCGATTTTGCGTTCGTGAAAGCCTGGAAGGGCGATCGCTGGGGCAATCTGGTCTACCGGAAAACGGCTCGCAATTTCAACGCGGTCGTTGCCACGGCCGCTGATTATGTTGTTGCCGAAGTCGAAGAGATGGTCGATCTGGGTCAGCTCGATCCAGACATCGTTCACACGCCGGGCATTTTCGTGGACGCCATTTTTCAGGGCGCGAGCTTCGTGAAACCGATGGAGCCCGGTCCCAAGCGGAAGCGCTAGGAGCACGATGCCAGCCGGAATCGACAACCGAGAGTTTATTGCACGGCGCGTGGCGCAAGAAATGCGCGACGGATACTACGTTAACCTAGGGATCGGCATACCGACGCTGGTCCCGAATTTTCTGCCACCGGGCATGGAAGTAATCATGCAGTCCGAGAATGGCATGTTGGGCGTCGGGCCCTATCCCTACGAGGGTGAAGAAGATCCCGATTTGATCAATGCGGGCAAAGAGCCAGTCACCGAGATCCCCGGCTGCTGCTATTTTTCAAGCGCCGATTCATTCGCCATGATTCGAGGTCGGCACATCAACGTAAGCGTGCTTGGAGCTCTGCAGGTCGATGAAAAGGGAACGCTCGCCAACTGGGCCGTCCCCGGCAAGATGCTGAAAGGCATGGGCGGAGCGATGGATCTGGTGGCGGGTACCCAACGCGTGATTATCGCCATGGAGCACACGGCCAAGGACGGTGGCGCCAAGATCGTGAAAAAGTGCACCTTGCCGATCACCGGCGTCGAAGTGGTGGACTTGATCGTGACGGAGCTTGCTGTGATTGAAGTAACGTCGGAGGGATTGCTGCTGCGGGAAGTTGCGCCAGGCCTCACGCCGGAAGCCGTGCAAAAGGTAACCGAACCGATCCTGCGCGTACACCCCGATTGGAAGAGAATTTCGGTGACGGTGGAGACGATTCGGCCCTGAACTGGCGGGCATCGGCGTTCCCCAGTTCATGCTTTCCAGGAGAGTTATGGAGCCACGATCGATTGTTGTGGTGAGCTTGCACAGTCCGAAGGAGAGAATCTGGGGTGAGCTCACTATTATTTCCAGCGCCGGCGTCACGCTGCGGGGCATCGATCTGGCTTCGTTCGACGATTTTGTCAGCCAAGTGCTTCATCCGGAAGGAGATCGCATCGGGTTGCCCACATTGTTCTTTCCTATGCTGCGAATCGAGCGAATCGCGCTGGACGAACCGCGCGGCTCGATCCCTTCTCTCGCGGAAATGTTTGAGAAGAAGGTGGGTCGTTCGCTGGCAGACTATCTGGCGCAGTTTGCCTGAGCCACCGCGCATTCGAGCCCTCGACAAGCCATGAAGACGCGAATTTTCACTGTCCCGAACCAGCTGACGCTTCTGCGGCTTGTATTCCTGCCTTTCTTCATCATCGCCATCGAATACGAGCGATACGGGCTGGCCCTGGCGATCCTGGTGGGGGCGGGCGCGACCGACGCGCTAGATGGATGGCTTGCACGCGGGCTGGACCAAAGGACGCCGCTCGGCGCATACCTGGATCCGATCGCGGATAAGCTCCTGCTCTCCTCGTCCTTTCTTGTGCTGGCACACAAGGGAAAAATCGCCTGGTGGCTCACGATTCTGGTCCTCAGCCGTGACGTTTTGCTGCTGGCCGCCGCCGCCGTGGTTTTGCTAACGGTTGGCTATCGGAGCTTTCCGCCAAGCATCTGGGGAAAAGCGGCGACGCTTTTTGAGATTCTGCAGATCGTGCTCGTTCTGGTTCTGGCTGTGTCGGGCCGCGAGGAGCTGGCTGTCGCCAAAGAAGTATGTGGTTTCATCGTCGCCGCCTTCGTGCTGATTTCGGGCTTGCATTATGCAATTGTCGTGTCGCGACGACTGCACGCTGAGCATTGATTGCCTCCGCTCAACTCAATCGGCGGAGCCAAAGAGCCATCCACACGAAACTGGCCACGACGACCAAGGCCGTGAGCCAACCAAGAGCATAGGCCCACTTTCGCCCCTCGGGTGTAGCGGGGGGGCGTTGCTGCATGGTTTTGCCGAGGATGAATCCGGTCACAAACCCTCCGGCGTGAGCGTAGTTATCGACCCCTGGAAACAGGAATCCCCACACCGCGACGTAGATCAGCCATCGGATCAGCTGGCGACGCAGGATTTGTGCATCCAATCCTCGCCGCCCCATCGTTGCGGCGAGGAGAACCCCGATGAGGCCCAACAGTGCTCCCGAAGCGCCGACGCTCGTGTGGCCGATGACGGCGCTGCTCACGATGTAGCCGCCGATCCCTGTGATCACGTAGATAAAGAAAAATCTCGCCGAACCATAGAGGTCTTCGATGTCCGGGCCAATGTCCATCAGCACCCACATGTTGAACACGATGTGCAGAAGGCTTGCATGAAGGAAGATGGCGGTGACGAATCGCCAGGGCTGCACGAGGTTGTACGGCAGGGGTAAGGATGCCCCGAGGCGAAACAGAACGTCGCCTCGGATTCCACCGAGTCCGAAGACAGCGAGGACTCCACCGCCCGGTGTGACCAGGCCACCTTCTCGTATGGTTGCCAACGAACAGACGACGTACAGCACACAACTGACACCGAGGATCGCGTAGGTAGCAGGAGAGGTTGAAGGCATGAGGCGACCGAGCGATTTGCTGGCCGCCGCCAGCGAAAAGTTGACGTTGGCGCCGCACTGATGGCAGTGGGTTGCGTGGGCGCCGACCAGAGTCCCACAGGAAGGGCAGAGCTTGGGCCGAGGTGGCTCTTTCTGCAGGAACGCTCGGCTCGTCTTCCGACGAATCTGATCGAGTTTCCAGCGCAGGCGGGGCGAGAGTGACAATCGGGTTCGCTTCCTTGCGAGAATATAAGTGCGTTCCTATAATACCGGACTTGAGTTCAAAAGCAGCGAAACACAAGCCTTCCCCGGGACGCGTGTGAACACGCCTCGTGTTCTCATCCCACAGAAGCTTTCTCAACGATTGGCGCTAGCCGTGGCATGTTCATTAGCGGCTGGCGGATGCGCACACCGCACCTCGACGGCGCAGCCGCCAGCACCGACGCCATCGAGCGCGCCCGCTGTCGCCGAGCAACAACCGGCTGTGCCCGGCCAGTTTGTGGAACAAGGCGTGGCGTCGTGGTACGGAGTACCGTTCGACGGCCATCGCACTTCGAATGGCGAAATCTATGATATGCACCAATTCACGGCCGCACATCGAACTCTCCCCTTCGGAACCGTTGTGCGTGTAACAAACCTGCGCAACGGAAAGCAGACGGAGGTTCGCATTAATGATCGAGGTCCGTTCGTGGCGGATCGCGTGATCGATCTCTCGTTATCGGCCGCCCAGGCGATCGATATGGTCGGTCCCGGCACGGCGCCGGTGCGGCTGGAGATGATCTCTGGTTCCAATCCCTTGGTTGGTTTCTTCGGTGTGCAGGTCGGCGCGTTTCAATTCGAGGAGAATGCCCAGCGCCTTCGGGCGCGATTGGCCATGAGCTATACACCAGTCAGCATCGCGCTTTATGATTCCCCTAGCGGCGTATGGTATCGCGTACGCGTCGGCAGGCTTTTGAGCGAGACGGCCGCCCAGCAGCTGGCCAGCGAACTGCAGTCGAATGAACAACTGACGGCCTTCGTGGTGCGTCTCGACGATTGATAGCGTATGAATCGGACAGTTGCGAATGACCGCAGCTTGGCTGGACCCTTCCGATGTCACAAGTGCCGAGGCGCGTCTGTGTCGTGGTCGGCCGGACTGTTGCTCTTGGCACTGGTCGCGGCCGCTCAGGCGCTCCGAGCGCGAAGCCCACTTTCCCCGGGAACCGTGACCATCGTGCTCCCGCCGAAACTTATGGCCGGCCATCCCGCAACACTGGCGGTGCTGGGAGAGGACGGGAGGCTTGCTCCCGCGGTCAACGTTGAACTTGGTAACGGGCGAACCATCAAGACCGATCGCACCGGGCGTGGTGTCTTCCATGTGCCCGAGACGGGCGACTATCTGCTCGCAAAAGTATCAGGCGAGGAGGCCGTTTCGCTGATTGATCCCGCTGTCGCCCAAGCGGAGCCAAACGCTATCGCGCTACCGCCGATCGTCTCCTTGCACGATCGTTTCTGGATTTGCGGAGGCGGGCTCCGCGGTGACGCCGATGAAGATGGAGTCAAGCTCAACGGCCAGTCGGCTCTTATCTTGGCGTCGTCGCCCATCTGCTTGGTTGCATTGCCCGGGCCGAGCGCCCAGCCGGGCTCGACGGCACTGTCGGTCGAAGCTCCGGGAGTCGCGTGGAGTGCAACCACTACTCTTGTGTCGTTGGAATTTGTGCCTCCGAATCCTCCCTTGAATCCGGGCCAACAGGGTGAGCTTGTCATCCGCGTGCGCGGATCGGGCGAGAAGCTCGGAATCGCTGTGCGGAACGGCACTCCGAAGGTTCTTCGATTTACGCGAGGAGACGTACAAGAGATCATGACCGGAGGTGGAGCGGAGAACTTCGCGACCGTCAAGGTTCAGGCCATCTCATCCGGTGATTTCTCATGGAGCGCGCGCGTCGTGGCGGCCCCCGACCTTGCGTCGGCAGAACGCTACCTGTGGGCTGCCGTACCCCTGGCGCCGAGAGACTCCGAGCGCACACTTGCCGAGTTGGCTCAGCGGCTCCGGCGGCACCCGGGAGATAGAGCGACGGTGCGCGCTAAAGTCGCACGACTGGCTATGGGCACCATGGCCGGTGATTTTCGGACGCTACTTGAGGCGGCCGAAGCCGCACTTTGATCCGGTTCCGAGCCAAGGCTCGATTACTTGCCGGGAGCCGATCCGAGGACTTTCGACGCCAACTCCGAAACCCTGCCTTGGGACATCTGCTCGACTGAAGCCCGCGCGCGGTCCAGCCGGCTATCGGCGTCCTCGAAGCTGAATTGGGCGTGACGAAGGTGGGTGCCTAGTTTTTCGTAAACGGTGGCGAAGGAATCGAGCTGCTTCTGCAGGCCCGCAAGGCCGGCGAGCAGGTGGCGTGCATTTTCTTCGATCTGCTGTCCGCGGAGGCTAATGGCGATGGCGCTCAGGCAGGCATAGAACGTATTGGGTGATACGGGGAAGACCCGCTTGCTGCGGCAGTATTCGTCAAGCCGGCCGTGCTTCGGATCTTCGCTCATCAGTAGCTCGTAATAGACGCCTTCAGAAGGGACAAACATCAATGCGTAATCGAACGTGTGTTCGTCTGGCAGAATGTATTTCTCGGCGATGCAATCGGCGTGCTTGCGGACGGCTTGCGAAAAGTCTCGGCGCGCCTCTTCGCCGATATCGAGCAGGCGTCGATAGGCGTCGAGTGGGAACTTGGAGTCGATGGAAAGCATCCTATCGGAACTGCGGACAATCGCATCGACGACGGCACCTGTCGACGCGAAGCGGTATTGCATCGAATACGCGCTTTGCGGCAAGGCGTCTTCCAGGATGCGGTCCAGCGTGATTTCTCCCAGCGTGCCGCGCGTCTTCGCGCCGCCAAGGACTGCCTGCAGGGTCTGCGTGGCTTTGGAGAGATCTTGGCTTGTCTGATACACTTCGCCAATTCTTTGACTCATCTGTAGCAAGACGTTGGTCGAGGACTCGAGTCGCTCGGCAACGTCGCGCTGTGCTTGGGTTGCGAGATGGCCGGTTGAGGCCACTCCGCTCTGCAGCTCCTGCCGGACCTGTCCAAGCTCTCGGCTCACAGATTCCATTAAGTGATTGATTTGGGCAGCCATAGTCTGGCCTTGCGCGGCAAGCGAGGCCTGCATCTCCTGGCGTACGCTCGACAGCTCCGCTGCAGAGCGCCGGCTGATTGACCACACCATGGCCGTCAGTACAACCGCAGTCACAAGGACGCTGGCTACGATCCAGGCAAGCCCCATCGTCGATCCTACCCTCGAAAGCCTTTTCGCTGGCTTATTTCATTCACTTTAACGCGAACGAGGCTTGCGGAGAAGCAGTTGCTGGGGCTGAAACAAGGCGCCCATTTCGCTATACTGGACCCATTGGCGCGGTACCCAAGTGGGAAGGGAGAGGTCTGCAAAACCTTCATTCGTGGGTTCGATTCCCACCCGCGCCTCCAAAGTATCGCCATGAAAATCCACTAGGGCGCGTGGCCCTTGTGTACTTCCGCCCTCGGGGTCCGCGAGTACGGTAGTTGCCAGCATGATTCGCGCAATATCGAAGCTTCCATCATTCCAAATCTGTTGGCCGCCAAGTCTATTTCAACAAG